>BPGD01000001.1:0-1200000 GCA_026002855.1 Bryobacteraceae bacterium
CCGGCAAGCCACCAGCGGCCGCCGCGCCCACCACAAGTGCAGCGTCGAAATGTGTCCCTTCCGGATGGACTTCTCCCGCGACGCCTCCTTTCCAATGGCCTCGATAGGCAAAAAGTCCTCAATCAGCCTGCGGTCGTCGGTCACTTTGGTTCCTCCAAAAAGCGGCGGGCGGTCTCCAGGAACTCGCGGGCCTGTTCAATGCGGAGCGCAACCGACTGCGGCTGGAACTCAACTTCTACGCCAAAGTCCCCAACGAGCCTTTCGTCGAATGCGTCGAGAAGCCAGCGGTGGAACTTCGGGTCCAATAGGCCGGTCCTGGCGAAATGCTCGCCGTAAGCCGTGTGGACGCTGGAGTGTTTGCGCTAGGTGAGATCCTTTTCCCTGAGCAGCGCCTGGGCGGTGTGGAACATGGCGTAGTAGGCACGGCCGGCGGCGAAATCCTCGTAACCGTCTCTACACAGGGCTTCGGCTGCGCCGAGCGCCCGCTGGGCCTTTTCCAGCAGCTTGCAAGTCTCATCTTTCATGCGGGCACCGCCTCCTCGCGAACGTTGAGGAAGAACATGGTCTGGTCCCCGCGCCAGCGCTCCTCATCCACAAACACCCGGCTGATGCTGCGCCCGCAGGCCAGCGACAAACGCGCTATCAGTTCGCTGGTGCGGGCGATCTCGGCGGAGTAGTTCTGCACCTGGTCCAGCACGATGAGCACGTCAATGTCCGACTCCTCGCCGGCCTCACCTCGGGCATACGACCCGAACAGGTACACTCCCTTGAGGCGGTCTCCATAGAGCTCAGCCAGCCCTGTCTTCAGTTCGTCCAGGACCTTACGCATGTGTTCATCCATGGCAGCCTCCTCGCCCTGACGACGCCGGCGCAATCGGAAATACCCGCTCCTTGCAGCAACCCGTCGGCGCCCGCCGCGCCCACCACACGTGCACCGTCGAAATATGTCCCTTCCGGATCGACTTCTCCCGCGCCGCATGCCGCGACACTTCGGCGATGGGGAAATCCACTCCGGCGCGGCCGCCGCGCCCACCACAAGTGCAGCCTCGAAATGTGTCCCTTCCGGATGGACTTCTCCCGCAACGCCTCCTTTCCAATGGCCTCGATGGGCAAAAAGTCCTCAATCAAGCGGCGGTCGTCGGTCACTTTGGTTCCTCCAAAAAGCGGCGGGCGGTCTCCAGGAACTCGCGGGCCTGTTCAATGCGGAGCGCAACCGACTGCGGCTGGAACTCAACTTCTACGCCAAAGTCCCCAACGAGCCTTTCGTCGAATGCGTCGAGAAGCCAGCGGTGGAACTTCGGGTCCAATAGGCCGGTCCTGGCGAAATGCTCGCCGTAAGCCGTGTGGACGCTGGAGTGTTTGCGCTAGGTGAGATCCTTTTCCCTGAGCAGCGCCTGGGCGGTGTGGAACATGGCGTAGTAGGCACGGCCGGCGGCGAAATCCTCGTAACCGTCTCTACACAGGGCTTCGGCTGCGCCGAGCGCCCGCTGGGCCTTTTCCAGCAGCTTGCAAGTCTCATCTTTCATGCGGGCACCGCCTCCTCGCGAACGTTGAGGAAGAACATGGTCTGGTCCCCGCGCCAGCGCTCCTCATCCACAAACACCCGGCTGATGCTGCGCCCGCAGGCCAGCGACAAACGCGCTATCAGTTCGCTGGTGCGGGCGATCTCGGCGGAGTAGTTCTGCACCTGGTCCAGCACGATGAGCACGTCGATGTCCGACTCCTCGCCGGCCTCACCTCGGGCATACGACCCGAACAGGTACACCCCCTTGAGGCGGTCTCCATAGAGCTCAGCCAGCCCTGTCTTCAGTTCGTCCAGGACCTTACGCATGTGTCCATCCATGGCAGCCTCCTCGCCCTGACGGCGCCGGCGCAATCGGAAATACCAGCTCCTTGCAGCAACCCGTCGGCGCCCGCCGCGCCCACCACAGGTGCAGCGTCGAAATGCGTCCCTTCCGGATCGACTTCTCCCGCGCCGCATGCCGCGACACTTCGGAGATGGGGAAATCCACTCCAGCGAGCCGCTTGCACTCCTTGGGGATCATTGTGCGCCTCCCGCGAGCTTCCAGATTCCGTCTTTCTCGATCGCCCAATCGGCAACGTGCCCGTCGCGGACCCGCGAACCCGGCGTCCAAAATGGCATCGGATCGATCGGGTGAAATGGATCGTCTCTGGTGCGGTCCCACCCTGCAAGCAGTTCCTGGCTTCCGACAATCTGTGGAACATGATCGGCGGGCCGGGCATGTGCGAGCAGATGGCCGCTTTGAACCACCGGCGCGTTCTGATTCAACAACACTCCGGCGCCGAAAACGTCAGACGCCGGGGTCATGTCAAGGCGACGCAGCCGGCCGAGCCCGTAGCGCGTGTCGCCACCCAGAAAAAGAGTAGTGAGGTCGTGCAGTTCCGGCAAATCCTGCTTAAGGAATACGTAGCCCACAAAGGCGACTGGAGATTCGTTGCTTCGCCAGTGGGGCAACACGCACTCGGTTTCGCGCAAACTGCCTTCTTCGGCGCTATCGGAATCGGGATCAATTGCGGTTCCCGGACGGGCATCCAAGAGCCGCAGGCGCATCTGACGGTTGGTGAGATCGTGCTTGCCGTCCGGCCGATCCTCGCGCCGCCAGACCGACCCATCGCGCTCCTCATACCGCGGCAGCCAGGCCCGCCAATGCTTCCCGTCGCATTCCGCAGGGAACAGATAGCTGAAGCGAGCGTTCTCGTGGAGCGTTGTGCCCTCCGTCTCGTAACTCGGGAAACCATTCTTCCGGCGTCGCGCCAGTTCCGCCGTGAGGGAGCCCCACAGAGCACGGGAGGGCACGTAGAGCCGGCAACGATTCAGGCTCCCTGCGGGGAGCGCTCCCACAAACAGGGAAGACTCCAGCCGCCACGTCCAGCGATAGAGCGTCCAGCTCACTGCGCTTTTGCCTCCCTGGCCTTGGCGTGATAGCGGCCATAGACGAGCGCCTGGCGGAGCAGGTCCCGCGCGAAGAGCAACTTGTCGAGATCCCCGGCGAGCGCTTGAAGGGCGTTGAACAAGTCGCGGTTCCCGAGCAGGGGCGACTCTTCGGGAACCTTTTGAAGAAACTTAGCAAGCTCACCACTGACCTTCCGGCCACCCGGCCCGCCTTGGGCGTTAAGAAAGAGGAAACAGGCGTAGACGCCTTGTTCTTCGAGCACGCTCAACGCGCTGGTCAGCGTCTTGTCATCGACTTTATCGAGTTGAGCCAGCGCCCGTCCGAGTTTCGCGCATTCGACGTCCAGGTTCTGCATCAGGCGCCTCCTGTCGGCTCGGGAGCAGCGGGCTGCTGTGGAGTCGCTCTGGGCGACAACACGCGGAGACGTCCCATTCCGCGCGTGCCCATCCCGCCGATCCCAAGGCATTCCATGTATGGATGTGCTGCGGCCACCACGTTGAAAACCTCATCCGTGTCCTTCACTGCGGCAACGGCGACGTTGCCCACCTTGAAGTGTGCCGGGTTCTTCGAGATCACCTCCCACAGGAGCACCGTGGAGCGCGGGAGCGCCTCGTAGGTAAACAGCGCCCCTTCCTCGGCTGCTCCGGTTTCCGGATTGATGGACACGGAAGTCCGCACTTCGAGATTGCTGTTGACCACGTGGGAAAAGATCTTGTCGGAGACGGCTGCCAGGTGTTGACGGATATACTCCGGAATCTCCAACCCATTCAGGACTGGACCAGGATCTTGGCCATTGCCGTACTGCTTCACCTGGAGCAACAGCCAGCCAAGGTTGAGTGCAGATCCCGCTTGGGGCCGAAAAATGACGTGATCCTCCAGATCGGGGAAATCGCCAGTAACCAGCCGCATCGCTCCTGGACACGTGATCCACACGGGCCCTTCGCGCGTCGCTACGGGAAAGAGCAGCACCTGCGCGTCGCTAAAAGCGGCAAGGCCGGCGAATCCGCCGCCCGCGCTCCGGGCGAAACCGAACACGGTACAGATGGGGCACTCGGGCTTGCCGCAATGGCCTCCCTTGCCTTGCTTGTCCGGCTGTCCCTGGCCTGCGCAGTCGGGGTACTTATCTTTGGCCATGGCGGCATAGGCCCGATAAACACCCGCCAGGCTCGATCCGGGAATCTTTGGCACGTGCGTCACCGGATCCCGGACGATCGACTGATCCACGCGGCCGAGCCGCCCGCCGCCGGCGCCGACGTGAATCGGATCGACTGCCATCCCTGTGATGCGCTGCGTTTTGAAGCTTTCTCCCATGCTCAATCCTCCATTTTCTGCTTCAGCCAGCCCAGATGCCATTCGATGGCCCATTCCAGAATGCCATCGCGAGCGGCTTCCGTCAGGTGCGCCAGCGCTGCGCCCGAAACGCCCAACCGCGTGCTCAGCACGGCACGCACGAGTTCAATCCACTCCTTGTCTGCGCCGTCCACCCAGCCCCTGTCTGCCCCACGCCAGGCGACTTGCCGTTCTTCGAGTTCCGCCCATGCCCCGCGCAAGGCGGTCGGGCTCGGCGCGATCTGCGCCAGCAAGTCCCACGTGTCCCGCATGCGGCCAAAGTCGGAGAGGTACCAACTCTTGGCCTTCTCAAACCTGCGAGCGGTCGCGTCCAGGAAGACCGCGGCCACGCGGCTCGGGTTGACCACGACGCCATCTCCGCGACGGAGAGCCGCGGCATGCCGGTACACCGGCCCGTTTGGGTGCTGGAAGTCGCGCGCATCCCGGAGCTCACGATCCTCCACACGGACATACGGATAGAAAACGTCATCCCGGCCGTCGGGCAATCCGGTGGGCACGAGTGTCGTTTCATACGCGCCATCGGAACGAACGAGCGTCAAGGCCGTCAATCCGTCCTTTGTGCGGCGCTCATGCACGCGCCAGACTTCGGGTTCCGTTTCCGCTAGATCCGCCTCCAGGTTGCGAGCACTCTCGATCACCGCCTGAAATGGCGTCATCCGGGGGAATGCAACGATACCCGCGCGGAGCGGCATCCGGTCCCAGACACGTCCAAATACTTCCTGCCACTTTCCCAAAGCAGTTTCGATGCACGCTGGGGCGCATTCGAGAGGAACAAGCACGCGGAACCGTTGTGGACTGCGTTCGAGAGGAATCACTGGCGCGTAGGCCGCAATCTTGTCGCAATCGTGCACACGTTTAATGGTGAGAGTGCGCGTCTGGCCGTCGTCACCTTTCACTTCCACGGATCGACCTTGCAGGCTTCGCGCTGGCGCATCCGCGTCGAGACAACGAGCCAGATTGCAGATGGTCACGAAGCGGCCTAAATCGCCTTGGTACACCACCTCAAACGGAGCGTCTCCCAGCCGGCCAGCGTAGGTTTCCCGGTCCTCCCAGCCCCCGCCCTGCCCATCTGGTTCGAGCAGCAACCGCCGGACCCTCCACCGATTGGGATGAGCGGCTGCTATCTCGCGAAAGCGAAGGAGCAGTTCATCGAAGAACGTTTCGGCGCTGCGCCAGAAGCGGTAGATGCGGCCAGGCGACGGTAACTTGCGGAAGAGCTGATGGACGATCCAGCGCGCCCGTGCATCGTCGTCGAGGTCATCCCACCCCGGAGCCTCAGCGCGGTCTTCGACAATCTTGGAGAAATAGCTGGACCAGTCGGATTCGTACCGGTAGCCCTCTTGCAAGCTGCGGAGCACCGGATCATTCTTGTCGAAGTTCGAGAGCTTCGCCCGAACATGCTGGATCAAGGACGCGAACGGTTCGGTGGGATCGATTGGGTTCTGATGAGCTTCCAGTTCGGCATTGAAGCGCCGCCACTCGCCGATGCTTTGCGCGCGGAGGGAATCAACGTGATCGCCGCCAATCCAGGCTTCGATGTCGAGGTTGAAGCTCAATAGTGCGACGCGGTCATTGCCGTCTGCGACTTCGGAGATCCAGATCGTGTCCCCATCGCCATTGAGCCAGGCATCGAGCCGCCCTTTGCGCCGATCCGCGCAGACGGAGCATACTCGCTGCTTGCGGGCATTCTCGGTTCGGTCATTCTTGTCCGTTTGATTAAAGCGCACCTGACATACCGGACAGACATGGCCTCCACTCGGCCCGGGCGCCGGGACCGCCCATGTCCGGTGCAGGGGAATGGCGAGAATCTCGCGTGCCTTGCGGAGCTGCTCCACCATGCCTATGAACGATCGTGTGGAGTCAGACAGCAACGTGAGTGGCGGTGTCTCAAACTTGCATCCTTCGGCATGCTTCTCGACTTCTGTCCCAATCGCTTTTCGGAGGACCTCTGCCGACGTGTCATCTAGGCTGCCCTTGGGATCCGTACTGGTCGCGTCGAAGCGCAGGCCAGGGAACGTGAAGGCCAGCGCCTCGTCATCCCGGTAGATCAGCGAGCCCACCGAGAGGTCGACTTCGATCAAGCGCCGGACTTGGTCAAAGAAGCCGTCGATGTCACGCCGGGCGCCTGCCCAATCGCCAATCTTCACCGACCGCGCCTCGTAGTGGCGGCTGCCAAGACCGATGGTGAGCACGCGCCACCGCGTCTGCTGCTTCAAATTCGTCCACTCCTTGCACTCCGCCAGGTGCGCGCCGGCAACTGCTGACTTGAACAGCGCCGCCGCTACATAGGACTGATCCCACAGCGTGACGTCGTTGTTCGGCAGCCGAGTTTCGGCGAGTGTAGAAAGGAACGCCTCGCGAAGCCAGCCGTCACGACCTATGGCCGCCTCGCGCCATTGCCACCACGGGTGCACGTCTTTCGCCGCTGTCTCAGCAAGCTTGTGCAGATCGTCAAGCAGTTTTCCGATGCGCTCCAGCAGGCTTTCGAAGGCGCCCGGCTCGAGAATCGGCGGCGGATCGGCAAGGAGATTCCTCACCGGAAGCCCGAACGGCGAAGTCAGCCACGTGTGCGTTACGTCCTGGCCGAGGTACGCCGAGGTGGAGGCAGACAGATTCTTTTCGATACCCGAGGCCATCGCGTGGGCAGCCTGGAGGAATCCGACCAGATTACTCTCTGATTGCCCCGCGTCGAATTTCTCCAGAACTTCGGCTAGGCGGCGAGGCAGAGACACCTTACTGTTGGGCAACCTGAGCCACGCGAGCCGGTCGCTCCAAGCGGGCATGAGAGTCCTGTGCCATTCCTTAGGCTGGTAGCTCACGCCGGCGCCGCCGTGATGCCGAAGGAAATCGGGATGCGCCTTCCCGGCCATGTGAAGCCAGCCGATGGCTTCGCAGGCCAGTAAGACGGGCCGGCACGCACGGAGTGTTTCGACCAATGCCTTTCCGTCCGCCGCACTCATGTCTCCTCCACCTTTGCCGAGAAAATCCGCGGGAGCTCCGCCTTCAACGCCTCGATGGGTTTCTCTTGCTTCCACTCGCCCCCGTTGGTGCGAGCCTTCGTAACCTCCGCGAGGCCCCACCCAGCCGTGCGTTTGGCCGAAAAACCGTAGACCGTGAGAAGTTGCTCGATGGCATCGAGCAAACCTCGCAGTGCTTCGATCGAATTCATAACCTCGCGGGCTGCGCTCCTGGGAAGAGGCGCATACAGCAGGCGAAGCATACCCTCAGTGCCTGGCGGGACTACTTCGTACAGGATCGGCTGTGTTCCGGCCCGAGTCTGGCGGCTGTGCGGGTTGATGACCTCAAAACCGATCTTGTTAAACCAGGTCGGATAGAAGACCAAAGCACCGCGCTCGAAATCCTCTTCTTCACCTCTTTCATTGCCGAAAAGGCGGACGATCCAATCCGGATCAGACCAGTCGTTCATCTTGCCGCCGTGCCGCTGAAGGTGCTCCTGCAAGCCAGCCTGCATCCGGCAGGCCCAGCGAAGAAGCCCCTTCCAGCTTGCCGCTGACATATGGGGCACGCCGAAGACACGGTCCTTGCGCACGGGGTTATCAAGGACATGAAACGGGCGGTCGTCCTTGGAGTACCAGGGCGAAAGCAGCTTGAACTTAATTTCGATCGCAAGCCAGGCCTTTAGGAGGGGTGCTCCAACGTCCGAATCCAGATTGAGCTCGGAAGGAAGTTGGAGCGTACCAGCGGCCGCACGATTCCGATAGCACTCCCGCGCTTTGTTCTTCTTCTGGTTCCCTGTCCTGGAGTCTGGATCCAACTCACCCCTGGTGAACCACATCGTGCAGCCGTCAACCAACCCCGACACCAATCCGCTCGGCAACGGCGAGGTGGTGGGGCATGCCTGGAGAGAGGCCAGTTCAGCGTACAGATCGAACCTCATCGAGCGCCCCCCTTAGCGTCGGCTAGTAAACGGTCGACGATAGTTGGACCGGTGAGAAACTCTTCGTCCTTTAGGTCTGACCATGCGCTCTTCAACCGCTGGCGCATTTCATCCAGAGACAGCAGGCCGGGTTTCACGAAGCCGAACGTACGAGGCGGATCTTTGAAGCTGAAGATTTTTTTGCTCTCCCGCTTGCTCCCGGCGAGCCATCGGGAAACGTCGTCCTCACCATTCGCTAGGAAATCACTCCATCGGATGACACGTTTGCCGTTCTTTTCTTTGATCGCCTTATCCTCTTTGCGCCCCAGAAGTCGATTAAATGCACTCTGCGTTTTGTGCTGACGGGCCAAGCAATATGTCACGCACCAGAAACTTTTAAGCGACGCCCAGCCAAAATCACCGTGGTCGAGTGAGCGCCAGCCCGACGCCACGTAACGTTGGAGAGCCTCCTTCTTAATTGACGGGGCATCAGGACGCCGCTTAACAGCGATCAGGCCGTAATCCTGATGGTGTGGTTGATCGCTCCGATTCTCCTCGTTGGACGGCTTCAGAACCGTCTTCCCTCCGATAGCACCGTAATCCGCAATCAGGCGCAGTGTGAGGTCGAGCAATGCCCACTCCTCCTCACACATCGGACGTAGTGGGGTGAAACGAAATCGGAAGGTCTCATCCTTCTGAATCTGATTTAGTTTGACCTTGCCGTGTTCATCCAGCACGTCGAACCGGAACTTTCGCGCCCAGCCCGTGCAGCCAAAGAGCTCGCAGACTACACAACGTTTCCCCTCTCGGTCCGGACAACGGTTGTCGGGATTTGTCGGATCGCATGCGCAGCCACCCAGCCCGCGTACCACGACTTCAAACCACCAGCGGAGCGAGCCGAGTAGACCTGTCGTCACTGTGCGTTCCCCGTTTCTTTCTGCATCCCCTGTCCACATCGGACTTTGAGCTTTCAGCACCCATTCTCGCGGTCTTGAACTGAGTGCAGTCATGGATTCGCCTCCGGGGGCGCTTGAGCCGTCAACGCTGCTACCGACAGATAATAATGCGCCACTTTACTAACCATATTCCACCCGAACCGCCCCGGGTCCTTGATCGGTGGCTGCAACCTGGGATCCGTGTCGCAATCCGTCACCACATACTGCCAATAACAGTCCCGCCAGTCCTCCGCCACCCGCCGCTCGTTCGGCGTCACGATCACCGCGTCTTCCGCACCTCCGATCCCCTTCACCTCGATCGGCTTCAGTTCCCCTCTTCGCGGGTCCATACTCGTCAGGTCATAGCCGAGATTCCTCTCATGCACGTCTTCTACCTGCCGCCCCTGCGCCCTCTCATACTCCATCGCCACCGCCTCCGTCTCCGCATTCGCCCGTAGTCGCTGCACATCCGGCGCCTCCCGTTCCGGATGCGGCAGCACCAGCACGCTGGTGAGCCGCTCCACGCGCTGCAACGTCAGCGACTTCTGCTGCTCCAGCTCCCTCCGGCGCCGCTCCCCCGTGCCACCTACTCCGCCTGCCGCACCCCCCGTCCCCAACGGCCGCGCCTCCTCCAGTACCACCGGCACGTCAAAATGACCTGGCAGGTATATCCGCTGTCCAACTTTGGCCGCCAGCCGCTCCGTACTCATCGCGCTTCCATTTCACTTCAGATGACGACCGAAAGGTTCACCGCCATAATATAGCGGAGCCGCGGAACCCGTCCACTGGAAAAATCAGGCTGGAATTTCCATCTAAACCTCGGTGCCCCCCTGTCTCTCTCCACGGCCACGCAGCCCGTCGCACCATCCGCCTGTGGCCGCATCGGGGGCCGCCCATCCTCGACGCGTTCGGCTCCCGCGACTCTCCAGAATCAGAATTCCACCGCGCAAACCCACAACTCCGTGGGCTCAGTGCTGGATGCCTTCACGGCGCCGTAGCCTGCCCGCGCGAAAAACCTGGCACCGCCGGAATGACACCCGAATCGCAACACTGGCTCTCCATCGGTAATACACTTTTGCCTCGCTCGGCTGCTACTCAAACTCCTTGACAGGAGGGTGCCCCGGGCTTATTCTGCTGGGAAAGGGAGGATATTTACTTGCGTTTTGGCCCCTCTTTGTTCGTCGTGCCTCTCCTGCTCGTCTCCGCCACCGCCCAGGAGCTCAACCTTCGCCAGTACCTCCAACGCCTGAAAACCGCACCCGGCGCAACCATCTCCCAGAAAGTCGAATACCTCAGCAACCTCGGCGTCACGCTCAGCCCTCAGGGCCTCCATGAATTGCAGACCGCCGCCCGCTCCGCCACGCCCCTACCGGCACGGCCTCCGCTGTCGGCATTCAGAGACTTCGACACCCGCTCCGCCACAGATGACTTCGACACCGGCCACGCCGGATCCTCTCGCCGCATCGGCTCGCTCGAGTTCCACAATTTCTCAAACGGTGTCACCGGCACGACCCAGCGGTTCGGCAGTCTCGAGTTCCACACCTTCAGCAACGGACTTACCGGCACGACCCAGCGGCTCGGCAACTTCGACTTCACCCACTGGAGCGACGGAACCACCGTCAATTCACAGCGTCTCGGCAACTTCCGCCACTACCAGTTCAGCGACGGCACGTCAGGTTTCTCTCAAACCATCGGCGGCTTCACCTTCTACAACGATTCTCGCGGTACCAACTGCACCACCCAACGCATCGGTTTCCAGATCTTCACGAACTGCCGCTAGCTCTTCTGGGTGTCGGGTGTCGCACCTGAGCGGCTTCACTGCCCCTCGGCCCCCGGCCATGGTCCCGAGCAACGGAATCTTCGATCAACCCAACAGCAAAGACTGCTCCCCGGAAATAGAATCCACTCATCATTCCACTTCCGCTTCGTGCTGTGTTGCGGTATGAGACCAACCTCCCGTTGGTCCAGATCGGACGTAACCCGCAGCCCCTCTCCCACCCCCATCACACCACTTCCCACTTTTTTCACCCCGCCCCATCCCCCTCATCCCAAATCACTTCCTCCACCCCCACCCACAACCCGCCCCCGCGCGCCTTCCCCGCCTCCCCTACAATGCCGCCCGGGAGGCACACCGCGCACCCATGAACCCAGACTCCAACACCTCAACCCCCAACCCCACGCCCCGCAAACGCTCCGGCGGCCCCAAAACCCCCGAGGGCAAGGCCCGCTCCGCCCTCAACGCCCTCAAACACGGCCGCTACTGCCGCCTCCACACCCTCCTCGCCTCCGAGTCCACCCAGGAGTTAGAGTCCCTCTACGCCTCCCTCCTCGACCGCTTCCAGCCCCGCCACCCCCACGAGGCCCTCCTCGTCCGCCAGCTCGCCAGCCTCGAATGGCGCAAACAGCGCTATGACGCCCTCGAAACCCGCCTCCTCGACCGCCAGCTCCTCGCCCAGCAGGCCCTCACCCGCGCCCACGGCCTGCCCCCTGACCCCGACCTCGACCTCCAGCGCGGCCTCGACGACCTCCTCGCCAACTCCCGCGTCCTCCAGTTCCTCTCTACCCGCCTCGCCCGCCTCACCCACGAACGCGACGCCCTCCTCCGCACCCTCGAACGCTGCCGCCGCGCCTTCCCCAGCCCCGAAATCCTCCCCCAGCCCCCCATCCCCCAACCCATCGACCCCGGCCCCCGCCCCACGCCCCCGGACCCGCCCCTCGACCCCCTCCTCGACCCCCTCCTCGACCCCCATCCCGCCCACGCCCCCCTCGCCTTCACCCCGCCCGCCCACAACCACCCCTCAGACTCCCCTTCCGACTCCCGCCCCTCCGCCCCGCAATCGCCCCCGCCTCGCCCCGCAGACTCCGTCCGCCTTGCCCAAAAATCGGAAAACCCCCGCCAAATCCCGCATAAATCCAACAAAATCCAGTCACATATCCAAAAAATAACCACGAAAAACGAACTCAAAACGAACTCAAAACCATGCCCACATTTCTCTACCAACCCGAGTCCCCTTTCCGCGAGCCCCATCTCTTCTTCGGCCTCGATCTCGGCCGCCGCCACGACCCCTCCGCCCTCGTCCTCCTCGAACGCCTCCTCCTCCCCACCGGCCGCACCGACCCCGTCACCTTCCTCCCCGAAGCCCGCCTCGCCTTCCGTCTCCGCTTCGCCTGCCGCTTCCCTCTCAACCTCCCCTATCTCGAACTCCTCCGCCGCCTCCCGCGCCTCCTCCAGCCGCCTCACTCCGCCTGCCCCAACAAGACTCTCGCCGTCGACGCCACCGGCGTCGGCGCCCCCTTCGTCGAGCTCCTCCGCCGCCTCCCCCTCGGCGCCACCCTCGTCCCCATTACCATCACCGCCGGCCTCCACCCCGCCCCGGACCCGCACGGCGGCTTCCTCGTCCCCCGCCGCGACCTCCTCTCCCGCCTCCGCATCCTCTTCGAGTCCGGCCTCCTCCGCATCCCCCGCTCGCTGCCCGAACGCGCCAGCCTCCTCGAAGAACTCGCCCGCCTCTCAGATCACCCCGCCCCGCACCACGACGACCTCGCCCTCGCGCTCGCCCTCGCCGCCTGGCCCGCCGCCCGCCACCTCCCGCTCCCATAACCCGCGCCCCCGCCCGCCCCTCGCAACTTCTTCTTGCCGCCGACTCGCGCTCCGCGCCCGCCGGCCATGAACCGCCGCACCATCTCCATCGCCCTCCGCCGCTTCCCCAACACGCCCGCAATGCGCCGCCCCGCCCTCGCGCCCCCGCCCGCCTGGCCCGTCTCCCAGTGGGCCCGCACCGCCCTGGCCTTCCACCCGGATCCCCTCCAGGCCCAGATCCTCGACTCCCCCGCCCAGCGCCTCATCCTCCTCTGCTGCCGCCAGTTCGGCAAGTCCACCCTCGCGGCCATCAAGGCCCTTCACTTCGCCCTCTCCCGCCCCCACTCCACCGTCCTCTGCGTCTCGCCCACCCTCCGCCGCTCCACCGAATGGCTCCGTATCGTCAGAAATTTCCTCTCCACTCTCGCCACGCCCCACCCTTCACAGGCCGCATCGCCGCCCGCGCCACTCCACCTCACCGCACACTCCCTCACCCTCCCCAACCACGCCCGCATCCTTGCCCTTCCAGGCGCCGCTCACACCAACCGCGGCTACTCCGCCCACCTCATCCTCTTCGAAGAGGCCGCCTTCATCCCGGACCCCGTCTTCACCGCCCTCCTGCCCTCGCTCGCCGCCACTGGCGGCGCCCTCTGGCTCGTCTCCAGCGCCGGCCAGCCCGCCGGCTTCTTCTACGACATCTGGTCCCGCCCCGCCACCGGCTACGCCCGCTTCCAGGCGACCGCCGCCCAGTGCCCGCGCATCTCCGCCGAACACCTCGAAGAGGCCCGCCTCGCCCTCGGCGAGCACCGCTTCCGCCGCGAATACTTCTGCGAATTCTCGCCCGACGCCCTCCCCATCTTCTCCCCCGAGTTGCTCCACTCCGCCCTCGACGACTCGCTCGACCCCTGGCTCCTGGAGGCCGCATGAACCCGCCCCGAACACTCCGCCGCCCCGCTCCAGCCGCCCCTCGCAATCACATGGCCTCTCACCCCTCCCATCCACCCACCCGCCGCCCCCGCTGCCACCCTTCACGCCGCCCTTCTCACCGCGCTTCCCACCCACGGAGCAACGGTGCACACGGCCACCCTTCCCAGCCGCAAGCGAAGCCGCCACAGGCCGCGAAAACCAGCGCTCCCAGCCTCGCCTCTCGCGCGGATCGCCCGCGAGTGAACGCCGCCCCGCGCCCGAAAACCATCGGTCCCGGTCGGCGCGGCGTGCCCCCGCCACGGCCGCCTCGCCCCCTCCTTCCGCCACTCCGGGCGCGTTCGCCCCAGTCGCGGCTCAGAAGCGCGAGCGGCGGACTCGCACACCATCCAGTCCAGTCAGGCTGCCCCGCCAGGCGCTTTCCGGAGGAAGGCGACGAACTCTTGCGGGTCGCGCGTCAGGCCAGGGAAGGTGGCAATGACGCGGCCGTCGGCAGAGAAGATGGCATAGAAGGGAATGGCGACCGTCTGGAACAGCTCCTGCTGGCGGCGCTGGTTGGCCTCGCTGGCGGCATCGGTTCCATCGGTGTAAAGCTCCACCAGCACAAAACGCCCCAGCTCGGCGGCGACTTCCGGCCGCGGGAACATGTTCGCTTTCATCCAGTGGCAATTCGTGCAGGCATAGCCGGTGAAAGCCGCCAGGACGGGACGGTTTTCCGCTTTCGCGCGCTCAAGGGCCGCCTCCCAGTCGTTCTTGAGCCACTGGATCGCCGGCCCGCGCGAGGCTCCCATCTGGGCGAAGCCTTCCGCCGGGGAGGGGATGTAAGCCTCCAGTTCGCCGAGCCGCGCGCCGAACATCCCCGGCAGCAGGCTCAGAGCGAAACCCAGAAAAACCGTGGCCGCCAGAAGCCGGCCGGGACGGATCTCCTCGTCGCGCCGCACGCCCTCCATCGGCACCCAGCCGAGCAGGTACAGGCCCGGCAGCGCAAACAGCACCACCCACAGGGCCAGGAACCGCTCCCGCGTGAGCAGGTTCCACCCCAGCACCTGGTCCACGGTGGCCAGGTATTTGAGCATCGCGGCCAGGATCAGGAATCCGAGCACCACCTTCAGCCGCGACATCCAGCCGCCGCTCCTCGGCAGCTTCTTCAGGTAGGACGGAAACAGCGCCAGCAGGAAAAACGGCGAAGAAAGCGCGGCGGAGAAGGCGAGCATTCCCAGCGCGGGCTGCAAGCGGCCGCCAGTGACCGAGGCCGCCAGCAACGTGCCCATGAACGGGCCGACGCAGGCGAAGGCGGCCAGCGTGAACGTCAGCCCCATCAGCAGCGTGCCCACCAGCCCGCCGCGGGAACTCGCCATGTTGAGCTTCGTCAGCACGCTGGCCGGAATCGCCAGCTCAAACGCTCCCAGCAGGCTGAGCCCAAAGACGAAAAACACCAGGCTGATGAAGCCGTTCACCCACGGGTTCGACCCCAGTTGCACCACCGCGAACGGCCCCAGCGCCGCGCTCAGGCCCAGCCCGATCCCAGTGAACAGAACGATTATGCCCAGACAGAAGACGAGCGCCTGCTTCAACACCCCCAGCCGCGACGAGCCCGCCTGCGTGAGGAAAAACGTCATCGTGATCGGAATCATCGGGAACACGCACGGCGTGAAGACCGCGGCCAGTCCGAATCCGAAGGCCAGCAGCAGAAACGGCCCGAGCGGCTGGGACTGCGTGGCGGCCGGCGCCGGAGCCGGCGCGGAGGAGGCGGCCGGCGAAGCCGCCGTCGCCGGAGTGAACAGGGCCAGCCCGTCCAGCGGGGCCTTCGGCGGCGGGGGCGCCGCAGGGTCAACCTGAATTCTCGCCGAAGCCGTCACCCGCCGCGGCGGCAGACACTCCTTGTCCGAACAGAGCTGGTAGCGCATCCGCGCCGTCAGTTCCTGCGGCCCGGCGGCTGCGTCCGGCTTGAGCCGGATCACGAACTGGAACGTGGCCCGCCCGTCGTACGTCTCCGCCTCGATCTGAAAGTTGGGGTCGAACTGGCGTTTCGGCTTCGGATACCAGATCTGCCAGGAGGCCACCGCCGGATTGTCCTCCAGCACGATCGTGGTGATGATCGGCCCGCCCTTCGGCGTCGTCATCGAGTACATGTGCCACGGCTCGTCCAGCCGGAGTTCCAGTGCGGCGGTGAATTCGGCGCCCGGGGGCACGCGTTCGGCCGAAGGAGTCAGCCTCCAGTGGGCCGGATGAGGAATCTGGCCCGCAAGCCCGGCCGCACCCGCAAGCGCCAGCAGCAGGCTAGCCAGCCAGAGCCTGGCCATTTTCCGCCTGCCAGCGGGCGATTTCGCTCTCAATGCGCGCGTTGACCCGTTCGGAGGCGCTTTCCGTGGCCACGCGGATGGCGTTGCGGATGGCATTGTCGTTCGACCTCCCATGACAGATGATGACGACTCCCTTCACGCCGAGCAGCGGGGCGCCGCCGTATTCGGAATAGTCCATCCGCTTGCGGAAGTCCTTGAGCGCCTGCCGGCTGAGCACGTAACCGATCTTGCTGGCGACGGTCGATTCAAACGACTCCTTCAGCATATGCCGGACAATTTCAACCAGCCCTTCGCTCACCTTCAACGCGACGTTGCCGACAAAGCCGTCGCAGACAATGACATCGGCGTTGCCCGTGTACAGGTCGCGCCCCTCAACGTTGCCAATGAAATTGAGCGGCAGGGTGCGGATCAGGGCGTGCGCGGCTCGGGTCAGTTCATTGCCCTTGTGCTCTTCTTCCCCGATGGACAGAATGCCGACGCGCGGAGATTCAGTATGGAAAACCAGCCGCGAATAAACGTCGCCCATGACGGCAAACTGCGACAGCATCTTCGGCGTGGAATCGACGTTGGCCCCAACGTCGATGAGCACCGCCGGCTTGCCCTTCACCGTGGGAAACGGGTTGGCGAGCGCAGGACGGTCGACGCCGGGAATCATGCCGAGCACCGTCTTGGCGATCGCCATCACCGCGCCGGTGTTGCCGGCCGAGACCAGCCCGTCGGCCTGCCCGTCGCGGACCAGCCGCGCCGCCACGCGGATGCTCGAGTCCCGCTTGGTGCGCAGCACCTTGGCCGGGTTATCCTCCATCGTGACCACTTCGCTGGCGTGGACAATTTCGATGGGAAGCCTGCGCCAGCCATCGTGGCGGTCGAGCTCGGCGCGCAGCACGTCTTCCTTGCCGACAAGAACGATGTTGACGTCCTGCGTGCGGGCGGCGGTGACGGCACCCTGGACTTCGGGGATGGGGGCGTGGTCGCCCCCCATGGCGTCCACGGCAATGGTCAGCATGCGGTCCGGGGCTGGATCCTGCCCGGCGCGAGCGCCGGTCTATTCCTGTACGACTTCGATGACCTCGCGCGTCTTGTACCAGCCGCAGTGCGGGCAGGCGCGGTGAGGCAGTTTCATTTCATGGCACTTCGGGCACTCGCTCAGTCCCGCGCGCTGAAGGTGATCATGCGCCCGGCGCGTGGACGTGCGGCGCTTCGAGTGACGGCGTTTCGGGTTGGGCATGGAACTCTTCCTGGAAAAATGGTCCTTCCGGCCCGAAGCCAGAAGCGGATGACAGGTAAGACTTTTTCATTGTAAAACACAGCGGGGCGCAATGTCATCTTTTCGCCCTGCTACCGGGTTTCCGGCACCCGCATACAGCCCTCTCAGGATTTCGCCTGAAGCGTCCGCCCGGAACACTGGAAGAGAGGGAAGGAGGCAGACCATGGCAGATTTCCAGCAGACCGGCGCGATCACCACCCTGCACGCCCTGCGGCCCGAGGCCTGGCGTGCAGTCGAACCCGAACTCCGGCGCTGGGCGCGGCGCAGACCGCTGGGCGTCGTCCTTCCCGCACTCTATTCCGAATTCGAAAAGCCGGCCGTTCACAACATCCTGGCCGAACTCGAGCAGCTCGACTGGATCGAGCGCATCGTGCTTGTCCTCTCTCAGGCCGACGGGCGTCAGCATGAGAGTGTTTGCCGTCTGTTTGCCCGCTTTGGCGGCCGTGCCACGGTGCTGTGGCGTGAGAGCCCGGAAATCCAGGAGCTGCTCGGCGACATCAACAACGCGGGCTTTGCCGCCGCGACGCCCGGAAAAGGGCGCGCCTGCTGGCTGGGCATGGGCTATCTGCTGGGCAAGGGCGACTGCGAGGTCATCGCCTTCCAGGACTGCGACATCAAGACCTACCACCGCCGGATGCTCGCGCGGCTGGCCGGGCCGCTGATGGCCCCGGATTTCGGCTTCGAATTCGCCAAGGGCTACTATGCCCGCTTCAGCCACAAGCTGAACGGACGGCTCACGCGGCTGATGGTGGGGCCGCTGCTCGAGGCGCTGCGGCGCTGCGGCATTCACTGCCGTTTCCTGGAATTCCTCGGCTGGTTCCGCTATCCGCTGTCGGGCGAGATCGCCATGGAGGCGCGGCTGGCGCGGACCATGGAAGTGAGCCCGGACTGGGGCCTCGAGGTCTCCACCCTGGCCGAGGTCTACCGGCGCGTGCCGGCCTCGCGCATCTGCCAGGTGGACATCGCCGACTGCTACGACCACAAACATCAGGCCGTCTCGCCCACGGACCCCGGCAAGGGTCTGCACCGGATGGCGCGCGAGGTGGCCCTCGCCATCTTCCGCGCCGCGGTCGCCGATGGGGCGGTGCTGACGGCCGATCTGCTGAACGGCACGCTGCCGCTCGTCTACCGCAGCGAAGCGCTGGAAATGGTGCGGCGGTGCCATGTGGACGCCGTCTGGAACGGACTGGAGTCCGACCTGTACGCCGAGACGGAATCGGTGGAAGTCTTCGCGCGCGGCCTCGAAGAAGCGGCCACCGAGTTTCTGGCCGACCCGGCCGGGCAGCCGCCTCTGCCCGCCTGGCAGCGCGTGGAGGCGGCTCTGCCGGCCATTCTGGACCGCTTCGGGACGGTGCGGTCAGTGGAAGAAGGCGCGTGGGCAGAGCGGGCATCCGCCTGAGGCGCGGCTCACAGTCCAAGAGCGTCGAGAAGCTCCTGCATGCGCGCATTCCAGGCGCGCGGGCCGGTCTGCGGGGGTCGGAGGCGGATGGGGTGATCGACGAGCGCCAGGAAGCTTTCGTCGTTGGGAGCGTCTCCCAGACCGATGGTGATCAGCTCGCAGCCGCGCCCGCGCCAGTGCCCGCACAGCCATTCCACTCCCGCATGCTTGCCTTCGTGGGCGAGCGCGTGGTGGAAGCGGCCGCCGCGCGTCAGCCGAAGGCCGCTCTCTTGGAGGGCCTGGCGGAGGGCCTCCTCGCGCTCAGGCGTCTCCAGAACAAAAGGCTCGCTGTATTGGCGCTGCGCCGCCAGCCGCGCCCGCTCGAGCGGCATGTTGCAGCGGTCGGCGATCTCCTCGGCCTCCATGTCGGCGAAGCAACGGATACGCGCGGCGGCCTTCCGGGCGGCCTCGCGCAGCGCCGGAGTGATTTCGGCGCGCGGCCGGCCGAGCACGACCGCCTCGCCGTGATCAAGCACGACGCCGCCGCCGTTTTCCACGATACTGGGATGGGAGAGGCCGATCTGTTCGAGCCAGAACTCGACCTCCGACCGCGTCTTGCTGGTCGTGCAGACCACCGCGGCGCCGAGCGCGCGAAGGCGGTTGAGCGCCGGCAGCGCGGGCGTGAAATCGTAAGTGTCGTGATCGAGCAGGCAGTTGTCGAGATCGGTGAATACGGCCAGCACATCTCCATTGTGACAGGCGGTGCGCGATGAAGCCGCGGCTTGAGTTCGTCCTGCTGGCGGGTTTCGGCACGATGATGCTGCTGGCCAGCCTGCTCGGTTTTTCGCAGATCCGGCGCTCGGCGGCGCTGCAACGCGAGCTGATTGAAGCGCAGGAAAAATATGCGGCCACCGAAAAGCTGGTGAGCGACCTGCGCGCCGACCTGTACCGGATCAGCCTGGACCTGCGTGATTTTCTGCTGGACCGCGACGCCGAAGATTCGGCGCAGGTGCGCGGCGAGATTCTCGCCTCCCGTGCGCGGATCCTGCACTCGGTGGAAGAGCTGGAAAAGCTGCTGGGCGATTCGGTGGACAGGGCGGCGATGGCGCAGTTGCGGGAACGGATCGACAGCTTTTTCACGCTGCTGGGCCCGCCGCTCGAATGGAAACCGGAGGTAAAACTCGCGCTCGGCGGCACCTATGTGCGCAAGGTTCTGCTGGGGCGGCGCGCCGAGATCAGCTTGATCGCCGAGCAGCTTCAGGCCATCAACTACGCGAACCTGAAGCGGGCGCAGGAGCGTCTGCTGGCGGCGCAGCAGGATTTCCGCCAGCGGCTGAACCGGCTCACCTACGGCATTCTGCTGCTGAGCGCCATCGTGGCTGCGGCCAGCATCTGGTGGATCTGGCGCCTCGAGGAGCGGGCGCGGGCGGCCGAGCGCGAAATGCGCGAGCTGTCGCAGAAGCTCGTGCAGGCACAGGAGGCCGAGCGGAAGCGGCTGTCGCTCGAGCTCCATGATCAGGTGGGCCAGATGCTGACGGCGCTGCGAATGGAAATTTCCAACCTCGGCCGCATCGGGCCGGGCGATCCGGAGCGCTTTCGCGAACATGTGCGGCAGGCGAGGAAGGTGGCCGAGGACGCGATGAAGACGGTGCGGGATCTGGCAATGGGTCTGCGGCCGTCGATGCTGGACGATCTGGGGCTGGCGGCGGCGGTCGAGTGGCAGGCGCGGGAGTTTTCCCGCCTGAGCAGCATTCCCGTGGACGTGCGCGTCGAGGGCCCGCTCGAGCCGCTCACCGATGCTCAGAAGACCGGACTGTTCCGCGTGGTGCAGGAATCGCTGACCAACGTGCTGCGGCACGCAAAGGCGCGGCGCGTCGAGATTGAGCTGCACGGCCAGGAAGACCGCGTGGAGCTTGCCGTCCGCGACGATGGCCGCGGCATGCAGAACGGCAGGAGCCGCCGCGGCCTGGGCATGCTGGGCATGGAGGAACGGATCCGCGAGCTGGGCGGCGTGTTCACGGTCGTCTCGGCGCCCGGCGCGGGAACGACGGTGCGGGCGGAGATCCCGAAGACAAGGGTGGAAGTATGACGAAGGTGCTGCTGGCCGACGATCATGCGGTGGTGCGCAAGGGGCTGCGCTTCATCCTGGAGCAGGAGCCCGACCTACAGGTGGCAGGCGAGGCGGCCGACGGCCGGGAAGCAGTGCGGCTGGCGCGTGAACTCTCGCCGGACGTCGTCGTGATGGACATTGCCATGCCGCAGCTCAACGGCATCGACGCCACCAGTCAGATCGTGAAGCAGAACCCGCGCACGAGCGTGCTGATCCTTTCCATGCACAACGACGAGACCTACCTGCTGCGGGCGCTGGAGGCCGGGGCGCGCGGGTTTCTGCTGAAGGACACCGCCGAAGAAGACCTGGTGCGCGCGGTGCGCGTGGCAGCGCAGGGCAAGCCCTTCTTCAGCCCGGCCATCGCCCAGGCGCTGCTGGAAGACTACATGCGGAATCTTCAGCAGCGCAACCAGCAGGACAGCTACAGCCTGCTCACCGACCGCGAGAAGGAAGTGCTGCAACTGCTGGCCGAAGGCCGCTCCAACAAGGAAGTGGCGCAACTGCTGAACCTGAGCGTGTACACGGTGGAGACGCACCGCACGCGCATCATGCAGAAGCTGAACCTGCACAACACGGCCGAGCTGGTGCTCTACGCGGTGCGCAAGAAGATCATCCCAGGTCTTTGAGCGAAGCCCAGCGCGGATCGATGAAGGGATTGCGGCATCCGCAGTCGGCCGTGTTGCGGTTGGCGCCGCAGTACGGGCACAGGCCCTTGCAGTCGGGACGGCAGAACAGTTGCATCGGCATGCTGAGCAGGACCTGCTCGCGGAGGGCCTCGGCGAGTTCCACGCCCTCGCCTTCGTAGAAGGCGAGGTCGATCTCTCCGTCCTCGAGCTGGATCTCGGCGTGGTTGACGGTCCGCACGACGGGCCGGTAGAAGAGGTCGAAATCGGTGTCGATCTCCAGCCGGGCGGGTTCGAGGCAGCGGTCGCAGACGCCTTCCATCAGCGCCTTCACGTGGCCGCGGATGCGGATCTCGCCGAGTGTGTTGCGCAGCAGTTCGGTGCGTCCCTGCGCGGCGAGCGCGCCGATCTGATGAAGGTCGTCGGGGAAGGCGATCTCGCCGGGCTGGTAGGAGACGTCGAACAGGATGGGGTGATGTTCGAGTTCAGTGATGGAAAAGAACACGGGCCGCCTCCCTTTTCTTTCATCATAGCGGCCCGGCTAGCGCGGTGGAATCATTCGGCGGATGGTGAGGTCGTAGAGTCCGGCGCCGAGCAGTCCTCCGACGAGTGGCGCGGCAACGGGAACCCACCAGACATGGGTGCCGTCCGTGAGTCCGTTGACACGGTAGCCGGCGATCACCGTCCAGAGGCGCGGGCCGAAGTCGCGCGCAGGGTTGATGGCGTAGCCGTGCAGCCTGCCGAAGCTGACGCCGATGGCAAGCACGATGAGGCCGACCAGGGCGGGCACCAGATGCGGCGGAGCGGGCAGGTTCCGTTCGTCCGTGATGGCAAAGACAAGGAACAGCAGCAGCGCCGTGCCGAGCACCTGGTCGAAGAAGCCGGCGGCGGGCACGTCCGGGAAGGCGGGGAACGTCGTGAAAATGGATGCGGTCTTTTCGAGCAACGGATCGAAGCGGGCGATCGCTTCCCGGTAATTGAACCACACCAGCGCCGCTCCGGCCATCGCGCCGAGCGTCTGGCTGAGCGTGTAAGGCGCCACCTTGCGCCAGGGGAAGCTGCGGAAAACCGCCAGGGCGAGCGTCACCGCCGGGTTCAGGTGCGCGCCGCTGGTGCGCATGGAAACCGTTACGCCGAACATCACGCCCAGAGCCCAACCGATCGTGATGTTGGTATAGCCGCCGAGCACGACCTCTCCGGGGACGCCCGTACCGAACAGCGCGACCATGGCGCAGACGCCCGCGCCGAACAGGAGGATCATCATCGTGCCGACGAACTCGGCCAACATTTCCGCAGCAATAGAAGAACGCATCAGTGAAAGCCTACAACGGAAGCGACCGTACAAGCCAGCGGAGCATCTCGAGCTGTTTGTCGAGCCGGCCGTGGGCCGTTTCCACGTTCACATAGCGCACGGCGCGAGCGGCGCACCATCGGGAGAGCGAGCCGTCGTCTTCGCCGCCGGGCCGGTCCTGCAAGAGGGCGTTGTAGGGCCCGCGGGCGGCAATGAGGTAATCTTTTTCGTCCGTAAACAGGAAAAAATCCCGAGGCATTTCCGGCTGCGGACGGTGGATCATGCGGGAAATGGGGACCTCGGTTTCCATGGAGTATCCCGGGCCGTTGTTGTGGGCGGCAATCCAGAGCCCGCCCGATGGAGGGGATGCGGCCGCGAGCAGCGCCGGGCGGCAGGAGTCGAGCCGGTCAAGCGCGGCGTCAATCGCGTCCGGGGAGGCGGACGGGTTCAGGCGTCGCAGGTTCCGCGCGGCCCCTTCGCGCGAAAACATGCGGTTGGGGTCCAGCCGGAGGCCGGAGAATTCCACCGTCCTTGTGTTGGAGTCGACGATCCAGGCCTCGGCCTCGAGCGTTTCCACGAGCAGCTCGACGGCCTGCCGCGCCGTTTCCTCATCGCCGTGAATGCGCAGCAGGCGCAGGCGGGAATCCCCGTGGACGATTCGAATGAAGGGGATGCCGCAGAACGTGGCGCGGCGGCGTTCGGGCACGGCCGGCAGGAGATGGGCCGCGGGAAGCAGGGCCGCGAGCTCGCGCCGCGAAAGCAGGGGGTTTTTCCGGCTTGCCGAGGTCATTCCCTACGAGGATAATTGAGGGCGGAGGTGATATTGCATGATCCTCGAAGCCACGAAGCCCGGCCAAGGTCCGGCCCTGGAGCGGGAATTCAATCCATGGCTGGCCGCTGAGGCACGCTTCAACGAGGCCGCCGCGTTGCTCGGCCTGGACGAAGGACTCCAGAAGATCCTTCGCACTCCCACGATGGAGGTCACCGTTTACATCCCCGTGCAGATGGATGACGGCCGGCTGGAGGTATTCACCGGCTACCGGGTGCAGCACTCGCTGGCGCGGGGCCCGGCCAAGGGGGGCATCCGCTTTGCTCCGGACGTGACGCTGGACGAGGTGCGCGCGCTGGCGGCATGGATGACCTGGAAATGCGCCGTTGTCAACATTCCATTTGGCGGCGGCAAAGGGGGCGTGGTCTGCGACCCGTCGGTGCTTTCGCAGGGCGAACTGGAGCGGATCACGCGCCGCTATACGGCCGACATCATCGAGATTCTCGGTCCGGAGCGCGACGTTCCGGCGCCGGACATGAACACGAACGAACAGACGATGGCATGGATCATGGACACCTACTCCATGCACAAGCGGACCACGGTGACCGCCGTGGTCACCGGCAAGCCGCTTGATCTGGGCGGCTCGCGCGGGCGCACCGCCGCCACCGGCCGCGGCTGTCTGTTCGTCACGCTCCAGGCGCTGCGCAAGTTCCACATCGAGCCCTCGGAGACCACCGTCGTCGTGCAGGGCTTTGGCAACGTGGGCGGTCACGCGGCCAAGCTGATGCACAAGGCGGGCATGAAGATCATTTCGGTGATCGAGTACGATGGGGCCGTCTACAACCCGAAGGGCATTGATCCCTTCGCCCTGGAAGAACACCGCAAGGCCACCGGCTCGATCACGCATTTCCCGGGGGCCGAGGACATGGACCGCGAGGAGGCGATGTTCTTGCCCTGCGACGTGCTGGTGCCGGCGGCGAAGGAGAACGTGATCCATTCGCGCAACGCGCACAAGATCAACGCGCGCATCATCTGCGAAGGTGCCAACGGGCCCACCACGGCCGAGGCCGACAGAATTCTTCAGGACAAGGGCGTCTTTGTGATTCCCGACATCCTGGCCAACGCGGGCGGGGTGACGGTGAGCTACTTCGAGTGGGTTCAGGACCGCCAGGGCTTTTTCTGGAACGAGCAACTGGTGAACGGGCGGCTCGAGGAGATCATGGTGAACGCGTTCCGGGACGTGGTCTCCTACGCCGAACGGCACAAGGTGCACAACCGTTGCGCGGCGTACATGCTGGCGCTGGATCGCGTGGCTTTTGCGATCAAACTGCGCGGCATTTACGCTTGATAGTGTGGCCCAGGAACCGGCGACGCCGCTGATGCGGCAGTACCACGCGGCGAAACAGCAGGCGCCAGGGGCGCTGCTGTTCTTCCGCCTGGGGGACTTCTACGAGCTCTTCTACGAAGACGCCATTGTCGCCGCGCGCGAGCTGGAGATCACGCTCACGTCGCGCAACAAGGAGCGCGGCGAGCCGGTGCCGATGTGCGGGGTGCCAGCGCACGCCGCCGAGAACTACATCGCGCGGCTCATCCAGAAGGGTTACCGCGTGGCCATCTGCGAGCAGATGGAGGACCCGCGGCTGGCGAAAAAGCTCGTCCGGCGCGAGATCACGCGCATCGTCACCCCGGGCACGGTGACCGAAGCGGCGCTGCTCGATGCGGCGCAGAACAATTACCTGGCGGCACTGGTGCGGCGGCGCGAGGACGCGGGGCTGGCCTGGGTGGACGTATCCACCGGCGAGTTCCGCGCCACCGAGCTGCCTGTCGCCGAAGCGGCCGCGGCTCTGGAGCAACTGGACGCGCGCGAGCTTCTCACGGCGGAGCCGGAGCATGCGCCGCGCGGCCGCTGGGCGGTGACTGGCGTGGAGGCGTGGACGTTCGACCCGGCGCACGCCGAGCGGCTGCTGCTTGATCATTTCCGCCTGCTTGCGCTGGACGGCTGCGGGCTGGCCGGGCGCCGCCTGGCCACGGGCGCCGCGGGCGCGGTGCTGGCCTATCTGCGGGAGACGCAGAAATCGGCGCTCGACCACCTGGAACGGCCCGTGTATTTTGACCGCGGCGGGGCGATGATGCTGGACGCGGTGACGGTGCGCAACCTGGAGCTCGTCGAGCCGCTGTTCACCGCTGATGCGGGCGGCGGACGCGAAGCCACGCTGCTGGGCGTCATCGACCAGACCCGGACCGGGATGGGCGCGCGGCTGCTGCGCAAGCGGCTGCTACGGCCTTCGCTCGACCGGACCGAGATCGAGGCGCGGCTCGATGCGGTGGAGTGGCTGGCGCGCTCGACCATCCAGCGGGCGAAGCTGCGCGAGACGCTCGGACGAATGCTCGACCTGGAGCGGCTGATGGCGCGCATCAGCGTGGGCACGGCCAGTCCGCGCGACCTGCTCGCACTCGGCCGTACGCTGGCCTGCGTGCCCGAGCTGAGGCCGGCCCTGGCCGGGGCGCCATGGAGACTTGCCGAGGCCGGCGCGGCGCTGGACGAAGTGGCCGAGCTGCGCGATCACATCCTGGCCGCCATCGCCGAAGATGCGCCGGCCAACCCGGCCGACGGCGGCGTCATCCGCCGCGGCTACAGCGCCGAGCTCGACGAACTGCGGCACCTGGCAACGCACTCGCGGCAGATCATCGCCGCCATCGAAGCGCGCGAGCGGCAGCGCACCGGTATCGCTTCGCTGAAGGTCCGTTTCAACAACGTCTTCGGCTTTTACATCGAGATTTCGAAGGCGAACCTGCACCTGGCGCCGCCCGACTACGAGCGGAAGCAGACGCTGGTGAACGCCGAGCGGTTCACAACGCCGGAGCTGAAGGAGCTGGAAGCAAAGGTTCTCGACGCCGAGGAGCGGGCGCTGGATCTGGAGCGCACGATTCTGGCGACGCTTCGGGCGGAGGCTGCTGCGGCGGCGGCGCGCGTGCGGGCCACGGCCGCGGCCGTGGCCGAGATCGACTTCTACTGCGCGCTGGCGGAGACGGCGGTGGCGCGGCGCTATGTGCGGCCCCGGTTCTCCGAAACAGGAGAGATGAAAATTGTTGCGGGCCGCCATCCGGTGATCGAGAAGCTGGCTGAAGCCGAGGCGGGCCATTTCATTCCCAACGACCTCTATCTCGACCGCGGCTCGCACCGCCTGGCGCTGATCACGGGGCCGAACATGGGCGGCAAGTCCACCTACCTACGGCAAGCCGCCCTGATCGCGGTGATGGCGCAGATGGGTTCGTTCGTTCCCGCCACCGAGGCGGCGCTGCCGGTGATCGACCGCGTCTTCACGCGCATCGGGGCGAGCGACAATCTGGCCCGCGGCCGCTCGACGTTCATGGTGGAGATGACCGAGACGGCGGTGATCCTGAACTCGGCCACGGAGCGGAGCCTGATCGTGCTGGATGAAATCGGCCGCGGCACGGCCACCTATGACGGGCTGGCGCTGGCCTGGGCCGTGCTTGAATACATCCACGACCGCATTGGCGCCTACACGCTGTTCGCCACGCACTACCATGAGCTGACCGAGCTGGCCGGCCGGCTGGACGGTGTGGTGAACCTGCACGTATCAGTGAAAGAATCCGGCGACCAGCTCATCTTCCTGAGGCGGGTGGAGCCAGGCAGCGCCGACCGCAGTTATGGAATCGAGGTGGCGCGGCTGGCGGCGCTGCCGGCAGAGGTGATCGAACGCGCCCGGGAGATTCTCGCCCTGCACGAAAAGAAAGAGGAGACGGTGAGCGAGGAGCTGGAGGCGCCGAAACGCCGCAGGCCTGCCGGTGCGGAGCTTCAGATCCGTCTGTTCGAGCCGGTTGGCTGGCAGATTGCGGAGAGAATCCGGCAGCTCGACATCGACAATCTGCGCCCGGTGGAGGCGCTGCAACTGCTGGCCGAGCTCAAGGAGGAACTGGGCAGGCGCTGAGCGCCGGTTCCCTGCCGTGCCGGAGGCCGTTCATTGCCGCGCCGGAAGCCAGGCGGGCGCGGTGGTGAAACGGAAGACGGGATAGAGGTCCCTGTCCGGCTCGAAGTAGGGGGAGCGCTCGTAGAGCCAGAAGAGCCGTGCGCGCGGGCTGGAAGCGAAAGAGGCGTCGCGGGCCAGTTTTTCCTCAAATTCACGGCGCAATTCTGGATTTATTTCCAGCATTTTTCTGGCAAAAGGCTCGAAAACAAATTCACTAAAATACTCTTTCTGCTCGAAAATCGGCAAGAAAAATCCCCAACGGAGGGCGGAATCCGGCGCCTCGGGCTCGAGCAGGTGCATCGCCACCCTGCCGGCGCGCTGGGCCACGGGGACGTAGACGCTGCCGGCGGGAACGGTGCGGCGCACCCGCGCCGGACGCACCTCGAACGAGAGGACGCGGAAGCGGCCCTCGAACGGCGCGGCGGCGAATTTCACCCCGGAAAAGCGCGCGGAGTCAAATTCCCCTTCCACCGGTTTTTCGAGCAAAATCATCCGCACCCCGTGCAGCCTGAGCAGTTCGATTACTTCATTCCATTCGCGCGGGACCAGGTAGCCGTGGGGCGCCGGAGGCGCGAAGCGCGGCTCGAGCGTCCGCACAAGCCTGGTTTCCGAGTCCAGTTTTTCGGGCGTATAGCGCACGACGGTGGCGCCGCTCACCGGGCTCGGAACCTGTTCCGTGCGAAGCCCGCGCAGCGTGTAGGGTTCGCCATCGCCGGCAGGAGCGCCTTCGAGCAGCACGGGCGAGCCCGGGACAAGCGATTCCTGGAAGCGGTCCGAGTCGAGCGAGGCGCGGCGCAGCGCGGCGGGCTGCGCCGCGGCCAGTTCCAGCGCCGTCCGCATCACGTCATAGTGCGCCCAGGTGCGCGTGCGGAAGCTTTTGAGGCTGTGCGTTTCCACAAGCAGCGCAGCGCGGTTCTGAGCCGCCGCGTATCCGGTGGAGTAGCGGGGCGAGGCGGTCATCACCGCCAGCGCCTTTCCTCCGGCGGCGCGGCCTTCGATGTAGAAGCCGGGGACATGGCCGAGCGATTCGAGCCGCCGGAACAATTCCGGCAGAAACCGGTTTTTTACCCACGCACCAGCCGGCGGCGCGATGTCCAGTTCCGTGTGCGTGGCGAAGGTGACATCGTATTGCGCGTCGCCGCCATCGGTGACGTGGTTGTCGATGAGCAGGTCGGGCAGCCAGGCGTTGTACATTCGCAGCCAGGCGCGCATCTCGGGCGTGTCCGCCTTCAGGTAGTCCCGGTTCAGGTTGAGGCGGCGCGCGGTGACGCGAAATCCCATCTGCGCCGGGCCGTTTTCGTTGATGCGGTTCCAGGGCGAGACGCGCTCGTGTCCGTCGGGGTTGAAAACGGGGATCGAGAGAATGATGACGGAATCCAGCCACCGCTCGAGCCGCCGGGTCACGAGCACGTCGCGCAGGAGCATCATGGCGGCGTCCTTGCCGCCGTTCTCGCCCGGGTGGATGCCGTTCTGAAGCAGGACGACGGGCCTGCCGGTGCGCTGCGCCGCCGCGGGCGTGAAGGCGCGCTCGCGGCTTGCGATGAAAAGGTAGAGCGGCCGTCCTTCGCTGGTGCGGCCCATCTCGTCGAGCCGAGCGAAGCGGGACGCGGCCGCCAGGCGCGTGTAGAATTCCACCGCTTCCTGATACGTGCCGGTCTCGCGGAAGCCCGTCTTTTCGGCGTGCGTGCGCCAGGCAGGCGGCGCCGCGGCGGTGCTTTCGGTGAGAGAGCGGGCCTCGCGCATCGCCGGGGTTTCGGCCAGCGAGGCCGGCGGCATGGGCGCCAGAGAAGCAGTCTGAAGGAGCAACGCGCAGAGCCAGACCATGTCCCTCAGGCTATCAACAGCAAGAGACGCGGCTCACGACTGCGGCGGCTCCCAGCCTTTGCGATACGTGCGCGCGAGGTATTCGTTGGCCTTTTCGTCATTGAGAAAGCGGCCCGCGGCGGCGTCGTATTTCAGGCGTCGACCGGCCCGCAGCGCTGCACCCCAAAGGCAGACGGTTTCCGAGATTTCCCATGCATGGGTAAATGAGCCCGGCGAGGGTTCGCCGCCGCGGCAGGCAGTGACGAACAGATCCGCCACGTTCGGCCGCTGCTGCGGCTGCGGCGCCTGGTCGGGCTTCCTGCCGGCCGCGTAGAGGACCGGTTTTTCCACGCGGAAGCCGCTGAGGATGACGCCGCGGTCGCCGCGGAACATCATGCCTTCGGCGGGCATCTCTTCCAGGCCGGTCTCTTCGGGCGGGAACGGTTTCATGCCGCCGTCATACCAGAACAGGTCCACGGCGCCGCGGTCAGGGGTCTTCGGAAAGCGGATGCGGGTGATGGAAGCGGAGGGGAAGGAGAAGTCGTTGGCGATGCGCGCGGCGGCCGTGCCGTCGAAGCGGCAGTGGTGCGAGCGCAGCGGCTCGAGGAGATCCGGCGCGCCGAGTTTCAGGGCGCGGAACACGCTCCACAAGGAGTAAATGCCCATGTCGGCCAGCGTGCCACCACCGAAGTCATACCAGCCGCGAAAGACCATGTGCGTGTAGCAGGGGTGGTAGGGGCGCTCCTTTTCGGGGCCAAGCCAGAGGTCCCAGTCGAACCCGCGCGGCACGGGCGGTTCGTCCTGCGGAAGGTCCACGTACTGGGGCCAGACCGGGCGGTTTGTCCAGTTGTGGATCTCGCGGAGCGTACCGATGGCGCCGGAGTCGATCCACTGCTTCACGGCGCCGATGCCATTGCCGGTGTTCCAGGCGAGGAAATGCGTGGCGACGCCCGTGCGGCGCGCGGCCTCGATGACCGCCCTGGCCTCGAGCAGCCGGTTCGAGATGGGCTTGTGCATCATGACATGGAGCCGGCGTGCCATGGCGTGCAGCGCGGCGAGCCCGTGGTGATGGTCCGGCGTCATGATCCAGACGGCCTGCAAATCGGTCTCTTTGGCGAGGAGCTCGCGGTAGTCGGTGTAGGCGCGGACGGAGCCCGGCTGGCCGTAGAAGGCCTCGATGACACCACGCGCCACTTCCAGTCCGGCAGGGATCACCGACTCAAAGCCGGCGCCCCATTGCGGCTGACCGAGCAGCTTGCGGATGCCCTGAAGCAGTCCGGTGGGCGACCAGTCACGGTAGCCGATGGCAGCGCGGCAGGGATCGCAGACGGCGGTAAAACGCAGCATCGGGTGCTGGATGAATTGCGGCAGTTCGCGAATGGCCTCTGTGCCGCAGCCGATGAGAGCGACATGGATCTTATCGCCAGGCGCCGGCTGCTGCGTCTGGCCGCCGAGCACGTGCCGCGGCAGCAACGGAATGGCCGAAGCCGATTGAACAAATCTGCGCCGGTCTGTTTTCATGCAGATACTCCCTGGGCGGAATTGCCTGTGTCACTCTATTCCCGCGCAGGTTGCCAGTCAAGGGCGGCCGCAGCAGCAACGCTTTGATAGGATCAGTGCCGGATGGAGGAAACGATGGTCTCATTCCGCCGACTGCCATTACTCCTCGCTGTCCCGTTCCTGCTGGCGGCGCAGCCGCCGCTGGAGCCGAAGGCGCCTGCGGCGACGGCGCCCGTGCCTCTGGAACAGGCAAGGAAACTGTTTGCCGATCCGCCTGCCGAATACCGTCCGATGCCGCTGTGGGTGTGGAACGACGAAATGGAGGCGGCGCGCATCCGGGAGATGCTCGTGCAGTACCGCCAGCAGGGCCTGGGCGGGGCGTTCGTGCATCCGCGGCCGGGGCTGATGACGGAGTATCTGAGCCCGGAGTGGTTCCGCCTGTGGCGCGAAGCCCTGGAGGAGGGCAAGCGGCTGGGGCTTTTCATCAACATTTATGACGAAAATTCCTATCCGTCCGGCTTCGCCGGCGGCCATGTGCCGGCGCGCGCACCGGAGACAGCGAGCCAGTTTGTGACGGTGGAGACCGGCCTGGCCGCTGCGGCGGTTTCAGCGCATCCGCAGCATCTGGCGTTTTTCGCCGGCCCGCGCGGAGACTCTGGAAAATTGCGGCGTGTCCGCACGCCGAAAGAGGTGAAAGAGGGCGAGGAGGTGGTGGCGTTCCGTCTGCGCCGCGCTTCGGGCAATGCGTGGACGGCGAACTTTCCGTACGTCGACCTTACACATCCGCGCACCGCGGAAGTTTTTCTGGAAACGACATATGAGGCATACCGGAGGGAATTCGGGGCCGAATTTGGCCGGGTGATCCGCTGGGCATTCACTGACGAACCACTGATCGCCACGGGCGGCGCTTACGACGTGTCGCTGCCGGCACTGCCGCTTTCGCACGATACGCTGGCGGCGTTCCGGCAGCGCAACGGTTACGATCTGACGGATCACCTGCCCTCGTTGTTCTGGGACACAGGCGACTGGAGGCGAGTGCGATTCGACTACTGGCAGACGCTGCACGATGTCTGGATCGAGCGCTTCATGCGGCCGATGTTCGAATGGTGCGACCGGCACGGCATCCAGTTCACCGGACACTTCATGGAGCAGGACTGGCCGTATCCGTGGCGTTCTCCGGCGGACGCTTCTCTGCACGCGTTTCAGCATGTTCCGGGAATCGACATGCTGGGAGGGCAGGAGCTGCGGCCGCACTATCTGTTCACGATCCGGCAGTCGGCCAGCGTCAGTCATCAGCTCGGGCGGCGGCTGTTCTGCGAGGCCTACGGCGTTTCCGGATGGGACGCGACGCTCGAGCACCTGAAGCGCTTCGGCGACTGGCTGCTGGCCAACGGCGTGAATTTCGTCGATCAGCATCTTTCCTTTGCCACGATTCGCGGCGCGCGCAAGCGGGACCATCCGCAGAGCTTTTCCGATGTGGCGAGCTGGTGGCGCGCTTACCGTCCACACGCGGATCATCTGGCCCGTGTGTCGCTGCTGTCCTCGGTGTCCGAAGCGCGCAACCGCGTGCTGGTGATCCATCCGACCACCAGCGGATTCCTGTTCGCGCGGCGTGCGGGGCAAACGCCAGAACTAGAAAAAATGCGGGAAAACAATGCGCGACTGGCGCAATTTCTGGTGGAACGCCATGTCGATTTCGACTACGGCGATGAGTATGTGCTTGAATGGTTCGGCCGTGTGGAGGGGGGCAAACTGCGGGTCGGCAGGGCCACCTATGACGTGGTGGTGCTTTCCCACGATGTGGTGAATCTGCGTCATCAGACGGTGTCCCTGCTGGAGGCGTGGCTGGGCGGAGGGGGCGCGGTGGTGTCGCTGGCGGATCCGCCGGAGTTTGTGGACGGCCGCTCCAGCGAGGCGCTGAAGCGGCTCCGCGAAAAGGCAGGCAAGCAATGGACGCGCGTGTTCGATGAGGACTCGCTGCTGACGGTTTTGCGCGAGCGCGTGCCGCCGCGGGTGGAGACGGAAGCACCCGTGAGCGTGCTGGAACGATTCTTTGCGTCGGGTGACCGGGTGCTATTTTTTGCCAACCACGGCACGGCGCCCGTATCAGCGAAAGTGCGCGTCCGGGGAGCCGCCGCGCTGGAGGAATGGGACACGCTCACCGGGCGCATTCATGCGATGCCCGCTTCAAAGAATCAGACGGGGCTGGAATTCATGCTGAATCTTGCGCCGGCCGGCTCCCTGCTTGCCGTGGCGCGCACCCAGCCGGGCCCGGCGGCTGCCGCCCGAACTTTCGGGTGGCGGACGCTGGCGGCTCCTTCGTGGAGTGCGACTCTGGACGGGCCGAACGTCCTGGTGCTGGATTACTGCGACCTCGAGTCTTCAGGACAGAAGCTCACCGACGTCAACACCTGGATGGCCAACTGGCGAGTGTGGCAGTGGCACGGTTTCGAGCGCCCGGCGTGGGACAACGCGGTGCAGTTCCGCCGGAATGTGCTTGACCGCAAGTTCGGCGAGGGGAGCGGCTTTCGCGCCACGTTCCGCTTTGACGTCCAGGGGGCGCCTCCGAAAGGAATGCGGCTGGCGGTGGAATCGCCGGAGCTTTATCAGGTGACAGTGAATGGAAACCGGGTGGATTTTTCCGCCGCGGAGCGCTGGATGGATCCTCATATTCAGGCAGCTCCAATCGATACATTTGTAAAGTCAGGCACAAATGAAGTGGTGATTGCGGGTGCGCCTTTTGATCCGAGAATGGAGCTGGAAAACATCTATATTCTTGGGTCTTTTGCTCTGACCAGCGCGGAAAAAGGCTTCCAGATCGGACCCGCCAAGGCGCTGACATTCGGCTCCTGGAGACAACAGGGGCGGCCGTTCTACTCATGGTCAGTGACCTATTCGGCCAAAATACGCGTTCCTGCGGGGCACAGCCGCCTGCGGGTGTCGTTGAGGGAATGGAGCGGCGCGGCGGCGGAAATCCTGGTGAACGGGCAGGCGCCCGGATGGATCGGCTGGCCGCCGTATGAGACGGACGTTCCAGTGAAGCCCGGGGCCACGACCGTGGAAGTGCGGGTCCACGGCACGCCGCGAAACCTGTTCGGGCCATTCCATCATCCGCAGAAGATCCGTTTCCGGGCGTGGCCGAATGCGTGGGCGGAATTTCCCGAGCACCAGCCCGCGGGCAAGGACTACGACCTGCTCGACTATGGGCTGATGGCTGCGCCCGTGCTGGCAACCGCCCCTTAGTCCGACGCCGTTTCAGGTGTTTCGCGGGCTTGGCACCGGGCAATCGGCGCCTTACAATTATGGACGTCATGGTCCGAGGTCTCTGCGTTGCACTGCTCTGCGCGGGCGTGGCGCCCTTCGCCGCGGCTCAGGCGCCGGCGCTCGAGCCCTTCCGCCTTTCCTGGTTCGGCGCGGACCCCAACATCACAAGCTTCGCGGGCTGGAACCAGCCGATTCCCACGGACGCGCCGTGGGTGGAGGTGACCGAGGACGGCCATTATGTGCTCGAGGGCAAGCGCATCCGTTTTCTGGGCGTCAACGTGACCGGCGCCGGGGCCTTTCCGGACGAGGTGCGGGCGGAAGCGCACGCGGCGCGGCTGGCCCGCTTCGGTTTTAACAGCGTCAGGTTTCACCACCTGGAGGCACCGTGGCTGAAAGACCGCGTGTTGATTGATTATTCGAAGGGGACGTCCCGCGAATTGTCGGCCGAAAGGCTGGCCCGCCTGCATTACTTCATCGCCCGGCTCGCTGATCAGGGAATTTACACGAACATGAACCTGTTAGTGAGCCGGGAATTTCAGCCTGCGGACGGACTGGGCGAAGAAATCGCCCAGATGGGGTGGAAAGACCAGCACATTCTCGGCTTTTTCAATGACACGGCGCTCGAATTGCACAAGGAATATGCGCGAAAGCTGCTCACCGCGCCGAATCCGTATCGTGGGGACACGCCGCTTGTTCAGGATCCTGCGGTCGCCTTCATCGAGATCATGAACGAAAACGGTCTGCTCCAGAAATGGTTTGAGGGCGTGATCGACAGGATGCCCGAGCGGTACCGGCGGGACCTTCAGGGAAAGTGGAACGAGTGGCTGCGAGGCCGCTACGCGAACACGGCCGAGCTGCTTTCGGGGTGGGGCGCCGTGGATGAGCCGGCCGGCCCCAATCTGCTCGCCAATGGCGATTTTTCCGCCGCACCCGCGGGCTGGAGCACTTCCTGCACGCAGGTGGTGACCGGGATTTTCCGCTGGAACCTGGAATGCCATCAGTCGGCGCGGGCCACGGTGTCGTTCCCGCCGGACTTCAACGGCCAGCCTTCCATCCTGATCCAGGTAACCACGCCCGGCACGGCGAGCTGGCATGTGCAACTGAACCAGCCAGGCCTCGCAGTCGAGTCCGGCCGTGTCTACACGCTCTCGTTCTGGGCCAAGGCCGATGGCGCCGTGCCGCTCCAGGCGGCGCTCACGCGCGCTCACACGGACTGGGCGGGACTGGCGCCGGCGATTTCGGCGACGCTCGGGACGAGCTGGCGCAGGTATTCGATCACGTTCCAGAACACGGTGAGCGAGGCGAACGCGCGGATCAACTTCAACGGATTTGGGGACCGGACGGCGCGCGTGTGGATCGCGCAGGTGGAGTTCCGTACGGGCGGCCAGATCGGCGCGCTTCCTGAGGGAGTAAGCCTCGAAAACGGGAACATTCCGCTGGTGGCCGGCGGCGGTGCGGGAGCCACCTCCGGGCAGAAAGAGGACTGGGTGCGTTTCGCGCTGGAACTCGAACGGAGATACTGGGACGAAATGCGCCGGTTCCTGAAAGAGGACCTCGGCTACCGGGGGATCGTCTGGGGAACAATCATTTCCAACAGCCCGCCGAATGCGCAGCGCGGCATGGACGCGACGGATTCCCATGCCTACTGGCAGCATCCGCAATTTCCGGCGGGGCAGGACTGGAATCCGGACAACTGGACGGTTGAGAACATCTCGATGGTCAACAGTCCAGCCAGCTCGACGATCGCGGGCATCGCGCGGCAGCGCGTGAAGGGAAAACCACACAACGTCACCGAGTATCAGCACGCATCGCCAAACACATATTCGACGGAAATGCCGCTTTTTGTAGCGGCCTATGGAGCCTTGCAGGACTGGGACGGGATCTGGTTTTTCGAATATCCGACGGGAACGGACGAATATGTAACCGGATTTTTCGACACGTCCGGCAACCCCGGCAAGCTGGCCAACTCGCTGATTGCGGCGTCGCTTTTCCGCCGCGGCGATGTTTCCCCGGCGAGGGAGGAATTCGTGTTCCGTTTTGATCCGGAGCGCGAGGTGCGCACGGCGGCGACGCGGGGAGGCGCGTGGAGCATCGCCGACGGGAACCGGCTGGGGGCGCCCGCCACGCTGGGGCTGTGCTCGCGCGTGGCGCTGGCGATTGGCGAGGAGGCGGAGGGGCTTGAAGAGATGCCCGAGGCGCCCCGCGGTCCGGTGTATGCGTCCGACACCGGGGAAGTTGCCTGGAGCGTGGAGCGGGCCGGCCGGGGCGTGCTGACCATCAACACGCCGCGCACCAGGGCGGTGGCTGGCTTCACCGACAACCAGGTGATCGACCTTGGCGGCGTGGTCATCGAGGCCGCTCCGACGCGTCAGGGCTGGTCCACCATCGCGATTACGGCACGCGAGGGCGACTCTCTCACCGGAAAGGGCAGCGCCTGGGGCGTGATCGTCGCCACCGGAGACCACGAAAATACGGGCCAGGTGTGGAAGGATCAAAAACGGAGTTCCGTGGGACGGAACTGGGGCAGCGCGCCGGCGCTCGTCGAAGTGATTCGCGCCACGATCACGCTTCCGGTGGCCCCCTGGCGGGTGGTCGCCTGGGCGCTGGACGCAACGGGCAACCGGATGGCGGAAATCCCGGTCGAGGACGCCGATGGCAGGGCGCGTCTGCGGATTGGCGAATCCGGCGCCACGGTGTGGTATGAATTTTACATCAACGCCGAGCCGGACGCCGAACAGCAGGCGCCGGAAGATCCCGAATAGAGCGCCGAAAGGCGGGAGAAAATCACCGGGCAGGTTTCGATGGCACGGAAGGAAAAACACGCTGTGCCAGTGCTGGTGCGGCATGAGGAGGATGCGCCGCGCGAGCGCAGCGCCTGTGGCTGGCGGCACCGTCTGATCAGCCGCGAAGACGCGGACACGGGCGTAGCGTGGGCGCACGCGGTGGACATCGACGGCGCGAGGCCGCATTATCACAGGCGCTGCGCCGAGTTGTATTCCGTGCTCAGCGGCGAAGGGAGCGTGGTGCTCGACGGAGTGGAACACGCGGTGCGGCCGGGGACGCCTGTCCGCATTCCACCGGGGGTGGTGCACGGCGCCAAAGGCAGGATGCGCGTGCTCGTGATTGGCATTCCGGACATCGCCGAGGACGACCTGTTCTTTGCCGACGGGCACGAAGCGGGGCCACGCTGAGCACGGCTCCGGGTGCTGATAAGATAGGCGCAGCGGCGTGCGCTGGCGCCGCACAAATTCACTGGGAAGGACCTCCGTGATGAGCGAAAGAGAGAACCGAGGGCAGAAAGTTTCTTCACAGGCAGTCAGCCGCCGCGACTTCGCCGCGGCGCTGGGCAGCGCGGCGATGGCGGCCGCCGCAGGTTCGGCCGCCAAAGGGACCGCACCGTCGAAGGCAGCGGAATGGGTGGCGCTGGGCCGGACGGGCGTCCGCGTGACGCGCCTGGCCCAGGGCACGGGCTTCAATGGCAGCGCGCGGTCGAGCGAACACACGCGCATCGGCATGAAGGCGTTCACGTCGCTGGTACGGCACGACCTGGAAGTTGGCGTGACATTCATGGACACGGCGGACCTTTACGGGTCGCACCAATACCTGCGGCGCGCGCTGGAAGGCGTGCCCAGAGAAAAATACGCGATTCTGACAAAACTCTGGCCGAGGACGGAATACTGGAACGCCTGGTCGGGCGGAGCGAAGGCGGAAGTCGACCGGTTCCGGAAGGAATTGAACACGGATTATCTCGAAATTGTTCTGCTGCACTGCATGCTGAACGACCGCTGGACGCAGGAATGCGCCCGTGCGATGGACGAACTGAACGAGCTCAAGCAGAAGGGGATCGTCAAGGCCGTGGGGGTTTCGTGCCACGATTTTGGCGCGCTCAAGGTGGCATGCGCGTCGCCGTGGACGGACGTCATTCTGGCGCGAATCAACCATGTGGGGAAGGCCGCATACATGGACGCCGATGTCAGCGAAGTCGTCCCGTTGCTCAAACAGGCGAGGGCGGCGGGGAAAGGGATCATCGGGATGAAGATCTTCGGGGCAGGCCGGATCACGAAGCCGGAAGAGCGGGACGCCAGCCTGCGGTTCGTTTTCGGCAACGGCCTGGTGGACGCGGTCACCATTGGCATGCTGAGCGAGACGGAGGTGGACGACACGGTGAAGCGGATCGACCGGGCGCTGGCCGGCTGACGGCCGGTTCTCAACGGGGCTCGCGCCAGGGCTGGCCGCGCCGGTACAACGCCAGCCTCTGCGAGATTTCGCCGGCCAAAGCGCTTTCCGGCGCGGCCAGGCGCAACGCCTCTTCCGCCGTGCGTACGGCCTCATCAAACCGGCGGGCCTCGGCGTAGGCGGCGGCGAGGACGTCGAGTGCGGCCGCATCCGGCCGCTTTCCTGCGGCGAGGGCCTCTTCGGCCAGGCGGACCGCCTCTTTCCCGTTGCGCACGGCGGCATCGGGCGACGTGGCCAGGAGCCAGGCGAGGTTGGTGCGGATCTCCGCCCGCCAGGGTTCGACCGCGAGCGCTTCCCGCAGCAGCCGCACTGCGTCCCGGTGACGGCCCTGCACCAGGCACACGGCCCCTAGATTGACGCGAGCTTCCGCCGCGGCAGGCGCCAGCCGGATGGCCTGCTCAAATTCCGCCCGCGCCTCTTCCCATTGTTTTCGTTGCATCAGCAGCAGACCCAGATTGTTGCGTGCCCCGACCAGGGAAGGATCCGCGGCAAGGGCCTTGCGGAGGCAAGTTTCCGCTTCTTCCAGCCGGCCCAGTCGAATCAGCAGCCCGCCGAGATTGTTGTTGGCTTTTGCGTCATCGGGATCGAGCCGTAGGGCTTCGCGCCATGCCAGTATGGCCTCGCTGATGCGCCCCGCCTCGCTCAGCTGGTAAGCGGCGTCGTACAGCCGGTAAAATTCGGCGGCAGGAACGTCGATCGTCTCCAGCCCGCCTTTCCGGATGTTGACGAACTCCGGGATATTGGCTGCGCGATTAGCAGCCGTCGTATTTTCGATCAGCACTGGCGGACTGTCCATGCCATTTTCGTCGATGTGAGTGAGGAATAACTGCGTGAAAGGGGATCTGCTTTTCGACGAAAACACGAGCCAGCGCCCGTTCGGAGAGAAGCTGTGCCAGGAGTTCATCAGCCTTGTGTTGCATCGCATGCGCCGGGCCCTGCCACCGGCGGCGGGCACGATCCACAGCTCTCCGTCCGGACGCATCAACTGGCCGTTGCGGCATTTCACGAAGACGATCCACCGGCCATCAGGCGAGATCTTCGGGAACGTGTTGCTCATGCCATTGGCAGAGGCCCCGGGGATCGGCTCGGGGCGTCCACCGGCGCCGCCGCGGAAAGGAATCCGGTAGAGGTCATACCGGATCTGCACTTCGTTGGGATCGTTCGGAAATTCCGCCAGCTTTTTCCCAGGCGGATAGGCCTCGACGGCGGGAGCACGGGAAAAGACCAGATAGCTCCCATCCGGGCTCCAGACAGCGTTGGACTGGACGAAGCGCGGATCATCAGCACCCGGGAGAGGACGGATGAGGCCTTCGGCGCGGTCGTACCAGGCGAGAATTCCGCGCGTCGGATAAAACACCTGAAGGAAGCGGTAGTCGCGGAAATTTGCGACGTAATATTGCACCTGTGTCGTGGTAATCACAAAACGGCCATCGGGGGAAACCTGGCTCATGAACCCGATCCGTTTGTCCGTCTCCATCTGGTTCCGGAATCGCTTCCACGAGATCACCTGCTCATTGCGGATAATGGTGCGGGGCTCGATGCGCGCCAGCGCATACAGGCCCTTGTCGTTATGGGGCCCGTCCAGATCCATGCCAAGCGTGCGTCCGTCCGAGGAAAACGAATGGCAGTTGGCGCAGGTGTGGAGGTTTTCGAGCACCACGCGGCTTTCGGGCTCGTCCACGTAGCGCAGCCGCCATTTGACCAGCGGCAGCAGCCGCGGCGCCAGCGGCTTGATGACTCCTTTCTCGGTTTCCGACGGCATCAGCGGGACGTCGCGATAGAAAATGGGCGCGCCGACCGGATCCCTGGATGTCCTGATCCGGACCTCGCCACGGCTCACGGGCCGGCCGTCTTTCAGTCCGACGAAGGCAACCGTGGCAAAGCTTTCCAGGGAGCCGTGACGGATCTGCGCCCATTCCTGCGGGCCGGGACGCCATGCGCGGGAGACTCGTTCTGCGGCCGAAAGCTCGGGAGGCCGGTTGGTCGGGCCGGCTGCGGCGGGATCGATGGGGCCGATTTCCGGCCGAGGCGGCGAAATCCGCAGGCGCAATGGCGGCGCACCGCTGGAGAAATCGACGCGAATTTCCCAGGAATCCGAAATTTCCGGAATTTCCTGCCAGATCCAGGTAGGGGGCGAAAAGTCAGGCGGAAACACCGTCCCGTCTTCGGGATAATGCACGATCACGCGGGGCGCGGACTGCGCCGCTGCAGTGCCCGGCCCGCTGGCGCTGCCAGGGGCAAGCGCGGCCAGCAACCCGCCCGCCACGAGTCCCACGAATCGTGCCACCGGCCTGGGCATCCTTCTGATTTCCAGATTACGACGCTTTGACAACAGGCTGTTCAGGCCGGGTGGCGGAGGCCTGCCTGCGGTGCAGCGGCTCCGTGGCCGGGATTGAGGGCAGAAGCGCCCGCCTCTCACCGGAGCTTGCGGCGCCCGGAGAGACACACCGCGTTGGCGAAGACGTCTGGTGCGTGGCGAGTTGGAGGTGGCGGACGGCCAGCCGCCCGCCGTAAGAGTGTTACACTTGACTGTTCACGCGAGCAGTGCGCGGGATCTGCCGACCGCAACAGGCTCGCCGACCACCCATGCGCGCAATGAATGCCTGTCGCGGCCGTGTGACACCCACCGGGTTGATGCCTGGAGACTCGTGATGCTGTCCCGTGGGGAGAACCGAACGGCGCCCCCCCGGGGCGGGCTGCCGCTCCTGCTCTATGGGGTGCTCTGCGGGCTGAGCGGCCTGCTGCTCTTCGCGGCCGCCTCGGCCCTGGATCTCGGACTCCGTCTGGCCGGGCGTGCTTCCGGCAGCGACTGGCCGGAACCCTTTTATCTGGCCGCCGCGCTGTTCGTCTGGTTAGGAGCGGTCCTGTCTGCCATTGACCTCTTTGTGCTTCTGCCGGTGAAGCGCCGCGAGCGCGCGGTCGTCTGGGACCCGCCTGCGAACCCGAGCCTCACGGTGGTCCTCACCGCCTATAACGATGAAGCCAGCATCGCTGAAGCTGTCCGTGATTTTGCCTCCCATCCTGCGGTGCGGCGGGTCATCGTGGTGGACAACAACAGCCGCGACGGCACGGCGGAAGCGGCCAGGGCTGCCGGCGCCGAAGTCGTGGTCGAAAAGCAGCCCGGATATGGGCGTTGTGTGTACCGATGCCTGAGCGAGGGCGTCGCCCAGGCGGATACGGAACTGACGCTGCTCTGTGAGGGCGACCGCACGTTCCGGGCCTATGACATCGACAAGTTTCTCGCCTACATTCCGCACGCCGAAATCGTCAACGGTACGAGGATCGTGGAGCAGCTCCGCGAGCGGAGGACGCAACTGACGACATTCATGTATTACGGCAATTTTTTCGTCGGCAAGCTTCTTGAGGCAAAGCATATCGGCAAGGGAACTTTTACCGATGTCGGCACCACCTACAAGCTCTGCCGCAATGATGCGCTGCGGCGGCTGCTGCCGAGGCTGAACCCCTCCATCAACCTCGAATTCAACGCCCATTTTCTGGACGCCGCACTGACACACGGCTTTCACATCGTCGAGTGCCCGGTGACGTTTCACGGGCGCGTTGGCGCGAGCAAGGGCGGCAACCGCAGCAACTGGACCGCACTGGCCGTCGGCCTGCGCATGATCCGCGGTCTGCTTTTCGGCTGGAGGGGGGCGGGCCAATGAATTATTTCGCCACGCGCTTCCGCTACGATCCGCGGCGGGAGGTGCTGTGGAGGGCGCTCTGCGATTTTTATTTCTCGCGGCTGGCGCCGCCGCAGGGCCATGTGCTGGAGCTCGGGGCGGGCTACTGCCACTTCATCAATCACATCCGGGCGGCGCGAAAGACGGCGGTGGACGTCTGGGCAGCAGGGGCACAATACGCCGCGCCGGAGGTGCGCTTCCATCAGGGAAGCGTCACGGACCTGGAATTCCTTGAAGACCATTCCGTGGATCTTGCCTTTGCCAGCAATCTTTTCGAGCATCTGACTCAGGCCGATTTCGCGCTTTGCCTGGATCAACTGAAAAAGAAACTCCGGCCTGACGGGCAGCTTGTGATTCTTCAGCCGAATTATCGCCGGGCCTATCGGGAATATTTCGACGATTATACCCATATTACCGTTTATTCCGATGTAAGTCTCTGCGATTTTCTTTGCGCAAATGGATTCAGAATTCTGGAGTGCCGGCCAGGATTTCTTCCGTTTTCGGCCGTTTCCCGCCTGCCGGTGAACCGGCTGCTGATCCGGCTCTATCTTCTGTCGCCATGGAAACCATTCGCCAAACAGATGCTGGTGCGGGCGGCGGTGGAGAGGCACTAACCGTGAGAGGAGCCGGCCGGCTTGCCGCAGCCGCGCTGGCCGTGGCTGCCATCCTGTTTGCCATATCGGCAGGCAAACCGCTTCTTCTGGACAACGTGGATTTCCCGGCCGTCGCCCGGGCGACGGCCGAAACCGGCCTGCCGATTTACTATCGCGGGGAGGAAAGTCCCCGGCACTCGGGTCTGTATCATCCGCCCCTGTACATTTATCTGCTGGCGGCGTGGTTTCGCCTGTGGGGTTTTGGCGAGGCGCAGGCGCGGCTGTCTGGTTTTTTCTGCGCGCTGCTGCATGGCAGCCTGGTGCTTGCCGCGGCCAGGATTCTTCTCGGCCCGCGGCTGGCGGCGCGCGCCGGCCCCTGGTTCTGGGCCGTCTTTCTGCTGAATCCGTTCACGCTTCAGGGCGCGGCGGTGGCGGATATTGACACGACGGTGTACGGACCGCTGCTGGTGGCGACTCTGGCCGCCGCCCTTCGCCTGACATGGGCAGACGGCGAGCAGCGCACACAGCCGGTTCACCGCGCGGAGCTGGCCGGGCTCGCGCTCCTGACAGCCCTATGCTTCTGGGCCAAGCTGACCACGGTGCTTTCAGTGATCCCCGTGGTCCTGCTCCTGCTGGCCGGCCACGGCGGTTGGCGGCGCGCTCTGAGGCAGGGCGGCGCAGCGATGGCCGCAGGCGGCCTCCTGTTTCTGGTCAGCTACGGGCTCTATGGCCGGGTGACGGGACAGGACATCGGATATACGTTCCACTTTCTCCATTTCTCGCTGAGCCAGCGGAGCGGTGATACAGGCGGGATCAGCTGGCTGGCCGCCCACTGGGAGACGCTGCGGCAGATGGCGCTCTGGCAAGGCCTCTGGACGGGATTGGTCCCCTGGGCGGTGGCCCTCGCGACGCTGTTCTGGATGATTGGGCCTGGCCGGCGGCGCAACGGGAACGCGGCCAGGGACGGCGCCCTGGTTCTCGCGTGGGCGCTGTTCGTGGCGGGCTTCTATTGCTTCCTGACGTACACGTTTGGCAAGGCGCCGTTCAAATATGTCTATCCCGCGTGGGGCGTCATCTGCGTCAGTGTGGCCGTCTGGTTAAGCCTCGCCTGGGAAAGACTGACAAACGACCCCGCCAGGAGATGGGCCGTAGGCGCCGCCAGCGCCGTGGCGGCGGCCTGCTTCGTGATCTCGGGCCGATATCTGCGTGACCGGGCGATTCTCGCCTGGCGGGCGGAGGCGGCCGATCTGGCGCTGCTGGCGATTCCCGCGGCGGGCGCGCTCGCCGGCCTGGTTCTGTGGCGGCGGCGCACGGGTCCGTGGGTGTATTTCGGATCTTCCATGGCCTGGCTGGGGGCGATGCTCGGCCTGGCGCTGGCCATGGCACGCGCTCCCTATTCCACCACGTACAATTACGGTCAGGAAGGTTTTGAGCAGACGGTCTGCTTCATCGAGCAGCACACGCGTCCGGACGAATTCATCCTTTCGATGAAGGATGTCGGGTTCCGCACCGGCCGCCGCTACTTCGAGAATTACGTTTACATCCATGGCGGCGAGCCCGGGGCGGCGGCGGCGGACCGGCTCCTTGCCGAAGGCCGGATCCGTTACGCGGTTTTTACCGAGGGCAATGGCGCGGACTTCCTGGGCGCCAACCCGGCGCTGGAGCGCGCCATTCACGGGCGCTGTGCGGTCATCCAGTCGTACGGCCACTACAGGATTTACGAATGCGGCGGGCGCGGGAAGCCATCACAGGCCCGGTGATGCCCGGCGGGCGGCCCCGGCCGGTTCAGAGCAGCTTCAGCAGCTCGCGCATCACTTCAAAGGCATCGGCGACATAGACGACGTCCGCCTTTCCGCGCGTCCAGCCACAGTTGGGATCGAGGTTTACGGCGCGCCGCTCCTGAATGAACCGCCAGCCCACGACGTGCGGTTCTTCGCCATGGCAGCACGTGGCGAGGCCCTTGCGATGGCGCGGTGATGAACCGGTCTGCCCCACCTGATGGAGATGCGTCAGGAAGGGCAACACCGCCTGCCCCTCGCTCGACAGGTCCACGAGCGACTTCGACGAGCCCAGCGAGCACTGCGTCCTGCGGACGAAATCGAGGATCAGCTGCGCGGCTTCCTCCACGTGCACGGCGCCGTCCTTCTGCTTCTTGGTCCAGCCCGCGCCGGCCACGAACAGCAACGGCGCATCGGGGCGGATGGTCTGCTCGCCGGCCAGCGGCGTCGAGAAACCTTCCACGGTGGTTCGTGTTTCGGCGGCGACTTCCAGCAGTTCGGGCGCAGCGCCGGCCGCGGCCTCGCCTGGCGGCTGGGAGCCCGGCTCCACCAGCACGATCCAGGGCCGCCCGGTCCGTTTCAGCTCGGCCTGGATCCGCTGCCGGTAAAACCACCGCTCCACCGAGCCGTCAGCCGTGAGACCCACCACGTGTGTGTCCACTGCCGCACCGATCCGCTCGGCCACTCCCGGCAGGCAGCGGTGAAAGCGCGACGTGTCCGGTGCGAGAACCAGCGGCGCGCCAGAGGCACGAATCAGCGCCTCGCAGGCGGCTGCGTCGGTGGCATAGCGCGATGCCGCAAACGGCTCACCCTGCACCGCCAGGCAACGTTTTGCTCCGCCAGACACCCGCTGTGCGGCGGCAGCGGCACCGGCGCCAATGACGCCCAGGTCGAACTCCGCTCCAAGCCGCCGGACGAGCCCGAGAATTTCCAGGGCGGACGCCGGCAATTCTCCGTCCACGGTGTGGAAAAGAACGAGAACTTTTTCCATTGTTTCTCCCCCTTATTGACGGATCCATTCCGCCAATTCCCGGGCAATTTCGGCGGCCGGCATGTCCCTGACGAGGCGAGTCTGGCGCACCGCCGCAGGCAGAGCCGCGCGAACGTACTCGGCCGTCTGCACAAGCTGGACCGGCCTCGCCTTCTGGAGCGCCGGCAGGATCACGCGCATGTTGGTCATGCCTGTCTGCGGGTGGTTGGGCGGCTCGGGCAGGGTGCCGGTGGCCCAGGCGAGCATCGCCGGGGGCCCGGCGCAGCGTGAGATCTGGTGGCGCCCGCCCTCGACGCGTTCCCTGATGAGCAGGGCCCCGTCATCGTTCACCGAGAGCTCGTCGACGGCGAGGAACTGCTCGCGGATGCCGAGCCGTTCTGCGACGCGCTGCATCACCACGCCGGCGCCGCGCGTGGCGGACTCCCAGCCGCCGAACAGGAGGAGGCGCGATCGGTCCAGGTCGGGCATGGCGGCAATGGCGTCTGCCAGCGCCGCCGCCACCGACGCCGCGTCCGTGAAACCGCCTCCGCCGCCGTCCAGCGCCACCAGCTCGAAGGGAAGCTTCTGCGCCACGGTCATCATCACCTGCTGAAGCCTGGCCCTGGGCGCGAGGCTGACGACACGCACCAGCGTGCCAGGGCGCTGCCTGGCCAGGTGACCGGCCTCGTACAGGGCATGAGCCGCCCAGGGGTCGAAGACCGCCGGCAGCATCAGCTCATTGCGAAGGGAGGGGTTCACGGTGTCAAAGACGGGCTCGAGCGTCTGGAGCGGATCCGGCGCCAGCCCGCCGCACACGATGATCTGGTAATTCATGGGAATTTCGCTCAATTTTCCGCAGAATGAAGGCCGCCAGGAGCGGCACAGAACTCAATATTTCCGGCGGGACAGTTCCAGAGGCACGCGCCGCAATGGACACATTTTTCCCGGTCGAAGGCGGGAACGCCGCCGCCGGCGGCCGCGTGGATCGCCTCGCCGGAGCAGATCTCGATGCAGAGCCGCGCCTCGCACTGGCGGCAGAGGTGCGGGTTGCGGAAGATAACGTGGTCCGGGAAATCGGCCGGGGCCTGGACCTTGCCGCCCATGAGCAGCGCGTCCTGATGGGAGACGAGGAGCCGCCCGTCATGTTCCACCGGCGGCCAACCGCAAAGGTCCATGAGCACGTCGTGGAGGGGGCGGCCTTCGGCCCCGGCCTGCGCTTTAGCCCGCTCAATCTGCGAGCGGGAAAGCCGGCCGGCGTAATAGTCGAGCAGGGACCTGATCTGGCGCTCCCGGCGCCGGCGCGGCCAGGCGAGCCGCCCGCCCGTCAGACCGGCAAGCGCCATGCCAAGGAAGCCGGGAAGGAGCCCCCACTGGAAGCCGTTGCGGGCGCGCTCGGCCACGCGCAATTCCTGCTCGAGCCACGACGCCCGCCGTCGGGCCACATAGGTCGCCTCCAGGTTGTCCCGGGTGAAGGGCCGACCCTTCCGCAGCAGTTCGAGCGCCGCCTCGGCCAGCAGCGTCCCGGTGAGCCATGCCTCGTCCACGCCAGAACCAGTGAGGACGTTCGTCGAGCCCGAGCCCTCGCCGATCCGCGCATATCCGTCGCCAGCCAGAAAGGGCTCGCCGCGGCGGCCAGACTCCAACAGCGATTTCGCGCCCCAGCTGCGCAGCCGCCCGCCCTTCAGATGCCGCCACAGGTAGGGGTGCTGGACGAAGTGTTGCAGATATCGGTACGAGGTTCGCACCGGACTGTCCATCCAGGAGGGGACAAAGATGCCGGCGCTGGCGATGCGGCCGGGATGCACGTAGAGGAAGCCGAAAATCTCCGGCTCCGGGAATCCGATGGTGTGCCAGACCGTGCCCTCTTCCAGCGAGCAATCCTCGGGCAGGTCGATGACCATCTTCATGCCCACCGCCCACTCGTCGCGGCGGTGTCCGTCGGGCATTCCGAGCGTTTCGTCCAGTTGCCGCCCCACGGGCCCCACCGGGCCGTCGCCGACCACGGTGAGCGCGGCACGCACTTCGGCGCCGTCGCCGGCCAGGCGCACGCCGGCCACGCGGCCGTCCTCGACGAGCGGCCCCGCCACCGGCGTTGCCGGCCAGATCTGCGCCAGGCCGCTCATCATCACCTGCTGGCCTGTCCACTGCATGAACTGACCGAGTGAGAAGATGAATCCGTCCCCCTTGTGCAGGAATGATGGCACCCAGGGCAACGCCAGTCCTTCGTGCTCCAGCTTGAGGACGCCTGCGAGGGCGCGGCAGAGCTGGTCGGCCAGCCGCATCCAGGCCGGGCGGCGCGTCACGGCCCAGGGGTCGAGCAGGTAGATGAGTTTTTCCGCGCGCACGCGGCTGGCCAGGGGGATCTGCGCCGGATCGATGTCCGGGATGGACGAGCGGATGGCCCGCGCCCGCGTCACCACGCCGGAGACGCCGAAGGAAATGTCGTCGGCCCGCTCGTAACAGACGACCTGCGGGGGCAGCCCCGGCATCGCCCTGGATTCGACGCCCGCCATTTCGGGCCGTTGCAGCCCCTGGACGAACGTCCAGAGAAAACCGGCCACGGCCGGGCCGAAGCCCGTGCATACGATGTCGGCGTCCAGCGCTGGTGCGGGTCGCGGATTTTCAGGCTGCATCGCTCTTCGGGCGCCTCACTGCGGATAGTCGAGCGCGGCGGGAATCATGACTTTCTGCACGGATTCGGCAGCGCGATCCTTGGCCAGGAGCGCGCCGGCCAGGCAGCCATCGAGCTTCGCCCGGAGGCGCGCAAAATCATTCAGCCCCGGCGCACGCACGCAGGGGCCGGCCTTCGTGTCATGCGAGCCGTCCTCACGGTAAATGTCCCCGGTGAATCCGCTCGCGCCGGGCACGACGCTTTCAATCTGGCGCAGCTCGAGCTCCGCAAAGCAGGTGGAGCACTGCGGGCTGTCGTCCCAGGAGGGGTGCCGGAGATATCCGTAGACGATCTCCGAGCAGATCCGCGCCACCTCGCCCGCCGCCCGCGCCGCCTGCACGTGGCACAGGTCGGTGAGGAACTGCACGGTCCCTTCAAAGCCCTGCTGGATGCGGCCTGGTCCTTCGCGGCGGAGGTGTTCGACATCGAGGATCTGGCAGCGCGAGGCCAACAGCCAGCACAGGGCGTCGGCCATCGGGAAGGTGACGCCGTGACGGCTGGCCTGGTAGAGTTTCTGACCCTGCGCGTCGCGGGCGTGCTGAAGATGTTCGAGCGTCCACAGCCACAGGTGCATGGCGCTGGCCAGCGTACAGGCGCCGGTGCCCGGCTCGACTGAAGCGATCTGGCGCATTTCGTGGATCCAGTTGCGGAACTGCGCCAGAAACACCTCGTTGGTCATCGTCACCGAAAGCTGGCGCCGCTGCACGGCCTCCGGGCCTTCGTAGGTGGCCTCGAGCTGCGAATCCATCCACTTGTAGCCGAGGAAGCCGGGGCAGTCTTCGGTGATCCCGTAACCGCCCATCAGGCTCACCGCCTCGCGCATCATCACGCTGCCGTGGCCGGTGTTCCAGAGCTTGGTGGCCGGGCACAGGACGTTGGCCTGCGCATCGAGCACGATGTAGCGGATCACCGGATCCGAGGCGAGCTGCCGGTAGCGCTCCTCGTTGCGCAGCGCCTGATTGTGGCCCTGCATTTCGATGAACTCGATCGCCTCGTGCTGGCGCTTGCGCATCGCCTTGTGGACGGCCAAGCCGCCGCGCACGCCCTGTTCGGCCAGCACGCGGTCCTTTTCGCGCTCCACCGGGTCAAGCTCGTCAAACAGGCGCGCCGCGGCAAAGCCGAGCGACGCGCTGGCCTCGCCGGCCGCCCAGATGTCCACCAGCCGGTGCGTGACGTCCTCCTTCTGTTGCAGCCCGAGCTCATAACGCGGCGAGCCGGGCGGCACGGCCTCGGCACCGCGGAAGCGGTCCCGATGGTAGCGGATGAGCGGCTCGATCGCCGAAAGGAGCTTGGCCGACGTCATCAGCCCGACGGTGACGCGGGTGCGGCGGAACACCGCCTCAATGATGGCGCTGTGATCGTAGTTGGGCACGATCACGCCGTCCTGCACCGTATAGCCGCCAACGATTCGCGAAGCCGGCACGCGAAGCTGGAGGACGGGGTCGTTGGTCGCCGAAAGCTGGTGGACGAGCTTGCGCGTGGGGGTGCCGCGGTCGAAGATGCCGGGGTCGTCCTCTTCGAGGATCACCATGCAGGAGCCCTTGATGCGGGGGTCGGCCGAATCCACTGCCGCGGTGACAAAGTTGGCAAACGCCATGTTGGTGATGAAGCGGCCGCGCTTGTTCACCTCGAGAATCGGCTCGCCGCCCTCGGGCCATTCGGCGATCCGCACCTTGCCGCCGAGCAGCCCCGTTTCGACGCCGACATAAGGGATCGGCTCGGTGAGAGCGAAGGCCGCGCGCCTGGGTTGCCTGCCGGGTGCGGGCGCGGCGAGACTCATGTAGTGGCGGCGCTGCTCGGGCGTGCCCCGCTCATGAATGGGGGCGAGGCCCAGATGCGTGGCCAGCGAACAGGTGGCCGCGCCGGCATCCACCCAGGCGAGCTCGAAGGCAATCAGCGCCAGCGCCAGATTCTTCGGACCCTCGAGAAATCCGCCTTCCTCGGGGTCTAGATAAGCGGCCGTGATTCCGGCGGCGTCGAACTCCTCGAGCAGCGCGTGCTTTTCGGGCGTCCAGTCGTGAGTGTGCCGTCCGCCTTGCGCCACCAGGCGCGCCACCGGGCCGCGCGCCACCGCGCGCGTGCTTTGTACGAGCATTTGCAGGTCGTAGCGGTCTTCAAACCGCCACAGCACCTGCCGGACGTCGTCTCCCGGCAGCGTCTGAAGGTGCTCGCGCCGGGGTGCGGAAGTGGATGCCGACATGGCCTGGCCTCCTGCCTGGTTCTCCTGTCCGGTTCAGCAATTTTCCGGCCATTCAGGAAGCGCGGAAAACTCCGGACTTTCAGACCGAAGAGTCCATTTTATCTGCGTGCTATGCCCCAGTCCAACCGCTCCAACCGGGCCACGGTGTCAAATCGCCCGGCCGCTGTCCGTGGCGGCCGGGCCGTGGGTGGGCGCCGGTTCTTTCTTCCCTGCCCCGTCTTCCCCCTGGAAGGGCGCGATTCGACGCCCTGGGCCTGCGCGCACGCAGCGCGGGCGGCAAGCCCTGGCAAGCTGGGGACCGGGCTGGGGCGGAAGCTTCTGTTTTCTTTGCGGGCGGGTATATGGAGACGTGCCGCCAACGCGTGAAGATGCAGTCCGGCGTTGCAGACCGGGCTTCCCGCAGCATCGCTGGCGCCACCGGCAAGCGGACGGGCCAATTGCGATGGCGGCGGCGCGCCTTGCCAGGGCTGGCGCGGCCGCCTTAGTCCAGCCGGATCTGGTGTGCGTCCAGCGTGGTGCCGAGGGCCTGCTGCAACTGCGCGATGGCGCGGTTGAGCAGCAGCCCGGCAGCCACGACGCGGCGGCGCGAATCGAGCAGCTCGTTCTGGCGCGTCAGCACCAGAAAGTTCGTGCTTTCGCCGGTCTGGAAGAGGCGGATTTCGCTTTCGAGCTTCTCGCGCGCGGCGCGCTCGCTGGCCTGCGCCGCTTCGATGCGCAACCTCGCCGCTTCCAGGTTCTGCAATGCGGTGCGGACACTGGCGGCGATGCCCTGCTCGATCTGAGCCCGCGTGAGTTTGAGCCGCTTTTCATTCAGGACTGCCTGTTCGAGCTGGCCCCGGGCGGCGCGGTTGCGGGGGTTCCATTCGAAGGCGATGCCGGCCGAGACGGTCTGAAAATTGCCGGTGGCGAGGTTCGACAGCGTCGTGCTGTAGCCGCCCACCAGCGACGCAGGCACCGAACCGCCCGTCTGCACCGGCGGCAGCGGCGGCAGGCCGTTGGCGGCCGAAAGCGCGTTGACGCGCTCGAACAGCGGCGCGAAGAAGTTCGCGAATCCTCCGCCCGAGTTGGGAGCCAGCACGCCGGCCAGACCGCTGTTGAAATAGTTTGCCGTGAGCATCACCTGCGGCTTCAACGCGGAGCTGGCCAGTTGGATCTGGGCGCGGTTCTGGTCGAGGCTCAGCTCGAGGGAACGGAGTTCGAGCCTTCGATCCATTGCGGTGCGAAGCGCTTCCTCCACGCTGAGGACTGGCGGAGGCGCCTGCCGGGTGTCCACCGGGACCAGCCGTTCGTTCCAGAGCGGGTCAGAAGAGTTCGGGGTCAGGATGGTTTTGAGCTGGTTTTCGGCGGCGGCGACGACGGTCAGCGCGGTCTGGAAGGAATCGATGCGGCGCTGGAGCTCGGCCTCGGAAGCGGCGCTCTCCACCGGCGCCAGCGTTCCGGCCTCGATGAAGCGGAGGTTGCGGTCGTGCTGCTCGCGTGCCAGACGGACGCCATCGGCGGCGACGGTGGCGTCCTCGATGGCCGCCGCCAGGTCCCAGTAGGCCGACTGCGTGCGCGTGATCACGTCGATCACTTTCAGCTCGAAGGCGGCCCGCTGCTGGTCCCGCTGCTTCAGGCGGATGCGCAGCTGGGCGCGATCCGGGTCGATGTCGCGAAAGCGCAGCAGGGGGAGGGTGAAGCCGGCGCCGAGCCGCGAGGTGAGGAAGGGCGTCAGCGCGGTGAACGGGTTGTTGGTGGACTGGCGCTGGTTCTCAAAATCGAGGTGCCAGGAGAGGCCAAACAGCGGGGTCCGGCTGCGCAGATAGACGTTGTGGTTGAGGTAGTGTTCGCTGAGCCGGCCGCCGGGAGCGGCCAGGGTGTTGGCGACGGGCGTGTTGCGCGTGTCGAAAGAGGGGTTGTATTGGAAAATCGGGTCGAAGGCACCGCGGGCGCTCTTGATGAGCGCGGCAGCCGTGTCCAGTTGCGTCCGCTCGATTTCAATTTCGAGGTTGTTCTTCAGCGCCATCTCCAGCGCCTGAGCGAGCGTCAGCTCGCGCTGCGCCTGGCTGACGCCGACACGTGGCGCGGTGAGCACCTGCTCGCGCGCGGCGCGCATGGCCTGCTCCCAGCTCATCGCCGGCTGCGGCTGGGGCTGCGCCAGCAGGGGCGCGGCCGAGATCAGGGCCGCCAGCGCGAGCATCGCCGCGGTGGTCGGGGACGGCTTGGGAACGCGGGTGAACAGGCGCCTCCACAAGGGCGAGTGCGCCAGGTCGTCAAACAGCGAGTAAGCCACGGGCGTCACCAGCAGCGTGAGCAGAAGGGCCAGCGTCTGGCCGCCGATGACGACAATCGCCACCGTGCGGCGCGAACCCGAGCCCGCGCCTGTGCCCAGGGCGAGCGGAATCATGCCGGCCACCAGCGCCGCGGTCGTCATCAGGATGGGACGGAGCCGGTCCTCGCACCCCCGGATGATCGCCTCCAGCCGCGGCATCCCCTCGCGCCGCAGCGCCTTGATGTGGTCGATCTGGAGAATCGAGTTTTTCTTGACGATGCCGAACAGCACCAGGATGCCGAGCGAGGTGTAGACGATGGAGAAGTTCTCGCGGGCGATGAACAGGCTCAACAGCGCGAAAGGCGCCGACAGCGGCAGCGACAACAGAATGGTCACCGGGTCGATGAAGCTCTCGTAGTTGGAGGCGAGGATCATGTACATGAACACGATCGACAGCAGGAACGCGATGAGGAAGTTTTGCACGGCGCGGCCGAGCTCGCGGGAGCGGCCGACCGTGCCGTAGGTGTAGCCGGGCGGCAGGTTGAGCGACTCCATGTGCTGATTGGCGATGTTGATCAAGTCGCCGAGGGCGAGCTCCTTCGACAGGTTGCCCATGATGAGCACGCGCCGTTGCCGGTTGTAGCGGTCAATTGAGATCGGGCCCGTGCCGAGCTCGAGGCTGGCCACGTTGGACAGCGCCACGTTGCCCAGCGTCGAGGATGGCACGTAGAGCCGCTCGAGCGTGCGCGGCGAATTGCGGAATTCTTTGGCCACGCGCAGCATGACGTCGTAGCGGTCGTCGGCTTCCTTGTAGGTCGTCACCTGGTCGTCGCCGCCCACGAGCACGCGCATGGCGTTGGCGATCTGCGCCACGTTCACGTTCAGGTCCGCCGCCTTGTCGCGGTGGATCTGGACGCGGACCTCGGGCTTGCCGGACTCGTAAGTGAGTTCCATGTCGGCCATGCCGGGCACCTGCCGCAGACGGGCCATGAGCGAGTGGGCGTACTGTTCGAGACGGTTCAGGTCGGGGCCCTGAATCGAGAACATGAAATCGCTGTTGGGCGCGCCGGAAATCAGCGAGGGAAGCTGGACGGTCACGATCAGGTCGCGGTATTTCGCCAGTTTCTGACGCGCCATCTGCATCAGTTGCTGCTGCGAGTAGCGGCGCTCCTTCGGGTCGACCAGCTCGACGATGATGGAGCCGCGGTCCACCTGGCGGCGCTGGTCGGCGCCGATGGTGACAAACAGGTCGCGCACGCCGGGGAGCTCTTTCAGGTCCTCTTCGATGAGCGCCATCACCTGCGAAGTGCCTTCAAGTGACGATCCCACCGGCATCCGCACGTTGACCTCAAACTCGGACTGGTCGTCGGTGGGCAGGAAGTCGACGCCCATGGAGCGGACCATTGGAACCGTGGAAAGCATGACGGCGAGCGCGCCGAGGGCCACCGCCCAGCGGTGCTTCAGCGACCAGACGAGCATCTTCTGGTAGGGCCGCGCAAACATCCACTCATACCAGCCGGCTTTCGTCGCCTTCTTTTCCTCCTGGACCTTCAGGAAGCGCGAGCACAGCATCGGCGTGAGCGTAAAGGAGACGATCAGCGAAACGCCGACGGCAAAGGCGGCCGTGTAGCCAAAGGAGGACATGAAGCGGCCGACGATGCCCGGCATGATCGCAATCGGGATGAAGATGATGATCAGCGAGAGCGTGGTGGCCAGCACGGCCAGCCCGATCTCCTTCGTGCCGATGAAAGCGGCCTCCATTGCCGGCAGCTTCTTCTCCTCCATGTTGCGGAAGATGTTTTCGAGCACGACGATGGCGTCGTCGATCACGATGCCCACCATGAGCGTCAGCGCCAGCATCGTGATCTGGTTCAGGCTGAACCCCATCCAGCTCATCAGCGAGAAGGTGGAGATGATCGACGTCGGAATTGCGATGGCCGCAATCAGCGTCGAGCGCCAGTTGCGGATGAAGAACAGGACGATGATGGCCGCAAAAAAGCCGCCGAGAATCAGGTGCTCGAGCACCGCGTTGTAGGAGGCCCGGATGAAGCCGGACTGGTCGCGCGTATAGCTGATGCGGAAATCGGGCGGCAGCGCCGGGCGCAATTCCTCGATCCGCTGCTTGATGGCGGCGATCACGTCCAGCGAGTTTGTGCCGGCCTGCTTGCGCACGGCGAGCGCCACGGCGGGCAGGCCGTTCAGGCGCGCGATGGAGCGGGGCTCCTCATAAGTGTCCTCGACCGTGCCGATGTCGGAGATGCGGACCGGCGCGCCGTTGACGTTGGCAACGATGATCCGCGCGAAGTCCATCGGCTGCGCGACGCGGCCGAGCGTGCGAAGAGTCAGCTCGCGGTTGCCCTCGTCGATGCGCCCGCCGGGGATCTCGACATTCTGGGCCGCAAGGGCCATCCGCACCTGCTCGATGTTCAGGTTGTAGGCGGCCAGCTTCTCCGGATTGAGCAGCACCTGAATCTGGCGTTTCCGCTCGCCGATGAAACGCACCTGGCCCACGCCGCTGATCGTTTCGATGTTTTTCTTGATCTGGTCATCGACGATCTTGGTCACCTCGCGCAGGTCGCGCGGGGAGCTGATGACGATGTTGAGTATGGGCGAGGCATCCGTGGCCAGCTTTTCCACGACCGGCGTGCGCGCATCGCGCGGCAGTTGCCCAAGCACGGTGCTCACCTTGTCGCGGACTTCCTGCGCCGCCACCTCCGGGTCCTTCTCGAGCACGAAGCCGATGGTGATGATCGAGACGCCCTCGGCCGAGGTGGAGTTCAGCTCGTCGATGCCCGAGATGGTGTTCACCGCCTCCTCGAGCACCTTGGTCACCTGCGATTCGACCTCTTCCGGCGATGCCCCCGGCAGCACCGTGGTGATGGTGACGAAGGGGAATTCAACCTTGGGGAAGAAATCAACGCCCAGCTTGCGGTAAGAATCCAGCCCGATCACCACCAGCGCCAGAATCAGCATGGTGGCAAAGACGGGCCTGCGGATGCAGATTTCTGCCAGTTTTTGCATGGGAAATAACCCCGGATTCCGGTATTCAGTTACGGATGCTCACGGCCGCCCCGTCGCTGAGTAGCGGGACGCTGGAAACGGCCACGACGGCCCCGGCCGGAATGATGCCGGCCGGGATCTCCACCCAGCCGTCGCCGCCGAGGATCTCGGGAATGCGGTGCTCCACCGCCCTGCCGTTCTCGATGGTGAAGAACTTGTTCAGGCCGGCGACCGTGTAGACCGCAGCGCGCGGAATCGAGACCACCGGATAGGCCGGATCCGTCACCAGGCGCACCTGGACGAAGGCGCCGGGCTTCAACCGCTCGTCGCGGGTAACAATGCGGGCTTCCGCCTTGAGCGTGCGCGCGCGGGGATCGAGGGCCGGATCGAGGCGCGAGATCGTGGCGCGGAACTCCGCGCCCGGCGCGGCGCTGGTCGTGAAGACCAGCGACGCCCCCAGGCGCGCATGCGGTACGGCCGATTCGGGGATCTCCACCCGCAGCCGCAGCGGCCAGGCCTTGACCAGCGTGTAGATCGGGGCGTTGTCGCGCACGTACTGCCCTTCGGCCACATGGCGCACCTGAACGATGCCATCCATGGGCGCGACGATGGTGGCGTCGCGCAGCCGTTTTTCGGCCAGCGCCAGCTCGGCCCGCAGCGCGCGGATCAGCGCCAGTTGCGTGCGCAGATCGTCGACGGCCGCTTCATAGGCGGCCTTGCGCGCCAGATACATCTTCTCGATTTCCGTGAAACGCTCCTGCGCAATGTCGCCCGTGCGGACCAGCCGGCGCGCGTTTTCGTATTTGGAAAGCGCGTCCTCCATCTGGGCCCTGGCCTGGCGGATCATTGGCGTCGTTTCCGGCTCTTTCATCGTTTCCCGGTCCATGCCGACGCGCGCCATCGCCTGCTCGAGGGCGGCGCGGGCGCGGTCCGCCTGAAGCGTCAGCTCGAGCCGGTCCAGTTCGGCCATCACCTGGCCCCTGCGCACGGCCTGGCCGAAATCGAAATGGAGTCGGGCCACGCGGCCGGGCACCTCGCAGGAAACCGTCGTCGTGTCGTCGGCGAGCAACGAACCGGTGACCATGATCGAGCGCTCCACTGTCCGTTGCTGCGCCACGGCCGTGCGCACGGCCACCGGCGCCGCCGGCCGGGACTCGGCCCGGGCGGTGGTTTCCGTCTTTCCGCCGCAGCCGGCCAGCGCAAAGGCCGTTGCGGCGGCGGGAATCCAGAATCGAAATAGGTTATTTTTCCGCATGAATTTCCCCGCTCCTGTCGTCTTTTTTCAGAATTCCATTGAGGAAAATATCCACGAATTTTTCCACGACTTCCTCGTGCTCCATTTTCAGCCGGTAATCCGGGAACAGCATGGCCGAAAAGCCGTAGTGAGAAACCATGAAAATGAAGGCCCGCGCCACCACCGCCGGTTCCCGGACAGCGAGGGCTCCCTCGGCCATCCGCTTTTCGACGTACTGCTCCACCCAGCGGATGAATTCCACGGTCGCTTTCTGATACCAGAGTTCGGCCAGCTCATGGCCTTCGAGGGCGCTGAACAGCAGCAGGCGGATCTGTTCGGGGGTCTCGGTGTAGTAGCTGACGATGGCCTCGCCGAGCCACTGGAAGAACTGGCGGTCGGAGCAGTTGGGGACGAGGCGTTTGGCGCGTTCGTCGAAGCGGGCGTGGGTGAGCGCGATCAGATGGTCGACGATGGCGGTATAGAGATCGCGCTTGGTGGCGAAGTGCTGGTAGAGAACGGGTTCGCTGACGCCGGCGGCGGCGGCCAGTTCGCGTGTGGTGGTTCCCCGGAAGCCGTGGAGGGCGAAGCGCTCGATGGCCGCCTCGACGATGGCGGCCCGGCGCTCGGCGGCGGTCATTCGCGCTTTATTTCTGGTCTGAGCCGTCCCGGCCTGTCCCTCGGGGCTAGTGTCCGCTAACATGATCAATCACTAAGATAGCAAACGCTAGCCGCCCGATACAAAAAAAGTTTGTGAGTGGCGGTGAGCTGCCCCGCTTTCCGTGCTGAGGACGGGGGTTCTGCCGATTCTGAAAGGCCGAACCCGGCTGCCGGGAGCTCTTCCGAGACGCGATGGAAGCGGTGCGAAGCGCCGCGAAAACGCGCGGACCCGGCGCGCCCAGTCTCCGCCTGGCGGGCGGATGACGGCTCCTTCGGCCCGCTCTTCGGCTTTGTTCGAGCCCCGGCTCTGCCGTGGTCCGTGTGCGGCCCCGGGGCCTTTGGCTGCGGGCGGGGATCGCGCCTCAGAGCCGCACACGGGCCCGGTCTACTTCGTGTAGTTGAAAGTGATTACGGTTGTGAACTTCACCGGCTGGCCGTCTTTGACAAGCGGGGTGAACTTCCACTCCTTCACCGCCGCCAGTGACGCTTGCGTAAACAGCGCGTTGCCCTTGAGCACTTTCGCGTCCACCACGTTGCCCTGTTCGTCCACAACGATCTCGACATCCTGCGTGCCGGTGACGTTGAGCTGTTTTGCGGCGGTTGGATAAGCCGGCGCCACCTTCTTCACGACACGGCCCATCGCGTTGGCCGTTGTAATCGATTCCTGCGCCGACGCGGCCACTGCTGCCGCCACCATCACCAGAAGGGCGTAACGGATCCGTCTGGACAATTGCATTCGCTTGTTCTCCTTTTTCTCCTTCGGCCTTGCATTGTGATTCGGGGCCCCGACGCCGCGGGCGGGATGCCTGCCGGGGTCCTCGCCGCACTTATCGGAGAACAACGGCGCAATTTGAGCGAAAATTCAACGCGCGGCGGCCTGGCGGAGGGCCTCATAGAGCCGCGCGGCGGCCTCGCCGGCCTGCGGCACGGCGTAGTCCGGGAGGCTGAAGCAAAGGGGCGCCCGTCCGGTGGCCCGGCGGGCCAGCTCCGCCTGGGCCAGCACGCGTTCGGCCGGCGCGGGCACGGCCCGAAATTCTCCCTCCGCGCCGCCGGCCTCGAAGATCTCGACCACCACCTCCAGCCGCCGCCCCAGCCGCGCCCGCAGCGCTTCCAGGTAGGCGGGCCAGGCGGCCATGGTCATCTTGCCCGCGCCGATGCCGTCCTGCACCAGCACGCGCTCGAGTCGCCGCCGTGCGGCCAGTTCGTGCCAGAAGGCGGCCAGCTCGGCGGCCGCATGGTTGCGGTTGGTGAAGCCGCCCGCCCAGAGAGGACGCAGGAGGCCGGCCAGCCGGTCGAACGCGTCGGCCAGCATGCGCCGCCGGGGAACCGGCCACCAGTGATCGTCGTCGATCTCTTCCGGCAGATACCAGCCGGCAAAGGCCGCATGGCGCCGCCAGAGCCGCGCCTCGGGCCGCGAGGCGAAGGCGCGCGCGCGGCTGACCACTGCTTCCAGGGCGGTCGGCGCGTCCTCGCCGATCCGCCGCCACCAGGCGCTCTCATAGGGAAGCCCGACGGCCAGCCGCATGTGGCGGCGGCGCACGCCTTCCAGCAGCGGGCCCACCAGGGGGGCGTAGTCGACCTCGTCGTAGCGGCACCATTGCAGGACCAATTCTTCGCAGCCGAGTGCGGCCAGCGCGTCCAGCAATTCCTCCCACTGGGCCGCCGTCCAGTCCCGGTGCCGGGCCCAAGGCTGAAGAAAGGTGCCGCGGAACAGGCTGCGGCGCGGCCGCGCCGCCACGGGGGCGGCCAGCAGCGAGCGGCGCGTCAGCCGGACAGGGCGCGGCGTCTTCCTCATCCCTCTCCGCATTGTCCCGCAGCGGCCGGCCGCGGCGCGCGGGCCGCGCTCAGACGAGCGCGGCGATGCGCCGTTCGACTTCCGCGGCCAGGCGCTCGAGATCGACCTGCGCGCGCCGGCTCGCGCCCGGCGCCTGCTCGAGCACCGCCGACGGATCCGGCGGCGCGACGCCCGGCACAATGCCATAGCCGAGCGCCTCGGCCATCCGGTCGGCGGTCCGCGTCAGATGGACCAGGTCCCAGCCCTCGGGGATCTCCCGGTCGTGGTGATGCACGACGCAGCGGCAGATCTCCTCCGGCAGAAACATCCGGCCCACCACCCAGCGGCCCGCCTCGCAGTGGTCCAGATCAAAAAGATTGCGTTCTGTTTCGAGTATTCCGGCGCCGCTGTCGCGCGCGATCTCGATCGCGTTGGTGTAGGCTTCCGGGTACTTCACCATCAGCGCCAGCCGTCCGATGTCGCGCAGCAGCCCGGCCGAATAGGCGGCGCCCGGATCGGCCAGGTAGAGGGGCGCGAGCGCCTCGGCCAGGATCGCTCCGGCCAGCGTGTTGCGCCAGCAGGCGGCCAGGGCCTTGCGCCGCAGCACCGGCGCGACAAAATCGCCCATGGCGCGCGTCAACGCGATCGCCTTCACCCGCTCGAGTCCGATGACGATCACCGCCTGCGGGATCGACGTCACCTGGCGCAGGAGCGAAAACAGCGGCGAATTGGCCAGCTGCAGCACCCGCGCGGCAAAGACGGGCTCGGCGGCGATGAAGCGGCTGACCTGATCGACATGCACGTTATCGTCTGACAGCAGCGCCACCAGCCGCATCGCCACGGGGCTGAACGGCGGCAGGTTTTCAAGCGCCCAAGGCACGGGCTGCCCGGCGCTGTCGGAACGGCTTCGCTCCCCGGTCTGGATCATGCTGTCCTCCCGCGGCGGCGCGGCCGCCAGAGGCGGGCCCCACCCCGCTGCATCGCTCATCGGCAACGCCGGGCGGTTTGAGAGGGAAAAGATCAGGCTTGTTTTTCTCGACCGGTTCGCATAGAATCGGTCTCAATCTGGGATCCATGAAACACGCCGCCCTGCCGCTGGCCGTACTGCTGGCGTTGTCTGCGCCCGCGGCGTCTCCCTCGCCCGACTTTCAGAAGCAGGTGCGTCCGATCCTTTCGGCCAACTGCTTCCACTGCCATGGCAACGACCGCACGACGCGCATGGCCGGGTTGCGTCTCGATGTGAAGGAGGGGCTGTATTCGGTGCGCCGCGCCGGCCCGGTAGTCGTGCCGGGCAAGCCGGAAAAGAGTCTGCTGTTTCAGCGCATCTCGGCCAAAGATCCGGCGCGGAGGATGCCCCCGCCTTTCGCGCACAAGACGCTGAAGCCCGAGGAAATCGAAACGATCCGCCGCTGGATTGAGGCCGGGGCGGAGTGGCGCGAACACTGGGCCTTCCGCGCGCCGGTACGGCCGGCGCCGCCGGAGGTGCGCAACGAGAGCTGGGTGCGCAATCCGATTGACCGTTTCGTGCTGGCGCGGCTGGAAAAGCTGGGTCTCCAGCCGGCACCGGAAGCGCCCCGCCACACGCTGGTTCGCCGCCTGTCCTATGACCTGACCGGACTGCCGCCGGAGCCGGAAGACGTCGAGCAGTTCGTGCGGTCGGCGAATCCGGAGCAAGACTATCAGCGGCTGGTGGAGAAATATCTCGCCTCGCCGCACTACGGCGAGCACCGCGCCCGCTACTGGCTGGACGCGGCCCGCTACGGCGACACGCACGGCCTGCACATCGACAACTACCGCGAGATGTGGCCGTATCGCGACTGGGTGATCGAGGCCTTCAACCGCAACCTGCCCTTCGACCGCTTTACCATTGAGCAGCTGGCCGGGGATCTGCTGCCCGAGCCGACGCTCGAGCAGCGCATCGCGACCGGATTCCAGCGCTGCAACGTGACGACCAATGAGGCGGGCGTCATCATTGAAGAGGTCGAGGCGATGTACGCCAAGGACCGCGCCGACACGGTGGGTGCGGTGTTTCTGGGGCTCACGGTGGGATGCGCCACCTGCCACGACCACAAGTTCGATCCCATTTCGCAGCGCGATTTTTACGCGTTGACGGCCTTTTTCCGCAACACGACGCAGCCGGCCATGGACGGCAACATTTACGACCCGCCGCCGGTGGCCGTCGTGCCGGCGCCGGAAGACCGTGGGCGGTGGCAGGAGATCGAGGCGCGGGAGAAGGTGCTGCGGCATCTGATCCGCACGGCGCCGCGGCCGCGGCAGGAGGCCGATCTGCTGCGGCTGGAGTTTCCGGGTTCGATCCGCGCCGTCACGCCCGCCGGGGAGGCGGCGCTTGACTTTGGCCCGGGCCTGGCGCTGGGCCCTGCGGAGGAAGCGTCGCGGCTGGCGCTGCACCTGAGGGAAGCGGCGCTGGTAGTCCGCGAGGCGCCCGTGCTTGACGACAGCCGGCCGTTCACGATCTCGGCCCGTTTCCTGTTCCCGAAAGGAGAGGAAGGGTTCACCATCGCCGAGCAGATCGAAAAGCGCTACGAGAAGCATCGCCGCGGCTGGGGCTTCTATGTGAGCGCGCGCATTCCGCGGGTGCGGTTTTACACCGAAGACGGCAAGTCGTATGAGATCGCGGCCGGCCATCTGGACCAGCTTGTGCCGGGGACGTGGAACACGGTCGAGTTTCACTATGACGGCACGCGCGAGCCGCTCGGCGTGCGGCTGTGGATCAACGGCCAGGAGAGCGTGACCACGCGCGATGCGCGAGCCCGATTCGAGGCGTCCTTCACGGCGCGCGCGCCGCTCGTGGTGGGCACGCCGAACCGGACCGAAGGCGGCGCGTTCGCGTGGTTGCGCATTTTCCGGCCGGTGCTTTCGGCCGAGGAAGAGGAGCTGCACCGGCTGGATCTGGAAAAGCGGGCCATCCGGCGGCGCGGGGCGATCACGCACGTCATGGAGGAGCGCACGGACCAGAAGCCCTTTGCGCACCTGCTCTACCGGGGCATGTACGATCAGCCGCGCGAGCGGCTGGAGGCGAACACGCCGGCGGTGCTGCCGCCGATGCCGGCGTCGCTGCCGCGCAACCGGCTCGGGCTGGCGCAGTGGCTCGTGTCGGAGGAAAATCCGCTGATGGCGCGCGTGACGGTGAACCGTTTCTGGCAGGAGGTTTTCGGCACGGGGTTGGTGAAAACGGCCGAGGATTTCGGCTCGCAGGGCGAGCCGCCGGTCAATCAGGAGCTGCTGGACTGGCTGGCGGTGGAGTTTCGCGAGTCGGGCTGGGACGTCAAGCACATGTTCCGGCTGATGGTGACCAGCGCCGCCTACCGGCAGGCGGCGCTGGCGACGCCGGAGAAACTGGAGAAAGACCCGGACAACCGGCTCCTTTCGCGCGGCCCGCGGTTCCGGCTGGACGGCGAGGCCATCCGGGACACGGCGCTGGCGGCCAGCGGGCTGCTGGTGCGGCGCATTGGCGGACCGAGCGTGAAGCCGTATCAGCCGGACGGGATCTGGGAGGCGGTGGCGATGCACGGCTCCGACACGCGCTTCTACCGCCGCGACTCGGGCGAAAGCCTCTACCGCCGCTCGCTGTACACGTTCTGGAAGCGGACGGCGCCCCCGGCGCTGCTGGAGATCTTCAACGCGCCCTCGCGCGAGTTCTGCACGGTGCGCCGCGAGCGCACCAACACGCCGCTTCAGGCGCTGGCGACGTTGAACGACGTCACCTTTGTCGAGGCCGCCCGCGCCCTGGCGGCGCAGGCGATGACGGAACCCACCGCCGAGGCGCGCTTCCAGTTCATGGCCCGCCGGCTGATGGCGCGGCCGCTGGAAGACCGGGAGCTGGACATTGTCCGCGAGGCCTACCGGGCCTTTCTGCGCCATTACGACTCGCGCCCTGAGGACGCGCGGAAGCTGATCTCACTGGGCGAATCAAAACCACCGGAGAATGTTTCGCCGGCCGAGCTGGCCTCGCTGGCGATGGTGGCCAGCCAGTTGATGAACCTCGACGAGGTGCTGAACAAATGATTCCGCTCGTCTCCCGCCGCCGCATTCTTTCGCTTTCGGCGCAGAGCCTCGGAGGACTGGCGCTGGCCCAGCTTCTAGAGGCCGAGTCGCGCCCGCAGCTGCCGCACTTTGCGCCCCGGGCGCGGCGCGCCATTTATCTGCACATGGTGGGCGCGCCGCCGCAGCAGGAGACGTTCGACTACAAGCCGAAGATGGAGGCGATGTTCGACCAGGACCTGCCGGAGTCGATCCGCCAGGGGCAGCGGCTGACGACGATGACTTCGGGGCAGAGCCGGTTTCCGATTGCGCCATCGGTTTTCAGGTTCTCGCGGCACGGCCAGTGCGGGGCCGAGATCAGCGAACTGCTTCCCTACACGGCGCGGATGGCCGACGACATCTGCATCATCCGCTCGATGCACACCGAGGCGATCAACCACGAGCCGGCGATCACGTTCATCCAGACGGGCTTCATGATTGCGGGCAAGCCGTGCATCGGCTCGTGGCTGGCTTACGGGCTGGGCTCGATGAACCGCGACCTTCCCACGTTCGTGGTGCTCACCGCGTCGCATTCGCATCCGCGCGCCAACGTGCAGGCGATTTCGGCGCGGCTGTGGTCGAGCGGGTTCCTTTCGGGCGAATATTCGGGCGTAGCGCTGCGTTCGACGGGCGATCCGGTGCTGTTCATCAACAATCCGGAGGGAGTGCCGCCGGAGATCCGGCGCAGGATGCTGGACGGGGTGAAGGCGCTGAATGAAATCGAGGCCGGGCGATGGAACGACCCGGAGACGCGCGTCCGCATCGAGCAGTATGAGATGGCTTTCCGCATGCAGACGTCGGTGCCGGAGCTGACCGACCTGAGCCGGGAGCCGGCCGCGGTGAAACAGATGTACGGCCCCGACGTGGAAAAGCCGGGCACATTCGCCTACTGCGCGCTAATGGCGCGGAGGCTGGTGGAGCGCGGCGTGCGATTCGTGCAGATCTATCACCGCGGCTGGGACGTGCACGGCGAGCTGCCCGAGGTGCTGCCCTCGCAGTGCCGCGACGTCGACCAGCCCTCTTGGGCGCTGGTACAGGACCTGAAGCAGCGGGGGCTGCTCGACGATACGGTGGTCATCTGGGGAGGGGAGTTCGGCCGAACCATCTACTGCCAGGGCAAGCTGACCAAGACGACCTACGGGCGCGACCACCACCCGCGGTGCTTCTCGATCTGGATGGCGGGCGGCGGAGTCCGCGGCGGCGTGGTGCATGGCGAAACGGACGAATTCAGTTACAACATTGTCCGCGACCCCGTTCACGTGCGCGATTTCCAGGCGACGCTGCTGCACCTGTTCGGCATCGACCACGAGCGCTTCACCTACCGCTATCAGGGACTGGACCAGCGGCTGACGGGCGTCGAGAAGGCGCATGTCGTGAAGGCGATTCTCGCCTGAAGACAGCCGCCGCGCAGGGCGATTTGCGAATTGCCCCGTGCCGGGCTCAAGCCCTGAGCCACCGGTCTCCGTATAACTGGGGCATGAGAATTACGCTCGCTTTGGCTTGTGCTGTGTTCTGTCTTGTGTTCTTCACGCCCGCTGTTGCGGGCCAGGAGAGGGCGGATTTCCGGGCCCTGGATCGGGAACCGCCACGGTCCGGAGCGCCGGATCCGGCACTGAAGGCGCAGCCACGGGGGGCGCTACTGCCCACCGCGGGCGGCGTACTGGCCCATGTGGCCGCGGGCGGACCCTGGCGCACGCGGATCGTGCTTTTCAACAGCGACCCGGACGTGACGGCCGAGGGCACGCTCACGTTCTACCGCAGCACGGGCGAAACCCTGCGCCTGACGCTTACCAACGGCCGGAAGACGGTGAATGCATCGAGCTTCAGCATCAGTCTGCCGCCGCGGAACACGATGTTTCTGGAAACGGTGGATCAGACTGCGGCGACTGAGGTCGGCTACGCGGACCTGAAATCGGAAGCGGGCAAGCTCACGGGCTACGGGATTTTTCGTGCGGTGGTGCCCGGGGCACCGAACCTGGAGGCGGTAGTGCCGCTTGAGTGGGGCGTATCGGATGAAGTGCTGCTTGCCTATGACAATACCGGCGGATTCGTCACGTCGGTAGCGGTCGCCAACCGTTGGCTTCTTTTGCCCTTCGATTTGAGGGCGGAGGTCTACACGGAAGATGGCGCGTTTCTGGCCAGCTATCACAGGCCGCTGGCCGGGGGCACGCACACGGCCTTCGAGACGCCGCGCGAGTGGCCCGCGACGGCGGGCCGCCGCGGAATGGTACGCCTCAGCCGCATTGGCAGCATTGGCGGATTCGCGGCGCTTGCGCTTCTGTTCAACCCGACAGGCTCAGTGACCACGGCGCCGGTGATCGACCTGCCATAGGGACGCAGCGGCACCCGGGCGCGCCGCAGTCGCCTGAGGCTGCGGCGCGCTTTTGCGTCACAGGGTGTGCACTTCGAAGGTGAAACGCTCTGGCGGAAGTGAAGAGACCGGCTCCGGGGTGAGCGAGGCCCAGGCCTGATAGGCCGCCTGGGCGAGCGTCGAACGCAGGTAGAAGAGGAACTGGTCCGTGACCACCTCGAGCGGCGGCGGCTGGCGGAAGCTGAGCCGCGTGCCCACGGCCTTCTCCGGATCGAGGCCGCGCGTATCGACGGCCTTGTCGCGCAGCAGCGTGACGAAGCTGGAACGGCCCGCGTGCGGCCAGATGTCGGGCCGCAGCAGCGGGCGCAGCTCCTGGCGCTGCTCGAAGGTGAGTTCGCACTGGCGGATCCATTCGAGGATCGCATCGCCCAGCTTCCAGTGCGACAGCAGCCCGTAGTACTGCTCGACGATCTGAATGGCCAGATCGAGGCGGCGTTGTTCGAAGAGGGGCCCGGTGAGCGCGGCCTCCTCGGCGGGCATCGGGATGAGCCCCTCCTGGTCGACCAGCTCCTCGGCAATCTCGAGGGTTTTTTCCGTTCGCGGCGACTCGGCGAGCGCCCCGATCAGCAGCGGAGGCAGCTCGTGTGTCCGGGTGCCCGGGATCTCGACAAAGCGGCGATTGCCCAGAATCTGCACCGCAATGACCTCCATTCCATCTATCGGCGAACGTGGCCGTTGCAGTATGGGTCCCCTATAGCCTGCCGAGTATAAAGACGGCGGCGGCAGAATGCAAGTTCCACCCTTGGCGGCGAGGGCCCTCGGGGATTATGATGGGGTGAACCAGCCCCCCAAGGAGGAGCCCCATGAACCACTGCACGAATTGCGGCAGCCCGCTGGCTGCCGGGAGCACATTTTGTACCCGCTGCGGGGCGCGTGTCGGCGCGCCCTTGCCAGCGGCGCCCCCGCCGCCCTATCCGCCGGCGGCGCCGCCGCCTGCGAAGGGATCCGGCCTCGGCAAGATCCTGCTGATCGCCGGAGGCATCTTCCTGTTTCTCGGCCTGCTGGTGGTGGGCGGGCTGATCTACGCCGGCTACAAGGTGAAGCAGAAAGTGGAAAACATCACGGGCGGGGCCGTTCCGGCCGCCACGGCGCGGGCGCGCCGCGTGAGCGACCCGTGCGCGCTGCTGCCCGCGGCGGAGGCGGCCCGCATCACCGGGTTCGAGATCGAGCGCACGGAAGTCGAGGGGCAGGGCTGCGCGTATTTCGGCTCGGCCAGCCGCGCCGCCGAACAGGGCCAGAAGCAGGCCGAAGAGGCTCTGCGGAAGCTGCGCGCCAATGAACCCAAAGATGAGCGCGAGGGCGCCCGCGTGATGGAGGACTTCATGAAGGGCATGGCCGCCAGCGGCGCCGCCGGAGAGAGCAAGGAAGTGCTGAAGATCACGGTGAAGTATGGGGATGAGGCGCGGCAGGAGGAATCCGCCGTGCGGCTCGCGCTCGGGATGATGGGCGCGCCGCAGGGCGCCAAGGGCACGCCGGTGGAAGGCGTGGGCGACCGCGCCTATCTGCTGCCCATGGCCGTGGGACTCCACATGGCGAAGGGCGACGCGTACGTGATGATCGAAGGCCCGGGGCTCCCGAACCGGGAGGCGCTGGTGGCGGTGGCCCGGGCCATTGCGGGGCGGCTCTGACGCCGCCCCCGGGCGCCAGAACGGAGTTTTCCTCGCGGATTTTTTTGCTTACAATTTATGAAGTGATGCGGACGCCGGCCGCGATGCGGCCTTTCCTGTTTGCGTGCGACTAAAGCGCTGCGCGCTTCCCCGCCCTTCATCTGTCTGCATCCGGAATCCTGAATCCAAGTTCTTGAGAGGAGCTTCCGCCATGTCCACCACCGTGCGCCAGGATCTGCCCCACATCGTTACGCCGCTACCCGGTCCACGGGCCAGACAGATCGTCGAACGCGATCACGCGGTGATGAGCCCGTCTTACACGCGCAGCTACCCGTTCGTGATTGAGCGCGGCGAGGGCGCCATTGTCACCGACGTCGATGGCAACCGGTTTCTGGACATGAATGCGGGGATTGCCGTGGTCGCCACCGGCCACAGCCACCCGAGGGTCGTCGAAGCCATCCGCCGCCAGGCAGAGCGCTTCCTTCACATGTCGGGCACGGACTTCTACTACGAGAACATGGTGACGCTGGCCGAGCGGCTGGCGCGGCTCGTGCCCGGCGGGGGGCCGCGGCGCGTGTTTTTTGGCAACTCGGGCGCCGAGGCCATCGAGTGCGCGCTGAAGCTGGCGCGGCATGCGACGCGGCGCGACAAGTTCATCGCCTTCCTTGGCGCATTCCACGGCCGCACGATGGGCGCGCTTTCGCTGACGGCCTCGAAGACGGCGCAGCGCGAGGGCTTCGCGCCGCTGTTTCCGGGCGCCACGCACATTCCGTATGCTTACTGCTACCGCTGCGCCTACAACCGAACGCCGGACACCTGCAACGTCGAGTGCGTGCGGGTGCTCGAGGAGGAGCTGTTCCGTACGATCCTGCCCCCCGGTGAGGTGGCTGCGGTCTTCGTCGAGCCCATACAGGGCGAGGGCGGCTATGTCGTGCCGCCGCAGAAGTTCTTTGACGAGCTCCAGGCCGTGTGCCGGCGGCACGGCATCCTGCTGGTCGCCGATGAAGTGCAGAGCGGCATGGGACGCACGGGGCGGATGTTCGCCAGCGAGCATTTCGGCCTCGAGCCGGACATCGTGACCATCGCAAAGGGCATCGCCAGCGGCCTGCCGCTTGGCGCGACGGTGTCGCGTGCCGAACTGATGACGTGGAAGCCCGGGGCGCACGCCTCCACCTTTGGCGGCAACCCGGTGGCGGTGGAAGCGGCGCTGGCCACGATTGAGCTGCTCGAACAGGAACTGGTGGACAACGCCGCCCGTATCGGCGCGCGCATGATGGCGCGCATGCGCGAGTGGCCGCGGCGGTTCCCGCATGTCGGCGACGTGCGGGGCCTGGGGCTGATGATCGGCTTTGAGCTCGTGAAAGACCAGGCGACGCGCGAGCGCGCGCCCGAGCTGCGGGACCGCATTGTCGGGCTGGCGTTTCAGCGCGGGCTGCTGATTCTCGGCGCCGGGCCGAACTCGATCCGGCTCGCTCCGCCGCTGGTGCTCACGGCCGACCAGGCCGACTTCGCTGTCGAAACGCTGGAGGCCTGCATTGAGGAGGCCGCGCGGGGCTGAACGTTTGCGGAGAGGTGTCTGTTGCAGGCGTTTGGCGATGCAGAACCGCTCCGGCCGCTGACGGACTGGCTCGTCGGTGCGGCCGCCCAGCCGGCCTGGATTAGCGCTGGAAATCCGACATGCTGTCACGGGCCGGCAGGGCAACTCGAACTCTGGTCGATGGTCTCCGCGCTGCCACGCCACCAACCGCTGGCAAGACAGCGAAGCATGCAGGTAGCAGCCGTTCTTCGTCTTTTGTCTGTTTGGAGGAATGGTCTCATCGTCTGGGGTGCAGAGAAACCGGATATCCTCACGCCCGACCTATGGGTTGGCTTCATGGGCCCAGCCACGGCCCTCGGCATGTGGGCGGGGGGCCACACCTATCCGCTACTTTCGGCGGAGGGCTTGAAGCTGGCCGCCGGCCTCTCGCGGAACGGAGGGACGAGGGGAGGATCGACGGAGACAAGCCAGGAGAGAGGCAGCGGTTTCCCAGGCCGAAGACCGGAGAGCTGATGAGGTGCTGAGAGAAGGCGGGAACAATCAGGCGCAGCGAACCGAAGCCGACGGTGCAATGCGCTGACGGGCTCTGAATCCCGGCGAGGGCCGGGCTCAGCGGTCGCCCGCATGGGTTGACGCGGCCAGACCAGCAAGGTCGATTGGGCCGTGGTGGAAAAGGCGGACCGGCTCAGCCGCTCCGGCCGCGATTTCGGATGGGGCATGGAGTTTTTTGGAGGAGCAATCCGAGAGAAGCCGACGGGAAGTGTGAGCGCCACGTGGTGGCAGAGGGGGCCAGCCCGGATGCTACCTGGCCCAGGCGAGACCGTCGGCGCCTTTGCCCGCTGGAATCAGGGTCTCCAGTTTCCAGTCCGAGGTGCGGATGGCGGCGATCTGGCCGCTGCGGTCGCAGGAGACATAGGCCATCCTGCCGTCAGGCCGGATGAGCACCATCTGCGGCGCCGCCGGGACGTCGATGAGGCGCAGGACGGAGCGCGAGTCCATATCCACGATGGCCACCTGGTTGGCACGCGGCATGGCCACAACGAGGAAGCGGCCGTCGGGCGTTGGGGCGGCGCCGTAGCCGGTGGCGGGCAGGGGAATCCAGTCGACGACGCGGTTGGAGGCAGCGTCAATGACGGCCAGCCGCGGCGTGCGCTGGTCCGATGTGAAGACACGCCTGCCGTCCGGCGAGATGGAAATGCGCTGGACTTTTTCGGCGACGGGAATGACGGCGACGAGTTTGCGGGCGCGAAGGTCGAGCACGGACACGCTGCCCGGGCCGACGTTGGCCGTGTAGGCGCGGTGGTTGTCCGGAGCGATGGCGAGCATGTGGGACTCGGCGGCGCCGGTGGGGATCTCAGCGACCACACGCAGCGTGGCGGGGTCGACCACGGTGACTGAATGGGCGATTTCCGTGGTGACGTACAGCAGGCCGTCCCTGGGGCCGAAGAGCGGGCAGTGAGGGCGCACGCCGCGGCCGAGATCGATTTCCGCGGCCAGGCGCCGAGCCGGGACGTCGATGACGGCGATGGTGCGGCCGTCGGTGCCCGGGAGGCCGACGCCGGAGTCGCCGAAGACGGGCACGAAGGCGCGGCGGCCGTCCGGGGAGGCGACGACCTCGTGGCCGGTGACGCCGTTGATGGGAACGTTGGCGATCATGCGGCCGGCTGCGGGATCGATGATGCCAAGGCTGCGGTCGCCCTTGTTGGCAACAAGGAGCAGTCCGCCGGTGGAAGTCTGCGCGGCCATGCCAGCAGCACTGAAGCAGACGGCGGCGATCCCGAGGAAGAAGCGGGTCATGTTGGATCGATGGTAGCGGGCTGCGGGGACTGGCGTCAAACAACGCACGTGCGGGGTCACAGAGGCGGCGGAGGTACGACGGGGGGCTTGAGCAGGTCCTCGGAGGGCGGCTCGAGTTCGAGTTCCTCGAACAGCAGCGACGGGGCGACGACGGAACAGCCGACGACATAATTGCCGGCGCCCTCGAGGGCGAGCGCGGCGCCGTTGTCGAGGTAATCGAACGGATGATGCCTGTCGCCGGCGGCGAGGATATCGCGGAACTGGCGGACGCCAAGGGCGCGGATCCGCAGGCCGCGCACCAGCTCCTCGCGGCCGTCGGGATAGACCCGGTAGGCGAGAACGGGGGCCGAGATGAGCCGTCCGCCGGCGCCGGAGCGGCCCGCCTGCATGGCGCGCTGGCGCAGATTTTCCATGGATCCCTGAGAAGGAAAATCCATTTTCCGGATTACAATCGCGTAATTCCGTCCCATTTGTTGCGCCAAACGGATGAGACGCTGCTTCAGCGATGCCTCGCTTTCGGTGGAGGCGGCCTGGACAAACAGGTTGGAAATTCTGGGAATTTTAGTCCCAAAGGGTCCGGGCAGGCGCGCGCGGCCATTCGGCCCGTCCATGCCGCGCACGGGCTGGCGCGTGGTGAGCAGCGCCTTGAGGACGCCCTTCTCGACGACGGTCAGCCGCGAGGGACGCACACCGTCGAGATCGACGAGATAGAAGCCGAGCAGGGGCCGGCCCTGGAAATCCCGCGCGCCGGGATCATCGATCACATCCATCCACTCCGGCAGCACGCGCAGGCCGAGCCGCGCTTCGAGCTCGCTGCCCGGCATTGCCAGCCGCCGGCCCGGCTCAGAGACGGGCTGCCGCGTCACGCCGAGGTTGGCACCGAAGACTTCCGCAAAGATCTGTGCCGCGGCCACTCCTTCGAACAGGACCGGTCCGGTGTAACTGTCCCCCACGGGAGCGCGGGCGAGCGCGTCCAGATTCCTGGCCACGGCTTCCACGTGCTGGCGCAGCGCATCTTCTGACGGCATCTGTGCCGGATCGAGGGACTCGACGGTATCCCCGTCATAGAGGATCATTCCATCGGGTGCCTGTAAAGACCCGCGCACGCGCAGGAATGCGATGCGGTCATTGGTGCGGACGACGCTGCCTTCGGTGTTCAGGTAGTAAGAGGCGCCCTGGGAGACCTGGAAGTCGACGGCGGACGACGTGACGGAGGGGTAGGCGGCGAAGACGGCCGACAACCGTTTGACGCGCCCGGTCCAGGCTGTCTCGTCGATCCGCGTCCGCGCCGGCGTTTCCAGGACGATGACGGGCGGCGCGGGCCAGAAGTCGGGCATCGGCTCGGACTGAGTCACGCCGCGCAACGCGGCCGCCTTGCGCCCCAGCGCCTCGTAGGCGGTCTTGTAGGCGCGGTCGAAGGCGAGCCAGAGCACATGACGCAGCGCGGGCACGCTGTTGTCGAGCGGGAGGGCGCCCGGATCAAACCGCGAACCGGAGAAGACATCGGCATAGATAGAGCCGGTGTTGTCAAAGCGCGGGCTTCCGACGCGCACCATGGGGCGGTAGGGCCGCAGCCGGTTGCGCTGCGGAGCGAACGAGGCTCCCAGCATGGCGCCCACGCTGAATGTCTCGGCGTCGTCGGCGGAGATTTCGGCGAAATAGACGGCCTCGCCAAGGGCGCGCAGGTTGCGGGCGCGGGAGAGCTCCTCGGCCATGGCGCGGAGGATGGGGTCGGAGTTCAGCGCCGCATTGAGCTTCTGTAAAACGGCGGGATCGGGCGCCGGCGGCTGGGCCGGGGCGCGCAGCGCCAAAAACAGAATCCAGGCAATCTGTCTGGTTCTCATGGACGCGCCTCCGCCGCCGGACGCGGCAGGATGGGGGGCGCGTCGCGCGACTCCGGCTTGCGCTGGATTTCGATTTCGCCCACAAGCAGGGCTGGCGTGACCACGGAGACGGGCACGCTGCCGGACTCGGCGCCGCAATATCCGTTAAAGACTTCCGGCCGGTTCGAGGCGGCCAGGATGCGGGAAAAGCTGGCCAGGGGCGTGCCGACGATATCGGCGCCGCGGATCAGTTCGTCCGGCCGCCCATCGGGGTACACGCGGTAGACGACGAGCGGGATCACCGTGAAGGCCTGCACGCCGGCGCGGCGCGTCGACGTGAATCCGCCCACCACCTGCTCGAAATAGAGCCCGTATGGGCGGTTCTGCTTGCGGATTTCGGCCCGCAGGAGGTTGCGCAGCTCTTCCGGGGAGACCTGGCGCGATGATTCAATGACCAGGTTCGCCTGGCGCGAAACCGGCTCCATGCCGGGCTGCGCGCGTCCATGTCCGTTGGAATGGAGGAAGCCGGGAACGGGAAGCCGGGACATGAGGAAGTTGCGGAGAATGCCGTTTTCGACCAGCGTCACGCGGCGCGCCGGGATCCCCTCGTCGTCAAAATCATACCAGCCGTTGAGATCGGCGCCGGCGGCGCGGCGGAGCGTGGGGTCTGAGAACACGGAGAGAAACTCGGGCAGCACCGGCTTGCCCACGGACTTGCTGAACGTCTGCCCCTCGGTTTCATCGCGCTGGCGGTGGCCTTCGATGCGGTGGCCGAAGATTTCGTGGAAGAAGACGCCGGCGGCGCGGCCGGAGAGGATGGCCGGACCGACGTAGGGCTCCGCCGCCGGCGCGCGCAGCAGGGCGGTGAGCTGTGATCCGATGCGGCGCGCGGCCCTTTCCAGCAGGTCGTCGGACGGCAGCCGGGAGGGATCTTCCGCGTCGAACAGCTCATACGTGTTCAGGTCATTGCCATCGTAGCCTTTCGCCCGTGCGCTGATTTCCAGGTGAAACCAGTTCCGGCCGTGCTGAATCCGGGCGCCTTCGGTGCTGAGAAACGTGCGCGCTTCCCGCCGCCATTGCAGGGTAACGCTGGAGGTAATTACGGCCGGAAATTCGGAAAAAACCGCAGAAATTTTCCTGAGCCGCGCATTCCATGGATCCGGAGAAAAACGGTAATCAGGGACAGGCAGGAAGGTCACCGCGGGCTCCTCGCGGGAAAAGTCCGGCAGATCGCTGATCTCCGGATCCGAGGTCTGCATTTTCACGGCGGATTGAACCTGGACCAGGCGTTGAGCGGCAGCGCGCCAGCCGCGGTCGGTTTCCCGCCAGGCGATGCGCGCGAGCGCAGCCGGCACGTCTTCCACCGGAAGCGGGGCGGAGGCGGTGAAGCGCGGCCGCTCGCCCTTCAACAGATGGAAGTTGTCCATCTGCGGCGAGCCCACGCGCACGGAGACATCAAGCTGGCGGCGACGGTTCTGGTTCTGCTGGACGATGGCGCCGAGCGAGGCCGAAACAACGCCGCTGTCGGATTCCGTCACCCGGTAAGCAATGAAGTACGGCGGTGGATCGGCCTTTTCGCGCAGGACGGCAAAGTTTCTGTCCAGCTCGGCGGCGAGGATCCGGACGAGGGGCGGCTCGGGAGGGGCCTGCGGCGCTTTCCGGGCCGCAAGGAGCGCGCCGGCGGCCAAGGCGGCAGACGCCAGGCAGGCTGCGGCAGATGGAAGCAGACGCACGGTGTTCAGAATAGCAGAGCATTGCGCCACGCGCGCTGGCGGCCGCCTCAGGCCGGGCTCAGGCAACTTCGGCGCGCTGGGCGAGCCCCGTGTCTTTCCGGGTCATCAGGTTCAGGGCGAGCGAGTAGCGGCCATGAATGCCGGTCTTTTCGAAAATGTGCTTCAGGTGGATCTTCACCGTGCCGGGGCGGATGCCGAGAGCGGCGGCAATCTCGCGGTTTCTCAGCCCCTGGCGGACCAGCTCGAGCACCTGGCTTTCCCGCGGTGTCAGTTGCGGCAGGCCGGTGTCTTTCCGCTCCGGCATGGATGGCTGCACAGCCTCATCCACCCAGATGCCGCCCCCGGCGACCGTCCGCAGGCACTGCTCGATGGTGGTCAGGCTGGCGGTCTTGCGGAGAAGCCCGCGGGCGCCGGCCTGGAGGAACCGCAGCGCCTCGGCCTCGGTCATGGAAGCGCCCCAGACAATGATGGCGGTGGCGGGGCAGGTGTTGGCCAGATCCTCGATGGCGCGCACGACAAGCTGCTGGCCGAAGTGCTTGTCGAGCAGCAGAACGTCGACGCTGGCCTGGCGGGCCAACTGAATGGCGAGAGGCAGATGGGGCGCGGCCCAGGCGCATTGCAGCCCTTCGGCCTGTTCGATGACGGAACGGACACCCTCGGCCGTGGCCGGCTGGGTCTCGCAAAGCGCGATCTTGCACGGGTTCATCATGGCAGAAGTCATCGGCTTCATCCACACTTCCGGCGGCGGAAGAGGAACCGCCGGGCTGCTCCGGGCGCCGCTGGGGGCCCCATGGAATAGTTGCCGGAGCGCGGCGTGACTCTCAAGTTTTTCTCCGACAACGACGATAGGGCTTATAGACAGGAAAGGAGGCGCGCCGCGCTCCCGCCGAGACGCTCATGTCAAACGCACGCCGGAACTTCGGTCAGTGGAAAATCCTGTTGATCTGCCCGGACGCGGAACTGCGCGCAGGCATGATTCCGCTTCTGGAAGAGCTGCTGCCCTTTTCTCCCGTCCTGACGCTGGAGGACTATCCGACGCGCGCCATGCTCGAGGAAGCCCTGTCCGGCCAGGGCACAACGCTCTGCTTCGTCGACATTACGTCCAGGGACGAATGGGCGCTGGCTCTGCTGAGCGATCTGGCGTTGCTGAACCCGAAACTGCCCGTGGTTGCGCTGCACGCGGCCAGCAACCCGGAGCTGATCCTGAAGTCCTTGCGGCAGGGAGCGACGGAGTTTCTCTGTCAGCCTCTCAGCGAGGACCAGTTCTGCGCCGTCATGGAGCGCATCTCGGCGCTGCACCGGAGCAAGGAGACGTCCCGGGCCAAGGTGGTGTGCTTCATGCCGGTCAAAGGCGGCTGTGGTGCCTCCACGCTGGCCTTTAACGTGGCCTCGCACTGGAAGAAGCTGGCCCAGGGAAGGATCGTGCTGGCTGATCTGGATCCGCTCACCGGCACGGTGGCCTTCCTGGCCAAGGCCAAGCAGAGCTATTCCTTCATGGACGCCCTTAGCCGGGCTGGCGAGCTTGACGAAGATATCTGGAAAGGGCTGGTTACAGGGAAAAACGGGCTGGACGTGCTGGCGGCCCCGGAACAGCCGGTGCATGGCCTGGACCAGGCAAGCAATCCGGGAGCCCTGATTGATTTCATGCGAAGTGTTTACGAGGTGGTTCTGGTCGACGCCGGCGGGACGTTCGGCGCGTGGAACCTGGGCCTGGCGCGGCTCTGCGACGAGCTCGTGCTGGTAACCTCCAACGAGCTGCCCGCGCTGCACGCCGCGCAGCGTGTGCTGTCGCAGTTTGACCGGCAGCGGGTGGAGTTCGGCAAGATCCGGCTGGTGGTGAACCGATTCCGCCGCGAGATCGGAATCCAGAAGGATATCATCGAGGCAGCGCTCCACATGGAGGTTTTCCACCTGATCCCCTACGCGCCAGAGGACCTGCAACGGGCCCTTGTCGAGGGCAAGCCGGTGCCCGTAAGCAGCCCGGCAGGCAAGGGGTTCCTCCAGGTGGCCGAGAAGCTGGCAGGCCGGAGCGCAGAAGAACCCGAAGCGCCGGCCAAGGCCGGCGGGCTCGCCGGCATCCTGTCCATTTTCAGGCGATAGACGGCCGCGGCTCGAGTTCCAGGCCAGGGCTGGGACGTTTCTTCCGCAACTCGCGCTTGTGGTGGAGGCAAAGGCCTCCCGTTCTGCCCCTGGCGCCCGCCCCGCACGGGACAGGGCGCGGCGGGTGAGGGCGCCGCGCCCTTTGAAGTGCGGCTCCCGGGCAGGCCGCCAGAGACACCCCGCCCGCCACACACCAGCCTCTGAATGCATCCGGCAACGCGGACTCCGAGTGGACCCTTGCGCCGCGACGGGCGGAGCGCAGGCCGGGCAGACGGAGCGGAGCTCCCATAGAAGAGTGCCGTCCGAACACCCGGATTCTCGCCGATTCTGTTCGGGGCAGCCACTCCAGATGCATCCTGCCGGGCGCGCTCCGGCCTTCTCAACGGCAACGCGAACCCGGGCTATCCATCAGGACGCGCGTTTTCGGACTGCCCCTGCGGCTGCATTGCGCTTGCGCGCGGCCGCTCGCCTTCGCCCTTCGCGCGGCGACCGGGGCTCCTTCCTGAGGTTGATGGTGCCGCGGCAATTGGGCGCCCCGCAGCGGCAGCTCACCTGTTCGACGTCGGGATCGAACCGGTAGTCGACGGTCAGCTCCTCGCCGGGCTGGATGTCCCGCGCGGCAAAGTACAGGATGTGCCCCCTGACGATCCGCGCCACGCAGTTGGGCTCGCAGGAATGGTTGATGAATTCGGCCCCGCTGCCGCCGACGCCGCCGTCGATGGTCCAGTAGCTGTCGAGGGTGAAAAGGTAGTTATAACGGCGGGAACGCGCCCTTCGGGCGGTCTCCACGCGGCTGATTTTCTCTCCGGTATATTCAATAATTTTCCGCCCTTTCGGGATGAATTCCTCGGCAAATACGCCCCAGCGGTGAATGCGCGAGGGGCGGATGGAGAGGCGAAAACAGGCGTATTTTTCAGAAATCTGAGGCGTTTTTTGCGGGCTTTTCTGGTTCGCTGGCATACATGGATATTCTGGAGACGCGGCGCTGCGGGCCCGGCGGCGCTCATCCAGGCTCAATTCTCCGGCGGATTTCCGGTCTTGCGCCGCGCCCTGCGGCGGAGCAGCAGCAGGAAGCACAGGACCGCCAGCGCTCCGCTGATCATCCGGATGGTTGAATCGTCCACCGAGACACCTCCGCGGGATTCTGTATTGTACCCCGAACTTTGGCGGAGGCGGAAGCCCGCCCGCTGTGCCGGGCGGGCTCCGGGAGGGGCCGGCGCCGGGACTGGAACTACACTCCCAGACCGGCCTTTTCCTTCAAAACGTTGATCAGCTCCTGAACGGCGGCGGCGCTCTTTTCCAGTTGCGCTTTCTCCTCGTCGCTGAGGGAGAGCTCGTAAATCTTTTCGATGCCGTTGGCGCCGATTTTCACGGGCACGCCGACAAAGAGCCCGTGCAGACCGTATTCGCCCTCCAGGTAGGCCGCGCAGGGCAGAACCTTCTTCTTGTCTTTGAGGATCGACTCGGCCATTTCCACAGCCGCTGCCGACGGTGCATAGTAAGCGCTGCCCGTCTTGAGCAGTTTGACGATTTCCGCGCCGCCGTCGCGCGTGCGCTGGACGATGGCGTCGATCCGATCCTTCGGCAACAGCTCCGGCAGCGGGATGCCGCCGACGGTGGTCAGGCGCGGCAGCGGGACCATCGTGTCGCCGTGGCCGCCGAGCACCAGCGCCGAGATGCTCTCCACCGAAACACCGAGCTCCATGGCAAGGAAGGTCCGGTAACGCGCCGTGTCCAGCACGCCGGCCATACCCATGACGCGGTTCTTGCTGAACTTTGACACCTGGTAGGCCACCCAACACATCGCATCCAGCGGGTTGGTTACCAGGATGAGGAAAGCGTCGGGAGAGTAGCGGACGGCCTCTTCGGTGGCCTTTTTCACGATCTCGTAGTTGGCCATGAGCAGGTCGTCGCGGCTCATGCCCGGCTTGCGCGGGAATCCTGCGGTGATGATGACGATGTCGGAGTTGGCGGTGGGTGAATAGTCGTTCGAGCCGGTGACCATGACGTCGTAGCCTTCCACCGGACCGGACTGGAGGATATCGAGAGCCTTGCCCTGCGGCATGCCCTCCACAATGTCTACCAGGACAACATCGGCCAGCTCCTTGCCGGCAATGCGCAGCGCGCAGTTGGCGCCGACGTTGCCGGCGCCGACGACCGTGATTTTTTTCCGCATGGGAGGATCCTTTCTTTAAGAACTAGAACGGGACTGCGGCGCGTCCGCCCCGAGGGCGGACAATCCTTTTCGATTGTAGACCGGCCGCTGCCGCGGAGGCGAAGCAGGGATTGGAGAGACCGCGGCGGGCGCTAGAATGAGAGGTTCATGCAGGTTCCCGAGTCGGCACGGCGCTTCTTTGAGGAGCAGACGGCGAGGCTCCGCCGCCAGATCCGGAAGAAGCGGATCGTTTTCCCGGAAGGCGAGGATCCGCGGGTGATCGCCGCGGCGAACCGCCTCTGCACCGAGGAGCTGCTGATTCCCGTTTTGATGGGCCGGCCCAGCGGCCATGTGGCTTCCTGCGTGGTGGTCGAACAGCCGGAAAACAACCCGAAGCTGAACGACTACGCGCGCCTGCTTTATGAGAAGCGCCGCGCGCGCGGCATTACCGAGATGGAGGCGCGCCGCATGGCGCTCGATCCGCTGGTTTTTGCCGGGCTGATGGTCGCGGCCGGCGATGCGGACGGATTTGTGGGCGGCGCCGCCACCACCACCGCCGACACGTTCCGCGCGGCGCACCGCACCATTGGGATGCGCACCGACATCAAGACCGCTTCCGGCGTGATGATCGTCTGCACGCACGCCGAAGAATGCGGCGCCGGCGGGGTGCTGGCGATGGCGGACCCAGCGCTGGTGATCGAGCCCACGCCCTCGCAACTGGCCGACATCGCCATTGCCACGGCGGACACGGTACGCAACGTGATGGGCGTGGAACCGATTGTCGCCCTGCTCTCTTTTTCGACCAAGGGCTCGGCCAGACACCCGCTGGCTTCGAAGGTGATCGAGGCACGGCGCATCGTGGAGGCGCGCCGTCCCGATCTGCACGTGGATGGCGAACTCCAGGCCGATGCCGCACTTGTAGAGAGCGTCGGCCGGTCCAAGGCGCCCGGTTCCACGGTGGCGGGCAAGGCCAACACGCTCATCTTCCCTGACGTCGGCAGCGCCAACATCGGCGTGAAGCTGGTGGAGCGCCTGGGCCGCGCTGTCTGCACCGGCCCGCTGTTTCAGGGCTTCGCAAAGCCCGCCAACGACCTGTCGCGCGGCTGTTCGGCCGAAGACATCTACCGGCTCGGCATTCTCACCGCGCTCCAGGCCGGCGATTGAGGCGCCCGCCGTGTTGCCGTACAAACTCGTCTATCACGAGCGCTACGACCTGAACTTCGGCTCGCACATCTTTCCGGCCGTCAAGTACCGCCTCATCCGGGACCGCCTTCTCGGCGAGGGGCTGGCAGAGGAAGCTGACTTCATCAGGCCGGAGCCGATCTCGCGCGAGCAGCTTCTGCTGGTGCACACGGAGGAGTGGATCAACAAGCTCGAACGCGGCACGCTGAGCTATCACGAGGTGCTGAAGCTGGAAGCGCCCTATTCCCGCCGGATGGCGGAAGCAGCGTTTCTGGCTGCCGGAGGAACGCTGCTGGCCGCGCGGCGCGCACTCGCCGATGGGGCCGGCTTCAATATAGGCGGCGGCTTTCATCATGCCTTCCCGGACCACGGAGAAGGTTTCTGCGCGATTCATGATGTCGCCGTGGCCATTCGCGCGCTTCAGCGCGAGGGCGTCGTCCGCAAGGCGCTGGTCGCCGACTGCGACGTCCACCACGGCAACGGAACGGCCGCCATTTTTGGCGGCGACCGCAGCGTGTTCACGCTCTCCATCCACCACTTCAACAACTATCCGGCGGTGAAGCCGCCCTCGACGATCGACATCCACCTGGAGGACGGAGTCGGCGATGAAGAGTATCTCGCACGCCTGCGGCCCGCCTATGAAGCGGCCGTGCTCGGCTTCCGCCCGGAGATCGTGTTCTACGTCGCCGGCGTGGATCCGTATGAAGACGACCAGCTCGGCGGGCTTACGCTCACGCGGGAAGGGCTCTACGAGCGCGACCGGCTCATCTTTGACATTGCGCTGCGCAAGCACGTTCCCGTCGTGGTGACCCTGGCGGGCGGCTATGCCCGCAAGACGGAGGACACCGTTGCGCTGCACGTGCAGACGGCAGTAGCACTGAGAGACAGCATGAAGGAGTGGGCCCGGCGATGGTAGACCGCAGGACGTTTCTGGCTTCCACGGCCGCTGCGCTGACGCCGGCAGCGAGCACCGCCCAGCCGGCGCCGCGGCCGAACATCATCCTGATCCTTGCCGACGATCTCGGCTACGGCGACCTGGGCTGCTACGGGCAGACCCGCATCCAGACCCCCAACCTGGACCGCATGGCGGCCGAAGGCATCCGCTTTACCTCCGCCTATGCGGGCTCCACCGTGTGCGCGCCTTCGCGCTGTTCGCTGATGACGGGCCTGCACACCGGCCATGCGCGGACGCGCGGCAACCGGTCGCCGGACCTGCCGCTGCGGCCGGAAGACGTCACCGTGACGGAGGTCCTGAAGCAGGCCGGCTACCGGACGGCGCTGTTCGGCAAGTGGAGCCTCGGCGAGCTCGGATCCAGCGGGTACCCGACGCGCAAGGGCTTCGACGAATGGTTCGGTTTTTTTTCGCAGCTTCACGCCCACAACTACTACCCCGAACACGTGCTGGACGGCGAAACCGCCTGGCTCTGCCGCGGCAATATGGGCATGCAACGGCGCGATTATGCGCCGGACCTGTTCACCGAACGGGCGCTGCGGTTTTTGGAAAAACAAAACCGTGCAACTCCGTTTTTTCTGCATCTGTGCTACACCGCGCCCCACGCCAACAATGAAATGGGCCGCGACACGGGCGACGGCATGGAGGTCCCATCCTACGGGCCATACGCGAACCGTCCCTGGCCGCAGCCGGAGAAGGGCTTTGCGGCGATGATCACCAGGATGGACGCGGACATCGGCCGGATCCTCGCTGCTCTCAAAAGCAGGGGGCTGGACGAAAACACGCTGGTGATCTTCACTTCGGACAACGGCCCGCACCGTGAAGGAGGCCACGACCCGAGATTTTTCGAGTCCAGCGGCCCGCTGCGCGGCATCAAGCGCGATCTTTACGAGGGCGGCATCCGCGTGCCGATGATCGCGCGCTGGCCTGCGCGGATCCGCGGGGGGCAGACGAGCGATTTTCCGTGGGCCTTCTGGGACGTGCTGCCTACGCTTGCCGAGCTGGCCGGCGCCAAGATGCCGCCGGGACTGGACGGCATCTCGGTGGCAGCCGCGCTCACTGGTCAGGCGCAAAAATCACACGAACATTTCTATTGGGAATTTCACGAGGGCGGGTTTTCGCAGGCCGTGCGGATGGGCCCGTGGAAGGGCGTGCGGAAAGGAGTCGAGGGCCCCATCGAGCTTTACAACCTGGAAGAGGATCTGGGCGAGCGGCGGGATCTTGCCAGTGACCGGCCCGAGATCGTCCGCGAAGTGGCGCGGCTGATGCGCGAGTCCCGCACCGAAAGCGAATTCTGGCCGGTGAAGCGCGCGGCCACGGGCGCGTGAGCGGCTCGCAGGCGCAGTCAGGAAACCGAACGGACGGCGGCCAGAATGGTGTCGATGGGGGGATCTCCGCGCCAGGCGGCGCCGATGCGCCCCTCCGGCGTGACGACGTAGACGGTGCGCCGCACGATTCGCCAGCAGCCGGCCCGCCAGACGCGCGCGATGCGGCCGCCCTCGTCCACAAGCAGCGGGAACGGCAGCGCCAGCCGCGCGGCAAAACGCGCGTGACTTTCGGCCGATGCAGGATTGACGCCGTAGACCACGGCGTTGACGGCCTCGAATTCCGGAAACCGATCCGCAATCCGGCCGAGCTGCTCCGTTCAGCCCGGGGAGTTGTCCGCCGGGTAAAACACGATGACGACCGGCTGCCCTCGCTGCTCGCGAAGGCGCACCGTGTAACCCTGATGGTCGCGGGCCTCGAAATCGGGCGCCGGCGCGCCGGCGGGCAGCGTGGGGCCGAACATGGCAGCGCCTACTGATTGACGTACGACAGCAGCCGCTCGTGCACGGTCTTGGCGCGCTGGTTGTCCCAACAGGCGACAAAGACGGTGTCATCGCCGGCGACCGTACCGGCGATCTCGGGCCAGTCTTCCTGGTCGAGCGCAACCGCAAGAGAATTGGCGCTGCCGGTGGAGGTCTTGAGGATCACCAGGTGCTGAGCCAGCCTGACGTCGAGCAGATACTCGGCCATCACCTGAGCGAGACTGGGCCCGGTCGGGTCCGGCAGAATCTCCCGGTAACCGTCGGCGGTCTTGACGATCCCCATTTCGCGCAGGTCGCGCGAAAGGGTGACCTGGGTGACTTCAATGCCAAGCGCGCGCAGCTCCTGCGCGAGCTCTTCCTGCGTGTTGATCCTTTTTGAACGGATCAGTTTCAGGATCTGCCCCTGGCGGTAATTCTTCGTCATGAGAGTGACTCCAGGCGCCGCCGGGCCTCTTCGAGCGCGGCGGAGACGGTCTCCGGCGCCGCGCCCCCGGGCACGGCGCGCGTTTTCAATCCTTCCTCGGGTTCCAGCAGCCGCGCCATGTCCGGCGTGAAACGCGGATCGAAGGCGTGCAGCTCCTCGCCTGTCCAGTGCTGGGGCTGCCGGCCCTGGCGGAGGCTTTCGAGCACCAGCCGGCCGACCAACCGGTGGGCGTCGTGAAAGGGAACGCCCGAGCGGGCGAGCGCCTCAGCCAGGTCCGTGGCCACCAGCCAGCCTTCTGCGGCCGCACGGCGCGCCGCCTCCGGCCGCAGGCGCGCCGTCTCCACGACGGCCCGGGCCATTTCGAGTGACGCGGCCGTCTGGTCGGCGGCCTCGAAAAGCGGCTCCTTGTCCTCCTGCATGTCGCGATTATAGGTGAGCGGCAGGCCTTTCATCGTCATGAATAATGACGTAAAACAGCCGAAAACCCGTCCGCATTTTCCGCGGATCAGTTCCAGAGAATCCGGGTTCTTTTTCTGCGGCATGAGCGAGGATCCGCTGGTGACGCCGTCGGACAGCTCGAGCCAGCCGAACTCGTCGGACGAATACAGGATCCAGTCCTCGGCCAGCCGCGACAGGTGCATCATCAGCAGCGAGGCGGCCGACAGGAAATCGAGCGCCCAGTCGCGGTCGGCGGAGACGTCCATGGAGTTTGCGGTGATGCCGTCAAAGCCGAGCTCGCGCGCCAGCGCCTCGCGGTCGATGGGGAAGCCGGCGCCGGCCAGCGCTCCCGAGCCGAGCGGCATGCGGTTGACGCGCTGCCGCGTCTGCGCCAGCCGTTCGTGGTCGCGCCAGAACATCTCAAAGTAGGCCAGAAGATAATGCGCCCAGGTCACCGGCTGCGCGCGGCGCAGGTGCGTGTAGCCGGGGATCACCGTCGAAACATGCGCGTCGGCCTGCCCGAGCAGCGCTCCCATCAGGCCCCGCAGCAGGCCGGCGATGCGGTCGATTTCGCCGCGGAGCCAGAGGCGCGTGTCAAGCGAGACCTGCTCGTTGCGCGAGCGCCCGGTGTGGAGCTTCGAGGCGAGCCCGCCCGCCAGCTCTCCCAGCATGCGGATGACGTAGGTGTGGACGTCTTCATCGGGCGCATCCGGCGGAGGCGGCGGGACCCGGTCCAGCGCTGCGCAGATGGTTTCCGCCTCCGGTCCGGTAAGAATGCCGGCGCGGGCCAGCGCGCGCGCCCATGCCTTCGAGCCCGCAATGTCGGCTTCGAACAGCCGGCGGTCGAAGTGCAGCGACCAGGAAAACCGCTGGAACGTCTCCGAGGGTCCTTCCTGAAATCTGCCGCCCCAGAGTTTCAATGGCGCCTCCATCTTTTAGTGTGCCGGACCGTCCAGCAGCATGAGCAACAGCGCCTTCTGCGCGTGCAGGCGGTTTTCGGCCTGTTCAAAGACCAGCGAGACCGGAGATTCGATCACCTCCGTCGTCACCTCCTCCTCGCGGTGGGCCGGCAGGCAGTGCATGAAAAAGGCGCCGGGCAGCGCCCTGGCCATCAGTTCGCGGTTCACCTGATAGGCGGCGAACACGCGGGCCCGCTCGGCCGCCTCGTGCTCGAAGCCCATCGAGGCCCAGACGTCGGTGTACACGGCGCCCGCCCCGCGCAGGCCTTCGTCCAGGTCGTTGGTGACCTCGATGAGAGCTCCCGTCTCCACGGCGAACTCGCGCGCTTTCGCCACAATTTCGGGGCGCGGTTCGTAGCCGGGAGGCGTGATGCAGGCAAAATCGAGACCCAGCCGCGCCGCATCCAGCATCAGCGAATGGGCCACGTTGTTGCCATCGCCGACGAAGGCCAGCTTGTGTCCCCGCCATTCGCCCCACTGCTCGCGCAGCGTCTGCATGTCGGCCAGCGCCTGACAGGGGTGATAGAGGTCGCTCAGGGCATTCACCACCGGGATCTTCGCAAAGCGCGCCAGCGCGTCCACCGTCTCCTGCGAAAAGGTGCGCGCCACGATCAGGTCCGTCCATCGCTCCAGATTGCGCGCGACATCTTCCACTGGCTCTCTCCCGCCGACCGGCCCCGTGTTTAAAATTGCATCGCCGCCCAGCTGCTTTGCCGCCACCTCAAATGTCATCCGCGTGCGCAGCGAAGGTTTTTCAAACAGCAGACTCAAGATCCGGCCCCGCAACGCGAGACGGTAGCGCTCCGGGTGGCGCTTCACGCGCCCCGCCAGATCCAGCAACTGGCGCAACTCTTCTGCGGTGATGTCGAGGTCCGACGTCAGGTCCCCCGCCCGCACGCGGGGGAAAGTCGAGGGAGGCGGCTCCGTCATGGCCGTGTGGCACCGTCCTGGAGTTGGGTTGAATAAGTATTCAGCAAATTGTATATTTACACAGTCCAGGCAAACCGGTCAAGCCTGGCTCAGCGGAGCGCCTCCTCGAAGAACCGTGTCTGTTCCTGCCACCGGTGCTGGCTCGCCTTGCCCATCAGCCCGTGGCTTTTCTGCGGGTAGATCAGGGTCTGAAAGGACTTGCCCGCCGACTGGAGCGCGTTCATCATTTGCAGTGCATTGGCGAACAGCACATTGTCGTCCTCGATGTTGTGGATCAGTAGCAGCCGGCCCTTCAGGTTGGCCGCGTGATGGACTGGCGAGCTTTCGCGATATCCTTCTTCGTTTTCTTCCGGCAGCCCGAGATATCGTTCGGTGTAGATGGTGTCGTAGTTTCGCCAATCGGTGACGGCGGCGCCGGCGGCGCCCGCCCTGAACACTTCAGGCGCGTGCAGCAGGCAATAGAGCGTCATGAACCCGCCATAGCTCCAGCCCTGCACCCCGATCCGCTCCGGATCGACGAATCCGAGGCCAGTGAGATAGCGGATGCCCTCGAGCTGATCGGCCAGCTCCTGCCGGCCGAGCCGGCGGTAGAGCGGCGTCTCAAAACGGTGGCCGCGGCCGCTGGAGCCACGGTTGTCCATCTGCCAGATGACGAAGCCGCGGTGAGCCATCACCTGTTCCCAGTTGATGCCTCCGGGCCAGGCGTTGCGGACGCTCTGGGCGTGGGGTCCGCCGTAAATGGTGACAATCGCCGGGTATTTTTTCTTCGGATCAAAATGCACGGGCCGGATGAGACGGCCGTAAAATACCGTGCCGTCGGAACCCTGAAACCGGTGGATTTCCGTCTTGAGAATTTCGTATTCTTCCAGAATTTTCGTATCCGCTTCGCGCCAGACGCGGAGCTGTTTTCCGCTGGAATCATGAAGCGTGGTCCGCGGCGGCGAGTCCAGGCTGGAGAACGTGTCGAGGTAATCATCGCAGGCAGGGCTCATCTGGATCGAGTGCGTGCCCGCTGCCTCGGTCAACCGCCGGGGCGGTCCGCCCTGGAAGTCCGTCCGGTACAGATGCCGTTCGAGCGGGCTGACCTCGGTGCTGGTGAAGTAGACGGCTTGGCGGGCGGCGTCAACGCAGGCGATGCCGGTCACTTCCCAATCGCCGCGGGTGAGCTGGCGGAGGAGCTTTCCGGACGCATCGTGCAGGTAGATGTGGCGGAAGCCGCTCTGTTCGCTGGTGCGGAGGATGCGGCCGTCGGGCAGCACGTGAAAATCGTCAGTGATGTTGATCCATGCCGGATCGGTCTCTTCGATCAGCAGCCGGGACTGCCCGGAGCCGGCGTCGGCCGCAAGGATCCATAGATGGTTCTGGACGCGGTTGAGCCGGTGCGCGAGGACGGATCTGGAGTCCGGGCTCCAGTGCACGCGCGCGACGAGGTGGTCGCGGGTTTCGCCGAAGTCCATCCAGCGCGTGGGTCCGCCAGCGGCCGCAACGACGCCCACGCGCACGTCGGCGTTTGGCTGGCCCGCCTTGGGATAACGCTGCGGCTCGCCGACGGCCTGGATCCTGAGGAAATCGCCGTGCGGATAGAGCGGCTCGCGGCTGACGTCAAACTGCATGTAAGCGATGCGCGTGGAGTCGGGCGACCACCAGTGCGCCGTGCCGAGGTCGAGCTCTTCCGGATAGACCCAATCGAGCATGGCGTTCCAGCGCGTCTCGGAGCTGTCGTGAGTGAGTTGGATCACCTTTTTCGACGCGACTTCGAGCACGAAGAGCTCGCGGCCGCGGCGGAAGCTGACTTTGGTTCCGTCAGGCGACAGCTTCGGGTCGCGTTCGGGTACGGGAGTCGATGTCAGCTGCTCGACCTGGCCCGCCGCCTCGTCCCAGAGGAAGAGATCACCGCCGGCCAGGATCAGCAGCTTCGTGCCGTCCTGGGACCATGCGACGCGCTGCTCGCGCACGCGGCGGTTCTCCCACATCATTGCCTCGGGTTGTGCGTAGGGCGCCGCCCGTTTGCCGAGTTCGGCCAGCGAAGCGATTTCCTTTTCCTCGCCGCTGGCCGCGTCCTGAAGCAGCAGCCTGTCGCCGCGGATCACCGCCAGGCGCCCGCCGCGGGGCGACCAGAAGGGCTGGGCCATGGGCGGCCCCACGCGGCCGCCGGCCTGCGCCAGCGCTTCCAGGGTCACCGGCTTCTTTGTCTGCGCGCGGCCAGGCGCGGCCAGAGGCAGCAGCGTGAGGAAACTGACCAGTGCGGCGTGCAATAGCGGCGAGACTCTCAGACGGTTCATGGCAACAGCATGGCACAATCGGGTTGTGGGAAGGATTCTTGCGCTCGATGTGGGCCGCCGGCGCATTGGCCTCGCCATTGCGCTGGAGGGCGCGGCCGTCCATGGCCTGGCTGCGCTGGTGCGCCGCTCGCCGGCGGAGGACATCGCGCGTCTGAGGCGCATCGCCGGCGAGCGCGGAGTCACGCGTTTCGTCGTGGGTCTTCCTCTGAACATGGACGGCACGGAGAGCGAAATGACCCGGGAGGTGCGCTCATTGGCCGAGCGCCTGGCACGCGAGACGGGGATCGAGGTGGTTTATCAGGACGAGCGGCTGACTTCGTTCGAGGCAGAAGAACGCCTTCGTCAGCGCGGCATGAATCTGAAAAAGATGCTGGCGGCGAAGCGCCGTGGCGCGGTGGACGAGCTGGCTGCGGTGCTGATCCTTGAAGACTATCTCGCCAGGATGAGCTGCCCGGAATGAGCAAGCGCCTGATGCTGGCCGCGGCAGCCCTTGTGGCTGGCGCGGGCGCCATTTTTTATTTCGTGCACGCGGACCGTTACGCTGCGTTTTCCGGCGAAGTGTTTGTCGATATCCCTCTCGGCACTTCCACGCCGCGCGTGGCGGCGATGCTGGCCGACGCCGGCGTCGTTCGCCATCCGTTGGTGTTTCTGGCAGCGCGGGCACTGCATCCGCGCCTCAGACCGCAGGCGGGCGAATATCGATTTGCGGAGCCTGCCGCGCCCGCCGAAATTCTGCGGCGGCTTGCACGCGGCGACGTCTACACGATTGAGCTCCGCGTGCCCGAGGGCACGGATGTCTTCGACCTTGCGCAACTGGTGGAGGCCGCGGGGCTGGGCCGCGCGGAGGAGTTTCTGCGGCTGGCGCTGCCGCATGAGGGTTACCTGTTCCCTTCGACGTACTTCTTTCGCCGCCACACGCGGCCGGAACAGATCGTGGAGACCATGCGGGCACAGTTCGAAAAGGTCTGGCGCGAGCTGGGCGGGCCGGAGGACCGGAAGCGCGAGATCGTGATCCTGGCTTCGCTGGTCGAGGCCGAGGCGGTGAAGGACGAAGAGCGCGCCCGCATCGCCCGCGTCTTCCTGAACCGCCTGAGGAAAGGCATGCGGCTGGAGTGCGACCCGACGGTGAAGTACGCGGCCAGGCGGGAGGGCCGCTGGCGCGGCGTGATTCACCGCAGCGACCTGGAGAGCCGGAACCGTTACAACACCTACGTCTGGTATGGGCTGCCGCCCGGACCGATCACAAACCCCGGGCGCGCGTCGCTCAAGGCCGCGCTGCACCCGGCCGAAACAAATGAGCTCTATTTTGTCGCACGCCCGCGGGGCAACGGAGAACACGTCTTCAGCGCGGACTACGAATCCCATCAGAAGGCGGTGCGAGAATATCGGCGGGGGCAGAACCATGCGCAGGCGCCGCGCGGAGATTCTCGCCTGGCTCCGCAGCCAGGGCGCAGGCCGCGTTGACGAGGCGCTCGCCGCGCGCCTTCGCGCGGCGTTTCCGGACGTCTCGGCAGCCACGGTGCGCCGGGCTCTGCTCGAAAGCGGCCTCAAGCTGGATCCGCTGGTGGAGGGCGTCCGGCAGGACTCGCTCGATCATCTCGAACGAACGCTACTCGCGCTTGCGCGGGAGTATGAGCGCGGCGATGCGGTCCAGCGGGCCCGGATCCGGCAGATGGTGATCACCGCACGCGACCACGCGCGCCTGGCCAGCCGCCGCAGGCCGAAGCACGAGGAGCTGCTGTGGCTGCGCACGTGGCTGGAAAATCCGCTGATTTTCACTGAATGGGTGCGGCTGCGCCGTCGCGCTTGCTCCGAAGGCCGGGATGCGGTTTGATGGACGCATGCAGTTCGACCGCAGGCAGTTCGTCGCCCTGCTGGCCGCCACGCCCGCCGCCGGCGCGGGCCGGCAGGTCTGGCTCTACATTGGCGCTTACACGAATGAGAGGAACCGCGGCATTTCCGCGGCGCGCCTCGATCTCGACACGGGCGCGATTACGGACATGTTTCTCGCCGCCGAAACGCCGAACCCGACGTTCCTCGAGATCCACCCCAACGGACAGTGGCTCTATGCGGTGAATGAGATCGGCAACTACGAGGGCCGCCGCGAGGGCTCGATCACCGCATACCGCATCGACCGGCAGACCGGCAGACTCGAGCTGCTGAACCGCGTCTCGACGAAGGGGCCTGGCCCCTGCCATGTGAATCTCGACCGCACCGGGCGCATGGCGATGATTGCCAACTATGGCGGCGGCAGTGTCGCGTCGTACCGGATCGGGTCGGACGGCCACCTGAGCGAAGCGGTGAGTTTCTTCCAGCATGAAGGCAAGAGCGTGAATCCGAAGCGGCAGGAAGCGCCCCATGCGCACTCCGTCAATCCGGCTCCTGACAACCGCTTCGCCGTCGTCTGCGATCTCGGAACGGACGAGATCGTGATCTACGCCATCGATCCGGCGGCCGGATCCATGGCGCGTCACGGCGCGGTGAAACTGGCTCCGGGCAGCGGACCGCGGCATTTCGCCTTCCATCCGAACGACCGCTTCGGTTATTCGGTGAACGAGCTGCTCTCAACGGTGACGGCGTTTGAATACAGGGCGGGAGCCCTGAAAGAGATCCACACGGTCCCGACGCTGCCGCCGGGCTTTTCCGGGCCGAACACGACGGCCGAAATCCGCGTCCACCCGAATGGCCGCTGGCTGTATGCCTCGAACCGCGGCGAAGATTCCATTGCATTTTTCACAATTGACGCCAAAAGCGGCCGCATCACGCGCGTCGAAAACACGCCGACCCAGGGCGTGATGCCGCGGAATTTCTACATTGAACCCTCAGGCCGCTGGCTGCTGGCCGCCAACCAGCGCTCGGACAATGTCGCGGTGTTCGAGATCGATGCGAAAACCGGCAGGCTGCTCGCCGCCAGGCAGGGGATCACGGTGGGCCAGCCCGTCTGCCTGCGCACCGTCGGCCAAGCGAACAGAGCAGGCCTGGCAGGACCGGCAGGGCTGGAGCCTGCGACCACGGGCTTCGAGGGGAAAAGCGTCAACACTTTTCCTCGATAGAACGATTTTCTGGCTGTTCCATAATTCAGCGGACATTCTCTGCCGTTGCGCAGACTGTTTCTGGAGCATGAAAAAAATATGCGGATCTTTTCCGGCGTCCGCAACAGTTTTTTCCCTGCTCTCGACATTTGCCGTCCCGGTTCGCGCCTGTCCGAAATCACTTTCTTTCCGGCGGCGGGTGTTTTGGCTTCCCGCCAGACGGGCTCGTCCGGTTTCAGCTCCGCTAGGTCTGGCGGCGAGTAAAACAACCGGAGCCGTACCTGGTTCTCCTCTGGGGATTTCCCTGCAAGCAGGCGCGGGTGCGGGACAGCGTGAGTATGCGTTGTTCAGCCTGCGTGAGCATGCCGCCCAAGCGCCCGCCGCCATAAGGCGGAGTCCGGGGAAGCCCGGCCGCTGATTTGAAGGTAGCCTCCGCTGCCCCGTGTAGGCCAATCCTTCTCCGTTGCTCAAGTGTGGTCGGGTACGGTGACTTTCATTCTGCCGGCGCCGGAATTGCGCCGGAACCGCCAGGCCCTTCGAAGGCTTGTCCTGGCTCTGTATCCCAGAGTTCTCCAGGTCACAGCCGGCCCGGGTCTTCTGGGCAGGTGTGAACCGTCCAGAGATGGGAGGCAGTGATGGGCCCGCTCCTGAACCTGCCGCGCCCGCAGGCGGCGGGGGATCCCGACGATGGATCCTCGCTCATCCCGCGGGCGCGCCGGCTAGCGGAGCTGGCCTTTGGAGTCGATGATTTCGGCGTTCAAATAAGGACGCAACGCCTCTGGCAGCACCACCGAGCCGTCGGCCTGCTGGAAGTTTTCGACCACGGCGACCCAGGTGCGCCCCACCGCCAGGCCGCTGCCATTCAGCGTGTGCGCATACTCGGCCTTGCCTTTGCCCGAACGGAACCGGATGCCTGCCCGGCGAGCCTGGAAGCTTTCAAAGTTCGAGCAGGAGCTGATTTCGCGGTAGGCCTGCTGGCCGGGCATCCAGACCTCGAGATCAAACGTCTTGGCCGAGGCGAAGCCCATGTCGCCCGTGCACAGCACCACGCGCCGATAGGGCAGCCCGAGACGCTCGAGGACGTGCTCGGCGCTCTCGGTCAGCCGCTCCAGCTCCTCGTAACTCTTTTCGGGATGGGCGAAGGCGACCAGCTCCACCTTCTGGAACTGGTGTTGACGGATGATGCCGCGCACGTCGCGTCCGTAGGAGCCCGCTTCGCTGCGGAAACACGGAGTGAAGGCGCAATAGCGGACGGGGAGCGCGTCGGCATCCAGCGTCTCCTCGCGGTGGAGATTGGTCACCGGCACCTCCGCGGTGGGGATCAGCCAGAAATCGTAGTTCTCGCACTTGAACAGGTCGGCGGCGAACTTCGGCAACTGGCCGGTGCCGAACAGCGAGGCCGAATTCACCAGAAACGGCGGAAGCACCTCGGTGTAGCCGTGCTCGCGCGTGTGAAGGTCGAGCATGAAGTTGATGAGCGCGCGCTCGAGCCTGGCGCCGGCGCCCATATAGACGGCGAAACGCGCGCCGGTGATTTTGGCGGCGCGCTCGAAGTCGAGGATGCCCAGTTGGGGACCGAGATCCCAGTGCGCCTTCGGCTGGAAGGGAAACTCACGCGGCGCGCCCCAGCGTTTGATTTCGACATTGTCTTCGCTGGAGGCGCCCTTCGGCACGGACTCGTGCGGCACGTTGGGCACGGAGGCGAGCTTCGAGCGGAACTCCTCATCGAGCGCGCGCGCCTGTTCTTCGAGAGCGGCGATGCGGTCGCCGAGCGCGCGCACTTCGGCCTGCAAGGCGCTGGTGTCCTGCCCCGCCTTTTTCAGTCGGCCGATTTCCTGGCTCTGCACATTCCGTCTGGCGCGGAGCTGCTCGGCCTCAGTGATGGCGGCGCGTCGGCGTTCGTCGAGCGACCGAAAGTCTTCCACATCGAGGACGTAGCCCCGGTCGGCCAGCCGCCGGGCGATCGCTTCCAGATTGGCGCGGAAGTAGGCCAGGTCGTGCATCGGAACTCACATTGTAGCGCCTTGACGGGATTGGCGATGCCCGTTGAACGGGTAAACTGTGGAGAGGGACGCAAGCCGATGGCGACCGCCAGACCTGTGACCGTGCCCGCAAAGACCTCAACACCTGACTACTGCGGCCTGGACCGCGAAGACTTCCAGCGCGCCTTCCGCATCATGCAGACCTCGCGCCGGCTCGACGACCGCGAGGTGATGCTGAAGCGGCAGAACCGCATCTATTTCCAGATCAGCGGCGCCGGCCATGAGGCCATCCAGACGGCCGCCGGCATGGCGTTGCGGCCCGGCTATGACTGGTTCCACCTCTACTACCGCGACCGCGCCCTGGCGCTCGCCCTTGGGGTCACACCCGAGCAGATGCTGCTCGAAAGCGTTGGCGCCGCGGTGGGGCCGGCCTCCGGCGGACGTCAGATGCCCTCGCACTGGTCGAGCCCCGAGCTGCACATCTTCACCGGATCCTCGCCCACGGGTACGCAGTACCTGCATGCGGTCGGCTGCGCCGAAGCCTCGCGATTTTATGGCAACCACCCGGACGAGGTGACGCTGGTCTCCGGCGGCGAGGGCTCCACCAGCGAGGGCGAATTCTGGGAGGCGCTCAACGCTGCCTGCCTGAACCGCCTGCCGGTGTTGTTTCTGATCCAGGACAACGGCTGGGCCATTTCCGTGCCGGTGGAAAAGCAGACTCCCGGCGGCAGCATCTCACGGCTGGTTACCGGATTCCCGCACCTGAAAATCATTGAGTGCGACGGCACCGACTTTCTCGCCTCGTACCGGGCGATGACCGAGGCGGCCGCCTGGGTTCGCGGCGGCGCCGGGCCGGCGCTGGTGCACGCCCACTGCATCCGCCCCTATTCGCACTCGCTGAGCGACGATGAACGGCTTTACAAGACCGAGGCGGAGCGGGCCGCCGAAGCGGCGCGCGATCCGATCATCTGTTTTCCGCGCTGGCTGATCACGGAGAACCTGCTCGAAGAGGTCGCTTACAAGCGCATCTGCCACGAAGTGGACATGGAGATCGCCGAGATCACCGAGCGCGTGCTCAAGGCCGAGCCGCCGCACCCGTCCACGGCGCTGCGCTACCTCTACTCGCCGGACGTGGATCCCTGCTCGGACAGCTTCCTTCGGGAGCCGCAGCTCGAAGGCGAGCCGCGCACGATGGTCGAGGAGATCAACCTTACGCTGGCTGAAGAACTGGAACGGAACCCGCACATGGTCATCTTCGGCGAGGACGTGGCCGATTGCAGCCGCGAGGAGAACCTGCGCGAGGTGAAGGGCAAGGGCGGCGTCTTCAAGGCGACGCACGGCCTGCAAACACGCTTTGGCTCGCGGCGCGTCTTCAATGCGCCCATCGCCGAGGCGGCCATCGTGGGCCGCGCCATCGGCATGGCCAGCCGCGGCATGAAGCCGGTGGTTGAAATCCAGTTCTTCGATTACATCTGGCCGGCGATGATGCAGATCCGCGACGAGCTGGCCAACATCCGCTGGCGCTCGAACAACGCCTGGAAGGCGCCGCTGGTCATCCGCGTTGCCATCGGCGGCTATCTCAACGGCGGCGCCATTTACCACAGTCAGTGCGGCGAGGTCGCTTTCACGCACATCCCCGGCCTGCGCGTCGTCTTCCCGTCCAACGCACTCGACGCCTGCGGCCTGCTCCGCACCGCCATCCGCTGCGACGATCCAGTACTGTTTCTCGAGCACAAGCGCCTCTACCGCGAGCCGTACAACCGCAGCCCGCATCCGGGCCCGGACTTCACCATCCCCTTTGGCCGCGCCCGCATCGTCAAGCCCGGCCACGATCTGACGATCATCACGTACGGGATGACGGTGCAGAAGTCGCTGGTGGCGGCCAGCTGGATTGAGCAGAAGAACCCGGAGCGCACGATCGAAATCATCGACCTGCGCACGCTCGCTCCCTACGACTGGGAGACGATCGCGCACAGCGTGCGGAAGACGAACCGCGCACTGGTGGTGCATGAAGACATGCTCAGCTTCGGCTATGGCGCGGAAATCGCCGCGCGCATCGCCGGCGAGCTGTTCGAGCATCTGGATGCGCCCGTGGCGCGCGTGGCCGCGCTGGACACCTGGGTCGGCTACCACCCGGACCTCGAAGACGCCATCCTGCCGCAGACGGCCGACATCCAGCGCGAGGCGGAGCGGCTGCTGGCCTACTGAGGCCAGCGCACGCCGCGGGCGGCGAGCTCGCGTTCGAGCGCCGGCTGGCCCTCGAAGACCACCGCGTCGATGCCGAAGCGGCGCGCCGCCTCCACGTATTCCGGAATGTCGTCGGTAAAGAAGCATTCCCGCGGGGCGCAGCGCGCCGCCTCGACGGCGGCCGCGTAGATCTCCGGCTCCGGCTTCATCGCGCCGACTTCGTAGGAGAGCGTGAAGGCGTCAAAATGGCGGAGCAGCGGGTAGCGGGCGCGGATCATTTCAAAATGGATGGGATTCGTGTTTGAGAGCAGAACCAGCCTGTAATTGACGTGCAGTCTGGCAAGAAAATCGCAGGAAATCAGCGTCTCCGGAAGAAATATTGAGAACCAGATTTCTTTGAATTCTTCGATTTCGACGTCGGTTTCCAGCAGCTCCTGCACGCGGCGGTGGAAGTCGGCGGCCCCCATGCGGCCGGATTCAAATGCGCGGACGAGACCGTCGGCGGCCAGCCGGGCGCGGAGCTGCTCCGGCGGCAGTCCGCAGCGGCGGCTCATGGCCTCATAGGCGCGGCGGAAATCGAAGGGAACGATCACCCGGCCGAGGTCGAAGATCAGCGTGCGGATCACTGTCTTATTGTAGCGGCGCGGCCGGCTGGAGAGGTCTCGCGCCGGGCCAGTTGAAGCGCGATGGCCAGGCCGCCGGCATAGGCGACTCCCGGCCGCATCAGATATTCCTGGACGCTCTCGGGGAACGGCGGGCGCACAACCAGCGAAGGATCGAGCCGCAGATCTCCGGGTGCGGCAGCGAGCGCCAGCAGGCACCAGGCCTGGGCGTCGCCGTGGCATACCAGGCGGATCGGCCTGTCTCCGGCGAAGCCTTTCATATAGGAGACGGCGGCGTAGATATCCTGTATGCGCTCGGCGAGAAGGCTCCGGTGAAAAGTGGCACGCTCCAGGTCGAAAGGCGGCGAGGGCGCCGAGGCGCGGAAAGCTTCAATCACCAGGCGCACCGGCGGCGGCGATTGCCCGGCGGGAGAGACACGGGCGCAGTCGGCACAGTCGAGCCCCTCCGGGCTGACGGCGATTTCGTATGCCGGTGCCGCGGGCGCTGGCGGCACGGCCCAGCGCGCCCGCACGGGTGTTCCCGTGTCCGTGCGGACCAGGACCAGCTCGGGAGCCGAGGCAGGAACCGTCACCTGCGCCGGCACGGAGACATGCAGCAGCGCGGCCAACCGCTCCCGCAGCTCGTCTTCCGTCATGGAAGCGGTGCGTTCCACCGCCAGGCGGCGCCAGGCGGCGAAGATCTCCGCGCGGCCGGCGACAGCCTTCTCGTGGAACTCGTCGCCGATCAGCAGTTCCTCCCGCGAAGGCAGCGGCAGCGCGGAGTTCTCCCCCGGCGCCGGTGACAGCCAGAAGCGCCGCATCAGTGTGCGGTGAAAGAATCCATAGACGGCCTCGCGGCTCTGCCGGTTGGAATTGTGCCCGGCGTCGATCATTGCCGCCCAGGCGCGGCGTTCCTGCCGGTACAGAGCATAAACGGAGCGGATCGCCGGCAGCTCCAGTTGCGGCGTGTAGCGCGTCCAGTCGCGGGTGGCCGCTACCAGCATCAGGTAGCGTGGTGCGATCAGCGAGGTCAGCTCGACGTTGTTGGTGTCGATCCGCAGCCCGGGGGCCATTTCGCAGACGTCGTCGCCCTGAAAGATCGCCGACACCATGCCGCCCGGCGCGGCCGCACGGATCCGCTCGTCGATGGCGGCCAGCAGATAGGTCTGCGTGCCGCCGCCGGATGTGCCGGTCATCCCTATGAGAAAACGGTTGACTTCCGGCAACGATTCGATGAAATCCAGCGCCCGGATTGCATTCCACAATTGCAGGCTGAAGGGCGAAAACAGCCAGGCCAATTCTTCCCTGGAATGGCCGAAATCATGCGGCAATTGCCGCGTATCGCCATATCCAACCATGTCCCAGGCCAGGACCACATAGCCCTGCGCCGCCAGGTTGGCGCACAGGGCAGGCACGGAATAGTCCGGAGCGTGGTGCGTGCGGCCGTATTTCCAGTGACCGTGCGCCACCAGGACCGCCGGTGCCGGGCGCTGCAGGCGCGCGGGCCGGTAGAGGTTCGCGCCCACGAGGAAGCCCGGCAGCGTTTCCAGGGCGATTTTTTCCACCGTGTAAGGGCCCTTGGTCACAGCACCGAAGCGGTGAACCGGAACCGGGGGCCGCGGGCGCAGCGGCCAGAGTCCGGCGGAGACGAGGATCTGCCGCCGCAAGTGTTCACGCCGCGCTTCCCAGATCTTCAGGTCCGAATAGTATTTTGGGGTGAAACGGGTTTTGGAGGTGAGGTTCAGCGATTCGCGGGGGTCGGCCAGTTGGGCGGCCGCCGTTCCCTGAAAGGTGAAGACGAGGAGAGCGGCCATCCCGAGGAGACACCCGGCCCGTCGAGCGAATCCGCCATTCAGGCTCAGGCCGCCGTGTCCGCGCTTGAAGGCGCCCACCAGACACTAAGATGCGATTTTCGGCGACGAAGTTTCTCCATGTGGCGCCGCTGGTACGTCTGAGGGCCGGGAAAACGGCGAACGCGGGCCTCAGCCGGGAAAGCTGCGGATGGCCTCGACCGTTTCCTCGATGGCCCGCTCGTCGTGAGCCGTCGAGACGAAGGCCGCCTCGAACTGCGAAGGCGGAAAATAGACGCCGCGTTCCAGTAAATGATGGAAGAATGCGGCGTACTTTTCCGTATCGGAGGTGGCTGCGTCCTCCCATGATTGAACCGGCCGGCCGGTGAAAAAGAAGGTGAACATCGAGCCAGCCCGCTGGACGGTGACGCCAGCGGGGGCGGCGGCGCAGATCCGCGCCGCAGCCCGGTCGATCTGCGCGTAAAGCTCGGGATGGGCGAGCAGATGCCGGAGCACGGCGATGCCGGCGGCCACGGCGCAGGGATTGCCGGAGAGGGTGCCCGCCTGGTAGACGTTGCCCGCCGGGGCCACATGGCGCATGATGTCAGCGCGGCCGCCGTAGGCAGCGATGGGCAGCCCGCCGCCGATGACCTTGCCGAGCGTCGTCAGATCCGGGCGGATGCCGTAAACCTGTTGTGCGCCGCCGGGCGCCAGCCGGAACCCTGTCATCACCTCGTCGAAGATCAGCAGCGCGCCGTGCCGCGTGCATAGCTCGCGCATCACTTCCAGAAAACCGGGCTTCGGCGGCACGCAGCCCATGTTGCCGACCACCGGCTCGACGATCACGGCGGCGATCTGAGGCCCATGTTTTGCGAAGGCCGTCTCCAGCGCTTCCACCGAGTTGTAGGGCAGGGCGATGGTCGTCCGCGCGAACTCTTCGGGCACTCCGGCCGTGCCGGAAATGCCCAGGGTGGCCACGCCGCTGCCCGCCTTGACAAGGAGAGAATCGACATGGCCGTGGTAGCATCCCTCAAACTTCACCGTGAGCGTGCGCCCGGTGAATCCGCGCGCCAGGCGCAGGGCGCTCATGGTCGCTTCAGTGCCGGAGTTGACCAGCCGGACCATTTCGACCGACGGCACGGCCTGGCAGATCAGCTCGGCCAGCTCGACCTCGCGCTCGGTGGGCGCGCCGAAGCTCGAGCCGTTTTCGAGCGCCTCGCGCACCGCTTCCACGACGGGCGGGAAGCAGTGTCCGAGAATCAGCGGTCCCCAGGAGCCGATGTAGTCGATATAGGTATTGCCATCGGCGTCCGTCATCCGGCAGCCTTCGCCGCGGCGGATGAAGCGGGGCGTGCCGCCGACGCTGCGGAAGGCGCGCACCGGCGAATTCACGCCCCCGGGGATCCGCGTCTGCGCCCGCTCGAAGAGCGCCGCGCTGCGGGAAGTGTCCATTCGCCTCAGCCCTCCTTCACCACCTGATTGCCGAGCATCGAGCCGAAAAGGATTTCCTTCACCGTGCCGTTCAGGCTGTTCAGGATGCGGTCTTTCAGGTCCAGATAACGCTGGGTTCCGGCGAAAAGGTCCTGCACAATATCGCGCATCCGCGCCGAATGCCGCATCAATTCAATCATTCTGGCAGGAACGCTTGAAAAAAGAATTTCCTGGAGGAAAAACCGCTTGGCCAGCCCGGCCCCGAAGACCAGGTCTTCCAGAAATTCCCCGTGGAGCAGCGCCTCGTAGGCGGTGTGCCGGCGCTCGGGCTCGAGCCGGTCCTGGAGGATCGCCTGCGCGGCCAGGTCGCCCGAACGGATGGCGTAGTAGAGCCCTTCGCCGGTGACGGGATCGACGAGTCCGGCGGCGTCGCCGGCGGCCACCCAGTGCGGCCCGCTGATGCGGTTCGAGCGCCACGAAGGGCGCTCGAGGGCGGGAATCAGGTGGGCGTAGAACCGGGCTCCGGCCCGCGAAATTCCGTGTTCGTCCATGTAACGGTGCAGCAGCTCGCGCGCCTTCTGCGAGGGCACGCCCTTGCCGCAGATGCCGACCGAAAGATGGTCGCAGCGCGGAAAGACCCAGACGTAGCCCTCGAAATTCGGGAAAAACTGGATGTCGACGCGCGGCTGCGTGCCGGGCACGTAATAGCCGAGAGCGCACATCGTGTCGCCGGGCTTCCACTCGGTGCCGAGGTGCCGAAGGGTGTTGCGCGCGCCGGTGGCCAGCACCAGGTAATCGGCCTCGAGCGTCCCGCTCTTTGTGCGAATGCGCCAGCCGCGGTCGCGCGGCTCGGCGTCGAGGACGCGTTCGCGTTCGATGGCGGCTCCGGCGCGCGCCGCGCGGTCGAGCAGCATCTGATTCAGGTCGCGGCGCGAGTATATGAGCAGGGGGCGCCGCAGGCGCATGGTGACGCTGCCGCCGCGCGGCTCGGACAGGCGGGTCTCCACCACCTGCTTTTTCGGGACCTCATTGTCGAGGAGAAACGGATACTGGCGGTAGGCCTTGTAAGTAATGCCGCCGCCGCAGGGCTTTTCCCAGGCGAGCTTTTCATCGAACAGGACCGTGCGCACGCCTGCCGCAGCGAGCCCCGCCGCGGCCATGGCGCCGGCCGGCCCGCCACCCAGCACCGCCACGCGCTTCACTGTTTCCGCTCCGCGCCGCCCACCGGCGGGTGGCCAGGAGGGAGCGCGCCCTCCGGTTGCTTCGGCTCGCCGCCCGATGGCGGCATCATGCCGTGGCCCATGCCCGAATCCATCTTTTTCTTCACCACCCACTCATTGCCCTTGCGCTCCAGGGTGTAGCGCATCGACATGCCGCTCATCGCCCCTCCGCCCCTGGGCTTGAAGCCGACCACGGCGTCCGCCTCGTTGTCGCGGAATGTCACGCTGGTCACTTCAATATCCATGGATGCCAGATTCAGGCCGGAGTTCTTTGAAAGATGTTTGATGATTCCCTCGCGGACGGCCTCGTTCGTCTGGATGTTCTTTGAGCAGCCGGCCAGCAGGGCCAGCGCAAGGGCGAGTGTGCACCGGGCAGTCATCACAACGATTATAGCGGCCCGGCCGTTGCGGTAGACTCTCCGCATGCGGATGTTACGCAGATGGATCCCCGCCGCGCTGGCCGCCGCGGCCCTGATGGCTGCCCAGCCGGGCCCGTTCCTCGGCCGGTGGAACTTCAACATTCAGACGCCCGGAGGCCAGCGCGCCTGCTGGCTTGGCATCCAGGACCGCGACGGTACGCTCGAAGTCTGGTACCAGCCCCCCGGCGGGAACGTGTATCCGTTAAAGGACGTGAACCTCGAGAGCGGAAAGCTGGTTCTGAATGTCTCGCCGGCGGGGCCGAACCGGCCTGCCGTCGTCTGGGAGCTGGAGCCGCGCGGCGGCCGGCTGGTCGGCCAGATGCGCAGGGGCGACAACGTGACACCGCTGGAAGGCAAGCGCGCGCCAGAACTGAAGCGCCCGGAACCGAAGGCCTGGAGCGAACCGCGGCCGCTGTTCAACGGGCGCGACCTCAGCGGCTGGGAGCCCGCCGGAAATCCGGCCAGCAACCACTGGAGGGCGGTCGACGGCGAGCTCGTCAATGAAAAGCTGGGATCGAACCTGAAAACCACGGAGAAATTCGACGATTTCCAGGTGCATTTCGAGGTGCTGATGCCGAAAGGCACGAACAGCGGGTTTTATCTGCGCGGGCGATATGAGCTCCAACTGGAAAATGACGAGGAAATTCACAGTCCGCCCAACCGCCGAATGGGCTCCATTTACGGCCGCATCGCCCCGAAACCCGCGCCGGCGAACCGGCCGGGCCAGTGGGACGTCTTCGACGTGACCCTGGTCGGCCGCACCGTCACCGTGGTGCAGAACGGCGTGGTGACCATCGACCACGCGGAGATCGAAGGCATTACCGGCGGCGCGCTGGATGCCGACGAGGAGCTTCCCGGCCCGTTCCTCATCCAGGGCGACCATGCGGGCGGCGTGCGCTTCCGCAACATCACCGTGCGCGTGCCGAAACAGTAGCGCGCGCTATGCTGAAGGCATGAACCGAAGGGACGCCCTTGCGCTGTCGCTGTTCGGCGTGACTGCCCGGGGCCTGGCGGCCGACGTCCGGCCGCTGCCGGATCCGGCGCTGCTCGAAAAGGACGCCGAAAAGTACTGGCTCCAGGTGCGCCGCGAGCAGTTTCTGTTGCCCGGCTGGCGCGCTTTCCTCAACAACGGCAGCCTCGGCGTGGCCCCGCGGCCGGTTGTGCGCGCCGTCACCGAATATCTGGAAACGGCGGCGGCGCTGATCCACGACGAATACCCGCGCTGGGGCTACGAGGACCTGGATGCCGAACGCGCCGAAATGGCGGCGTTTGTCGGGTGCAGGAAGGAAGAACTGGCCTTCACCCATTGCGCCACCGACTCGATGAACGTCATCGCTCACGGTATCGACCTCAAGGCGGGCGACGAGGTGCTGCTGACCGACCACGAGCACCCGAGCGGCATCGCCCCGTGGATGCTGCGTGCGCAGCGCCACGGCATCACCGTGCGCGAGGTGAAGCTCCCCCATCCGCCGCAGAGCCCCGAACAATGGGCTGACATCCTGATTTCGTCCATTGGCCCGCGCACGCGCGTGTTGAGCTTCTCCGGCATTCTCAGCCCCACCGGCGTGCTGATGCCGGTGCGCGAGATCTGCCGCGCCGCCCGGGCCAAGGGCGTGCTCACCGTGGTCGACGGGGCGCACATGAATGGCCAGGTGCCGCTGCGGCTCGCCGAGCTGGAATGCGATTACTTCGCCGGCAGCCCGCACAAGTGGATGTTCGCGCCCGCCGGCTGCGGGCTGCTCTATGTCCGCGAGGAGCACCTCGACCGCCACTGGCCGCTCGTCGTCACCGGCGACTGGGACCGGAAGGACCTGAAGGCGGCGCGCTTCATGAAGATCGGCACCAACAACCGCGCCATCATCGCCGGCATGATGGCGGGCAAGCGGTTTCTCGAATCTCTCGGGCCGGAAAAGGTCTATGCACGCATCCACGAGCTGGCCCGGCGCGTGTACGCGATGGCGAAACAGCGGCCGTACCTGAAGCTGCTCACTCCAGAGGACGACCGCATGTACGGTGCGCTGGTGACGATGACGTTTCCTGAAAATTTCCGCTTCGACGAGCTCTGGCGCAAGGCGCGCGAGCGCCGCATCTGGCTGTATGGAGGGCAGCGGCTGCGCATCTCGACGCCCATCCATCTGCGCATGTCGGACATCGAGGCCGCGTTCGAGCTCTTTGACGAAGTGGCCGGCTACAGGGCGGCATGAAAGACCCGCTTGCCGAGGCCGCGCTGCTGCTGGACTCGCAGCGCGCGATGGTGCTCAGCGTGGCCACCGCGGAAGGAGGCAGCCACGCCGCGCCCGTCTACTACGTGCGCGGCGAAGGATTTGCGCTGTACTGGCTTTCTTCGCCGGAGAGCCTGCACAGCCGCGAGGTCGCGCGCACGGGCGCGGCCGCGGCCGCCGTGTTCCGGCCCTCGCGGCGCTGGACCGACCTGCGCGGCATCCAGATGCGCGGCCGGGCCGCCCGCGTGCGGAAAAGCGGCGCGATCATCGCAAAATACAGGGAGAAATTCAAGCTGGGCCGCGAGCTGGACGCCGTCATCGCACGCAGCTCGCTTTATGTGCTTGAGCCCGTCTGGATGCGGTTCATCGATAACCGCCGGGGGTTCGGCTGGAATATGGAGTGGGAATTTTCCGAGGACCAGCAGAGAAATAAAAAATGAAATTTCGTTGGATCGCTGTTGTATCTCTTGCCTCCTTTGCCACATATGCGGCGCTGACGCCCGCCGAGTCGCGACTGCTGGACCCAATCACCGCCGACCTGCTGCGGGCGCACGTTTCCTTTCTGGCCGCCGACGCGCTCGAAGGGCGCGATACACCCTCGCGCGGCCTGGATGCGGCCGCTGAATACATCGCCAGCCAGTTCCGCCGGCTCGGGCTGAAGCCCGCCGCCGGCGCGAGTTACTTCCAGACGGCGGCCATGGACGCGGTGCGTCAGCCGATGGAAGGCTTCCGGCTGGAGCTTGCCTGGAGCGGAGGGCGCTACACGGCCGACGCCGGCCGCGCCGCGGTGATGACCGGCCAGGCGCTGGAGCTCGAGGCGGCCCCGGCGGTGCGCGTCGTCTGGCACTCGACGGAAGATCCGCTGCCGCCGCGCGAGGCCGTTGCGGGCAAGGCCGTGCTGCTGAGCGCTCCGGCGCGCGGCGCCGGCTGGGCGGAGAAGCGCCGGCAGCTCCTGGCGCTGGGCCCGGCGCTGCTGATCGCACCCGGGCCGACCTTCCGGCCGCGCACGCTGCTCGAAGAGAGACAGGCGCCGGGCGCCGCGCAGACTCCGGTGGTATTCATTTCAGATGCCGGATTTGCGGCAGCGGTGGAAGCCATCGACGGGCCGGTCACCGCCACGGTGCGGATTCCCGCGCCCGAGCGCCAGCCGGTGGAGCTGAAAAACGTTGCCGCCGTGCTCGAGGGCGGCGATCCGGAACTGAGCCGTGAATATATCCTGCTGACGGCCCATTATGACCACGTGGGCGTGCGCGAAAGCGGCGAAGGCGACCGCATCTTCAACGGCGCCAATGACAACGCCAGCGGCACGGCCACCGTGCTCGCACTGGCCGAGGCCTTTGCGCGCCAGCCGGAGCGGCCCCGGCGCACGCTGGTCTTCCTGCTCTATTTTGGCGAGGAAAAGGGTCTGGTTGGCTCGCGCTATTACGCCCGGCACCCGCTGTTTCCGCTTGAGCGCACGGTGGCCAACCTGAATTTCGAACAGATGGGCCGCACCGACGACAACGCGGGTTCGCGCGCCGGCAGGCTCACCGCGTCAGGCTTCGACTACACGACGCTGGGCGAGTTGCTGACGCAGGCCGGCCAGGAGACGGGCGTCGATGCCGGCAAGGACGGCGCCAACAGCGACTCCTTTTTCGCCCGCAGCGACAACCAGGCGCTCGCCGACGCGGGCGTGCCCGCCATCACCGTGACGGTGGCGTGGACCTTCCCGGACTATCACCGCCCCGGCGATGAATGGGACAGGCTGGACTACGCCAACATGGAGCGGGCCGTCCGCACGTGTGCGCTGGCCGTGTGGCGGGCCGCCAATGCCGACAGTGCCCCGGCCTGGATCGAGAGCCACCCCAATGTGCGCCGCTTCGTGGAGGCGGCGCGCCGGCTCCACGCCTCCCGCTGAGCGGATGCTACGCTGGATTTTTCCGGATGTCCACGCTTCGCTACACGACGCCGCACGGCATCACCGTGACGCGCACCCGCAGCCGGATGCCCTACCGGCGCGGGCTGGACCGCATGCTCGAGGAACTGGACCGCCGCCGCGGCATTTATCTCTCATCGGGATACGAGTACCCGGAGCGGTACTCGCGGTGGGACATCGCCAGCATCAACCCGCCGCTGGAGATCTGCGGCGCCGGCCGCGAGATCGAGTTCCGCCCGCTGAACCTGCGCGGGCAGATGCTGGCGGAAATGTTTTATCACGTGCTGCGCGGCCATCCCCACTGGGCATCCTTCGAGCGCCACGGGGGCCTCGTGCGCGGCCGGCTGAAGCCCATGGCCGCCTTCTTCCCGGAAGAGGAGCGTTCGCGCCAGCCGTCGTTTTTCTCGATCCTCCGCGCGCTGGTTGAAGAGTTCCGCCATCCGCGCGATACGCGGCTGGCGCTGGTGGGCGCTTTCGGCTACGACCTGCTGTTTCAGTTCGACCCGATCCACCTGCGGCTGCCGCGCACGGGCCAGAAAGACCTGCGGCTGTTCCTCTGCGACGACATCTGCTTCATGGACCGCAAGAAGGAGATCATCGAGCGGTTCGAATACGACTTCGACTTCGAGAGCCAGTCGACGCTCGGCCTGCCGCGCGACGGCGAAGACATCGCCCCCGCGCCCGCGGCCGCTCCGCCGGAAATCACAAGCGACCACACGCCGGAAGAGTACATGGCCAAGGTGGAGCGCGTGCGCGAGGGCATGAAGCGCGGCGACTACTACGAGGTGGTTCTGCGCCAGACCTTCTCGGCGGGCTTCGCCGGCAGCGTGGCCGGCCTGTTCCGCCGCATCCAGAAGGGCAGCCCGAGTCCGTACGAGTTCCTCCTTCAGTTTGGCGACGAGCAACTGGCCGGCGCCTCGCCGGAGATGTTCGTGCGCGTCGAAGGCCGCCGCGTGGAGACCTGCCCGATCTCCGGCACCGTGCGCCGGACGGGCGACCCGCTGCGCGACCACGATCTGATCCGCGAGCTGCTCAACTCGCCCAAGGAGGAGAGCGAGCTCACCATGTGCACCGACGTCGACCGCAACGACAAATCGCGCGTCTGCAAACCTGGTTCGGTGCGCGTCATCGGCCGGCGGCTCATCGAGCGCTATGCCGGGCTGTTCCACACGGTGGATCACGTCGAGGGCGAGCTGGCCGAGGGCTACGATTCGCTCGACGCGTTTCTGTCGCACATGTGGGCGGTCACTGTGATCGGCGCGCCGAAGAAGGCCGCCGCCCAGGCCATCGAGGATCTCGAGAAGGACGCGCGCGGCTGGTACGGCGGCGCCGTGGGCATGCTGTCGCTCCACGGCGACATCAACACCGGCATTCTCATCCGCACCGTCCATCTGAAGGACGGCCTCGCCCGGTACGGCGCCGGGGCCACCATCCTGTATGACTCCGACCCGGCGGCGGAAGAGCGGGAAACGAGGCTGAAGGCGACGGGCTTTTTCCGCTCGCTCGAGCAGGAGCCCGCGCGCGCCCGCGCCCCGCGGCGCCCGCTGCCCGGCCGCGGCATGCGCGTGCTGCTGGTGGACAATGACGACTGCTTCATCCAGACGCTGGCCAACTACGTCCGGCAGACCGGCGCGCAGGTGACGACCTACCGGGCCGGATTCCCGCTGGATCTCATTGAAACATTTCGGCCGGATTTTGTGCTGATCTCGCCCGGCCCCGGCCGCCCCGAAGATTTCGGCGTGCCCGAGGTAGTCCGCTACTGCGCCGCCCGCGGCGTTCCGGTCTTCGGCGTCTGCCTGGGCCTTCAGGGGGTGGTCGAGGCCTTCGGCGGCGAGCTCGGCGTGCTGCCCTATCCGATGCACGGCAAGCCCTCCCGCGTCCGGCACGACGGCCGCGGCGTCTTCGCCGGCCTGCCACAGGACATCAAGGTGGGCCGCTACCATTCGCTGTACGCCATTCGCGAGAAGCTCCCCGGCGAACTGGAAATCACTGCTGAAAGCGACGACGGCGTGATCATGGGCGTCCGCCACCGGACGCTTCCCGTGGAGGCGGTGCAGTTCCACCCGGAAAGCCTGCTTTCGCAGGACGGCGATCACGGGCTGAAAATGATCGAGAACGCGGTGAAGATGTTTCGCGTCCGGCGGCGGGAAATTCCTGCCGCGGCACAGGGAAATCCGGGATGATTTCCGGGTCTTTTGCCTGGGGATTCGCGGGCAAGGCCCCGGGGTACTGGTACCGGCAGGCCATTGCGCTTCCGGCGGAACGGAAGGAGACTGGATCCAGAGGCATGTCGATTTCTGACGCCATTTACCTTCTGTTCCTGCTGATCTGCGCCTGGCTTGCCCTGAACTGGGACTCGGAGGGCGGCGGCGGCAAGCGGGCGCGGCTGCCGTTGCGCGGCTGAATGGCGCGGATCGCCATTGCCGGCGGCGGCCTGGCGGGCCTGGCGGCCGGGGCTGCGCTGGCGCAGTCGGGACACGAGGCGACGGTGCTCGAGGCGCGCGCCTGGACCGGCGGCCGCGCCTCCTCCTGGCCGCTGCCGGGCGGCGATGAAGTCATCGATAATTGCCAGCATATTCTGCTGAAATGCTGCGTAAATCTTCTGGATTTTTATCGCCGAATCGGGGCGGAAAATGAGATTGAATTTTATCGCCGCTTTTATTATGTCGAGCCCGGCGGGCGTACCAGCGTTTTCAGCGCCGGCCTGCTGCCCGCCCCGCTCCATTTCAGCGGCAGCTTTGCCGGGCTGAAATTTCTCTCGGCCGGCGAGAAGCTGGCCGCGGCGCGGGCGCTGGCCGCGCTGCTGCGGGAATCCGGGCGGCGGCGCGACCTCGACGCGATCACGATGCGCGCCTGGCTGGAGGAGAAGCGGCAGGGCGGGCGCCTCATCAGCCGCTTCTGGGCGCCGGTGCTGGTGAGCGCCATCAACGAAGAGCTCGACCGCATGGCCGCCGGCCACGGCTTTCAGGTCTTCCGGCTCGCATTTTTCGCGTCGAAGGACGGCTACCAGATGGGCGTCCCGCGCGTGCCTCTCGGCGAGCTGTACGGGGCGGGGCGCCTGCGACGGATCCATGGGCTGGACGTCCGGCTGAGAACCAAAGTGAACGCCGTCCGGATGGAAACGGACCGGGTGATGGCGCTCGAAACCGACGCCGGGCCGGTGGAAGCCGATGTCTTCATTCTGGCGCTGCCATTCCATGTGCTGCGCACGTTGCTGCCCGAGGCCGTGCCGGACTGGGACGCCTTCACGCACTCGCCCATTGCGGGCATCCACCTGTGGTTTGACCGCCCGGTGACGGAACTGCCCCATGCAGTGCTGCTCGATTCGCCTTTCCAGTGGCTGTTCAACAAGGGCGAAGGCCGCCAGGTGCAGCTTGTGGTGAGCGCCGCGCGCTTTCTGCTGGACTGGCCGCGCGAACGGGTGATTCAGGAAGCCGTGGCCGATCTGGCGAGGTATTTTCCGGCCGTTCTGAAAGCGCGTGTCGAAAAGGCGCACGTTGTCAAGGAAGTGCGCGCCACATTTTCCGCCGCGCCCGGTCTGGAGGCGAAACGGCCGCGGGCCGAGACGCGGTGGCGGAACCTGTTTCTGGCAGGCGACTGGACGCAGACGGGCTGGCCCTCGACGATGGAGGGCGCGGTGCGCAGCGGTTATCGCGCAGCCGAGGCCGCCTGCCGGCTGCTCGGCGAGCCGCGGCGGTTCCTGCTGCCGGACATCGGCTGAAGCCCTTGCGAAAGCGCCTGCCCTAGAATGGAGGTATGGGAGCCAGAATCCGGCTGTTGTTGCTGGCGATGGTCATGCTGGCGCCGCTGCGGGCGGACCCGCCGATGACGAATCTGCGGATCGAAGTCAAGAGCCACACCGGACGGCCGATTCCGCAGGCCAGCGTGGTGGTCAAGTTCGTGCGCGGGCGCAACTACCTGAAGCTGGGCAAGAAAGTGTACACGAGCTGGCAGACGCGCACCAACCAGGAAGGCGTGGCCAAGATCCCGCCCCTGCCGCAGGGCAACATTCTCGTGCAGGTGATCGCCAAAGGCTACCAGACCTTCGGCCAGACGTTCGAGGTCAACGAGGAAGAGCGGACGATCGAGGTCAAGCTGAACCCGCCGCAGCCGCCTTTGAGCGTCTACCAGTGACGCCGCCGGAAGCCTAAACTTTGCCGGTGGAAGCGCCGATGGAGGAGGTATGTGGCGCGCGCTGATGGTGTCCCTGCTGGCGGCGGGGGTCTGGGCCCAGCAGAAGGAATCCCGGACGTACGTCTTTGACCCGAATGGCCGCCGCGTGGAATGGAGCGCCTCGACGCAGGGCGCGGGATTCAGCTCGGAGACGATTCGCGACGTAAACGGGCGCGCCGTGCCCGTGGAAAGTGTCGAGGAGCGGGTCCTCAGGAAAGAGCAGGGTCTCCAGGTCACCGAGCGCCTCATCCGACGTTACACGCCTGACGGGCGGCCGCTGCCACCGGAGAAAGTGCTGGTGGAAACCGTGACCCGGCCCGACGGAACCATCACGGAAACCTCCACTGTCTACCGTGGCGACCTGAACGGGAACCTGCGCCCGGCCGAGCGGACCTACTCGGAAACGCGGAAGAGCGGCGAACAGGCGGTGACGGAGACGCGTGTGGAGCGGGCGTCGCTGAGCGGGGGATTTACGCTGGTCGAGAAGCGCGCGGCCACCGAAGTGGTGCGCGAGGCGGACAAGAGCAGCCAGCGGGAAGAGACCGTCTACGTGCCGGACACGAACGGCCGACTGATAGCCGCGCAGCGGCGCGTCGTGCACACACGCGAGCGCGACGGCACGGTGGAGCAACAGACCGAAGAGTACGAAGCGGCCACCACGGGCGCTCTGCGGCTGAGCCGCCAGCTCACGAGCGTTACGCGCAGGAACCCGGATGGCACCGAGGACACGGTGGTCGACGTGTACGGTGTGAACGCTCCGGGACGCCCCATTGAACCGGGCGCCAGGCCGGAGCTGCGCGAGCGGCAGATCTACCGCTCCACGCAGAGCCCGGACGGAAGCGTGGTCACGGTGTTTGCCGTGCAGCGCCCCTCGCTGAACAGCCCGAAGGAGCTGGGCCCGCCGGAAAAGGTCAGCGAGACGGTGACGCGCGTGAAGAAGTAGGAGAACCTGTCGTCGGGAGGGTTCCCCTGCATCGGGGCCTCGTTGCGGGGCTGCATTCGGGAAACGCCGTTGTCTTGATCCCGCCCGGGACGATGGAAACAGTCGAGGAAACGGGCTGGACGAAGCAAGCGCAGAGCGCACCCGCCTCGGGCCGTTTCGCGCGCGGCGCAGGAGGGAGAAATTTTTTGAGGAGACGGGCGCGGCCCATTCCGCGCGCGAGCCAGGAACAGCCCGCTCGAAAATCGCCCGGGAGTGCGGTCGGATGCGCTGTGAGGCAAACGCTGACTTCGGCCGGGTAACCCGACTGTTGTCCGCGGGAGAGCTCCCCGCCGGCATGCGGCGAGTTTCATCCCTGCTCATGCCCCGCAGGGACGTGGACGCGCCATCAGCTCGCCCTGGCGAGCCCGCGCGAGTCGGGGGCATGGAAGCGCCCTCACGGCCAGAACTCGTCTCTGTCCGAAAAGGGCCAGTGGGAGGAAAGGCGTCTCCCGCGGGCATGTTCGTGTGCCGTCTGAGGATTCCTGCCCCGGTCCCAATCTCCTCCCGAATTCCGGAGCCGGTATAATTTCGTAGTTGCGGCTTCGTCCGGCTGGGCTCGAAAACGGCACATTGCGCGCTCCTCTTGCCACGGCGCTGCTTGACGTCCAACCGCGGCCGCGGCCGCTTTCCTTCCTCGCTTCCGTTGCCTTGCATGCTGCGGCCGTATGGGCGATGCTGCACGTGCCGTCGGCCGGCCGACGCGTCCTCCAATTGGAGAATTACCGGGTTCTGCCCGCTCCGAGCAGCGAACGCAAGATTGTCTGGTACCGGCTCAACACACGGATGCCGGACTTATCCATCGGCAGGAAGTACGGCCAGCGGCCTCCGCGGGCGCGCGTCAGATCCCGGGAGGTTTCGATTCAGGCCTCCGTACCTGGGGCCAAGGCGCAGGATCAGCTCATTTCTCAGCCGGCTGCGGCGGCTGATTTGCCCAAGCCGGCGCCGCTGCCCAACATGGCCGCCTTTCAGACTCCGCCCCCGGAGCTTCCGACGCCGGCGCCTCAGCCTGCTCATCCTACGCCAGAGCCAGCGCCACAGTCCGCTTCGCCCAAACCCAGGCCTGCTGTCCGCGCCTTCACGCCGCCCCCGCCGCCTGGGCCCCGCAAACCCCGACCTGTGGAGCTGACCGACATCCCGGCCGACGTGCTGCCGAATCCTGCGGCCCTGGGTCAGCTCACTGCCGTGGTCGCCAGCGCCCGGCCGCTGCCTTCCGCTCCGCCGGCCCTGCCGGAGGGCCAGCGCCCGGCCTCCGTGTCCGTAGGACCTGAGACGCGCGGCTCCGGCGGCGGCGCATTGAATCCGTCGCCGGCCTCGGGGGTCGAACTGATTTCCAGTGGCAACGGCACGGGCGCGGGCAGGACGGGCAAGCCGACGTTCGTCAGTCAAACCGTGATGTTTACGCGCGCGGAGATCGAGCAGCGCCGCGCCAATATCTCCGTCCCCGTCCGTCTGGCGATGGTTCCCGACATCGCGCAAAAACTTTTCGGCGACCGCACCGTCTATCTCGCTTTTCTGGAGAAGCCGAATCCCCGCCACTATACGGGTGACATTTTGCTGTGGTTCGCCGAGCGGGGCCAAACGGCCGCCGGCGGCCAGGCAATGCATGCGCCCGTCCCGTTCCGCCAGACGGATCCATTTGGGCCCGCCTCCCGCTCCCCGCGTCCCATCCGCGGCACGCTCCGGTTGTTGGCCGTCATCAGCGTTGACGGTTTTCTGGCCGATCTGCGCATTCTCGACAGTCCCGATGACGACCTGAACGCCCCGCTGCTCGAAGCGGCCTCGCGCTGGACTTTCCTGCCGGCCCTTCGCGGCGCGGTTCGCGTGCCGGTCGATGCCCTGTTCGAAATCCCCGTCTCGTTCCAGACGTCGTCTGCATCGGCGGGCGCGCCAACGGCCCCGACGCGATAAACCGGCTGCTTGACACCCGTCCCGCCGGGCGATAGCGTCGGCCGGGAGGACAAAATGCCGTGGCAAAATGCCGCAGCCCGTGGCTCCGGCGGGCTGTTCTGGCGGGTCTGGGAAAAATCCTGGCAGCTTTTCGCGGTGATTTTCATCGCGGTGAACGTTTGGGCAAGTCATCGTTTTGGCGCTTTCGCGCTGCTGCGCTTCTGGGCGGCGTTCTTCGCCGTCCTGGGCGCGTTGCTTCTGGTTCACGCGCGGCGCGCGCGGCGCCTGGCTGAGGAGAGTCTTCAGTGGCCGACGGTTCGGGCCACGGTGCTGCGCTCGGAGGTGGTGCACGAGGAGCAGACCGCGGCGGACAGCGAGCCGCAGTCCACCGGGAACACGATGCATTTCTACCATCCGGAGATCGAATACGAGTACGAGGCCGACGGCCGAAGGTGGCGTTCCCACCGGCTGCTCATGGTTCAGGTGAATTTTCCGAAGGCCGAGGCGGAAGCCTGGATTGCCCGATATCCCGCCGGTTCGATTGTCACGGCCCGCCGCCATCCGCAGAAGCCGGGACTGGCCATCCTTGAGCCCGGGCTTCATGGGTTGGAGACCCGCTATTGGATTCCGTTCCTTGTTGGAGGCGTCTTCCTCGTGGCGGGCGCCGCAGGCTGGGCGGTTCTCTCACGCTGGCCGGGCTGAGCGCCCGGTGCCAGCCCGTCCGGCGCGCACCGCCTGCACGAGCCCCCACGCTCGGCGCATCCAGCGCTGACGCCCCTTTTCATTTCGCAGCTCGAGCCACATCCAGGGCGCGCCCCAGGCCGCATGGCGGACGATTTCCCAGGCGGTGCGCGCCTGCGCTTCTCCGGCGGGGTCCTGTTCTGCGGCCAACCGCATTGGCAGCCACCGGAATTCCTCGGCATGGCGCACGGCCGTCTCCAGCAGATCCAACAAATCGTCGCTGTTTTGTTCCATCTGGATGCGCCGCAGCCGCAGCCGCAGCTTCGCGGCGCGCAGCTCCGGCCAGAGCTCGAAAGTCACCCACCCGGCCAGCGTCCACGCCATCAGCGTGAATGAGACGGCGGTCGCACCCCCTTCGCTCATCCGCGGCGCCGCTCCTTCAGACACTCGGCCAGCGTTTTCTCGATCTCCCGCCGCAGGGCGCGCTGCTCAAGCCCGTAAGCGACGCCCGCCAGGCCGAACAGGATCGCGGAGATCCGGGTCACGCGCGCGTTGGACATCCATGCGATCCACACCTCCAGCATCGAGTCCCTGCCCAGCAGACCCGATGCCGTCTCCCGGATCATCCACAGCGCCGCGAGCAGGGCCACCCACGGCAGCGCCTTCCGGATCAGCCACAGCAGGATCCGCTCCCAGTCCAGCGTCATCAGGCCACCTCAGGCGGCATCATAGCGAATTGACGAAGGGGACAGGGGACGGCCTGAGGCGGCGTCTTCGCGACCAGAGTGTCGTTGCCCGATGCCCGGGCCGGCGGCCTCACTTCATGAACCGCAGCACCCGCACGCTCTGGCCCGGCAGCAGGAAGGCGGCCTGTCCGGGCCCGCCTTCCAGCAGGTCTTCGATCTTCCAGTGCGCCGCTTCCCGCCAGCGCAGCCGCACCGGCCTCTGCTCGCGCCCGTGGTTGAACACGAAGACGATGCGCTCGTCTCCCCGCTCCAGCCACCGCGCCTCCACGCCGCCTTCGGCCACGAGCGGGCGCTCGACGCCCGCCCAGTCCAGAAGCGAGACAAGCCACCGCCTCGAGTCTTCCTCGGGATTCTGGGAGTAGGCCGCCGCCACGTAAGATCCGACGAGCAGCGCCCGCCCCTTTCCATAGGGCGACTCCACCGCCGCCGGCGCGCCATCCTCAAACCGCGCCACCACCCGGCCGCCGGCCGGCTCCAGCACCTCGCGAAACCACCGCCCCGAAACCCGCAGGCCGCCATCGAAAATGAGCACGGGCCGTCCCCGCACGGTTTCCACCGCTGCCTCCCGAGCGCCGAACAGCTCGTGCAGCCCCATGCCAGGGATGATCTCCGACGCGCGCCCAAGCTCGCTGTTCCAGCCGGCGCGCGCCTCCGCCACAAGATGCCCGCCGGCGCGGACGTAAGCGCGCAGCACCTCCCCGAGACCGGAAGGCAGCATCGGCGGATACGGGAGATACACAAGGCGGTACTGCGCCAGCGACCCGGCCGTGAGCGAACCGGCGTGGAGAAAATCGACCGGAACATTTTCCGGCCAAAATGCTTTATAGACGCCCAGCAGCGAGTCCCTTTCAATGCCTGCCACCTCGCCCTGCGGCCCGCCATAGGGCGTCTGCCGCTGCCGGCCGCCGACGAAGTGGGCCAGCGGATTATAAACGACCGCCACCTGCGCGCGCGGCGGCCGCGCCTCCAGAAACAGTTCTTCATGCCGCGCCACGGCCTGCGCGAAGCGTCCCGCCTCCCGTGCCCGCTCCGTGATCGTCCCATCCAGGCCAATCAGCCCGAAGCCGCCGGATTCATAACCGGTGCTCATCGGGTAGAGGGCGTAAAAGTGGATCCCCTTGGCCCCGCGCGCCAGCGCCGACCACGCCCACATGCGGATGTCGGCGGCCGTCACCCGCGGGCTCACATTCAGCGCCACCGTTCCAAAGCCTGCCTGCAATTCGCCGATCACAAACCCGTTCCGCCCTTCCGCGAACCCGAAGCTCCGCGCAAAGTCGAGCAGCGCCGCCCGCCACGACGGTTCGCGGTCGACAAACGCCCAATGCTTCGGGTAGAAACTGGTGCCGTAGTAATCCACCTGCCGCGCCATGGTCCAGTCATCGCTCTGGCCCTCCCACCAGTGCGGCGAGCTGAACAACCCGACGCCCGCCGCGTGACTGGTGGCCACCGTCCGCGGCGCCGCTTCTTTTACCGCTTCATAGCGCTCGCGCAGGTCCTCGCCCAGTTTGTCGGCGATGAACATTTTCCAGTCGATGTAGTCCGTGTAGCTCAGGATGGTGGACAGGCGGTTCGGCTCCACTTCTTCCCAGGCGCGATAGCGCCGGTACCAGGCGCGGTTCAGCAACTCCAGCGTTCCGTAGCGCTTCTTCAGCCATTCGCGGAACCGGCGCTTCGTGTGCGGGCAGAAGCAGAACTCGGGGTTGGGGATGTAGGTGGGGTTGGCCCAGTTGATGACGTGCGGCTCGCTCCAGAGGTCCCAACCGATCAGCGCCCGGCTGCGCGCCGCATGCTGCGCCAGCGCGCGGTAAAACGCGGTGTCGGCGCGCCGCACGGCGGGATGGTCGCGGCAGTAGCCCGGGGCGGACTCGGGCTGGACGGTCTGCCCGTTCGAGGAGACGAACAGCGAGTCCGGGAATTGTCTGCCCACCCACTCCGGCGCCGAGTCCATGTAGACCTGCACGAAGACGCGCATGCCCTCCTGCTCGGCGAGCTCGAGCAGGACGTCCAGGGTCGAGAAGTCATAGCGGCCCGGCTCGGGCTCCGCCGACGCCCAGTCCACCCAGCAGCGGAACGCGCGGAAGCCGAGATCGCGGATCCTGCGAATGTCGGCGCGCCAGGCTTCCTTCTTTGCCCGCGCATCGGGTTCGAGCATCGGCGCGCGCGCTTTGCCCCCGCCGTACCACACCGAGACCGGCAGCACACGCTCCGGCTGCGCCGCCGCGGAGGCGGCCAGAAAAAACAGAACCAGCGAAAATTGTTTCATGGTTCAACCCGGAACAGCGCGCAGGCTCCGGGCTCCAGACGATGCGCGAATCCGCCGTGGACTTTGCCCAGGTTTCTGCGGCGCAGGACGTCGAAGACGCGGAGCGTAGCCCGCGTTCCGCCCAGCCCCAGCTCTTTCCAGATCACGTCCACGCTCACCGGGCGCGCCGTGCGGTTCACCAGCAGCAGCGCCGTTTCGCCGTCGTTGAGCGGGCGCAGCCAGATCTCGCTGTCCGGGTCCTGCCAGGCCAGCCGCGCCGGCCCGGCCGCGCGTTCCTCCACCTGCATGACGGCCACGTCCAGCACATCAGGCCGCGCGGCGCGCCCCATGGCCCATTGCGCCAGCGCACAGGAGGGCGCTGCCGTTTCGCCCGTCAGCAGCAGGAATGCAAGAAAAGGCGCCGCCGCCAGCACGTCATCATCATATCCGGCCGGCGGCCTGGTGACGATCACCGTTCGTCTTCCACCGCCGCGCCACCAGCAGGGCGAGCTCCAGCGCCTGTTCGTAATTCAGGCGGGGGTCGACCTCGCTCTCATAGGCCCGGGCCAGATCAGCTTCGCACAGGCCGCGGGCGCCGCCAGTGCATTCGGTGACGTTCTCGCCGGTCACCTCGATGTGAATGCCGCCGAGAATGGAGCCGCACCGCTGGTGGATGTCCAGGGCCTGGCTCAGTTCGCTTTCGATGTCATCGAAGCTGCGCGTCTTGAAGCCGTTCCTGGTGCGCCGCGTGTTGCCGTGCATCGGGTCGCAGATCCAGAGCACCGTGCGCCCTTCGCGCCGTATCGCCTCAATCACAGGTGGCAGTTCTTCGGCGATGCGCGCCGCACCGTAGCGGTGAATGAGCACGAGCCGGCCCGGTTCGTTGCCCGGGTTCAGCTTCTCGGCGATCCGCAGGATGTCGTCCAGCGAGAGCCCCGGCCCGATCTTGACGCCTACCGGGTTCGCGATGCCCCTCATGTACTCGACGTGCGCTCCGTCCGGCGAGGCGGTGCGGATGCCCACCCACGGAAAATGGGTTGAAAGATTGAACCAGCCCGGCCGGTGTGGCACGCGCCGCGTCTGCGCCTGTTCGTAAGGCAGCAGCAGCGCTTCGTGCGACGTATAGAAGTCGATCCGGTCGCTGCCAGCCGCGCTCGTCCCGAGGATGTTCTCCATGAAACGCAGACTTTCGGTGATCGAGCGCAGCATGCGGCGGTACTCTTCGGCCTGCGGTGAGTGCTTCGTCCAGTCGAGATCCCAGTATTCGGGATGGTGGAGGTCCGCGAATCCGCCCTTCACCAGCGCGCGAATGAAGTTGAGCGTGAGCGCGGCGCGCTCATAGCCGCGAAGCATCAGCGCCGGGTCCGGCTGGCGCGCTTCCGGGGTCGGCTCGGGCCGGTTCACGAGGTCGCCGCGATAGGCCGGCAGCCGCTGCCCGTTCACGACTTCGAAGTCCTCCGAGCGCGGCTTGGCGTATTGGCCCGCAAACCGGCCGACGCGCACCACCGGCTTGCCGGTGCCCTGAACGAGCACGAGGCTCATCTGGATGAGCACCTTGAGCTGGTTGGCGATGCGACGCGAATTGCAGTCGGCGAAGCGTTCCGCGCAGTCGCCGCCCTGAAGGACGAAGCAGCGGCCGGCTGACGCCTGGGCGAAATGCTCCTTCAGCGCGACGATCTCCCAGCTCGTCACCAGCGGCGGCAGCGCCGCCAGCTCGGTCAGCACCCGCTCGAGCGCCTCCGGATCCGGGTATTCCGGCTGCTGAAGCGCAGGGAAGCGCCGCCAGGAATCCGGCGACCAGTCAACTCCCATTTGTATTTAGCGTAACATTGTAGGATTCATGCAGCTTTTGCGCGCGGCCCTGCTTGCCCTGGCGCTCTCCGGTTCGGTGGCCGCGGCCCAGAGTCCTTCGCAGCTGTCCCGGAAGAAGATTGGTCTTGCTCTGTCCGGCGGAAGCGCGCTCGGACTGGCGCATATTGGCGTCATCCAGTGGATGGAAGAGCACCGCATCCCGATCGATTACATCGCCGGGACCAGCATGGGCGCGCTTGTAGGGGGACTGTACGCGACCGGCCGCGACGGCCGCCAGATCGAGCAGTTCGTGCGCGAAATCGACTGGAGCGCGGCCTTCGCCCCGTCGGTGCCCTTCCGTGATCTCGCGTTCCGCCGCAAGGAGGACCGCCGCGAGTTCCCTTCCACCATTGAATTCGGGATTCGCAGAGGGCTGAGGCTGCCGCCGGGCGTTTCCCCCGGCCACGGCGCCGGGATGGCCATCAGCCGCTTCGCCGCCGCCTATGACATGCTGCCTTCATTTGACGACCTTCCCACGCCCTTCCGCTGCGTTGCGACGGACCTGCGGCAGGGCCGCGAGGTGGTCTTTTCGGAAGGCCCGCTGACGCTTGCCCTGCGGGCATCGATGAGCCTGCCGGCGCTGTTTGCTCCGGTCGAGATGAATGGCATGCTGCTTGTCGATGGCGGGCTGCTCAACAACCTTCCGGTCAATGTCGTGAAAGCGATGGGCGCCGATATCGTCATCGCCGTCGCTCTGGAAAAGCCCTACGACGCGGATCAGATCAGCTCCATGCTTGGCGTCGCCAGCCGCAGCATCACCGTGATGGTGGAGGCCAACGAGCGCCGGAGCCTGGGCCTGGCGGACCTCGTCGTGATGCCGGACCTCGCGGGTCTTCAGTCGGACGATTACGCGAAAGCGGATGAGTTCATCCGGCGCGGCCGCGAGGCCGCCGCGCGCAAGGCCATGTGGCTCGAACAGCTCTCCGTGCCCGGCGAGGAATACGGCCGCTATCTCGCCGTGCGCCGCAGCCGCCTCCAGCCGGAAACGGTGAAGCCTCAGATGATCGTCATCGAGGGCGCGCTCGCCGAAAAGCGCCGGCGCGCGCTGGTCGAATCGTTAGCAGCCGATGCGAAACAGCCTCTGGACCAGCGCCGCCTGGAGATGGAGCTCAACAAAATCGCCGGCATGGGCCGTTATGACTCCGTGTCTTATTCCCTTTTCCGGCGCGAAAATACCGAGGGAATTATCATTCGGCCGCATCAGAAACCACACGGTCCTCCGTTCCTGAATCTGGCGTTTCTGCTGGACGCCTCGCGCCAGGAGGGTTTCCGTTTCGGCATCGGCGGCCGTCTGACGTTCCTCGATTTCGGCGGCCCGGCCTCCGAATGGCGCACCGATCTCTCGCTGGGCCAGATCAGCCGCGCATCGAGCGAATATTATTACCGCATCGCCGGCGGCAAATGGTTTTTTGCGCCGCGCGCCTTTTACCACGAAGACACCCGCCCGCTGTACCGCGGCAAGGACCAGATCGCCGACTTTTTCACCCGCCAGGGCGGCGCGGCCTTCGATGTCGGCTACGCCTTCGGGCGTTTTCAGGAGCTGCGCATGGGAGTCTCGACGGGCCGCGCACGCATCGCCATCACGAAAGGCCCCGAGTTGCTGGAGCCCCTCAGCGGCCGTTTTTCCGACCTCCATCTTCACTGGAGATATGAAGGCCAGGACAGCGCACTCGTGCCCCGCCGCGGCGTGCGGGCGTCGATGCTTGCCTCGTGGCTGCTTAATCATCCTGGCGTGCATGGCCGCAGGCCGCTGGCCGAAGCATCGTTCAGCTATGCCCGCCCATTCAGCGCCCGCTGGTCGTTGCTCGCCAACACGGAGGCGGGCATCACTGGCTGGGACGAGGGGCTCAACAACCGCTTCACTGTCGGCGGCGTGGCCCGGCTCGACGCCCTTGGCCGTGGCCGCGAGACCGGCAACCGCTACTATTACGGCGGCCTCCGTCTGCTGCGCTTGCTCACCAATCAGACGCTGGGCCTGTTTGGCCGCTTCTATCTGTTCACCGCCGCGGAAAGCGGCAACGCCTGGCGTGCAGGCATGAGTTCCCTGCCCCGCTACAGCGGCTCGGCCGGGCTGATGGGAGAAACGGCCTTTGGCGTGGTCTATTTCGGCGGCGGTCTGGGCGACCGCGGCGACCGCCGCTTCTTCTTCCGGCTCGGCCGCGTCTTCTGAAGGAGGCCCCCATGCCCCTGCGGGACATCCGCCGGGGTGAGAATCGCCGGGGATGATTTTCGAAGGAGCGAAGGGGCTGTTCTTCCGCACCCGGTCGTTTATAGTTGAAGACATGGATCGCCGTACGTTTGTTGCTGCCAGTGCCGCCGCGCCCCTTGCGCGCGGAGCCGCCGCGCCCCTGCCGCGGCGCGCTTACAAGGATGGCGTCGAACTGTCCATCATCGGCTTCGGCGGCATCGTCGTCATGGGCCATGAGCAGAAGGAAGCCAACCGGCTTGTCTCATCTGCCTGGAACCGCGGCGTCAACTACTATGACGTCGCCCCTTCCTACGGCGACGGCGAGGCGGAGACCAAGCTCGGCCCGGCGCTCCAGCCTTACCGCAGGAACGCGTTCCTCGCCTGCAAGACCACCCGCCGCGACGCTGCCGGCGCGCAACAGGAGTTCGAGCAGTCGCTGCGCCGTCTCCGCACGGATTACTTCGACCTCTATCAGTTCCATGCCGTCTCCTCCATGGATGACGTGCAGAAAATCCTTGCTCCCGGCGGCGCCGGTGAGTTTTTCCTGAAGATGAAGAAGGAAGGCCGGGTCCGTTTTTTGGGATTTTCCGCCCACCACGCCGGCGCAGCGCTGGAATTGATGGATCAATTCCCGTTGGATTCAGTTCTTTTTCCGGTAAATTTCGTCTGCTGGCATGAAGGACATTTCGGCCCGCAGATCCTGGAAAAGGCCCGGGAAAAGAAGATCGCCCGGCTGGCCCTCAAGGGGCTGGCTCACACCACCGGGCCGAAAGACCTGCCCGCCGCCCAAAGGAAATACCGGAAGTGCTGGTACGAGCCGCTCGACGAGCCGCAGAAGGCCCGTCTCGCCCTGAGCTGGACCCTGTCTCAGGAGGTTACCGCCGCCATTCCGCCGGGTGAGGCCGCGCTGTTCGAGCTGGCCCTTTCCATCGGATCTTCCTTCGTGCCGCTTACCCGGCCCCAGATGGAGGAGGCCGCCCGCATGGCCCGCAACCGCGAGCCGATCTTCCGCGCCTGAGGCTGGCGACTGCGGATTCGCGACGATTGCGTCTCACAGGGTCGCGAGTCAGCCGCTCAAAGCGACGCGCTGCTGGGCTGCGTCTGGAGCGAGTCCTTCAGGGCGAGCGGAGCGGGCGGTCTATTGCAACTCCATTCGTGGCCCGGAAGGCGCTTTTGTGCGCAGGGCATCCTGATGCCCGGCGCGAATCCATTCGGGCGAGTGGCGGCCGCCCGCCGTTCACGGGGCGCAAGGAGGCGTCGATGATTTTTCTCCACGCCATCCTGCCCGCCAACCGGAATGATCCCCACAGCGGTGCGGGACGAGACGAAGGCAGCGGGGCGGACCTATGGCCGTGGCGCCTGGCGCGAGCGGGCGCGGCGCCGCCACCAGGCGGCGACGATCAGTCCGGCACCGGCGGGAATCCAGAATGACGGCTCGGGAACGGGCTGGATGTTGTAAGTTCGCAACAGGACAGTGGAAGTCGGGATCGTGAAATTCCCGGTGCGGATCTGAAGATTGTCCATTTCGAACCCGGTGGCAGTGACGCCCGAATTATCAAAAACGACCCGGTTGAAGGTCAACCCGCTGACGCGGAACATCGTGTACACGTAGTACTCGCCTGGATTCTGGCGTGGATTCGTGCCGGGCTTGCCCAGGTAGGCTGACGTAGTATAAATGGTTCCGTTCTGGGCCGTCAGGGCCGGCGTCGCCGAAAAGATGGAAATCAGGTCGGCGCCGGAGAAGCGCACCAGCAGGTCGTTGTTGTTGTAAAGACTGATCCCGTTGTTGGCGTCGATGGCGGACCACCAGAGGCCGAAATAGGTGGTCGGGTTGCTCAGGTTCAGCGTGATGGCTCCAGCGGTATTGGATTGAGCGCCGAAAGCGGCGTAGCGGCTGTTGGTGGCGCCGCCGTACTGATCCGCGTTCTGAATGCGGAGAGCACTGGAAGTGGACAGCTGAAATGTGCCTATGGGGCGCGTGACCGGCTGGGTGTGGACTCCCACGAACCAGGCATTGCCTGCATTGATGAAGTTTTCCGTCCACGCCGTTCCACCCGATGCGGGACTGCTTACGACTGCCGGGGCCGCAGCGTACACGTTGATCGTGTACGCACCGGCTGGAGTCGTCAGGCCGATGCCAACCAGGAGGAGCCACTTCCAGTTGTCAGAGGCACACCGTCTGGGCTTTAAATCCACTTCATTTTTATGTTGCCATATGTTCGCCCCATTTCGTAAGCAAATAAAAGGCGAACAAACCTCGGTCGATCCTCTGAGTCGAAGGCAGGAATCCTCCCAAGAACTTCCACCGGGAACGGCTGGCATTCACAACAGGCTGTCGGCGCCGCGGCGCCCCTGCCCTGCGGGGCGGCAGCCCGGTGCAACTGGCTGCGTGTTTTCCAGGCATGCTATACTGCGGAAAGTGACCTTGGCCCCTCCGCCCGCCGAGGGGGCCCTCCGCAGGATAAATTCATGGCCAAGCTGAAACTGAAGACCCATAAAGGCGCCGCCAAGCGCTTCAAGAAGACAGCGACGGGCAAGATCAAGCGGAACCGCGCCTTCGCGCGGCACATCTTCACCACAAAGAGCCCCGCGCGCAAGCGCCGCCTGCATCAGGCGACGCTGGTGGATCCGGCTGACAAGGCCCGTGTGCTGGAAATGATCCCCTATTGAGATCCGCGTTGTGGCGTGCGAGCCGGCGCGTTGGCATGTGCCCGAGCCGCCGCCCGCAGCGCTGCCGCCCCGGAGGGGCGATGGCGCTGGCAAGCAATAACTGTTAAGGAGAAAGAAACGTGCCAAGAGTCAAACGATCGACCAACCGCCGGGACTACCGGCGCAAGACCCTCAAGCTCGCCAAGGGCTATTTCCTCACCAAGAGCAAGCTGTACAGGGCCGCGCAGGAGGCAGTGGAGAAGGCGCTGCGCTATGCCTACGTGGGGCGCCGCCGCAAGAAGCGGGATTTCCGTGCGCTATGGATCCTGCGCATCAATGCCGCCTGCCGCACGCATGGCATCTCCTACTCGAGGTTCATCGGCGCGCTGAAGAAGTGCGGGGTGGAACTGAACCGCAAGATGCTGGCTGACCTGGCCGTGAATCAGCCGGCCGCGTTTGCCGAGCTGGTGCAGAAAGCGAAGTCCGCGCTGGCCTGAGAGGCGGGAGGATCTCTGCATGAACGCCATCCGGGACGACGACGACGTATTGGCCCGGCTGGAAGCGCGCATCGAGGCAGTCGCCCGGCTGGTCTCTTTGCTGACCCGGGAAAAGGCGGAGTTTGACGCGCGCCTGCGCGCCCTCGAGGCCGAACGCGACAACGCCGTGGAAGAGGCCCGGGCGGCGCAGGAAGAGGCGGCCCGCCTGCGCGAGGAGAACGAACAGCTCCGCGCCCGGCAGAGGGAGGCCTTCGCGCGCATCAAGGCGCTGCTCGCCCAGGTGGAGCAGATGGAGTTGCCCGAGGCCTGAGCAGGGAGGAAGGCGTGGACTCGAGCGGCGCGGACAAGAAGGTGGTGCGGGTCACCATCTTCCAGCAGCCATACGCGCTGCGCACCTCAGGCGACCCGGCCGAAACGGAGGCCTTGGCCCAGGCGGTGGACACGCTCATGAACCAGATCGCGATGCGCACCTCCGGGGCCGATGCGGCGCGAGTGGCGGTGCTGGCCTGCCTGCATCTGGCCGACCAGGTTCGCCAGCTCGAACGGGGCCTGGCGCACCTGAAGGATCGGATGGCCGCCCTGGACCGCCGCCTGGCGGAACTCACTGGCGACGGCGCGCCGGCCGGCGAGTAAGCGGACCCGCGTTCAGAAGAGCCGCTCCTGCCGCTTCAGTGTGCCGAAGCTGCCGATGTTGGCGATGACCAGCGCCAGGCGAAACTGGTTTTCGCCACGACGCGCGCCGAAATTGAAACGCCGGTACTGGCCGCTGAAAGCGCAGCACTCCGTGTTGTAAGTCACCTGCGTGTTCATATACTGGAGCACGCCGATCGAGTAGTCGTAAACCCCGTAGACGCCGGCGTTCCAGCCGCGCCGGTTCTCGTTGCCCAGCCCGAGAGTGCCGCGGAACTGGTTCGAGGGGGGCGAGAGAATCTGCCCCGATGCCGCCGTGCGGCAGAAGGTTTCCCGTTCGAGCGCTTCCACAGGGGTGAGCGGGACACAGGAGACGCGGGTGTGTCCGAAGGAAAGAAAATAGACGGGCGAACGCGTGTCGAGCGTGAAGCTGGAATTGGTGAAGCGGCCACGCAGCGGGTCATAGTCGGCGCGCCATTCGAAGCCGAGCGAACCATAAGGCTGGGCGCGCAGCGTGCTGACCACCGGCGATGAATGGCGGGGCCGGTCGAGGAATGCATACCCGGTCAGTTCGGCAGCGCTCGAGATCACGTTGCGCTGGCCGGCGATGACGGCGCCGCCGAAATCGGGGTCGAAGAACCGCTTCTGGCGGACCTCCCAGGTGAGACGGTCGCGGACGACGTTGTCGCCTCCCTTGCTCCAAAGCCGCTGGGTGAGCGACCACTCGAGTTCGGTGGTGTTGGAAAGAAGCTCAAACTCGTCGAAGCGAACCAGGCGGTCGAATGCGGTGGCGCCGGCCACCGTGCGGAAGGAGATGCGCGGCTCGACGCTGTGCTTGAGCCGGCGTCCCATCCAGGAAGGGGCGTCGAAAATGCGCACGAGCGCAGGAAGCGCCAGATCCGCGCCCACCTCGCGCGTAAACCGGTTGAGGCCCTGGCCTGTGACCAGAAGGCCCTGCTCCTTTTCGGCCGCCGTGCGGAACGAGGATCCCCAATGTGTTTCGCGCAGGGAGACGTAGGGAACCAGATGGAACTCCTTCCAGCGCAGGGCGGTCATCAGGCGGGGGACCAGATCGAAACGCTCGACAAACTGACGGGTCTGGAACAGCGGCTGCGTGCGCTGCAACAGGCCGGCGCTGGCCGACCAGCTGACCCAGACGGGCAGCGGGCCGCGCGCCAGTTCGCGGTCGCGGCTTTCGAACTCAAACTGCGGCAGCTTGCGGATCATGATTGTATCGCCGGGCGCGGCGCTCTGAAAGTTTTGCTGCCGGGTAAAGACGGCGTTGAAGCTGTAAGTGGACCAGTCGCGGCTGACGTTGACGGCGGAGTTGACTTCGCTGAACACCGCTTCGTTGAAGCTTTCGGTGAAGGCCTGGCGGAAGGCGAAATTGCTCAGGTAATTTACGGCGCCGCGGGCGTAGAAGCCGGCCGGCAGCGTGGCGCGCCCCTGGACGGTGACCAGATAACCACCTTCCTTGACGAGCTGGCTGCCGATCTGGCGGCCGCGGTCCCGGATTCCGTAAACGAAGGCGCTCAGCTCGGAGCCCTGGGTGGGACGCGCCCGGAAATCGACCGTATGTGCCAGACCGCGCTGGGTGAAGTACTGCGGACGGTAGGTGAGGTCGTAGCTGCGGTTGATGGCCCAAAAGTAGCCGATGCCGTACATCAGTCCGCGGCGGTTGCTGTTGCCGATGCTGGGCGTGAGGAAGCCGCTGCGGCGCGCGCCTTCGCGCAGGTCCTTGTAAAAGGCCGGCGCGTACAGGATGGGCACGCCGCGGAGACGGAACCAGGTATGCTGCGCGATGGCCCGCTGCCCGGGAATCAGGTCAATCACCGGAGCGTCCAGCCGCCACCACGGATTGATGCCGCTGCAATTCGTGATGGAAGCCTTGTGAAGGATATATTTCTGCTGGATCTTTTCCGCCCAATCGCCCTGAAAGAAAAATGGATTTTCCGTTCTCAGGATGCCCGGCCGGTAGTCGATTTTTCCGTAGGCAGCGCCGCGGACGGTGTAGAAGGCGCCGCTGGAATCCTTCGTGTTGTAGTCGATCCGCTCCGCCCAAAGTTGTTCACCGGTGGTGAATTGGACAAAGTGAACGTGGCCGCGGGCCTCGGCAATGCCGGTTTCCTGGTCGTAGTCGATCTCATCGGCGCGAAGGAGCATGTCGGCGGTTTCGATCTCCGCCTTGCCTCGGAGCCTGTATTTGGGACCTTCGCGCTCCTGTTGCAAGGCGCGAACCACGACGATGCCGGCGGGGGGGACGTCGCGCCGTTCGATGGCGGCAGCCCGCTCGTAGTTGGGAAGCTGGGCGGCCAGCGGGCCGGCCGGCAGCAGGGCCGTGAGCGATGCAAGGAGGGGGCCGGCGGGGCGAAATGAACCCGCCGGCGAAAAAAAGACGTGACAAATTGCTCTGATTATGTTACTTACATAGTGATACGCACGGCGCAGACGTGCCTCGGAACGCCGTCGAAGGAACAAAGAAGCGCTCAAGGCTCAAACCTAGCACGAGCTCAAAGAAGCCCGCAAGACGGGCGAAAAAGACTGGGGGAGCCACGGCGCAGGAAGACAAACGGCCGCGCGAAGAGCGGATCCGGCGTTGCGGAGGCATGGTATGCGTTGCAGGTACTGCGGAGCGGAAATTCATCCCAGACAGGCGCGGTGCGGGAGGTGTCAGCGCCGCCTGTCAGAATCCGGGCAGGAGCTGCGGGAAGTTCCATCCTACGTCCACGGAGCGCTGGCGCCCGAGACGGCCCCAGAGCCTGCGCCGGCCTCGCCTCGCCGCTTCACTGTGGCCGAGGGAGGCGCTGGTGCGCGCCGCCGCCCGGCGGTGCAGCCGCCGCTGTTCCCCAGCGAATCGAACATCGTGGGACTCGAAGACTACCGTCCCGCTGGAACACCGCGGCGGCGCAGCGCCGCCTCGAGACGTCCGCGTCCGGCCGCGGCGGGCGAGGCCTCCTGGCAGATTGCGTTCGATTTTGACGCGCCCCCGCTCACCCCAAGGGAGCTCGAGGAGCGGCGGGAACGGCTCCGGGCGGCGCCACTTGGGCGGCGCGCGGTGGCCTGCGTGGCCGATCTGGCCGTGGCGGCGGCCGTCGGCGTGCTGCCGTTTTTGATCGCCGTGCGGGGTGTTCTGGGCGCCTCCTGGCCGGCGGATCGTTCCATGGGGCTGGCGCTCGGGGCGTGCTGCTGGGTCATCCTCGCCCTCTATCATCTGCTATTCGCCGTCAGCGGCCGGTCCACGTTGGGGCAGCAGCTGGCAGGGCTGCGGCTGGTGACCCTGGAAGGGCGCCCCGGCGAACCCACGCACCGCGTGGCCAGAGTCCTCTTCTACATGATTCCTCCGGCATGTCTGCTGGGAACCGCGTGGGCGGCGGTCACCGAGGAACGCTTTTCCTGGGCCGACCAGATCACACGGACATACTTCGCCACGTCCGCGCGGCGACGCTGAGAGGCCGCGCCCGGATGCGGCGCGGAGAGATTCTGCGGCGACAAAATCTAGCATCGGATCCGAAAATCTGATATACAATCTGTAGGGAGGCGTTCCGCCGGCATGCGGAGAAAGTCCTACCGCCTGGACTCGGGCGGCCTTTCGGCGATCATCGGCAGATTACTGGATCAGGGACACGAGGTTTACGGTCCTCGGGTGGAAGACGATGCGCTGCGCTGGCGGCGCATCCGTTCGGCCGACGATCTGCCGTGTGGCTGGACGCAGGAGCTCGCGCCGGGCCGGGCGCGGCTTGTGCCGGACGGCACAGGCGGGCGGTTCCACCATTGGATGTGCGCCGAAGGCCTGAAAGCGGTGCTTCACCTGCCGATGGTGCGAGTGATGGCGGCGCGGCGAGAAAACGGCGCTTTCAGGATCCTGGACAACCCGGCTCCGGCCGGGAAATTCGCCTTTGTCGGCGTGCGGGCCTGCGACGTGGCGGCGCTCGGGATTCTCGACCGCGTCCTGCTCGGCGACCGCTATGCCGACGACATCTACCGGTCACGGCGCGAGAACCTGTTTCTGGTGGCCGTGCACTGTCTGGAGTCCGCTCCCACCTGCTTCTGTGCATCCCTTGGCACGGGACCGCGGGCGAAGTCCGGCTTTGACATCGCGCTGGCAGAATTCAGCGACGGAGGCGAGCCCGAATATTTCGCCGAGGCGGGCAGCGCGGCGGGCCTGGACCTGCTGGAGGCCTGCGGCGCGCAGCCGGCGCCTCCAGAGATGGCGCGGATGGTGGAACAGGGCTGTGCGCGCGCGGCCGGATCGCAGAAGAGAAGCGTCAACGCTCATGCCGCGCCGGCGCTCATCGACGCCGTCTTTGACAGTCCGCACTGGGACAGCGTGGCGCGGCGGTGCCTGGCCTGCGGCAACTGCACAATGGCGTGTCCCACCTGCTTCTGTGTCAACTACGAGGACCGGAGTTCGCTGGACGGCAGCGAGGCCGAGCGGTGGCGGCTGTGGGATTCGTGTTTCACGCAGAGTTTTACCTACATTCACGGCGGCAGCGTGCGCACGAGCGTGAAGTCGCGCTACCGGCAATGGCTGAGCCACAAGCTGGCGCGCTGGCAGGCGCAGTTTGGCACGCCGGGCTGTACGGGCTGCGGCCGCTGCATTGTCTGGTGCCCGGTGGGCATCGACATCACCCAGGAGTTTCAGGAGCTGCAAGCCGCCGCGGCGGCTGCGGTTCCGCCAAGGGAGTGAGCCATGGCACCCGCTGAAATCCGAAATGCTCTCGCGACGCACCCGTTCCTGGAAGGGCTGCCGGAGAAGTATCTCGACGTGCTGGCGAAGCTGGCCTTCGAGGTGAGTTTCGGCCAGGACGAGATCATCTTCCGCGAAGGCGACCCCTCCAGCCTCTTTTATCTGATCCTGAGCGGAAAGATCGCGCTGGAGATCGCCTCGCCGGGCCGTCACGTCATCATCCAGACGCTGGAGGCCGGCGACGAGCTGGGCTGGTCCTCGCTGCTTGAGAACACGAGCAAGCAGTTCCGGGCGCGGTGCCTGGAGCCGGTGCGCGCGCTCGCCTTCGATGGGGCCCGCGTCGCCGCGCTCTGCGAGGAGGACCACGAGTTCGGCTATCACATCATGCGGCGTGCGCTGGAACTGGTGGCCGAGCGGCTGCGCGCCACGCGCCTTCAGGTGCTGGACGTCTATTCGCCGAAGGGGGTGCGCGGGCAATGAGCGCGGCGCCGCAGGACACGGCCGCTCTGTCGCGTCCGGTGATGGAACCGCTGCCGGTCCAGATCCGGTCTGTCGTCAAGGAGACTCACGACACGTTCACGCTGACGGTGGCGCCCCCGCCCGGCGATCCCGTCTGTGCCTTTGAACCCGGGCAGTTTTCCATGCTGTATGTGTTCGGCGTGGGCGAGCTGCCGATCTCGATCTCCGGCGATCCGGCCGTGCGGGAGACGCTCACCTACACGATCCGTTCGGTTGGGCCGGTCACCTACAGGCTGGTCACGCGACGTCCCGGGGACTACATCGGCGTGCGCGGGCCGTTTGGCACAAGCTGGCCGCTCAAGGAAGCGCGCGGCAAGAGCGTGCTGATCGTCGCCGGCGGCATCGGTCTGGCGCCGTTGCGGCCAGCCATCTACTCGATTCTTCGCCACCGGGGCGACTACAACCGGCTGGTGATCCTTTACGGCAGCCGCAGTCCGCGCGACCTTCTCTACCGAAAGGAATTCGACGCCTGGGGCCTGCTGCCCGACACGCAGGCGCTGTGCACGGTGGACTATGGCGGCGTGAGCTGGCGGGGACACGTGGGCGTCGTCACCACGCTGTTCCGTCACGTGCGCATGCAGCCGCTGGAGACGGTTGCGATGATCTGCGGGCCGGAGATCATGATGCGCTATGCGGCGCGCGAGCTGGAGGCGCGCGGCCTGCCGCCATCGCAGATCTATCTCTCGATGGAACGCAACATGAAGTGCGGGGCCGGCTTCTGCGGCCACTGCCAGATGGGGCCGTACTTTGTCTGCAAGCACGGCCCGGTATTCTGCTATCGGGACATCAGGCCGTATCTGGACTTCCATGAGCTCTGACGGACGCAAACCCCGGATTGCCGTATTCAAGTTCGCCAGCTGCGACGGCTGCCAGTTGAGTCTTCTCGACGCCGAAGACGAGCTGCTTGCCGTGGCCGGCGCGGTGGAGATCGCCTATTTTCCGGAGGCGTCGCGGCGGATGGAAAAGGGCCCGTACGACATCGCGCTGGTGGAGGGCTCCATCACCACGCATCACGATGCGGAAGCGATCCAGCGGATCCGGCGGCAGGCGAAGACGCTGGTCACCATCGGCGCCTGCGCCACCGCCGGCGGCATCCAGGCGCTGCGCAACTGGCACGACACCGCGGAATGGGTGCGGCTTGTCTATGCCAAACCGGATTTCATTTCCACGCTGAAGACCTCGACGCCGGTGGCCGAGCACGTGCCCGTGGATTTCGAGCTGCGCGGCTGTCCGATCAACAAGCACCAGCTATTGGAGCTGATCTCGGCCACGCTCGCCGGGCGCAGGCCGAACATTCCCACCTACAGCCTTTGCATCGAGTGCAAGCGCCGCGGCAACATCTGCGTGATGGTGGCCGCCGGGACGCCGTGTCTGGGGCCGGTGACGCAGGCCGGCTGCGGCGCCCTGTGCCCGTCGATGCGGCGCGGCTGCTATGGATGCTTCGGACCGATGGAGAACGCCAATGCGCCGAGCCTGGCCTCGCAGTTCCGCGTGCTGGGCTCGAGTCGCGACGAAGTGGAGCGGGCGTTCCGCAGCTACAACGGCTGGGCGTGGCCGTTCCGCAAGGTCTTTGAGGAGGCGCCGAAACCATGACCCCTGCTGACAGCGCACCCGCAGTGACGCCCGGCGTGAGCCGGATCGACGTGCCCGTGCTGGCCCGCGTGGAAGGCGAAGGCGAGCTGCACATCCGCACCCGGGGCGGCAGGATCGTGGATCTGAAGCTGAGCATCCCCGAGCCGCCGCGGCTGTTTGAGGGCTTTCTGCGCGGGCGCCACTTCATGGAGGTCCCCGACATTACCGCGCGCATCTGCGGCATCTGTCCCATTGCCTATCAGATGAGCTCGATTCATGCGCTGGAGCGCGCCCTGGGCGTGGAGGCGCATCCTTCCATCCGCCTCCTGCGGCGGCTGTTCTACTGCGGCGAATGGATCGAGTCGCATGTGCTGCACATTTTCTTCCTGCACCTGCCGGATTTCCTCGGCTGCCAGGACGCATTTGAGGTGGCGGCGAAAAACGCCGACGCCGTGCGCATGGCGCTGCGGCTGAAGAAGCTGGGCAACGGGATTGTGCGCGTGATGGGAGGGCGCGAAATCCACCCGGTGAGCGCCTGCGTCGGCGGTTTTTACCGCGTGCCGCGGAAGGAAGAGCTGGAGGCGCTCGTCCCGGAGCTGGAGTGGGCGCTGGCGGCCTCCCTTCAGGCGGTCTCGCTCACCGCTTCGCTCGAGTTCCCGGACTTTGAACAGGACTACGAGTTCGTCGCGCTGTCCCACCCGGACGAGTATGCGCTGAACGAAGGGCGCATCGTCTCCAACCGCGGGCTGAACGTGGACGCGGCCGAATTTGAGGAGCACATCGTCGAACAGCACGTCCGGCATTCCAACGCCCTGCATTCGGTCATTCGCGAGCGAGGCTCCTACATGGTGGGCCCGCTGGCGCGTTTCAATCTGAACTACGCGCAGCTCACCGAAAAGGCGCGGCGCGCGGCCGAACAGGCCCGGCTGAAGCCGCCGGTGCGGAATCCTTTCCGCAGCATCGTCGCACGCGCCGTGGAAACGGTGTTCGCCTGCGAGGAGGCGCTGCGGCTGATTGCCGCCTACGAGCCGCCCCCGTTGCCGCGCGTGGAAGCGCGGCCCCGGCCCGCCACCGGCGCCGCCGCCACCGAAGCGCCGCGGGGCCTGCTCTACCACCGCTACAGCGTGGATGAGAACGGGCTGATCACCGAGGCGCGCATCGTCCCTCCCACGGCGCAGAACCTGCGGCGGATGGAAGAGGACCTGTGGAGCTACGTGCCAGGCCTGCTCGGACTCGACAGCGCGCAGATCGCCTGGCGCGCCGAGATGGCCGTGCGGAACTACGACCCCTGCATCTCGTGCGCCACGCATTTCCTGAAGCTGAGGCGCGAAGACGGCTGACGGAGGCAAGCCGGCGGCGGCGTCCTTGGGCGGGCTTTACTCGTATCGCAGGGCTTCCGTCGGGTTGAGCCGGGCGGCCCGGTTGGCGGGCAGGATGCCGAAAGCGACACCGACGACGGCGGACACGATAAACGCGACCACGATGGAAAGCCTGGACACCGGGATGTAGATCTCATTCTGGAGCATGTTCGCCGCCACCGGGATGCTGACACCGGTGATGATCCCCACGAATCCGCCGCCAATGCTGATCAGCAGCGCCTCGAAGAGAAACTGAAGCAGGATCACCTTTCGCGAGGCCCCCAGCGACATGCGGATCCCGATCTCCCGCGTGCGCTCGGTCACCGTCACCAACATGATGTTCATGATGCCGATGCCGCTGATGACGAGCGCGATGGCCGAGATCAGGATCAGCACGATGGTGAGCACGGTGGCAATGGCGGAGGCGGCCTCGAGGATCGCCGTCAGGTTCTGCACCGTATACCGCGCGCCCGGCCGATGGCGGGAAGCGAGAATGGCGGCAATCTCCTGCGTCACTGCGGGCACGTCCTCGGCCAGGCGGACCTGCACGTACATCGGATCGACGCGCTCGATTTCGGTGAAGTAACGCTGGACGGAATAGGGGATGAGCGCGGCGCCGTGATCGCCCAGTTCGGACTGGCCGAAGGTGGACGTGCGCTCGCGGAAAACACCCACAACGGTGAATTGCAGCGAGCGGATCTTGATGATGCGGCCGATGGCCTGCGCCGGGCCGCCAAACAGCACCCGCGCCAGCTTGTCGTCCACCAGCGCCACCTTCTGCCGAAGGGCGATGTCCGAAGGGTCGAAGAAGCGGCCCGCCAGAAGCAGCAGGTTGCGCACCTGCGCATAGTACTCGTCCGTGCCGATGATGCGGACGTCGCGCTGCTGGCCGTCAATGATGATCGTATCCGTGGAATTGAGCACCGCCGAGGCGGCGACGATGCGCGACCCGAGCAGGCGGCGCACCGCCTCGACATCGGCCAGTTTCACGTAGTCGGCTGCGGCGCGCGTCATCTCCTGGCCGCCGGCGTCGTAGTAGGCCATGACCAGGTTGGATCCGATGCCGCGGATCCGGTCGAGGATCACGTCCCGGCTCGTGAGGGAGATGGTGACGACGAGGATGACGCTGGCGTTGCCGATTACCAGTCCGAGCGCAGTGAGGCCCGTGCGGATGCGATTGGCCTGAAGCGCGTGGAATGCGAACCGGAGGCACTCTTTCAGGAGGAACAGGGGCGGCATGGGCGTCGGGTCAGCCGCCGAGCTTTGCCAGCAGCCGCAGCGCCTCCTCCCGGGGAGGATCTTCTGGCGTGAGCTCAGCCTTCAGATATTGCTCCAGCAGCTTGCGCGCTTCAGCTTTCCGGCCGGCTTTCAGATATGTCTCGGCGCGGGCAAAGAGCACTTTCGGGGAGTCCGGGGCCACCGCCTGGGCCTCGTCGAAGGTTTTCTCTGCTTCCTGGAGGCGGCCGCGGCGGACGAGGAAGCGCGCCAGGTCAATGATGCGGCCCACCTGCCGCGGGGCCAGCTCCACGGCGCGGCGCAGGTGCGCCTCGGCGCTCTCGTACTGGCGGCGCTTCTCGGCGATCTGCGCCAGCGCATATTCAGCCTCCGCAGGGTCGATGGCGCGAATCTTTGCCACCAATGCCTCGGCCTTGTCCACGCCGCCTCCCAGAAAGCCCGGCGCTTCCAGGTAGTACGTGAAGAGGTCGTTGAGAGCCTCGGCGTTGCGGGGGTTGAGTGCGACGGCCTTCTCGAAGCACTGGCGCGACCTGGAGGCGTAAGAGGGGGCGACCAGCATGTTGGATGTTTCCGCTCGCCGGCCCCAGGCGCGGCCCAGCCACAGCCAGGCGTCCGAGTCCTGCGGACGGGCCTGCCCCAGCTTCTCCAGCGCGTCCACCGCCTTCTTGTAATCGCCGAGCTGGTACCAGGCGCGGCCAGCCAGCCAGAGCCCCTCCGGGGTGCGCCCCTCGGGAGAGTTTTTTAGCAGCTCGACTGCCTGCCGGTACTCGGCGCGCTCATAGAGCACACGCGCCCTGTCCAGGTCGGAAGCCCATGCGAGGGCGCCGACTGTCAGGAGCGCTGCCCACAGCAGGACGAGCCGCTTCATGCGTTGAATAACCTCTCTCATCTTACCCGGCTGGTACCGGGCCTGCCACTACAAAAGACGCAATTGCAGACGCAACGGTGACAAAAACCGGCTGACTCGCCGGGCTGGTTCCCTGCCCTCGTGATATGCTCCAGCCATGAAAGCGTGGCCGTGGGCATTTCTTCTGCTGTGTGTCGAGGCCATTGGGCAGAATTTCGCCGACATCCGCCCGAGCCCGCAGCAGCTGGCCTGGCAAGAGCTGGAGATCGGCGTGCTGGTCCACTTCGGGCCAAACACGTTCATGGACCGGGAATGGGGCGATGGCACGGTCGATCCTGCGGTGTTCAACCCCACCCGACTGGACGCCGACCAGTGGGTGCGCGCGGCCAGGGCCGCCGGGGCCAAGTACCTCATCCTGGTGGCCAAGCACCATGACGGTTTCTGCCTCTGGCCCTCGCGCCACACCGATTACAGCGTCCGGCGCAGCCCCTGGAAGAACGGCCAGGGCGATGTCGTGCGCGAGGTCGAGCAGGCCTGCCGGCGGCACGGACTTGCCTTCGGCATCTATCTATCCCCGTGGGACCGGCACGATCCGCGCTACGCGGACAACAAAAAATACGACGACTATTATGTGGCGCAAATGACCGAATTGGCCACGCAATATGGACCGCTTGTGGAATTCTGGCTGGATGGCGCCGGCAGCGAAGGGCATGTCTATGATTTCGTCCGTTACGTCCGCACGATGCGGACCTATCAGCCCAACGCGCTGCTGTTTGCGAGCCTCGACTTCATGCCCTACGGCGACATCCGCTGGGTGGGCAACGAAAGCGGCTCTGCGCACGAAGAGAACTGGAACGTCGTGGATAATTACGGCATCGTGCGATGGCGTCCGGCCGAGGCCGATACGCCCCTCCGTCACGGCCACTGGTTCTGGCATCCGGACTCGGAAAAGCGGCTGAAATCGCTGGACGAGCTCATGGACATTTACCACAAAACTGTGGGCCGGGGCGCGCAGCTTGTGCTGGGAATCGCCCCGGACCATCGGGGACTGCTGCCCGAGCCGGACGCAAAAAGGCTGGAGGAATTCGGCGCGGAAATCCGCCGGATTTACGGCAGGCCCGCGGGCGTGCCGGAGGGACCGGATCCGTCCGTTGTCTGGCTGGCGGAACCGCGGCGTGTCGACCGCGTCGTCTTGCAGGAGGATCTCGCCCACGGCCAGATGGTGCGGCGCTTCCGCGTGGAGGCGCAATCCGGTGGACAATGGCGGGAAGTGGCCCGCGGAACGACGATCGGACACAAGCGCATCCTGATCTTCGGCCCGCTGGAGGCCGCCGCGTTGCGGGTGGTGATCGAGGCCAGCCTCGGGCCGGTGCATCTGAAGCCGATGACAGTGTACTCTGGCGGCTTTCCTCCGGCCCGCCGGCGTGATAGTGTAAACGCGGACGTTCATGACCACGCGCCGTGACATCGAGGCCTTTCTCGCGTTGAAGCGGATCGCCGTCGTTGGCGTGTCGCGCCACGCCGCCAGTTACAGCCGCATGGTGTTCCGCGAGCTTCGCAGCCGGGGCTATGAGCTTGTGCCGGTGCACCCGGAGGCGGAGCAGATTGAAGGGATCCCGTGCGCCCGGAGGCTGGCGGACGTGGATCCGCCGCCGGATGCGGCGCTGATCCTGACGAGTCCCAGGCTGTACGGCAGGCTGGGCGAGGAGGCCAGGCAGGCGGGTGTGGCCGCGGTCTGGTTCCGGCAGAAGGGGCCGGATCTGGAGGGCATGGCGGTGGTGGACGGGGAGTGCCCGTTGATGTGGCTGCGTGGCGCGGGCTGGATTCACCGGATGCACCGCAGGCTGCGGCGGTGGGCGGGGACGCTCCCCGCATGAGTTGAGGAGGCTGGCCGTGCTGTGGACGCGACGATCGTTTCTGGCGGCGCCGGCGGCGCTGGCGCTCGAAGGAGGCTCGCCTGTGCGTTCCACGCCGCTGCGGGCGCGCCATTTCGGGCCGCTCTATTACGATGAGTCCGAATGGGGCTTCCTTCGCGAAGTCTGGCAGACCCGCAGCCCGTTCCGGTTCTGGAATTTTGAGAACAGATTGCCCGATAAGGTCGCCGCATTGGAGCGCGAATTCGCCGCAAAAATGGGGGTGAAATACGCGCTGGCGGTGAATTCGGGCACGACGGCGCTGGAGGCGGCGCTGGCGGCGCTGGAAGTGGGCCCGGGCGACGAGGTCGTCATCCCTGCCTGGACGTGGCATTCTTGTTTCCACGCAGTGGTGAGGCATGGCGCGCTGCCGGTGTGCGCGGAAATTGACGAAAGCTTCAACCTCGATCCGGCGCGTGTGGAAGAGGTCATCAGTGCGCGCACGAGGGTGATGATGATCGTGCACCTTCAGGGCAATCCGGCCGACATGGACCGGCTGCTGCCGGTCGCGCGCCGGCATGGGCTGAAGGTCCTGGAAGACGTCTCGCAGGCGGTGGGGGCGTCGTACAAGGGCAGAAGGCTCGGCTCGATGGGCGACATCGCGGCGGCCAGCCTCCAGGTGAACAAGACGATCAGCGCCGGCGAAGGCGGCATGATCTATACGAACGACCCGGTGTTGTTCGAGCGGGCGGTGCGCTTCCACGACGTAGGCACACTCCGCAACGTGCACCAGGAGTGGATCGGACAGGCGAAGCTTGAGCCCGTGCCGGGATCGAACTTCCGCATGACCGAGTTCACCGGCGCGGTGCTGCTGGCGCAGGTGCGCAAGCTGGACCGCATCGTGGGCGACATCCGCGCCGTTGCGCGGCGCGTTTATGACGGCATCGCGGACCTGCCAGGTCTGAAGACGCGGCTGCTGCCCGACCCGGCCGGCGAGCTCGGCGTGGGCGTCTACCTGGACCTGGGGTCGAGGCGGGCGCGCGATCTGTTTCTGAAGGCAATGCGCGCCGAAAACGTGCCCGCCTCGCCGCCGTCGGGCTCGGTGATCCTGCCGGTGCAGAACTACGCCGAAAAGAAACTCACGCTGCATCCGGAATGGCCGAGTTTCCGCGTGGGGCGTGGCCCGGAAATCCGCTACGGGGCGGCATCCTGCCCGCGTACCATTGCAATTCTCGATCGCTTCGGCGGCGTGCTGCTCGATCCAAAATTCAGCGAGCGCGACATAGAGGACATCATTACGGCGATCCGCAAGGTCTATCCGCAGGTGCGGGAGACGACGCAGGCCAGGGGCGCCTGACGCAGGGGGGCGCTGTCTCATCGAAGCGCACGCAGCCGGGCGGCTTCTGCCCGGCTGATGCGGACGACCGTGCCGTGGCGCTGGCCGGGCGGGAAGCTCATCTGCGCGGTCACGTCCTCAAACCGATTCCAGTCGCGCGTGCGGTAGGCCCCACTGGGGCTTCGCGTAGTGGTCGAAGTAGATGAGCTAGTCCCGGCCGAGGCGGATCACCGAAGGGCCTTCGATCCACGATTTCGTGAACGAAGCGGGCTCAGCGCGCCAGGGGCCGGCGGGATCGTCGGCCCAGGCCAGCCGCAGGTTCTTTGCGAGCGGTTCGCGCCGCTCGTCCTTGAAGACCATCAGCCAGCGCCTGCCGGCGCGGACGATGGTTGCGTCGATCACGTTGAAGCCGGGATCGAAAAAGAGCTCCGGCGCGGTGAATCTTTCGAAATCCGGCGTGCGCATCGCCCAGATGCGGTGGTTGTAGCCCTGATCGCCTCTGGCCTCGCTTTCCGGGAGGCGCCCCGGAACGGTGCTTGCCCAAAACACGATCCACTGTTTCTGTTTCGGCTGCCAGACGGCCTCCGGGGCCCAGGCGTTGCGCGCGCCTTCCAGCGGAATGGGGATCAGCCGCTGTGAGGACCAGTGGACCAGGTCGGAAGATGAGGCATGGCCGATGGTGAGCGAGCGGTCCGCTTCCGAGCGCGTCCAGCCGGTGGTCCAGAGCATGTGCCAGCGCCCGCCGGGGCCGCGCACGAGGAACGGATCGCGCATCAGCATCCCGGGCCGTTCCGGACGCACGACCGGCCGGCCGCCGGCGGCCGCAGCCCAGCGGTATCCGTCGTCGGAGAGAGCGAAGAAGACGCCCGTGTCGCCGTTGGCCCGGAATGAAGCGAACAGCAAAGGATCGCCAGCCCTGACAACTGCCGCAATCAGCAAAGCGACGGCCAGGCGCATCCTGATTCGCGCAGCGAAGGCGGGGCCAGCGTCTCCTCGGTGAATCATCCGATTCAGCCCAGGTTCCTGCGCCCGCCTTCTTTCTGACGCCTGGAGAAAATTCCTGCGTTGGGCGGCTGATGTCTTCGGGCCGTGGCCGGACAGCGCAGGAAGGTGGATCAAGCCTCGCTCCGCGTTCGTGAATCAGTCCCGGACGATGGCCTTCAGGCCCGGCCGGCCCTCGCGCCGCCGGACCTCATCCACCGTTTCCAGCACTTCGATGAACTCTTCAAAGGCCGCCTCGTCGCTTTGCCGCAGCGGATCCGGCTCCGGAAACAGGATGAGCAGCCCCCGGGGGGCGTCCGGCTCGGCCGCCAACAGGCAGTCCCTGAGGGAGGGCAGGCTGTGATCGAAGAAGGGGCTCGAGCGGAGCAGGCGGCCAAAGGCCTGGAGCAGCGAGCTGAGATCAAAGATGGGCCCGCTGCGGCCGAGGTCGATGACGTGGTAGCCGAGCTGAGCTGCCAGCGCCGGCAGCTCGTCCCACAGCTCCTGAGGCAGCGAGGGATCCAGCCACACCACGGGCGTGCCCGGGTCATCGAGCCGCGCCAGGATCTGTTTGGGTGATAAGCTCATGAGAAAAATCGGACGGCCGCCGTGCGGCAGCCGGTTGAAAGGAATTGTATGACGAGGAGAGAGCTGTTGACCAGTGCCGTTGCGTTGACGGCGGCACCGCGCACGGCGATGAAGATGGAGCTCGATTGCGGCTCGATTGGCGTGAAAGCCGTGCTGCCGGAGGCGGTGGCCTGTGCGGCACGGTACGGCTTTGAAGCTGTGAGCGCCGATGCAGGCTGGCTGGCCCGCGCCGCGGGGCCGGAGCGGGAGTCGCTCATCGAGCGAATGCGCGAGGCGAATCTCGTCTGGGGCCATGCCGGGCTGCCGCTGGAATTCCGCCGCGGTGAGGAGGAGTTTCAGAAAGGCCTGCGCGAACTGCCCGAGCGGGCCCGGGCGCTTCAGTCGGCCGGGGCGTCCCGCGTGACCACCTGGCTGAGTCCCACGAGCGACGAGCTGACGTATCTCGAAAACTTCCGTCTCCACGTCCGGCGCCTGCGGCAGGTGGCGACGATTCTGGCCGATCACGGCTGCCGTCTCGGGCTGGAATACGTGGGTCCGAAGACGAGCTGGACGGCGCGGCGCTTTCCGTTCATCCACACGTTGCGCGAGGCGCGCGAGCTGATTGCGGAAATCGGCCAGCCCAACGTGGGCCTCGTGCTCGACTGCTGGCACTGGTACACGGCGGGAGAAACAGCAGCGGACCTGCGCACGCTGCGGGCCGCCGACATCATTTCCATCGACCTCAACGACGCGCCGGCGGGACGCGCCCGCGACGAGCAGAGAGATCTGGAGCGCGAGCTGCCGCTGGCCACGGGCGTCATACCGCTGGCTGAGTTTCTGAACACGCTCAACGGCCTCGGTTGCGACGCCCCGGCGCGCTGCGAGCCGTTCAACGCCGCCCTGCGCGTGATGCCTGCGGAGCGGGCGCTGGCCGCCACTGCCGCCGCGATGCGGAAGGCCTTTGCGCTGATCGCCTGACGCCGGCCGGCCGGAGAGCGGACGCGCTATTGTAGTGGGAAAGGAGCAGACGCCTTGACCGGAAAAGACACGGGCATCTCGATCTGGTTTTTCATCGGCACCCTGCTGGTGATCTACGGTGTCCTGATTGTCGGCGCCGACATTTACTACCACGGCCATCCCGGCGTTCATGACGTGGTGCTGAAGGAGCTGCGCGTGGGCCTGTGGTGGGGCGCGTTCCTTCTTCTGCTGGGCATCTTCTACACGGTCAAGTTCCGTCCGCACCGCGGCTGAAAAGGACGCAGGCGGACAGCGGGGTCTGGCGTCTTCGGCGCGGAACTCAGCGCGGGTTCGGCGCTGTTCGGAAGACGAAGCCGATCCGCGCGGCTACAGTCTTGCCTCCTGCCAGGCCGGGCCGCGCAGCTCCTCCAGCCGTTCGGCCAGTTCGAGCAGCCGCTCGTCCTCGTACGGGGCGCCGATCATTTGAACCCCCACCGGCATGCCGTTGCGATCCGTTCCGATGGGAACCACGATGGCAGGCAGTCCGAACACGTTGGCAGGCGTCAGCGGGCGGGCGGCTTCCAGAATCGGCATCGGCGGCTGGCGGTGCGGGAACGCCGTCGTTCCAAAGGCTGGTGCGATGACCACCGTTTCCTCCCCGAGCCGCGCCAGCAGCTCCGCGCGCAGTGCGTCGCGCTCGGCGAGCACGCCAGACAGGCGAGACGTGTCCACGCTCTCACGGGCCTGCTGCATCAGCTCCACGCCGGTCCAGGAGAGCTCGTCCTCATGGCCGGCGATCATCGGGCGGAGGTTCTGGGTAATCAGGTCCACGAAAAGGACGCGCCAGAGCTCGTGGCCGCGGTCGAACGCCTGCGGCGGAAACCCGGTCACCTCGAGGCCCGCGGAGGCGAGCAGCGCGGCGGCGCGTTCGACCGCGGCGGCGCACTCGGGCTGGACGCCCTCCATGCGCCACACGGCAAGCCGGGCGCCGGGACGGTTCCAGCGCAGCGGGACGGGCGCGCTGAAGGGATCGCGAACATCCCAGCCGGCTAATGTTTCAAACAGAATGCGAACATCGCGTGCGGTCCGGGCCATCGGGCCTCCGACGCCCATGAATCCGGTGGGGTGGCCGATAACGGGCCAGTGGCCGCCCGCGCCCACGCGGCCGGGCGTGGGCTTGAGTCCGCAGATACCGCAGAAGTGGGCCGGTTCGCGGATGGAGCCGCCGCCATCGCTGCCGATGCCGCCGGCGCTCATGAAGGCGGCGATGGCGGCCGCCTCGCCGCCGCTCGAACCGCCGGGCGTCCGCGACGGGTCCCAGGGGTGGCAGGTGCGGCCGATGATGCGGTTGTCCGTCTCGTAGTAGTAGAGGAACTCCGGCGTCGAGGTCTTGCCGAGAATGATGGCCCCGGCGGCGCGGAGCCGCGCGGCGGCGTTGGAGTCCGCCGCGGCGCGCTCGGCGCGGCGGAGCTGGCTGCCGCAGAAGGTGACGCGGCCGGCGAGGTCGAAGCTGTCCTTGACGGTGACGGGGATGCCGGCCAGCGGCCCGCGGAGGGGCTGGCGGGCCCGTTCCAGAGCCTCGTCGACGTAAACCTCGATGAAGGCGTTGACCTTCGGGTTCGTGCGTTCGATCTCCTCAAGGTGCGTGCGGACGAGCTCCGCGGCGGAGACTTCGCCGCGGGCAAGAGCTTCGCGCATGCGCCAGAGCGGCATCCGGTTCCACATGCTCCCAGCCTAGCAATCCGGGCGCGGGCTACAATGGCGCATGTGGCGGCACTGACGTTTGAGCAGGCGCGCAGCGAGGTGCTGAAGCGCGTGGCGTCGCAGGCGGAAGCGCCGGCGGTAGAGCGCGTGCCGCTGCACGAGGCCGCCGGCCGGGTGCTGGCAGAGACGATTCGCGCCGACCGCGATTATCCGCCCGAACCCCGCTCGATGCGTGACGGCTATGCGATCCGCGCCGCGGAGGCGCCCGGAGAGTTTGAAATTGTCGGCGAGGTCCGGGCGGGAGAACCATGCCGGTTTACGGTGGGGCCGGGCCAGGCCGTGGAAATCATGACCGGCGCGACAGTACCCGAGGGGGCGGACGCGGTGGTGATGATCGAGCACGTCCACGCTGAAGGCGCGCGGCTGCGAGTGCCACAGCCGGTGGAGGCGGGCGCCAACATCAGCCCGCGCGGGTCGTCGATTCCACATGGGGCGGCGGCGGTGGAAGCTGGCCGCCGGCTGACGGCCGCCTCGGTGGCGATGCTGGCCAGCGTGGGCGCGGCCGAAGTGGCGGTCTACGCACGGCCGCGCGTGGCGATTGTCGCCACCGGAGACGAGCTTGTGGGGGTGGACGAGGCGCCGCGGCCGTGGCAGATCCGCAATTCGAACTCCCACGCCCTGGCGGCGCAGGTGCGGCAGGCCGGCGGGGAGGCGGTGGTGCTGGAGCCGGTGCGCGACCGGCTGGAGGCCACCGTGGCGGCACTGGCCGAGGCGCTGAAACAGGATCTCGTGCTTTTGTCGGGCGGCGTCTCGGCAGGCAAGTACGATGTCGTCGAGCAGGCGCTGGCGCATTTCGGGGCGGAGATCTATTTCGACCGCGTGCTGATCCAGCCGGGCCAGCCCTGCGTGTTCGGGCGCGCCGGGCGGACGTTTTTCTTCGGGCTGCCAGGCAATCCGGCGTCCACCTTTGTCTGCTTTGAGATCTTCGCCCGCGCGGCGCTGGATCTGCTGGGCGGCATGCGCGAACCCCGGCTGCCGTTGGCGCTGGCGGTGCTGGCCGAGCCTTTCCGCCACAAGCCGGGTCTGACGCGATTCCTGCCGGCGCAAATGGAGGACGGGGCGCGGATCCGGCTCATCCCGTGGGGCGGTTCCGGCGACATCCGCGCGCTGTCGCTGGCGGACTGTTTTCTGGTGGCCGAGCCGGACCGGCCCGCGTATGAGGCCGGCGAGCTGATCCGGGTGCTGATGGCATCATGAACAGACTTTCCCACTTTGATGAAGCGGGCCAGGCGCGCATGGTCGATGTGAGCGACAAACCCGTCACCGGGCGCACGGCGCGCGCCGAGGCGTTTGTGCGGATGAAGGCGGCGGTGCTCGACGCCTTGCCGGACAATCCGAAGGGCAACCCGCTGGAGGTGGCCCGCGTGGCGGGGATCCTGGCGGCCAAGCGCACGCCGGAGCTCATCCCGATGTGCCACCCGCTGGCGATCACGCACGCCGATGTGCAGGTGCGCGTGGAGGCGCGCGGCGTTCGCATCGAGGCCAGCGTTTCCACGGCGGCGCAGACGGGCGTCGAGATGGAGGCGCTGACGGCCGCCGCCGTGGCCGCCCTGACGGTCTATGACATGACCAAGGCGCTGGATAAGTCGATCACCATCGAGCGCATCCGGCTGCTGGAAAAGACCGGCGGCAAGAGCGGCCATTACCGCAGAAAAGGCCGATGATTCGCGTGGCCGTTCTGACGATTTCGGACTCCTGCGCGGCGGGCGTGCGCCAGGATGCTTCGGGCCCGGCCGTGGCTCGCGTCTGTGAGAGCCAGGGCTGGACCGTGGTGCACCGGGAGGTGCTGCCCGATGACCGCGGCCGGATCCAGGCGCGTCTGCGCGAGCTGGCTGACGCAGAAGCGGCCGATCTGATTCTGACGACCGGCGGAACGGGCATCGCGGCCAGGGACACGACGCCGGAGGCGACGCGGGCCGTGATCGAGAAGGAGCTGCCAGGCCTCGGCGAGCTGATGCGGGCCGAGGGACTGCGGCGAACGCGGCGCGCGGTGCTGTCACGGGCGGTGGCCGGCGTGCGGGGCCGGTGCCTGATCGTGAACCTGCCGGGATCGCCGAAAGGGGCCGTCGAGTCGCTGAATGCTATCTTGGATCTCGTGCCCCACATCGCCGAGCTGCTCAATGGCCAGACGACGCACGGAGAGGGGGCGTAACGAAGCCGATGTTGCCCGCATCCCAAACGATGATGAGAGTGCTGCGCGTGATGCTGCTCGGGTGGCTGCCCGCGCTGGCGATGGCCCAGTTGACGTTGCCCGGCACGCCGGCGCCGAAGCCGCCGCAGGCCGTCAAGAAGGCCCCTCAGATGCCGGGCCAGCCGGCGCCGCAACTGCCCCCGGACCTGGCCGAGGGCCCGACGATCCGCGCCACGGTCAACGTGGTCCTGGTACCCACGACGGTAACCGACGAAAAGGGGCGCTTCGTGCAGGGGCTGGAGCCGCAGGACTTTCTGCTCTACGACAACGACAAGCTGCAAACCATCAACCGGGACATTGCCGCGCTGCCTCTCTCGCTGGTTGTCTGCATCCAGCGCAGCAACAACATTGACGTGATGTTGCCGAAGATCCGGCGGATCGGCAACGTCATGAACGACCTGCTGATCGGCCAGGACGGCGAGGCGGCCATCATCGCCTTCGATCACCGGATTGAACTGCTGACGGATTTCACCCAGGACCCCGACAAGATCAACGAGGCCGTCAGCCAGCTCCGCCCGGGAAGCATGACGTCGCGGCTGAATGACGCGATGCAGTCGGCGATCCGCATGCTGCGCTACAAAAGAGACCGGCGGAAGGTCATCCTGCTGATCGCCGAGACGCTTGACCGCGGCTCCGAGGCGAGCGTGAAGGAAGTAGCCACCGAGCTGCAACTGCACAACGTGGACGTCTACACCCTGAACATCAACCGGCTGGTGACGCGGCTGACGGAGAAGCCGCAGCTTCCGCGGCCGGATCCCTTCCCGCCGGGAGCGCGGCCGCGGCCGGGCATCGCGCCGAGCGACCCGACCACGCAGGCGCAGATGTCCGGCATGCCCGGTTATGCGGCCGAATTCGTGCCGGTGATCGAGGAGATTTTCCGCGCCGCCAAGGCGATTTTCGTGAAAAACCCGGCGGAAGTGTACACGAAATTCACCGGCGGCCGCGAATTTGGCTTCACCACGCAGGACGGGCTGGAGCGGGCGATTGCCGCGATCGGATCAGAGATCCGCAATCAGTACATTCTCAGCTACTCGCCGAACAACAAGCTGGAGGGCGGCTTCCACCGAATCCGCGTGGAAGTGAACCGGCCGCGCCTGCGGGTGCGGACGCGGCCCGGCTACTGGATGGCCGCGGTGCCTGAATAGGCGGCGCGGCTCAGGCCGCGCGGCGGAACTCGAGGGCGCCGAAGCTGACCACGCTGTGGGGGTCGATGTTCCACTGCTCGTAGAGCCGCATGCGGCCGCGGGCCTGCGGCACGGCCTTCAGGAACGTGTAAAAGGGAGCGCTGCCGCACCACTTGAGATCGTCGTGGTTGGGCTGAACCAGTTCCCAGAAGCCTTCGGCGTCGCCCTGCTCCAACCGCGCGATCCGCGCCCGGTCGCGCTCGGCCACTTCCAGCATTTCACCCTGCTGCGCTTCGGCCTGGATGGGATCGCCGTAGCGCCGGCCCATGTGGGCCATGTCGACGCCGAGCACCCAGCAGAGCCGGTTGCCCTCAGAGGCCTGAAGCTCGCCCAGGGCCTCGATGAATTCACGGACTCCCTCGTCGTCTTCCGGCCTGCCGCCGCGGTACAGGCTGCGGGCGAATGGTCCGACAAGGATGGGCAGGATGCGCACTTCGGGGCCGAACAGGGCCTGGAGGAACACGACCTGAAATTCGATGGAGTGCTCCACGGCGTGGCAGTAGTCCTCCATTTTCGACGCACGCGGGGCCATTGCGGCCAGCCTTTCCACGAGCGGACGCTCGGTGCGGGCGGCGCCCAGGGGCGTGATGAAATCCTTCCGTGTCAGTCCGAATTTTTCCGGCTCGCCGTAATGGGAGGTTCCGAGGACCACGAAGACGCGGCCGGCCAGGCCGGGCGCCAGCGCGCGGTACGCTTCGCGATAGCTGGCCCAGCCGCCCTCGGGGCTGACGTGAGGAGCGGCGATGCCGATGAGGTCCTCAGCGTCCGCCCCCGTCTCGAGTCCCTTCTGGCTGAGCCACTCGCGCAGCATGCCGGCTTCTTCCGGGTAAGCGCTGCCGGCGTGGGCAGGTTGGCGCACCGGGGACTCGGCGAAGGCGCGTTGCCGGGCCTCTCTCATCTGCTCGAAAACCGGGCCTTCGAGGAAGCCGGCGCGTTCCAGCGCGTCCTTCAGGTGCGTCATGATCTCCCCGCTGCGGAGGTCGTTCGTCATCCGGTAGATGGCGGCGCGCAGGTCGTCCTCGCTCTGCTCGCCATCAAACATGGCCAGCAACGGCACCAGCGGCGGCGGAACGATGAGTGTGACGTCGGAATAACCGAACGGATCGCGCATCATCAGCCCCGGACGGTCCTCGAGCGGCGAGGGCAGAAAATCGAGGTCCATCCGCAGGCGGGGTAGTGGTTTCGACATCACTCCATCATAATGTGAAGTACTCCCGCTTCACGGCGGGACGTTCCTCACTACTTCTATTGCACCAGGAGCCGGGCATGAGGGAAAGGCTGGATGAGGGGCAAGTCCGCGAGGCGCTGGCGGCGCTTCCGGCGTGGAGCGTGGAAGAGGGCAAGCTGTGCCGGCGGTACGTGTTCCCGTCCTTTTCGCACGCTTTCGGCTTCATGGCGGCTGCGGCCACGGTCATCGAAAAGATGAACCACCATCCGGAATGGACGAACGTCTACAACCGGGTGGAGGTGCGTCTGTGGACGCATGACGCCGGAGGCATCACGCGGCTCGACATCGAGCTGGGCCGGCGACTGGAAGAACTGGCAGCAAGACTCCTATGAAGAAAAAAATCGCACTGGTCATTGCTCTCGCGCTCCCTCTATGCGCTCAGGCGACATTCCCGGGCTCGCCCCATCTGGATGCCGCCATCGAAGAGGCCATCGCCAGGGATCAGATCCCCGGCGCCGTGTGCCTGGCCGGGAAGGTGGAGCGCGATGGGCGCCTCACGGTGCTGCATTTCCGCGCGTATGGAAACCGCGCGCTGGCGCCGCAGCGGGAGGCGATGACGACGGACACGATCTTTGACGCCGCGTCGCTGACCAAAGTGGTGGCGACCTCGGCTTCGCTGATGAAGCTGTTCGAACAGGGCAAGGTGCGTCTCAACGACCGAGTCACCGAGTATCTGCCGCGTTTCCAGGGTGGCAAGAGCGACATCACCGTGCGCCACCTGCTGACTCACTTCTCCGGGCTGCGGGAAGATCTTGACCTCGAGCCCGCCTGGTCGGGATATGAAACCGGGGTCGAAAAGGCGCTCGTCGATCCTCCCATCGCCGAACCCGGACAGCGGTTCATCTATTCCGACATCAATTTCATCCTGCTGGGCGAGATTGTCCGGGTCGTTTCCGGCCGTCCGCTGGACCAGTTTGCGCGCGAGGAAGTCTTTGAGCCTCTCGGCATGAAAGAGACAACCTTCAACCCGCCGGCGGAATGGATTCCGCGCATTGCGCCCACGGAAATCGTCAATGGAAAACTGCTGCGCGGAACCGTGCATGACCCCACCACACGCTACATGGGCGGAGTGGCCGGCCACGCCGGCATGTTCACGACGGCGGAAGACCTGGCGCGGTTTGCCGCCGTCATTCTGAATCTGGGCCGGCTGCCTGATGGGCGGCAATGGGTGAGCCCGCTCACGGTGCGCAAGTTCGCCGAGCCGCAGACGCCGCCGATCCAGCCGACGCTTCGGGGCCTGGGCTGGGACATCGACTCGCCGTATTCCGGCAACCGGGGCGAGCTGTACCCGCTTGGCTCGTTCGGCCACACCGGTTTCACCGGCACGTCGCTGTGGATAGATCCCGAGACGCGCAGCTTCGTCATCCTGCTGGCCAACAGCGTCCATCCGCACCGGCGTCCGGCCATCACGCCGCTGCGGTCAAAGGTGGCCACCATCGTCGCCGCCGCCCTCGGCATCGACGTGCCGGGGGTCTCGCTGACAGGATTCAACGAACTTCAGCCGCTGCGCGCACTGGGGCGCAACGTCGAAGTGCTCACCGGGCTGGACGTGCTCGCGCAGGACGGTTTCCGGCCGCTGGCCGGCAAGCGCGTGGGGCTCATCACGAACCACACGGGACTCACCCGCGACGGCCGCCGAAACGTCGATGCGATGCTGGCCGCCGGCATCCGCGTGACCGCACTCTTCTCGCCGGAACACGGTTTGCAGGGCGCCGAAGACCGCGAGGACATCGGTCACGGCAAAGACCCGGCCACGGGCATCCCCGTCTGGAGCCTTTACCACGGCAAGGATCGAAAACCAACGGCCGCCATGCTGCGGGATGTGGATGTGTTGGTGTTCGACATCCAGGATATCGGCGCCCGCTTTTACACGTATCTGACGACCATGAAATACGCCATGCAGGCGGCGGCCGGGGCAAAATTGCCCTTCTACGTCCTAGACCGTCCGAACCCGATCACGGGCGTCCATGTCGAAGGGCCGATGCTCGACCCCGAGGCCATCTCCTTCGTAGGGTGTTCTGTCCTTCCGCTCCGGCACGGAATGACGCTCGGCGAGCTGGCGCGGATGATCAACGCGGAGGAAAACATCGGCGCGCAACTGGAGGTCGTGCCGGTGAAGAACTGGCGGCGGCGGGACTGGTTTGACTCGACAAATCTGACCTGGGTCGACCCGTCGCCGAACATGCGCTCGCTGACGGCCGCGCTGCTCTATCCGGGCGTGGCGATGCTGGAATCCTCGCCGAATTATTCGGTGGGACGGGGCACGCCGGCGCCCTTCGAACAAATTGGGGCGGACTGGATTGACGGCGCGCAACTGGCTTTCTATCTGAACCGCCGGATGGTGCCCGGAGTGCGCTTTTATCCGGTGCGATTTACCCCGTCAGACTCGAAATTCAAGGGCGTTTCCATCCAGGGCGTCCGGTTCGTGATCGTGGACCGGGAGGGCTTCTCGTCGCTCCGGCTGGGGCTGGAGCTGGCCGCCGCCTTGCAGAAACTGTATCCCGGCAGGATCGATCTCGAGGCCAATTTCCGCCTGATTGGCAGCCGGGCCGTGATCGAGGCGCTTCGGCGGGGCGAGGATCCGCGGTCGCTCGAGCCGCGCCTTCAGACAGAGCTGCGGGAATTTCTCGAGAAGAGATCCCGGTATCTTCTGTATCCCTGAAGCGTGTCCAAAAAAGAAAATCAGGGCCGCCCCCGTGGGGGGCCCTGATGGCATCTGGCGGGTGGCTGCTCCGGATTTATGCCGGTTGAGGGTTCTTCGGCGGACGGCCACGGCGCTTGCCGGTGGGCGAGGGCGCTGCGGCTTTCTTGACAGCCTTTTTCTGCTGCAAGGCCAGCATCCATGCAGGCGGCCGCCCGCGGCGCTTGCCCTGCCCGCGCGCGAGTTTCTCCAGCGCCACGAGCACCTCTTCAATCCTCTCCCGCTCCTGGCGCAATTCGGCGATCATCTTGAGAATATCCATATCGCTTTTCCGATGCTCCCTGTTGGCCCGGCCTGTTCGACTTCGCGGGCCGCTGTTCCGCTTTCGGAACAGACTGGCCGACTTCTGCCGAGCCTCACCATATACTTACCTTAAAATTGGCGGGATTACAAGAGCCTTGTTCCAAAAACGTAACAAGCGGGGACCCCGTTGGTGCCTATTGACGGGCCCCCAAAGCCGCGCGGCGCTGCCGATTCCAGAAAAGATAGAACGGCAGGCCACAGAGAATGAGGCCCAGTCCAAGGAGGGATTCGCGGGCGGAATGAAGCAGCGTCTGGATCGTCAGGAACCCCGCAACTCCAACAAAAAGAACGGGAATCACCGGATAACCAAGGGTGCGGTAAGGCCGGGCAACATTCGGCATTTTTCTTCGGAGAACGAGCACCGCGGCGCCGGCCATTCCGTAAAGGATCCAGCTTGGGAATATGACGAGCGTGACCAGTTGATCGTAACGGCCACTCAGGACAAGGACGGCCGACCAGCCGCTGAGAGCGAGAATCGAAAAGCCGGGAGCGGCATGGCGCTCGTGAACCTCGCGGAAACGGCGGAAAAAGTATCCATCGGTGGCCATGGCGTAGGGCACCCGGGATCCGCTGAGAATGGAGCCGTTCAGAGCGGCAAAAATCGAGATCATGGCCGCGATGCTGACGAGGCTGGCGCCCCATGGGCCGATGGCGCGCTGCATCATCACCGCGGCCACACGGTCTGAGCTGGCCACCTCCGCGGGAGTCAGCACGCGGAAATAGGCCACATTTGTCAATATATAAATGGCCATCACCGCCCCGGTGCCGAAAATGAGCGCGCGAGGCAGGTTCCGTTGCGGCGATTTCACCTCGCTTGAGACCATGCTGAGGTTGTTCCAGCCGTCATACGCCCAGAGGGCGGCCACCAGGGCGGCGAAAAATCCGGCCACGCCGCCGCGCGCGCCCGTCAGGGCGGTGGCCCCATGCGGCGCTGAAGGGGATGCGAGGCCGACGCCGATGATCCAGACGATGAGCAGCACTTTCAGCGCCGTCACCGCCACCTGCACGCCGCCGCCGACGCGGATGCCAAACCAGTTTAGCCAGCCGAGCGCCAGGATGACGCCGATGGCCAACAATTGCCCGGCGCTGACGTCCAGCGGCGCGCCGCCGGCGCCCAGCGGGAGAGGAATCACGAAAACCGTACGGTCCAGCTCGGGACGGAAATTCGCCAGATAATAGAAGAAGCCCGTGGCAAGCGTGGCGATGGAGCCGCTCTTGGCCACCCACATCTGCGTCCAGCCGTACAGGAAGCCCCAGAAGGGCCCGTAGGCGGCCTTGAGGTAGTTGTATTCGCCGCCGGCTTCGGGCATCATCGACGCCAGTTCGGCATAGGTCAGGGCTCCGGCCAGCGAAAGCAGCCCGCCAAAGATCCAGACGGCAAAAACAAGTTCGGCGCTTCCTGTTTCAAGCACCATCTTGCGCGGCACGAGGAAAATGCCGCTGCCGATGACCGTGCCGACGACGATGGAAGCCGCGCCCCAGACGCCCAGCTCCCTGCGCAGTCCCGTCAACGGGCCCCCTCCCGGTCCAGCACGAGCGACGCAGCCAGCGAGACGGCCACGGTCGTGACGGTACCGATCAGCACATACCAGGTCCAGGCCACCGGCGTGGCGAACCGGAGATAGAGGTTGACGCCCAGCCCGGCCAGCATGCCGGCGACCGCCGAACGTTCGCTGACGCGCGTCGTAAGCACGCCAAGCAGGAAAACGCCGAGCAGCGCCCCATAGAGGATCGAGGCGATTCCGAGGCCAGCCTCCAGGACGCTTTTCACGTGGCGCGACAGCACGCCGATGCCGAGCAGGATTGCTCCCCAGACGAGCGTGGTCAGCCGTGCCAGGCGAAGATAATGCGATTCGTTATGGTGGCGGAATTTCTGCCGGTAGAAATCCATGACGGTGGTCGAGGCGAGCGAATTGAGCGCCGCGCTCAGATTCGACATGGCCGCGGCGAGAATGGCGGCGATCACCAGACCGCTGACGCCCGGGGACAGCGAATTCCAGATGAATTCCGGATAGATCCGGTCAGCCGGTTGAGGTGGAGCGGCGCCGGTGTCCTGATAATGCTTCCACAGGATCAGCCCGATCACCAGAAAAAGGGTGAACTGGAAAAAAATCACCACCCAGCTTCCAAACAGGGCCTTCCGCGCATCGGAAATGTTTTTCGCCGACAGCAGCCGTTGAACCATGAGCTGCTCGGTTCCGTGGCTGGCGGTCGTCAGGAAGCAGCCGCCGAGGACGCCTGCCCAGAAGGAATACTGCCGCGAGAGGAACTCGAGCGTGGGCTCGAAGCGGAAATCGAAGACCTGGAGCTTTCCCGCCGCCGCGGCCGCACGCAGGACTTCATGCCAGCCGCCGTTGATCTGGCCAAGCATTACAAACAGACTGACGATGGCGCCGCCGACGTAAAGAAACATCTGCACGACGTCGGTCCAGATGACCGCCGTCATCCCTCCTTCGAAGGTGTAGAAGAGGGTCAGGCAGACAATGACAACGATGGAAGCGATCTCGCCGGTGCCGAGAACAATGCTGACGACGATCGAGATGGCAAAGACGCGGACGCCTTCGGCCAGCGCGCGCAGCAGCAGGAACGTGCCCGCGGTGACGCGGCGCAGCCGCGGGCCGAAGCGCCGCTGCATCAGCTCGTAGGCGGTGAACAACTCGCCCCGGAAATAGTGGGGCATAAACAGCAGCGAGATGACGATTCGCGCCAGCAGGTAGCCGAAGACCACCTGGAGGAAGCCGAAGTTGCCGTGAAAACTGAGCGCCGGCGTGCCGATGACGGTCAGCGTGGACGTTTCGGCCGAGACGATGGAGAAGCCGATGGCCCACCAGGGGGTCGTTCTCCCCCCCAGGAAGTAGTCCTTGAGGCTCTTCTGGCTCTTGCGGAAATGCGCTCCGAACCAGGTAATGCCGATCAGGTAGAGCAGAATGACGCCCAGATCGAAATAGCGCATGAGAATTCCAGATTCTACCACCGCCCCCGTGCCGGCTTCGGCGCGGCCTGCGGGAAACGGGCGGCACGGCGGCGGCATCCAGAGGGATGAGGAGAGGGAAGCAGCCTGCTTGCAGGGTGGAAACGGGTTCCGATATACTCCGCAAGTGTTTGGTTGCGGGAACCCTCGAGGTTCCACCGGCCATCCCCGGCTGAGGGAGGGCAGGCATTGATGGTACAAATATCCAGGAGGCTCGTGGTGCTCAAGACCATCCAGGCAACAATCGCAGGAATCGCGCTGCTCGGCCTTGGCAGCCTGGCGCTGTGGGGCCAGGAGGCCAAGCAGCCGCAGTGGAAGGATCGTGCCGAGTACGATCTTGTTGAGCTGATCAAGAAGGAGCAGAATCCCCAGGCCCGGCTCCAGCTCCTCCAGCAGTGGGAACAGAAGTATCCCACCTCGGACTTCCGCGACGGCCGTTACGAACTGCTGGTTCAGACCTACCAGCAGCTTGGAAAAGCGAAGGAGATGCTGGACACGGCCAAGACTTGGGTGGCCTTCAATCCGAAGGCGCTCACCGGCTGGTACTGGATCAACCTGCTGACGGTGAGCATGAATGACACTTCGGCACCGGCGCTCGAACAGGGCGAGAAGGCGGCCAAAGCCCTGCTGGAGCTTTGCGAGGACTACTTCAGTCCAGCCAAGAAGCCGCAGCAGGTGACTGAGGAACAGTGGAAGCAGCAGAAAGCGACCACGGAGTATGTTGCCTACCGCACGCTTGGCTGGGTCGCGATGGAGCGCGGGCAGTACCTTGATGCCGACAAGTACTTCATCGAGGCGCTGAAGCGAAACCCGAATGACGCCCAGGTGTCCGCCTGGGCGGGCCGAGCCAACGTGCGCACGCGGCAACTGGATCGGCAGGGCATTGCCCTGTTCCACTTTGCCCGTGCGGCCGTCTACTCCGGGCCGGGCGGTTTCCCCGAAAATGTCCGCCAGCAGTTGCTGTCCACCTTCGAGAAAAACTACGTCAACTTCCACGGCAGCAAGGACGGCATGGATGAGGTCATCAAGCTCGCCCAGACGACGGCCATCCCTCCGGAGGGTTTCAAGATCGAGTCGCAGGACGAGATCATGGCCAAGCAGGAGGAGGAGCTGAAGAAGACCAACCCCGTGCTGGCCCTCTGGGTGGGCATCAAGCGCGAGCTCACTGGCCCCAACGGGCAGGCGTATTTTGAGAACTCGCTCAAGAACGCGCACATCCCCGGCCCGGATGGCATCGATGTGGGCGGGACAAAGGTGACGCGGCTGAAGGGCACGGTCGTCAGCTTCGATCCGCCCAAGAGACCGAAAAAGATCGTGCTCGGCCTGAGCTCGCCCAACATGAGCGAAGTGACACTTGTCTTCGAGAACCCGTTGCCGGTGGCCCCGGAGCCCGGCACGGCGCTTGAGTTCGCAGGCGTTGTCACGGAATACTCTCTCGATCCCTTCAACGTGACGTTCGAAGTGGAGCCGAAGGATGTCATCGGCCTGCCTGCGCCGAAGAAAGCCCCTGCGGTGAAGAAGGCTCCGGCCAAAAAAGTGACGAAATAGGCAGCATCCGACTGCGAGCCTCGATTCTGATGCAACAGCCGGCCCTTTTGGGCCGGCTTTTTTCTGCCGATTGCCGGCAGCGGCTTTGCGGCCGGGATTCGCGCTTTGCCCCTCTGAGCGGCGACTGGAGCGAGCCCGCCAGGGCGAGCCGAAGGAGCGGCTCTTTCGATCTCCATTCGCGGCTCCGAGGATGCCCAGTCCCTTCAGCACGCGATCCACCAGCGTCTTCCGATGAAACCGGGTCGCCTCCAGCGGTGATAGACTCACTGGCGGCCGTTCCTTGTATCGCCATGGAACCCACGCCGTCTTCTCTCTCCGCGCCGCCGAAAGCCGAGTTGCCGCAGCGCAACGTCGCCGTGGATGTTTTCCGCGGTATTGTGATGATCCTCATGATGGCGGAGGTTCTCCGCCTGGCCGAGGTGGCCCGCGCTTATCCTGGCAACCGGTTCTGGGCCTTCCTCGCCTACAACCAAACCCACGTCGAATGGGCGGGCTGCTCGCTCCACGACCTGATCCAGCCGGGCTTCTCCTTCCTGGTGGGCGTGGCGCTGCCATACTCGATCGCCAGCCGCATGGCGAGGGGCGCCACCTTCGGCAAGCTGTTTGCCCATGCCCTCTGGCGGTCCATCGTGCTCATCGTGCTCGGCATCTTCCTGCGCTCGCTGCACAGCCCACAGACGAATTTCACCTTTGAAGACACGCTCACGCAGATCGGGCTCGGGTATCCGTTCCTGTTCCTCCTCGGATTCGCCCGCCCGAAGACGGTGTGGACATGGTTCGGGCTGATCCTGGCCGGCTACTGGCTGGCCTGGGCGCTGTATCCGCTTCCTGGCCCGGACTTCGATTGGGCGCGCGTCGGCGTGCCGCCCAACTGGCCGCACCACTTCCACGGATTCATGGGCCACTGGAACAAGAACAGCAATCTCGGCGCGGCCTTCGACCAGTGGTTCCTGAATCTTTTCCCGCGCCCCGAACCGTTCGTGGCCAACCGCGGCGGCTATCTCACGCTGAACTTCGTTCCCACGCTCGGCACAATGATCCTGGGCCTGGTCGCCGGGCGCTGGCTGCGGCAGCTTGGCCCGCAGGCGTCGCTCACAAGGATGTGGATCGCCGCCGGCGCGGGCGTGGCCTCCGGGCTCGCGCTGCACTGGCTGGGCATCTGTCCGGTGGTGAAACGCATCTGGACGCCGGCCTGGACGCTGTTCAGCGGCGGCGCCTGCTTCGCCATTCTTGCTGCGCTCACCTGGCTGATCGACGTGAAGAGGAGCCGCTGGTGGACGTTTCCTTTCGTCGTCGTCGGCATGAACTCCATTGCGGCTTACATGATCGCCCACCTGTTTGAGGACTTTTTCCGTTCGACCTTCCGCATCCACCTGGGACCGAATTTCTTCCGGGTGTTTGGCGACGGCCTGCAACCGCTGCTCGAAGGCGCGGCCATCCTGCTCTGCTACTGGCTGATCCTGTTGTGGATGTACCGCCGGAAGCTTTTTCTCAAGATCTGACACGCGCCGATCTCTTCTCCGGCGCTGGTCCTTGCGGAATTCGCCGCCAGCGCGAGAAGCATGGGAAGGACGCAAGGTATCCGATCGCAGTTCAATTCCGGGTCGCCCGCGCTACTGAAGAATCACCTGCTGCCCCTCTTCGAGCCCGGCCAGCACTTCAGTCTTGATGCCGTTCGAAATGCCCAGCTTGACCGCCGCGCGGCGGCGGCCCTTCTCCTGAGACGGGTCCGGCACTTCGACGCTCGGCTTGCGGTCCTTGTCATAGACGACTGCGGCTTCGGGAACCAGAAGCACGTTCTTTTTCTCTTCGAGAATGATTTCAGCGTTCGCGCTCATGTTGGCCTTCAGTTCGCGTCCGGGGTTGTGTATGGAAACCTGCACCTCGAACGTGGTCACGTTGTCTTTCTCCACGCCATACGGGGAAATGCGGTACACCCTGCCCTCGAACCTGCGGTCGCGGAAACTTTCCACCACGATTCGCGCCGGCTGCCCCAGATAGACCTTGCCGATGTCGGCCTGGTCCACCTTGCCCCGGACAAAGACGTCGCTCATGTCGCCCAGCGTAAACAGCGCTGTGGCCTGCGACCCCAGCACAAGGATCGAACTGACGGCATTGCCCACTTCGACGTTGCGCGCCAGCACCAGCCCGTCAATCGGGCTGATGATTGTTGCATTCCGCAGATCCTCTTCGGCGCGTTCAAGCACCGCCTTCGCCTGCGCCACCTGGGCGCGGGCGCGGGCAATTTCGGCACGGCTGACCGCCAGCGCCCGGATGGCCGCGCTCTGTTTGTTAAGCGCAAGCTGATAGGCCTTCTCGGCATCCTCGGCCACGTTCTTCGCAATCAGGCCGTCACGCAGCATCTGGTGCGCCCGTTCCATCGCCGATTTCAGGAATGGAAGCTCCGGCCCTTCGGCCTCCACCCTGTTGCGTTCGTATGCGGCCAGGGCGCTCTCCTCCACGGCCTGGGCCGACTGGAGATTGGCCCGCGCCTCGCGCACCCGCGCTGCCAGCTCCTCCTTGTCCAGTTCAGCCAACACCTGGCCGGCGCGCACCGTGTCGCCATAGTTGACATAGATGTTCTTGACGATCCCGCTCGCCTTGGACTTCACTTCCACAATGGCGCGCGGCTCGATCTTGCCTGTGGCCACCACGACGCGGGCGATGTCGCCACGCTCCACGCGCGCGAGTTTCGAGGGATCCACCCGGTTGTCCGGCTGAAGGGCGGCCCGCAGCGCCGCGCCGGCGCCGATGACCGCCGCCAGCACCACGCACGACCAGATCCAGATCTTCCCTTTCCTGCGCCTGCCGTTGTTCGCCATGAATGAAAAACTCCGTTCCACTCCCTGATACGCATGGCCGGCGGAAATGTTCCGCGCGCCGCATTCAGAAGCGGGCGGGACTCGCGTATGATGAACGTCATGCTGAGAAGAACCTTTCTGGGATGCACGGGCGCCGCGGCGGCCTGGGGCTGGCAGGAGGGGCGGACCGCAGAGCTCAAGCAGGCGGCGGCGGAGATGGTGGAGGGGCGCCGCAAGCTGACCCAGGAGATGGTTGATTCCATCTTTTCGTTCAGTGAACTCGGTTATCAGGAATTTGAGACCTCCAACTACGTCACCGGCATTCTGGAAAAGCACGGCTTCCGCGTCACGCGCGGGGTGGCCGGAATGCCCACGGCGTGGGTGGCCGAATGGGGCCAGGGAACTCCGGTCATCGGTTTCATGGCCGACATCGACGGGCTGCCGGAGACGTCGCAGACGCCGGGCGTCGCCTACCACAAGCCCCTGGTTGAAGGAGGGCCCGGCCATGGCGAGGGGCACAACGCGGGGCAGGCGGTGAACGTCACCGCCGCGCTGGTGGTGCAGGAGCTGATGAAGCGGCACGGCCTCCGCGGCACGCTCCGCGTGTATCCGGGCGTGGCCGAAGAGCTCGTCGGCAGCCGCACCTACATGGTGAACGCGGGCCTGTTCCGCGATCTCGACGTGATGTTGAGCTCGCACATCGCGGCTGAATTCGGCACGAACTATGGGCCGGTGGGGACGGGCCTGGTGAGCGTGGAATACACCTTCCGCGGCCGCAGCGCGCATTCGGCCGGCTCGCCCTGGGCGGGCCGCAGCGCGCTGGATGCCGTGGAGCTGATGAACGTCGGCTGGAATTACCGGCGCGAGCACCTGCGGCCGGAGCACCGGTCGCATTACGTGATCACGCAGGGCGGTGATCAGCCCAATGTCGTACCGCCGGTGGCGAAGGTCTGGTACTACTTCCGCGAATGGGAGTATGAGCGCATCCGGGAGCTGCACGAAATCGGCTCAAGGATCGCGCGCGCCGCAGCCATGATGACCGACACCGAGGTCAGCGAGCGCACCCTTGGCGCCGCCTGGCCGGGGCATTTCAACAAACCGCTGGCCGAAGCGCTGTATGCCAACATCCGGCGCGTCGGAATGCCGCAGTGGTCCGAGGCCGATCAGATGCTGGCCCGCGCGGCCCAGCGCGAGCTTCAGGTGAAAGAAGAGGGCCTGAAAACCGACGTTGCCGAGCTGCGCCCGCCCGACCCTTCGCGCCGCAGCTACGGGTCGGACGATATCGCGGAAGTGGGCTGGAACGTGCCGACAGTGGTATTGCGGTTCCCGGGCAATATTCCCGGAATGATTGCCCATCACTGGTCCAGCGGCATCTCGATGGCGACGCCGATTGCGCACAAGGGCGCCACGGCTGGCGCGAAGGCGCACGCGATGACCGCGCTCGACCTGCTGTTAAACCCGGACCTGGTGGCGGCGGCAAAGCAGTATTTCGCCGAGCAGACGAAAGAGCGCAAATGGCAACCGCTCATCCCGCCAGAGCAGAAGCCTCCGGTGGAAATGAACCGGGACAAGATGGAGCGCTTCCGGCCGCAGCTGCAGAAGCTGTACTACAATCCGGCGCGCCATGCCACCTATCTGGAGCAGCTTGGCGTCGAGTATCCGACGGTGAAGAAGCCGTGAGGGAGCGGCTCGCACAGGCGGCCCGTTTCACTCGTATTTGAGCTCGCTGCCCAGAACGCTGTGCGGGATGGCGAACACCGCCATCATCACGATCGCTGCCCCGAGCACCCACCGGCCGGCCCGTTCCGGCGCGCGGCGCAGCTTCAGCCAGGCGATCACCCACGCGAGCCAGGCCGCGGCGGTCTTGTTATCGGTGAGATCCGTGCCAAACGGCCATCCCGTCCAGTAAGCGCCAAAGGCGTACTTCTGCACGACGGGGCCGAGCACGAGTCCGCCCACGGTCAGCAGTCCGAGAGTCCACAGCAGCAGCGTGCGATATTGCGGCTGGGGGCGGAAGAATTCGAGTCCTGCCCGCGTTCCCACCAGCATCGACCCGAACATCGCCGCGATGTGCAGCGCCAGAACCGGCAGCGGGACTTCCCCGCGGAAGCGGATGACGACCGGCCCGCCGCCCAGAGTCACGCGTTCCGTCCCGTCCTGGAGGATGACGCGGTAACTGAGCTTTCCCGCGGGCGGCTGCTGCGGGAGCCGGCCGGCAAGCCCCTCGCCATCGCGCGTCATTTCGACGTAGGTCCAAGGGTCGCGCGTCCGGTACCGCTTCCAGGCAAGCGTGCCCTTCGTTTCGCTGCTGACGGCGGGCACGCGGATCACGGCATCGCCCCCGGCCATGCTGCGCGGCAAGCGGTAGCGAATCTGCTTGCCTGCAATCCGCACGCGGCCGGTCTTCGGATGCGAAGGACCGGTCATCCGCTGATAAACGGCCGAGGCGGCGGTGAGCAGGAAAGCAAGAATCCAGAGAAACGAGGATCGGCGCAGCATACGGCTACTCTTTCAAAATGCGGTCGAAGTCTGTCTGCGTGAGACGCATGGTGATCCAGTCGCTGAGGCGCTGCGCGCCGAAGCGCTCGTAGAATTCGAGCGCCGGGCGGTTCCAGTCAAGCACCACCCATTCCATGCGGCCGCAACCGCGGCGGCGGGCTTCTTCCACCAGCCGGCGGAACATCGCCGCGCCGGCGCCGCGGCCCCGGAACTCCGGCCTGACGAAGATGTCCTCGAGGTACAGCGTCGGCAGGGCGAGGAAGCTCGAATAAGTCTCCAACGTCAGCGCGTATCCGGCCGGCGCGCCATCGACGAACGCCAGCCAGGCCTCAAGCCGCGGCTGCGGGCCGAAGATGTCGCGCACCAGCCTCCGCTGCGCCTCCTCATCAGGGGGCGTCAGCTTCTCGTACTCGGCGAGTCCAAGGATCAGTTCAATCAGGACCGGCGCCTCTTCCAGGCGCGCGCGGCGCACTTCGATCATGCCGACATCCAGTGTAGCCGCAGCGCGGCCCGCGCCGCCGTTCAGCCCTTGATGACGCCCATCGGGCGCAGCCGCGCCACCTTGCGGGCCAGCCCTGCTCGGTGCACCGTCTCGATGACCTCATCGACGTCCTTGTAGGCCTCGGGCACCTCTTCGATGATGCCGTCGCGCGTTTCACTGCGAACCAGAATGCCGCGCTCTTCCAGTTCCCGCTGCACCGCGCGCGCGTCGCGGCCGTGCTTGGCCGCGTGCCGGCTGAGCACGCGCCCGGCCCCGTGGCACACGCTGCCGAAGCTCTCCCGCATCGCCCCCTCGCAGCCGGCCAATACCCACGACGCGGTCCCCATGCTGCCGGGAATCAGCACCGGCTGGCCCACGCTGCGATAGTCGGCAGGAATCTCCGGGTGGCCCGGCGGAAAGGCGCGCGTCGCGCCCTTGCGGTGGACCAGCACGTCCACGGTGCGCCCGTTGTATTCGTACTTCTCGCGCTTGGCAATGTTGTGGCAGACGTCATAGATGAGACCCAGCCGGACGTGTTTGCCAAACACCTTCTGAAAGGAGCCGCGGACAAAATGCAGCATCGCCTGGCGGTTGGCCCAGGCGAAGTTCGCCGCGGCCCGCATCGCCTTCAGATACGCCTGTCCCTCCGGGCTCTGGATGGGCACGCAGGCCAGTTGCCGGTCCGGCAGCGTGATGCCGTACTTCTTCATCGCCGCGCCCATCTGCGCCAGGAAGTCCGTGCATACCTGGTGGCCCAGCCCGCGCGATCCGCTGTGGATCAGCACCACCACCTGCCCTTCCTCCAGCCCGTAGCAGCGGGCCGCCTCCGCGTCATGCACGCGCTGGACGAACTGGATCTCCAGGAAGTGGTTGCCGCTGCCAAGCGTGCCGATCTGCGGGCGGCCGCGCTCTTTGGCGCGCGCGCTCACTTCGCCGGCATCGGCGCCGGCCAGGCGGCCGCGCTCCTCGCAATGCTCGATGTCGGAGGGCTCGCCATAGCCGTGCTCCACCATCCACTCCGCGCCCTGCTCGAGGATCTGGTTGAGCTGCTTTTCGCTGATTTCGAGATGGCCCTTGCCGCCGACGCCGCAGGGGACGTCCCGGAACACCTGGTCCACCAGCTCCTTCAGGCGCAAGCGGACCTCCTCCTTCTCCAGGTTCGTGCGGATCAGCCGCACGCCGCAGTTGATGTCATAGCCCACGCCGCCCGGGCTGACCACACCGCTGTCCCAGTCCATCGCGGCCACGCCCCCGATAGGGAACCCGTACCCCTGGTGAATGTCCGGCATCGCCAGCGAAGGGCCGACGATGCCAGGCAGGCAGGCGACGTTCATCGCCTGCTCGAGCGAACGGTCCTTCTGCACCTGTTCGTGGATCGCGTCAATGGCATAGAACAGCACATCGGTGCGCATGCCGTGGCGCACGCCCTTGGGAATCCTGAACCGGACGTCGTCAATCCGTTCGATCTGCATGTCAGATGTCGAGGAAAACCTCGGCCTCCCACATGCCATTTTGCTTCCGGATGGCGAGCTGATGGAAGGTGACCGCCTTGACCACGATCCGCGGCCGGTGGCGCGCTTCGTCACGCGGCTCGCCCCTGGCCAGGGCGCTGACCGTGTCGCCGTCGAAGCGGAGGTCTTCAAACGCTGCCGGCACCCAGTGCTCGCCGTCCAGCAGCCAGAGAACCTCGTTCAGCCAGTTGACGAAGCGGTCTTCCAGCGTCTCGCCGGATGTGCTGAGTGCGCGGCTCTCCAGCGGCCGCGCCTGCGTCGGGTCGAGAGCGACCGCCGTCAGCGCTTCGGCGGCCCGGATGAAGAGCTCTTCGAGCGTGCCGGCACGGACCCGGAAGCCCGTGTCCGCCGTATGTTCCAGCAGTTCAAAGTCTGCCACGAGACTCACGCTCCCAGATGTTTTTCGAGAAATGGGAAGCCCAGCCGGCCGGAAAACTCGTGGCCGCGGGAAAAAATCTCACTTCCAATTCTGTCTTCTGCGCCAAAAATCCTGTAGATTTTCTGGACTTCCACAAAAGAATGGCGAAAAGCCTCCACCGGAAAAATATCGTCCTTTTCCCCGGATTCGCAGAAGAGCGGCCGCGGAGCGATGAGGCCGGCCACATCATGCATCTCGCACCACTGGAGGATGCCGGGCACATAGTTGTCCATGCAGTGGGAGATGCTCAGGATTGAGTCGCGAAATGTGTTGAGATACCCGCTGATGAGCGCCGCCGCGATGCGCGGTTCCAGCGCGGCGCCGAACGTCGTGATCGTGCCGCCGCCGCTGATGCCCATCAGCCCGATGCGCCGCGAATCCACCTCCGGCCGCATTTCCAGATAGTCCACCGCGCGCATCACGTCGTAGACCCGCCACCCGATCATGGTCTCCCCAAACAGCAGCGCCGCACCGGCGGCCGGCTGGCAGGAGGACTGCCCGGCCCCGCGGCGGCGGCTGGCCGGATCGCGCCGGCAGCCGAATCCGAGCGGCTCGATGGCGAAGGCGGCAAAACCGCGCTCGACGGCCTGCACCGCAAAGTCGTACTGGTAGGGGCCCTTCACCGTGCGGTCCTGCCCCTTCTCGTCAATGCCAGAGATGTCGTCGACGCCGCGGCCATGGCCGGGGATGCAGATCAGCGCCGGCCGCGGCCGGGGCCGGTCTTTGGGCAGGAAGAAATAGCCGAAAACGCCCAGTCCGGGGCGTGACTCGAAGATCACGGTTTCGCGCGTCCAGCCAGGGAAATCCCGCGTCTCGAGGACCTGGGCGTTGAGCGGCGTGCGCGGCGGAAAGCCGCCGAGCAGTTCCACGAGCTTCGCCCGCAGCCGCCGCTGCCAGGCGAGCGCTTCGCGCTGGTTGCGGGCGCGGAAGGCAAGGCGGCGCGGCATCTCCTCGTACCGTTTCCGCGTCCAGGCGAGCGAGTCGAACTCGTCCGGCCTGTACCGGCCATCGAACTTCTGGAGCGGGCCCGCGTAGGCGGGCGTCGGCTGCGCTTGTGCCCGTTTCATGGCGGAGGCGGCTGCGGCGGCGGCCGTGGCAAGATCCCTGCGTGTGATCACAGCCACAGGAATATCACGGCCGCGCCCCGGCCGGGACAGCCCGCGATGGACGCGGCAGAAAGGGCGCTAGACCCCGGCCCACGCTTCGGGGTCAAAACCCACCAGCACCTTCGAGCCCTTCACCAGAATCGGACGCCGGATCAGGTTCGGGTTCTCGCTCATCAGCCGCAACGCTTCCAGTCGCGGCGGCGGATTGTTCTTCATGTCGAGCTGCCTGTAGAGTTCATTTTTCGGATTGAGGAACTCACGGTAGTCGCGTCCCCCGATGAGGCGGTCGAGTTCTTCCACCGTGAGGCCCTTCGACAGGTCGACCAACTCGAACTCTTTCCCCGCTTCTGCCAGGAAACTCCTGGCCTTCCGGCAGGTGGTTCAGGTGGGTTTGGCGTAGAACTTCAGCTTCGGCACGGTGTTGATGATAACGCACCTGGCAGGCGGCCGGCGGCAGGAGAGCCGGGGTTCAGCCGATGGACGAGAGACGGCCGCCTTCAGTACCCACAGAAACAGCGCGCGTCGGTTGCCGTGGGGCCAGAGGCGCCATCCCTGCTGCGCCGAAAGTCACTGGCTTCCGGGCCGCCAGGGAGGCAGCCGGGGGGCGAAATCAGGCGGCCGCGGCAGGACCTCGTCTCGACATGCAGCGGCGCAGGCAATGGCTGGCTCACCGCAGTTTCGCGAAACGGTTCCGCACCTCTTCCTCGAACTCACGGATGTGGGAGACGGCGAACTCGAGCGGATCGATCGTCGTGTCCACGATCAGCGGCGTCAGGTCCATGCCGAAGATGATCGCCTGCGCCTGGTCGACGGCATGACTCTGGAAGTAGGTTGCGTTGGCGCGGCGCCGGCCCAGCGTGGCCAGGTCATAGCGCTTGCCGCCGGCGATCTGGGAATCGAAGACGCCGAGTAGCGCGGCCGAGAGGTTTTCGTGGGCGCTGACGTCGAAGACGACCTTCTTCGCATCGGGCAGCCAGTCGAGATCGCGCCACACCTCGCAGCCGAGCAGCCGCGCGGGCCGCTGTTCGGCGGGCAGGCTGCGGATGGCCTCGATCAGCCGCAGCGCCACGGCGACGTGCGTGTCGTGCTTGTCGCAGAGGTTGTGCGTGTAGACGATTTCCGGGCGCGCCATCGAGAGCGCCTGCTTCAGGTCCTCCACCGGATTGCGATTGGAGCCGTCCTTGATCTCGCGGCTCGGGTAGTCGAGGAAGACGCACGCGCCATATTCGCCGATCATCGCCGCCTTTTTCTGCTCGATGTGGCGGACGCGCACCATGTCCTCGTCGCTGTAGTGGGCATAGTCGCCCTCGCGCGCGCTGCCCGCCCCATCGGTGACGATGATGCAGGAAAACCACTGGTCCGGTTTCTGGAAGCAGGCGAGGATGCCGTCCATCGCCATGATCTCAATGTCGTCCTGATGGGCGCTGACTCCGAGCCGCGTGGTGCGGGCCAGCGCGCCAGGCAGGGGCGCGCCATCGGGAACATAAATTTCGGAAGTTGATTTATGAAACTGCACGGAAAATCACCTCATCCTTTCTTTGGAATCACCGGCAGGCTGGCCGCGGCAATCGACTGGCCCACGCGGCGGCTCTTCTCGTCCGGCAGCGCGATCTGCACCCGGGCGGCCAGCTCGGGGAACTCGGCGGCGAGCACGCGGCGAGCCTGCTCGATCATGACGTCGCCTCCGGGACCGGTGGTGACGCGGCCAAGCACGAGAATGTGCTTCAGCTCGTAAAAGTCCGCGTAGTGGCCGACCGCGTAGCCGAGCTCCGTGCCGATGGTCTCGTAAACCTTCCGCACGAGCGGGTCGCCGTCCTTCATCCGCTGCTGGAGTTCGACCAGCCGCTCGGGCAGCGGCATCGCGGTGCCGAATTCGATGCCCGCCTGCGTGGCGATGCGGTTGGCGCCCACCTGTGAAAAATATTGCACCCCACAGCCGGCATCGCCGCTCCACTCGTCGACGGGCGCGTCCTCGCGGTAGTCGATGGGGGCGAAGGCGAGCTCGTTCAGCCAGCCGGTGATGTTGCCATGAGCATCGGCGTATCCGGCCGCCAGGCTCGACCCCATAGCGATGCCCAGCACCGGGTTGTCATTCAGCGACATCGACCCGGCCAGCGCGGTCACTTCGCCGTCGTTCACCACCTCCAGCGGCACGCCAAGCTCGTCGCGAATCCGCAGGAACAGGCCGGCGACCTTCGCATCAAAGACGTCCTTCGGCACCCCGCGGAACAGCGACGCCACGCGCACGCGGTTGTTGATGTAGACGCCGGCGGCCGAGCCGCCCACCGCGTCCAGCCGCGGCAGGTGCGCGGCAGCGCGGCGGATCGAGTCCATGATGCCGTCGTAATGGTATTGCGGGTCGCTCTGCGGGCGCGGGTCCCAGGGGACCTCTTCGCTGTAGACCACCTGCCCGTCGATCACGGCGCTGGCCTTGCGGTCGCTGGCGCCAAGATCGAAGCCCACGCGGCAGCCGTCGAGATGCCGCCCCAGCGGGCTGGAGGTTTCCCGCGCCGGCGGGACCTGATCGGCCGGCAGGATCTCGATCGTGAACGGCCGCTCGTAAACGCCGCTCATGAATTCATGATCGAAGGCGCGCGCGCCGCCGGGCGAATAGACCGTGTGCAGATATTCGCCGATGCGCGGCGAACCGCCCGCGTACACCTTCCATCCTCCGCGCTGCCAGAGCAGGAATTTCAGGATCCGCTCGATGTAGCGGTAGTTCAGCTCGTACTCGGGCGCTCCTTCCGGCAGCACGATGGTCTCAAACCGCGAGATGCTGCCATCGCTGCGCTCGAGAGCCAGCACATAGGGCGCGGCACCGCGCTGGCGGGCCAGCTCGCGGAAAGCGCGGTTCCACAGCGAAGCGGGCAGGAACTTCGGGTCGAGCTCGGGGATGAATCGGGGCCGGATGGGAAGCAGGGAAGAAGACATGGCGGATATCACCCTTCATTATGACCACACCGGGGGCGATATACTGGCATTTCAGACGAGGCTGACACCATGGCATTCATCCACGAAGACTTCCTGCTGGCTACACCGCCCGCGCGGCGGCTCTATCATGACTACGCCCGCGACGAACCCATCCTCGACTACCACTGCCACCTGCCGCCGAAGGACGTGGCCGAGAATCGCCGCTTCGCCAATCTGTTCGAGATCTGGCTGGAGGGAGACCATTATAAGTGGCGCGCCATGCGCGCCAACGGCATTCCCGAAAAGTACATTACCGGGGACGCTTCGCCAAAGGAAAAATATCTCGCCTGGGCGCGCACCGTGCCCAACACGCTGCGCAACCCCCTCTACCACTGGACGCACCTCGAGCTGAAACGCTATTTCGGCATCGACGAACTGCTGGACGAAAAGAATGCCGAACGCATCTGGGACCAGGCCAATGCGCTGCTGGCTGGCGAGAGCCTGCGCGCGTGGGGCATCCTTGAGAAGTTCAGGGTACGGGCCGTTTGCACCACCGATGATCCGGCCGACGATCTGCGCTGGCACCGCCAGATCGCCGCCTCCGGGCTGAAGACGAAAGTCTTCCCGACGTACCGCCCGGACCGCGCTTTTCTGGTGGACCGCCCGGAGCAGTTCAACTCCTGGCTCGGGCGGCTGGCGGCCGCGGCCAACATCGACATCGCCGACTTCCAGAGCTTTTTGGATGCCCTGAAAAAACGTCACGACGCGTTTCACGAAATGGGCTGCCGTCTGAGCGACCACGGGCTGAACGCCTGCTTCGCCACTCCGTGCTCGCAGGAAAAAGCATCAGAAATTTTTGAAAAAGCGCGTGCTTTCATCCCGGTTTCACCCGAAGACCGGGAGCAGTTTGCCTCTTTCCTGATGCTGTTTTTCGGCCGCCTGGACGCGGAAAAAGGCTGGACAAAACAGCTTCACCTCATGGCGCGGCGTAACAACAATACGCGCCGCTTCCGCGAGCTGGGGCCGGACACAGGCTTCGACTCGATCGGCGACTGGCCGCAGATGGACGCGCTCGGCGCTTACATGGACATGCTGGAAAGCGAAGGCGCGCTGCCGAAAATGATCCTCTACAATCTGAACCCGGCCTGGAATTACGCTTTTGCAACGATGATCGGCAATTTCCAGGACGGCACGATTCCGGGCAAGATCCAGTTCGGCAGCGGCTGGTGGTTTCTGGACCAGAAAGAGGGCATGGAGTGGCAGATCAACGCCCTGTCCAACTGCGGCCTGCTGGCGCATTTCGTCGGCATGCTTACCGATTCGCGCAGCTTCATGTCCTACCCGCGGCATGAATATTTCCGGCGGACCCTTTGCAACCTGCTGGGCGAGGACATGGAGAAGGGGCTGCTGCCGGCGGACTTCGACTTCGTCGGCGGCCTCGTGCGGCGGATCTGCTACGCGAACGCCGAGCGTTACTTCGGGCTGCCTCTCTGACGCCGTGGCGCGGCGCGGCCTTGGGTGACAGGATAGATGCGGAAGGAGACCGCCATGATCTTTGGGAGAAGACCGTTCCTCGGCGCCCTGGGCAGCCTGCCGCTGTTCGGCAGGGCGGGCCTGGCCGCTCCGCGCCGCCGCGATGTCATCAGCGAGCTCGGCGTCCGCACCTTCATCAACGCCGCCGGCACGTACACGATGCTGACCGCATCGCTGATGCCGGGCGAAGTGCTGGATGCGATGCGCGAGGCGTCGAAGCACTACGTCAACCTGAATGAGCTTCAGGATGCCGTCGGCCGCCGCATCGCCGAGCTGCTCGGGTGCGAGGCGGCGATGGTCACCTCGGGCGCGGCCGGAGCGCTGACGGTGGGCACGGCGGCGTGCATCACCGGCAAGGATCCGGACAAGATCCGCCGCATTCCCGACCTGACGGGAATGAAGAGCGAGGTGATCATCCAGAAATCGCACCGCTACGGTTACGACCATGCCGTGCGCGCCGTCGGCATCCGCATGGTGGAGGTGGAGACGGCGGAAGACTTCGAGCGCGCCGTGAACGAGAAGACGGCGATGGCGCTGTTTTTCAACGATGCAGACCCGCGCGGCCGCATCCGGATCGAAGAATTCGTCCGCCTCTGCCGCAAACACGGGATCCCGAGCTTCAATGACGCCGCCGCCGACGTGCCCCCGGTGGAGAACCTGTCGAAGTACACGAAGATGGGCTTCGACCTGGTCACCTTCAGCGGCGGCAAGGGCATCCGCGGGCCGCAGAGCGCCGGCCTGCTGCTGGGCAGGAAGGATCTGATCGAAGCGGCGCGGCTCAACACGTCCCCCTACAGCGACTCGATCGCGCGCGGCATGAAAGTGAACAAGGAAGAGATGGTGGGGATGCTGGTGGCGCTGGAACTCTACCTGAACAAGGACCACGCCGCCGAGGCGCGTGAGTGGGACCGCCGCGTGGAGGTGATCGCGCGCGAGGCAAAGAAGGTGAAGTCGGTGACCACCGACGTCGTGGTGCCGCCGATCGCGAACCACACGCCGCACCTGCACATCCGCTGGGATCAGAGCGTGGTGAAGATCACGCCGCCGGAGGTGATGAAGATGTTGCGCGAGGGGCGGCCCTCCATCGAAGCCTGCCCGATGACAAACCGCGAGGCCCTCGTCTTCACCGTCTGGATGATGCAGAAGGGCGACGCCGAGATCGTGGCGCGCCGTGTGCGGGAGATCCTGTCGAGCGCGGTGAAAGGCACCGCCTGATCTGACGCCCTGGCGCACGGCGAGTTCCCGCGGCTCAGCCATCCGAGCCGTCTCCCATCCGCGCCGCCGCTCGCCCTTCGGGCAAGCGGCGGCGCGATTGCCGATCGAACCGGCAATCTCCCCTGATCAACGATGCGCGCCCGCCAGCCGGCGGTGACGGGCGCGCCAGCGCCGGGAAAGCCCGTCAATGAACGCGGCGATCGGAATTCCGCCCGCGCTTTCGCCGGGAGGGCGAAATCTCATTCAGATATAGGCAATGACGTCGATCTCGATCAGCGAATCGCCGGGAATGTCGGCCACGGCCACGGTCGTGCGCACGGGCGGCTCCGGGCCGAAGCGGCCGAGAAAAACCTCATTCATCGGCTTGTAATGCTCCAGCGTTTTCAGATACACGTTGCACTTGAGAACCTTTTCCATCGAAGAGCCGGCGTTTTTCAGTTCAGCCTCGATTTCATCGAGAACGCCAGCCGTCTGGACCTTGATATCGCCGCCCTTGTGCCAGCCTTTTCCGGCAATGAAGAGCAGATTTCCGTACGAAACGGCGCTCGAAAACAGCGGCGTTTTCTGGGGCTTTGCGCCGCGGTAGTGGACTTTCTTTTCGGCCTTCGTCTGTGTCTGGGCCGGGGCAGAAGCGGCCAATGCAGCGCCAGTCAGGAACATTCTTCGCGTCTTTGCCATCGTTGGGATGTCCTTTCGTTCAGGTTCGCGCCGCCCGAGGGCGGCGCACTCCGGCAGCGAGTATATCGAAGGCCGGAGGCGGCGTAGAATGGCTCGCATGGCTGACCTGAACCGACGCGAACTGCTGCTCTCTTCGGCCGTCCTGGCCGCCCCGAATCCCGGCTGGGCCTCTCAGGAGCCGGCGCCGGGCGCTCCCGAACTGCGCTTCCGCCAGGTCCATCTCGACTTCCACACGAGCGAGCATGTCGAGGACATTGCCGCGCAGTTCGATCCGGACGAGTTCGCCCGCACGCTCGAGCGCGCCCGGGTCAACAGCGTCACCTGTTTCGCCCGCTGCCATCACGGCTGGATCTATTACGACACGAAGGCAAACCCCGAGCGCAGGCACCCGCATCTGAAGCGGAATCTGCTGAAAGAGCAGATTGAGGCCTGCCACCGGCGCAACATCCGCGTGCCCATCTACGTGACGATTCAGTGGGACCACTACACCGCGCAGCGGCATGCGGACTGGCTCGTCGTCGACGAAAAGGGCGCGCCGGTCGGCACGCCGATCTTCGAGCCGGGCTTTTACCGGCGGCTGTGCTACAACACGCCGTACCGCGAATTCCTCCGCCACCACGTCACCGAAATCTGCGAGATGTTCGACGTGGACGGTTTCTTTTTCGACATCGTTCACGACATTCCCTGCGCCTGCTTTTACTGCCGCGAGCTGATGCGGAAGAAGGGCATTGACCCGGCCAACGCCGAACAGCGCTGGCGCTTCGCGCACCAGACGATGCTCGACTGGCAGGCCGAAATGACGGCCCTCGTGCGCCGGTATCACCCCAGGGCGACCATTTTTTACAACGCCGGCCACGTCGGCCCGCGGCATCGCCGCATGGCACCCTCGTTCACTCACTGGGAGCTGGAATCCCTCCCCAGCGGCGGCTGGGGCTACCTCGATTTCCCGCTGAAAATCCGCTACACGCGCACGCTCGGGCTGGACTCGCTCGGCATGACGGGCAAGTTCCACACCTCCTGGGGCGACTTCCATTCGCTCAAAAACCGCGCGGCGCTCGAATTCGAATGTTTCCAGATGCTCGCTCTCGGCGCGAAGTGCTCGGTCGGCGACCAGCTTCATCCGGTGGGACGGCTCGACGAGGCGACCTATGATCTGATTGGCGCCGTCTACCGCCAGGTGGAGGCCAAAGAGCCCTGGTGCCGCGGCGCGCGCGCCGTGACGGACGTCGGCGTGCTCACGCCGGAGGAGTTTTACGTCGGGCCCGACCGCCGCATCCCGCCTGCCTGCTTCGGGTTTACACGGATGCTCAGCGAGCTGAAGGTGCAGTTCGACGTGCTGGACTCGAAGAGCGATTTCTCCCGTTATCGGGTCCTGGTTCTCCCGGATCGGATCGAGGCAGACGATGAACTGGCCCGGAAGATCGACAACTACGTCTCCCGGGGCGGGAGTCTGCTGGCCTCCTGCGCCTCAGGGCTCGACCCGAAAGGCGAGCGGTTCCTTCTGGACTGTCTCGGCCTCGACTACCTCGGGGATGCCGACTACAGCCCGGACTTCCTCGTCATCGAGGGGCCGCTGGCCGAGGGGCTGCCGAAGACGGAGCTCGTCATGTACATGCGCGGCAAGAAGGTAAGGCCGCGCGCCGGGGCGCAGGTGCTGATGGAGACGCACGTGCCGTACTTCAACCGCACCTGGGACCATTTCTTCTCGCACCGCCACACTCCGTCAGCGGGCAAGCCCGGCGGGCCGGGCATCGTGCAGAACGGCCGCTGCATTTACTTCATGCACCCCGTCTTCGAGCAGTACCATGCGAACGCGCCCCTGTGGGTGAAGCGGCTTGTGGGCAATGCGCTGCGGCGTCTGCTGCCGGATCCGGTGCTAGACGTGAAAGCGCCCAGCTCAGTGCTGGCAGCGGTGAACGAGCAGCCCGGCGAGAACCGCTGGGTGGTTCATCTGCTGCATTACATTCCCGAGCGGCGCGGCCAGGCCTTCGATGTGATCGAAGACGTGATCCCGGTGGCCAACATCGATGTCCGTGTGAAGACGCCGCGGACCGTGCGCCGCGCGGTCCTTGTCCCCGAGGGCCGCGCCCTGGAAACACGCCGCGAAGGCGCGTACACGCTTTTCCGCCTGCCGGTGCTCGCAGGGCATCAGATGATTGCGCTTGAGTTCTGATGCGCCGTTTCCCCTGCTGAGCCATGCCGCCATGGCGGCCGTTGGGCTGGTCGCGCTCTGGAGGACCGTGCCTGCAACCCGGGCTCTCTGGGCGGCTGCCGTGCCCGGCGTCTGGGGCGCGCTTGAACTGCTGACCGGGGACCCGCGCCTGCTGTTCCCCTTCGCCATGGCCTGCGGCGGAGCGGCCGTGTGGCGGTTCGGCCCAAAGGGCGCTTTGCCCGCCGGGGCGATTTTTCTGCTGATGCGCGCGGCAGCGGGCGCACCGCTGCCGATACTCATCACCGAGACCCTCGGCGCCGCCCTGAGCCTCGCCGCTGCCGGCGTGATGCGCCGCTCGGGCCCGGCGCCAGCGGCGCTGGCCGGCTCGCTGACGGCCCTGGTGGCGCTGCTGCTCTGAGGCCGCGGCGGTGGTAGAATCCCGGGCAGTATGCGCTTGCAGGCCCTCTGGATCGCGATGGCTTTGCCGGCACTGGCTCAGGTGCCGCGGTTTCCGACCATCTATTACGGCGCCGCCTACTACCACGAATACATGCCCGAGGAACGGCTCGACAAGGACGTGGAGCTGATGAAGAAGGCCGGGCTTACGGTCGTACGCATCGGCGAGTCCACGTGGTCGAGCTGGGAGCCCCGCGACGGGCAGTTCGAATACGGCTACATCGACCGCGTGGTGGAAGCGATGCACAGGGCGGGCATCAAGGTGATCCTTGGCACGCCGACTTATTCGATTCCGCCCTGGCTCTACTACAAGCACCCGGAGATTCTCGCCACCCGCTTCGAGGGACGGAAGGCCACCTATGGGATCCGGCAGAACATGGATATCGCTCACCCCGCCTACCGCTACTACTGCGAGCGCATCATCCGTAACATCATCTCCCGTTACAGGGACCATCCGGCGGTGATTGGTTACCAGATCGACAATGAAACCTCCCACTACGACGCCGCCGGGCCGCTCGTGCAGAAAAATTTCGTCGAGTATCTCAAAAGGAAATACGGAGGCGTCGACTTCCTGAACCGCGCCTGGGGCTTCGTTTACTGGGGCCAGCTCGTCCAGGACTGGGACGAGTTTCCTCCCCGCGATGGGATTCTCAATCCCGGTTACAAACTCGAATGGGAGAGATTTCAGCGGGAAAGAGTGACAGATTTTCTTGCCTGGCAGGCAAAAATCGTCAACGAATACAAGCGAAAAGACCAGTTTATTACGCACGATTTTTCCGGCGGTGCGCACACCGACATCGACCAGTGGGCGATCGCCCGCCACCTGGACATCGCCGCAGCGAACCCGTATTACGACGTGCAGGACAGGCTCGACGGCCACTCGGCCACATTCACGGGCGACGTCGCCCGCTCCCTGAAGATGGCCAATTTCCTCGTCACCGAAACCAACGCCCAGACGATCGGTTGGGACTCGAAGGGTCAGTTCCCGCCCTACGACGGACAGCTCCGGCTGAACGCCTACAGCCTCATCGCCGACGGGGCCAACATGGTCTCCTACTGGCACTGGCACTCCCTCCACTACGGCCAGGAGACTTACTGGAAGGGGATCCTCTCCCACGACCTTCAGCCCAACCGCGTTTACGAAGAGTTTTCGCGCACCGCGGCCGAGCTGAAACGGGTGGGTCCGCTGCTGGCCAATCTCGAGCGGCGCAACCAGGTGGCCATTCTGTTCAGCATCGACAGTTTTCACGGCATCCAGTTCATGCCTTTCAGCGACCGCGTCAACTACCAGTCCTTTGTTCAGCAGTTCCACCGGACGCTCTATAAGCTCAACGTCGGCGTGGATTTCGTGACGCCCGAATCAGACTGGTCGCGCTACCGCGTGCTCCTGGTTCCGCCGCTGTATGTCGCCTCCGACGCCGACCTGGAAAAGATCGTCGCCTTTGTCCGCGACGGCGGCCACGTCATTGTCACGCTGAAGAGCGGCTTCACCAATGAATTCGATACGGTGCGCCACGCCATGATGCCCGGCCCGCTGCGGCCGGCCGCCGGCTTCCGCTACCAGGAGTTCTCTACGCTGCGTCAGCCGCTGCCGCTCCGCGGCGACCCGTTCCAGGCGGGCGAGGACAACCGCGTTTCCGAGTGGGCCGAGATGCTGATCCTGGAGGGCGCGGAGGCACTCGCCTGGTATGACCACCCGTTCATCGGCCGCTATCCGGCCATCACCCGGAACCAGTTCGGCAAAGGCACGTTCACCTATGAAGGCACGGTGCTGACCGACGCCCTCCAGCGTGCGGTCGTGCTCGACGTGCTCACCCGCGCCGGCCTCACCGGCCCGGACCAGAAACTGCCCGCGCCGGTGCGTGTCAAACATGGCACGGCGGCGGGCCGGAAGCTGCACTTCTATTTCAACTATTCGTCCTCTGAGCAGACATTGCCGTACAACTACGGCGCGGCCGAAGAAGTATTGACTGGGAAGAAGGCGGCCACGGGAGAATCCATCCGGCTCGAACCCTGGGGTGTGGCGATCTTCCGGGAGGGCTGACTGCGGAGCGGCAACACATTTCTGATCCGGCCTGTTTTTTGCTTCATCCATATCAGAGGGCATGAGCAGTTCTGCACAACATGCGCCGGCCTGGGCGCGGGTGATCCTGCGCTGGGCTGGCGTTTACAACGTGGCCGTCGCGGCGGGCGCGGTCGTCATGGCCGAGTGGCTCGACGCGCGTCTGGGCGCTGCGCACGCGCCCAGCCCTTTGATGAGCGAGGGCTGGCACGCCGTTGCCGTCTGGCTGGCCGTGATGGGGCTGGGATTCCTGCTGGCGGCGCGCGATCCTTACCGCCACTGGCCCGTGGTGCTGCTCGGGCTGCTCGGCAAGACAGGCGCCGGCGGCTGGGTGGCCTGGGACATCCTCCATGGGCGGGCGCCGGTCGCGCTCTGGTGGTGGGTGGCAGTGGATGGCGTCGTCTGGGCCGTCCCGCTGCTGGCCATTCCGCAAGGGGCCTATGAGGCTTCCATCTCGCGCCGGCGCACCGTCTCCCCGGAGATCCTGCGCTTCGCGCTGCACCGCAAGACAAACATGGGCCTGACGCTCGACGAGCTCAGCCGGCTTTCACCAGTGCTGCTCGTCTTCCTCCGCCACATGGGCTGTACGTTCTGCCGCGAGGCGCTGTCCGACCTGGCGGCCCGGCGGAAGGACATTGAGCGGGAAGGCGCGCGGCTGGTGCTCGTCCACATGAGCGAAGAGGAAGACGCTGCTCCGTTTTTCGCCCGCTATGGCCTCCAGGACGTGCAGCGCATCAGCGACCCTCAGCGCACGCTCTACCGCGCCTTCGGCCTGCCTCGCGGCCGCCTCGGAGATGTCCTCGGCCCGAAGGTCTGGTGGCGCGGTTTCCTGGCGGGTGTACTGGGCGGCCATGGCGTCGGCCGGCTGATGGGAGACGGATTCCAGATGCCAGGCGTCTTTCTGCTGTTCCACGGGGAAATTGTCCGCAGTTACCGGCATCAGAGCGCCGCGGACCGGCCGGACTATCTCGCACTGGTCACGGGGCGCAACTACGCCGCTCCGGAATTCAGCGACCGCTGACGCGGGCAGCCCGGGACGGTCCATTCGCCGCCGGAACGTTATTATGGCAACAAGATGAGCCCGATCTCCGCGCCGCAACACCCGGCCGGGCGCGTGCCCGGAATCGCCGGCTCCGTGCGCATGTTCGGCGTGCCCGTCCGCTTCCACTTCACCTTCTGGCTCATGGTGATCTGGCTCATCGTGATGACCGCCGGCGGCAGACAGTCCTGGGTCGGCGCGGCGCTGTTCGTCTTTGGACTGTTCGCCTCCATCCTGCTGCATGAAGCCGGCCACGCGGTGATGGCCCGCCGTTATGGCATCGGCACGCTGGAGATCGTCATGCTTCCCGTGGGCGGGCTGGCACGTCTGGAACGGCAGCCGCGCGCCGGCGAAGAATTCTGGGTCGCCTTCGCCGGCCCGCTGGTGAACTTCCTGCTGGGACTTGCGCTGCTGGCCGCCACCTCATGGCAGGGCGGGCGCGTGGCCGTGGAGCATTGGCAGGACGCCACCGATGGCAATATCGTCAGCCGCCTGGCCGTCGCCAACCTCGTGCTGGCGCTGTTCAATCTGCTGCCGGCGTTTCCCATGGACGGAGGGCGCGTCCTCCGCTCGCTGCTCGCCGAGAAGCGGCCCCTCGACGAGGCCACCCGCATCACCGCGCGCATCGGCATCGGCGTGGCCGCGCTGATGGCGCTGTTCGGCCTCCTTCAGGGGAATTTCCTGCTGCTGTTCGTGGCGCTGTTCATTTACATCGGGGCAATGCAGGAATCGATCGCCGTCACCGCGCAGGCGCTGATGGCAGGAGCGCGGGTCCGCGATGCCATGGTCACCGATTTCCGCACTCTCAGCCACGGCGACACGATCCGCGATGCCGCAGAAATGCTGCTGGCCACCTCGCAACAGGACTTTCCGGTATTGGCTGGACCGCGCGTCACCGGGCTGTTGAGCCGCAGTCACCTGCTGCGCGCTTTGGCCGCAGAGGGCCCGGACGGTTACGTGGCCTCAGCCATGGACCGCGATTTTGTGCGGCTGGATCCGGAAATGGATCTTGCCGAAGCGGCCGGGGCCCTGGCCGGCTCGAGTTGCGGACTGGTGTTTGAGCAGGACCGGCTTGTTGGAATGCTGACCGCGGAAAACCTCTCCGAGTTCCTGATCTTGCGCAAGCTGCGCGCAGACCGCATGTCGGCGAAGCAGGAGGCGGCAAGAAGAGATGCCTGATCACGACGTCATCGTTGTTGGAGCGGGGCTGGCCGGCCTGGCCTGCGCCCGCGTGCTGGCCCGCGCCGGCCTGGACGTTCTGGTGCTCGAGGGCTCCGACGGCCTCGGCGGACGCGTCCGCACCGACGTTGTGGACGGGTTCCGGCTCGACCGCGGCTTTCAGGTCCTGCTGACCGCCTATCCTGAGGCGCAGGCAGCGCTCGACTACGCCGCCCTGCGCCTGCACGCCTTCGCCCCCGGGGCCCTGGTGCGCTATCACGGCAGGTTCTATCACCTGGGAGATCCCTGGCGGGACCGCGCCGCCGCCTGGCCGGCCCTGCTTTCGCCGGTGGCGCGCTGGAGCGACCTCTGGCGCATCTACCGCCTGCGCCGGCAGTTGCTCCGCAAAACCGAGGAAGAGATCTTTACCTCCCCGGAAACCACCGTGGCGGCGCGGCTCCGGGAGCTCGGATTTTCCCGCCGTCTGATCGAGTATTTCTTCCGGCCGTGGATCGGCGGCGCAATGCTGGACACGTCACTGAATGGCAGCTCGAGGATGTTCGAGTTCCTTTTCCGGATGTTCGCGCTCGGTGACGCCGCCGTTCCGGCCGAAGGCATGGGAGCCATTTCCGCGCAACTGGCATCCGCGCTGCCTCCGGAGCGCATCCGCTTGCACGCGCATGTCGAGGCCGTGGAGCAGGGCGCCGTGCGGCTGGCAGGCGGAGAAAGGATGACGGCGCGCGCCGTCGTGGTCGCCGCCGACGGCCACGCAGCCGCCGAACTGCTTCGGATCGGCGCCGTCGCGTGGAGGTCCGTCTGGTGCTTCTATTTCGCAGCGAAGGAGCCGCCCATCGACGAGCCGCTGCTCGTCGTCAGCGGGGGCGGCCGCGGCCCCATCACCAACCTCGCAGTGATGAGCAACGTGGCGCCCAATTATGCGCCCGCCGGTGAGCACCTCATCTCGGCCAGTGTCGTCGGCTGGGACATGCGCGACGCCGAAAGCATCCTTTCCAGCGTCCGCGCACAACTGAAGCGCTGGTTTGGACTCGTCGCCGAAGAATGGCGCCCGCTGCGGCACTACCACATCGAACATGCCCTCCCCGTCGTGCATCCGCTCGAACGCCTCCGCGAGCCGGAAATTGCGCCCGGCCTGTTTGTCTGCGGCGACTGGCGCGCAACACCGTCCATCCAGGGCGCGCTGGAAAGCGGCCGCCTGGCCGGCGAAGCGGCCCTGCGGGCGATCCGCGCCGGATGCGCCGCCTGAAGACGACATCACGAAATTGCCTGGATCGCCGCCATGGTCTTGCTGGTTCTGCATGCGGCCGCCACCTGGTTTCTCGCCGGCCTCGTCTGGTTCGTCCAACTGGTCCACTATCCGCTCATGGCCGAAGCCGCCCGGGCGGACTTCGTCCGTTATGAGGCTTTGCACCAGAGGTACACCACCTGGATCGTGGCCCCCGTCATGACGCTGGAGGCCGCGCTGGCCGTCTGGTTGACGGCACACCCGCCCGAGAACCTGCCCGGCTGGTCCGTCCTGGTTGCTGCCGGGTTGCTGGCAGGAATCTGGGCCTCCACTTTTGCCGTGCAGGTACCCATCCACGCGCGTCTCGCCGCCGGATTTGACGCGCGGGTCCACCGCCGCCTCGTGCGTTCCAACTGGTTCCGCACCGCGGCATGGTCGGTGCGGGCCGTCATCGCGGCCATGTGGCTCGTGCGCCACTGAGCCTCCCCGCCCCGCGGGCAGAAACACAGCCGCCGGTCAATCGCCCCGGCCCAGCGGCTCGGCAACGGCCGGGCTCGCCGTGGCCGCCGGGCGCATCGCCGTGGCGTAGCGCTTCGGTACCAGCAACCGCAGACGCCTCCGGCTCAGCTCAACGGTAGCGGGAGCGTAGCCGGCGTGTTCCCCATCCACCTGGAGGTCGATGACCGGGTTGTCCAGCAGCCGCACCTCCACCTGCCGTGCGTCCAGCACATGAACGCCGCGCATTCCCGCCAGCCTTCCAAGCACTACGCCGGCGAAATATTTGAGGTAGCGCAGCGAACTCGAGCCTTCAAACAGCACCACGGCGAGGCGCTCCTCCAGAAGATTGGCGTGGCGCGCGATCCACAGGTCGCCGCCGTAATTCCGCACGCGGCTCATCAGCGCGAAGCTGCACGTGTAACGGCGCCCATCCACCACGGCCTCGAACTGTTCCAGCCGCCGGCCCAACTGCGCGAGCCCGGCTTCCCAATAGCTCAGCTTGCCGAAGCGGCGCTTGAACTCCGGGCTCACCAGGCGCACGATCCGCGCATCGAGCCCCGCGCCGGCCATGCAGAGGAAGAGCCTTTCGCCGGAGCCGGACCGCAGCACGCCGGGCGCAACCGAGACGGGCGTCAACCGCTTCAGTTCCGCCGCCGCCCGCAAAGGGTCGTTGCCCAGCCCCAGCTCATTGCACAGCACATTCGCCGTGCCCGCCGGCAGCGGCAGCAGCGCCGCATCGGTCCCGGCGACGCCTGCGGCGGCCTCGTTCAGCGTTCCGTCGCCGCCGGCCACGCAGATCAGTTCGGCACCCGCCTCGATCCATTGGCGGGCGATGCAGCCAGCCGTCATCGGCCCCTCGGTGGCCGCAGCCTCCACCGCGCCCAGCTCCTCCCGCAATCGTTCCAGCAGGCGGCGGAGAAGGTCCCTGCGCGTGCGGATTCGCCCCGCCTCCGGGTTGTACAGCAGTACGGTTTTCTTCGGCCCTGACACTCGGATACCCTATTCAGCGTGACAGTACAGGAGCGGCTTGAGCAACTCAGGGCGGAAATCCGCCGCCACGAGTATCTCTACTACGTCCTCGACCAGCCTGAGATCTCCGATGCCGAATTCGACGGGCTGATGCGCCAGTTGCGTGAGCTCGAACAGGCCCATCCGGAGATCCCCGTTCCGCCGGACTCGCCCACCATGCGCGTGGGCGGCGCCCCGCGCGAAGGATTCGTCAAGGTGCGCCACTCGGCGCCGATGCTCAGCCTGGACAACGCGCTCAACGAAGCCGAGCTGCGCGACTTCGACCGCCGCGTCCGCGAGCTGCTTGGCGGCGAACCGTACTCCTATGTGGCCGAGCTCAAGCTCGACGGGCTCTCGATGGCTGTACACTACGAAAATGGCGTCCTGCACCAGGCAGTGACGCGCGGCGACGGCATCGAGGGCGAGGACGTCACCGAAAACGCGCGCACCATCCGCACCGTGCCACTGCGAACCAACAGCGCTCCCTGGCCGCGTTTTGAAGTGCGCGGCGAGGTGATCATGACCAAGGCCGCCTTCGAACGGCTCAACCGCGAGCGCGAGCAGCAGGGCCTGCCCCTGTATGCCAACCCGCGCAACTCGGCCGCGGGCTCGCTGCGCGTGCTTGACCCGGCGATCACCGCCGCGCGGCAGCTCGAATTCCACGCCTACTTCCTGCTGGTCAACGGCCGCTACGCGATGCCAAGCCACTGGCAGGCGCTCGAAAAGCTCGTCGAGCTGGGCTTCCGCGTGGATCCGCAACGGCGACTTTGCCGCAACATCGACGAACTCCTCGCCTTCTGCCGCGAGTGGGAGGAAAAGCGCGACACGCTCCCGTTTGAGATCGACGGCGTGGTGGCGAAAGTCGACTCCATCGAGCAGCAAAACCGGCTCGGCTGGACCGCCAAGGCGCCGCGCTGGGCCATCGCCTTCAAGTTCACGCCCCGCCAGGCGGAAACAGTGCTCGAAAACATCGAGGTCCAGGTGGGCCGCACCGGAACGCTCACTCCGGTGGCCAGGCTGCGCCCGGTGGTGGTGGGCGGCGTCACCGTGACCAATGCAACGCTTCACAACGAGGACTATGTCCGCGAACTCGGCCTGATGATCGGCGACCGCGTCGTCGTGGAACGCTCCGGAGACGTCATCCCCAAGGTCGTTCGCGTGGCCGCGCCCGGCGCGCACCGGCGGCCGTTCGTGATGCCGAAGGAGTGCCCCGTCTGCGGCGGGCCCGTGTTCCGCGCCGAAGGCGAAGCCGCCGTGCGCTGCATCAACACGAACTGCCCGGCGCGGCTCAAGGAGAGCATCCTGCATTATTGTTCCCGCGGCGTGATGGACATCGACGGCATGGGCGAGGCGATCGTCTCCCAGCTCATGGCGGCAGGAAAGCTGAAAAGCATCGCCGACCTGTACGATCTCACCGTCGAAGACCTGGCGCCGCTGGAGCTGGAAGGCGAAAAGGCGCGCCGGCGGCTGGGCGAGAAAGTGGCCGCAAAGATCGTCGAAAACATCCAGGCTTCGAAAAGGAAGCCGCTGTCGCGCCTCATCGCCGGCCTCGGCATCCCGTTCGTTGGCGAGCGCACCGCGCAGTTTCTCGCTGCCAGTTTCACCTCGCTCGACGAGCTGATGCAGGCCGGCGAGGAGCGCCTCCAGCAGGTGGAGGAAGTGGGCCCGAAAGTGGCCGCCAGCATCCTCCGCTACTTCGCCGAGCCGCACAACCTCGAACTCATTGAACGGCTGCGCCAGGCGGGGCTGAATTTCCATTCCACTGAGACGCGCCGCGCCGAGGGCGGCCCGCTGGCCGGAATGACGTTTGTTCTCACCGGCACGCTGCCGACGCTGACGCGCGACGAAGCCACGCGGCTGATCGAAGCCGCCGGCGGCAAGGTCACCGGCTCGGTGAGCCGCAAAACGAGCGTCGTCGTGGCCGGCGCCGACCCGGGTTCGAAGCTCGACAAGGCCCGCGAGCTGGGCATCCCCGTGTGGGATGAAGCCGAACTCCGCCGCCGCATCGGCGCCTGAGTCCCTGTTCCCCTCGGACCGCGCGGCCCGGCAGGCGTTTCAGAGCCGCGAATGGAGTTTGCCCAAGGGGCGAGCGGAATGAGCGGTCATCGGTCCGCCGCCGGCGTTCCTCCCGCACCGTAGCCGTTCGTTCTCGCGGACTGCGGCCGCTGCACTCGCGGCTCAGAAGCGCGTGACTTTCGGGCAAGCGGCCCTCCTTGCGGATCAATCACGCAAGGACGAAAGCGCGGGTCGGGCCGTCCCCTTCAGGCGCAGCAGAAGCAGTGCGGAAGCCGCTTCCAAAACGACGGCCACGGCGGCCAGCGCGGAGAGCGAAGTGTCGTAGAGCAGCCCAAGCGCGGCACTCCCTAGGAACCACGCCGTCCCGAAAACCGCATGAAAGATTCCATACGCCGTGCCGCGCCGCTCCCGAGAACTGAGCCGGACGATCGCGGCGCGAAGCACCGATTCCTGTGCGCCCATCGCCACGCCCCACAGAATCATGCCGGTCCAGAGGCCCGTGCGGCCGCCGAGAAAGGCGAGCGGAGCCGAGGCGAGGGCGAACAGCGGCGCAGCCGCAGATACGGCGGGACCGAAGCGGTCGAAGATGCGGCCCAGCACGAGCGCGGCCAGCGCGTCGACGCCCATGGCCACGGCATAAAGCACCGGGATGACTGCTTCGCCGAGCAGATGCGTCCTGCCGGCATGGTAGGCCACGAGCGGAAAATCGGCAAAGCCGGCCGCGCAGAGCGCGGCTCCCGCCACGAACAGCCAATAGGAGCGTCCGTGGCCTTCAGGAGTGAGCGGCGCGAAACGCGGCTCCAGGTCCTGCGGCTGTGGAAAGGAAAAGCGCGCCACCGCGAGCACTGCCAGGGCGATCAACGCCGGGGCCAGCAACAGGGCAAAGCTCTCGCGGAAGCTGCCGCGCCAGGCGAGGACTCCGGCCACCAGCAGCGGCCCCAGAATGGCGCCGATCTGATCCATCGCCTCATGGAGCCCGAACGCCCACCCCGCTCCCACCTGGCGCGTGGCGAAGGACAGCATCGCATCGCGGGGCGGATTGCGCAGCGCCTTGCCGACGCGCTCGGCCATCAGCAGCAGCGCCGCCGTTTCCCACCGTCCCGCGAGTGCCAGTGCGGGCACGGCCAGCAGGTTGACCGCATAGCCCGTGATCGTCAACAGCCAGTACCGCCGGGTGCGGTCCGTGACGAGGCCGGCCACCAGCCGCAGCGCATAACCGGCAAACTCGCCGAAGCCCGCCACCAGGCCGACCACGGCGCCAGTGGCGCCCAGCGCCGCCAGGAAGGGGCCGGCGATACTGCGCGCCCCCTCGTACGTCATGTCGGCGAACAGGCTCACCAGCCCCAGCAGGACCACGAAGCGGAGAGCCGTCTTCCCTGCCCCGCGATCCGGGATCTTGTGGCCGTTGCCGTTCATGGCTGAAGAACCGCGCGCCGAGGCTTCATCCCTACGCCGCCATTCACTGCGCAGGCACGATCCGCGCCGCCCAGCCGCCGCCCGGGGCGAGTTTTACCTTCAGTACGGTCTGCCGGCTGACGCGGCCTTTCTTCATGCGGTAGTCGTGGCCGGCGCGGTCGGCGTTTACGCCGTCCTCATAGGAGGTCATGACGAAGTTGCCCTCGGGGAGAAAGGCGAAACGCAGTTCCAGCTCGCGGCCCGTCCAGTTTGTCATGGCGCCCACGTACCAGTCGTTCCCATGACGGCGGGCCACGGCGACGTACTCGCCGATTTTCGCGTCCAGCACCACCGTGTCGTCCCAGACGCTGGGCACCGGCGCGAGAAACTCCATCGCCTCTGGCTCGCGCAGGTAGTTGGACGGGCTGTCGGCGAGCATCTGGAGCGGGCTCTCATAGACGACGTACATCGCCAGTTGATGACAGCGCGTCCCGCTCGACATCGGGGACTGGAAAATCGGAGCGAAGTTGCCTCGCGCGGCATTGTGCATCGCGCCCGGCGTGAAATCCATCGGCCCGAGGAACATGCGCGTGAAAGGGAGCATCACCGTGTGCGGGGGCTCGATTTCTCGGCTCCATTTGCTCCACTCCAGGCCCTTGACGCCTTCCGTGCTGATGATGTTCGGCCAGGTGCGTGTCATCATCGCCGTGCGCTGGACGCCGTGGAAATCCACCAGCAGCTTCCGCTTCGCCGCTTCGCGGGCGAGGTCATGGTAGAAGCGGACGAGCTTCTGGTCGTCGCGCTGCATGAAGTCCACCTTGATTCCCTTCACGCCCCATCGGGCGAACTGGTCGAGCGCCGGCTGCAACTGATCGGCCAGCGTCTTCCAGACGACCCAGAGAATTACGCCGACGTTTTTCTGGCGAGCATAGGAGGTGATCTCTTCCATGTTGACGTCCGGAACCACCTCAAGAACATTGCCCAGCCTGTACCAGCCCTCGTCGAGAATGATGTATTCGAGACCGTATTTCGCCGCAAAATCAATGAAATATTTGTACGTCGCGGTGTTCACGCCGGAGCGGAAATCGACGTTGTAAACGTTCAGCGCGTTCCACCAGTCCCAGGCCACCTTGCCGGGGCGGATCCACCCGGCGTCGGGAATCTCCGTGGGTTTCTCAAGCAGCCACACGAGCGGGTTGGTGATCAGGTCGCCGTCCTTTTCCGCGATGGCGAGGACGCGCCAGGGGAACGTGCGCGAGCCCCGCGTCTCAGCGATGTAAGGCGCGCTTTCGACAACGCGAAAGTCGCGGTCCTTCTGGAGCACCTCCTTCAGCGGATAGGGCGGGAATACGGCTTCGAGGGCGGCCGAGCCGGTGGCGCGGAACCACAGCCCGGGATAGTCCTCGATATCGGACTCGGCCAGCGCCACCCTGACGCCTCCGGCATCCACGACGACCGGCAGCGAGGCAAGAGTCCCCGCCTTGAGCCCGCTCAATCTGTGCGGCGTGTAGCTGCGCTCATTATGCGAAAAAAAGCTCTCTTCCGCGGGATAATACACGGTAAAATCCTGCGGAAAACGGAACGCCGCCTCTTCCTTTTCGACTCTGACCGTCTCGGCCCGCAGCAACGTCTCGAGCCGGTAGGCAGCGCCTTCGTTGTAAGCGCGGAACGTTGCGGCGATTCCGCCTTCGCCTTCCAGGCGCAGCTCATTGTAATGCTCGCGGATGCGCGCGAACTTCTGCCGCACCTGCGGCTCCAGCATGGCGTCCTGAGACCGTTCTTTCGTGCTCCGCACGCGGAACGGCGCGCCGAGGGTGAGTCCGTTGACCGTGATGGAGGCCGTGGAGTTCTCCATGACTGCGCGGCCGCGGACCAGTACATCATAGGCGAGGCGCTCGCCGGCGCGGATGCGCAGTTCAATGCGCCCGTCGGGAGAACGCAGCGAATAACTTTGCTGCGCCATCGCGGGCAGCGCCACCACCACAGGGATCAGCAGGAGAGGGAAACAGACGGTTCGCATGATGAGTCTCTCGTTGGCCGCCAGCAGGCGGACGAAGCAATTCTATCGCTCCACACGCGCCCGCCGGAGACAGCCGCCAGGGCCGCGTATCCCTGGAGCGGCCAACACAGAAACATCCGATTTGGTCCTTCTCGCGCCTGTGCGATTTGCGGCGGGATTCTTCCGAAGCGGCGCGCTCAGCCTGGTCCTGGTTGCGATGCCCGGAAGCGCCGTGTGGAAAAGCGCAATACGAGTCCGGACTGCCAAGGCCGGCTTTGCCGGGATTCGCTCCAGCTCCACCGTGGCCAGGCGGGCGGAGTCACGCCGTCCTGAGGGCGCTACCCTTGCGGTCTACGGCGCGCTCGCCCCGAGGGGCCGGCGTCCAGAAGTCGCTCCAGGCCAGCCCGCACTCGCGCACCATGCGGCGGCCATAGTCACACCGGCGCAGGTCTTTTGCACCGCCGTTGTTCGTGCCAAACGTGAATTTGACGCCCATTTCTTTGCCCATGCGGATGAATTTGGCGGATGGGATCTGGTAACGGTCGTTGATTTCCATGGCCACTCCGTTTTTGACGAGCGCCGAAAGAACTTTTTTCATGCGCTCTTCCGTCCATAATTCTTCATAGCGCGGCTGGAGCTGATCTGGAACGTAAGTCGGATTGACATAGATGTCGATCGGCTCCTTTTCAATGATTTCAACAGCCCGCGCGACGAGCGTGTCCATGAACTCCTGTGGATCCGCGATCACGCCCACCTCGGCGGGGATCCATGTCCGCATGCGGCGTCCACGGTTGTCGGTCCAGGTCATCGAATCCGTGAAGACATAATCGAACATCCCGGCGACGCGGCGGGAAAACATCTGCGTCCACTCGCGACCTTCGGCCTGCATGGCGATGAAACAGGGCTGATTTTTCATCTGCTCGAAGAATTTCAGCGCGCCTTCGTCATTTTCCACCTCGTGGCCCCTGCCGCAGTTCACCGCAATGCCATAGAAGATGCCGTCCATGCGCGAACGGTCCAGCGCCTGCGCAAGCGTGAGCCCGCCCTTCAGGTGAACGTGATAGTCCACCATCGGGAAGTTCTGCGCGCCAAGGGCGAGGATGTCGCGCCAGTCGTCGTCGGCGACGGGCACTACGGCGCCGGGCGGCAATGGCAGACTGTCGGCGAGCGGCCGGACGCGGATCCGGCGGAATCGGACCTTTGATCCGGGGTCATGACACTGGAGCGCGAACGTGCCGTGGCCGAGGCGGCGTTCCTTTTCCATGCCCGGGTAAGCGGGCGCGGGCACCGGCTCGGTGTAGTCCACCACGAGCACCCCGTTCAGCCGCACCTGCACGTTGCGGTTGCGCACGAGCACGTTGAGGGTGAACCATTCGTTGTCGTTCACAAACTGCCGGTAGACATTACGCACGCCGTAGAGCGAGCCGGTCTTCTTGTTCTCGCGATAGCCGCCTTCCCCGGTGGCGGTGTTGTTGATCTGAACTTCGAAGCCGCGCCGCGGCCAGCCCTGCGGCTGAAATGCGGTGTGAAAGTAGACGCCAGAGTTGGCAAGGGGCGCCGCCATTGCCTCTACCTCCAGCTCGAAATTGCGGAACTGCCCCGATCGCACCGGCCCCGTGTAAAAAAGGTGCGAACGCGGCCCGTCGGCGACAATCGCACCGCCTTCCACGCGCCAGGACGAAGGATTTTCGTTTGGCGTCCAGCCGTCCAGCGAGCTGGAATTGAACAACTCCACCCAGTCCTGTGACTGCGCCAGGGCGAAGGAAGCCATCAGCGAAGCGGAGAAGGTGCGGCGGGAGAGCGTGTGCGTGGCCATAAAACCTCCGTGTCGAGTATATGCCGCCGCGATCCCCGGCAAAGGAACCGCCATGTGGAGCCGGACCGTGATCATAACAGGCAGTCGCCGGGCTGTTGCGATGGCCCACGAACAGGCGGGTCGGGCCGCCCCCCTCGACCGGTCGCGAAAACGGGAGCCGTGTTCCTGTCCGCCGTTCCCGGCCGCATATGCCTTCCGTTGTGCCGCGCCCGTTTTCTTGAACAGTTTCCCGGGTTGTCGTCATGCGGGACGCTCCATGGCAATGCCGGTGTGACGAGCCCGCCGCGGGGATCGGGGGCGCGGCCCTTCGGCACGCCACTGCCGGTATCCGCCGACGGGATTGCTTGAGCTCTTCGGCGAGGCCTCCACCGGTCGAAGTGTGGCGCCAACAGGAATCGTTCTCTCAGAACCCTTGCGATCCGGGTGGCCGTCCGCACGTCTGGGCCCGCCTCCACCGCACCTTCTCTTCCGACGCGGTGCTCACGTCTTTCGCGTTCCCGAAAGGGCGTTTCTTCACCGTCCATGTTGCGACCTCACTGATCCGAACCGTCCAGGAATCGGGATCCGCTTCTGTCCCGGCCCGCCACGGAGGACAGAACGCTCCTGGCCGTTCGCGCTGCCATCGCCGCCTCGCCTGCCGCTTCCTCAAGGCCGTCAGCCAGCTCCGCGATGCCGGCCTGCCCCGCTCGTCCAGCTCGGCCAAACCTTGTTTGCCTGGCGCGAAGAAATCGCCGCCATGTGGCGCTTCACCCGCAACAACGCCATCACGGAAGGCTTCCACACCGTCATGGAGCTCATCAACCGTCAAGCCTTCGGCTTCCGCAACTTTGAAAACTACAGGATGGGGGTCAAAATCCAGTGTGGTTAAGTGAGGAGGGATTCCGTTCCTGCCCCCGGATTTGGCGTAGAGCCCCTTGATTTTAAGTGGCAGGACCGGCAGGACTCGAACCTGCGACCCTCTGCTTATAAGGCAAGCGATTTAGGATTCTCCCTCTTCCTTCCTGATAATCGCAACGTATTGTAGGACATATTCTTACAGTAATCGTGCTTCCCGCCCGATAATCCCCGATAATGTAGCAAAGTGTATCCCTCTGAGTTTCCCTCAGGAGAGCCGTCAGCCCCTCCCGGGGACCGTTTGCCCACAGGGCAGAAGGTCCATCATAGGGAGCCGAATCCCGGGGGATACAAGCCACAGCGGAGCGCAACATGCGAACGAAAAACAAGGCAAATGTTCCACGATCACCCGAAGCGGTCAGTGCAGCTGAGGCGAAAAAGACCATCCGATGCCGTCAGGATGATGTGGACCAAGTCCCGCTGGCCAGCGGCGACTGGAGCGTCGAGGACGTGCCGGGACTGATCCTGCGGGCTGGCGCGACGACGAAAAGCTGGCGGCTCCAGCGGCGTATCGGCGGACGGCTGGTGAAGGTGGTGCTCGGGCCGATGATTGCAGCGGAAGCCCGACGCCGTGCCATGCAGGAGTGGGCTCGGCTCAAACCCCGGCCCCAGGACGGCCGGATCACGCTTGGCGAAGCTTGGGAGCGCTTTCTGGCAGAGCGGCGTTTGGCGCGGGCGACGCGGGGGCTTTGTCAGTGGAATTTTAGAAAGCACCTCGCCGCTTGGCAAGGCCGTGCCCTGGAAGACATCGGCAATGACCGTGCCGGCGTGCGCAGTCCTTGCCTCCGGCTCGAGCGCAAGCACGGTGCGGCGACGGCCAATCAGGTTATGCGGCAACTGCGGGCGGTCTACAACTATTTCCGCCGCATTCAGCCGGATCTGCCCGAAGCGCCCACTGTGGCCGTGGATCTGCCGCCGGTGCGCAGCCGGGACTGGGCACTGTCGGAGGAAGATCTGCGCCAGTGGTCGGAGGCGGTGGAGAGGCTGGGCCCGCTGAAGCAGGTGTTCTGGAAGGTGATGTTGCTGACCGGCGCGAGCCGCGGCTCGGTAGAGGCGCTGCGGTGGCAGGACGTTGACCTCGATGCTGGCCGCATTTGCTTCTCGACGGCGAAGGCTGGGCGGACTTATTCGATCCCCATCTGCCAGCTTCTTATTGAGCTACTGCGCGACTGGCGTGAGCAGTGCCCGCCGACGGAGGCCGGCTGGGTGTTTCCGTCGAAGTACAAGCCAGCGGAGCACATTGTCGCGGCGCGTGACGACAAGCGTGGTGTCGCGAGCGCGCATCACCTGCGGCATACCTATCGGACGGTGCTGGCGCAGTTGGGCTGCCCGCCGGATTCGGCGCGGCTGCTGCTTGGGCACTCTCTGAGCGGCGACGTCAGCCGCGGCTACATCACGGCGCACTTGGTGGTGGACTCGCTGCGCCCCTGGGCCGAGGCTGTGGCGCGGCGCTATGCGGAGATTCTCGGCTGGCAGTAGAGCAAGCAATTGGATCAAGGGCTCAGACCGTTGGGGTTTGAAGAGGATATCCCTGCTTGGGGCAGGTTGGCGGCGGTAGAGGGAAGGTCTCGCTCCATCAGCCGGAACCAGCCGTCTTTTCCGGGCCATTGAATCCGCTCTGTTCCTCGCTAATAATCAGAACGAGCCCTGAAGATTTGTTGCATGCGCAAGCGCCACGACAACCGCCCCAAAAAGACGAGCCCAGCAGACACGGCAGCCGCGGTCGACGCGGCAGAGCTTGAAATCCTCATCGATGCCGAGGAGAAGCTGACGAAAATCCGCGACGCAATGAGGCCGCTGGTGGAGCATCTGGATCACGTCCGGCTTCGCTACGGCGTTTTCCAACGGCTGCAGCAGCCGGGGCCGGTGCAAGAGGCGGCGGCGGTTAGCGCAGGCGCTGAGATCGGCAAACAGGACTCGCCGACACTGCCGGCGCGAGGCGCTTCACAAGCCGGGAAACGGCGTTCGCGACGGGCTTTGAGAGACGCTTCGACGGCAATGACCACGTCGGAGCTGCCGCAGGCCCCAGAGTGCAAGCAAATCCTCGAACTCATGAAGCCCGTTCAGTTGCCGGAGCTGCGGGTGTTTGGCGAGGTGAAGCGGCCTGAAGTCACATTATCTGCGCTCAGCCGAGAGGAGCTGCCCGAGCCCGAGGTCCTGGTGGCTGGGTTGGAATCCTATTACAACGCGTTCAACGCCCTGTGGAAGGCAGCGCTTTCCGTGGAATTAGGTCCGGAGATCCGGATCCGGCTCGATGATGGGGAAGCGATCAAGGACGCCGAGGAAGGGCTGACGAGTGAGGCACGTGCTGTGCGGGAGCTCCGGCGGGCAATGACACGCAACAGCATCCAGGGGCGGTACGAGCGTCTGAATCGCGTGCTGGATGCGGTGCGTAGCCGGCGCGAGCTCCTTCAGTTGTGGACGACGCCGGATGGGAGGCGCCAGCTGCTTCGGGATTACTTGGACCGGCATCAGCTGACGGTGGAGAGGTTTGCTGAGATCCTCGACTGTCAGCCGATGACGATTCACAACTGGCGCACCTGCAAGGGCAAGGGGCTGGGCCCGAAGCAGCGCCGGATTGAGGATGTCCTCCGCAAGGACATACCACCCAACGAAATCGAAGCCTGATAGGAACTCAATGGACCTCCCGGCCCACTGCGGCGTGGCCGACGAGAGAAAGGAAGGGACCATCCACAGTCGAACCGCCATGCTGCCGCCGTTGCCCGTGGGAAGGACAGGCATCGCGATGGCTTGAAAGTGGCAGCTGGGCTTTGCCCGGGCGGCTTGCCCGCGACTGTGGCGCGCAACTCTGGTCATAGCGAGGTCTGAACGCGGCTGCAGGGATGTCGCGCAGAGAACCAGGGCGGCCACAAAGGTCGGGGGCGCATGTCAAGCTGGAGGCGGCAACCGCGACACAAAGCGGAAGAAAGCGGAGGATATCCTCGCTGGCAGGCCGGGATTAGAGCTGCCAGAAAAGCCTGCGGCCGGGATCGTCTCTGAGGGGTTGTCGGCTTTTTAGTTGAGACGCCCGATTTTTGACCTCGATTTTAGAGGGCTGGCAGGCCTGCGACTCAGATATGTGCCGCGTTATTAGTGGCATACAGCGAAAAAAATCCAGAAAATAAATGCGATTTAGAGTGGTTTTTTACAATAGATGCCGGTTATATCAGAAGCATGACGAAGGAAAAGGTTGGACCCACGGCGATCCGCTGGATAACGGCGGCCGAGCTTGCCCGGCTGCTGGGCCTGCACCCGCAGACGTTGGCCAACTGGCGCCTCCAAGACAGGCGCGCCGGCCGCAATCACGCGGGTCCCGGCAAGCCCGTTTACAAACGTATCGGCGCGGCGATTCGCTATGCCGTTTCGGGTGACGGGTCTCCTGTCCTGATGCCAGCCGGTGAAAATCTAAGCTCCACCCAAACGGTTGACGACAGCACAGCAAATCCTGCCGGCGTGACAGACAGGGCAGCCGGATTAAAAGAAGAAATCTCGGCCTCGCTGTCCCAGAGAGAACGCGCGGCTCGGCTTGAGTAAAGAGCTGCTTGGCGACAGAAGCGTTGCGGGACGCAAATCGAAAATCGGTGTGTCCCAAGGCGGCTGGCGCACGCCGGAACCTTGGGACAACACTGAAGCGCATCAGTTGGCGGCCTTTGCGGCCGAAACAAAAAAGGCGCCAAGATAAACGGCGCCGAAAGGAGGTCTATGTCCACCAAATATACCACCCGACCCCGGGCGAAAGCAACGGAAGAATCTACCTGGTTGCTCGGTCTCGAGCACCGATGGACCGTTGTCAAATCCAGGCTCGGCGACCAGTACGTCGTTTCCGGCAATGAGGCGATCGATCTACGCGGCCACCGCGCCCGAAACTTGCTGGCCGCGGACTTCCTACAGAGGTATGGACGCCGCCCGTCGAAGCAGCTGATTGATGCGGCTCTGGGTCTTCTCGCTGTGAGGGCCTCCGAGGCTCCGCCGCAGGATGTGCCCCTACGGGTCGGCGCGGTCCGGAGCGGCCCCGGTTTGGACCTCAGCCGTGGAGATCTCATTGTCGTCGATCTACTGCGCCCCGAGGGCGTCGCCGTCATCGACGCATCAGGGGTGCGCATCACACCAGAGTCGCCCTTACCCTTCCGGCGAGCGGAGGGCATGCTCGCACTGCCGCTACCAGAGCTGGACGTCGATGCCAGTCTGCGGGAGCTGTTGGAGCCGATCTGGCCTTCGGGAATGAGCGAGGAGCACAAAGTGCTTGTCGTCGCTTTCTTGTTGTCCACTCTTTTTCCGGGCATCCCGAAGCCGCACTTGCTTTTAGTAGGACCGCAAGGCAGCGGGAAGTCGTCACTGGCGCGATCTCTCCGCTGCTTGATTGACCCCCATGTCAACCCGCTGCTTCGGCCGCCGCGAGACACTCGCGAGCTCTTCGTATGCGTTTACAACCATGCGGTTCCCTGTTTCGACAACCTTTCGGGCTTGAAGGGCGACCTCGCTGACGATCTCTGCGGACTGGCCTCAGGCGCTGGATTTTCTACGCGTCAACTTTACACCGACCGTGAAGTCGTGCAGTTTTGCGGCAGCTGCGGCATAATCATGAGCGCTCTATATGCTCCCAGTCTGCGCTCGGACCTTCTCGATCGGACTTTCATGATCGAGCTGAGTCGCTTGAAGGGCCGGCAGTCGGATGTCGAGTTGCACTTGCTGTTCGAGCTGTTCAGCCCGCTGGCGCTTGGGGCACTGCTGCAAACCTTATCCACTGCGGTCCGACTGTGGATGACAGATAGGTGCACTCCGGCAAGTCCGATTCGAATGATCGACGCCCACAGGCTGCTGTTGGCCGCGACGTGGTCACCGCATTTTGGATGGAGCTTTGCCGAGGTCGAGTCAGCGCTGCGGAGCAGCGGGAACCAGCTGGCGGAGCTCCAGCAAGAGGCATCCCCGGTTCTGTCGCTGCTCCTGCAGATCGCCGCCCAGGGCTTCGAAGGCACAGCCGGGGAGCTGCTGCATCGCCTCGGAGTTTTAGCTCCGAAGCTGCAGGCGCGTCGCGGCGAGATTCCCCGCTCTCCGGAGGAGATGGGCCGGGCCCTGAAGGAACATGAGGCGGCACTGGTGGAGGCGGGCGTCATCGTCGAACGCGCGCGCGGCGGAGGAAAATCCAACCCGCGCATCATTCGGCTGCGGTTTGCCGAGGCGGCCCGTGGCGCTGGACGGCCCAAACGCATATCGCTGAATCCAGCCACGTTCGAAAACGACGCCTGATGCCGGCGTGGCTTGGACAGAACTATAACAGACGGTGTGAGGCGTCTGTCCGAAAGATGCGATCTGCAAGTCTCGGCCAGATAATGGGTTGCGTTCGAAGAGCGGAGTTGAGGACAGTTCGGACGGTTACAGAGCCGACCTTTCTCTTTCCTCTCTTTTATTTCTCTACCCTTTCCCCTTTCTCAAAACATCGCGGGAAAAGCGAGAAGAATAAAGATAGAAAGAAAAAAGAGAAATACTCGAAGAGGCTCGTCCGAACTGTCCGAAGACCGGCATCGAGATGAATATTTCGTCTTCCTGCAATCACTTACGCTTCAGACAGCGATCGAGTTGCTCGTTGTCCGAGGCTGTCCGAGGCGGTTGTGGCCCTGGCTTATGCCAACAAATCAAGCCCCAAAGCGAGGAGTGACAATACCGCATCCCGCCAACAGCGGGAAAAGTCGGAATTCAGCGGCAGGTCGCGAATCACGCTGCCTCAGAAGTGCGGCCTGGCGGATGAGCGGCAAGTGTGATCCGCAGTTACTTCCAAGACCGACCTTCAGCATCTGGCCTCGAATTGCAGGATAGAGCATCGTTTTTGTAAACAGCACGCTGACTCCGGAGGTAAGTCCTGACATGAGACACCGGAAGCCGCCGCGATGGAACAACAGATAGCGGGCCTACCCGAAGTGTACCTGCGAAGATAGCGCCACAAACTGACATCAGGCATCTGGGCCCGAGGCGGACAACCGGGCGCCGTGATCGAAAACAGAAACCGAAGTCCGGCATCGAGTCCTGAGGCAAGCAATTGCGAACCATTTCTAAAACGCCGCCAACCACACAGGCCGTTGTTTCCTGGTCCTGCCGTGTGTAGAGCGACGAACGATTCTCGCTGAGACCGCCTTCTCGGCCCTCGTTTTCTGTCAGCTGTGCCCAGCGGCTGGCATCGACTCCTGGGCTCTCAGGCACTCTCCTCACTGCCGATACCCAGCTGCCGGCTTGCTTGAACTGCAGCAAGCCGCTGCAGACGACTGGCGAATGCCGCCTGGCTGGCACGCGCACGCCCCCCCCGGCGCGTGGTTCCCGAGATCGGCAATTATGCACGCTGTTGCCGAATGCCGCCTTGCTGCAGGCTCACTGAGCATGCGCTTCGGAAATGCTCTTTGCTGTGCGGCACCGGGCTGCGGAGCGCCTGACGCGCTTCCGCACCGAGGCTCGATTCGCCACCGCAGGCGACGGCTGCGAGTGGTCAGCCCCGCCTCCCGGCTTGCTTCCGGGTCTGATGACAACGCAGCCGGGCATCGCGTATCGGAATCCGGCACTCAGCACGCGACACACCGATTGGCGCCAGACGATACCCGTCACGAAGAACTCGCCCCCTCGGCCCGAATCCGCCGGGAGGATCCACCCGCTGACCCGCTGCGCCTGCAGGCCGGCATCGTCAGTCGTCGAACTCGTCGTCGTCATCCACGTCTTCCACGATCTCCTCCACCGCCTCGAGAATCAGCGCCTCCACCCGCTCCTGCGTGCCGGCCTCGGCAGGTTCGGCCCCCTGCCGTAGCAGCTCGAACACCGGCTGCTCGAGCCGCGTCTGAATCGCTCGACACGTCTCGCGGAAGTCCCAGTCGCCTTCAAATTCGATCTCCCCCTCGCCTTCCAGCTGCCGCAGCACCCGTGGCACGAGATCCCCCAGCAGGATCCGCGCCAGACTGCGCAGGTCGGATTCCCGCCGCCGGGCCGCGGCCTCCTCCGCCTCTCGCTGCCTCGCCGCTTCCTCGGCCTGCTGCCGCTCGCGCACCCGGGCCAGACATTCGGCCTCGATGCCCGCCGCCAGCTCGCGCAGCGCTGGCTCGTTGCTTGCCGCCGCGCTCCGCACGCGCCACGCCTCCAGCGCCTGCTCCCGCTCGTCGCCCGTTGCGCCCGCGCGCCGCAGCGCGTCCTCCAGACGCTTGCCCAGCTCCTCGGCCAGCTTCTGCAACTGGTAGCGCTCCAGCACCGGCGCGAGCGCCCGCCGCGCCGCCGCCTCGCGCACCGGCACCGGCGCTTCCAGCTCCAGCTGCCGCAACGCCTCGTGCATCGCCGTCAACGCCTGATCGCGCAGAGCCGAATAGCGAGAATCCCGCGCCAGCTCCCCGTGCTCGCCCAGCAGCCGCTCCAGGAGCCGCCGGTCCTGCTCGGCCACGCGCAGCGGCCACCGCGCTGCCTGCTCGACCGCCTCCAGCAGCCGATTGAGAAACTCGTCGCCGGGAAGCGGATTCAGGGCGCTGAGACGGCGCTCGAAGACTTCCATCGCCGCCAGCCGCGGCTCCGGGGGCAGATCAGCAAACCGCCGGGCCGCGCGATCCAGCCACTGCTGCCGCTGCCACTGGTCGCGACGAGCCGCCTCCTGCAGCTGCTCGAGCTCCTGCTGCCGCCGCCGCGCTTCCTCCTGCTCGCGCCGCTGTCGCGCATCTTCGGCGCGCAGCCGCGCTTCGGCTTCCTCGCGCTGCATCCGCATGCGCTCGAGCCGCAGGCGGAGCTTTTCGACCTCCAGCTGCTCGGCCAGGCGCGCGGCTTCCGATCCCGGCCGGAGTCTCATCGTGGCTGGCGCGGCGCGGGGCAGGAGCTTGCCTTCGGCACGGACACGGCGGATCTCGGCGGCAGCAATTCGCATCTGGCCGCCGGGCGTGGTTTCGGCCTCGATGCGGCCCTCGGCCACCCAGCGGCGGATGGTGTCGTCGCTGACGCCGAGCAGCCGGCCGGCCTGAGAAGTCGTGTAATAATCCCTGGATTTCGGCATATTTCACCTCACCGATGAAGGAAATAGATCGCACAACGGCCTGCATTCTGCCACCATTGTGCGGCGGATGCGGCGATTTTGCCAAGGGTTTTGCCGGCGTTTGCGGCGTTTTTGCGTGCGGATGCGGCGTTTTGCGCCGGCTGATGCGGCAGCATTCGTGGAGGAAATGTCTGATGTGGCCGATTGCGCCGGCGGGTCGATGAACCCGTTCGCAGAATCGAACTGCAGCCCTGATGGCGGCCTTGTGAGGGAAAAAGCGAGCCTGAAAACGATAAGCCGCGCGAAATCAATGCTCCCAAATGCAGCGTTTGTCTAAACTCTGTCTTTCGGCAATCGGCGCGTCCTTTTTGCCGGCCTCCACTGCAGAACGGGTGGGGTCTTGCCATCCCAGCGGTACCAGGCAGCACGGTGTGGAGCCCTCCAGGCGGTATCGCTGCGCCGCTGGCGCGAGTGCAGTTTGCTTTCGCCCGTTGCTGCGTGCAAATCGCCTCCAGACGGGCCGCAGTCCGGGCTTCTCCCCCAATCGACAACGCCCTGGAGGCCCGTTTCCGTGGCCGGAATGGGCTTTCCTGCGGCGAGTTGCGACTTCCGATTCCAGGTCTCGTTTCGCGGCGCCCCGGCCGACGAAGGCCGAAACCCGGCTGCAGAGCTGCGGACTGGGGCAAGCCAGATGAACCTGTCCTTGTCGCCTGCCCCTCGGCCATTCGTGCCGAGCGGCGTGTTCGTGACGCGATCGGCAGCGATTGGCGAACAGCACGGCGCTGGGCGTGCAATCCGAGACCAGCCCTTGTGCTGGCCCCAGCGGCCGACACTCCGCATTCTGTCAGCCTGCACTATAGTCAGCCCCATGCCCCTTCAAGCCGAGATCGGTTTAATCCGGCAACACAAAGCCTTTGCCGCTGACCGGCGCCTCTGGGGCGAAGCGGAACCGCGGGCGCGAATCGGTTGCCAGAGCGAGGGCATGGATTCAAAGCCGCGCTCCAGCCTCAGACCGGAGCCCGCAATGGCCGCTCGACCCGAGGCAGTCGCGGCTCCGGCGCCGCATGAGCTGACGCGGCGGAATGACAAGGCGCGGCCGATCCTGGGCGGCGGGCGCTGGATCCCGTGACAAAGCCACATGTTGGTTCGGCCCGGAGCATGGTGGCTCGAGCAGAAGCCATGCACGCCGGCAGGCGCCGGGAACGGAGCCTCAGGTCCGCGGTCGCTGACACCGTGCGTCGATCCGGCCTCGCATGTCCCCCGCCAAGCATCTTTCCCGTGCCAGAAAGACCTCTTTCTGGCAGGCCGGATGCGCATGACAAAACCCGCCCGTTTTGTTTCAGCTCCCGCTTTCGACGGCCGGCAGGTTTTCGGCACGCCGCGCCTGCCACTCCGCCCACACCCGCCGCGCCGTGCCCGTGCTGATGCCCAGCCGGCGGGCCACCTCGCGCCAGCTCGCTCCGCGCCGGCGCAACTCGATCACCGCAAACCGGTCGAAAACCCGCCGCGGCCGGCCCAGCCGCTTGCCCTCGCGCCGGGCCCGCTCCAGCCCCGCCCGCACCCGCTCCTGGACGCGTAGCCGCTCCTGCCGCGCCAGCGACGCCAGCAGCGCAATCAGCGCCTCGCCAAACGGCCCGGCCGAGTCCAGATACGGCTCCGTGTAGCTGCGCCAGGCAATGCCGTAACGGGTGAGCTGATCCAGCAGCTCGAGCGTCTTGAGTGCCCCCTGCCGCGACAGCCGATCAAGCGACCAGAACAGCAGCAGATCAAACCGGCGTTGCGAGGCCGCCTCGAGCATGGCGCGCAGCGCCGGCCGGTCCGAGCGCGCGCCGCTGGACTCGTCGACGAACTCGTCGACAACCTGCCAGCCCTGCCGCGCCGCAAACTCCCGCAGCGGAAGCAGCTGGTTGTCGGCCGTCTGGCCCTGGTCCGAGGTCGACACCCGGGCGTAGAGCGCAACGCGCGTTGTTGCGGAAGGTTTCATGGCCATGTCATCCCGGTCAGACGATGATAGGCCCCTTTCGGCTTCAGCCGACCTGCGTGGCGCTCGAGCAGCCGCAACATCCAAAACCGGCCGCGATCGACAGCGGGCCCTGATCCGCACGCACAGCTGATCGGACTGGGGGCCCAATCGCGGCAACGCCATGTCCCAGATCGCCCGAATCGGCCCTCCTCCCAGCGCGTGCAACAATCGCCATTTCGGCTTCGTCCACCATCGACTGTGTCAGCCGCAGCGGGTGGTCGGCCGGCGCTAGATCCTCCAGGCTCGCTAACAGAAACATCTCGTGCTGCTGACGGTCTTCTCCTCTCACCGCGTCCTTACAGGAGTGAAGACGCATGAAACAATTCCGAGGTGTCTTGTTCCAGACTTAATTTTCCCAGCCACCTCCCAGCCTCGCGCGCTTCCTTTCGAGTTCTGCCGTCCTCCATTCCCGGCTTTCTTTTGTAGCCTTGACCATTCGAATGGTCTGCTCGATGGTTGTGAACATCGTCTCGAGCGTCAGCTTGAAGTTCACACCGAACAACTCGTGCGCGTCGGCAAGCACCTCGTCGATCAGCTTCTTGTGCTTCAGGTTGCAGACGCGCTGCAACTGGGTGAAGAAATCCGTATCGAGCGGTGAGAGACACGGATTGTTCAACGGGTCAACGAAGCTCGCACCCCTGGTAGCGCCCGCACCCAGTACTACGACGGTTGAACCAGGCCTCATACCACCACTTCCGCCTCATACCCCGGCCAGTCTGCCGCAGGAAACGGCACGGGGGCGCCGGGGCGCTCCAGGAGCACCATGAGCGCATCCAGCGTGTCGGCGCGGCAGAAGCCGGCGGCGGTGTTCACCACGAATGCGGCCGGCTTGCCGCTTTGGTCGCGCAACAGCCAGCAGACGCCCGGTTGCGGCTCCTTCGACAGCATTCCTGCGGCCGCGCGCTGCACCTCTTCAAACAGTCGCCCGCCAGGCGAGAACAACTGATGGCTGTCGCCCGATTCTTCAAACACCTCGGCCGCAGTCGTCACGCGCACCGGTTCCGGCATGCCCGGCAGGCGCGCGGCATACGTCCGCACGTCCAGAGGCCGCCATTCCAGATTGACCGGGCGGCTCGCATCGCGGCCCATCAGGTGGTCGAGCTTCGCCAAATCGTACGGCGGCTCAGGCAGCGGCGGCACTTCCAGCCCGCTGCGGGCGGCCTCATCCAGGTCCAGCGGCGCCTCGGCTGCCGACGTCACTTCCTGCTCGATCTCTGCCAGGAACCGCTGCCGCGCCGCGTCGCGCGCTTCGCGGCTCGCCAGAGTCACCTCCTCAAAACGCCGAGGCAGCTTCGACAGGATCGGCTGAAGCCTGCCCACGATACCCTGGAAGAGCTGGATGCGCTCGCCAACGGCGAAGTAGACGTCCGCCTCCACCGTGTCCTTGTAGGCAAAGTTCAGAATCTTTACCCGCGGCCGAGTTTGCCCCAGCCGGTCGATACGACCGATGCGCTGCTCCACTTTCATCGGGTTCCAGGGCAGGTCGTAATTGGCCAGCACACCCGCCGCTTGCAGATTGAGGCCCTCTCCGGCCGCGTCCGAACACACCAGCAGCCGCACCCGCCCCGTTTTCAACCGCCGCTTGATCTCTTCCTTGCTGCAGGCAATCCAGCGGCCCGAGCCGTCCCGCCAGGCGCCGCCTGAGCCCGAGTAGCTCGCCACCGGCACGTCGGGCATCTCCCGCGCCAGGAACTCGCGCAGGTATTCCATCGTGTCGGTGTACTGCGTGAAGACGATCGCCGACTCGGAGTCCTGCGCAAAAACACTCACCAGCTCGGCCTGCAGCCGGCGCGCTTTCGTGTCCGTGTTCAGCTTCGCAATAGCCCGCAGCAACTCCAGAATCCGGTCGCGCTCCTCCAACTCCGCGGCAGATGCCGCCAGCTCGGCCGCTTCCTCGGGGGCCATCACCTCATCGGCCGCCTCGTCGAGCGAAACGTCCTCCTCGCTCAAACCCAACTTTTCCAGGCGCGCGTTCAGAGTGCGCTTCAGCGCCTCGAAGCTTGAGGCCAGACGCCGCCGGTAGACCGTCATCACGAATCCGATGGCCGTGCGCTTCTCCGATGCCGCCTTGGAATAGGTCTCCGAGATATAGTCTTCCACCTGCTCATACAGCGCGCTTTCGGCCGGCGTCATCTCGACGGCAATGTCTCTCACCTCGCGCTCGGCAATCGGCAGGTCCAGCTTGCCCGCCCGGCGATAGGATCGGAGCAGTTCGCGCGTGTGCCGCACCATGCGCCACCGCAGCGGCGAACAGGCCTTCAGCACGCCGAGCAGCGCCCGCCGCGACTCCGGATCCAGCATCCGGCGCGGCGCCTGCGCCGGCTCCCGCAACGCCCGCACCACCTTGGTCCGCTTGATCGGGGAAAGCCCGGGCGTCAGCTCAGCAATCTCTTCATCCCTCAACGCCCCATAGTAGGACTCACAGTCACGGAACCATTCGGCAAGCCAGTCCAGCGTCTCCGCCGATGGGTTGCCATGAATCGCCTCGTAGTACTTCAGAAACGCATGCGGATCAAGCGCCCACTTCGGCGGCAGCCCAAGCAGGTCCATCAGATCCCACAGCTCGACCGGGTGCACCTGCATCGGCGTGGCGGTCAGCAGCAGCAGGCTCTGGCAGCGTGGCGCCAACTCCCGCATCAGGCTGAGCAACGCATTCGGGCCCTTCTCCTGTTCTGTTCCGGCGCCGCGCCGCCGGGCATGGTGCGCTTCATCCAGTAGCACCAGGTCCCACGGCTCCGCCTCCAGCAGTTCCCGCACGCGATCCTTGCGCCGCATCAGGAAGCTCGAGGCCAGCACCACGGGCTGCTGTTGCCATTCATCCCGTCCGACATCCCGCTCCAGCGGCCCCGTCCAGCCATAGGCCGCCCGCCAGCGCAGCGTCGCACCGTCGTAGATGGGCACATTCAGATTGAACTTTTCATAGAGCTCGTTCTGCCATTGAATCTGCACGCTCTTCGGCGTCAGGATCAGCACCCGCCGGGCCAGGCCCGCCAACAGCGCCTGCCGCACGATCAGACCCGCAGTGATCGTCTTGCCCAGCCCGACTTCATCGGCGATCAATAAACGGCAGGGCCACTGCTCAAGGAAGCGCACATAGGTGCGGACCTGGTGCGGCCACGGCACGACGGCGCTGGTGACCTCACCCGTGCGGACCCCGTGGGGCAACTGCGGCGCTGCTTTCACAAAGGTCCATACGCAGCGCCGGAACTCATCATCGGTCAGGCGATAGGCCGGCGGCGCTGGCTCTTCGCGGCGCAGAAGCGGCGGCGTCACCGGGCGGTCGTCTTTCGGCAGATACTCAAGCAGCTTCTTCCGGGCCGCCTCGGGAAAGTCGAACACCCGCACGCCCGGCGAACGGTTATCCCACAGTTTGGCAAACGCCTCAATCTCCTCGTCGGCGTGCGCCTTCTCGGTCTCGCTCAGCCAGGCGCAGTGGACGTGAAAGCTCTCGCAGTTGTTCTTCCAGCCGCCGGCGGTTTCGTTGATGCTGCCGGAAAAGGTCAGCGTATTGCCTTCTGCATCGACGATGATGCCGAACTTGGCGTGATAGATGCCCGGTACCCGCGCAGGCCGGCCTTCGGCGTCCACGGGCACGGCCACCTTCACATCCAGGTGTCCGTGCGCCACCATCCAGGCCAGTAGCTCCAGCCCCTGGCGGGCATGCTCGTCGGGTGGCGTCAGATCGGCTGCGGCAAGCTGCCGCTCCATCTGTTGGCGCAGGTCATAGCCCGTCTCGATCGCCTCACGCTCGTCCGGGTCGAGCGTGCAGCCCACCACCAGCCGCATCCGCCCTTCATTGGCGAAAAGACCGTGCAAGCCCCGCGCCGCCAGAGCCAGCGCATCGGCCGAGAAGTAGCCCGTCGTCCGGCAGTACTCCACCGCACAGGCCAGCGCCGGGTTGTAGAACAGCTCCACCAGGTCGCCGTCTTCATGCGAGTAGCGGAATTTCCACTTCGTCTCAGTCAACAGCGGCATCGGCCTCGTCGAGTTCCAGTTCGATCTGCTCCGGCCGCCGCGGCTCGGGCACTTTCTCGGCAAACGCCAGCCGCCGCAGCTTTTCGAGCGCCTCAAAATCGCTGGCCGCGCCTTCCAGCGTCGGATCGGGCTTCCTCTTGCCGCGCGGGGCGACAGGTGGCAGCACGTTGAGCAGCGCTTCGAGCGCGGTCATCAAGGTCGGGTCATCGAGCAGCCGCAGCGACTCCAGCCGATTTCGCGCCGCCTCGGTATTCTGGCAGCGCACCGTGTAGGCCGCTTCGTGCAACCGGTCCAGCATGGGCGCATCCGGCCCCGTGGTGAGCTTGTTCTGGCATACCCGCGCCTTGCTGTCCCACAGCGTCACGTCCTCGCCTGAGACGGCGCAGGCCACGTTCTTCACCTCCCGGTCGAAGTCCAGCCCCACCACGCGCGCCAGCTTCAGCGCTTCGTCGGCCGGGAACCTGGGCGCGCGGAAGGCGTCCCAGGCCAACACGTACCATTCGGTCAGCGCGTCCAGATGATGCTGGCGCTGGACCGTGGCCAACTGCTCCAGGCGCCACTGTTTCACCTCGCGCCGCGCGGCTTCGAGCGCGTCCTCCGGCGTCACGCGGTACGGGTCCCACGGCCCGAACAGGTCGGCCGCGTAGCCTTTGGGCTCTGGCCGCGCCGTGCCACGCATCAGCGGCCAGTGGCGCGAGAAGACCTCGAGCGCTGGCCCGAAACAGGCCAGATAGAGATCGATGCCCGCCAGCCCGGCCTCCTGAAACTCGCGCACCTTCTTCCGCACCACGTTGCGCACCTTCGGCTCGACCTCCTCCCAGAAGACTTCCTCGCCACGCGCCGGCGCATCCTCGCGCAGGCGGCAGACCAGGAAGATGGTGGACTTCGCCGCCGACTTCTCGCGGATGTGCAGGCTCCCTTCGGCCTCGGTGTGCACCGGCCAGCTTGCGGTGATCACAAAGCCCGCCTCGATCAACCCGGTGGCGAGCGCGTCCCAGGCGTCCTTGGCCTTGTGCGTGAACATCACCGTCATGATCCCGCCCGGCTTCAGCACCCGCCGCATCTCGCCGAAGATCCGCGCCATGCGCCGCTGGTAATCGACATGGGCCAGGCGCTTGGCCCCCTTCTGGCCCTGAAACTTGGCCGGATTGGCGACCGCTTCCCGGTCCTTGTCCGTCAGATAGGAAGTGAACAGCTCCGGATACAGCAGCCCGGCGGTGCGCTTCAGCCAGACGTAGAAGAAGTCCGCCAGCTCGGCATACATCACGTTGTCGTAGTAGGGCGGGTCCATGACGATGCAGTCGACCGAGGCATCAGGAAGCGACAGCGCGTCGGCGGACTCGCACAGGATCTTGACTTCCGGCTGGCGGCGCGGCGGGCGGGCGAAGAGGTGGCCGTTCGAGGAAGTTTCGGGCGTGTGGCCGAGGAGTTCGATCAACTCGCCCAGGGCTTTGCCAACTTGGCGGAGCGCCCAGTCATAACCTATCCCGGTAACCGTCGGGGCCATCTCACCGTAGGACCACTTCTGCGCAAAGTCGTGGCGCTGAAATGTATGCCCAACGACGGTCCGCTCTGGGTGCCAAGTGCAGCCAAGACTGTTCCAATCCAGGCACTTGTCAATCGCCAGCGCGATGTAGACCATGGCGGCGCGGTCGAGTTCGGAGAGTTGACCGCCGTTTTTTGCTTTGAGCTCCTCGACCATGTCCTGGAAGACTTCGACCGAGGTGCAGTGGCCGTAAAGCTGGCGGGGGTTGAAGACGTCGACCCACTTCTGCGCACCGAATCGCATCGGCTCCATCGTCTTCAGGCCCTCGGGGATCTCCTCATCCGGCACGATGTTGCGCGCCTGCCACAGCGGCATCTTCTCGGCGAGCCGCTGCTCGACCAGCGCCTCGACATCGTCCTCCGGCCGCGGGGCGCGGAAGCCCCGCACGAGCTTGGTCTTCGGCTTGCCGCTTTTGAGTTTTCCAACGACGACTTCCTTCTTGTAGACCACGCAGTAGAGCTGGTGGCCCATGCGCCCGGCCTGCGCCTGGCGCTTGATGTCGTCTCCGTCGATCTCGCGCCCGCAATCGGGAAACGGACACTTGCCCACGCCGTCCTTGACCGTGCCGGGAGAGTGCTCGCTCGCCTTGTGCACGATCTCGAAGCGGATGCGCCGGCCTTCGGCAATGAGCCGCACGCCCGTCCCCTCGCCATCCAGCCGCCAGTTCGGCGACAGCGGGACCAGCCCGCCACAGTAGGGACAGGTGACCGTGCGAGCCCAAAGGTATGTTGCGTCTATGCCATCCGGGCTATTAGGGAACAGTTGGGCTAGAGGGTCTTGGATTCGCAATCGAAAGTTGGCTGCCAATTGTGAGAACCTGCGCTCCAGGGCGGGCCCGAAGCGGAGCGGGTGTTGGATTGTAGCCTGCAGCAGCAGAGATGCAACGGGGTTCAAGTCGTTGGCGATCGTGGTCCTGCCAAGACGCGCAGCTTCAAACGGAACACTCCCACCGCCGGCTGTGGGGTCTAGAACGCTTGTCGCCGGGAGCGACGACAGGTCATCCTCCGTCGGCGTGTAGCCAAAAGCACGGTCGTATCCATACGGGTTGTCAACCCGCACTCCGGTAGCTGCTGCACGGGCGAGCGCTTTCTTTGCTTCAGAAGGATCCCCATGTATCCCCAGCGTCCAGAGGAACTTCTTGCGGTCCGCATCAGCCGGCAGCAGGCTGCCCAAAATCGCCGCCCGGCTGGCCACCAGCGGACGCCGCGCAAACCAGACGTGGAGCCGGTTCGGCGCCGGGAACGGGGTCATTGGCGTCCGCTCGCGCAGACTCTCGATGCCGATCTCCGCAATCGGCAGCCACTCCTCAATCAACCGGCGGTCGGCCATTCCTTCTCCTTCAATGCGACGTCAGCAGCATGCGCAGCGCCGCCAGCACCCGGCGCGGATTCGGCCGGTGCATGGCCATGCTCATCCAGTAGCTGGCTTCTTCCTTGCCCATCGCCTCGACGCCTTCGGCCACCTCGCGGATGCGGTCCGTGTTCTTCATCGGAGCCAGCACGCGGAACAGCAGGCCCAGGTGCAGAGCCGTCTCCTCATCGAGCGGCCACTTGCGCACCTTGCCCGGCTTCAGCGCGCCCAACTGGATCTTTTCCCGGAGCAGCCGCTTCAGCACGCGCATCTCGACCAGCCGGAGCGCGGCGCCATGAAGCGTGCCGACGTGCTCGGGCTGCTTGAGGCGCGGCGTTGCCGGCGAAGGCAACTGGTAGATGGACAGGCTCCAGTTCATCGAGCTCTGCACCTTCAGGCGCAGCTCATAGACAGGTTTGGGCGAGTAGGCCATGGCGGCGGATCCTCTCATTCGGTGCAACTCCCTCAGGCGGCGGGTCCGGCCTGCGCCTCGACGAACGCTTCGCCGCCACCGTAGCGCGTAATCTCTTTCGCAAAGCGCTCGGGAGCGTCGCCATCCAACGGCAAGGGCGGCTCAAAGACGACCGCGTAGCTGGCGGTGAAGTCGCTCTCGTTGGCTGCGCGAAGCTGCGTGTCGAGAAAACCCTTCGTTGCGTTGGCCTTGTCCACCGTGCCCGCATACTCCACGCGGAGTTGCTCGATGCCGTCGGCCGCCAGCGCGGCCTCCAGCCTGACTGTGACCTTGCCGCCGGCAACCGTCGCCATGGCCTGATGCACCTTCCACACGGCGCTGGCGTCAAACATCCGGATCACCAGCCGCTGAATGGTGGCGCACTTGGCCTTGCGCGCCTTCTCCCACAGGTCGCTGAGCGCAGTGGCCAGCGGCCCTTCGGCGGTATACTCCAAAGGCCGCGGCGAGGGCGGCGGCGGGGGCGTCAGATCCACCGGGGTGATCACTCCGCCCTCGCGCACGGCGACCATCGCGGTGGCCTGTTGGCGCGCGCCACGACTATCGGTGACTTCAATCTGATAGGTAGTGGTCGCCTCAGGGCTCACTTTCGCCGAACGCTGGGTTTCGCTGGTGGCTGTGGCGTTCAGGCGCGGGTCGCTCGAAGTGTAGGTGTAGGGCGGCACGCCGCCCGAGACCATCACGGTAATTTCGGCCGATTGTCCCTTGCCGATGGTGGTGGGGTTGGCCAGGAAGCTGAGACGCAGCGGCTCGGCGCGCGGCCAGAGCTGCTTGGCCTTGGCGTCCTCCATGGTGTGGAGGAAGGTGTTGTCGGAGATCTGGATGACAGGGCTGGGGTCGCCCGGCCCCCAGACCTGATTGCCTTCGCGGTAAAGGAAGCGGCCCTGCTGAATGCCCGCGCGGACGCATTCGAGCAACGGCGTGTCGTGCAGCAGGATGGAGAGCTTGGGCGCTTTGCGGTATTCCAGGCGCAGTTGCTGAAGCGTCATCTCGCCGCGGCCGGCCAAGCCGGTTTCCTTGGCCACGAAAGCGGGCGAATCCGGTGCGTCGCGAGCCGTGAGCAGCTTCTTCTGTTCGTAGAGCACGCGCTCGACGTGCATCTGGCCGTTGCCGGGATTGTCCGGGTTCGTCAGTTCGAGAATCGTGTGCCCGAGCGGGAGCGTGGTCCCTGTCATCGGCGTGGCCGAAGGATAAAAAATGTGCCGGTAGCACTGGAGAATGGCCTGGGAGATCTTCAGGTCGAGTGCGTGGTATTCAGCGTTGACCTTCTCGATTTGGTAGTCGGCCAGCTCCTGCTGGTTCGGGGGTTTGCGAAGTTCGCCCAGCGCCAGCTTGCGGCGGGCGAGCGTTTGCATGTTGGCGATGCCGTTTTCGGCCGCCGCCACGAAGACCAGGTTGTTTTTGAGTTCGCGGTGGTTGCGTTCGGCGCCCTTGAACTGAAAAATATCCTCGATTTCGGGCGGCGGTTGGCGCAGGTCTGCCGGGATCGCGGTGGTCTCGTAGTTCAGAACCACGAGCAACGGGCGCGGGTCGGCCAGGTCGTCAGGCACCTCCCAGGGGCCTGCGGGAAACAAAACGGCGTTGAATTCGCCGCGCGGCAGGCTGAATAGCTTCTCGATGCGGTCGCGCAGGTAGGCGCGGACCTCGCCCGAGTCGACATCCCGCATGTAGCGGCCGATCACCTGGTTCAGGTTGGCCTCGGCCATGAAACGCAGCGGCGCGCCTGGCCGGTCATCCAGATAAAGCGCTTCCGCCTGGAAGGCCGTCCGGGCTCGCTCGACGAAGGCCGGTTCGAGCGCCGGCGAGCAGACCGCCAGGCGGAGCTGTTCCGGGGAAACTCCGCGGGCGGCGTCGCCAAAGGCCAGCGTGTGCCAGAAGATGGTGCGCGCAACGTAGGAGGTGACGGGCGGAAGTCCCGGGAATTTCTGTGCATCCAGGCGCTGGGCCAGGGCAGGTTCGTCGCCGGGCACCGCCGCCACGTCGGCCTTGATCGCTGCCGCATACTGGCGCATGCCGATCTTTTCGTGGATTTCGGTGCGGATGGGCTCAAAGCCTGGATCCATGTGATGGATGTGGATCGCGTAGGCGTCCGGCGGCTGGTTGCGCCAGAGCAGATGGACCGTGCGAGCCAACAGCCGGAGCATCCCGCGGGTGCGCTGGAAGGTGGAAAGCGATGCCGTCTTCTCCGTGAGCATTTCGAGCAGCTTGGGATGCAGCGGGTAGGTGCGGGCGAACTGCTCTTTCAGTCCCGGCGACGCTGCTTCGGCTGGGAGGGAATCCTTGTTATTCGCCCAGAGGTGCGCGTAGGCGTCGATGACTTCGCCGGCCTTCGTCCGGTCCACGGTTTCGAATAGCCGCACCCGCAGGACATCCGCGGTTTCATCTTCGGCGGTGGGGTTCAGCGCGGTGGAGGAGCGGACGGCGACGCTTTCGGCTTCAGCCAGCGCGGCAGCGGCGCGTTCGTTCTCTTCCTTGTAGGCATCCTGCGCCTTGTCGTCTTTGCCGATGGCGAGCGTATAGACCAGCGCCACCTGCGGCGTGGAAGCGACAGCTTTGAACAGCGCGTGGACGAACGCCGTGAACTGGCGGCTGGCATCGGGAAATGCGCGCTCGACCTTGCGCAGGTAGACCGAGATCTCATCGAGCATGATCAGCGTAGGCTGATGGCCGAACAGTTCACGCAGGATTTCCGCGCCAGGGGCGATGTGTTTCTCGTCGGATGCGCGCACTCGCTCATAGGCGGCGGCTCCGCCAAGTTGATAGGCCAGCTCGCCCCAGAGGCTGTAGGCCTTCAGGCCAGGCTCCAGCTGGCGGCCGTTGGCAGGATCGGTGTTTTCCCCGTCCAGCGCGGCGATGCGTACGTCGCCGGTGGGAAGCAGCGCCGGGTCGACGAAATCGCTCACGTTGGCGACGCCTCTCATGCCGCGCGCCGCGTGCGTGATGGCAATCAGGCCATGCGTCTTACCGCCGCCGTACTGCGTTCCCAGGCGGATGATCGGCGACACTTCACCGCCTTTGCCGGAGAGGCGCAGACAGACGGCTTTCATCAGCTCCCGCAAGCCGCGCGTCGGATAGGTGTTGCGGAAAAAGAGGGCGGGGTCGAGATAGTCCGGCAGGGCCGTGCCGTTGACCACCTGCGACAGGTCCGCCATGAACTGCTCGTCGCGCGTGGCTCCGCTCAATACGTCCGGCCTCGGCTGGCAGAGGTCAAAAATTGTCGGCGCCATGAGTGTTTTCACCGTCCGAACGGGCATCTTACTACGACCCCAGGCTCACCTGCTGAGCCAGCAACCCCAGTACACTGGCCCCAGCATGAGATGCCTCCGTTCGGCGCACCCCAAAATCCGGCTCGCATCAGTCCACAGAGGGAACGGCCCCGGGCGTCTCCTGCACTCCAGGCTCCGGGTCTCACCACTAACCCGGTGGCCGTCGCAATGTCGCGAAGAACCTGTACCAGCCTAACTTGAGGAGAATCGTCATGTCCGATCCTGTCACCGACTGGACCAGCTTTGCCGCCTGGGCGGATCTCCGCCGCAACGACCAACGGGACTTCTGCCCCTTCTGGAATGAGCCGCTTACGCCGGAAACGCGCTTCCTCTACTACTCGACCACCGCTCCGTTGCCCTGCGCCGCCTTCGCCGGCCTGTACTCGGCCTGCCCCAACTGGCGTATTCTGGCCTCGCAACTCCGCCATGACATCCTGCCCGAATGCTACGGCATCTACCTGTGCCGGCGCGAATGGGCCCGGAGCGATGATCCGATGACAGCGGAAGAGATCTTTCGCGGCGCCCTGGAGGCGGAGGTGTGCTGGTGCGACGAGTTGCCCCTCATGCAGGCCGTCCTGATTGAGGTCGACAAGGCGCTGGCCGCAGCCGACGAAGCCGCCGGCTGGCCGCATCTGGTGGAGGCCTGCCGGATCTTCAATCACGACTGGCGCACCTCCGGCTGGCTCTTCGAGCTGAAGATCTTTGCCGCGCTCCAGGACCTGATGGCAGACCTCGGCTACTTCAAAAACGGAGCCTACCTCGTCGACGACCCGGACGACCCCGATGATGCCGGACTTCTGGCGCAACACTGCTTCCAGGATCCGGAAGCCAACCGCAAACTGCGGCGGTATCTGGCGGAATTCGTCCGCCTGTGATGGCCTGCCGTGCCGACACGGCGATCTGCGCCTGGGTGCCACCAAACCAGCGATGAATTCTCATTTCGAGATTTCGACACGCCGATCTGCGCCCGCGAGCTGCTAACCGGGCAAGAATCGCTGCCGGTGCTCTGGAGGCGGCCGTTGACACCAAGCTTCCCTGCTGACTGAGGGCCAACTGCAAAATCCGGATGGCCTCGCACGGCCGCAAGCAGCCACGCCCACCGGGAAGCGCGTGCTGGAGACTGTGTTCGGCATTGAGCGTCGGCGGCCGCCGCCATCGGATCGGGCCGCCTCCTTGAGTCACTTGAGGCAGGACACGCCGGCATGAGCCTGCGCGCCCTTGGCAGCCAGCACAGGCGCCACCCGCCGCACCTGGGAAATCGGCAGTGCGCGCCTGTCGGGCAGCTCAGCCGGGCGGGCGCCGCCTTGGGCAAATACCCAGGCGTCGGGCTCGCTGTTCCGAAAACGGAACAAAGCGGCTGACACGCTGTGCCTCTGGAGGGGAATCCCCTTTTGCCAAATGGGGCGAGTGCAGCGTCGATGCTGCACTCGAAATTCCAAGGCAAGTAACTGATAGCCAGTGACTTATCGACAGTTTCTGCCGAGTGCCGTGTGCAGCCTAATAGATGTAGAAATCCGGGCGCGCTCGCTTGAATTCCACACTACTATTCATGCTGCACACGGCAGACGGCGAATTTCTGGGTTAAGTCATCGTCCATCAATGGGATAAGACCCCTTCCCCCGATGCTGCACTCGGGCTGCACTCGTCCTCCGGCCCGGCCAGCGTCAAGCTGCCGCTCTCGAACTCTTCTGCTGACCTGCACGACTGCAGACACTTAACGAGTCCAGTCAGACTCATGAAATCTACGGACGACTCCGCTCCCCGAGCCGCTGGAGGCAGACTCGGCCCGGGAGCCTCGATGCATGGATGCAGGCGGACGAGTTTCCCTGTGCGGGGGAAAATGCTGGTCTCCCGCGAGGCCCTCCATATCCCCGCCCTCGGCCCCCCCTCGCATGGCGCTAACGATACCTCAGCAATCCGATCCGGCAATTCGGAGGCGATACAGGGCCGTTTCCCACCAAACAGGTCGTTGCTATAGGAGCGTATAAGAGCGCATAAGAGCGAGACCCGTCAAACAAAACCTGCCAGGCTTCAGGGGCTTCTGTTTGACGGAAGCGGGCGTAGTATACCGTATACTGTATACAGTACTTAGGCCCACCTATCTGCCCTTCAAGCAGCCGCCATTCCGGATGCTGCCCCCCTGAGGCTTGAGCCGCCGTGGTGAGCCGATCTGTGCATTGAGGAGGCCGCAACGTGCGGCGCCGAGTTGGCACGGTGGGCGCACAAGGGCTGCGACAGGGAGCGGATCACGGCACGGGCCACAACGCCAGTGGCGCAGGCATGGCCTGCCGGTCGTCGTGACAGAGGCACCCGCGCCGGGCCGTTCGAGCGCAGACCGCTCCTGTGGGAATCGGCCGGGGACACGGCTTTGACTGCGAGCGGTACCAAAGCCCGTCGTGGCGGTTTGGGGGCCTTCAGCCACGGTGTTGGGCTTGTGCCGAGATTCTGGCCAGAAGACTCTTGAGGAGGGCCTTGGCAACCATGTTGGGGTCGCAAGGCCAGCGGCCGACCGCGATGAACCGCTCGGGACCGAGGCGGGCTGGTCGGTGGGCGACGGGGAGCCAGACGGTGACGAGAAGCTCGTTTCCTACGGAAAGAATGGCCCGAGAGCGCACGCAGGCGATGGGGTGGGCGAGGTGCCCGGACGGGCTGCCGGACCTCCTACGAGCCCGCCAAGGCCTTTGGCGGTAGTCTGGGGGCGCGCGAATGAACAAGGCGCCGACCGCTTGGATAAGACGCGGTCTCGGTGCATGGCAAGGATTCCGAGAACGACGCGAACCACGACGGGCGTTTCAGACTGTCAAGCGCTCAGGGGGGATGAAGCCTTGGTCGCCAGGGTGCGCCGACGGGTCTTGCCCGTCACATTGGCCGTGGCTTCGTCGCGGCCTGAATCAGTGGACATCCCGAAGGAAGGCCGACATCGGACTCATGGCGCAGCGAGCCGCACGCCGAGCAATGGCTGCTGGCTTCCGTGGCCGCGCCCGAGCGGCGGAGCCGACATGAGTCCTGGCTGTCGAACCTGCCGGCGGAGACACCGCTCAACAAGCGGGTCGAACTGGCCAACCACCGCTGGATCCTCGAGCGAGACGATCCGGAGTTGACGCAGGAGCTCGCGGCTTTCGAGGGCCGCTCGTGGCGGGGCTTTCACCACCACGCGACAATCGGCGTGGCGGCTGATGAGTTTCTCGTGACCGAGCGGAGCCGAATTTCGGCCTCGGCGCGTGCCAACCAGCTCGATCTCACCCTGCCGCCGCAGCCGGAAGGAAACCGGCCGCGGGGGAGCGAGAAAACCGGGACAGTGCGTTGAGCCATTCTCGATCGCGAGCCTGCGCCAGCGGCTGGCCAAGGCCATCGCCAGGCAGCTTCCCTGCTGCCCTTCTTGCGGGGCAAGACGTTTATGACCCAGTAGCATTAAGAATCGAGCAGAAACTGTCCAAACTTTGGGGGCCACCTCACAGCTCCACTTTCAGCTTTCCAATCTCCTGGTACAGCGCGTCCTTCTCCGGATCGGAATCCGGCCGCGCCGCCCCGGCGCCGGCGAAGATCGACGGCAACTGCTCCAGAGCCTGCTTCTTCCACACGGCCACCAGATTCGGGGGCACTTCATAGACCTTGGCGATCTCCGCGGCCGTCCGCACGCCCCGGATCGCCTCCACGGCCACCTTCGCCTTCAGACTCGGCGGGTACGACTTTCGCGTTCTCGGCATGGCTTCTCTCCATTCTCCATGCCGCCAACCCACTGATCCCGACTGTCCAAAAAACGGGGTCCACTTCTCTTGGACACCTCCGCTGGAAGCCCCTGCTGGGTGCTGCCGGGGCTGTCACGACGCCATGCGGGCGAGTGCAGGCGAGAACCGCCGGTAGAATTCGTCCCGATAGAGCGCGAGACGGTAGACCGTCCAGTGCCGCCCGTTGAGGAAGCGGTGCCTACAGAATTTGCCCTCGATGCGAAGCCCGGCTCCCAGCAATGCATCAAGACTGGGCCGGTTGTACTCGAACACGTCGCAATACAGCTTGTGGAACGGATAATAAGTGAACAAATGGTGAACAAACAGTAGCGCGGCGCGCGCCGCGATTCCTTTGCTGCGGCTGCCCGGCTCCACGAATGCGGTGACAAAGGCGTAGCCATCCAGCAGATTGGCCTCGTACGAGTAGATGAAGCCCACCCGCCGGCCGGAGTGGAGAATCATAAAAAACAGGTGAAAGTAGCTGCGCAGGCGCGCTGTAAGAGCCTGAACAAACTCCTCTTGCGAGAGGATGTCTTTACGCATCGTCCACAGGTGTAATGAGGAAGGATCGGCCTCCCACTGATGCAGGAGTTCCAAATCGGTGCGGCACAGCGGGGCCAGGGACAAGCCCCGGCAAGCGAGCCCGACTGGCGACACTGTCGGGTATGTCTGCGAGACGCAATCAGAAGGCATTATCGGCGGCATTTCGCTCTTCTCCTTAAGTTGGCGCTCAAACCCAAGACCCGATCCCGGGCCCGCCCCAGAGAGCGGACCCGAGATCGGGGGCCCGCTACTTCGATGAGGTGCGGTAAAGATCCTCTATTCCGCTTCTGTAAGGACCGGGGCAACCGCGGTGTAGAAGCTCCCAAATCGGATCGATGCCGACGCCACTCTTGTTCTCGACCACTTCCACCCAAGCAAAGGGTAGCAGCCCCTCCCCACGGTTGACCCATTGCTGAAGAACATCAAATTCGAAATCCTTCCTGTACATGTAGCCTCCTTAATGGAGTCCAAAGGACTCATCAGTGAATACGGCTCGGCCCCAACGGACCTTACAGCGCCTTATGCCGCGCGTACCCGCTGTAAGAGATCGGCCGCCCACACCGTTTAATCCGATGAGTTGCTGTTTTCGGAGGTAACGATGGCTGCATGGGAATGGCGGCAAGAACGAAGCGAATCCGAACCCGGCTCGGTCATTGAGGTTCCAGGCTTGCCCGAACTCTTTGAGCAACTTTGCGTGGCCTATCCGATGCTTTCGCGGGACTCGGTGCGCCGCCTACTCCGCCTGCCCCCGCAGATTCTGGCGCAAACCCGTGACGCTGCCAAGCAAGCGGAACCATGCCCCAAGGTGGGCATGCCTGACGGGAGAACATAGCCCGCAATGTTGCAGATCCCATACGTACATATTGAGCCATCCTGTAACCAATGGCGCGCCGCGGTCGGTTTCCGGCTAACTGAACTGCTCTCCCAGCGCCTCGAGGGAGACAATGTCGCCGCGCGCATGCGCCTGTTGGCGGACGTTCACCAGCGCAGCGCGCGTCTGGCGGAGCTAATCGCAGCCCTGGAAGGGCCGGTGTCGGTTGAGATCCACCTGGCAAGTTGGCCGTCCCTGGAAGCCGAGCGCTCCGGCAAAATCGCGATCGCCCTCAGGCTCACTGTCGAAGCGGCGGCGCAGGATGCAGCGGTAAGCACTTGCCTCTCGCACTACATCGGCCTGCAAGCTGCGCTCGCAACGCACTGGCAGGAAGCTTGGTTCACCCCACTTGCCGACGGCGCCGAGTTCCGGACGATGTTCCGCCCTTTCGCGCCCTATGCGGCAGTCAGCCTGGAGCGCAGGAGGGCGCGGCTAACGCTGGGTGAACCCTTCCGTTGTGACTCGGAACCAATTGGTTTCCATCCCCAGTCTCGACCCGGCTCGGCGCCGCTGGTCGTGGAACATTTGTTCCCATGGACGCCCAGTGGCGATGACTGGAATTCGCTGCTGGCAATGCTGCTCGGTTGGCCCACTCCCCAGTGGCTTGTTGTGCGGATGGTAACCCCGGTCAAGGCCGAGCCCCACCTGGAGCAGTTGCGGACGACCCTGAAAAGCTGCGAACAGTTCTTGGCCGGGGCTGCAAGCGACCAGGTAATCTTTGCCGCCCAAGCCGACCAACTCCGCCGCCTCAGCTTGGTGCGCCTCGCTGAACTGAACCATCGGGTGGTCGGCATGGCAGTGCTGCTATTGGCGCCAGGGGAAGTGGATCCGATGCTGGCCTCGAGCGTTGGGCAATGTATTTCGCCCGGTCCTGCCCGCGGTCCCGACAGCGAACTGCTTGCAGGCGGTTTCTCCGTCTCTCCTTGCTGTGTGCGGCGCGCTCGCGAACCGTTCTTTTTGCCGCATACCGAACCTTTCGCGCTAACCGAGGCCGCTTGCGCCTTCCGTCTGCCCTTGATCGCCGGCCGTGAGGACTTCGGACTGCCCGTGCGCAGAAGCCGGACGTTGCCGTCGGACTTGCCAAGGCCAGCAAGCACGGCGCCGGGCTTCCTGCTGGCAATTAACCGGCACCGGGGCGTTGACCGCCCCATTCGGGTTTCCTTGCACCACCGATTCAAGCACGAAATCATCCTGGGAATGACGGGAACCGGGAAGTCTACCCATCTCCACGAGCTAATTCAGCGTGACCTCGATGCGGGGCACGGGGTTTGCCTGATTGATCCTCACGGCGAGCTGGCCGACGCGCTGCTCGATCGTTTTCCGAGGCAAAGGGAGGAAGACCTGATCCTTATAGATTTGGCCGACCACGACTCGTGCCTGCCACTGAACTTCTTACGCTGGCGAACGATCCAAGAGAGAGACCTCGTCGTGGACGACCTCTATAACGCCTTTGACCGCATCTATGATCTTCAGAAAATGGGGGGCCCCATCTTCGAGCGCTATTTTCGGGGCGCACTGCGGCTGTTGATGGGCGATGACCCCGATGCCAAGCCCGTCTTCACGCTGTTGGAGCTGCCGCTGTTTTTCCAGAACAGGGATTTCCGCCAGTACCTGGTACGGCGGATCCGCGACCCGCAACTGGCCGATTTTGTCGAAGAGGCCGAGGCCGTAAGCCACTCTGACCAATGGAGTCTCCCCAATCTCGCGCCCTACATCACCGGCAAGTTTACGCGCTTCCTGCAAGACGACCTGCTCCGCCGCATTGTGGGTCACGGGGAGATGAAACTGGATTTCTGTCAAATACTGGACCAACAGAAAGTGCTGATCTTGAAGCTCGGCCGCGGGCGATTCGGAGCGCAAGCCACGGACATGCTCATGGGGATGCTGTTGAGCCGGTTTCGCTGCGTGGTGATGGCGCGGGCCGCGATCCCGCACGGCGGCCGCAGACCGTTTTTTCTGTATGTCGACGAAATCGGCTCACTGGCGAGCGATCCCAACTTCGCGCATCTGCTCTCGGAGGCCCGCAAGTATGAGTTGGGATTGGTGCTGGCCACGCAATACGCCAAACAGCTCGCGGGCGGCGGCTCGACCAACTTGCTGTCAGCCGTGCTGGGCAATGTGGGGACCGTAGCCTGCTTCCGGGTGGGGGTCGAGGATGCGGAGTTGCTGGCGCCGGTGTTTGCGCCCTATCTGACACCCCAGGACCTGATGGATCTGCCCAATTTTGAAGGCTACCTGCGACTTCATCTCAACCACAGCCCGACGCGCCCCTCGAGTATTGTGACGCAAAAGCTCGAGAGGCCCGTTCCGCCGGGCCGCGCCCGTGAGCTCAGCGAGCGGAACCGGGCCCGTTGGATGGTGACGGCGAAGGAATGCGAGGAACGGATAGCCGAGCGCCGACACTTTATACGACGGCTCTGACCCCGCGAGCCTCAAATGGCCGGCTGTTGAGCTGCTTGTTGAAGCGTCGTAAACTTGCCTTGAAAGGCTCGCATTCCATGGCGGTGAACACCCAACCATCCGATGAGGATCTGGTCCAGCGGTATTACGCGTGCGACGATGCAGCGTTAGATGAGTTGCAGGCGCGATACCGGCGTCAACTTTATGCATTTTTTACAAGTAGTTGCGGCGACGCGACAGAAGCAGAAGATCTCGCGCAGGAAACCTTAATAAAAATTATTTATACGAAAGGCAGAAACCAGGCTAGGTTCCAGCCGGGGAGCGGCTCTTTCCGCAACTGGCTTTTCAGCGTTGCGACTAACGTATTGTATGACGCCATCCGCAGGAAGCAGCCTACGAAGCCGCTAGCCGGGGATGAAAGGGAAGAGAGCGGTAAAGGACTACGTTCGTCCGGCAGGGGGTCGGTGGAGGATTCTGGCCCCGGCCCGGAGAAGCTTGCCATAGCCAACGAACTTCTGGACGTTCTGCTGGGTTGCCTTGTCCAACTCACGGATGACCGCCGCGACGCCGTGATCTTGGTATACCAACTGCGGTTCACTGCTGTGGAAGCCGGGGTCATCATGAATAGAGAGCCCAATGCGGTGTATCAGTTGCTGCACAATGCCATCAAAGATCTAAGGCCATGTTTGTGCAGCCACGGATACACATCCCGACAAGAAATAGATCCTGAGGCTTTGGAAACTGCCAACGCAGATAGGCTGGACGAGTTCATTTCAATGTTAAGCTCTGGAACGAAAATCCGTTTAAACACATGGCAACAGACACAACGACGTCAAAAGAAAGGGACCGAGTATGAGTAAAGATGAGATCACGCTGGCGGAAGCCTTGAGCCTACTCTGGGAGCGCGAGGTGCAAAACGCCCCGGATCGGCATCCCGCGCAGACCGACGCGTGCCTGCCTCTGCCGCGTTTTGCCCCGTGGGCCATCGAAGGGTGGACCGATGCGGAGCGGGCACACGTAGCAGGCTGCACCAGCTATTGCCAGCGCATGCTGGGATTGTTCTGGCGCGAGGACCATCCGCCCATCGAAGATCTGGTGGATTACGCCACGGGACGGTACCCTTACCGCGCGGCGATGGAGTTTCACTTGGAGCACGATGGCTGTCTGCGGTGTGGACTGCTGGTTCGCGTTCTCGCTAGCCTGGGGCAACTGTTGGGTGAGGTCCGGGGTCTGGCTGTGGCTTATTCTCAAGGTGTGGCGGCGCCGGTGGTGACCGAGGCAGCCACATTTGCCAAGCTCCGCAAGCCATTTTACTTGCGCCAGGCTTCCGAGGACGGCCAGCTGATCGTCACGCTGGTGGAAACGGATCCCCCGGAGCATGAGTTGAAGGTCCACGTCGAAGCGCCGCGCGTTACCGAACCGGGATGCAGGGCCCGGGTTACTCTGGCCGGCGAGACGGCCACGCTCGAGCAAGAGTTGGCGCTACAAAAGACCGAGTACGGTTGGGAGGCCTCAAGCTCGTTCGGCAAGTTCGAGGAGGCGGCTGCCCGGCTGGGCGCGGACTGGGTGCTGGTCGCGGCATTGATTTAGCACCCATGGCAGAGGGAGAGATGCTCATCGGGGAGTTGCAGCAGACGCTCTCGAAGCTAGATCAAGGGGAGTATCTCCTCTGGCAGATCCTAGCCGGGGGTTATGCCTTGCTGCCGCGGGCCTTGCGGGAGGCCATAAAAGCCGCTGAGCCCGATGCCGGGCTCATCTCCAAGCTGGAAACCTGCTACGAGCAACTCCAAAGCTCCGGTGCCAGCCAAGCGATCCAGAGATACTGGGCGGAGCTGAAGCAAAACGACATTGACGCAGACCGGCTGCACCGCAACGCCTGCGCGCTGGTGGCCACGACGCTGGCCTCGGCCTATGCCCGGCAGAGTCCGCTGACAAGAGAAAGCGTAGCGGGCGCCGAGAAGTGGGCGCAGAGAGCGGCCAAGCTATTGGGCGGTGGAGCTGAAGACAGTCTGCCAAGCTCGCTCGCCGAAGGCCTGAGCTGGACGAACCCGCCCTCGGCGAGGGATTTGCTCGAGCAGATCTATGCGCGCCTGGCAGAGGCAGGGTGGAAAGTCACCGCGGCGCGGCGGTGGAGCCTGTACTGGCTGGGCTGTGACCACGGAGAGCGCCGATTGCAAGTACCGGTGGCCTGCGTGGTCAACGGGCAGGGCCACTTGGGCGACTTGCATCTGGAGTGGCTGGCGGATCAGCCCAGGGTGCTGGTCGAGCACCCGGAGATGGCTCTGTGGCCCATCGAGCCGAGCTTTCTGGAAACCCTGGAGCAGGCGCATCTTGCAGCGGGAGGCGCCGTCGTCTGGCGCTTTGCCTTTCGCCAGCCTGAGCAATTAGGCCGGATCCCCTTGCGGGGGAACTCGGCCGGAGGGGCAGCGGCCGTGGGATTTCGGTTGCTCGCCCAAGGCGATCCCTATGATGCCGGGTGCGTGATTGTATCGGGGCTGACGCTTACGGATTGCCTGCAGGCCGTGGGCGACGAGCAAGCCAAGCTGCAAGCAGCCGCGCGGGCCGGCCTGAAGCGAGCGGTAGTGGCGCCGGGCACGACCCTCGATCAAGCGGCGCAGGAATCGCTCGTTAGCTCGGGTCTTCAGATCCAGTCGAAGCCCAACGTCGCAGAGGCCTGTCGCTTTGCGTCCGATCTGCCGCGATGGCTGATCGCCTACTTTGAGCAGGTAGCCGGGCAAGCCGATGCCGCCGCGCCGCCGTATCTGGCGGGGCGCAAGCCGAGCGAGCTTTATGTGGAGCCGGACGTGCTGGTGGGGGTGCGCCGGGCGAAGGTGCGCCGGCCGGGGGCGGAGACGGCTCCCGCTGCAGAGGAGTCTTCAGGGCCTCGTTATCTGCCGGACACGGTGCTGGAGGTGGGCGAGCAATACCCGTACGGGTTCGAGGTGGAGCAGAGCGAAGAGCGGCGGTCGTGGGAGCAAGCGCGGCGGAGGCTGGCGGACACGGATCGTGCGGCGGTGGTGCTGGGGCCGCCCGGACAGGGCAAGACGCAACTGGTGCGCATGACGGCGCGGGCTCTGGCGCTGGAGGCGAAGGCGGCCCTGATAGAACAGCGGGAAAGCTTCGACCGGGTGGAGCTGCCGGTGGTAGTGCGCTGCCAGGAGCTGGCTGGGTTATCCAGCGAGCAGGAACTGGAGCGGGGGCTGGAGCAGCTACTAGCGGATAAAGGGGTTGATCGGCAAACCGCCAGCTACGTGGCCGGACAGTGGAAGCAGAGTCGTTGCTGGCTGTTTCTGGACGGATTGGACGAGGTTGCCGACCCGGCGCAACTGCAAGAGCTGTGGCAAGTGCTCGCTCGTGGAGAATGCCGGGTGGTGCTGACCTCGCGGCCGTATGCCTATCGAGGCGGGTTGCCGTTTCGCCGGGTCGAATACCGGCTGGCGCCGCTGACCGGCAAGCAATGGCGGGAGCTGATCGGACGCTGGTATCGGGACGATGCGAACAGAGCTGCCAGCTTGCTCCAGCAGATCGGGACGTCGGCTGCGCTGGAGCAGATGGCGCAGAACCCGCTGCTGGTGACGTTTGTGTGCTGGGTGGCGGAGCGTCATTCTGTCACCGCCGAGATGAGCCGCAGCCAGCTTTACGACCGCATCGTGCGCGATCTGTTAGCAGTGGACCGGCAGGGGACGCAGGACTTATCTCGGGCCGAAGCACTGCTGCCGCTGGTGCGCGAGATTGCCTGGCAGTGGTTCGAGCAGAGCCAGGGCAGGCGAGCGCTCACACACGAGCGGCTACGCGGTTGGATTACGAAGAGCGACCACAGGCCTTTGCCCAAAGGGTTGATGGTGAAGGAGGTGGCAACTCTTGCCCCGGCGCAGCAGGCTGATGCGATCATCGAGGAGCTGTCGCGGGAGAAGCGCCTGCTGGCCGCCTTCGAGCACGGTGGGTACCTAGCTTATATCTTTCCGCACCGCTCGATTTTGGAGTACCTGGCGGCGGCTGAGCTGGTCAAAAAGCTCGAGGGCATGGACCAAGAGCGTTGGTGGAAGTTCGTAGACCGCGTGGCCTGGGACCCGGGCTGGGAAAATGTGCAGGTGTTTACTGCAGGGCAGTTGGGCCGGGAGGCGAACCGCCTAGTCACGCAGTTGCTCAAGGGCCGCGACGACATTTTGCGCCACCGGCTGGCGCTGGCGGCCGTGTGCCTGTCTGAGGTACCGGCGGGAATTCGGGACAAGGTTATGGCCAATCAAATCACTCGGCAGGTGTGGGATCTGTGTGTCAGTGCAAGCTGGGAAGTTCGTCAATTATTACATGTTCAGCGGGCGTGGATGGTGGCGAACCAGCTAAACGGGGAGGTTGAAGGGCTGTCGTCCCTACAGAAGCTGCTCGCGGTTCTGAAGGATGAGGACGAGATCGCGCGCTCATGGGCCGCCCACACTCTGAGCACACTCCCAGAGGCAGCGGCCCGGGACCCTCGAGTGATTGCAGGACTGCTCGAAGCTTTGAAGGACGAGGATCAGGATGTGTGCGTGCAAGCTGCCCTCGCTCTTGGCCTGCTCGGGGAGGCAGCGGCCCAGGATTGCCGAGTGATTCCGGCGCTGCTTGAAGCCCTGAAAGACGATCGTGGGTTTGTGCGCTACGTGGCTGCCGCGACTATGAGGTTGCTCATGCAAGCAGGGGCGCAGGTGATTCCCGCGCTGCTCGAAGCCAGGAATGACACGGATTGGCGTGTGCGCCGGGCGGCTGCCGAGGCTCTGGGCGAGCTCGGGGAAGCCGCAGCCCAGGATCCTCGAGTGATTCCCGCACTGCTCGAGATGCTCAACGACGATAGTGAGGATGTGTGCAGGGCGGCTGCCGAGGCTCTGGGCGAGCTCAGGGAAGCCGCAGCCCAGGATCCTCGAGTGATTCCCGCACTGCTAGAGATGCCAAAGGACGAGCGCGAGAATGTGCTCTGTGCGGTTTCTCATGCTCTGGGGAAGTTCGCGACAGCCGCAGCCCAGGGGCCTCGATTGATTCCCGCACTGCTCGAGATGCTGAAGGACGATGGCGAGGATGTGTGCGGGGCGGCTGCCGGGGCTCTGGGCGGGCTCGGGGAAGCGGCGGCACAGGATCGTCGCGTGATTTCGGCGCTGCTTGAAGCCCGGAAGAACGGGCACGAGATAGTGCGCATGGCGGCCGCTTGGGCTCTGGGCGGGCTCGGGGAAGCGGCGGCACAGGATCGTCGCGTGATTCCGGCGCTGCTTGAAGCCCTTAAGGATACTGATTGGCATGTGCGCGGGCATGCTGCCTTCGCTCTGGGCAGGCTCGGGAAAGTCGCAACCCACGATCCTCGAGTGATTCCCGCACTGGTCGTGATGCTACAGGACGAGCGAGCGTATGTGCGCATGGCGGCCGCCTGGGCTCTCGGCGAGCTCAAGCAAGCAGCGGCCCAGCATCTCCAGGTGATTCCAGCGCTCCTCGCCACATTGAAAGGTAAGGACGAGGAGGACGAGTATGTTCGCGACGAAGCTGCCGAGGCTTTGGGCAAGCTAGGGGAAGTAGCGGCCCAGGATCGCCAAGTAATTTCGGCGCTGCTCGAAGCCCTCGAGAACACGCATTGGAGTGTGCGCGGGGCGGCTGCCGAGGCTTTGGGCAGACTGGAGGAAGCAGCTACCCAGGATCACCGAGTGATTCCTGCCTTACTCAAGGCCTTAAAGGACGAGACGGAGATTGAGCGCGACAAAGCTGCCAAGGCTTTGGGCAAGCTAGGGGAAGGAGCGGCGCGAAATCCAGGCGTCCTTGCTGACGTAAGGAAACAGCCACTGCGGCGACCCCACGTTCTCGCCATCGTCGACTGGGACCGCCGCGGGCTCCGCATTTTCCAGGATTCTGGCGGTAATGGGCTCACGGTTCGCACAGTAGAAGAACTGGTCCACCCCGGCGCGTAAGATTTTCCTTCCTGCCTGCGTTTCATCCTGTGGGGTAAAACCCCACGATCTCCTCCACAAAGGAGCCACCGGGTGATGCCAGAGGTCGTCTTGTCTGACCAACTGGGTTGTGCAGAGACCCTCGAGGAAGTTTTCAGCGCCGAGCTCGAGGCCGGAGAGAAAAAGCTCGCGCGATCGGAAGAATCCGAGCAGTCCAGGCAGGCCGCGCCAGCGAGCAAGCCGGCGGCAAGGATTCGGGTCTATGGCTTCGATTGAAGCTCACGCGACCGCTCCATCTCATCCGGTACTCGGAGGCCGCCGGCTGGTGTTCGCGCGGGCAGCGTGGACGGCCCTGCTGAAGCGGCTGGAGCGCGATCCATCGGCCCCGCAGTTTTGCCCAGCCGGGCGGAGCCAGCCCGGCCACACCGCCGAATTGTTGGTGACGCAAGAGGGCCATTCCGCACAGTCTGTTCCACCACGAAGAGTGGTAGTCATTGCCGCGACGCGGCCGGGCGAGCTCGCAGCCCGTTTGCGCTCTCTGGGCCTGGAGCAACTGGGCGCGGACGTCGCTGCGGCGCTGGCTGTGGGCGTGGGCGCGGCCGCGGGACGGGTGGCGGGCCTGGCGCTTGGACCCCACGGAGCTAGCCCGCTAAGCAGCGTGCGGATTCTGATGAAAGGTCTGCCCGAGATCCCGCTGGCAGCTTCGCCCGGGATCGTGCCTTGGTCGCTGCCGGCGACGGAAGCCGAGCGCGCAGTGTGGTCGCGCAGCCTGGGGGCGCTGGGCGAGAGGGCATGGCGGCGCCTCGCCAGCTTGCATGTCGTCCAGATCGGCTGCGGGCGGACCGGCTCCCTCATGGCTGCATCGCTAGCGCGCATTGGGATTCGCAACCTGACGCTGGTAGATCCGGATCGGCTGGAGGCGCATAACCTGGGCGAGATGGATCTGATGCGACCCCAACAGATTGGCGATTTCAAGGTGTATGCCGCGGCCGAAGAGCTCGAACGCATGGCATACCGGTTGGGATGCGATGCGGGATCCCGGCTGAGCGTGGCGCCTCTCGCGGAGCCGGTGAGTTCGCTTAAAGCGCTGGAGGCCGCCAAGCGGGCTGATGTGCTGATCTCGTGCGTGGACAACGAAACGGCGCGGGCGGCCGTAGCGGTCCTTGCCCGGCTATACCTGAAACCGTTGCTGGACGTAGGTACGGCGGTCTTGGAAGAATCGGGGCGGCGTCATATGGGGGCAGACATCCGGCTGGTGATGCCCGATGAGTGCCTGCTCTGCGTGGGTGGCCTGAACGAGCCGGGGGTTGCCATGTCCCGCTTAATAGCGGCCCCAGAGGAGACCTCTGGCTTGGATTGGCGGCGGCACCGAGCCGGCAGCCTGCGCTCACTGAACACGGTGGCAGTCGGCTTGGGGTTGCGCTTGCTGGAGGAGCTGGCGGCCGGGCGGCGGGGCACGAGTGCGTGGGTCAGGGTGGAGTTTGAGGCGAACGGGCTGCCGTATTTGGAGGTGAGGGATAGCAGACGCCGGGAGCAATGCCCGCTGTGCCGTTACGGCGGCTGGGGAGACGACGGGATCAGCCGGTGCGTTCCGGAACTGGTCGGCGCCACTGCCTGGGAGCAGACAGACGGGCGAGCCAAGGATGAATTTGATGACACCGGAGGCACCCCGATATAAGATTCCGGAGGCGGCCTTCGTTTACTCAAGTGAGCGCAACGCTCAAGAAACCAACGAAAGGAAAAAAGGCGATGCCTGACCACGACTATAAAAAGTTGGGCGACTTCATCAAGGGCATCGAAGACGGCAAGCGCGGCGAATACAACACCGGCCGCGACTACGTCCTCGAGCTGATCTCCCTCGGCTTCCTAGGCGGCCCGACGGTCGACGAGGAAGCTTATGACGAGGGCTACGTCCGGGGTAGAAAGCTTGCATCGTTTAGCAGCAAATAGCGCGCCGTTGCCTGGCCCGCCTCCTCCGGCGGGCCAGGCAACGGGCGAAGCTGCTTGCCGAGCCGTGTGGCTCGGCGGACATCCAGGATGGCGGAAGAAGGGCTTGGTATTTGCGGCAAATTTATGGGTCGAGTTGCCACAAGAAAGGGCGAATCTGGCTGAACAGTGTGCGCCGGGTGGTTCGATGAGACATGTTTGGGCGGCTTGAGGGAAGGAGTTTCGGGGCGGCTGACCGAAACAATGGGTTTGGTTGCAGAAGCTTGTGAACAGGCCAGCCCCGACATCAGCCGCATCCGATCGCCCCGAATCGCCATCGCATGGGGACTTCTCTGCACGCGTTCATCGAACGGGCGATTAAGGCGGGCTGTGAGGCGCGCACCGAGAGCCGGGAGGACTGCGCGTAGCTGCGGTGCAGCGGCTATGGCAACAAGCTAACCGTCCTGAGACAGTACCCCTCAACCCCGGCTGAATCCATGGCGGAGGTCCATCAGGCGTCCATAGAATAAGCGAATCTAATCACAGGATAAGAGCATTTAATGTGACAAAGGCCATAATCTGTGGTAAAATCCTCTGCATTGACGGCAACCGTAAACAGGAAGGGCGCTACTCGGCGGGTCAATCCACGGCACCCCACCTGGGCCGTCCGGTTCCCATTCGGTTGGTTAATGTGCTGGAGTCCTTATCACCTCTGGAGTTGGCGGTAGAAAAGAGGGTGCGTCGCTGCAAAAAGAAGGAGCGGAGAGATGCGCAATCGACATGAAGGCCATTGGTCAATGCCGTGGTGGCTTTGGTGTCTCGGATTTTTTACATGGGCGGCTTCGCCGCATACTGCTTGTCTCGCCCAGGGGGCGTTGCCTAAGTATTACGGGCTTCACTTCGAGGTTGATGGAAAGATCGTCCCAGATTCCGTCCAGTGGAAGGAGTTGGACGTGCTCATTTTTCCAAAGCTAACCGTCACTAATCTCAACGCTCTGCCGCTCAATGGGATGACCCTTTCCGTACTTCTCTTTGACCCAGAAGTAGCTAGCTTAATGAGGGGATTAGAGATCTATCGTCTGCCATACGCTAGGAACTTAATTCAGCAACCGGATGAGCTGAACCAATTGTTCGGATCACTTCCTGGTGGCCGTCAGCCCCAGCCGCAGCTAAGATCTCTTGGAAAGTTGGTGCTTGGCAGAGCCGAAGAGTTTAAAGTGAGCGTTCGGGCTACGCCCGTCAGCGGACAGCCCCAAATGGTCCGGATGGTACTGCCGGAGAGCCTACAGCCAGGTGTGTATGGCGTCTTTTTGTCTGCTACGAAGGCAGGCCAGCAGGGGGTAAGTGCTTTTGCCTTCGAATGGAATATCAGCACATATGGAGAAAACGCTCCCTGTATTGATCTCGTGATGACTGGAGGATACGGGGGCTTGATTGAGAGGCATGACGCCGGAATTCTTGGCCCCTTAGTGCTCCCGAAGAAGCGTTACACGTCGTGCAGTCCGGCAGGCGGAAAGGCCACATCAACGCGCCCTGACCGCCTGGATCAGTCGGCCAGCCGCGCAATGGGCGCTTCTCCGTCCTCTGGTGCGGAGGCTGCTCTGATTGCGGACTGCTCAGACTACGACGCGTGCTTGACGAAGGCAAAATCAGCTTTCTCATCAGGTCAGCCTGTTCTAGGAGCTACCGCCTTGAAAAAAGCAACAGAGTTGCAGCCTTCAAAGCCCGAGGCCTGGGAGCGCCTAGGAATGGCGTATGTGCGGGTCGGCGAATTCGAAAAAGCGGAAGCTGCGTTCGACAAGGCTTTGGAGTTGGGAGGACGCCTGTCCTGCCAAATGTTTGTTGAGGGATGGCGGCCGAGGTTCGCAACGATAAGCGTTGGCAAAGACGAAGTTTCCCTCAGAGATAACAAAGGGGCCACGCTCTTCGCTGCTTCGACTGCCAGCGTGGCAATTAAAGCCGCTGGAAGCGGTGTACCATTTCTGGCGGAGAAACCACGTGGGTATCTACGTTTGCGGGTCGCTAGCAAGGAGTGGACGTTGAATTTTGTCCCACAAGACGAGGCCTGTGAGGCGGTTGGCGGATATTTGGCGTGCCCGCAGACGGGTTTTGTGCAGCAGACGTGGATGGCGAATTATTTAGCAAAGGTGATTCGCCGCCTTGGATCAGGTTCGGCCCAGAGGTGAATAGAGAATTGGTCCCGAGGCTTTGGGAATTATCAAGCACTATAGGCAACTGTTTGGCGCATATCACAAAGATCAGCTCCGGCTCTATTTTACGAACCAGTCCCCCGCCCCACGATTTCCTTGGACACTGAATGGCGCTCAGGAGAATCCAGATGTCGAACACGAAACAACCGGATTCCGGGCCCGCTTGAAGGACCGGAGGGCGACTGAAGCGGGGCCGGAATCCGGCCGCGGCGGCAAGGGCCGCTCGCTCGGCCAAGCGCAAGATGAGCGTGGTGCTGGAGCTGCTCCGCGGCGCGGATCTGGAGTCCACGAGCCGCAAGTACGGCGTCACGGCGGCAACCCTGTCGGAGTGGCGCGAGGCCTTCCTGGCAGCCGGCGAGGAGGGGCTCAAGATCCGGCAGGAGGATCTGGTCGACGAGCAGGGCCGACGGATGAAGTCGGTGATCGCCGAGCTGGCGATGGAGAACGAGCTGCTGCGGGAGCGCATCCGGCGGATGGAGGACAAGGAGCCTTTTCTGCGGTGGAGGTCGAAGCGATGAGCCATGCCCGGTCGGCCTCCACGGGACGCTGCTACGGGCGGGCTCGGGTGCTGAAGGCGTGGGGCCTGCCGCGGTCGACGTTCTATCAGCGGCGCCGCCTGCATGCCTCGCCTCGCCTGCCCGCCAGGCGCGGCCCGAAGACGCGCTACACGGATGAGCAACTCGTCGGCGAGACCCGGCGCGCGATCCGGGAATCGCCCTTCCACGGGGAAGGGCGCCGCAAGGTGTGGGCGCGGCTGCGCCATTGTGACGTGCGCACCTCCTTGCGGCGCGTGCTGCGCCTATTGCGACAACACTTACTGCTGGCGCCGCAGCGGCAGCCACAGCCCGTCGAGCCGAAGCGGCACGACGGCACCATCCTCGCCCGACGGCCCAACCAGATGTGGGGCATCGACGCCACGGCCGGCTTCACTCTCCGGGACGGGCAGGTGGCCATCTTCGCCATGATCGACCACGGCTCGGCCTGCTGCCTCGGCATCCACGTGGCCAAACGCGGCACGCGGTTTGAGGCGCTGGAGCCGGTGCGCCAGGCTGTGCGCGAACAATTCGGCGGCTTCTCCGAGGGCATCGCCCTGGGCGTTGGACTGCGTCATGACCATGGCTCACAATTCATGAGCGACGACTTCCAGCGCGAGATCCGCTTTCTCGGCCTGGAGTCCTCTCCGGCCTTTGTCCGTGAGCCCGAAGGCAACGGCTGTATCGAACGCTTCTTCCGTACCCTCAAGGACGAGCTTGGCTGGGTGCGGCACTTCGAGACCCTGGAGGAACTGGCCGAAGCGCTCGAAGAATTCCGCCAGCGCTACAGCGAACACCGGCTCGTCGAGCTCCTTTACTTTCAATTCCCGCGGCAGGCTCACCAGGCCCTGCTTGCCGTCGAGCCTGCTGCATGACAATAATTCGAAAAACTGTCCAGGAAATCGGGGGCGCTACAGGCCGACGAACCGTGACGATTGGCGCAGCGAACCGCACGCCGAGCCTTGGCTGCTGACCGAGTCGCCGCGCGGGGGTGGCGGAGCCGACATGAGTCCTGGTTGTCGAACCTGCCAACCGACCCATCGCTCAAGCAGCGGGTCGAGTTGGCCAGGCAGCGCTGGATCATCGAGCGGGACGATCGGGAGTTGACGCAGGGGCTCGCGGCTTTCGGGGTTGCTCGTGGCGGGACTTTCACCACCACGCGACACTCTTCATCGCAGCGTGTGGGCTCCTGGTGACCGAGAGGAGCCGTTTTTCCCCTCAGCACGCGCCGGCAGGCTCGCTCTGGCCGAGCCGCCACAGCCGGACCAATGCCGGCCGCGGGGGAGCGAGAAAACTGGGACAGCGCGTTGAGCCATTCTCGATCGCGAGCCTGCGCCAGCGGCTGGCCAAGGCCATCGCCAGGCAGCTTCCCTGCTGCCCTTCTTGCGGGGCAAGACGTTTATGACCCAGTAGTACTAGGAGCGTTGGGCGAAAGGGGGTGGCGGCGCCTGGCGAGCCTCCACGTGGTGTTGATCGGTTGCGGGCGGACCGGCTCCCTCATGGCTGCGTCGCTAGCGCGCATTGGGATTCGCAACCTGACGCTGGTGGATCCGGATCGGCTGGAGGCGCACAACCTGGGCGAGATGGATCTGGTGCGACCCCAACAGATTGGCGATTTCAAGGTGTATGCCGCGGCCGAAGAGCTCGAACGCATGGCATACCGGTTGGGATGCGATGCGGGATCCCGGCTGAGCGTGGCACCTTTCGCGGAGCCGGTCAGTTCGCTTAAAGCGCTGGAGGCCGCCAAGCGAGCTGACGTGCTGATCTCGTGCGTGGACAACGAAACGGCGCGGGCGACCGTAGCGATCCTTGCCCGGCTATACCTGAAACCGTTGCTGGACGTAGGTACGGCGGTCTGGGAAGAATCGGGGCGGCGTCATATGGGGGCAGACATCCGGCTGGTGATGCCCGATGAGTGCCTGCTCTGCGTGGGTGGCCTGAACGAGCCGGGGTTGCCATGTCCCGCTTAATAGCGGCCCCAGGGGAGACCTCTGGCTTGGATTGGCGGCGGCACCGAGCCGGCAGCCTGCGCTCACTGAACACGGTGGCAGTCGGCTTGGGGTTGCGCTTGCTGGAGGAGCTGGCGGCCGGGCGGCGGGGCACGAGTGCGTGGGTCAGGGTGGAGTTTGAGGCGAACGGGCTGCCGCATTTGGAGGTGAGGGATAGCAGACGCCGGGAGCAATGCCCGCTGTGCCGTTACGGCGGCTGGGGAGACGACGGGATCAGCCGGTGCGTTCCGGAACTGGTCAGCGCCACTGCCTGGGAGCAGACAGACGGGCGAGCCAAGGATGAATTTGATGACCCGAGTATAAGATTCCGGAGGCGGCCTTCGTTTAGTAAAGTGAGCGCAACGCTCAAGAACCAACGAAAGGAAAAAAGGCGATGTCTGATTACGACTACAAAAAGTTGGGCGACTTCATGAAGGGCGTCGAAGACGGCAAGCGCGGAGAATACAACACCGGCCGCGACTACGTCCTCGAGCTGATCTCCCTCGGCTTCCTAGGCGGCCCGACGGTCGATGAAGAAGCATATGACGAGGGATACGTCCGGGGTAGAAAGATTGCCTCGTCTGGCAAGTAAGTAGCGCGCCGTTGCCTGGCCCGCCGGAGGAGGCGGGCCAGGCAACGGGCAAAGCTGCTTGCCGAGCCGTGTGGCTCGGCGGACATCCAGGATGGCGGAAGAAGGGCCTGGTATTTGCGGAAAATTTATGGGTCGAGTTGCCACAAGAAAGGGCGAATCTGGCTGAACGGTGTGCGCCGGGTGGTTCGATGAGACATGGATGGGCGGCTTGAGGGAAGGAGTTTCGGGGCGGCTGACCGAAACAATGGGTTTGGTTGCAGAAGCTTGTGAACAGGCCAGCCCCGACATCAGCCGCATCCGATCGCCCCGAATCGCCATCGCGTGGAGGCTTCTCTGCACGCGTTCATCGAACGGGCGATTAAGGCGGGCTGTGAGTGTACCGCCCCCGATTTCCTGAACAATTTTTTGAATTATTGTCATGCGGCGGGCTCGAGGGCAAGCAGGGCCTGGTGAGCCTGTCGTGGGGATTGGAAGTGAAGGCGTTCGGCCAGCCACTGCTCGTTGTAGCGGTGGCGGAGTTCTCCCAGAGCTGCGGACAACAGCTGCTCCTTGCGGGCGGCGCCTGCGGCTGATGTTGTTGAATCAGCCGTAACAGACGCTGCGCGGAAGTGCCTACGCCACCGACACGCTGCCCGAGTCCACACCCCGCGTTAGCCCTCGGCGTGAAGACGCGACGCCTGGATCGTGCGCTGGATGTCGCCAGTGAGTTTGGTCGTCCGTGTAGCGGGTCTTCGGCCCGCGTTTGGCGGACGGCTGAGGCGGATCCTGCCGGCGGTACTGCTCGTCGAAGGTCGACCGCACCAGTTCCCAGGCCACCGATCCAAGGGCGATACTGCGCGGGCCATTCCGGCACCCAGCATCTGCCCCTTGATTTGCGCAACGGCCAGTCGTGCCGCGCCGATCACGCGCACTGCGCCATCGCTGCATTACGCCGACAGCCTGGCCGACCCTGCCGCTGGAGACTCTCACCCCCAATCCCGGATTTCCGTCCTGATCCCGCCCTCCTCGGTCTGGTCCCGTTCACGCCGCTCGAATTCGCATTCCGGGCCTCGGATCTCCTCCGGGACCCCGATTTGGAAAGGGCGAGCCGTTCCGTAGCAGCCTGCGGCAGCAGGGCTGCCCCGCCACTGTGCCCGCCGGCGACGGCCGTTTGTACTCCGCTGCCCGGGCGTTTTCAAGAACCCGGTGCCGGACAGCGGAGCGAGCGCGCTGCGTCTCTCCGCCCGTGCCCCGCATCCCCCGCTCTCGATACCGCCGCAGACAACGGACCCCTTCGCCGAGCGCAACGGCTCGACCGGATCCAGGGTCGGCGCGAACGGCGGCCTGCCGTGTGGCAGGAAGCCAAGGTGCGGATGCAGCTCACGGGCCTCGGCCGGGGCCAACGGCTCCGCCGTGGGCAGCGTGGAGCCCAAGCTCAGCAGGGCGTTGATCGGATCCGGCGGCGGGTTGCGGCGCCGGGCGGTGGAGGGCAGGCCATGGCGGTCGATTCGCGCCGTGGCGCGGAAATCAGCCGCGGCGGCCGCTGCCGCGAAGCAATGCAGGCGGTGCCGAGGCGCCGCATGGCGTGCATGGTCGAGCTGGGACGGCGGCTCCCGGCGACACCGGGCGAGCTGCGGGGGATGGTTCCTGCGTTCGGCATCCCGCCGGGGCGCGGATTGCGCGAGTTTGGCCTCGTCCAGCGGGCGTGCCACTCGCAGGCAAGTGTCCGGATGATCGCCAGGCGATACTTCGCGCCTTGCAACGCTCGACATCGCCCGTCATGGCCGGCGCGGGCCGCCCCCGCAGAGGCCCGTGTCGGCAAAGGGAAGTGATGGGCACGCCACACCGCCATTACAGGCAGGAGGCTGGCATTATGAGATGCATCTGGCCGATCAGGGCCGCGGCGGCCAGTTCACGCGGCGGGGCGGGTGTAAGGAGCTAATCCGGCTTCTCGACAGCGAAGCGCCAACGACGTTCGGCAGTGTCGCTGCCCTGCTCGCACAGGGGAAACGTCGCCCGATGCATGTGACACCCCATGAAACCGAGTAAAGCATCGAAGGAAAGATCGGCAACCTTTGGCAGTAGGGCACGGCTGGAGCGCCCGCGGCCCATTGAGTGTGCAGGGGCAGGAGCTGACGCAGCCAGAAAGCCAGATTGCCCGGCCGCATCGGAAAGAGTCGGTCCGGACCTGTCAGCCATTCCAAAGCGCGTTGCTCAGGGAGCAGTGCGGTGGGGCGTGCGGCTGGTGACGGAACTGGGCATCTCAATGCCGCGCTCAGAGCCGTGCGCCGGACTGCGTTGCTTTGTGGATGTGGGGGATAGAGCTGATCGTTGGGCGCCAGAGGATGCCGAGGCTATCAGAAGCTGAGATGTCCGGGGAGTGGCGGTGCAACTGTTTCCCTTTGCGTATCCCCCGATGTTTTTGGCAGTGGCTATAAATTATTGATTTTAAATGGCAGGACCGGCAGGACTCGAACCTGCGACCCTCTGCTTAGAAGGCAGATGCTCTATCCAGCTGAGCTACGGTCCCGCAAGCGGCGCAGGGCAGGCACCCTGATCTCATCATAACAATCGGCGGATGCGGCCGACGAAGCCAGAGGGAGGCCAGTCCCACTTCAGTCGTTGCCTCTGATTGCCTCGCTGTTGCCAGCGCAACGCGCCGGCATGCCGGGAAGGCTGGCCGAACTGCCGGCAGCCACTTCGAAGGCGCCGGGCCGATGGGCCGACGCGCGCCGCGCGCCGCAGGCCGGATGGCGATATTCAAAGCGCGGGGTCAGTTCCTCGGGCAGTGGCGCCACTGCGGGCTTCAGGCCGCGCAGGAGCGGCTCGAAGCGTCCTGGATCCAGGGCCGGCGGCGCGGATGCGGTCTCGTTGCCGGGCGGCAAGGCCAGTGCGGGGTTGGTGACCGCGCCCGGTCCGAGAAAGACATTGTTGACGAGCTGCGGCGCGCGAGGCCCGCCGCGGCCAATGCGGAGAAACACCGCGTCGGCCGGGCCCAGATTCACAAACGTGTTGTGGATGACGCGGAGCGACGTCTCTGCCCGCGGTGCGGCCGCTTCCTCGCCGGCCGCCAGCACGGCCGGGTTGTGCGTGGAGCCGCGCTGTACGATCAGGTTGCCGAGCAGCAGCCCGGCGCCGTTTTCCGGCAGGTTCACTTCATAGCTGCCGGTGCCGGCGCCGGTGTCGAAGTAGTTGTACAGCAGATTCGTGAGGGCGGCCCGGCTCTTGACCAGATGCCCTTCGCGGACATCGTGCGACCAGCAGAATTGCATGGTGAATTCCGCGATTCTTCCAACGTAAATATTGTGGGAATATCCGTCGCCGTGGCCATTGGAATCGAATTCCGAATATTCCACGAGCAGGCTGGATGACGGATCGTTCCAGGTGAGAATTCCGTTTTCATTCCGGCGGAAAACGCAGTTGCGCACCGTCAGCCGGCGGCCCTCGAAGCGGATGCCGGCGCCGTTGCGGTCCGCCGAACGCGCGCCGGAAAACTCGATGTTTTCCACGGTGACCTCGCCGCCGCCGATCACCCAGATCGCCTTGCCGGCGGCCACGCGTCCGCCCGCCTCCAGCCGCGGCCGGCCACGGACGCCCCGCAGCGTGAGCCGCGCCGGGGAAAACGCGCAGACGTCGCCCGTGTAGTCTCCTGCCGCGTCGATCTCGACGACATCGCCGTCGGCCGCGGCGCGGATGGCTTCGCAGGGCGTGCGGTAACGTTGTCCTGGCCCCACCGGCCGCACTCCCGCCACGAGCAGGCCCGGCAGCAGAAGCAGCAGAGCAGTCCGGGAAAACATATCTCAATCCTCGCCGACGGCCAGCGCCCTGTCCAGCAGATCGGCGCCGCGCATCAGCGCCGCCGGGCCAAAGCGGCCGCGCAGCCCGTCGAGCACCGCCGCCACGCGCCGCTGCCGTTCGCGTTCTTCGGGGTTGGGGCTGAACAGCTCAAGCTGCGGGCCCGGCCGGTAGACGCGCCCGGCGCGCAGTGTCATCGCCCGCAGGCGCACCCGCCGCGTCCAGGCGCTGCGCAGCAGCTCGCCGAGCCGCGGCAGCGCGTCGTCCTCGGTGCAGCAGGGCTCGGGCAGATCCAGGCTGGAACGGGACTCGGCCCGGTCGGTATATCGTAGCTCCAGAGTCAGCCGCCGGATCTCCACGCCCGCCGCCCGCACCTGGGCCATCAGCCGCTCCAGCATTCCGCGCAGCACGCGCAACAGCAGGCGTTCTTCCCAGACGTCTTCCGGAAATTCCACCCGTTCCGTCCAGCCTTCCGCGGCGGCCTTGGGACGAGCGCCCACGGGTTCGTCGGCCACACCCTGCGCCTGCCGAATCAGCGGCAGGGCGCGCCGGCCCAGCAGGGCGCCGAGCGCGTCCACCGGCGCCGAAGCCAGTTCTCCCAGCGTGCGGATGCCTGCCAGATCCAGCGCCTCCAGCTCCTCGCGCCGCAGTCCGGAAAGCGCGGCCACCGGCAGCGGGGCGAGAAACGCTCGTTCGCGTCCTGCCGGCACCACCACCTTTCCGCCCGGCTTCCCTGCTCTGGCCGCCAGCCGCGACACGAGCCTGTTGGCGGCGATCCCCGTGGAAAGCGACACGCGCAGCCAGCGCCGCACGGTCGTCTGGATCCGCTCCATCACTGCGCGCGGATCCTGTGCATGGACCCGTTCCGTGCCGGTCAGATCCAGCCAGGCGGCGCCAACGGCGGCCGGCTCCACCGCCGGCGTCGCCTCCCGGCACAGCCACAGGATCTCGTCAAAGAAGCGCTCGTAAAGCTCGAAGTGGGCCGGCACAACCACGAGGTCCGGCACGGCGCGGCGTGCGCGCCCCACCGGCCATCCGGGGCGGATGCCAAGCCGCCGTGCTTCCTGGCTCGCCGACAGCACCACGCCCCGCCGTTCGGCGCCAACCACCACGGGCCGGCCGCGCAGGCGGCGGTCAGCCGCCTGCTCGATAGAGGCGAAGAAGCGGTCGCCGTCCCAGTGGGCGATGGTGCGGGAGGCCACGCCTATAGTGTAAATCATTACACATTCGATGCCAACCGTGACGCGGCGGCGTGGCCCGGACCGCCGTGCCCGGGAAAACAGCCGGAGTGGCTACGGCTGGGGGAGCAGACCTGCGGGAGACGCCCGTGACGGCGCCTCCCGCGGCGTTGAAGCAGGCTTAGAAATTGATGCGGCCGCCGATGACGATGATCCGGTTGCCGCCGGCCGAGGTGATGCGGCCGAAGTTCAGGTCGTTGATGTCGAGGTTGGGGTTGCCCCACTGGGGCGAGTTGGTGGCGTTCTCAAAGATCGCGTTGAACTGGAGATTGACGCGTTCCGTCATCCGGACGGTCTTGATGACGTTGGCATCGAAGCGGAAGGTCATCGGCCCGTAGATGGAGCGCTGGTTCATCGGGCCGAGCGCGCCTGGCGCGGGGTTGGACAGCAGCAGCGGGCCGTTGGCGTCGCCGATGCGGATGGCGCGCAGAGTGGCGCGGTTGCGCACGCCGGCCACCGGAATGGTGGCGGTGATGGGGTCGAGCGTCTGGACAAGATTGGGGAAAAAGATGACCCCCTGGCCGGTGCGCGTGGGTTTGCCGAGGTGCCGTTTGACATCGCCGTGGTTGACGGGCGTATTGTCGTTGAAGTTGTTGAAGGTGAGTGCGCCGAGCGCGCTGATCTGGAGGGGATCGCCCGAGAAGACGTTAAAGATGCTGCCGACCTGCCAGCCGCCGACGAGGTGTTTCCACCAGCGGTTGCTGTTGGCCCAGCGGCGCCCCGGGCCGAAGGGCAGGTCGTAGATGGCGTTGGAGCGCATCACATGGTGGACGCTGAGATTGAGCAGGCGCTTGTCGAGGCGGCGGTTGCGCTGAGTGCGGAAGCTGTCGATCTGTTCCTGGCCGTCGCCGTCCTCGTCGCCGATGCCCTTGGCGAATGTGTAGTTCCACTGAACGCTGAGATCGCGTGCGCGGTGGAGGTATTCAATCTGGAGGGAATGATAGGTGGAGTTGGAGAGGTTGCCGAAGATGCGCGCGCTGGCAAACTGCGGGTTGGCGACGACAAAGTTTTCCGGCAGTCCGGCATTGCGCAGCAGGCCGCCGTTAACCCCGGTGAGGTAGTTCGTGCTGCTGAGATAGGAGGCGAGGGTGCCAACGCTGCCGGAGGCGAAGTAGCCCTGGGTGGTGGTGTTGATGTCGCGCAGGACCTGCGAGCCGGTGAGCGTGGTTCCGTTGACCACGCCGCGTCCCGGCACGTTGAGGCCCATCAGCATGCGGTCGAACAGCGGAGCGTTGCCGCCGTTGCGTGTGATCATGAAGGCCTCAAGGATGCCATTTTCCAGGATGTTGTGTTCATTGACGTCGGCGCCGCGCAACAGGCGCGTGCCCTTGCTGGCGACATAGGCGACGCTGACCGAGCCGTTGCGGCCGACGGAGCGATAGATGCCGGCGTTGTAGTTGTGGACATGGGGGATGCGCAGGCCGGTGTCGTAGGTCCGCACGGTCTGGGTGCGGTCAGTGAAGGGGACGCGCGACAGCGGCTGCCCGCTCGGCTGGAGAGGCAGCGGCGCGTTGGCCAACTCGAGCTTGCTGGCGCTCAGATAGTTGATCACCTGGCGCAGGCCCGGCTGATCGCCACTGACGACATCCAGCAGACGGAGCGAGAGCCGCTCGTAAGAGATCGAGTAACCGGCCCGGAAAACGGTCCGATCCTTGCCAAACCAGGGGATGTTCCAGGCCAGGCCGACGGCGGGGCTAAAGTTGTTCCAGTCGTTGTTATAAATTCGCTGGCCGGGGTTGGAGGTTTTGGGGCCAACCAGAATGATGTCGGTCATCTGACCGCGGTTTAAACCGGGCTGGAAGAGGTCGCCAAAAGTCGTGCCGGAGATGCCGAAAATGGACTGCGAGCCTCCGGCCAGCGCGGCCGTTTTGCCATTGATGTCATAGGGGACTCCGTAGAACTCATAGCGCAGGCCAAGGTTGAGGGTCAGCGAGCTGTTCACTTTCCAGTCGTCCTGGAAGAACACGGCAAACTCCCGCTCGCGCCAGGTGCGCTGTTTCACCTCGCCAGGCAGGAAGACCGGGTTGCGACCGCCGGGAGAGTTCATGGCCTGCTGGAGCTGGGAAAGACTCCCGTTGAGATCGTTCAGCACGTTCTGGGCGAAGGTCTGGTTGGCGCCAATGCCGGGCACCGAACCCATGTTGGCGACAGGAACGCCGCCGGCGCCGATGATGGCCCGCGGCAGCACGGTGAACGAGTTGAAGCCATTTGTGGACACGGACCAGAACTGTCCGCCGAACTTGTAATTGTGCCGCCCGCGGATCATGGAGACCTTGTTGAAGAGCTGGTAATTGGGCGAGATGCGGCCCTGCGGATCGTTGGAGATGTTGACCGGATCGGTGATGGTGCTGAAATCCACCGCGAAAGGCGTTGAGCCGGCCACGGGCAGGATGGAGCGGTCCAGCTCCCACGGAGCGTAGAAGCGGTACAGGGGCCGAAGGGCGCCGGCGCGGAATTCATTCACGGTGGAAGCTGACAGCGTCGAGGTCACGGTGAGCTGGTAGAGGTAGTCGCGCTGACGGACGCTGCCGCCGGTCACCGCCGGAAATGGCTGGGCCATGAAGCCGTTGACGTCATCGCTGCGTTCGCTGGAAAAGGAGAAGCTGAGGCGGTGACGGTCCGAGAGCAGGTGATCGATCTTGATGTTCAAGTTGTTCTCGTCGAAGCGGTATGGCCGCTGCCAGGTAAAGCCTGCGGTGTTGAGGCCGTCGCCGACACGGTAATTGTTCGGCAGAGGCATGGCGTCGATGTAGCGCTTCACCAGGCCGGTGGAATCAAAGCCCGGGCGCGCGGGGTCGACGGTGAAGATGTTGAACGTGGTCAGTTCGGCGCCGGTCGGGCTTACCGGGTTGCCGTTTTCGTCCACGGTGGGCCGGCTGGCGTTGAGGTTGCCGTTCTGCACGCCCGGGAAGAAACGGAACAGCCCCTGACGCATGGGCGCGGTCCAGACGGTCGATGTGACCGTTGCACGCTGGCGGATTTTCTGTCCTTCGTAGAGAAAGTGGAAGAACGTGCGGTTTTTCAGGATGGGACCGCCGATGCGGCCGCCGAACTGGTTGCGGATCAGGTTTTCGCGGGGGCTGATCGGATTTCCGGTTCTCGGGTCGCGGCCGTTGGCATTGTTGAACCAGGTGTTGGCATTGAGCACCGTGTTGCGGTGGAAGTTAAAAAGCGACCCGTGGAACTCATTCGTGCCGGAACGCGTGATCATCTGGATATTGCCCGAGCCGCGGCCCAGTTCGGCGTCCACAGGCTGGGTGACAACACGGAACTCCGCCACGCGGTCAACGCTGGCGAAAATGGTGGAGCTGATGCCGACGTTGATGCGCGCGTCCTGAACGTTGATGCCGTCCATCTGGATGTTCAGGTTGCCGCGGCGGGCGCCGTTGAAGTTGTTTCCCACCGTGCCTGCCATGGTTGTCGTCAGGTTCAGCACGTTTCGCGAGCTGACAGGCAGGTCGAGGACCTTGCGTTCGGTGATCACGCCGGAAATGCTCGACGTGACGTAGTTGACCGGATTGTCTGCTTCAGCCGTCACCTCCACGATTTCGGTGGTCGTGCCAAGTTCCAGATTGAGGTTGATGTTGACTCTGGCCCCGACCTCAAGACGGATGTCGGCCAGGGTGAGCCGGCGGAAGCCCTGTTTTTCGGCAGTAATGCGATATTCGCCGGCCGGCAGCGTAGGGAAGCTGTAAGCCCCCACCTCGTTGGATTGGGTCTTGAAAGAAACGCCGGTGCGGACGTTTGTGATGGTGATGGCAACACCCGGGACGCTGGCGCCTGTTGGATCAGCGACGATTCCCGAAATGGACGCATCCGTGGACTGTCCCGTGACGGCGAGCCGCAGGACAATGAACAATGCCGCAAACTTCGAAGCCTTCCTCATGTCGTGAGCCCTCGAATTGGTTTTCTCCCCTGGACTTCGGGCGGCGAATGCTGGAAACCCCTGTACAGCTCACCCCCGGCTGTTCCAGAGATGGAGCAATTTTACTGTCCGAGCGCCGGTGGGCGCAAGAGGTGCCCATCGCCGCAGCGACCTCCTCACGCAGCAGAGGCAGCTCCTGCCGACACGTTCCATGCAGCGCCGGCCGCACGCCCGACCGCATCCTGGCCGCGTCCTACAATGAAGGTTCAAGAGCGGCATGATCACCGAAACCCGCCTTGCGCATTTTGACCAGCTTGAACTTGACTGCGGCGAGACGCTCACGCAGCTCCAGGTGGCCTATGAGACCTACGGGCAGCTCAACGAGGCGAAGACGAACGCCGTCCTGATCCTGCACGCCTTCACCGGCGACGCGCACGCGGCGGGCATCGACCACAACGGCAAGCCCGGCTGGTGGGACAACATGATCGGCCCGGGCAAGGCATTCGACACAAACAAATATTTCGTGATCTGTTCCAACGTCCTGGGCGGCTGCCGCGGCACCACCGGGCCGGCCTCCATCGATCCCCGCACCGGACGCAGGTACGGGCTGCGCTTCCCGGTGATCACGATTGGCGACATGGTGCGCCTCCAGAAGAAGCTCATCGACCATCTCGGAATTCCGAAGCTGCTGGCCGTGGCCGGCGGCTCCATGGGAGGCATGCAGGCGCTTGAGTGGGCCGTCTCCTACCCCGAAGCGGTGGAGGCCTGCATCCCGATTGCGGCCACGGCGCGCCACAGCGCCCAGCAGATCGCCTTCAACGAGGCCGGGCGGCAGGCGATCATGATGGACCCGGATTTCAACCACGGCGACTACACCGACGACCGGCCGCCGGCGCGCGGCCTGGCAGTGGCGCGCATGATCGGCCACATCACCTACATGTCGGACGAGTCGATGCGCGAGAAATTCGGACGCCGGCTGCGCAACCGCGACGCCTTCAGCTTCGCCTTCGAGGTGGACTTCGAGGTGGAAAGCTACCTCCGCTACCGCGGGCAGCAGTTCGTCGGGCGCTTCGACGCGAACTCGTACCTCTACATCACCAAGGCGATGGATTATTTCGATCTCACGTTGGGATACCCGTCGCTGGCGGCCTCGCTCGAACGCGCCCGAGCACGGTTTCTGGTGATCAGTTTCACCTCGGACTGGCTGTATCCGTCCTACCAGTCGCTGGAGATCGTGAACGCGCTCCGCAGCCGCAACCACGATGTCACCTATTGCGAGCTGACCTCGAACTACGGGCATGACGCGTTCCTGGTGGATGTGGCCGAGCAGACCGAGGTGATTCGCGGTTTCCTGACGCGATGCCACGAGGAGTTCCGGGAGGCGCGGCCGTGAAGGTCCGCGAGGTGCTCGGGCGCGGCGATTACGCGCTGATCAGCGAACTGGTGCCGGAAGGCGCGCGCGTGCTCGATCTGGGTTGCGGCGACGGCGCGCTGCTCCAGTGGCTGAAAGAGAACAAGCGCGTCGAAGGGCGCGGCATCGAGCTGAAGCCGGAGCTGGCGCAGCGCGCCGCCGCGCGCGGCGTGCCGGTCTATCACGGAGACCTTGAATCCAGCCTGGGAGAATATCCGGACAGCGCCTTCGACCACGTCATCCTCAGCCAGACGCTTCAGGAGCTGCGGCGGCCGCTCGAGGTGATCGAACAGATGCTTCGGATCGGGCGGCATGCAATCGTCGCTTTCCCGAATTTCGGTCATTGGAAGGTGAGGCTGAGCCATCTGTGCAGCGGACGCGCGCCGAGAACGCGCCTGTTTCCGCACGCCTGGCACAGTTCGCCGAACATACACTTCCTCACCGTGCTCGATTTTGAAGAGACAGCCAGGCAACAGGGCTGGCGGATCGAGAGGCGTCTGTTTCTCTCGGGCAACTCGCGGGTCCGTTTTGCGCCAAACTGGCGCGCCGAGATCGCCGTCTACCTGCTGGCGCGCTGAGCCGCCGCCGCGGGCGGGTGTAGGATGGCGCCATGGCGGCCTATCTCTGTGTGGACCGGGGCGTGGCGCTTCCGACCGGCGCCACGAAGGCGGGCAAAGGCGTCAACTTCGCCGTCTTCAGCCAGCACGCCACCCACGTCTGGCTGGCTCTGTTTCGAGCCGGAGACGAGGATCCCTGGGAAGAGATCGAGCTCTCCCCGGCCACGAACCGGACCGGCCACATCTGGCATGTCTGGATTGAAGGGCTGGCCGAAGACACCCTCTACGCCTGGCGGATGGACATGAGGCCGAACCCGAATCCGGCCATCCACCGTTTCAACCCGGCCGTGTACCTGCTCGATCCCTATGCCCGGGTGCTGGTGGGCGGCGAGGACTGGGGCGTTGCGGCCCGGCGGCTGTGCGGGCTGCCACGAGACCGCTTCGACTGGCAGTGCGATCAGCCGTTGAACACCCCGCTCGAAGAGACGATCATCTACGAGCTGCACGTGCGCGGCTACACGCGGCACCCGTCCTCGGGCGTGAGCGCGCCGGGCACCTATCTCGGTCTGACGGAGAAAATTCCGTATCTGAAAGAGCTGGGCATCACGGCGGTGGAACTGATGCCGGTTTACGAGTTCGAGGAGGCCGACACGGACCGCGTGAATCCCTTCACCGGCGAGCGGCTGCTCAACTTCTGGGGCTATCACCCGATCGCCTTCTTCGCCCCCAATGCGTCCTACGCTTCTTCCCGCGAACCGGGAGCGGCGGTGGGGGAATTCAAGGAAATGGTGCGGAGATTTCACGAAGCCGGCATCGAAGTGATTCTCGATGTTGTCTTCAATCACACGGCCGAGGGCGACGAAAGAGGACCGACATTATCGTTCCGTGGACTGGATAATTCCGTCTACTATCTGCTCGATTCCAACGGCCGGTACCTGAATTTTTCCGGCTGCGGCAACACCCTGAACTGCAATCACCCGGTGGTGCGTTCGCTGGTGACCGACTGCCTCCACTACTGGGTCATGGAGATGCACGTTGACGGGTTCCGCTTTGACCTGGCCAGCATCCTCTCCCGAGGCCGCAACGGCGAGCCGCTGCCCGACCCGCCGCTGCTCGAGCGGCTGGCCTACGACCCCGTGCTGGCCAATACGAAACTGATCGCCGAGGCGTGGGACGCGGCCGGCCTTTACCAGGTGGGCACGTTTCCTGCCTGGGGCCGCTGGGCGGAGTGGAACGGCCGATACCGCGACGAGGTGCGCCGCTTCGTCCGCAGCGAGGCCGGCCTGGTGCCGGCGCTGGCCGAACGGCTGAAGGGCAGTCCCGACCTATACGCCCGCAGCGGCCGCACCGCCCATCACAGCATCAACCTCGTCACCTGCCACGACGGCTTCACCCTGGCCGATCTGGTCAGCTACAACCAGAAGCACAATGAAGCCAACGGCGAAGACAACCGCGACGGCGCCGGCGAAAATTTCAGCTGGAATTGCGGCGTGGAAGGTCCCACCGACGACCCGGAAATCCTGGCGCTACGCCGCCGTCAGATGCGGAATTTTCTGCTCATTCTTCTTTCGAGCGGAGGCGTGCCGATGCTGCTGGCGGGCGACGAATTTGCGCGAACCCAGCAGGGAAATAACAACGCCTATTGCCAGGACAATGAAATCAGCTGGGTGGACTGGCGGCTGGCCGAGACCCACCAGGACCTGCTTGAATTCGTGCGGGAGCTCATCCGCTTCCGCCGCGCCCGCGCGGTCTTCCGCCGCATCGGCTGGTCGCCCGAGCCGGGCTGCGAGCAGACGGCGGTGCGCTTTCACGGCGTCCGCCTGCATCAGCCGGACTGGAGCTGGCACTCCCGTTCGCTGGCGATGGAGGCCTGCTGGCGCAACGAGCGGATTTTCCTGATCCTGAATGCCTGGTGGGAGCCGCTCATCTTCGAACTGCCGGCGGACACCGCGTGGCAGGTGCGTTTTGACACGCAGGGCGCCGGCGGCCGCGTCGTTGCCGGCACCGTCGAGGCAGGGCCGCGGTCGGCACTGCTGCTTGAGCCGGTCTCCAGCGGCTGATGCGGATCAGCAACGCTCAGCGGGCTGTTCAGCCGGCCCGCCGGCCTTACGCGCCGGCGAGCTTTTTCCTTGCATACGGGCGCGCGAACGCGGCCGGGGGGTTGTGGGCGGTGGTCTGCGCGGCGCGCCGGTAAGCGGCCATGGCGTCTTCCTTCTGCCCAAGCTTCTCGTAAGCCATGCCCATCAGGCACTGGATGAAAGGATCGTTCTGGTTCGCCTTCTTCAGGTGTTCGAGCGCGCCCTGCGGATCGCCCGTGTAGAGGGCCACGTAGCCGGCCAGATACGGAAAAAACGGCTCCTGCTGTTTGGCCATCTCCGGGTTTTCATCCAGCAGCCGCCGTGCGGCGGCCACGTGTTTCAGGGCCAGATCCTTCTGGCCGCGCCGTGCGGCCAGCCGCGCCAGGGCGTGCTCAAGGCGAAACTGCCAGAGGGCGCGGCGCTCGGGACGGATGTTGGGCTCCTGGAGTCCCAGCTCCGTTCCCTGACGGTAGAGCTTTTCGGCCTCGTCGAAGGCGCCGGCCTCGATGCAGACGCGGGCCACTTCATTGGCCGCTTCGCCGGCGGCAAAATGATTGCCGCGCTTCAGCCAGTAGTCGACGAGCATGCGGCCGTAACGGGCGCTGTTGGCGCAGTCGTTGTCAAAGGCGTATGACATGGCCATCTGGCGCCAGGCGACGGCGCGCGTCTGTTCGTCTCGCGCCGCGTCGGCGGACTTCTGGAAATACTGGCGCGCTTCGGCGGTGCGTCCCAGCAGGTCGAGCACGACGCCGGCGGCGTTCAGCGCCGCCGTGTTGGAAGGATCCTTCGCGATCTCCCGCTGGTAGAGCGCCAGCGCCTCATCGAGATTTCCGGCGCGGACAAGCTTCTGCCCCTCGCGGATGAATTCGGGAGCGTTCTGCTGCGGCGGCTGCGCCCAGGCGCCGGCAAAAATCAAAAGGCAGAGAAAATGTTTCGTCATCGTTGGCATCGCAGGCCCCTTTCCGGTTCCAGTGTCTCATGAGGCGCCGCCGGCGCGGCCGGGGTTACGCCCGCCCGGGACTCAACGTCTCGCCCCGGACCGGGCCCGGGCCACGGCCGGGCGGGTAGAATGGTGATTTCATGCGCCGCTGGCTGGCACTGCTCGTCTGCACGACAATCGCGGCCACACCGCTTCCTCCAGACCTGAAGAAGGCGCGCGACGCTCAGGATCGCGCCCTCCTCGACCGCCTCGCTGCCGAAGCCGTTGCGGCGGCCCAGGCGCGCCCGGCAGACGCGCCCGCGCAGTACCGCGCGGCGCTGGCCGAGCTGGTCCGGGCGGAAGTCGCCATGGAACAGCGCGACCGCAACACCGCGCGCGCCGCCGCCGAGGAGGGCATCCGCGTGGCGGAGAAGGCCGTGGCGCTGAAGCCTTCCACGGCCGACTACCACCGTGTGCTCGGCGCCCTGTGCGCCCAGGTGATCCCCGCCAATCCGCTGCTGGGCCTTCGCTACGGCAAGTGCGCGATGGAAGAGGTGAACCGGGCGGTCGAGCTCGATCCGAAATCGGCCGACGCCTGGCTGAGCCGCGGGGTGGGCAATTTCTATCTGCCGGAATCGTTCGGCGGCGGCGCGGAGCTGGCGCTGAAGGACATCGACAGGGCGCTTGAACTCGATCCCTCCCATGCGGACGCCTGGCTGTGGCGGGGGATCGTGCTGCGGAAGCTGAACCGCAACGCCGAGGCGCGCGAGGCCATCCAGAAGAGCCTGAAGCTGAACCCGGCGCGCATCTGGGCCAGGCAGCAGCTCGAAAAGACGCCCGCGCAGTGAACCGCACGCTCGCCGCCGCGCTTTTGGCCGCTTACGCGCTGCTCGGCTGGACCGTCTATCCCGGGCGGACGTGGTTACACTCGGACACGCAGATCTATGTTCCGATCCTCGAGCGGCAGTATGACCCCTCGTTGTTTGCGCGTGACGAAATTGCGCTGCGGCCGCATGTGAAGTTCACGTTTTACGACGAGATCGCGGTCAGGCTGCGGCGGGTCACGGGGCGGGATTTTCATGACGTGCTGTTCGCGCAGCAGCTCGTCTACCGCGCCGCGGGTGTCAGCGGGGCCTGGCTGATCGGGCTCGCCTTCGGCCTGCCGCCGGCGGGAGCGCTGGCCGCGGGTGCATTGTTCGGGCTGGGAGCGGTGATCAACGGCCCTGCCGTGCTGACGCTCGAATACGAGCCCGTGCCGCGCGGCTTTGCGGTATTGCTGATCACACTGGCCCTCGGCCTGGCGATGCACCGGAAATGGATCTGGGCCGGCGTGGCCGCGGTGCTGGCGACGCTTTATCATCCGACGACAACGGCGCCTTTCTGGGTCTGTCTGCTGCTGCACTGGCGTTATGCGCATGACCGGCGGGAGGGCATCGCTTTCGAGGTTTCCGTGGCCGTGGCCGCAGCCGGACTGGCGCTGTTTGCCTTTCTCCAGCCCTTCGGGGCGGACCGCCAGGTAATGATCGGCCGCATTCCGCCCGAACTCGAGCGGATCCAGAAGTATCGCGCCGCCTACAACTGGATCTCTCTGTGGCCGCATGCCTGGCTGTGGCAGTATCCGCTGCTCGGCGCGCTGGCCGTGGCGGCGTGGCGGCGCGTGCGCGGGCAACTCGCGCCGGAGGCGCGGTTCCTTTCTTTGGCGCTGGTGGCCTACGGGCTGGCGATGCTCCCGCTTCAGTATCTGCTGCTGGACGTCGGCAAGTGGATCCTGATGCCCCAGTTTCAGCCGGCGCGCGCGGTGCTCTGGGTGGCCGTGATGGCGGAGCTGCTCGCGCTGGCCGCAGGGTGGCACGCCATGAAGGCGGGCCGCCGTGGCGAGGCCGCGTCGTGGCTGCTGGCGGCGTTTCTTCTGCCGGCGGCGGGCGCGGTTCCGCTGGTGGAACTCTGGCGATATCCGGAGCGGCTGGCCGCGACGGCGTTGGTGGCAGCGCTGGCATGGACAGGAGCGTGGAGACCGGCGGCGGCGCCGGCGCTGGCTGCCGCGGCCTTCTTCGCGATCCCCGCTGTCGGGCGTCTGCAACTCTACCCGAACCTGCATTCGCCGGAGCTGGAAGAAGCCGCCGCCTGGGCGCGCGCGTCAACAGGCAAAGACGATGTTTTCCTCTTTGCCGACTCGGGCCGGCGGCTGGAGCCGGGCATCTTTCGCGCCCTCGCGCTGCGGGCCCTGTATGTGGACTGGAAATCCGGCGGGCAGGCGAATCTGCTGCGCGATTACGGCTACGAGTGGTGGCGCCGGTGGCAGGCCGTCGGCGAGGCGAGGCCGCCGCTTCTGCCACTGGACAGATACGCGCGGCTTGGCATCGACTGGATCGTGATCTCAAAGGCCCATGTGCCGGCGGGAGCGAGGCCCGCGTTTCAGAACCGCCGCTGGGCGGTGGTCCCTACGAAATCCGCTCCGCCAGGAACCGCTCGACTTCCTCACGCGTGGGAATCGAAGTCTGCGCCCCCAGGCGGGTGACCGAAAGCGCCGCGGCGGCGTTGGCGAACCGCAGCGCTTCGGCGAGCGGCATTCCTTCGGAAAGCGCCACGGCGAGCGCAGCGTTGAACGTATCGCCGGCCGCGGTGGCATCGACGGCCTCAACGGAGAAGGCCGGCGCATGGAGCTCGCCTCCGGGCCCGGAGTAGAAGCAGCCCTGGTCGCCAAGCTTGAGCACGACGGCGCGGGCGCCGCGGGCGCGCAGCGCCGCGGCCAGCGCCGGCGCATCGGCGATGCCGATCCGCTGCGGCGCAAGTCCGGCCAGCAGACAGGCCTCGGTCTCGTTGGGAGTCAGCAGCCCCGCACCGCCCAGGACGTCCGGCGGCAGCGGCCGCGCCGGCGCGGGGTCAAGGATGGACAGCGCGCCGGCATCGGCGGCGAGGCGGAGCCCAGCGGTCACGGTTTCCAGCGGCGTTTCGAGCTGGAACAGGGCGCATGCGGCCGAAACAAAAGCTGTCCGTTCTGTTTCGAGGTCCGCCCGCGACAGCTCGTCATTGGCGCCCGGCGCAATGACAATCGAGTTCTGCCCGGTGCGGTCCACCCAGATGAGCGCCACGCCGGTCGGCGCGGCGCGGCAGCCGTGAATGCCGGACGGATCCACGCCGGCGGCGGCGAGGCTGGCGCGGAGATGGTCGGCGAACGAGTCGAACCCGACGCGCCCGATCATGCGCACCGGCCTGTCCCGGGCCAGCCGCGCGGCGGCGCAGGCCTGGTTGGCGCCCTTGCCGCCCGGAATCATGCGGAAGTTTTCGCCGCGGGCTGTCTCGCCCGGCGCAGGCAGCCGGTCTACCTGCACGACGAAATCCATGTTCAGGGAGCCGATGACGAGGATGGTGCGCTGGGGCATCGCCCGTATCTTAACCGGTGGCGGGGCGGGCCGTTACTGGCGGGCCAGATCGATGCCGTAGCTTTTGAGCGCTTCGGCGTAATAGCGGCCGTGGAGGATCTTCCACTCTTCGGTGCCGTCGATGACCTCGCGCTTGTGGCTGCGGATCTTTTCCCGGGCCTGGCGGTCGGCCTTCTCTTCGATCTGGAGGATCTCCGTGATCAGGCGGACCAGCTCGAGACGGACGTCGTTGGCGTCCTTCTTCAGGCGGCAGGCGCGCGAGCGGCGCAGCCCGGCGATCAGCTTGTGGGAAATCTCGGTGATCTTGTCGCGGCTCAGCTTCATGCCGTCGCCGGTTTCGCGCCCGCTGGCCCGCACGATGCGGCGCTGCTGGATGAGCTGGTTCTTGATCCGACGGAACATCTCCGAGTAGCTGATGCCATTGTTGGCCATGTACACGGAGTACTCTTCGAGCAGGTTGCGAACCTCCTCGTTGAGCCGGTCCTCGACGGCCAGTTCATCGAGGATGATCTTTTCGATCAGCTCGGAGACGGCGCCCGGTTCGATGACTTCGAGATAATTCGAGCCGATGCCTGAAGTCACCTTGCGGCTGAGGTAAGAAACGAATTCTTTCGGAAGCAGCATTCCGGGCGGGGCGCTCTCGCCCTCATATTTCAGTCTAAGGATCGCGCCCAAAGGCTGTCAAATCCGCAACATCGGCCCTGCGGCGCGCGCTACAGTGGGAGAATCATGAACGGGCTCATCGAATATCTGCTCCAGGTCGACACGCCGACGCTTTCCAACGCGATCGAGCTGCTCAATATCCGGCCGCGAAATGCGGGTTTTGCGCCGCTTACCCTGCGGTGCCTGTTTCCGGAGCTCGGACCGATGGCCGGCTACGCGGTGACCGCGCAGGTGGAAACCGTGACGCAGGCGGCGCCGGGCGGCCCGGAGGGGCATGTGGAGCTGTACCGGCTGGTGGAATCGAGCCCGAAGCCGGCGGTGGTCGTTCTCCAGGAGATCGGCGGCTTTCCTGATTTTGCCGCCCACTGCGGAGAAGTGATGGCAACATTCTTCCGGCGGCTGGGAGCGGTCGGGCTGGTTTCCGACTGCGCCGTGAGAGATCTCGCCGAGGTGCGGGCGCTCGGATTCCACCTGTTCGCCCGCGGCGCATGTGCGTCGCACGCGTATTTCCGCATCGTGCGCACGGGCGTTCCGGTGACCGTGTGCGGGCTGCCCGTGCGCCCCAGAGAGCTGCTGCACGGGGATGAGAACGGACTGATCACGGTGCCGGAGGCGGGCCTGGACCGGCTGAAAGAGGCGGTCGAGGACGTGCGCCGCAACGAGCGCCGCATCATGGACTACGCTCGCAGCCCGGAGTTTACCGTGGACGGCTTTGCGGCAATGGCAGGGCGAAGCTACAGCCAGAGATAGCAGTTTGCATTTGTTACAATTAGAGGGTTTGCCCCATCCAACCGATGCCCGAGCCGGCAGGCGCCGGAAGCTGCTCGAGGCCGTCGCGGAGCTGCGCTGCGATGCGGCGCTGGTGACGCACCTCGCCAACGTCCGATATTTGAGCGGGTTTACCGGCAGCAACGGAATCCTCCTTCTTACGGGCCGCTCGGCCATTCTGTTCACTGACCCGCGCTATGACATTCAGGCGCACGAGGAATGCGATTGCCGCGTCCGCATCGTGCGGGGCTCCACGTGGGAAGGCGTCTGGAAGCATCTGGCAGGGCGGCGTCTCCGCGTGGCGATGGAGGCCGACCGCGTGAGCCACGACGTCTGGTTGGAGACGGCGCGGCGGCTTGGCAGAGAGGCGCGACTGGTGGCGTCGCGCGGGTTGGTGGAGCGGCTGCGTCGGCTGAAGTCGCCTGAGGAAGTGGAAGCGATCCGCGCCTCGGCCCGCGTATGCGGGCAGGCATTCCTGGAAACAGCCCGGACGCTGCGGCCCGAAATGACAGAGCGGGACGCGGCGGCAGAACTCGACTGCCGGATGCGGCGGCTGGGCGCGGACGCACCCGCCTTCGAAACGATCGTCGCCGCCGGCGCGCGCGCGGCGCTTCCGCATGCGCGGCCGGGAGCGGCCCGGCTGGGCCGTGGCCCGGTGCTCATCGACATGGGCGCCAGCGTCGGCGGCTGGATGAGCGACATGACGCGCATGGTCTGCCTCGGGCAGCCCGCGCGGGAGTTCGTGCGCCTGTTCAAGGCGGTGCGGGAGGCGCAGACGGCCGCTCTTGAGTCCGTGCGGGCGGGCGTGCCCGCACGGCGCGTCGACGCCGCCGCCAGGAGGACGCTGAAGCAACGAGGCCTGGACCGCTTTTTCACCCACTCGACCGGGCACGGCGTGGGCCTTGAGATCCACGAGATGCCGCGGCTGGGCGCAAAGTCCGATGATGTGCTTGAGGCAGGCATGGTCGTGACGGTGGAGCCGGGCGTCTATCTGGCCGGGACGGCGGGCGTCCGGATCGAGGATACTGTGCTGGTGACGGAGTCAGGCGCGGAGATTCTGACCCCCGTCGAGAAGGACTTATTGGTATTGTCATCATGACGATTGAAGAGATTCGCGAGCTGATCCAAGTGGTGTGCTCGAGCGGCATCGCCGAGCTGGAAGTGCAGCGCGGGGAGAACCGCGTCTGGATCAAGCGCACCGCGGGCGCCGTAACAGCAGAGGCGCCTGCCGCCTTCGTGGCGGCGGCAGCGGCCCCCCAGACGCCTGCGATGGCTCCCGCGTCACCCGTCGCCCCGGCGCCCGACAGCGTGACCGTCGCCGCTCCGCAGGCGGCCCCGCCGGCCGGCACGCCGGATCTGACGGATCCGACCTTGCAGCCGGTGAAAAGTCCCATCGTGGGCACCTTCTACGAAGCTCCGGCGCCTGGCGCCGAGCCGTTCGTCAAGGTAGGCGATGTGATCCGGCCCGGCCAGGTCCTGTGCATCATCGAGTCGATGAAACTGATGAACGAGATCGAGGCCGAGATTTCGGGTACGATTGTCAAACGGCTTGTGGAGAACGGCCAGCCGGTGGAATACGGCGAAGTGCTGTTCCTGGTGAAGCCAAGCTGAGGCGCATGTTCCAGAAGGTTCTCATTGCCAACCGCGGCGAGATCGCCGTGCGCGTCATCGCCGCCTGCAAGGATCTCGGCATCCGCACCGTGGCCGTGTACTCGGAAGCGGACCGCTATTCGCTGCACGTCCGCTATGCCGACGAAGCGCTCTGCATTGGTCCGGCCAAGAGCACGCTGAGCTACCTGAACATCCCGGCGGTGATCAGCGCCGCCGAGATCACCAATGCCGACGCCATCCATCCGGGTTACGGCTTTCTGAGCGAAAACGCCGATTTCGCCGAAGTCTGCCGCGCCTCGGCCATCAAATTCATCGGCCCGGCGCCGGAAGTGATCCGGATGATGGGGCTGAAACAGCTGGCGCGAGCGAAGATGAGGGAGCACGGAGTGCCGATTCTGCCCGGCTCGGAAGGAGTCCTCAAGACGGCCGAGGAGGCGCAGGAAACGGCCGCGAGAATCGGCTATCCGGTCATGCTGAAGGCATCGGCCGGCGGCGGCGGACGCGGCATGCGGGTGGTCCGCACGCCGGAGGAGCTGCCCTCGCTGTTTTCGCAGGCGCAGCAGGAGGCGGCCAACGCCTTCTCCAACGGCGACCTCTACTGCGAGAAGTTCATCGAGCGGCCGAGGCACATCGAGTTCCAGGTTCTGGCCGACGAGCACGGCAATGTGGAGGTGCTCGGTGAGCGCGAGTGCTCCATCCAGCGCCGTCACCAGAAACTCATTGAGGAATCGCCCAGCCCGGCACTGACCCCTGAACGGCGCCAGCGGATGTGCCGCGCGCTGAAGGAAGCCTTTGCCGCCATCGGATATACCAATGCGGGCACGGTCGAGTTCCTGATGGACGAGACCGGTGAACTGTATTTCATCGAAGTGAACGCGCGCATCCAGGTAGAGCACCCGGTGACGGAGATGGTCACCGGAGTGGACCTGGTGAAGGCACAGCTCCGTATTGCGATGGGAGAGCGGCTGGAGACGATTCTGGGCGGACCGGTCGAGATGCGCGGCCACGCCATCGAGTGCCGGATCAACGCCGAGCATCCGGCCACCTTCGTTCCCTCCCCCGGCCGGATTCAGACGCTGTGCCTGCCCGGCTCGATTGGCATCCGCGTGGACACGGCCGCTTACGCCGGCGGCACGATTCCGCCGTACTACGATTCGCTGGTGGCCAAGCTGATCGCCCACGGCAGCGACCGCGAAGAGGCCATCCGCCGGATGCAGCGTGCGCTGGACATGTTCGTGGTGGATGGCATCCACACGTCGCTCCCGCTCCACCAGCAGATTCTGGCCGACCCGGAGTTTCGGGCGGGAGCCTTCGACACGCATTTCATTGAGCGCTTCCTCCGTGCGGCCAGGCAGAACACGGCGCACGGTTAGAGACTCCGCTGGCGGGGCGCGGAGCCGGCCGCAGCCTGGTACTCATAAATCTCCCTGTACGAAATCCCATGTTTCTCTTGACCTGAGCGCTTGGTTCCAGTAGTCTTAGAACGATGCATGTCACCCAGGCTGCATCTCGGAGGAGACAACAAATGAAAGTGCTCAGGCTCTCTCTTCTGTCAGGAATCATGGCGGTGCTGGCCTCCGGCACACCGATTCCCGGCCTTGTAAGCACGGGAACGGGCGCGACCGGTGCGGCCGACCCTGCCTGGACCGTGGCCTACTCGGCAACTCCGGGTCCAACATCCCTCAGCTTCGCCCCGGCCATCGTAACTGTGGACACCGGCTTCCCCTTCCCATACTGGGTCACGAACTCATCCACATCAAAGTGGGTGTCGCCAAACGCCGAGTACGGCCCGGGGTCGGGCGTCTACGACGATGCCGTCGGTTACTACTTCTACCAGTTGAGTTTCAATCTGGGGCCTGGCTACGATCCGGCAACCGGGACCTTCACGTTCCGTTTCTCGGGCGACAACTGGCTGACCTCCATCTGGCTGAATTCCACCCAGATTGTCACCGGCTACGAAGGCCCCGGCGTTCTGAACCACAATTACTGGACCTCCCCGATTACGGTCACCGCCGGGCCGGGATCCGGACTCGTAAGCGGCGTCAATAACCTGGTGGTGGTCGTTTACAATACGGGCATCCCCGGGGGAACCAACCCTCAGGACATGTCTACCTGGAACCCTGGAGGCCTCCGCTTCGAGGTTCTCGACTCGTCCATCGTATTCCTGCCTCCGGAGGGAGGCGGCGGAGAAGAGGGTCCGGTGATCCCCGAGCCGGCGGCCTTTGTCCTCTGCGGGCTCGGGCTTGCCTCTCTGGGCTTGATGAAGCTGCGCAGGGCCTGAGCTCCTGCAAGCCGCCGACGGATTCTTCCCCCTTCAGATCCCTCCGGCGTCCCTCGGCACCGGAGGGATTTTTCTTTCCAGGTTCCCGTTTACAACGGGCGGCGAAGGTCATATTGTGGAGTGCGGAGGGAGCGGCCATGCGGTTGGTGCGGCTTGCCTTGGCCATCGGGCTGGCATCCTGCCAGGCGAACCCGCCAGGCGCGTCCGCGGCAATCAGCGTGGACTACCAGTCGGTCATCCATCCCGTCTCGGTGGAGATCCTCCGGCACGCCCTGGATCAGGCGAAGCGCGAACAGGCGCCTCTCGTGCTCGTGCGGCTGAACACGCCGGGCGGGCTGTTGGAGGCGACGCGGGAAATCATTGAAACGATCAGCGCCTCGCCGGTTCCGGTGGTCACCTTCGTCACTCCTTCCGGAGGCCGCGCAGCCTCGGCCGGCTTTTTCATCCTGTTGAGCGGCGACGTCGCCGCGATGGCCGAGGGAACGCGCACCGGCGCCGCCTCGCCGGTGACGCTGGGCGAACCCATGGATCCGGTCATGCGCAAGAAGGTGGAAAGCGATGCCGCCGCGGCCCTGCGCAGCCTGGCCGGCCGGCACGGACGCAACTGGCAGGCGGCCGAGGCGGCCGTCCTTCAGGCAAAGTCCTTCACCAGCGAGGAGGCGCTGAAGGAGAAGCTCATTGACCTCGTCGTCCGCGATGAGAAGGAGCTGTGGAGCCGGCTCGATGGGTGGCAGGTGAAGCGGCCTGACGGAACCACGGTCACGCTGCGCACTTCCGGCATCACAGTGAAGCCGTATGAGCTGACTTTGCGGGAGCGGGTCGTGCAGGCGCTGGCCGACCCCAATCTCGCCTTTCTGATCCTGGTCGCCGGCGGGTTGCTGCTGTACTGGGAGTTCACGCAGCCGGGCATGATCCTGCCGGGCGTCTCCGGCGCGATCCTGCTGCTGCTGGGACTGCTTGCCCTTTCGGTGCTGCCCATCAACCTGGCGGCGGTGGGCCTGCTGGTGCTGGCCGTCGTGCTGTTCGTGCTGGAGGCGAAGATCGTGTCGCATGGAATTCTGGCCACCGGCGGCGTGGTGGCGATGGTGCTCGGGGCGGTTCTACTCGTGGAGGGACCGCCGGAGGTGCGGATCCGCTGGGGCACGGCCCTCGCGGTGAGCATTCCGTTTGGCATCATCACGGTTTTTCTGCTGTCCCTGGTGATCCGCGCACGGCTGCGGCCGCCCGCAACGGGCGTGGAAGCCATGGTGGGCGAGATTGGCGTCGCCCAGACCCCGCTTCAGCCTGCCGGCACCGTGTTTGTGCGGGGCGAATACTGGACGGCGCACTCGGATGAGCCCATCGAAGCGGGCGCTCGCGTCCGCGTCGAGGCTGTCGAAGGATTGCGTCTGAAAGTCAGGCGCGCAGAATAAGCGCATGAAGGGAGATTCCCATGCTTCCCGTACCGATGATCGTCCTGTTCATCCTGATCCTCTATCTGCTGTCCGCCATCAAGATTCTCAACGAGTACGAGCGCGGCGTCATCTTCCGGCTCGGCCGCGTGCTGCCCCGGCCGAAAGGGCCCGGCTTCATCCTGGTCTTTCAGCCGATTGACCGCATGGTCCGCGTCTCGCTCCGCATTGAGACACTCGACGTGCCCTCTCAGGACGTCGTCACCCGCGACAACGTCACGGTGAAGGTCAATGCGGTCGTCTTCTTCCGCGTGGTCGATCCGCAGAAGGCGGTTCTTGAGGTTTCCAACTACCTCTACGCCACGTCGCAACTGGCCCAGACGACGCTGCGCAGCATCCTCGGCGAGGTGGAGCTCGACGAACTCCTCAGCCAGCGCGAGAAGCTGAACATGCGGCTCCAGGAGGTGCTCGACAAGGACACCGATCCGTGGGGCGTCAAGGTCGTCAAGGTGGAAGTCAAGCAGGTGGACCTGCCGGACACGATGGTGCGCGCCATCGCGCGCCAGGCCGAAGCCGAGCGCGAGCGGCGCGCCAAGATCATCCACGCCGAAGGCGAGTTCGCGGCCGCGGAGAAACTCGCCATGGCGGCTGCGGTCATCCAGAAAGAGCCGGCCGCCATCCAGCTCCGCTATCTGCAAACTCTGATCGAAATTGGTTCGGAAAAAAACACGACCGTCGTCTTTCCCCTGCCGATTGACATCATTTCCGGCGTGAAGTCCCTGCTGGAACAGCGCCGCGACTGAATGGACCGTCAGGCTACACTAAAAACTGACCCGTGGGGCCGCGCCGCCGGGTGACGCCTGGCGCCGGCCAGCGCCACGAGTGGCGGCTGGCGGCCCATATCTTCACGTCAAGAGGGAGGTCCGCGCATGGCGCTGACGGAGTCTGTGATGAAGGAGCTGGGCACGCCGCTGCCCGCATTCTCGCTGCCGGATGTGGTCACCGGACGGCTGGTCTCGCCCGCCGATTACGCCGACCGCAAGGCGCTGCTCGTCATGTTCATCTGCCGCCACTGCCCGTACGTGAAGCATGTGGAGCAGGAACTGGCGAAAATTGGCCGCGATTATCAGGGGAAATCGGTCGGAATCATTGCCATTTCTTCCAACGATGCCGAAAGTTATCCCGAGGACGCGCCCGAAAGCCTGAAAGAACAGGCGCTGAAGCTTGGCTTCGTTTTTCCGTACTGCTACGACGAATCGCAGGAAGTCGCCCGTGCGTTCCAGGCCGCCTGCACGCCGGATTTCTTCCTCTACGACGCGGATCGGAAACTGGTTTACCGCGGCCAGCTCGACGACAGCCGGCCTGGCAACGGGAAGCCGGTCACCGGGCGCGACCTCCGCGCCGCCATCGACGCCGTGCTCGAAGGCCGTCCGGTCCCTGTGGACCAGCGGCCGAGCGCGGGGTGCAACATCAAGTGGAAGGCTGGCCGCTAGGCCCGCAGCCGCCTCTGGAGGAGTCCGCCCCTCCCGCCAGGGGCCGCCGTCGGTGATGTTGTCCGCCGCTCTCAGTGGCACACCCGGCACGGGATGCATTATCCTGAGCAATTGACTTCCCTCCTGGGGTGAGACGAGTGACAACGGTAACGGGGGTCTCCGTGCCAGCGGTTCGCGCGGCATGGTTGCGCGCGGGCGACTGGTTTCTTGATTCGGGCATCCAGCTGGCCTGCGGCGGCGTCGCCCGCTACCACTGGATCGCCGAACGGCGCAATGCGCCCGTTTCCACGGAGATCACCGGCTATGCCATCTCGGCCCTGCTGGAACTTCATGAACGCGCCGGCGACGGCCGCTACCTGGCCGCCGCGCGCCGCGCCGGAGATTTTCTCTGCCGCGCCTGGGACCCGCTCTGCCAGGCGATGCCCTTCGAGTGGAGCGACGGGCAGGCGCCGGTCGAGCAGCTGAGCTATTTCTTCGACAACGGCATCATCGTCCGCGGTCTGTTGCGGCTGTGGCAGGCAACCGGCGTCCACGCGTACCTGGAGACCGCCCGCCGCTGCGCGGACTCGATGGCGCGCGATTTTCTCAACGGGCACGACATCCACCCGGTCCTCCGCCTGCCGTCCAAAGAGCCGCTGGAACGTGACGCAGGCCGCTGGTCGCGTTGCGGCGGCTGCTATCAGCTCAAGTCCGCCCTGGCGTGGCGCGACCTCGATGCCATCCAGGGAGAAGCGCGCTATCAGGCGGCTTTCGACCGCGCCTTCTCGCTGGCTCTTGCCGATCACGATTCGTTTCTCGATGCCGCGCCGGATGACCGCGGCCGCATGGATCGCCTGCACGCCTACTGCTATTTCCTGGAAGCCCTGCTGAGCCGCCCGGACGACAGCCGGGCGCGCGACGCTCTCGCCGCCGGCATCGATCGGGCAGGCGCGGAGTTGCGGCGGATCCGTGCCCGGTTCGAGCGTTCAGACGTCAACGCCCAGCTCCTGCGCGTGCGCCTCTGGGCGGATCGGCTCGGCCTCGTCGCACTCGATGGAGAGGCAGCGGCAGAGGAGGCTCAGCGCGTGGCCTCATTCCAGATGAGCAGCGCGGAGGCCCGCCTGGACGGCTGTTTCAATTTCGCCCGCCACCGCGGCCAGCTGTCCAATTTTGCCAACCCGGTCTCGACGGCCTTCTGTCTTCAGGCGCTGGCCATGTGGGAAGAGCACCGGCACGGGGGCCTGCGAACCGGCTGGGACCGCCTGATCTGACGTGGCTGAGCGGTCTCAAGCTCTGCTGGCTTTTGCCTCCACCTGGGGCGACCGGGCCACGGCCTACCTGACGCGGCTCCTGGAACTGGCCGCCGGCGCCGAGATCCTGTACGTCTCTGAGCTCCCGCCCCCACGCGGTTTCGCACGCGCCCAATGGATTCCCTGGTTCCCGCGCCGAACGCTCGGTCAGAACATCGCCCGCATCCGCGATGCGCTGCGTGGCCGGAGGCCGGTGTGGACCACACTCGTCCTCGACCGCCAGGTCCCTTACTGGCGGATGCGCGCCGCCGCGCTCTGGGTATCGCGCGGACGGTTGCTCCTGTTCAACGAGGAGCTGAACCACTTCGCGCTGCGCCCGGGCGACGCCCCTCAGGCGTTGCGCTGGCTGCGGTGGCGCCTGCGCGACTGGATCCACGATCAGACGCACCCCGGCGGCTGGTTCTACACGCAGCTCTGGCGCCTCCGCCATCCGAAAGCTTACGTGCGGCCGCTCGTGGCAACCCTGGCCGGCTGGATGGGCAGGATTCTTGCCCTCGGAAAACGCCTTCACCGGCCGGCGCAGGCGCTGGCGGCCACGGAGAACGTGCTCGAAGATGGCATTTCGGTGATCATCCCTTCCCGCGACGGCCGCGCACTGCTCCAGAACCTGCTCCCGGCGCTCAAAAGGGAGCTGCACGGCACTCGCAACGAGATCTTCGTGGTCGACAATGGCAGCACGGACGGCAGCGCCGCGTGGCTCCGCCAGGCGCACCCGGACGTTGCGGTTCTCGAATCGGCCGAGCCGCTCAGCTTCGCCGCAGCGGTCAATCGCGGAATCGCCAGGGCGCGCTTCCGCCACACGCTGCTGCTGAACAACGACATGGAACCGGCGCCCGGCTTTGTCGCTCCCCTGCGGGCCGCATTCGGCGAAGTGCCTCATCTGTTCTGCGCCGCCGCACAGATCTTCTTTCCACGAGGCAGGCGGCGCGAGGAAACGGGCAAGGCCGTTTGGCGCCGGAAGCGCGGCCGCGGGGAGTTTTTCGTCCACTGCATTGAGCCGCTCGAGGGCGAAAACCTGACGCCGGTGCTCTACGGCAGCGGCGGCTGTTCGCTGTTCGACACGGCAAAGCTGCGCGCGCTCGGCGGATTCGACGAGGCGCTGGCCCCGGCTTACGTGGAAGACCTGGATCTCGGTTTCCGGGCATGGCAGCGGGGCTGGCCGAGCGTGTTCGTCTCCGGCGCGCAGGCGGTGCACCATCACCGCGTCACCACTTCCCGCTTTTACGGGCCCGAACAGCTCCAGACATTCGTCGAGATCAACTTTCTGCGGTTTCTGGTCAGGACCATTTCTGATCCGCGCCTCTTTCTGGAGCTCTGGCGCGAGGCCACGGACCGGCTCAACTGGCACGCCGCCCAGGAGCCGCCACCCCCCTGGGCGATGTTCGCGCTGCGCGCCGCCTGCCGCGCCTACCGCTGGCTGCGCGCCGCGCCGCGGCCGGAAGCGCCGGAGCGCGGCATTCTGGCGGCAGGCTCGGGCGCCATCGCGGTGTTTCCCGGACGGCGGCGGGACCGGACAAAACCGCTCATTTTTGTTTTAAGCGCCTATCTGCCCTGGCCCCTCTCCCATGGAGGCGCGGTGCGCATGGACAACCTGATGCGGCGCGCCGCGCAGGACTTCGATCAGGTTCTCATCGCCTTCTGCCCGAAGCTGGCGCCGCCCGCGCGCCAGTGGCTGGACGTGTGCGCCGAAGTGATCCTGGTCGAGCGCGAAGGGTCCCACCTGCGCCCGATGACGGAGCGGCCCGAGATGGTGGAAGAGCACGACCAGCCGGCCTTCCATGCGGCGCTGCGGCTGGCGCTCGAGCGCCACCGCCCGGACCTTGTCCAGATGGAGTTCACACACATGGGTCTCTATGCGGAGGACTGCCGCGGCGTGCCCACGGTGCTGGTGGAGCACGACATCACGCTGGATCTGTACCGGCAGCTTCTGCGGGAGCAGGACGGCTGGGAGACGCTCGAGCAGTGGAAACGCTGGGAACGGTTCGAACGCACGCTGTGGCCGCGCGTGGATTGCGTCGTCACGATGTCGTCCCGCGACGCCGCAATGGTCGAGGGCGCGCGCCGCGTTGAGGTGATCCCGAACGGCGTCGACACGGCCCGATTCACGCCCGCGGCCGAAGAGCCCGAACCCGGGCGTCTGCTCTTCATCGGCTCGTTTGCGCATCTGCCCAACCTGCTGGGTCTGGAGGCGTTCCTCCGCGAGGCCTGGCCGCGGCTGCGCGAGGCGGGCGCGGTGCTGCATGTGATTTCTGGCGCGGATCCCGAGCATTATCTGGATCTGTACGGGGACCGCGTCCAGGTGGACCTGCGCGGCCCGCAGATTGAGTGGGACGCCTATGTGGCCGATGTGCGCCCCGCCTACCGGCGCGCCGAGGTCGTGGTGGCGCCGCTGCTGGCCTCCGCCGGAACGAACATCAAGATCCTGGAAGCCATGGCGATGGGAAAGGCGATTGTGGCCACGCCCGCCGCCGTCCATGGGCTGGAAATCGAGCCTGGCCGCGAAGTCGTGGTGGCCGCGTCGATCGCCGGCATGGCGGAAGAAGTGCTCGCGTTGCTTCAAGATCCCGACGGCCGCCGCGCGATGGGCCGCGCGGCGCGGCGCAGGGCCGAAGACGTCTACGATTGGAACCGGATCGCGGAGCGGCAGGCGGAGCTCTACCGCTCGCTGATCCGTCCCGGCGCACGGGCCGGCGCGGCCCTCAGCGGCGTTTCCCCTTGCCCCTCACATAGTCCGCAGTGATCGCCGTATAGATGCCGCCCCGCGGGGTGAATTCGCCGGTGACAACCATTTCGCGCGGCCGGCACGCTTTCACGCAGTCATCCAGGATGCGGTTGACGGCGTTTTCCTGGAAGATGCCCATGTTGCGGTAGGCGAGCAGGTACATCTTCAGCGATTTCAGCTCCAGGCAAAGCCGGTCCGGCACGTAGCGGATGGTGATGGTGCCGTGATCAGGCAGCCCCGTGCGCGGGCAGACGCTGGTGAATTCCGGCGAGGTGATCTCGATCCAGTAATCGCGCTGCGGAAACTGGTTGGGCCAGCACTCGATGTCCGGCAACGGCGCCGAGACGCCGGAGGCGGCGTGTTCGTCCGTGTACAATTTCTGCTGTTTCTGTTTTGGCATCAGGCTTTCTCCCCGCGCCGGTTTTCCGGCAGGTGGCGGTCAAGCTGCTCGAGGAAAATCCCCACGTCGGTCACCACGCCGACCGCCTGTCCCGTGCCGCGGTCGCCGAGTTTGGTCACCACCGCCGGATTGATGTCCACGCAGACGGTTTTCACCCAGCCCGGCAGCATGTTGCCCGTGGCGATGGAATGCAGCATGGATCCGAGGCAGAGCACCAGGCCGGCGCCTCGCAACTGTTCCGCGTAGGCGTCCTGAGCGGCGTTCATGTCGGTAATGGTTTCCGGCAGGGGCCCGTCGTCGCGCAGGCTCCCGGCCAGGACAAAGGGGACGTTGTGAATGATGCACTCGTAGAGCACGCCCTTCTTCAGCACGCCCCGGGCCACGGCCTCGCGCACCGAACCGGCATGATAGATGCGGTTGATGGCCCGCATGTGGTTCCGGTGGCCATGTTCTTCCTGACGGCCGTCGCTGAGGCGCACGCCCAGCGAGGTACCGAACAGCGCCGACTCAATGTCATGCACGCCCAGCGCGTTGCCCGCCAGTAGCGCGCTCACGTACCCTTTGCGGATCAGCGAGGCCAGCCAGCGGCCGCCGCCCGTGTGAACAACCACCGGGCCGGCGACGACGACGACGCGCTGGCCGGCATCGAGCGCCTGGCGGATGAGCGCGGCCGTCTGCCGCACGGCCGTCTCCACCTGCCGTTCGCTCGATATGCCGTTCGACATGAAGGCGAACGCCAGCCGGTCGCGCTCCTTCGATTCAGGAATCACCCGGATGCCGCGCATGCCAACGACGATCTCATCGCCCGCTTTCAGGTCGCGCAGGCGGCGCGCCCAGGGCCGCCCATCCTGCCAGACGATGACGGCGTCCATGCGCTGGTTCTGCACCTCATGCCACTGTCCGCCGCGGCGCACGAGCGTGCGGTGGTTCGTGGTCGAGTAGAAATCCTCGGGGGCGCAGCGGTCGCGTTCGACGCGGACGAAGGCGGCGTCCTGCTCTTGCACCGGTGCGCAGCCGAGCGCGTGGAGCTGGCCGAGCATCTTCTCGAACGCCGCCCGGTCCGGCGCCTCCACGCGCAGCCTGAGCCGCGACGGCTCGGCGTTGGTCCGCCCAATGTGGAAGTGCTCGACCTCGAAGCGGCCGTGATACTCGATCACGGTGTCAAAGATCTGCTCCATGATGTGGGAGTCAATCAGGTGGCCCTCGGCCTCGACCACTTCTTCGAATTTCTGCTGGGTCTGCTTTTTCATGCTCATTTCACGGCGGTCCAGCAGAGGAAGAGTCCGTCCGGACGGACATCCTCCCAATACGAGATGGGACGGCAGGATGCGGCCCTGCAATGGCGGCGCAGCAGCCCGAGCAGCTCTTCCTCGCGGAACCATTTTTCCCAGGGCGGCGTTTCAAGCCGCCCCCAGTGACGCGCGTTCTTGTCGATGATGACGAGCCGCCCGCCCGGTTTCAGCACGCGACATAACTCGTCTGCGGCTCTCTCGATGTCCACGGCGTGCTCGAGCGATTCGGTCGCATAGGCGGCGTCGAAACAGGCGTCCGGAAACGGCAGTTCCAGCATCGAGCCGGCCACGCGTCCGAGACCCGCCGGCGCATGAGCGAGCATCGCGCAGGCCAGGTCCAATGCGACGACAAGCGCCTGCGGATAAGCGTTGCGCACATGGACGGCGAAGCGGCCCTTGCCACAACCGGCGTCCAGCACGCGCGATCCGGGCCCGAGCGGGGCCACGCCTTCCACCACGGCCCGCACATGGAGAATGCGCGGATCGATGACGGAAGGGAAGTGCTCCTCGTCGCCGGCCGCCTCCTCAAACGAACGCCGGATCTCCCGGGCGAGATCCGGCGTCAGCACAGGCTTCCGTTTCTGGAAGAATCGCTCGAAAAGAGGCATCAAAGCTTGCACAGGAACACGGGCAGGCCGCGCTTGTGGTCATAGCGGGGCCGGTACCGCTCGGTGTTGTACATCGTCTCGACGTCCACCTTGCGCGGCCCAAGCTTCGGGTCGGGGATCTCGACCAGTTCATAGCAGCCGTTGACGATGCCCGTCATCAGGCCGCTCTTGCCCTCTTCGAGCGCGTCCATGGCCATGTTGCCGAAGGTGCAGGCCACCATCTTGTCGATGAAGTCCGGATCGCCCGAGCGCAGGTCGTAGGTCAGATCGCTCACGATGGTTTCTTCGCCGGTGCGCGCCTTGATTTCCGCGGCCAGGTCTTCGCCGACATTGGCCTTCTTGCGGTGGCCGTAGGCGTCCGCCTCGCCGTAGTGCTTCACCTGGTAGCCTTCCCACTCGGCGCCTTCGGACAGAATCACCAGCGAGTAATTGGACGGATTGTTGCGCTTGTCCTCGATGAGGAGCTGAATGAGCTTTTCGAGGTTGACCTTGTGTTCGGGGATCACGCAGCGGATGTTGGTGACATAGGCGGTGTAGAGCGCAGTGAAGCCGGCATCGCGGCCGAAGACGCGGAAGATGCCAATGCGCTCGTGCGAGCCCACGGTCGTGCGCTGCCGCTGGATGGCGGAATCGGCGCGGGTGATGGCCGTCGAAAAGCCGATGCAGTACTCGGTGTTGCGGACGTCGTTGTCCATCGTCTTCGGGATGGCCATGATCCTGACGCCCTCATCGTGCAGCCGCCGCGCGTAGCTCAGCGTATCGTCGCCGCCAATGGCGATCACCGTATCAGCGCCGAGCCGCTCCAGGTTCCTGAGCACGGCCGCTGTGACATCGTAAGTGACGATCTTTTGCCCGTCCTTTTCGGTCTCCCGCGTCGGGAAGGACTGGCCCTTGAGATGATCGGGCAGGCTCTTCATCCTGGCCGGATTGGTGCGCGAAGAATGAAGGAAGGTGCCGCCGGTGCGGTCGATGGTCCGGGTGTTGAGCGGCGTCAGTTGCAGCGTGTAGCGCTGGACGCTGGCCGGATCGTCCATGTTCAGGTGCGTGAGTCCCTCCCATCCGCGCCGGATGCCGATGACCTCGCAACCCATCGCGCAGCCGCGATAGGTCACCTGCTTGATGACGGCATTCAGTCCGGGAACGTCGCCGCCGCCGGTGAGGATAGCAATTCGTTTGGGCATTCTGTCTCCTGATCCTGAAGGATAATGACGGGGTTCAGTCAAAATCAGTATATCCGGTCTGATATCGGCCGCGGCGCGCCGGTCACGGCTTCAGCAGCGACTCAAACGCGGCGGCGATGCGCGCGGCCGTCTCCGGCCCCGCCGAATTCACCTCTCCGTACCAGCGCTGGGTCGCGCCAAACGTGTAAGGCGGCTTTTCGTCCCACTGGCATTTCGGCAGAATGTAGCCGATCTCGTCGTTGGCCAGCCCGAACAGCATGCGGAACGGGGCCGCCAGCATGGGCTTGAGCGGCCGCTCGACCGGGGCCTGGGGAAAATCGGCGTTGGGATCGCAGACCGCACCGCCAACGCTCAGCTCGGGGTATAGCTCGCCCGGCACAAGCGCCGCCTCCACCACCGGCGCCGTGCCGTGGGCGATCCTCAGATAGCCTACCGGCACGGCCGTGCCGTCCCCTTCCAGCGCCTTGCGGCCGCCGAACACGCCGAGTTTTGCCGCCGTCAGAAAAGCCTGGTTGGCGACCGGGACCTGCGCCATCACCTCGCGATACAGAACCGTATCCACGGCTGCGGACTTCGCTTTCTTCTGCGACTCGATGACGCGCCGGGCGGCGTAACGGCCAACGATCTCGGCGAAGCGGAAGCTGTCTTTCGGCGCGGGCTGCCCCGTCTCCGGATCCAGGATCTTCGCGCCCAGCGGGGACTGCATGCCGCCGAGGGCGCCGTTGATGAAAACCACCGTGCCGAAGCCCTCCTGCTCAAGCATCTGCCGCAGGTAATGGACGTAATCCGACGTGATCAGCGTGTTGCGGCTCCCCAGCGCCTCCGGGTGATTGTTCCAGTTGACCAGCGTGCCTACGGCGCGGCCGCGGCGGTCGCGGAAGACGAGCGAAAGGACCTCCGGGTCGTGCACCACGGGCGGGCGCGTGTCGTCATAGTAGCCGGCAACGTCTGGCGGTGTTACCGCCGCGGGAAACATGCGGACTGGCGAAAGGCGCGCAATCGCCTCCCGCGCGGCAGCGGCCGTTTCGCTGACGACGAAGGCATTGTAAGCTTCATCCAGGCCGCTCACGCCCGGCCTGGGCCCCCACTGCCCCATCGTGTCGGGGCCCTGATGGACGTGCGTCGCGGCGACTATGACCCGCACGCCGGGCACGGCGTCTCGTACCATCCGCACGTCGTCATGGAACAGGCCGATCAGGTCCACCGCGCACAGCACCACCGGCTCATGACCGGCGCGAAGCGCGAGACAGCGTGCCCAGAGATCGTCGTGCACGCCTGTGGCGACGCGGTTGTTGCCAAAGCCTGCCAGATAGACGGGCCGGTCGAGCTTCGGCGTGATCTTCCGCGCCGAGGCTCCCGCCTCCAGCCGGTCCGCCGCCACGGCTGGAACACACAGGGCAGCGAAAAAGACCAATGCGCGCATACTCCAATTGTGCCTTGCCGCGCCAAACGGCTGCCCGCCACGCGTCCTGATCCTGGAGTCGCCTCCGGCGCCACACCGCACAGGACGCCGGCTCCGGCGCGTCTGACGAAGAAATGTGCCCGGAAACGGGACGGGATTCCCAGGCCCGGCAAAATGGCTTTCCCCAAGACAAATGACCCGGCCCAGGACAAAAGGCGCCTCAGGCCTGTGCTGACAAAAGAATCGGGAAGACACGCGGAGCGAAAGCCAATCCCGCCGGAGAGTCAGCTTCGGGAACGGAATGGCGGCGATGGATATCGCTGCGGTGCCGTACTGGCTTGGCCAGGGACTCTTGGGCCGGCTCCGGCCGGACGGCCCCCGGTTCCATTCACGGAGGATGTCTTGTGCCGGCGCCAGCCTCCGGAAACACGGGCGGCGCAGCCGCGCCGTGGCCGCTCGTTCCTGCGGCGCCTCGCGCTGCTTCGCTCGCGGCTCTGAGAGCCGTGCTTTTCCCGGAAGCGGGCCAGTTGCAAGGACCCGGCCGGTGCCTCCGATTCCCCGGACGGGTCTCCCCCGCCAATTTCGGCGTGCGGAATGCGAAGGGCGGTCTTGATCCCGGCCCCCACGGACGGCCGGGATCGCAGACAGCCTCTCCCTTCCTCCGAAAACGTCCCCCCAAATGGACTTACTTCGAAAGGGCCAGGGCGTAGACCGCCCTCTCGGGTTGACCTCCCGCGGCCACCAGATCCTTCTCGGCCACACCGGGCAATACCCGCGAGCTCGCCCCGGACGAGTCCCGGATTTCAGACAGGAACGACACAGCCCCATACCTGTGAAACACAAGCTGCGCCGGGCCCGGCTCCGCAGATTCCTGCGACGGGACCAGCATCAGCATGAAGAAGTGCTTGCCGTCCTGGCTACGGATGGTATACAGACTTCTGTTCGCCCTGCTCTGCTCGAACTTCCATACGCCGGCAGGGCATTCCTTGTCCCCAACAGTGAACGAGAACGGCACATCCGCCGTGATTCTTGACTGAGCCGAAGCGGCGGGCACGGTGGCACACAGCGCCGCGAACGCAAACACCAGATGTAATTTCATGCAGCCTCTCTTTCCTTACGGGCAGCGCCATCCGGCCTCAAGGGCCTTGCGGCGCGTGCTCGTGGCAATGGGGTGAGCAATTCGGCGGCCAATCGGGGCAAGCTCACCGCACGTTCCAATCCGATCGAAAACAAACAGACATCGCCACAGGCGCGCCGTGGCCCTCCGGCCCGGACAGTCTAGCTGTTGCCGGAACGGCTGTCCGGAAGTTTCCAAATCGGCAAGTTTCCAGTCAGTGGGTGACACGCGCGCTGACAAAGCACCTGCTTCGAGGGGAAGAAAATCGCCGGTCCGGGATTCACTGCGGTCCGGGACCGCCATCGGGAGGGCCTGTGAAGAAGAAAAGGAGCCAGGGAACCGGCGGCGGCAAGGACCACCGGTCTCGCCAAACCGCAACGCCAAGGAGCGCGACGGGCCGCCACTGTGTACGCGGCCGGTCAGAGCAGGTTGTGAATGTGCAGGAGGAATACGCGTCTGAAACCAGGGTAGATTTTCCGCCGCTATGTGATCCATCTAGAGAAAGGCAGTGCCGTGCTGAGACGGGTGAAACCGCGATTTCGGCCCGCCACTGGTTGAAGTGCGGGCGCCACAATAACAGAACCCGGCCAGGCCCTCCGATTCCCTGGCCGGGCTCTTTCCCGTCTCAGCTCCACCCGCCGCGCTCTTTCTTCCCCCAGATCCTGGACGTGTTACTTCCTGGCAAGAACAAAAACTGTCTTCTCGGGCCGTTGACCCGACGCCAGCAGCCTCTCCTCCACCGAGCCGGCCTTCAGCTTGGCGCCCGAGCCAGGCGACCTCCAGATTTCCGCAAGGTAGTACTCAGTTCCGTAGCGGTGAAACACCAGCCTAGGGGGGCCGAATTGGTCATCTCCCCCAGGGCCGTAGTCAATACCATCGCCACGGCCTTGCTGTTCTGATCGCGGAGCGTGTAGAGATTGGGGGTGGAGGCGCTTCGCTCGAACGTCCAGGCTCCGGCGGGATACGCGTTGTTCCCTACCGTGAATGCGAACGGGATGTCCGCTCCGATCTTCGACTGGGCAGACACAAGTGGCGCGGCGGCACACAGCGCCGCGAACGCAAACACCAGATGCAATTTCATGCAGCCTCTCTTTCTGACGGGCAGCGCCTGCCGGCCAGCCCGGCTTGCCGGCGACCGCTCGTTGCATACTGGAGGGCAATTCAGCGGCCATTTGCCAGCGGTTGGCGTTCGGTCCGCATACCTGCGTGAGGACAGACGCAATGGCTCGAATCGTCCGGCTCGCGTGTGGCTCTTTCTTCGCCGATCTCATGCCAGAAAGGCTCGCCGGAAATTTCCAAATCGGCAACTTTTTACATCCGAAGGGCCGGAATGGCAGACAACGAGGCGTAGACTATGAAGTGGAGGATTCTTGGCCTTCGTTCTACTGGGCATCGGAGGGCCTGCCGCCGGGATTGTGCGGAAGCTCGAGGGGGCGCCGCTGACAATCGGCCGCGGCGAGCACAGCGGACTCAGGCTGCCTGATGCGGCCGTCTCCCGCCATCACTGCGTGCTGGAGGTGGACAAAGGCGGCATCCATCTGCGGGATCCAGGGAGCTTCAATGGGACCTACGTAAACGGGGCCCGAGTCAGTGAGGCGCTCCTCCGGCACGGCGATGAGATTCGCATTTGCACGTCACTGTTTCGCATCCTCGACGATCAGCTCGACAGCGACCCGGATTGCCGCGACGCGCCCGCCGGAGCGAGCGTTGTGCGGACCCACCGCATCGAGGCAGATCCGGAATCGCCTTTCGAGCTCGAACAGCTCGCCCGCCGGCTTTACCACCAGGAGCGGACCCGCGCGGAGCTCACCGCGCTGCTCGAACTGGCCTCGGCGCTGCCGCCGACCTCGGGCTTCGCCGAAGCGAAGCGCATTTTCCTGGAAGCCGTCTTCCGCATCGTGCCCGCCGAGCGCGCCGCACTGCTCATGCTCGACCCCTCCACGGGGGCGATGACCGCCTCCTACGGGTGGAAGCGCGGCACGGGGCCTGTCCCCCCGGAGTGTGTGCCGGAGTCAGCCGTGGCGCACTGCCTGGAAGAGAAGGCGGGCGTCATGGCAGAAGTGCAGGGTCTGGCCAGTTCCCTCTGGCTTTGCCCGCTGCCCTGCAATGACGGCATCGCCGGCGTGCTGGCGCTGGAAACAACGGGCGGCGAGGAGCTCAAGCCGCGCTACCGCGAGTGGCTCTGCGCCGCCGGAAGGATCGCGGGCGGCCTGCTGCTCTGTCAGCATGAGCTCGAACGGCTCCGGCGTGCCAACCAGGAGCTGATGGCGGAGATGGACGCCCGCCGTCTCATCGTCGGCGACAGTGCTGCCATTGCGGCCGTCAAGGAACAGATCGTCAAGGCGGCGCCCTCCGATGCGACGGTGCTCATCACCGGCGAGACCGGCGTGGGCAAGGAACCGGTAGCGCGCGCCATCCACGCAGGAAGCGCACGGGCGCACGGGCCATTCGTGGCTGTCAACTGCGCGGCGCTTTCTCCGACGCTGCTCGAAAGCGATCTGTTCGGCCACGAGCGCGGCGCCTTTACTGGGGCCGTCGCCCTGAAACGGGGCCGCATGGAAGCCGCTGCCGGAGGAACGTTGTTCCTCGACGAAATCGGCGAGCTCGACGCGGGCATCCAGGCGCGGCTGCTCCGCGTGCTTCAGGAACGGGAATTCGAGCGCGTGGGCGGCCTGGCGCGGCTGCGCGCCGACATCCGCCTCATCGCCGCCACGAATCGCAACTTGGCCGAAGAGGTCGAGCGCGGCGCCTTCCGCAAGGACCTCTACTACCGCATCAACGTCGTCGCCATCCATGTGCCGCCGCTGCGCGAGCGCCGCGCCGACATTCCCCTTCTGGCCGCCCATTTCCTTTCCCTTTCGTCCGCGCCGGCGGCCCGGCGCCTCCGCGGGCTTTCGCCGAAGGCGCGCCGCCGGATGATGGCCTATGACTGGCCGGGCAATGTGCGGGAGCTCCAGAATGCCATCGAGCACGCCATCGTCTTCAGCCGCGGCGAATGGATCGAAGAGGAAGACCTGCCCGAATCATTGCTGGAGCCGGCGGCGCCGGAAGCGGCGTCTGAGCCAGGTTACTATTCGAGCCTGCGCGAGGCCAAGCGCCGGATCCTGCTGGCGGCGCTGGCCGAATCCGGCGGCAGCCAGCAGGAAGCGGCCCGGCGCCTGGGCCTGAACCCGAGCCATCTCTCCCGCCTCATCCGCAGCCTCGGCCTTCGGTCCGAGGCCGGCTCGATGCGTTGAGCCCCGGGCGGGCGTACTCCCTCTCCCGCAACCACAGGACGCGTGATTTTCAGGGAACCGGCTGCTCATATCGCAGCCCGGCCGTCCCGTGCCCGCTCGTCCTCCCGCCGCTTCGCGTCCCTCACTGGCGGCTCTGACGCGGACGGAACTCGCCGCTGGGCCGGCGGAACCCGAGCGCCTCACACGCCCCAGCAGTAGTCTTCCACCGCTTTTTCGATGCTCTCGTCCCTGTCGGCCAGCCGCATCAGCTCCAGCCGGATGGCGTCCACAAGCGCGTTCCAGCTCGCCTCGATGATGTTTTCGCTCACGCCCACCGTGCACCAGGAGCGGCGATGGTCGCTCCATTCCACCAGCACGCGCACCTTGGAGGCGGTCCCGCGTTCGGTCGAAATGACGCGCACCTTGTAATCGGTGAGCCGCACGTTGGCGATGGCCGGATACACGGTGGACAGGCACTGCCGCAGACACAGGTCGAGCGCGTTCATCGGGCCTTCGCCGGTGGCGGTGGCCGAATGGATCGCGTCGTTCACGCGCAGGATGACAGTGGCCGTGGTCACCGAGTCGCGGTTGCCGATCTTGCGCGTTTCCACTTCCAGCGAGACGACCTCGAAGAAGTGCAGGCCCGGCTGGAGCGCCTCACGGACCAGCAGTTCAAAGGTGCCTTCGGCGGCCTCCAACTCGTAGCCGAGGTATTCCATCGTCTTGATCCGGTCCAGCAGCTCGCGCTTGGCCTCTTCGGTCAGCCGGTCCTTCAGGCCGTACTGTTCGAGCTTGTAGAGCACGTTGCCGCGCCCGCTCATGTCGCTGAGCAGCACGCGCTGGCGGTTGCCGACGACGCTGGGCTTGATGTGCTCGTAGGTGATCGAATCCTTCAACACGGCCGACACATGCACGCCGCCCTTGTGGGCGAAGGCCGCCCGCCCGACGAAGGGCTGGTTGGGCGGCAGCGGGAGGTTGGCGAGCTCGGCGATGTAGTGGCAGACCGAAGTCAGCGAGGTCAGCTTCTCCGGCCCAACGGTCGTGTGGCCCATCTTGGCTTCGAGGTTGGCGATCACCGAGGCCAGGTTCGCGTTGCCGCAGCGTTCCCCGTAGCCGTTCATGCAGCCCTGGACGTGAGTGACGCCCTCGCGCACGGCGGCCAGCGTGTTGGCCACTGCCAGGTCGCTGTCATTGTGGCAGTGAATGCCAAGCACGCCGTCGAAGCGGCGGCGGACTTCGGCGACGATCTCGGCCAGGCGATCGGTGAGCGTGCCCCCATTGGTGTCGCACAGCACCAGCACGTCGGCGCCGGCCTCTTTGGCGGCCTCCAGCGTCCGCAGGGCGTAAGACGGGTTCGCGTTGAAGCCGTCGAAGAAGTGCTCGGCGTCGTAGATGACCTCGCGGCCGTGTTCCTTCAGGTATCGCACCGTGTCGCTGATCAGCGCCAGGTTGTCCTCCAGCGAGATGCCGAGCACGCGCGTGGCATGGATGTCCCAGCTCTTGCCGAAGATGCTGATGGCGGGCGTTTGCGCCTCGATCAGCGCGGCCACGTTGGGATCCTTTTCCACCGGATTGCGGGCGAAGCGCGTCGAGCCGAAGGCGGTGAGGCGGGCGTGCTTGAGCGGGATGCTCTTCATGCGCTCGAAGAACTCCTTGTCCTTCGGGTTGGACATGGGCCAGCCGCCCTCGATGTAATCGATGCCCAGCTCGTCCAGCTTCTGGGCGATGAGGATCTTGTCGTCCACCGAGAACGAGACGGACTCGCCCTGCGTGCCGTCGCGGAGCGTGGTGTCGAATGTCCAGATGCGCATCAAAAACTCCTGCGCCCCTGCGGGGCCTTCGCCGCCGGCTTCGGGCCGGCGCGCGGTCTGCCTGGGCGGCGCCCCGGCCCGCCGGGCCGGGCGCCGCCCGTGTCCTACTGTTCGACCTTCTTCTTTTTCAGGAAGGTCATCATTTCGCGCAGCTCGGCGCCGACCACTTCAATCGGGTGGTTGCGCGCGGCCTCGCGCATGGCAAGAAAATTCTTTCTGCCGCTGCGGTTTTCCTCCATCCATTCGCGGGCGAAGGCGCCGGACTGGATTTCGGCAAGAATCCTGCGCATTTCGGCCCGGGTCTGCTCGTTGATGATGCGTGGGCCGCGGGTATAGTCACCGTATTCGGCCGTGTCGGAGACCGAATAGCGCATGTAGCTGAGCCCGCCCTCGTAGATGAGGTCGACGATCAGCTTCAGCTCGTGGAGGCATTCGAAATAGGCGATTTCAGGCGCGTAACCCGCCTCGACAAGCGTTTCAAAGCCGGCCTTGATCAGCTCGCTGACGCCGCCGCACAGCACCGTCTGCTCACCGAACAGGTCGCTTTCGGTCTCCTCGCGGAAGGTGGTCTCAATGACGCCCGCCTTCAGCGACCCGAGCGCCAGCGCGTAGGCAAGCGCGTTCTGAAGCGCGCGCCCCGAAGCGTCCTGCGCCACTGCGACCAGCGCCGGCACGCCCTGCCCTTCCAGGAAGACTTCGCGGACGCGGTGGCCCGGCGCCTTGGGCGCCACCATCGAGACGTCCACGCCCTCGGGCGGACGGATGAAGCCGAAGTGAACGTTGAACCCGTGTGCGAACATCAGCGTCTTGCCGGGTTTCATCGACGGGGCGATGTCAGAGCTGTAGAGATCGGCCTGGATGTGATCCGGCACGAGAATCATGATGAAATCGGCGCGGGCAGCCGCCTGGGCGGGATCCAGCACGGTCAGGCCGGCATTTTCCGCCTTCGCGCGCGAGCGCGAACCGGCAGGCAGTCCGACGACCACCTGGACGCCGGAATCGCGCAGGTTCAGCGCGTGGGCGTGACCCTGCGAGCCGTAGCCGATGATGGCGACGGTCTTTCCTTGCAAGGGCTCGAGCGAGCCGTCCTGTTCGTAGTAACGCTTGGCCATGATTTCAGGGACTTCCTTCTTTCTATCGGGTGTGTGCGGGTTCGGATTGAGGCTGCGACTTCGGGATCGGCGGGGCCAGCTTCAGCCGCTTGGGCTCGAGCGAGACGGCCACAAGGCCCGAGCGCGTCACCTCGATCTCGCCGTAGGTTTCCATGACGGCGATGAATTCTTCCAGCTTCTCGGGATCGCCGCTGGCTTCCAGCGCGAACCCCTCCACCGAGCTGTCGACGACACGGGCGCCGAAGATCTCGGCTTCCTTGAGGATCGCCGTGCGGTTGTCGAGGCTCGTGCGGATGCGCACGAGCACCATCTCGCGGATCACCGCCGGCGCTTCGGTCAGGTCCACGGCCTGGAGGACGTTCACCAGCCGGTTCATCTGCTTGATCAGCAGCGGCCGCAGCCGTGGCTCCACATCGACGCAGATGGTCATCCGCGACAGCGACGGGTCGAGCGTCCGCGCCACCGTGAGCGATTCAATGTTGTAGCCGCGCTGCGACAGCAGCCCGGTGACGCGCATCAGCGCGCCCGGTTTGTTCTCCATCAGCAGGCTAATGGTCATCAGCATGGTCGGCAACTCCTTTGCAGGCGGCTTCAGGCGGGCACTTCGACCGGCTTCGGCGGGCCGAGAACCATTTCATTGATCGCCGCCCCGGCAGGCACCATCGGATACACGTTTTCGAATGGCGAGACGCGCACGTCCATGAGCACCGGGCCCGGGTGGCGGATGGCGTCTTCGAGCGCAGGGCGCAGCTCCGAGGGCTTCTCCACGATGCGGCCGCGAATGCCATAGGCATCGGCCAGCTTTTCGATGTTCGGAAAAGCCTCGATCTGCACGGCGCTGAGGCGGCTCTGGTAGAACAGATCCTGCCACTGGCGCACCATGCCCAGGTAGCCGTTGTTCATGATGATCACCTTCACCGGCAGGCCCTGATTGGCGATCGTGGAGATCTCCGGAATCGACATCTGGAAGCCGCCGTCGCCGACGATGGCGATCACCAGCGCCTCCGGATGCGCCACCTGCGCGCCGATCGCCGCCGGCAGGCCGAAACCCATCGAGCCAAGCCCCGACGAGCTCAACCAGGTGCGCGGCCGGTCGAAACGGATGAACTGCGCCGCCCACATCTGATGCTGGCCGACGTCCACGCTGACAATCGCCTGGCCATTGGCGATGCGGTCGATCTCCACCATCAGGTGCTGCGGCTTGATCTCGTCGGCGCTGAAAACAGGCTTCAGCGGGTGCTCCTCCTGCCAGGCGCGGATCTGCCGCCACCACTCGCGGCGCTCTTTCTCGCGCAGCGGCTTCATCTCCGGCGCCATCTCCCGGAGCACGCGGACGAGCTTGGAAAGCACCTTCTTCGCGTCGCCGACGATGGGCAGGTCAGCGGCGCGGTTCTTGCCGATCTCGGCCGGGTCGATGTCGACGTGGATCACCTTGGCGTGCGGCGCAAACGACGCCAGCCGTCCGGTGACGCGGTCGTCAAACCGGACGCCGAGCGCGATCAGCAGGTCGCACTCGTACATGCCCATGTTGGCCGCATAGGAACCGTGCATGCCGGGCATCGAAATGAAGTTCGGGTGGTTGCCGGGCAGCGCGCCAAGGCCCATCAGCGTCAGCACCGCCGGCGCGTCCAGCGTCTCCACCAGCTCGCGCAGCTCTTCATGCGCGCCGCTCGAAATGATGCCGCCGCCCGCGTAAACATACGGCCGCGACGCCTCCCACATCATCTGCGCCGCCCGCCGGATCTGCCCCGCGTGGCCCTCCGTCACCACCTTGTAGCCCGGCAGGTGGATGGCGTGCACCGGCGTGTAATGGGCCTGGCCCTGGAGCACGTCCTTGGTGATGTCGACCAGCACCGGACCGGGCCGTCCCGTCGAGGCGATGTAGAAGGCCTCGTGAATCACCGACGCCAGGTCTTTGATGTCCTTCACCAGGTAGTTGTGCTTCGTGGCCGAACGCGTGATGCCGAAAGTGTCGGCCTCCTGGAAGGCGTCCGAGCCAATCAGCTTCGAGGACACCTGTCCGGTCAACGCCACCACCGGGATCGAGTCCATCATGCAGTCCACCAGCCCGGTGACCAGATTCGTTGCGCCCGGCCCCGATGTGGCGCACGCCACGCCGACCTTGCCGGTGGAGCGTGCATAGCCGGAAGCCATGAAACAGGCGTTTTCTTCGTGCCGGACCAGAATGTGGCGGATCGCCCCTTCGTAGATCGCATCATACAGCGGCAGCGTCACACCGCCCGGATAGCCGAAGATCACCTCCACGCCTTCGCGTTGCAGGCACTCCATCAGGATGCGCGCGCCGCTCATTGTCTGCGCCATAGCGACTGTATACCTCTCCTTCGTCTCGCAACCACCACAGGGGCGGGTTCGGGATCCCTCGCCGCCGGAGGACCTGAAAACCAAAAGGGCCACCCGCGGGAGGTTCGCCCGCCTGGTGGCCCTTCGATTTGTTCCGGTTGCAGGGTCACTCAGGCGGGCGCCGGTACAGCGACTCCAATCCGAATGATCCCTACAATGACGAGAATGGAGACACCACCGGACGGCAGGAGCTGCGGGTCACAGACTGTCGTCCCGGAAGGCATCACGAACACAGCTTAGCGGAAAAGCCAGGGAAATGCAATAGGCCATGACAATAAATTGTTTTTATGGATCTATTCGACGAGCCGCAACAATAAAGCGCAACTGGGGCTCTCCGATAACCGCCCTCAGATTCCCCCGCCGGGATGCTTGTACTGACCCACACTGGCCAGTGCCATGGTGGAGAACAAAACCGCCTGCTCGTTCGTGTGAATGATGGAGACCAATGACGGCGGCAGGAACCATTCCCATGAGCGTGAGCCAAGCGGGCCAGGCCGGCTCGTTCAATGAATTCTTCCACCGGACAAACCGGAGAGCCTACGTCTTTGCCCTGCACCTGAGCGGGAACCGCGAAGACGCCATGGACATCCTCCAGGAAGCGTACCTGAGGATGCATCGCCGGTGGAGCGAGTGCGAGGGCGAGGCCAAGGCTGTCGCATGGCTCTATACGATCGTCCGCAACCTGGCCCTCGATCACCTGCGCCGGCGCGCACGGCGCGCCGAAGCTGAGATCCAGGAGAGCACCCTCAGCTCGTCGGCGGACGGGCCGGAGCGGGCCGCGGCGCGGGAGGAGCTGTCGCGGCGGCTGTGGGATGCGATCCGAAAACTGCCGGCCGAGCAGCGCGAGATTCTGCTGCTGCGGGACTGGCACGGGTTGAACTATTCCGAGATCGCCCAGGTGCTGGGGCTGAGTCTCGGAACGGTTTCCTCGCGGATCCACCATGCCCGGGAGAAGATCCGCGAGGCGATGGAGGACTATCTGCGATGACGGCGGAACGGCACGAGGAGATCCGGCGGATGCTGTCCGCCTGGCTGGACGGTGAACTCACGCAGGTGGAAGAGCAGCGGGTCCGGGTCCATCTGGAGGACTGCGTGGAGTGCCGCCGGGCCTGTGAAGACATGGCCCGGCTTCAGGAGATGACCCGCTCGCTGCGCTTCGCCGGGCCCGGGGAGGACCGGATGAAAGAGATCGAGAAAAGCCTGATGGTGCAGGCGCCGCGGCGTCTCGGATGGCTGTTCCTTGTCGGAGGGCTGGCGGCGTGGCTGGTCTATGCGGCGGTGATGGCGGCGCGCCACTGGCGTCCGCCCACGGTGGAGGAGCTGATCGCCGGCGCCGTGGTCATCGGATTTGTGATGCTGCTGGTGAGCGTGCTTATGGAACGGGTGCGGCAGTTGCGGCATGACAGGTACCGGAGGATCCACAAATGATCATCACGACTGTGCCCGAAATCGCGGGCAAACGAATCGTGAGAACGCTCGGCCTGGTACGGGGCAACTCGGTCCGCGCGCGCCATATTGGAAGAGACATTCTGGCGCAATTGCGCAACATCGTCGGCGGCGAGGTGACCGAGTACACGAAGCTGCTGGCTGAAAGCCGCGAACAGGCGCTGGACCGGATGGTGGAGGAAGCCCGGCTTCTCGGTGCCAACGCGATCATCGGCGTGCGCTTTGTCACATCCATGGTGTCGCAGGGGATGGCCGAGCTGCTCGCCTATGGCACGGCCGTGGTGGTGGAAGATGAGTAGTCTAAAATCGGCCTGGCTGCTGGCGCTGGCCGCGGCGCTGGCGGCCGTGCCGCCAGAGCAACTGCGCCAGCAGGCGGCGGAGGCGGCCGGGCTTCTTGTCGATGGGCGCTACGAGGAGCTGACGGCGCGCTTCAGCCCGGCGATGAAGCAGGCCGCGCCGCCCGAAAAGCTCCGGCCGGCCGTGGAGCCGGCGCTGAAGCCTCTCGGCGCGGTGAAGCGGATCGGAGAGCCGCAGATCGGCCGGCTCACCGGGATGGACGCGGCGCTGGTGCCGGTGGAATTCGAAAGGGGCTCGCTTCAGATCCAGGTCACGTTTGACTCATCGGACGCCATCGCCGGCCTGTTCCTCCGCCCCCCGGGCTTCACGCTGACACCCGCCTGGCAGCGCCCGCCCTACAGCCGCCCCGAAGCGTTTGAAGAACGCGAAGTGACCACAGGCGCCGAGGGTTGGCCGCTGCCTGCCACGCTGACCTTGCCACGCGGTGCGGGCCCCTTTCCGGCCGTGGTCCTGGTTCACGGCTCGGGCCCGAACGACCGCGATGAGACGGTGATGGCCGCCAAACCGTTCCGCGACCTGGCCGAGGGCCTTTCCAGTTGCGGCGTGGCGGTTCTGCGGTATGAGAAACGCACGCGCCAGCACGCGCAGAAGCTGGCCACGGCCGACATCACCCTGGAGCAGGAAGTGCTGGATGACGCGCTGGCCGCAATCGCGTTTCTGCGCCGTGAGCCGGGCATCGACCCCAGACGGATTTTCGTGCTCGGCCACAGCCTGGGCGCGTGGGCGGCGCCGCTCGTCGCCGCCGCCGACGGCCGCCTGGCCGGGGCCATCCTGATGGCGGCTCCGGCGCGTCCGCTGGAAGAGCTCTACCTGGAACAGATGCGGTACCTGGCCTCGCTTCATGGAGAGCCTCGCGCGGCCGAGCGCGCAAAACTGGAACAGGCCGCGCGCGAGGCGGCCGCGGTGCGGCAGATCCGCGAGACCGGCCAGGGGACGGAGCGCGCGCTGGGCGCGCCGCGCTCCTACTGGCTGAGCTTCCGCGGCAAGGACCCGCTGGCGGCGGCGGCGCGGATTTCCACGCCGATGCTGGTGCTACACGGCGGCCGGGACTATCAGGTGACCGACGAGGACTTCCGCCTGTGGCAGCGCGCTCTGGAAAGGCGCCCCGGCGCGGCGCTCAGGCGCTACCCGGCGCTGAACCATCTCTTCCAGCCGGGAGAGGGCCGCAGCACGCCGGATGAATACAACCGTCCCGGCCACGTAGCGGCGGAAGTGATTGAGGACCTCTGCGCCTGGATCCGGGGGCGTTGATCAGCCCTTGACGACAATATTGATCAGCCGGCCCGTGTGAATCACCTTGACGATCTGCCGGCCGTCAGTGTGGGCGCGGACGCGGGGATCGGCCAGGGCGAGCCGCTGCTGCTCCTCCACCGGCGTGCCATGAGGCACGCTGATGCGGCTGCGGAGCCTGCCGTTGACCTGCACCGGCACCTCGAGCTCTTCTTCGCGGGCGAGATTTTCGTCGAATTCCGGCCATTTTTCCTTAAAAACTGGAGTCGAATGGCCCAGAATTTCCCACAATTCCTGGGCGGCGAAGGGCGCAAAAGGCGCCAATAATAATGTCACTTTTTCGGCGCAGCCGCGCAGGGCGGACGCCGACATTGCCGGCTCGCACGCGTGCAATTCATTCATCAGTTCCATCAGCGCGGCGATGGAGGTATTGAAGTGCCAGCGGTTTTCAAAATCCTGGGTGATCTTGCGGATGGTCTGGTGGAGCTTGCGGAGGGCGCGCGCGTCGGCTTCGCCGGAGCCGCCGGCCGGGTCGGCGTTGCGCGACACCCAGCGGAACAGCCGGCTGAGAAACCGGTACTGGCCCTCGACGCCGCTCTCGTTCCAGTCCATGTTCTTTTCCGGCGGGGCCGCAAACAGCGTGAACAGCCGGCAGGTGTCGGCCCCGTATTTGGCCACCATCTCGTCGGGATCGACGATGTTGCCCTTCGACTTCGACATCGTCTGCCCGTGCAGTTGCACCATGCCCTGCGTGAACAGGTTGCGGAAGGGCTCGTCGATTTCCACCAGGCCGATGTCGCGCAGCACCTTGCACCAGAAGCGGGAATACAGCAGGTGCAGGATGGCATGGGTGATGCCGCCGATGTACTGGTCGACCGGAAACCAGGGCCTGACACGCGCCGGGTCGAACGGAAGCCGGTCATTGTGCGGGTCGATGTAGCGGAAAAAGTACCACGAGCTGTCGACGAAGGTGTCCATCGTGTCGGTCTCGCGCTCGGCGGGCGCGCCGCAGCGCGGACACGTCGTCTCGACGAAGCTCTTCAGGTTGGCCAGCGGGGAGCGGCCGCGGCCGGTGAACTCGACGTTTTCCGGCAACACGACCGGGAGCTGATCGTCCGGCACCGGCACCGCGCCGCAGGCCTTGCAGTGGACGATCGGGATGGGCGTGCCCCAGTAGCGCTGGCGCGAAATGCCCCAGTCTTTCAGGCGGTAGGTGACAGCAGCGCGTCCGAAGCCTTCCTTTTCCGCTTTCTCCGCCATCCGCCGGCGGCCTTCGGCGCTGGGCAGGCCCGACCATTCGCCCGAGTTCTCCAGGATGCCGTCTTCGGTGAAGGCCTGCTGCGGATCGGGATCGAGCGCCCCGTCCACCGGCCGGATCACGCTCACAACCGGGATGCCGTACTTGCGGCAGAATTCGAAGTCGCGCTCGTCGTGCGCCGGCACGGCCATGATGGCGCCCGTGCCATAGGTGGCCAGCACGAAGTTGCCCACCCAGACGGGGATCTCGGCGCCGTTGAACGGATTGATGGCGGAATGGCCGGTGAAGAAGCCCTCCTTCTCCATGTCCTCGGGCCGCTTGCGCGCCTGCTCGTCGATCATCTCCTTGCGCCGCGCGGCCAGCTCGCCGGTGCAGATCTCCCTGGCCAGCGGATGTTCGGGCGAAAGGATCACACAGGTGGCCCCATAAATCGTGTCCAGACGCGTGGTGAAGATGCGGATCGGCTGGCCGGAGCCCTTCAGGCGGAAGTCGATCTCGGCGCCCTCGCTGCGGCCGATCCAGTTGCGCTGCATCGCCAGCACCTGCGGCGGCCAGCCCGCCTCGATCTGCTTCATGTCCTCCAGAAGCTGGTCGGCGTAGGCGGTGATGCGCAGGAACCACTGGTCGAGCTCGCGCATCTCGACCGGCGTCGTCTCATGCCGCCAGCAGCAGCCGTCCACGACCTGCTCATTGGCGAGCACCGTCTGGCATTCGGGACACCAGTTGACCAGCGACGTCTTGCGATAGGCCAGGCCGCGCTCAAACATGCGCAGAAACATCCACTGGTTCCAGCGGTAATACTCCGGCAGGCACGTGTTGACCTCGCGGTCCCAGTCGTAGGCAAACCCAAGCCGCTGGAGCTGCTTCTTCATGTAGGCGACGTTGGAGTGCGTCCACTCGGCCGGGTGCCGGCCGTGCTTGATGGCGGCGTTTTCGGCCGGCAGGCCGAAGGCGTCCCAGCCAATCGGGTGCATGACGTCGTAGCCGCGCATCCACATGTAGCGCGCCAGCGTGTCGCCGATCGAGTAGTTGCGCACGTGGCCCATGTGCAGCCGCCCGCTCGGATAGGGGAACATCTCAAGCACGTAATAACGCGGCCTGGAACCATCGTCGAGCGCCTTGTATAAACTGCGGTCCTCCGTCCAGCGGGAGCACCATTTCAGCTCGATTTCTTCGTGGCGGTACGGGATTTCCGGCATAGCGATTTCAGTGTCTCGACGTTGCGCTGATCATCGCCCGGCTCGTCGACGGGCGTCTCCAGCACGAAGGCCTTTCGGCGCAGAGCGGGGTGATTCAGGATGCGGCGAAAGCCATCGAGCCCGATCTGCCCTTCTCCTATGTTCGCATGACGGTCCAGCCGCGAGCCAAACGCCCCGCGGCTGTCGTTGGCATGGATCACCGGGACGTTGTCGAGCCCCAGCGCCTCTTCCGCCCGGCGGACGGTCTCGCTCAGCCCCTCGCGCGTCGACACGTCATAGCCCGACACGAACAGATGGCACGTGTCCAGGCAATAAGCCACCGGAAACGGCACCACGCGCTCGAGCCGGCGGCGGAGTTCGCGCAGCTCCTCGAATGTCCGCCCGATGGTGGCACCCGCGCCGGCGGTGTTTTCCAGCAGGAACACGAAGCCGTCCGGCGCGCGCAGCCCGCGCGTGGCCTGCCGCAGGGAATCCACAATGCGCTCCATGCCCTCCTCCACGGCGGCCTGGCGCGCGCTGCCGGGATGAATCACCAGGTACTCCGCGCCGATCTGAAAGGCGCGTTCCAGCTCGCCGCGCATGGCCTGGATGCTCTTCGAGCGGATCGACTCGTCGGGCGCGGCCAGATTGATCAGGTAGCTGTCGTGAATGACCAGCGGCCGCAGGTCGTGCTCGGCCCGGAAGCGTGTCAGCTCTTCGATCTGCTCGGGCGGCGGCGGGCTGGCGCGCCACATGCGCGGGCTGGAGGAAAAGATCTGGAAGCAGTTGGCGCCCACCTCGACCGCGCGCCGGGCCGCGTTCACCAGCCGTCCCGAGGTCGAACAATGCAGACCAATGCGCATGCTTTTCGAGTCTAGCAGGCATGGATCGAAGGCCGAGGGCAGCACCCCCGATGTCAGGCAGACGAGATCGAGGGGAGGGGCCGGCGGCGTGGTGCCGAAAACACACAGGCACGTCAAAATGTGTCACAACTACCACAGAGAAGACCACTGCAAATATTTCTTCAGGAAGGACTTACATTCCTGAGAAGGCTCTGTTAGCATATTGGCTTGGGAGCCGCGATGAGGCCTTTGCCCGTCTACGAAACCACGATCTGCCGGTCGGTGGAGTGCCGCGGCGTCGGCCTGCACAGCGGCGTGCCGGTTCGGCTGCGGCTGCTGCCCGCGCCGGCGGCGACAGGCATTGTGTTCCGGCGGACGGACCTCGATGGTTTCGAGATTCCGGCAAGCTGGCGCTATGTCGAGCGGGTGAGTTATGCGACGTCGCTGATGCGGCAGGGCGTGCTGATTTCGACCACCGAGCATCTGCTGAGCACGTTCTACAGCGTGGGCCTGGACAACGCCTACGTCGAGCTGGACAACCTGGAGGTGCCGATTCTGGACGGCAGCGCGGCGCCTTTTGTCGAAATGCTCCAGGAGGCGGGCATCCGGCCGACGAAGCGGCGGCGGCGCTACCTGCGCATTGTCCGCCCGGTGACCCACGAAGTCCCGGGAAAATCGATTTCCATCCGGCCGGCGGACTCATTCCGCCTGAATTGCCACGTTTATTTTCCGCATCCGATGGTCGGCCGCCAGTCGCTCTCGCTCGATGTAACGCCGGAGAGTTTCGCCGCCGAAATCGCCCCCGCGCGCACGTTCGGCTTTGAAAATGAGCTCGGCCAGATGCGCAGCATGGGGCTGATCCGCGGCGCCAGTCTGGAAAGCGGCGTCTGTTTTTCGGTCGCCGGCGGCGTGCAGAATGAGGGAGGGCTGCGCTTCCCCGACGAGCCCTGCCGCCACAAGGCGCTCGATCTGATCGGCGATCTGGCGCTGATCGGCAGGCCGCTCATCGGCGAGGTCGTGGCCGAGCGCGCCGGTCATGCCATGCACGTGGCGCTGGTGGCAAAGATCATGTCCGATCCGTCGCTGTATGAAATTGTCACCGCGGCGGAGCTGGCCGGGCGCGCCGTGGCGGCGCCGGCGCGATGAGGCACTGGCTGCCGAACGCCCTGACGCTGTTGCGCGTGGCGCTGACTCCGGCGGTCGGTGTTTCCCTGGCCCGCAACGACGCGCGCACGGCCCTGCCCCTGCTGGCCGCGGCGGCCCTGAGCGACGCCGCCGACGGGTGGCTCGCGCGGCGGCTTGGCGCCACGAGCAGCGCCGGCGCGTATCTGGATCCCATCGCCGACAAGCTTCTGGCCGCCACCGTGTTTGTCGGGCTCGCCTCCGCCGGCCGCCTTCCCGGGTGGCTGGCCGCGCTCGTGCTGGGGCGTGACCTGCTCATTCTGCTCTTTGCCTGGTGGGCGCTGCGATTCACTCGGCTGCGCCGCTTCCCGCCTTCGGGATGGGGCAAGCTGAGCACCATCCTTCAGTTTTCGTTGGGTGTCGGTTGCGTTCTGGAGATGGCCGCGCCCGCCGCATGGCTGGACGCCCTTGTGCGCATGCTGATCCCCCCCGTCGCCGCGGCCACGGCATGGAGCGGGCTGCATTATGGGTGGACTGCGGTCCGCCGGCTGCGGCAAATGGCGGATTGACGGGGCGTGCCGCGGAGAGTAGGCTTGAATTGTGACGCCAGGTGCGATCCGTTTCCATCCCGCCCGCGCCTATCTGACGCTGGCGGCGATCGCCTTAGGGCTTGCGGTCTTCTCCGGCTGGTGGGCCCGGTTGTGGCTTCCGGCGGCGATTCCGGCGGCGCTGTTCCTGGCCAGCGGCGGCCTGGCCCTGTGGCTGGCGTTGCGCCCGGTGATCGAGGTCAGCGAAGAAGGTTTGCGGATCGGGAACGATGTGATTGCCTGGCGGGACATCCGCCGCGTGGACCAGACCGGCTGGATCGCACCGCTGGTGGCCGATCTCACGCTCGTCGGCAAGCGCCGCATCCGCATCATTTACCCTGGGGAAACCGCCAGCGCCAACCGCCTGCTCCGGCTGATCCAGCAGAACTCCTCGCAGGCGTTGATCAATGGCGTCCCCTGGCGGCAGATCTTTGGCGACGTGGCCGAGCCCCAGCGCGTGCAGCCCGCGCCCCAGCGGCCGCGCCTGCTGCGTGAAGAGGACGAGGCGGAAGTCGAAAGGCTCTATCAGAAACTGCGTAGCGCCGGGCGGCTGGACCCCGAGAAATAGCCGCGGGAGCATGCCGGCCCATTCGAGGTATGCGACACGGCGCGGGGTCGCGCTGGTTCCCATCCTGGCCCTGATAGCCGTCTCCATTGCCATATACGTGTTTCGCGAGCCGCTCCTGCGCGCCCCGGCGCTGTTTCTCGACGTCGGCCAGCCGCCGCAACGGGCCGACGCGGTTCTGGTGCTCGCCGGCGGCTGGCGGGGAGAGCGCGTGCGGAAGGCAGGGGAACTCATCCGGCAAGGCTACGCTCCCAGGGCGTACCTGAGCGGCCCGAAGAGCTTTTATGGCCGCAGCGAATGCGAGGCGGAAATCCCGTTCGCCGTAGAGAACGGCTTCCCGGCTGCATGGTTCGAGTGCCTGCCCAATGACGCCAGTTCCACGCGCGAGGAAGCGCGGGCGCTGCTGCCCGAGCTTGCCCGCCGTGGCGTCCGCCGGCTGCTGCTGGTGAGCGTGCGCACCCATCTGCGGCGGGCGCGCCGCTTCTTTGAAGCCGAGCGGCCGCACGGCATGGAAATTCTCTATATCGGCGCCGATGATCCGGCCTTCCGGCTGGAGCAATGGTGGAAAAACCGGGAAGGCCGGAAGGCGGTTGTGCTGGAATGGATCAAGATTCTCGCGCTTCCGGTGGACAGCTGAGATGAACGCCGACCTCGAATTCTGCCTGCCCTATCTGCGGAAGTATCGCCGCAGGATCACGCTCGGCACGGGCGCCCTGGTGGTGAAAGACGTCGCCGGGGCGGGCGTCCCGCTGCTGATCAAGTGGGGCGTGGACGCGCTGACGTCCGGAGCGCCGCTCGGGCGCGTGGCGTGGCTGGCCGCGGCCGTTACCGCGTTGTCGCTGCTCAAGGGCGTGTTCATGTACTGGATGCGCGTCATCCTGGTGGGCGTGTCGCGCGATGTCGAATACGACATGCGCAACGATCTCTTCGCATGCCTGGTGCGGCTCGACGGCAGTTTTTACGCCCGTTTCCGCACCGGCGACATCATGGCGCGCGCCACCAATGATCTGAATGCGGTCCGCATGATGATGGGCCCGGCGGTGATGTATCTGGCCGAGACGTCGCTCACGCTGCTGCTGGCGCTGTCAGTGATGCTGGCCGTGGACTGGCGCCTGACGCTGTGGGCGCTCGCGCCGGCGCCGCTCATCAGCCTGGCGGTCGTCTTTTTCGGCCGCCGGATTCATGAGCGCTTCGAGGCGATCCAGCGGCTGTTTTCCGACATCAGCAGCCGCGTGCAGGAGTCGCTGGCAGGCATCCGCGTCATTCGCGCCTATGTGCAGGAAGAGGCCGAAATGCGCCGCTTCCAGGAGCTGAACGAGCGCTTTATCGGCGAAAATCTCCGGCTGGCAAAACTCAGCGGGCTGTTTTTGCCGCTGCTGTTTTTCTTCGTCGGACTCACATTTCTGATCGTCCTGTGGGTGGGCGGGCTCCAGTTGCTGGAGGGCCGCATCACCCTGGGCAGCTTCGTCATGTTCAACAGCTACATGGCGATGCTCGTGTGGCCGATGATCGCCTTCGGCTGGGTGACCAATCTCGTGCAGCGCGGCCGCGCCTCGCTGGGACGCATCCGCGAGCTGATGGCCGAGCAGCCTCGCATCGCCGCGCCGCCAGCGCCGCGGCCGGTCCCGGCGGGCCCGTGCGAGATCCGCTTTGAGGACGTGCGGGCCGCCTTCGACGGACGCACGGTGCTCTCCGGCATCTCGCTGCGCATCCCTGCGGGCAGCACGGTAGCCATTGTCGGCCGGACCGGCAGCGGCAAAAGCACGCTGGTCCACTTGATTCCGCGCCTGCTGGACCCCGCCGGCGGAGCCGTGCTCCTGGGCAATGTCGACCTCCGCGAACTGGACCCGCAGCAGGTGCGCCGCCGCATTGGCTTCGTGCCGCAGGAGACGTTCCTGTTCAGCGCCACGCTGGCCGAAAACATCGCCTTCGGCGCGCCCGGAGCCCCGCGCGAGGAGATCCTGCGGGCGGCGCACATGGCGGGCCTCGAGCAGGACCTCCAGTCGTTCCCGCAGGGCCTGGACACCGAGGTGGGCGAGCGCGGCCTCACGCTCTCCGGCGGGCAGAAGCAGCGGGTGGCGATTGCGCGGGCGCTCGTGCGCAACCCGGAGATCCTGATTCTTGACGACGCGCTGTCGGCCGTGGACACGCTGACCGAAGACCGGATCCTTTCCGGACTGCGCCAGTTCATGCACGGCCGGACGACGATTCTCATCTCCCATCGCGTCTCCACAGTGCGTGAAGCGGACACCATCTACGTGCTCGACCAGGGCCGCATCGTCGAACAGGGCAGCCACGACGAGCTGCTGGCCCTCAACGGCTATTACGCGGATCTGTACCAGAAGCAGCTTCTCGAGGAAGAGCTCGAGTCGATCTGAAAGGCAGCGCCGCCGGCGCTCAGCCCTGCCGCGGCAGCAGCGACAGCACCGCCTCGGTGGGGCTGGGGATGACGTGCGCTGCGATCAGTTTGCCCAGTCCGTCCACTCTGGCCTTGCCGGCCTCGATGGCGGCACGCACGGCAGCCACGTCTCCCTTGATGACGACGGTAATGTAGCCCCCGCCGAGTTTTTCTTTCGCGAGCACTTCGACGTCGGCCGTCTTGCAGGCGGTGTCGATGGCCTCGAAGACGGCGGTGAAGCCCTGCGTTTCGATCAGTCCCACGGCGAATGGCGCCTGCCCCTTCACGTTGGCCTCCCTATAACGAGCATCCGGCGTGTGTACCACGTCCTGTTCGATCAGCGGATTGTATTCGCGGCCGCTTTCCCAGCCGCGGCGGCCCCGCGGCTCCGGGCTGGCGATGATGTCGGTGACGCACGCCACTCGCATCTCCGCTGCCAGCCGCCTGCCCTCCTCAATGGCCGCGCGCACCGCCCCCAGCGGTCCGGTAATCTTCATCATCGCGCCGGCCAGGTCATTCAGCTCGATCTGGAACAGCTCGATCCCGGCGGTCTTCTCCATCGCGTCGAGCACGACCATCGAAGGGCTCCAGCCGGCGATTTCGACGAGGCCGAGTGCGTTCATTCCACCAGACCCCTGCGGCGCAGCGTATCCATGACTTCGAGGACGATCTGTTCGATGCGGTCGCGCGATGGCTCGCCGGTGCGGACGGCACAGCCCGATTCGGGCGGCTCGACGACGCCCGAGTCGGCCAGCAGGCACTGAAGCACGCGCTTGAGCGCGGCGCGATCGGCCCGTTGCGAGGCGCTCTGCGGCTGGCGGCCGCGGCCGAAGCGGAAGCCGCGCATCTCGGCGCCGGCGCGAAATCCGTCGGGAAACTCGAATTGGTTCAGCATCAGGTCGAACAGCTCGAGGATGCGGTACTGCAACTGCATCGCCTCGTCGAGCCGGCCCCCGCGCACCAGGTCGTAGAGCTTCCTCAGCAGCTCGGGCACGACGTTGGAGGCGGCGTTGGTGCCGCCGTCGGCGCCGGCGAGCATCATCGGCACGAGCACGCAGTCCCAGCCGGTGAGGAAAGTGAAATCCGGCCGGTGGGGGCGAATCGCGGCGATCATCCGCATCATGAAGGCGACATCGCCGGAGGAGTCCTTGATGCCGATGATGCGTTCGAACTCGCTCAGCCGCCGGATCGTCGTCAGGTCAATCGGGCTGGCAAACAGCGGAATGTTGTACAGCGTGACGTCTATCGGCGAGTGCAGCGCGATTTCACGGAAGTAGGCGTAGACGGACTCCGGGCTCAACCGGTAGTAAATGGGCGAGACGATCGCCACGGCGCGCGCGCCATAGGAGTGATAGAGCTCGCAGGCGGCGATCGTCTCCCGCACGTTGGCCTCCGCCGCTCCGGCCAGCACCGGCACGCGGCCGGCGGCTTCTTCACAGGTGATCCTGACGATCAGGCGCCGCTCCTCCACGGTGAGGCGCGTGAACTCGCCCGTGGAACCGTTCGGATACAGCCCGTGGACGCCCTTCTCCACCAGCCAGCGGATGAACCGGCGCAGCTCGGCCTCGTCGATGCGGTCCCGCTCGTCAAGCGGGACGAGCATCGGCGTGAAGATGCCCTGGAGCCGCGCGGCCATGCGAGTATTATCGTTTCATTTCCGGCCCCGCACGGGCAAGCCGCTGCCCGCCCGGAGATTCAAACGGGGTCATACACCCAATGCTCCGTTTTCCTCTTGCATCGCCCCAAGAACATGAGCACGTTGACTCCTCAAAATGAACTGAGACGCCCATTCAATATAACCAATGGTGTTTCACCCCATTGCTTTCGGGCCGCGAGTGAGGCAGCCGAAGACCGCCGAAATGCGCAGTTCATGCGGCCGCCATGAACTGAAGCCGGTCGGAGACCAGAGTCCCCATTCATGGAGTGCAATCCCGGCAGTGGCTGAATCCTGATCGGATGCGAGGGGCTCACGCCATGCGCGGCGCGGTCTCGATGGGGAAACGATGGGGACGCCGCTCAGCCGTTACGGCTTCCGTGCAAGCACGCGGCGCACTGCGTCCACGATGTTCGACGCGCGCAGGCCGTACTTGTCCAGCAGCTCGTCGGGCGAGCCGGACTCGGCATAGCCGGTGAGGCCGATGAACTCGATCGGAGCAGGATGGCGCCGGGCCAGCGCCTGCGCCACGCGGACACCGAGTCCGCAGTCCACCAAATGCTCCTCCACGACGACCAGCGCCCCGGTCTCGCGGGCGGCGCGCTCCAGCGCGTCTTCATCGAGCGGCTTGATCGTGTGGATGTCCAGCACCCGCGCCGAGATGCCCTCGCCTTCCAGTTGGCCTGCGGCCAGCAGCGCCTCGGCCACCATCAGCCCGGTGGCCACAATCGTGACGTCCGTGCCCGGCACCAGCTCCACTGCCTTGCCGATTTCAAAGTGCGCGTCGGAGTTGTACACGATGGGGGCCTTCGGCCGGCCGGTGCGGATAAAGACCGGCCCCACGTGCTCGGCCGCCCAGCGCACGGCCCAGCGGGTCGCCACTTCATCGGCCGGCGACAGGACGACAAAGTTCGGCAGGGCGCAGGCCAGCGCGATCTCTTCCACGCTCATCTGCGACGGGCCGTCCTCGCCGATCGAGATGCCGCTGTGCGTGCCGACGACCTTCAGGTTGACGTTGGGATACGCCACCAGCACGCGGAGCTGCTCGAAGCCCTTGGTCATGACGAAGGCCGAGAAGCTCGACACGAAGGGGATCTTGCCCGCCAGCGCCAGGCCGGCCCCAATGGCCACCATGTTGGCCTCGGCGATGCCGCACTCGAACAGCCGGTCGGGAAATTCCTTGGCGAAATAGGTCGTCATCGTGGACTTGGTGAGATCCGCGTCCCCGACCACGACGTTCGGGTTCTCGCGGCCCAGTTCCACAAGCGTCCGGCCGAAGGCTTCGCGCGTGGCGGCGCCGAGCTTCTTTTCGTATCTGGCGGCAATCAGCATCTCAGGCAAGCTCCTTCAGGGCGAGTTCCACTTCTTCCGGCGTGGGCGCCACACCGTGATATTTCGGGTTGTTTTCCATGAAACTGACGCCCTTGCCTTTCACGGTATGAGCAATAATCACTGTCGGTTTGCCCTTCACCGAGGCGGCCTCGGCAAATGCGCCCTGCAACGCCGGGATGTCGTGGCCGTCCAGCTCGATCACGTGCCAGCCGAAGGCCTGCCATTTCGGCACGAGCGGCTCGAGGTCCATGATGTCCTTGACGAAGCCGTCGAGCTGGATCTTGTTGTAATCGACAATCGCGCAGATGTTGTCCACCTTGTGGAACGAGGCGAACATGGCCGCTTCCCAGATCTGCCCTTCCTGGATCTCGCCGTCGCCAAGCAGCACATAGGTGCGGTAATCGCGCCGGTCGAGCCGCGCCGCCAACGCCATGCCGATGCCCGCGCTCAGTCCTTCGCCCAGCGAGCCGGTCGAGGCTTCCAGCACCGGGATGAAACGCTTGTCGGGATGGCCCTGATAGATCGAGCCCAGCTTCCGCAGCGTGTTCAGCGTCTCTTTGGGCGTGTAGCCGCATTCGGCCAGCGCCGCGTACAGCACCGGCGCCGCGTGGCCCTTGGAAAGGATGAAGCGGTCGCGGTCCGGCCAGTCGGGGCGCGCCGGATCGTGCCGCATGACGTCCCAATACAGGGTGACGACGATCTCGACCGCAGAGAGCGAGCCGCCCGGATGGCCGCTCTTCGCAGCGCCCGTCATGGTGATGATGTGACGGCGGATCTGCTTGCAAATGGCCGCAAGCGCAGCAGGGTCCTTCGTGCGTTCCATGGAAGCTACTAACATATCACAGCCGCGCGCGGGCCAACGATGGAAACGGTCTCGTCCTGGGGCGAAGTCGGGAATCAGACTGCGGCGGCCGCCGCCGGCGCGGCGGGCGGCATCGAGCCGGAATCCGACAGGAAAGTCCCGGCAAATTCGATGACTGGCCGCCCGGAAGGACGCGCTCTTTTTTGCCTCCGGCCCGAAATGATCAGCGATTTATTTCTGGAGCAGCCGTGCCGCTTCCCGGGCAAAATACGTCAGAATCACGTCGGCGCCGGCGCGGCGGATGGCGATAAGCGACTCCATCATCGCCCGCTGCCCGTCCAGCCAGCCATTGGCCGCGGCGGCCTGGATCATCGAAAATTCGCCCGACACCTGGTAGGCGGCCAGCGGAACGTCGAAGCGGTCGCGCGCCATGCACAGGATGTCGAGGTACGGCATGGCGGGCTTCACCATGATCATGTCGGCGCCTTCCTCGATGTCCAGCGCGATTTCGCGCATCGCCTCGCGCGCGTTCGGCGGGTCCATCTGATAGCTGCGCCGGTCGCCGAACTGGGGCGCGCTTTCGGCCGCCTCGCGGAAAGGGCCGTAGAAGACGCTGGCGTATTTGGCGGCGTAGCTGAGGATGGGCGTCTTCGTGAAGCCGGCCTCGTCGAGCGCGCGGCGGATGGCGGCGACGCGCCCGTCCATCATGTCAGAAGGCGCGACGATGTCGGCGCCGGCCCGGGCATGCGAAACGGCCGACGCGGCCAGCCAGGCGAGCGTGGCGTCGTTGTCCACGTCGCCGTCCACCACCTTGCCGCAATGGCCATGGCTCGTGTACTCGCAGTTGCAGACGTCGGTGATGACGACAAGCGAGGGATAGCGGTCCTTCAGAGCGCGCACCGCGCGCTGCACGATGCCGTCCTCGCGGTAGGCCTCGCTGGCCGATTCGTCCTTGTGAGCGGGGATCCCGAACAGGATTACCCCGCCGAGGCCAAGCTCCACGCACTCGGCGCACTCCCGGAGCAGCTCGTCGATGGAGAGCTGGTAATTGCCGGGCATCGAGGAGATCGGCCTGCGCACGCCCTCGCCTTCGGTGACAAACAACGGGAGGACCAGGTCGGCCGGCTCGAGCGTCGTCTCGCGCACCAGGCGCCGCAGCGGCTCGCTGGCGCGCAGCCGCCTCATGCGATGGATCGGGAATGGCATGACATCCTGATTGTACCCGCGCGGAGATAATGAAAGGCATGGCGAAAGAGTCGCGGAAGCAGGCGCGGCGGTTCATCATCCGGGGGCGGGTGCAGGGCGTCGGCTACCGCTGGTTCGCCCAGCAGTGGGCCTCGCAGATCGGCGTCACCGGCTGGGTGCGCAACTGCGACGACGGCAGCGTCGAAGTTTACGCCTGCGGGTCGTCCGAACAACTGGACGAGTTCTCCATGCGGCTGCGGCAGGGGCCGCGTTTCAGCGACGTGCGCCACGTCGAAGAGCAGGAGGCGCCTCTGTTACAATCAAGTGGATTCACCATCCGCGGCTGAGTCCTCCTGCTCCCATGCTCGACCTCAAGTCTCTGATCCGCGAAGTCCCGGACTTCCCCAAACCCGGCATCAATTTCTACGACATCACCACGCTGCTCAAGGACCCGCGCGGCTGGCGCGAGACCATCGACGCCCTCAAGAGCCATTACGAGGGCATGACGGTGGACCTTGTCGTCGGCGTCGAGGCCCGCGGCTTCTTCTTTGCGCCGGCGATGGCCTACGCTCTGGGCGCCGGGTTCGTGCCGGTGCGCAAGCCCGGAAAGCTGCCGGCCGAGACGGTGAGCGTCGAGTACGAGCTCGAATACGGCACCGACAGCCTTCATATGCACCGGGACGCAATCGCTCCCGGCCAGAAGGTGCTCATCATCGACGACGTGCTCGCCACCGGCGGCACCGCCGCTGCCGTGGCGAAGCTCGTCGAAAAGCTCGGCGGCGTGGTGGCCGGGCTCGGCTTTCTCGTCGAGCTCGATTTTCTCAGGGGCCGCGAGAAGCTCTCCCGGTACGACGTCTTCTCCCTCATCCACTACGAGAAGTAAATGCTGCCGCGCCGCGCTGCCGTCCCTTCGTTTGCGAAGGTGAACCTCAGCCTGAAGGTGCTGGGCCGCAGACCGGACGGCTACCACGAGCTGCGAACGGTGTTCCAGACCGTCGGCCTCGCGGACCGGATCGAGTTTGAATTCGCCCCGGCCCGGCGCGGGTTGCAGATCGAGCTCGACGATCCGCTCGGCATCGAGGACAATCTCGTCCTGCGCGCCGCGCGCCTGTTCTGCGAAAGCGAACGCGTGCGCGGCCGGCTCCGCATGCGGCTGGTGAAGCGGATTCCGATGGGGGCGGGACTTGGCGGCGGCTCGGGCAACGCGGCGTCAGTGCTGCTCGCGCTTGGCCCCCTGACCGGCCGCAATACGAGCCCGCAGCGGCTCCACGCCCTGGCCGCCTCGCTCGGCAGCGATGTCCCGTTTTTCCTCTATGGCGGCACCGCCCTCGGGCTGGGCCGCGGCGAGGAGCTGTATCCGCTGCCCGATGCCCCCGCCTGGCCGGCGCTGATCCTGGCGCCCGATTTGCATGTGTCCACCGCCGAAGCCTACCGCGCCCTGCGGCGGCCCGAATTGACTTCCCCGGTGGACTACCGTAAACTGGATGTTTTCCAGTCGTTTGTCTGGCGAGGGCAGTATCTGTCCGGCGCGGAGAACGACTTCGAGGCCGCCGTGTTCGCGCTCCATCCGGAGCTCAAGCGGTGGAAGAGGAAACTCGAACGGCTCGGGGCCCAGTCTGCACGGCTCTCCGGCAGCGGGGCAGCACTCTTCGGGGTGTTTCCGGACCGGGCCAAGCTTCAGGGAGCCCTTCCGCAGTTCTCCACGGAACCTCTCAAAGTTTTCTCGACGACGTTGCTTTCGCGCCGGCAATACCGCGCGCGGATCGGAAGCAGTTTGCGGGAGCATGCGGTTGCCAACACCTGGCCGCCCCGAAGCCGGTACGTGAGAGATGAATTGTGATCGGTTCAAAATCCTGAGCGGCAACGCCAACCCGGCCTTGGCCCTCGCCATCTGCCGCGAGCTCGGCATGCCGCTGGCCGGCGCCACCGTCAAGACCTTCTCTGACGGCGAAATCTGGGTCCAGATCACCGAGAACGTCCGCGGCGCCGACGTCTTCGTCATCCAGCCCACCTGCCCGCCCGCCGACCGCCACCTGATGGAGCTGATCCTGATGATCGACGCGCTCAAGCGCGCCTCGGCGGACCGGATCACCGCCGTCATGCCCTACTACGGCTACGCGCGCCAGGACCGCAAGGATCGGCCGCGCGTGCCCATCTCGGCCAAGGTCATCGCCAGCATGCTCGAGCGCGCCGGCGCCCACCGCCTGCTGACACTCGACCTGCACGCAGCCCAGATCCAGGGCTTCTTCGACATCCCCGTCGATCATCTGTTCGCCGCGCCGGTGATGATCGATTATGTCCGGCGCAACTACGATCTTTCGCGCCTCATCGTCGTTTCGCCCGACGCCGGCGGCGTCGAGCGCGCCCGCGCCTTCGCCAAACGCCTGGAGGCGCCGCTGGCCATCATCGACAAGCGCAGGGAACGGCCCAACGAAAGCGAGGTCATGAACATCATCGGCGACGTGCGCGGCCTCGACTGCCTGCTGGTGGACGACCTCATCGACACGGCGGGCACCCTGGGCAAGTCCAGCGACGCCCTGCTGGAGGCCGGCGCGGCCAGTGTCACCGCCTGCGCCACCCACCCGGTGCTGTCCGGGCCGGCGATCGAAAACATCCAGCGTTCGCGCCTGCGCGAGGTCATCGTTTCCGATTCGATCCCGCTCCGCGAGGACGCAAAGGCCTGTGGCCGGATCAAGGTTCTTTCCGTGGCTCCGCTGTTGGCCAAGGCCATTCAGAGCATCCACGAAGCCACGTCGGTGAGCAGTTTATTTGTCTGAGACAAGGACAGGAGCAGCGTTATGAGGAAGGACATCACCATCGCCGCCGAGCCGCGCCCGGCGCGGGGCAAGAACGAGGCCCGGCGCCTGCGCGCGCGCAAGCGGATCCCGGCGGTCGTCTATGGCGCCGGCAAGGAGTCGGTGGCGGTCAGCGTCAACCCGCTCGAAATCGAAAAAATCCTGCATTCGTCTTCCGGCGTCAACACCATCTTCAACCTGGACATCCAGGGCGTCGAATCGACGCCCGTCATGGTTGTCGACTGGCAGCTCGACCCGGTCAAGAGCCACCTGCTGCACGTCGATCTGAAGCGCATCGACCTGTCGAAGCGCCTCCGTGTGAAGGTGCCGGTGCACACCACCGGCGATCCCCGCGGCGTCAAGGAGCAGGGCGGCCTGCACGAGGTCATCACGCGCGAGATCGAAATCGAGTGCCTGCCGGACGAAATCCCCGAACATTTCACCGTGGATGTGTCGCATCTCCGCATCGGGCAGAGCCTCCGCGCCGGAGACGTTCCGCTCAGCGGCTCGATGAAGCTGTTGACGCCCGCCGATCTCGTCATTTCGCACGTTGTGGCGACGCGCGGCTCAGCGGTGACCGAGGAAGCCGAGGCCGCCGCCCCGGCCGAGCCGGAGGTCGTCAAGAAGGGCAAGAAGGAAGAGGAAGGCGGGGAGAAGAAGAAGTAACGCGGTCGAGGCCGGCATGGTATGGCCGAAGTCGAGATGCTGGTGGTGGGGCTCGGCAACCCCGGGCCCGAATACGAATGGACGCCGCACAATCTCGGCTTCCTCACCGTGGACCGGCTCGCCGGCCGCCACTCGATCCGGATCAGCCGCTACGAGTGCCGCGCGCTGGTCGGGCAGGGCCGCATCGGCGGACGCACGGTGATGCTGGCCAAGCCGCAGACGTTCATGAATCTGAGCGGGCAGTCTGTCAAAGGGCTGCTCGAAAAGCTGGAGCTGGGGCCGGAACGGCTGCTGGTGATCTACGACGACCTGGACCTGCCGTGGCTGAGCCTGCGGATCCGCCCGAAGGGCTCGGCCGGCGGACACCACGGCGTCGAAGACATCATCCGCTGCCTCGGCCGGCAGGACTTCGCCCGGCTACGGCTGGGCATCCATCCGGGTCATGAGGTCCGTGATGGTGCAAAGTTCGTGCTCACTCCTTTCCGGAGCGGGCAAAGGGAGGAACTGGACCGGCTGCTGGACGACGCAAGCGCCGCCGCCGAGTCCGTCATCACCGAGGGCGTCGAAAAGGCCATGGCGGTTCACAACCGCCGCGCCCCCGGATCGAACAGAGAGGAAGAATGACCAAGAGGACGTACGAAGAATTCTTCATCGTGGAGCCGGACACGCCGGAAGAGCAAATCGATGCCTACATCGAGCAGATCAAGGCCATCATCACCGCCGCCGGCGGAACCATCGACAAGGTGGACAAGTGGGGCAAGCGCAGGCTCGCCTACAAAATCAACAAGTTCACCGAAGGCTATTACGTGCTCATCCAGTTCAGCTCGCCGCCGGATCCGGTGCAGGAGATCGAGCACCGCATGCGCGTCACTGACATGGTGATGCGCTGGGTCACCGTGCGGATCGACGAGAAACTGAAGAAGCTGGCAAAGAAGACGAAGCAGCGCGAGAAGCGGGCGAAGAAGCGGCCCGCCGCCCAGCCCGTGGCCGCGCCCGCAGCCCCGGCCGCGCCCATGCCCGGCGCGCCGGCCCCGGCCGAGCCCGCACCCGCTGCCGGAGATCAAGCCTGAGCAAGAGGAGGGAGTGACAAGCCATGGCAGAACAGAAAAGCGGACGCCCCATCGCGGCCAGCCAGAAGCCCACGGGCACGGACAAGGCCATCGCCACCGGCAAGCGGCAGTACTTCCGGCGCAAGAAGGTCGACCGGATCTGCCTCGAGAAGATCGACTACATCGACTACAAGGACGTCAAGCTCCTGTCGCAGTTCCTCACCGAGCGCGGCAAGATCATCCCGCGCCGCATCTCGGGCCTGAATGCGCAGAACCAGCGCCGCATCACCGAGGCGATCAAGATCGCCCGCATCATGGCGCTGCTGCCCTTCGTCGGCTCGGTCGAAAAGGAGAAGTGAGCGATGGAAGTCATCCTGCGTGAAGACATCGAAAAACTGGGCTCGCGCGGCCAGGTGGTGAAGGTGGCCGACGGCTTCGCACGCAACTACCTGCTGCCCCGCCGCCTCGCCGTGCCCGCCACCGAGGCCAACCGCAAGATCGTCGAACAGGAACGCCAGGCGGCCCTGCGCCGCGAGGCCAAAGAGAAGGCCGCCGCCGAGGAGCTGGCCAGAATGCTGGCCGGCGTCGTGCTCACCACCACCCAGAAGGCCGGCGAAGCCGATCAGCTCTTCGGCTCCGTCACCGCCAAGGACATCGCCGAACTGCTCGAAAAGCAGGGCTACCAGATCGACCGCCGCAAGATCCTGCTCGACCACCCCATTAAGACCCTCGGCGAACACAAGGTCACCCTCCGGCTGCACCGGGAAGTCTCGGTGGAGATCACTGTCAACGTCAACCGGGAAGAGTCCGAATAGCCCGACTGTCCGAGCCTTCCTTCAACCGGGGCGGCGCCGCGGCGCCGCCCCTGGCTTTGCTCCGCCATGCTCATCCTTCCTGAACAATACGACCGGACGCCCGTGCTCCGCCTGCTCGAAGAAGCCGAACGCGGCCGCATCGGCTTCGACCAGCGCCTCATCCGCTCTCTGCTGGCTCGCCCCGAAGAGACCCTCGACGCCCTCGAACAGTTCCTCGCCCGGCCGACCCCAGAAGACGCCATCGCAGACCTCACCGAACAGGTCTTCGACCTCTACCGCGCGCTGCGCTCCCCCCGCGCGTTGCCCTTCTACGCGGACCTGCTGCGCAACGCCCGCGAGGGCGTGCCCGACGAGCTCGTCGAGGCGTTCCACGAACTGGGCGAGGCCGCCATCGACACGCTGCTCCGCCTCTACGAGGAGGCGTCCGAAGACGACCGCCCGGACATTCTCTTCGTCCTGGCTGCGCTTGGCGTGCCTCACCCCCGCATCCGCGAGCTCGTCGGCCGGATCCTGTCGAGAGACCCATACGAGGGAGCGATGTGCGCTTCCATGTGCCGCGACCCCGAGCTGCTGCCTCTGCTTCGTGAGGCGCTCGCTGCACTGCCGCCCGGCACCGCCACCCGCCTGGAAAGGAAAGCGCTCGAGGAGGCGATCGAATCCCTCCAGCAGCCTGAGCCCCGCGAAGAACCGCCCCCGTTTGACATCCTCTCGCAATACCCGGAGCTGGCGCCCCCGCTGTTCGATTTCCTGACCCACGGCGACGTGGTCGAATTCCTCGATCATCCCGATCCGGACTTCCGCGCCCGCGCCGCGCGCAGTTTCGCCGATGAGGATCTCGACGAAAGCGTCCGCCGCAGGCTCCTGAAGGCCGCGCGCGAAGACCCGGCCCCCTGCGTCCGGGGAGAGGCCCTGCGCGGGCTCTCCGCCTGTGGCGACGACCCGGAAGTTTTCGCCCTCCTGAACGAGGTTCTCCGTGATCCCTCGCGGCCGGCCGAAGAGTGGTCCGGCGCCCTGGTGGCACTGGCCGAGCCGGACGCCGGCATCGACGTCCGGCGCGCCGCCGAAGCTGCCTGGGAGCGCGACGAAACCCGCGTTGCCGCCCTCGAAGCCATGTGGCGCATGCGCGACCGGCGCTACCTGAAGCAGATCGCCGCCGGCCTGAAAAGCGCTGACCCGAACGTCGTGCGCGAAGCCATCCGCGCCGTGGGCGCGCTGCCCGCCGAGGAGCTCGCCATCGAGCTGGTTCCCTTCTTCAACGACGAAGATCTCCGTGAAGACGCCCTGTTCAGCTACGCGCTCGCCGTGCGCCACGAGACGACGCCGAGGAGCGTCCGCCGGCTGCTTGACCGCATCGCCGAGCGCGCCGGCGGGCTGTCCGATCACGAGCAGGAGATCGTTGCCTCCGCTCTTGACATGAGGCTCGAGCGGGAAGGATACCGCCCGGTGTTCTTCCCGGAGGAGGACGAGGAGCCGGACGCCGACGCGCTGGGGCCTGTGGAGCCCGTCCGCAGCCAGAAGGTCGGCCGCAACGACCCCTGCCCCTGCGGCAGCGGCAAGAAGTACAAGAAATGCTGCGGCAGCGCGGAGAGTTCAAACAATTCTTAGCCGTTTTGTTTGATCGTCAATTCATCATCCGGACACGCTGCTTTGATCCTCCGCGGCGAGTCTGGAGACGATGGCGCAGACGCTTGTCCGGTATGAATGGCAGCAGGACTGGCGCGCCGCCAGGCCGCGCAGCGGCGTCTCGCTGCACAGCCACACGTCCTGCTCGTTGGAACGGCTGGACTTCATCCCTCGCTGCAGGCAGCGCTGTCCCTGGCTCGCCCCTCTGCTCGAGCGATACGAAAGGCGTTACCGCAGGAGCCTCGGCTGCCCGCTGGATTACTCCGCCGCATGGTGGACGCCCCCGCTGGGCCCGCGCGAGGCGCTGCGGGTGGAATCGGATCAGATCGAAAGGCTCGGGCTCCGTCCGCTGGTCTCCATCACCGACCACGACACCATCGAAGCCCCGCTCGCACTCCACCTCCTCAGCGAGGTGAGCCGCCTGCCCGTCAGTGTCGAATGGACCGTGCCCTGGCGCGGCACCGTCTTCCATCTCGGCGTCCACAACCTGCCCGAACCGCGCGCCCGCGGCCTGATGCGGCAGCTGGCCGCGTTCACGGCCTCGCCTCGCGCCTCCGACGTCGAGCCGCTACTGGACCACCTGGCATCGCATCCGGAGGTCCTGATCGTTCTCAACCATCCCTACTGGGACGAGCAGCAGTGCGGCGCCCATTATCACGCCGCCATGGCAGAGCAGTTTCTGGCCCGTTACAGGCGCTGGATCCATGCGCTCGAACTCAACGGACTGAGGCCCTGGAAGGAAAACCGCCGCGTCCTCGACCTCGCCGCCCGCTACCGCCTGCCCGCCGTTGCCGGAGGCGACCGCCACGGCTGCGAGCCCAACGCGCTCATCAACCTCTCCTGCGCTGCTGATTTCAATACCTTCGTCGACGAGGTGCGCTGCCGGCGCGAGAGCTCGATCCTCGTGATGAAGCAGTACCGCGAACCTCTGCCCGCACGCATCCTGGCCGCTGTGGCCGACGCGGTCGGAGACCGGCAGCAGGGCTGGAGCGGAGTCCGCTGGAAAGATCGCGTCTTCTTCCGTGATGCCGGCGGACGCGTCCGCTCTCTGTCTGAGTGCTTTGCCGCCGGCGATGAGCCTTTCCCAATCCGGCTGTTTGTTCTGCTGGCGCGCGTCGGCGGCGTCCCCGCGGTCCGCCATACCGTGGGCTGGATTCTTGCCGGCGGGGAGGAATTCGCATGAACGGCGCCCCCCGTGTGGCCCTCTTCACCGACAGCCTGCTGGAAGTCAACGGCGTGGCGCGTACCTGCCGCATGCTGGAGGAATATGCGCACAGGCGCGCCCTGCCCCTTCTCGTCGTCCACGCCGGCCCGGAGACGGGCCGGAAAAACGTCGGCAGCGTGGAGCGGTTGTCGTTGAGACCAGGGCCGCTGAACCTGTGCCTGGAAGACGGATTGAAATTCGACCTCCTGTTTGCAGGACACCTTCCGCTGGTGATGGAGACGCTCCGGGCCTTCCGCGCCGAGGCAGTCCACCTTACCGGTCCCAGCCACGTCGGCTTTCTCGGATCCCTCGCGGCCTGGCGTCTGCGGCTTCCGGTGGTGATGAGCTGGCACACCAATGTCCATCAGTACGCTTCTTGCCGTCTTCCGGCCGGCGTGCCTCCCGGGCTGCGCCGCCTGATTGAGCGTTGGAGCTGGCGCGCGCTGGCGCTCTATTACCGCCAGGCGCGGATCGTGCTGGCACCCAATCCGGAGGTGGGCGCTGCGCTGGCATGCGCCGTCGGCCGGCCTGTCCGCCTCATGCCGCGCGGGGTCGACTGTGAGCTGTTTCATCCCGGGCGCCGGGATCGCAGCGACCGCGCGTTCCGTGTCGGCTACGTGGGACGCCTGTCGCCGGAAAAGTCCGTCCGCCGGTTGAGGTGTGTGGCGCGGGCTCTGACGGCCGCCGGCATCGACGGATTTTTCATCGACGTCGTCGGCGCCGGCCGCGAGCAGGAATGGTTGCGGGACCACGTGCCGAACGTCCGTCTGCACGGCGTGCTTCGGGGTGAGGCGCTCGCTCGCGCTTACGCGAACTTCGACGTCTTCGTCTTTCCGAGCGAAACAGATACCTACGGAAATGTTCTTCTGGAGGCGATGGCCTCCGGCGTGCCGTGCGTCGTGATCGGGCGGGGAGGTCCCGCCTCGATTGTCAACGATCATGTCACGGGACGCGTGTGCCGTGACGTCGAAGAGTGGACGGCGGCCGTTGTCGAACTCGCCCGCCGCTCCGAGCTCCGCCGGAAGCTCGGCGAAGCCGCCCGCCGCGTCGCCGGCAGGCGAAGCTGGGACGCTGTGGGCGGCATCGTCTGGGACGCGTACTGCTACGCCATGACTTCGGATTCGGCAACGCGCGTCGAGGCCCGCTGCCTGGCCTGACCCTCCTGTGAAACTGTGTGACGGCGCCGGAGGGCCCCGGTCCGGCTGCGCTCCACAGCCTTCGCTCCCGGCGTCCGGCCGTTCGATGGACGCCTCCCGGTTCGCGCCGGCGCTTCGGGTTCAATCAACCAGGCTACGGACGCTAGAATCGGATCAGATGCGGCGTCTTGTCCCTCTTCTCCTCGCCTCCACGGCGCTCCTGGCGCAGACTCGCACCCCGGAATGGGCGAGGAAGGTCATCGACGACGCCCTCCAGGCGCTCGGCGGAGAAAAATTCCTTGCCATGCGCGACCGCGTCGAAGAAGGCCGGTCCTACGCCTTCTATCGCGAAGACCTCTCCGGCATGAGCCGTGTGAAATTCTACGTCCGCTACCTGACGCCGCCCGAGCCCATGCAGCCGGACTTCCTGGGGCAGCGCGAACGCCGCACCTTTGGCAACAAGGGCGACGTCTACCTCATTTACAACGAGCAGGGCGCCTGGGAGATCACTTACCGCGGCGCGAAGCCGGTGGCGGCGGACGTGTTCGAGTCGTGGAAAGAGACGCTGCTGCACAACGTCCTCTACACTCTGCGCGTGCGCCTCAGGGAGCCGGGCCTCGCTTTTGATCCCATGGGGACCGACATCGTCGACCGCCAGCCCTGCAACGTCGTGCGCATCGTCGATGCCGCCAACCGCCAGACCACGGTCTGGTTCCACCAGACCACACACCTTCCCGTTCGCCAGCAGTGGGAGCGGCGCGATCCGAAGCTGAAATTCCGCATCGAGGAAGTCACCATCTTCGACAAGTACCGCGATGTCGGCGGCGGCGTGCAGTGGCCCTTCGTCGTGCGCCGCGAACGCAATGGCGAGCGCAATTTCGAAATGTACGCCGACAGCGTCGCCATCAATCAGGGCCTGACGGACGATCTGTTCACGCTGCCGGCCGGCATCCGGATGCTGGAGCCCGGCGGCAGCAACCTGCGGCCCGGCAGAAAGTGAGCACGCGCGTCACAACCGGTCGGCCTGTGCCGCGGCTTTCTATGATGAAGGGGGAACTTGTCCGCCGCACTTTCCCGGCGTAGACTGGGCGGCGGCCGAAATTGTGGAAATGGAGTTCATGGCCATGAATCGAAGACTCATCTGGATGATCGCGCCGTGTCTGGCCTTCTGGGGCTGCGGAGGCGGCGGACCCGCGCATCAGACGACCGAGAAATACTACCTCGTGTGCGCCAATCCGAAGATCCCCTACTGGCAGGAAGCCGGCGCCGGGTTCCTGGCCGCCGCCCGTGAGCTCGGCGTGCAGGCCGAGGTGGTGGGGCCGGAATCCTATGACGCGCAGGCGGAACGCGACGAATTCCGGCGCATCATGACGAAAAAACCGGCCGGCGTTCTGGTCAGCGTCGGCAATCCCCAGCTCCTGACGCCAGAGATCGACGCGGCCGTGCAGGGCGGCACCCCCGTGGTCACCGTGGACGCGGACGCTCCGCAGAGCCGCCGCCTGTTCTTTGTGGGCACGAATAACTACGAAGCCGGGCAGATGGGCGGTCGGCTCCTGATCAAGCTGCTCAACGGCAAGGGAACGGTCGTGTTTTTCACCATCGCCGGCCAGAAGAACCTCGAAGACCGGCTCGACGGCTACCGCGCGGCGCTCGAGTCCGCGCCCGGCATCAAGGTGGCCGCGGTGCAGGACATGAAGGGCAACTCGGGCCTCGCATTCGATATCGCCAAAGACTACGTGGACAAAAAGAACCTGCCGGACGCTTTTGTCGCGCTGGAGTCGCTGTCAGGCGCGGAAATCGCCGATGTGCTGGACCGCGCGCGGATCGAGAACAAGGTGATCATCGCCATGGACGCCGCGCAGAACACGCTCGAATGGATCGAAAAGGGCCGGATCGCGGCCACCATTGCGCAAAAGCCCTACACGATGGGATATTACGGGCTGAAAGCGCTGGCTGACGTGGTGCTGCGCAGGCCGCCGTCTCTCACTGCGGATTTCCGCAATGACCCGCGCTCGCTCCTGCCCGTCTTTATTGATACCGGGACGCTGCTCGTGGACCGCAACAACGTTGCGAATCTGAGGAAATAACGCACCGCGCCCGGCGCTATGCTTGAGGCATGGCTGTCTGGACCGCTGCCGAGCTGGCGCCCGGCCTCTGGCTGTTTGTAGCGGCCGCTGACGGCGCTTTGCGCCGGGCCGCATTCTCCTCTTCTGAAACCGCGCTGCCTGCGGGTTTCGACCCCGCGGCGCGCCGCGACCGCGACCCCGTGCTCGTTCAGGCGCGGCGCGAACTGGCCGAATATCGCCGCGGCAGAAGGCGGCGGTTCGAAGTGCCGTTTGAACTGGAAGGCACCCACTTCCAGTGCGAAGTCTGGAAGGCACTGTTCCGGATTCCCTGGGGCGAGACCCGCACTTATGCAGAAATCGCGCGCGCCGTGGGCCGCCCCGGAGCCGCGCGCGCCGTGGGCGCGGCCGCGGGCCGCAATCCGCTGCCCGTCATCGTGCCCTGCCACCGGCTGGTTGCGGCCAACGGAAAACTCGGTGGTTTTTCCGGCGGTATCGAAGTAAAGAAACGGTTGCTCGAGCTCGAGGGCGTCACGCCCGGCCGCGCCTGAGGCGCCCCGCGCAAGCGGTGGCGGCCGACGCCGGTCTTGCCTGAAGCAGACATGCACCGTGAGACGAGAAACGCGGCGCAAACCCAGGGGATGCAGAAATCAGAGGAGAGAGGAACATGCAAAAGAAACCGGTCGTTGCGATCGCGGGCGCCACGGGAGCGCAGGGCGGCGGACTCGCCCGGGCCATCCTGAAGGATCCGGAAAGCCCGTTCGCGGTGCGCGCGCTCACGCGCGACCCCGCTTCTCCACGGGCGCAGGAACTGGCGCGCCTGGGCGCCGAAGTCGTGGCCGCTGACGTGGATCAGCCGGACAGCGTCGCCGAGGCCTTCGCGGGCGCCTACGCCGCCTACTGCGTGACTTTTTACTGGGATCATTTCTCTCCGGAGAAGGAGGTCGCGCAGGCCTCGGCCATGGCCCATGCCGCCAAAAGGGCCGGTCTCGGGCATGTGATCTGGTCCACCCTGGAAGACACGCGGCAGTTCGTCCCGCTGCAAGACGGCCGGATGCCGACGCTGATGGGCCGTTACAAGGTGCCGCACTTTGACTCCAAGGCCGAGGCAGACGCCATCTTCGCCGAACTCGGGCTGCCGGTCACTTATCTGGTCACGAGTTTCTACTGGGACAACTTCATCCACTCCGGCCTGGGCCCGGTCCGGGACGACAGCGGCAGGCTCGTGTTGACTCTTCCCGTCGCGAACGCAAAATTGCCGGGCATTGCGGCGGCCGACATTGGCGGATGCGCCTACGGCATCCTCAGGCGCGGCGCGGAATTTCATGGCGCCCGCGTGGGCGTAGCCTCCGAACATCTGACCGGGGCCGAGATGGCGGCGGGCCTCGCCGAGGCCGTGGGTGAGCCCGTGGAATACCGGCCGATGCCGCCCGCAGTGTTCCGTCAGCTCGGCTTCCCGCACGCGGACGACCTGGGCAACATGTTCCAGGTCTTTGCTGAATTCTCCGAAGCCTTCTGCCGCGCCCGGGACACCCGGCTTTCGCGGGAGCTGAATCCGGACATGCTCTCGTTCCGCCAGTGGGTGGAAATCCACCGCGGCAGGATTCCGGTGGCGTGAATCGGCTGCCGCGGCGTCAGCGGGCGAAAGAGATCCAGCCCCGGCGCGCGGCATGGTGAAGCAGCGTGCCGGCCGCCATGCCGATCACATAGCCATAGGGCAGCAACAGCGCGCTCAGGCCGACCAGGGCGGCGATGGCAAAGTCCTCCCTTTCCGGGGCCACGTCGCGTACCAGTAGCAGCAGCGTCAGGCTTTCAAAAAGCAGCAGAATTCCGAGCACAGGCAGCGGGAAAATCTCGATGACTTTCTGAAATCCGGCGCTGAAAAACAGGCCGAGGATGGCATAAATGGCGCCGTAAATCACCACCGATCCCCCCGTTCGCCCGCCAAAGGCGTAGTGGCCCGCCATGCCTCCCGAGCCATGGCAGGTGGGAACGCCTCCGAGAAAAGGATTCACCAGGTTCATCAGCGAATACGTGAACCCGATCTGGCGCACCGTGGGCGCGCGCTCCGGGAACAGATCGGCCGCCACCTGCCGGGTGGCCAGCACCGAGTTTGCCAGCGACAGCGGAAGCTGCGGCAGGCTGAGCACGAGGAAGCCGGTCCAGATGTCCGGCCAGCCCGGCGCCTGCACCTGCGGCAGCCGGAAGCCGGCCGCGTGAAGGAAATCCGCCGCGTTCAGCTTCAGAGTCAGCGCGTAGGCGAACCCCAGCCCGACCAGCGCCACCGCTGACGGAAAACGGGGCCGCCGCATCAGCCACAACGTCAGCACGAACCCGGCCGCGGCCAGCGCCCAGCCCATGCGGCCGTCAGCCCGGACATACTCGCGCAGGGCGATGGAGGCCAACTGGAGCCCCAGGCCGAACTGGATGCCGCGGACCACCGGTTTGGGAACAATGCGCGCCACCCAGGTGATGGCCCCACTGATGCTGAGCAGCAGCATGACCACGCCAATGGCCAGCCCGCCCCCGTAGACCACCGCTGCCGGAAGCTTCTGGGCGATGATCAGGGCCGCCATCGCTTTCAGGGGCTGCACTGGCATCGGCATGCGGTACCAGAGCCCGGTGAAGATCTGCATCAGTCCGAAAACGGTGAGCACGCTGGCCGAATCAAGCCGCGCCGCGAGGATCATGCCCACCAGCAGCGGCAGATCCGTCCCCATGTCGCCGAATGCCCCGGACCACTCGTGTCGGTCAAAGCGCAGCGGTGGTCTCTGCCGCCGGACGGCGGCCGTTGTTTCAGCGGCGGGAGGAATATTTGTTGACATCGCCAATGGAACTGCGGGCGCGCGGCCCCTCCAGATCACTCCGAGGGTGCAATTTTCCAGAATAACAGGCCGCAAATACGGGCTTGTATCCTCCGCCAGCCGTGCTATTCTCGCAGCCAGAGCGAGGCGGGAAGGGAACAGGCCAATGCGGAACCCTTTGCAGGCGCTCGACAGGGCGCCCGAAGAGCTCACCCAGGGCCGGCTGAAGCGGATCGGTGAAGGGGTCGGCAAGGTCGTCTATGCCAGCGAGCACTGGGTGGTGAAGCGCGACCGCGGGGCGAGCGAAATCATCGCCCTGATCCTCATATGGCGCCTGCTAAAGCGGCTGGAACGCTTTCTGCCGCGCCGTCTGGCAGCGCGCTGGACCACGCATCCATCGAACGCCCTGCGCCTGCTCCGCGTCGCCATCCAGGCGGTCGTCTCTCTGGTGCCCAGGGCGCTCTGGTTCAGCACTCACTGGGGCCGCATCTGGCAGAAATTTGTCCATCGCGACGTCCGCGGCGAATACCTGGCGGTCAAGCACCTGGCGGGCACGTCACTGGTTCCCGAAACGGTCACCTTTCCACCTACGCTTGTCAAGGTCTCGGGATGGCCAGGCTGGCTCGTCGTCACCGAAGCGACCGAGCGTGTCGAAGAGACGCTGTATGACCGGCTCAAGAGGCTCGCCGCCCAGCGGCGATGGAACGAGGTCGAGCGGTGGCTGGAGCGGCTCCTCGAGCTGCGCCGCGCCGGTTGGCGGCGCGGCGTGTTCAGCGTGGACGCGCACCTGAAGAATTTCGGCGTCATCGAAAGCCGCGTGGTGCTGCTGGATGCCGGCGGACTGACGGACCGCTGGGAGGACGTGGAGCAGCACCTCGCTTCGCTCGCAAAGAACGGCCCGCCGTCGCAGCAGTTCGGCCTCGCCGAGATCCTCAGGGACGCACCGGAGCTGGCCGCGCGCTTCGACGCTCGCTGGCGCGAGGTGGCCGATCCTCAGTCCGTCCGCGACCTCTGGCCAGTGAAGGGGACCGCTTGACCCGGCGCCTTCGCGCCCTCTCGCGACTCGGCCGGGGACTCCCTTCCTCACCCGGTGCGGCGCCGCGAAACCAGACGCGGCTGTCTGCCGGCCAGACCGGCCGCGTAGGATACCGGATCCATCGGCGCCAGCCGGCGGATCTGTTCCGGGCTCAGCAGGCGGATGTGCGGAATCCCGGCCAGGTGTTCCGCGATGTACCACACGTCTTCCTCGCTGCACATCCAGCCGAGGCGGTCGAACCGGCTCAGGTTCACCGGACGGCTGTAGGCCCGCAGCGTCTTCTCGCCTTCCAGGTTGTAATAGTCCGGGAAGTAGCTCATCACCAGCTCCCGCAGCGTGCGGTACACGGGGTCACGGTAGCGAAGCCCGGCGTAACTTGACTTCGCCACGGCGCCCCAGCCGCCGGCTTCGCGAAACACCGCAAGGACGTGATCGTCGTCGCGCACGGCCGCCAGATCCACAAGCAACGGCGGCCGGCCCGCCATCCGGAACGCGGCGGCCGCCAGCAACGCGCCCTCCAGACAGTGCGCCCGGCCGTGACGGAGCACCAGCCGCGGGGAAAAGCAGGTGTGCGGCGAGGAGTCGTAGTTATAAGGCAGCCCGTCCAGGAACTGCTGGACCCGTAGCGGCGAGTGGAGACGCCGCAACTCCCGGATCTCGGCGCGGGTCAGCCCCCAGTCGGCGGCCATGCCATCCCCCGTCTCAGAAATCCGCCGCCGCGAAACCGGGCTCTTTCACCGGAATCACTTTCATCGACTTTGCATACCGGGCGGCGTCCTTCTGGATGGCCGCCGCGTTCCCTACCAGGCAGAACTGGAGATTGTCACGGGTAAAATGCCGGCGGACGACGGAATTCACCCTGTCTACGGTCAGTTCATCCAGCTTCTGGAAGAACGTGTCGACGTCTCTCCGATCCAGCCCGTTCAGCTCCAGCTCGGCAAGGAGCGCGCACAATTGATCCGCGGTTTCCAGCCGGTCTGTAGGAAAATTCCCCTTGATATACGCCCGGGCCGAGTCGAGCTGCTCCTGCGTAATCCCGTTGCGCAGCAGCCGGTCGAGCACCTCCAGCGCCAGCTCGATCGCCTGGGCGGTGGTTTTCGTCGGCGTGTAGGAATTGATCGCAATCGCACCCGGCAGACGGTCCTGGTCGAGAATCGAGTTGGCCCCGTAGGTGAGGCCCGCATTGACCCGCAACGCGTCGTTCAGCATCGAAGTGAACCGCCCGCCAAAAAGCGTGTTCGCCACCAGCAGCGCCACGCGGTCCGGGTCGCGGCGGTCGATTCCCGGCATGCCGATCCGGAAATAGGTCTGGGTCGCGTCCGGCTTGTCCACGATCAACAGCCGCGGCTGCGCAAAGCGCACCCGCTCCGCTCGCGCCGACGGCGCCGCTTCGCCCGCCGGCAGCGCCGAAAGCGCCTCCCGGACCAGCGCGCCGAACTGTTTCGGATCAAAATCCCCTGCCGCGATAAAAACGACGTTCTTTCCGGCGGCCATGCGGCGATAATATTTCAGGATTTCCTCCCGGTTCATCCGCGCCACCGAGGACTCGTCCGGAGCGCCCGAATGCCGGTAAGGATGCCCGGCAGGAAAGAAAAGACCGTTGAAATATCGCCCGATGGCCATGCCTGGATTGTCCTTCACCGCACGCACCTGATCGGCCGTGCGTGCCAGCACCTTGCGCACCTCCTCTTCGGGAAACGCCGGCCGGACCAGAATATCGCCGAGAATCCCGATGGCCGCAGGCGCCGTTTTCGCCAGGAATTCCAGCGCGAAATAGGCCGAGCTCCGGTTTGCGCCGGATTGCAGCGTCGCGCCCAGGCCGTCCAGATCCAGGTCGATCTGCTCGGCCGTGCGCTTTCCCGCCCCGCGGCGCATCAGCTCCACCGTGACCGAGGAGATTCCGTTCAGCCCCTCGGGTTCCGTCTCGGCGCCGCCGCGGAAGACGGCGCGCACCGAAATCAGCGGCACATCGTGCTTCGGCAGCAGGATCAAGGTCGCCCCGTTGGGCAAAGTCTCGCGGGTGAACTCGGGCAGGCGGACCTGGGCTGTCATGGGCATCATTGCAGTTGTCAGCAGGATGAGGGCGCCAGATTTCATCGGGCCACCTCCGCGCGCTGTTCCGGAATGAGCGTGGCCACGGTCCGGTTCCGGGGCGAAAAGATCTTCGCTGCCACGCGCTGGACGTCGGCCGCCGTCACTTTCTCGATTTTCTGCGGCGCGTTGTTGATCTCGTTCCAGCTTCCATAAAAGACCTCGTACGTGCCGATGAGGTTCGCTTTTCCGGCAATCGTCTTCAACTGCCGGTAGAACTCGGCCACAATCTGATTGCGAACCTTCTGAAGTTCCGCTTCGGGGACCGGCTCGCGCCCCAGCCGGTCGAGCTCTTCATACAGTGCCTTTTCCACGTCCTCCGGCCTCTTTCCGCTGCGCACCTGGAAGGTGAAGAGGAACTGCCCCGGATCGAGCGTCGGGTTGATCCCGCCGCCCACGTTCAGCACCAGTTGCTCCTTTTCCACCAGCCGCTGATGCAGTCTCGAACTGCGCCCGCCGGCGAGAATCGTGTCGATCACCTCGTAAACCGGGTAATCCGGGTCCTTCGCCGAACCGATGTGGTAGCCGGCCATCAGGATGGGCAGATTGGCGGACCGGAGCACGTTCACCCGCCGCTCGCCCAGTTGCGGCGGCTCCACCGTCCGCACCGGCGGTGGCGGCTCCTGCCGGGGAATCGGCTCGAAGTATTTTTTCGCCAGCCCCATCACCTCTTCCGGAGTCACGTCCCCGGAGACCACGACCACGCAGTTGTTCGGCGCGTAGCCCATCCGGTAATGCGCCTTCAGGTCGTCGATGGTCCAGCTCTCGATGTCCGACGCCCAGCCGATGACCGGCCATTGATACGGATGCGCGATGTAGGCGGTGGCGAAGAACTGCTCATACAGCGTGCCGATCGGATTGTTCTCCACTGAGGTGCGGCGCTCGCTGCTGACCACGCCGCGCTCGCTTTCCACGATTTTCGGGTCAAACGACAGGTCGCGGATGCGGTCCGCTTCCATGTCGAACATCAGCTCGAGCGCCGTCCGTGGGAACCAGTCCGTATAAACCGTCACATCACGCGTCGTGTACGCGTTGTTCCTCCCGCCCGCTCTTTCCATCTGAATGTCGAACTGTTTGGGGCCGTATTTTTTCGCCCCGTTGAACATCATGTGCTCGAAAAAGTGGCTGATGCCCGTCGTGCCGGGCCGCTCATTGCGTGAGCCGACCTTGAAGAACAGATAGAGCGCCACGTTGGGCACGTCGTGGTCCTCGTGGACCAGGATTTTCATTCCGTTGGCGAGCGTGTGTTCGGCTACTTTCACCATCTGGGCACTCATGGCAAACGGAGCCAGCAGCAGCATGGCAGAAATGCGGCGCATAGAAATAAAGATAGCAGCGGCCGCCCGCCTCAGTGGGGCAGCGCCTCCCGCACCGGCGGCGCTGCCGCCGTCACGGCCGAGCGAAAATCTTCGCCCAGCAGCGCGGCCACCGTCGAGGCCAGCTGCGCCTGGGCCACCGGCTGCGCCGTCTTCCGCACGCCCGAGGCCGGCGTGTCCGGCCCGAGAAAGGCCATCCAGACATACTGCGACTCCGGAATCCGCCGCCCGTGACTGCGCCACGCCTTCCTGCCGGACCCGCGCCCGTGGTCGGTGGCAAGAATCAACGTCGTCGAGCCGCGGTATTCCGGCATCGACTGAAGCGTCTCCCATAGCCGCCGGACATAGTCATCCACACGGTGGGCCGCCTTCAGATACAGGTCATACCGGCCCGCATGCGCCCATGCGTCGGTCTCCCCCAGCAGAACGGCCAGCACCCGCGGCTTCAGCAGTCGCAGGGCTTCAAGAGCGGAATGAAAAACGAACGAATCGAACGCTTCCGAATCCCAGTATTCGGTTTCCGCTTTCAGCCGGTTGATCAGTTCCACGCTCGCGCTATGCCCGGAAAGGCGCAATGGCTCATAACCGGCGTTGACCAAAATCCCCGAACGCGGCGCGTTCAGAATCCATGGAAACAGGTCCCAGGCTCCGAACACGGCCACCCGGCCCTCAAAGCCGGGGCGCCGGTGGAGAAACTCCAGCACGTTCAGGTTCGGGTTGTAGAGGCGGTCGTTTGAGTTGATTCGCGGATCCACCACGCCGCAGAAGGCCTCGCTGTAGCCGGGGTAGGAGAAGTTCAGCCCGTTGGTGACGCGCGCCTCCGAACCGGCCGCGCGGTCGCCAAACACGGTCCCCTGCCGCACCACCACACTCCAGAAGAAGGGCAACAACGCAGCGCGCCGTTCTTCTACCGACTCACGCCAGAATTGCTTCCGCAGCGCGCCCACATCGGCCACGCCGCCCGGCTTGCGCTCCATCAACACCGGGTCCGCGCCCCGGAAAACTTCCTGCCAGCGCAGCCCGTCGGTCATGACGATGACAACGTTCTGCGTCCGCCGCGGCGCCTGTGCCAGCGCGGCGGCCGCAGAGAAAACCAGAACACAAAGGAAAAGGAACTGGCGTCTCATGGGTGCTCCTTCCGCAGCCTACCAAAGGCGGGCGGCCCAGCCGCTCCGCCAGGCCTTGCCGCACCGGACGGTCCAGATGTTCGCAGCGGATGGCCCACCCGCCGGGTCGCCCGCGGCAGACACCGCCTGCCCGTACATAGGCGAGCCGGGCTCACAGCCTGCGCCCAGCTGCCGGCCCTCATCTGGGACAGCCTGTTCCGGTATCTTCGCCGGCTGGAGGCGAAGATCACCGCAGCCCGGGATGACGGCCTGCTGGAGGCACACCGAAGGACCACGGGGGCGGATCACGGCTCCGGCCGTCGTCAGCATGGTCTCCCGGTCGGTGCTTCAATACACGGCCTCCTGGTTCCCGACTTCCGGGCAATCGCCGGAGGGCTCCGTCAGGATCAGGATTTTGTCGGACCCCCCTTGACAAGGCGAAACGCCCGGCCTAATTTGGTCTTGGTTAAGGCCAATCAGGTCTTTTTATCTTGGAGGGGACATGCGAGCCTTGCTGGCCGGTCTTTGCTGCGCGGCCCTGGCCGCACAGGCGCCCAAAACGCCAGCGCCCAGTGCGCCAGAGACGATCACCCTGAGGGACGCCGCCCTCGGCGCCGTCACGTTCAACCACAAGCTGCACGACCAACGGACAGGCGGCAAGTGCCAGACCTGCCATCACGCTTCGAAACCGGAGAAGCCGGAGACCAGACCCAACCAGCCGTGCCGCGACTGCCACACCAAACCGCCCTCGGCGGGCATGAAGACATCGCGGCAGGCCGCGTTCCACAACCCGACCGCGCAGAGCGGCGTCTGCATCGACTGCCACAAAAAGCAGGCGGCCGCCGCAGGCAAGGCGCCGCTCAAGTGCGCCGAATGTCACAGGAAGGAAGCCAAACCGGTTGCAGGAGGACGGTATGGGCAACCATGGCATTCCACGGCGGGAGTTCATGCGGTGGGCTTCGGCAGCCACGGCGCTGACTCCCTTCCATGAGGCGTTTCTGCCGCGCCTCGGCGCGGCGCTCGCTGACGCCGTCAAGGAATATCCGATCATCTGGATGCAGCACTCGGCTTGCAGCGGGTGCTCAGTGTCGGTCATCAACACGATCCATCCCAGCATCAAGAACGTCATCCTCGATCAGATCCTGCCAGGACATCAGCTTTTCCTGAACTACCATTCGACGCTGATGGCCGCCGCCGGTCATCTGTCGACGGACGCCGCGATGGAAACGGCCCGGAAGCACAAGGGCAAGTACGTCTTCATCGTGGAGGGCGCCATACCGACGCGGGATGGCGGCATCGACGGCACGCTCGGCGAAGAAGACGGCAAACCGGTGACGATGCTGGAATGGATGCGGCGGCTGGCGCCGGGCGCCATGGCGATCCTCGCCGTCGGCACCTGTGCGGCCTACGGGGGCATCTCTGCGGCCGCGCCGAACCCGACTGAGTCAAAGGGCGTCCGCGACGTGCTGCGAATGCTCTCCATCAACGTCCCGGTGATCAACATCCCGGGCTGCCCGTGCCACCCCGACTGGTTCATCGGAACCGTGGCCCGCGTCCTGCTGTACGGCATCCCCCCCGCAAAGGACCTCGACGAGCACGGCCGCCTGAAAATCTATTTCGCCAAAACGGTGCATAACCGGTGCATCTTCCGCGACTACCTCGACGACGGCGTCTTCGCTTCGAAATTCGGCGAGGTCGGCTGCATGATGGAGCTGGGCTGCAAGGGGCCATTCACCCACGCCGATTGTCCCATCCGGCAGTGGAACAGCGGCGTCAACTGGTGCATCAACGCCAGCGCTCCCTGCATCGGGTGCACCGAACCGGGATTCCCGGACGCGCACTCGCCCCTGTACCAGAGGAGGTGACCCATGCCGCAGAAGGTGATTCTCGATCCCCTGACCCGCATCGAGGGCCATCTCGGCATCGAGGCGGTGGTGGACAACGGCAGGGTCGTCGACGCCCGGTGCTCCGGCACGCTATACCGCGGCTTTGAACAGATCCTCATCGGGCGCGATCCGCTGGACGCCGTCCAGATTACCCAGCGCTTCTGCGGCGTCTGCCCCGCCGCCCACGCCCTGGCCAGCGCGCAGTGCCTGGACAACGCGCTCGGCCTGGTGCCGCCTCATAACGGCCGCGTCATCCGCAATCTCATTCAGGGCGCAAATTATATCCAGTCCCATATCCTGCATTTTTACCATCTCGCCGCTCTCGATTATGCCCGCGGCCCGGAATTTCCGCCCTTCATTCCGCGCTTCGAGGCCGACTATCGCCTGCCCGCAAAAGTGAGCCAGGATATTGTCAGCCACTACGTCCAGGCCCTGCATATCCGCCTCAAGGCGCACGAAATGTCGGCCGTATTTTCGGGAAAAATGCCGCATTGCGCCTCGGTGGTTCCCGGCGGAGTGACGGTGACGCCGGCCGTGGACAAGGTGACCACATTCCTCTGGCGGCTGAAAGAACTGCGGGAATTCATCGACAACGTATACATCCCCGACGTGCTGACGATCGCCGCCGTCTACCGCGATTACTCCGAAATCGGGCGCGGCTGCCGCCGCTTCCTCTCTTACGGCGCATTCGACCTGGACTCCGAACCGGACGTCCAGAAGCGGACGCGATTCTTCCAGATGGGGCGCGTCGTGGACGGCCGGCGCGCACCGGTCGATCCGGGCAGAATCACCGAAGACGTCCGGCACGCCTGGTATCGCGAGCGTCCGCCGGCCCACCCCTCCCGGGAGACCACCGAGCCGGACCGCAAGAAGGCCGGCGGCTATAGCTGGCTGAAAGCACCCCGGTACGAAGGCCTGGCCTATGAGGTCGGGCCGCTCGCGCGCGCCATGGTCAACAGCGCCGACAACGCCAATCCCGCCCTTGCCAAAGCGCTCGATGGTGCGCTGGCCCAGTTGCGGCTCAGGCGCGAAAATCTCTGCTCGGTCATGGGCCGGCATCTGGCCCGCGCCCTGGAAACCAAGGTGCTGGCCGATGCCATGGCGGACTGGGTTCTCCAGATCAAACTGGACGAACCGGTGGCCGTGGGACACAAGCTCCCAGAAGCGGCCGCAGGCATGGGCCTGTGGGACGCCCCGCGCGGCGCTCTCGGTCACTGGATCTCGATCCGCAACCAGAAAATCGAGCGTTACCAGGCCGTGGTTCCAACCACCTGGAACGCTTCGCCGCATGATGGCAAGGAGCAGCCGGGGCCCATCGAGGAGGCGCTGCTCGGCGCGCCCGTCGAGGACCCGGCCAATCCGTTCGCGCTCGCTCGCATCGTGCGTTCGTTCGATCCCTGCATCGCCTGCGCCGTGCATCTGGTGACGCCGCGCGGGCGCCTGCTGGCCTCGGCGCGCATCGTCTGAGCGGCCAGCGATGGAAAACAGAACGTTGATCGCCGGCGCCGGCAACCTTCTGCTCGGCGACGAAGGAGTTGGCGTGCACGCGGTGCGCGCCCTGATGGAGCAGGGACTTCCCGAAGGCGTGGACGCCGTCGATGCGGGCACCGCGCTCGGAGACCTGCTCGGCGACCTTGCCCGCTACAGCGCGTTGATCCTCGTGGACGCCATCCGCGGCGGCGGCCGGCCCGGCGACCTGTATCGGCTGGAAATCCGCTCGCCGGACGATCTGGCCCCCAGCGCCGGGCCCCTGTCCCTGCACGAGTTCGGCGTCGCCGAAGCGCTCGCCCAGGCCCGCGCGCTCGGCGTCCTGCCCCCGCGCGTGGTCCTCATCGGGATGGAGCCCGAACGGCTTCAACCCGGAATGGAGCTGTCGCCGGCCGCCGCCGCCGCCCTGCCTCGCCTGCTGGCGCTCATCCGCGCCGAAATCGCCACCCGCTAGGCTTCCCTCCCGCTCCTGACTCCTCCTCGCGCTGAGCACGAAACGGAGCGGCTGTCCTGGCGCCTTCGCCGCAGCAGTGGCGCAGCACGCCGGCGGCGCGCCACGCCGCGGGCGCGCAGCGCCCGGCAACGAGCCGACCCGTCCTGTCGCCCTTCAAACCCGCGAGTCAAGCGCTCCCGGCGCCGGAATCGTCACGCTCTCCCTGCCGCTTCAGGCGCGCGGTGAAAGACCTGCGCACGGAACACCCAGAGCCTGGCCTCGCGGTCTCTCCACGCCCCCGCCGGCAGGCCCGCCTTGTGGGCCAGCGCATCCAGGAACCATTCCGCGTTGACGCGGCGCTCCCTGCCCACCTGCGGCAGCAGCAGCCCGCGGCGGCCCCAGCATTCGATGTAGGCTCCGTGTTCGCCCAGGCGGAAGCGGCGAGGATCGGGCAGGCGCTTGAAGGGCGTCAGGATCGAAATTTCGATCTCCAGATCCGGCGGCGCCGTGGCCCTCGTCGGAAAGCGCGGGTCGTGCAGCGCCGAAAGCGTCAGCTCGGGAACAGCCGCGCGGTAGGTGTCCTCGTCGCCGAGCCGGCCGATGCAGCCAAACAGTTCCCCGCGCTCGTGCAGGCTGACAAACACGCCGCCGCGGCGGTCCAGTTCTTCGAGCGGCGCCTCGCTCTCCACCGGACGCTCGATGCCGCGCTCGCGGAGCTGCGCGAGCGTCGCCTCGGCGCTGTCCAGCAGCGCCTGCCGCGCCGCCTCGCTCAGATAAAAGCTGCTTTCGCGGAAGTAACCCAGCGCGGCATAGCCGACCGAAAGAGAATAGTCCCCGTTCAGATCCCCGCTGGTCATGTAGTCGAGCGTCGCCTGAAAGATCTCTTCCTCGCCCGGCAACATCGACAGGATCTCCAGCAGCAGGCTCACTGGCGCCACCCCGCATGTGGTCGATCCGTTGCGGCGCAGCTCAGCCAGGAAGAACGCCGGGTCGAGGCTCGAGGCCGCTTCGATCACTTCGCGGTCCAGCGCATGGAGATTCGCCCCCGTTCCGCTGTCGAGCGGGAACGGCGTAAATCCGAAGCGCCGCCCGTAATGGGTGAGGTCGGTGCTCGCCACCAACACGTCGCCCGGCCGCAGCGCGGCCGCGATCCGCTGCGCCGCCTCGCGACGGATGCGCTCATGCGCGGATCCGACATATAACGGCGCCACCGCCACGCCCGGCAGCAGCCGCTGGACGAACGGAAGCTGGATCTCCAGGGAATGGTCGCAGGCCTGCGCCGGCGACATGGCCGGAAAGTCAAAGCCGGACAGATCCACCGGGACGCGGCCCAGCGGCGTCGAGTAGGCCCCGATGCGCGGCATGATCACCTCGGCCGGCCCGCCCGAGTGAAGGAAGCCAAGCATCACGACCCGCGCCGGCCGCGCCGCCGCCACGTGCCTCCACGACGCGGCCGCCACCGAGCCCGAATAAACCAGCCCCGCGTGCGGCACAACCGCCGCCAGCACGCCGGGCCACAGGGCGGCGCCGGTTCGCTCCTCCGAAGTCTCCAGCAGTTCTTCCAGCAGCTCTTCCAGCTCGGCCGGCTCCGCCGGATACCACGCGCCGGCATACGGAGTGGCGAATGTCGTGGTCATGGCTCCTCCTCAGACAGCGGTCCGCGCCGGGACCCGCCAGAAGCCTGCAATTTCGGCCAGGCACGACGGGCAGCGCCCGTCCGCGCCAATCCGGTTCTTCAGCACGCGGAAGCCGTAGCGCTCGATCAGCGTTGCGCCACACTGCCAGCAGCGCGTGTTTTCCAGCTCTCCCAGCCCGGGCAGGTTGCCCGCGTAAACGTAGCGCAGCCCAGCCTCCTTTCCGGCACGCACCGCCCGCAGCAGGTCGGAGGCCGACGTCGGCCGCACGTCCTCCATCTTGTAGTCCGGATGGAAAGCCGTCACATGCCAGGGAATGTCTACCGAAATGGACGCCAGGAAACGTGCAATCTGGCCGAGCTCTTCGTCTGAGTCGTTGAATCCAGGCACCACCAGCGTCACCACCTCCAGCCAGAACCCCATCTCGTGGATGCGCCGGATCGAGTCCAGCACCGGCCCCAGCCGCCCGCCCAGCCTGCGATAGTTTTCGTCGCGGAAGGATTTCAGGTCCACCTTGAACAGGTCAAGCCACGGCCGCAGGAACTCGAGCACCTCCGGCGTGGCGTTGCCATTGGAGACGAACCCGGTGACGAGCCTGTGGCGGCGCGCCACACGGAACACCTCCACCGCCCACTCGGCGGTAATCAGCGGCTCGTTATAGGTGCTGACAATGCACTCCGAGCCTGTGGCGAGCGCCTGCTCGACAATCTCCTCGGGCCGGATCGGATGGAAGTAGAGGTCCGCTCGCGGATCGCGCAGCGCCTGCGAGCTGAGCCAGTTCTGGCAGTAGGCGCAGTGCAGGTCGCAGCCAAGCATGCCGAAGCTCAGCGCCCGCGCCCCGGGCAGGGCGTGGAAAAACGGTTTCTTTTCGATCGGGTCGACATGCAGCGCATTGACGTAGCCGTAGGGCGCCATCAGCCGCCCGCCGTCGTTGAAGCGCACCTTGCACACGCCCGGCAGGCCGGGGAAGATCGGGCAGCGGTGGCCGCACGCCAGACAGCGGATGCGCCCGTCGCCGAGCGGCTCCACGAGCGGCGACTCGCGCACATGCCGCGCCAGCTCCTGCTCCAGCGTCGTCGCCATATGCCGATTTCATTGTAGGGCGCACTGCCGTCCGTAGGAAGCCTGAATTTTCGCCCGCACCGCCGCCCAGGGCACACTCCCGCCCCCAAGGTCCCATCGTGGAAAGCAAGCCCCGTCGTGGAGCTTCCTATTGCGGCGGGAAGTAGCGGACCTGGACGACTACCGTCACCGTCTCATCCAGCACGCCCGGCGGAAGAGGATGGTAGGCAGGGATCTTTTCGGCCAGCGCCAGCGCCAGACGGTCCAGCGCCGCATTGCCGGAACCCGCCTGCACCCGCGGCCGCAGCATCCGCCCCGCAGCGTCCGCCTCCACGGCCAAGGTCGTCAGCCCAGGCGGGCCCAGGTCGCGCCGGTCCGGCAGCAGCTCAAAGCTCGCGCGGCGCAGGCGCGCAAGCAGCACCCGGAGCCACTCCTCCATGGCGTTTTCGACCCGCGCGTCCACCACCGCCTCCACGCTGATGCCGACCCGCGCGGGCGTCGCCGGAAGCCGTAACCCTTCCCGGACTCCGCCTCCCGGCGCCCCGGCATCGCCCACGCGCACCCTCACCGTGCGCGCCGCGCCCGGACGGCGCCCCCGCGTGTTGCTCGGCGGCACCAGGTCAAATGGCGTCGCCGGGCCGGCCGAGACCCGTTCCGGCAGCGTGCCGCCCGGCAGCGCCCCGCCGCCGCCCGCAAACGGGACCGAAATGGCCGAAGCACTGGGCTCGCTGAACGCGATTTTTTTCTCGGTCCCTTTCTGTGCGGCCGCACCGGCAGGCGCTGCCTCCCGCGCGGCGGCGAGCCGGCGCAGGTCAGGAGCATAGAGCTTTTCCTGCGGCAGAAGGGCCGAAAGCGGGATGCTTTTCTCCCTGCCCCGCAGCGGGTCGCGCTGCCCAAGCTCAAACAGCGGCGAGGCCAGCAGCACCGCCTGCCCGAACTGGGCGCCGTAGCCGAAGCGCGAAGTGTAGTCGAGCACGATCACGCCCGTATGCGCGATCCAGACGGCCAGCAGCCCGTGCACCGCCGCCGAAAAAAGATGCGAGCCCCACCACAGGCCCGCTTGCCGCTCCTGCAACTGCTCGCACGAAGCCAGAAACGGCGCGTCCCGCGCGGCCGCGGGGCCCGCCCGGCGCGGCTCCGGCCTGACACTCGTGCGCATCCCTTCAGCCCGCCTGCGCCAGCAGCTCGCGGATCTTCTTCTCCATGTCCGCCGGCGGCTTGTTATTCAACGCCGCCTGAAGCTCCGCCTTCGCCCTCGCCTTGTCGCCTTTTCGGAGAAGCGCCGCCCCCAGATGGTAGCGGAACGCCGGCTCGTCCGGATATTTCCTCACCAGCCCCTGAAAAATCTGCATCGCCGCCTCAATATCATTTTTCCTGTAAAAAACCCAGCCCACCGTGTCGGCGATGTAGGGCTGCTGCGGCACGCGTTGCAGGGCGAGCTGCGCCAGCTTGAGCGCCTCGTCCAGGTCGCCGCCGTGCTCGCTGAGCAGATAGGCGAGGTTGTTCATCGCGATCGGCGTGTTCGGCTGGATCTGGAGCGCCTTGCGGTAGGCGGCAATCGCCTCCTTCACCTGGCCCGCCGATTCATGGGCGTAAGCCAGCCGCAGGGTCGCCTCCAGATGGTTCGGCGTCACCTGAAGCGCGCGCTGGAAGGCCAGAATGGCGCGCGGCAGGTCGCCGTTCAGCTGGTGCGCCTGCCCGAGCAGCAGATACAGGTAGTCCCAGTTCGGGTCGCGCTCGGCCAGCCGGACGAGTTCCCGTACCGCCAGCGGATACTCGGCCACGCGCAACGCCGTGCGCGCCACCAGCAGGCGGATGCGCGCGTCGTCCGGGTTCCGTTCGAGCTCGCCCTGCGCCAGCCTGAGCGCTTCCTTTTGCCGGTTCTGCGCCAGCTCCACCTCCACCCGCCCGTTCAGCGCGCGCGCGTCCTTCGTCTTTTCGTAGAGCTCTTTCAGCCGCGCCTCGGCGGCGGAGTAACGCCGCTCGGCCAGGTCGAGGTAAGCCATCTGGAGGTGCGCCTCGCGGTAATTCGGAAATTCCTTCAACAATTCGAGCAGGATTTTCCGCGATTCTTCGTAATTTCCGAGCCCCGTATAGGCCGCGGCACGGTAATAACGGCCCTCGGGGTGGCGCGGATTGATGGTCAGTATGTCGGCGGCCGTCTGCTGCAACTCGCGCCACTGCTCGCGGTCCAGGGCCATCTGCGCCAGCGCCAGCCGCGGCTCCAGGAAATTGCGCTGCATCCGCGCCGCTTCCAGAAACGCCGTCCGCGCCTCTTCCATCTTCCGGTTGGCCAGCAGCGCCAGCCCGAGGTTGTAGCGGATCACCGGGTTGCCCGGCACGTCCTTTACGAGCCGCCGGAATTCCTCGAGCGACCTCGCTGCGTCTTTGTCGAGCAGCAGCAGCGCACGGCGGGCGCGGCTTTCCGGGTCCTTGGGCGCGTCTTCCAGCACGTCGGCATAGGCCTTTTCGGCCTCGTCCCGTTTCCCTTCAAGCAGCAGCAGGCTGGCCAGGCGCTTGCGGTATTCGGTGCGCAGGGTGCTGTCGTTTGCTGCCTCCTTCAGCCCAGCCTCATACAGAGAGCGCGCCTCGGCCAGACGGCCAATGCTGCGGTAAAAATCGCCCGCCGCCATCCGGCCGTTTTCGTACCCGCCGTCGGGCCGCGACAGCGGCTCGACCGCCGCTTCCATCTCCTTGGACTTCTGCATGCGGAAGAAGTGGTGGGCCAGCATCAGCCGCGCCACCGGATCTTTTGGATTCTTCTCGATCCGCGCCCGGCAGACGTTCTCCGCCTCCTGCGGCCGTCCCTTGCGCATGTGCAGGTTGTAGAGCGCGTCCCAGCCCGGCCCGAGCCGCGAATCCGCCTCAAGGGCTTCCTTCACGTTCTGCTCGCCTTCGGTCTCCTGCCCGAGGGCGATCTGGGTGATGCCCAGGCTGGCCAGGGCCAGCGCCGAGTCCGGCTTGCGCTGCCGCGCCTTTTCAAACCACCCGAGCGCGTCCTTGGGCCTTTTCTCAAGCAGCGCCACCTGCCCGGCCAGCATCAGGCCTTCAAAGGAGTCCGGCTTCTGCTTCAGCAGGCTGTCGGCGATGTCATGGGCTTGTTTCAGCGGGAAATCTTCAATGGCCCCGTGCTGAAGATAGCCGATAATGTAGAGCCCCGCCAGGCGGATCTTGACGTCCTCGTTCTGCGGCATCAGCGCCATCGCCTGCCGCAGCGCCTGAAGCGCGCGCGTCAGATCCTTGCCGGTTTCCAGATCGCACAGCGCCAGCCGGTAGTACGGCTCGCCCCACTGCGGATTTTTCTGGATCGCCTTGCGGAAGGCCAGGGCCGCCTCGTCATATTTTTTCTTTTCATACAGCTCCAGGCCCTGCCGGTAATACCGCTCCGCCACCATGTGCCGGGCGGTCGAGCAGCCCGCGAGCAGAAAAAGGAGAACGAACAGGCCCGCCATCGCGGCGGCCTGGCTTTTTCCGAAATGGCGCCGAGATTGGGCGGGATGCAGGGACGAATTCTCAGCAGTCATGGCACTTGTCCAAAGCGAGTCACGGTAATACCAGGGATATCCTTCTATTCCATCACGCTATGCGCGGCCGGCGCGGGACGGACCATTCGTCGTTTTTCCTTCAAACCCACACGAAGCGCTGTCATTTCAAGCCGGGGCGGGACGAAACTCGTGAGGGCTTTCACAAGGCACGGTGCCGTCGGCGCTTCGGACGTCTGAGCCGCGGGTGCGCCACCCGCAGATCCGCGGAATCGACCGGCTGCAAGCGCGCCTTTTCATCGCATTGGGCAATTGTCCGAAACCGCTCATTCCGGTCGCCCCGCAGGCGCTCTCCATTTGCGGCTCGGCGGCTTTCCAGTCGCGGCACGGAAGGCGGCTCGATTTTCTGCCGCTCGCAGACCGATGACTCTCACTTAGCTCCCGGTCCGATGTGAGGGAACCCGCCTGGAAACACGATGCCGGGATGAGCCTTGGGCTCACCCCGGCCGGTCAAACCCGAAAATGCGGCACTTTCACGCTTGGGTGCGCGTTGACTTCTTCCTGCGGCGGATCAGGTACAGCGCCAGCCCCACCGTGCCCATCAGCGCATACGTGGAGGGTTCGGGAATACCCAGCGCTGCAGCCTCGTTAAAACGCACGAACAGACCCGTTGGATTCCCAGTTGAGCCGGAAGCGTTGTAAGTGTCGAAGCGGATCGTGTATGTGCCGGGAGCCAAGCCCATTGCGGTCAAGGAGTAAGGGCCACCCGCAAAGGTCGATACATGCCCTTGATTACCTGTATAATTCGTCGCGACGCTCGCAAGCACGGTCGAACCACTGAGAAGTCGAATCGCCTCTGGCCTGTTGTCCGCCCAGACGGAAAAGTTCAGTGTGATATTCCACTCTGGGTAGAGGGACGGGAGCGTAAACGTCGTCGACCAGCTAAACCAGGCTCCCTGGCCAATATTGGGGGCGTCTGCGCTGGTCGAGACCCAAGCGGCGACGTTGGATTCGTTTGCACGCCAATATGGAAATGGGAACGCAGGGGCATCGTTGATGATGTAAGCAGGCCCGCTCGAGCTGATGGTTGTTCTATTCGCATCTGCCCAACGAACCCAAGTGTAGTGACCGTCTTGTGCATCATTCGTGCCGTATGTTCCCCCCGAAGTCCACCCCGTGTTCCATAGTCTGCCGCTGTAGCCAGGGTCGAGAAGATTGATCGTATACCCCCACCCCGCCACCGTGCCCAGCACCAGCAGCGCCGCCAAGCCAAAAGCCCTTTTCATCATCGTCACACCCTCCGTCATCGTCCTCCGTCGGCTGGATATGATTCTACCCTGCACCGGATATCTGGCTTTCAGTATACGGTAAACCGGAGCGTCTGGCAAGATCTTTTTTCCGAAAAAACGCTTCATTTTCACCGTGTTAGACAAATGTACAGAGGCGGGCCGGAAGTACCATGTGCCACCGTTTCTTCGCCGCGAAAACTGGTGACTTGGCATGCCGTTTGCTACGTCGCATCAGCGCCCGCTCTCCCCTGCCGCCAGCCGCCTCATGGAACCGCATTGCGAATTATCCCCCCGCAGCCGAGCGTCCTTCCAGGGGCCCCCGCACGCCAGATTGCGAAAAAATCCCCTCGCGACGGATCCGCTCGGTGACCGGCAACGGGTTCCAACCGAAAGCCGCCCGCGCCCGGGCGTCGTTGAACGTGAGCGTCCGCGTCATCTTCCGGAAGCGGTCCAGATCGTACGGCGGGCGCAAACCCAGCTTCGCCAGCGCACTTCCCGCGGCCGCCAGCATCCAGGCCGCTGACGCCGGCAGCCGCGCGGGCGCCGCTCGCCCCAGCGCCTCGGCCATCGCCTCCTCAATCTCCCGGAATGTCGGGTGGCGCCCGTCGGTGAGATGAAAGATGCCGCCTGCCCGCGCCGCCGCCAGCAGCACCCGCCCCACGTCCACGCCCCAGACGAGGCTCCGCCGCGCCTGGCCACGCCCGACGCCCACATAGCGGCCGGCACGCAGCGCCGCCGCCATCGCGCCCAGATTGCCTGGCGGATCCTTCCCGTAGACCAACGGCAGCCGCAGGATCGTCCACCCCACGCCACTCTCCTGCGCCCAGGCGCGGAAAATCCCCTCGGCCACTCTCTTGCTCTCCCCGTAAGGATCCGCCGCCGCCAGCGGCGTGTCTTCGTCGAGCCGTTCACCCTCCTCGCGGCCGTAGACGGCCACCGTACTCACCAGCACCGCCCGCGCCGGCCGTTGCGGGCCGCCCAGCGAAGCCAGCAGGTTGCGCGTCCCGTCCGCATTGACTTCAAAAAACCGCCGCCGATCTGCGGACGTCCGGGGCGTAAAATGTGCCAGTCCGGCGGCATGAACCACCAGGTCGAATCGCGGCCCCGCCCAATGCAGCGTCTCTGGCCGCGTGATGTCAGCCCGCTGCCAGGCGAACCCGGTCGGCTCGCGCAGATCGGCAACCAGAACTTCCGCCCCCGATTCGCGCAGCCCCGCCGCCAGCATCCGCCCGAGGAAGCCCGCGCCGCCCGTCAGAAGGCATCTCATTCGCCGCCCGCCGCCCGGTGAAGGATCTCGCGCATCTTCGCCGCCAGCAGCCCGCGCTCAAAGCGCTCCCGTCCGAGCCGCCGCGCATTGTCGCCCATCCGCCGCCGCAGCGCCTCATCCCGCGCCAGACGAAGCACCGCCTCCGCCATCGCCCGAGTGTCGCCGCGCGGCACGGTAATGCCGCACTGTTCCCGCTCGAGCAGCTCTTTCATCCAGCCCTGCGTGTCCTGCACCAGCGGCACGCCCGCCGCCAGGGCGTCAAAGAGTTTGTTCGGGAAGGATGTGTCAAGAACGGGCTCGCCGGAGAAAATCGACAGTGCGCAGATCGAATGGCGCAGCCACCCAAAAATCTCCTCCCTCGACCGCTGCCCCAGAATGTGTAGATTGTTCAGCCCCTTTCCTTGTGCTTCTGAAAGCAGGCGGTCTTGGTCGATCCCCGTACCGATAACCACGACCGCCACGCTTTGATCGGCGTGTTCAAGCAGGCTTGCCGCCACGTCTGCTAGCCGGTAGGTCCCATACATCCTCCCCAGCGACCCCGCGTACAACACCAGCTTTTTGCCCCGCGCCCAGTCGGGCAGCTCAAAGCCGTTCCGCGCCGCCGCCTCAGCCAGCTCACAGTCGCTTGCGTTGGTGACGACCTCCACATTCGAAAACCCGTACCGGCGCCGGATCCATTCCGCCATCCCCGGCGAGAGCGCCACCGTCACCGCCGCACTCCGGTAACAGAGGCGCTCCAGCGCCCGCAGCACCCGGATCAGCAGCCGGTTCCGCAGCAGCCCGAGCTGGATGGCCCCTTCCGGCCACAGGTCCCGCACCTCGAAAACAAACGGCCGCCGCCGCACATATCGCGCCGCCAGGGCGGGAATCGCCACCGTAATCGGCCCGCTGGAAGCCAGAATCACGTCCGCTTTTTCCGTCAGCGCAAACCACGTGGATACCGCCGCGTACTGAAGAAATGTCCACGCCTGCTGCCAAAGCGGCTGTTTGTTGGAGACCCCGATGTTCAGGATTTTGACCCGGATTCCCTCCACCTCGCGCTCGGTGATGAAGCGGTCCGGCTGAATGTCGGACTTGTAATAGACCGACGTCACCACCGTCACTTCATCGCCGGCCGCCACCCATCGCCGCGCGAATTCATAGGCGCGCGTGCTCCAGGCGCCTTTCGGGGTGGTGAAATACTGGTAAAAATACAGGATCTTCATCGACCGCCCAGGCGGTTCACAACCGCCCGGAATTTCCCGTTCGGCCCGCGCTCAATTTCCTGCACCCGTTCCACCTCCACGCGCATTTCTTTGCCCAGCCGCAGCGCCAGCAGCTCTCTCAGGCGCTCTTCGTCGCGCGCGCCGAACTCGCCGGCCGGCGCCACGCGCACACGCACGCGGTCGGCCGCCTCCTGCACGATCTGCGCCTCGCGCAGCGGGAGGTCCGCCTTGAACACCGGGTCCAGCCGTCCCACGCGCCGCCCGTCGGGTGTCACGATGACATCGTCCAGCCGCCCCTCGATCCTCTCAAGCAGAGGCAGCCTGCGCCCGCAGCCGCAGCGCGCTTCAGGCGGCGCTGGCGTCACGCGGTCGCCCACGCGGTAGCGGATGAGCGGCATGTCCTCATTGATCAGCCCCGTCGCAACCAGCTCGCCCGCGCCGTCTTCGCCCCTCTCGAGCACCTCCACCACGCCCGCCTCCGGAAACCAGTGCATCCGCCCATGCTCGCACTCCCCGGCCGCCGCCGCACACTCCGTCATCCCGTAAGTCTCCCGCACCGGCGACTGGAAAACCTCCGCGATCAACGCGCGCTGGTGCTCATACAGCGGCTCCGCGTTGGTAAGCACCACGCGGAAGCGCAGGTCGCGCACTCCCAGCCGCGCGCACTCCTGCGCCAGCGTGTAGAGCGCTGAACTGTAACCCCACAGGTAAGCAGGCCGGAATCGGCGCAGTTCGTCCACATAGAACGGCGCAAACTCCGTCGCCAGGTGGTAGCTGGAAAGATACAATTGCCGCATCGGCCAATTGTGGACCCAGAAGGGCGGCCTGCGCTGCTCAACCGGCGCCACGAGCTGCCCGCCGAGAATGGCCCAGCGGTCGCGGCGGCTCACGCCGTGCCAGCGCCGCCAGCGTGCCTCAAACAGCGCATACCAGGCCCGCAGCGTGCGCCGGCTGTGCCACAGTTTCAGCGGCGTGCCGCTCGTGCCGCTGGTGTGCGTCGCGAACATCCGCCGCGGATCGCAGTCCTCGGCCAGGAACGCCTCCGGCTGCTGCCGCACGGTCTCCTTGTCCAGAACCGGCCAGTTCTCCAGCCGCTCCCAGCTGCGGTGGTCGCCGCGCACGCGACGTTCCGCCCACATCGAGCGGTAGTAGGGAACCTGCTTCGCCGCCCGGTGCAGGAGCCGCGCCAGCCGCTCCTCCTGCCACTCCCGCCATTGCTCCGCCGTCCAGTGCTCGCGCTCGAGGGCCTCTTCCACCAGACGCCCGGTTTCGGGCCCATACCGCCAACGCTCCAGTTGCCAGCCGCGCACGGACGCCGCCACGTCCCGCATCCAGGCAGGCATCCGGTGGTACAGTGTCAGCCAGGCGTCAGCCGCCATTCAATCGATTCGAAAATGGAGCAGAAAACATGCGGGCCGTCGGCTTGCGGCCCTCTCTGAGGCAGATTCTGTCGTCTGGCCGGGCCGTTACCGCTTCCGGCGGAGGCGCCCCGCCGCCAGGGCAAGTCCCAACCCCATCAACGCCGCCGTGCCCGGTTCAGGAATCACCACCTCGCTACTGTACAGGCGCACCTCATCGAGGCCGGTGATGTCCCTGCAATCATTTCCCGCAATGTTGCACCCGAGCGGGTGACCGTAAAAGCGGCTGACCCAGTCGCCCAGAATCCCGATCTGGGTCACATTGGTCAGAACGCTGTTCACCACGCCCGCGCCCGGCGTGACAAGGCTGCTGGGGTTTGTGCTCCAGAAAGCGTTCGTGCTGTCCAGAACCAGCGTGTTGAAAGTCCAGTCCGTTCCAACCACCCCCGGAGCAGAGCCGCCGCGAAGAATGAACAGATTCGTCGAACCATCGGTCACCCAGATGAGCGGCTGCGCCGAACTGCCTGAGCCATAATTCGCCGGGTTCTGATTCCGCAAATAGAAAGACAATGTGCCGCCCGTCAAATCCCCATTCCAGGAAGACGGCGCCAGAAAGAACAGGAATCCGTTGGCCGTGTCTTCCGTCTCCAGATATCCGCCGCTAAAGCCTCCCGTTGACACCTGAACCGGGCCCGTTCCGCCGGTATAGGAAAAACCATACGTGGCTACTGTCCACCCCTCCGTCCCCGACTCAAAACTGCTCGAGAAGGAAAACACCGCCGCCGGCAGGCTCGCCGCTGCCGCCAGCGTGGCCAGAAACATTCTTAAAATCCGCATGATTTCCTCCGGCCTCTGCTCGATTCTTGCCCCAGTTTATCCATCATCGTTTCGCCTCGCAAGGAAAAATCGATAACGGTGCCGGGCTAGTACCGCCCCCCTGGCATCTTCCAGTACCTCTCACGGCGACGTGAACGCCTCCGAGGTCCCTCTCTCATTCGATACCTTCACCGTCACGCTCTCCAGTTCCTCCAACAGCTTGTTCCGGTCGCTCGTACTGCCTGCCACCGCAAACGGCGCCGTCGCCGAAAACAGCCCGCCGTAACTCAGCGAGTTCGCGCTGCCAAACCACAGCGCCGCCGCCGCGGACACATCGAACGTGAACGTCTCCGCCTTCCCGCTGCGCCGCTTCACCGTCACTTCCAGCCTCGTCAGCGTGCGAGTCGTCGTGTAGCCCGTCACCAGCACATTGACCGCCGTGACACTCGCCTCCATCCGCGCCGCCAGCACCACCGGCGCCTGCTCCGGCACCGTCAGCTCCAGCAGCGCCGGACTCGCCGGGGTCCGGTCGATGCCACCGTCGGCGACAAACGCCGGCGTCAGCACAATCCGCCCCGCCGCCGTCCCCGTCTGCAGCCGCACCCGCGTCGATCCATTGGCGAACACCGCCTGCGTCTGCCCCGCCGGAATCGTAAAGCTCACCACGCGTCCGCCGGTGGAAAACTGCACCGCCGGATCCGCGCCAAAACTCGATGAATCCACCGTCATCGTCAGCGTTCCCCGCAGCGCGACCGGATACGCAGCCTGCAACGTCAGCCCCACCGCCGGCTGCGTCATCGGCGCCACCGTGCCGCTCGGCCCTTCGAAGCGGTACCCCGGCAGCTCCGGCAACGCCGCCGCCATGCCATTCAGGTTGAAGATCGCGTCCCCCACCACCAGCACATCCGTGCTCGCACCCGCCAACACCGGCGTGAAGCGGATCTGAAACTCCAGCCGGTCGTCCGGAGCCAGTTGTATGGGCAGCGGCGGCACCCCCGCCAGTTGAAACGCCTTCCCTGCCCCGCTCACCGCCAGCGTCTGGATCACCGCCGTCCGGTTGCCCTTGTTCTCCACCGAAAACACTACCGCCGTTGTCTGCCCCACCGCCGCCGCCGGCAGCATCACCTGCCCGCCCGTCTGCACCAGCGTGGTGGCGCCGGCCTTGTAAGAGTACTCCAGCAGCGCCCCCACCACCGAAGCCGACACCACAAACGTGTCCGCGCCAATCCTCAGCCGCCCCGTCTGTCGCCCCGGCTGCACCGCCAGCAGACTCACCCCAAACCAGATCTCCGCCCCCACCTTCACCGGCGTCTGCACCAGCGGCGGATCCACCAGCCCGTACCCGTCCCCGCTGATCGCCACCCCCGCGATCACGCCCTCATCGTTGCCCTCGTTCTTCACCCGGATCCACGCCCTCTTGCGCCGGCCGAGCTCCACTTCGCCCAGGTCCACCACCCCGTCGGGGACAAACGCCACGCCGCTGTCTGCTCCGGGTTCCGGCAGCAGCGTGTAGACCCACTTCGGCCCCTGGGCCACGCCCTCCACCTTCGCCGTCACCGTCCGCCCTTCGCCCGTCATCCGCAGCGTGGCCTCGTGCACCGCCAGCTCTTTCGGTTGATACCGGATGCGGAACTGCACGCTCTGCCCCGCCGCCACCGTCAACGGCAACAGCGGCACCTGAATCAGATCCAGCTCCGCCGCCCCCTCCAGGCTCGCCGCCTCAAATTTCGCCGGCGCCGTCCCTGCGTTATAGACGATCACCGTCGCCACCGAAGCCGCATTCACCGGCGCCTTCGTGATCCGGATCACGCCGCCATCGGCCAGCGCCTGCACGTTGCCATCCGTCCCCAGCGCATAGGCGTATTTCAGCTCCGGCGCCGTGCCGCTCAGCCCCACCAGCAGCAGCCCGAAACTGCCCGGCTGCTGATTCGACCCTTCCGGCGGCAGCTCCCGCGCCGTCACCCCAAGCTGGGCCAGCGTCCGTGCGCTCGTCGAAGGCTGAAACCGCAACTGAAAAATCGCGCGTTGTCCCGGCGTCAGCACCGTCGGCGTCGGCAGCGCGGCCGCAAACTGGAAATCCGCCGACCCCGTCAGCGACGTCACCCCCAGCTCGCCCCGGCTCGTGCCCGCATACAGGATCTCCACAAAAACGTCCTTCGCCTCGCCCAGCCGGCCCGCCACCTCCACCGTCGCCCCATTCGGCACCTGCCGCGCCGTCTCCGCGTCCCGCACCGTAATCAGAAAACTCCCCTGCCCCCGCGCCACTCCCCCGGCTGCCAAAACGAGCAGCGCCCACAAGGCGCCAGTCCGCAGTGTCCCTTCCTTCATCGACTACTCTCCCGCCGGAACAAAAAACACCGCCCACACGCCCCCGCGCCGCACCGCCACCCAGATCTCATCGCCCTCCCGCGCCCGCTGCTTCAGCAGCAGCCCGTTGCTGCCAGCCAGCGGCTCGGCCCGCTCCGGCGTTGACTCCAGCTCCACGCGCCGCGCCTCGCCGCCCCCGGCCTTCCACCACACCAGCTCCGGCTTCTCCCCGCCATAGGCCGCCACAATGTCGCCCTGCTGTACGGCCACCGCCGCCGGCGCGTCCATTCTCTCCGTCGACCCCCGCCACGCCTCGCCAGCCTCGCCGAACACCACAATTTCGCTCTCGCCCGCCAGCGCCGTCACCACCCCGGCGCACGCCGCCCGCCCGCGGCCCCTCACCCGGCCCAGCTCCTGCCAGCTCCCATCCCGCCAGACCTCCAGCGCTGTCGTCTCCCCGTCATACCAGGCCACATGCAGCGCCCCATTCTCGTTCACCGCCACATCCGCGGCCTCGCGCCCTTCGCCCAGATCCAGCCGCAGCGCCCACTCCATCGCCTCGGCGTCCCACACCCGCAGCTCGGCGGCCGTACGCACCGCCGCAAACCGCCCGCCCGCGTCCCATCGCACCGCCTCCGCCTCCACGCCCAGCTCGCGCGTCTCCGTCTCTTCCGTGCCCAGTCCTTTGATCGCCAGCCACGCGCCGCCCTGCCGCAGCAGGGCCGCCTGGCCGGTGGGGCTCACCCACGCCGCCTCCACCCCTCCGGCCACCGCCGCACCCAGATGCGCCGCGCCCGGCACGCCCTCCACCACGCGCAGGCTCGCCGTCGGCGCATCAAACACCACCCCGCTGCGCACGCCTTCCACGCCGCCCTGGCCCCAGGCCGCCGCCACCGCCAGCATCCACGCCGCCACTCTCATCGCGGACCTCCAATCACCACCGTCCCCGGCCGCAGCACCGCCCCCGAGCTCGTATCGCGCGTCGCAAAGAAATATCCAAGCCCCGCCCCAGTGCCCGCCAGCACCCCGGCCACCCACCACCGGTTCCGCCGCCAGAAACTCTTCCGCTGCGCCGTCGGCGAGCCGCCCATCGCATACTCGTCCCGGCTGTTGCGCTGCCGGATCACCGCCACCGCCGTCCGCTCACCCAGCTTCGCCGTCACCTGGATCGAAAACACGCCCTCCTGCCCGTTCGGCTTCATCTGACCCGCGCTCACCTGCCCCTTCGCGTCCGTCCGGTTCGTGTACTCGTGCCGGCCGCCCTCAAACGTCGCGCTCGGGCCCGTCTCCGGCGTCCGGAAGACGACCTCCGCCCCCGCCACCGGAAAATCATTGGCGTCGCGCACCTCCACCACCGGCGGCGTCGCCGCCCCGGTGCGGATGTTGTTCACCGCCTGCTCGCCCTGCAAAACATATATCTTCAGCCCGCCCCGCGCCGGCGCCTCCTGCGCCGCCAGCGGCGCGGCCGCGCACAGCGCCGCCAGCAGCCAGCCGCTGCCCCATCTCCCGATTTCTCTCATCATTTCCACCTCGTTCCGGCCGTCAAATTCCCAAGTGTATCACCGCAATCAAACATTTTCGCCCGCTCATGTTCCCTTCAACGGCTCAAGCCGCGGGAAATGCTCAACAAGCGCCGCATACACCTCCCGCGCCAGCCCCTCGGCCGCCCGCTCGGCCTCTTCCACCCCCGCCGCCGCCGGGACGATCACCCGCACCAGCGCCGTGTCGCTCCGCCCGTGCCGCATCGCGTCCCACACCAGCCACAGCTTCGCCTCATACTCATTGGCCACCGTCCGCTCGCCCGTCTGATACCAGTAAACGACCGCCGCCCGCTCGTTCTCCTTCTGGATCACATACCGGTTCGCCCGCAGCCGCCCCGCCCCCGCCACCTCCGCCTCGTACGTACCCGTCCGCTCAAACACCCACCCGTGCCCCGGCAGGCAGTTGCGCGGCGTGTGCGGCGCATGGCCGGTGCGCTGGCTGCGGAAGTACGCCACAAAGACCGTCGCCCCCAGCCCCCGCCGGCTGTCGGCCAGAACCCGGTAGACGAAGTCGTCCGGGTGCAGGATCTCCGCCGTCGCGCTGTCCAGCGGCTCATCTTCCACCAGCGCCCAGCCGCCGCGCTCAAAGTTCACCAGCGCCAGCGGCAGCACCTTCGGCTCGTGCTCGTTCTGCGAAAACACATGGAACGCCACCGCCTGCGCGCACAACACCGCCGTCGCTACCCACACCCCCCGCCCCCGCCACCAGCTCACTTGACCCACCTCCGCAGCAGCCGCTCCACGCCAATCAGCATCGCCATCGCCGCCACAAACACCGCCCACCCCTCCAGCCCGTGATAAAACCCCTCGGCCAGCCGCGGATCCACCTCCCCCAGCAGCGCCGTCGCCATTACCCGCCCCGCATTGGCCAACACCGCCACCGGTACCGCCGCCGCCGCCAGCGCCCACCGCATCCACACCCTCTCATGAAACAGATATGCGTAGGCCAGCGCGAAAAACTCAAGCGTCAGCAGCGCCCGAATCCCGCTGCACGCCTCCACCACCGAAATCATCCGCCCGGCCAGCTCCAGCACGTTGCCCTCCCGCAGCACCGTCCGCCCGCTCAGCTCCAGACCCCACTCGGCCAGCCGCGTCGCCAGCAGTTGCAGCGGAAACGTGATCTGCTTGTGCAGCAGACCCGGCAGCGGCAGCGCAAAAAACAGCAGCAGCAGCGGAAACCGCAGCCGCCGCATCAGCTCCCCGCCGCCCAGGTACCACACCAGCCCCGCCACCGTCCCCACCAGCGCCAGCCTCTCCGTAAAGATCTCCGCCGCCAGCGCCCCCAAGCACGCCACCACACCGCTCGCCGCCAGCAGCCCCAGCCCCCACCCGCTCGGCGCAATCCGCACGCCCTCCAGCTCCTCCCGCCGCTCCCACACAATGTAGCCGACAATCACCGGCACAAACCACCCGTGCGCCATGTTGTCGTCGCTCTGCCACTGGTGCACAATGTTGCCGATCACCGGCCAGTAACACACCCCCACCAGCCCCGCCAGCCACCCGGCGGCGATCCACCCCGCCCAACGCTGGCGCAAGACTCCAATCATCGCGCCTCAAGCCTCACAGTCTTCGGCGTCTGCCGGCTTCCACCGGGCTCAAAGATCCACCCCGCCAGCGGCGCCAGCAGCGCCACCGCCGGGGCCATGTACCGCGCAATCGACAGCGCTACCGTTGCCATGAACCAAAACAGCCCCGTGAACCCCACCAGCAGCCACGCCGCCGCCGGCCACCCCGCCCTCGCGCAACGCCACATGCCGGCGCCAGCGACCGCCAGCCAGGCTAGGCTCACCACCAGGTTGAACCGCTCCGCCTCTTTCCTCTGAGCATCCGTCCCATACCACGCCCTCGCCGCTTTGTATAGATACGTCTCCACCACAGCAACCGGATCCTCGGCCGCCATTCGCAGCACGAACCGCACGTAAGCCCCGCTGCTGTCCAGCTCGCTGTAACGGTTCCAGGCGGCCTCGCTCATCCGCTCAACCCCCGCCGGCAGATCCAGCCGCCCCCGGAACGATTTGTGATGAAAGCTCAACCCGTCTCTCAGCGTTGGCGGCCCGCCACTTGATACCGGCACCCATTCGCCGGACTTCGCCCGCACCCATCCCACCCAGGGTAGGACCGCCAGCAGAAATCCCGCCGCCACCGCTGCCACTCCCGCGCCACCGCGCGCTCCACCCCCCGGCCATTTTCCACCCAAGCACCCCGCCTGCCACCACCGGACTCAGAACTGCGATCGGACGCACCAGACACGCCAGCCCGACCAGCACGCCCCCGCCCAGCAACCATCCCGCCTCGCCGCAGCGCAGCCCTCTCGCAAGGAACAGCGTCGCCCCCGTGAACAGCACCATGAAAGGCGTCTCGCTCAGCGGGATCAGCACTCCATACAGGACGAACGGATGCACCGCGAATAGACCCGCGCCTGCGGCCGCCGCCCACGGTCCCAGGCCGACCTCCCGCCCGAGTGCCCACACGAGCGTCGCCGTCGCCGTATTGCACAACACCGCAAACACCCGCCAGCACGGGAAACTTCCCCAAACCCGTCCGCTCGCCCGCCACCTCCAACCCCCACAGCAGGAGCGGGTACAGCGGCGGATACCGGTCCAGCACTTTTCCGTCCTCGCCGATAAACCCCCGACCCGCCCTCAAATTTTCCACCTGCGGAGCGTAATCTCCATTGCGGACCCGCCTCATGCTCTCCGGCGCCAACAACGCCACCCCCGCGCCAGCCAACAGAGAGACCAAGACCACAACACGCAGGACCCGGCGACTTTCCCCACACGCGATCCAAGGCACCCTCACCTCACCTCACCCCCACCCCCGCCTCGTTCCCCGCCTTCTCCCCTGCCCCCACCTGCACCGCCGCCCACCCAGCAGAACATGGGCTGCTCGAGCGCCTCCGGGCTGCGGACCACGCCCGTCTGATCATCTTATGATCCGATCAACATCTGGATCCTTCATCCTACCGACAAACATTTCGATCCCGAGAATTGTCTGCATCACGACAAACAGATCCACCGGGCTCCTCTGTCGTGGATCTCCGACATCAACCAATGCGTTCACGACAATGGTGTACAAGATGAGTCCAGCAAGGCTCGCATAAAGCACATATCGCCGGCGATCCTGCTCAACTACCAGCGGCAATGACACATCCTTGCGCTTGAACCGGACGAACGCCCAAACACAGAAATCGTGTGCCAGTCTGCCCCCGACCATCCACAGTTGCAGGAGCCAGGCGCCAATCACAAGGAAGTGGACGCCTGTCCAGAGAATCTGTCGAATCCCGTGCTGCCCCGCCAACCGCGTGACATACGGAAAGAGAGAACTAACAAGTGCTCTTCCAACCGCAGCGAGGTACTCGAGTGGATTCTGAAGAATCAGCTCCATGTTCAGCCGTGCAAGCCTCTTGGCCAGCTCAACATCATTGAGACTTGTAACGGCTTTCAACATTGCCCATTGGTCCCACTGATATTGGAGGGCAGTGTGGGATTTTCCTCTCACTAGGCCACGATTTCGTCCTTCGATCAGCGCGCTGCGTAGCGGCTCCCATTTCATCTCGGCCCGTTCCACAAAGAGCGCCGTTCGATTACATAGGTTCCCCCCGAGAGCGTAAGTCAGTCCGAAATAGCCGTGGTGTTTGTAGTTCCAGGTGCATAGAGCGAGAATTGGCACTAACCCTAGGGCCGGACCGCATGCGACGCACCGAGTCCACCATTTCCCACCCTCAGTGGGACCCAGCCGCGTAAGCGTTGCAATCCCGAACAGACTAAGGACCACCGGCAGAAGTTGATAGGCCGGTCGCACCATCGCGGCAAAGGCTGCAAAAAGACCAGCAAACATTGCGAAGGTAAGTGAGCGCGTTCTCAGTGAAAACCACAATAGCGCCGTTGTTGCAACCAGGCTAAACTGAGCCACATTTTCAGTTAGTAGAATCCCAGCCGACTGCACATACAGCGGCAGCCCCATCAGCCCTGCAAATACAATCCTCAGCCGGGCGCCAAGACCCACTTCTCCCATCAGCCAGACTCCGAGCACTGTCGCCACCCCATGCAGCAATAGCCCTACCCAGACAATGGTCTTGGACGGGGGCAATCCGCAGAGCCATAGCAGAATCGGGTAACCTGGCGTCCTGAAGAACGGCCTATCGAACTCACCGGACTGGATGCTCTCCGCCACCTCGATATATCCCCTCGAGTCACCGGCCAAAACAGGAGCGTCGTGCCAAGTCAAACCATAAAATAGAGTCGCCGCAGCCATGAGGGCGGCCGCGCCGAGAATGACCTTGTCAGCGGCACAAACCTTGACAATTCTTTTTATTCCATTCATCCACGCCACCTCAAACAGACTACGTTTCGGCTTTCGCGCCCGTATGAAACTCGCGCCCCCCTCACCTCACCCCCACCCCCGCCTCGTTCCCCGCCTTCTCCCCTGCCCCCACCTGCACCGCCGCCCACCCCGGCGCCACCCCCGCCGGCCATCCCACCCGCACCCAGTCCACCCCCGGATACTCAGCCCGCTCCACACCCCGCACCTCCGCCGCCTGCCCCCCGACCCGCGCCCACACCCTCTCCGCCCGCCGCAGCCCCGTCGCCAACAGCCCCAGCTCCTCACCCCGCGCCCCCTCCACCTCCACCGCCTGGCACCCCCCAGGCCCGCACCGCGCCAGCGCCTCCACGGTGCCGTCCCGGTACCTCACCCACCCCAGCACTGCCCCCCGCCCGCTCCCGTCCAGTGTGAACAGCCCCGGCGCGCTCCGCTCCACCAGCACCCCGCCCGCCTCCGTGGCCGGCTCCCCCTCCCGGATCAGCCGCACCTGCGCCCACCCGGTCGCGCACTCCTCAGGCACTTCCCACGTGATCCATTCCCTCGTGATCGCCGCCACCCGCACCCACGCCTGCCCGCCCTCGCCGTCCGTGACGTGGACTCGCACCCCGCCCAGCTCATACCCGAACGGCGCCGCCCCGGCGACCGGCTCCCCCGAAAAATAGCCTGCCGGCAACTCCGTCCGCATCAGCGCGCCGGGCGCGCCCGCCAGCCCCTCCTCGGGTGCCGCCGCCAGCGCCGTCTTTCGCGCCGTTCCGCGCTCCAGCGTCAGCACGAAGACGCCAAATTCGGGAAACGTCGCCGGCCGCAGCGGCCCCTCCTCGCCCACCGGCGCCGCCGCCGTCCAGCCCGTCATACGCACCTTCAGCGGCCGCCCGTCCCAGATGCCCGTCTCGAATTCCTCAAAATAATTCTGCACGTTCCGCAGCGTCCACCGGTCCCCCGCCTGCGGGTTCATCACGGAAAGATCCACTTCCACCGCATCCCGCTTCGGCCAGTTATAAATCACCACATGCGCCCGGTTCGGCTCGTAAAAGTTCCGCCGCACAAACACCTTCGGCTCCGGCGGCCGTCCATCCGGATACACCGCCAGCCGGCCGTCCCGGTCGAACCCCGCCTCCTGCCATGCCGCAAACGAATAGGTCTTCGCCCCCGTCATGCCCGGCTCCAGCACGCTCACCACCGCCTGCTCCGGCCGCCCGGCGATATACGTGTTGCCCGCAAAGACAGACTCCTTCAGCGCGTGCCCCTCGGCGAGGGTCACCCCAATCAGATTCCCCCCTTGGCCCGGCCGCAGGAACGTGTTGCCTTCCGCCGTCACCCGATCCCATCCCTGCCCCGCGGAAACGAAAACCGGAAAATAATTTCCCCGCAGCGTCAGGTTCTCGTTCTGCCGGTTCGTGTACGAAAACTCCGCCGTATTTCCATACAGCATGTTTTCCACCGCTACAATGTTTTTCAGCGGCGCCCCGCCGCCCACCAGCCACCGGCCGTTGAAATTCACGTTTCCTTCCAGCCGGAAATTGTTCAATGCTGAATTCGCAGACCCGTACAGTTGCAGGTTGCTCCAGTACGAGTTGAAAATGATGTTTTCCCGCAGGATCTTCTCCCCCGTTGCATTCTGCGTGTAGATCCCCGGCCCGTGCCACCGGTCCGGCCCTTTCCACCCGTTGTTGAAGATGATCGTCCCGTACAGTTCCATGTCCGGGATGTTCTTGCTCTGCCCGACCGCCGTCCCCGCATCATGCACGATGCAATTGATCACCTTCGTATTCCGCCCTGCCATGGAAATGCCTCCGCCCCGGTCCTGCGGGTTGTTGTTCCCGGCGATCGTCGACGACCGGTTCGGGTCCGTATTGGTCACCTCCAGGCCCCAGTACCACGCCCACTCGCCCTCGATCGTCAGCACCGTCTTCGGCGAAAACCCGCGCCCGTCCAGCACCACCCGCTCGCCCGGATACGCCCGCAGCACCACCGGCTTGCCCGGCGCGCCCTTCAGCCGCGACACAAACGCCCCGTTGTACACCCCTTTCCGCACCCAGACGGTATCCATCGGCGCAATCATCGGGTGCGGCTTCAGCGCTGCCTCCAGGCTCCACGGCCTCTCCTTCGACCCGTCCCCCGCCGCCGTCCCGTCTGGCGCCACATACCACTCCCGCCCCAGCGCCAGCCCGGCCAGCACCGCCAGCAGCGCCGCGCTACTCCAGAGCCTTTTCATACGCCTCCTCGATCCTCTCCAGCACCGCCTCCCGGCTCCACCGCGCCCGCACCCGCTCCCGCAACTTCCCGCCGGCCCGCACGCGCTCCTCCGGATCCCGCAGCAAGGCCAGCACCGCCTCCGCCAACGCCGCATCGTCGCCCACGCGCACCACCGGCCCCACCCCGTCCAGCACCGCCCGGCAGGCGCCCGCGTCCGTGCACACCGCCGCCAGGCCCGCCTCCCCATACTCGAGCAGCGCCACCGGCAGCCCCTCGCTCGCCGAACTCAACACCCCCACATCGCACCCCGCCAGCACCGCCCCCACGTCCCGCCGCGGACCCAGAAACGTCACATTCGCCGCCAGCCCCAGCTCCTCCACCAGCCGCCGCACCTCCGCTCCATGGCCCTCCGTCCCGCACGCCCCTACCACCAGCAGGTGCGCCCTGGGCTCCTCGCGCACGATCCGCGCCATCGCCCGCAGCATCGTCGTGTAGTCTTTCTGCGGACGCACGTTCGCCACCTGCACCAGCCGGTAACCCGCCGTTCCCGGCAGCCCGCTCGCCGGCTCGCCAATCCCCCGCGTGGCAAAGTTTCCCACCACAAAGACCCGCTCAGCGGACACCCCCAGCCGCTCCCGGCTCCATCGTGCCAGCTCCTCGTTCACCGCCAGCACCGCCGCCATCCGCCGCCGCACCATCCGGTAAGGCCAGCTCGAACGTGCGTGGATCAGCCCCCCATAGTGGTCGTGCCAAACCACGCGCACCTCCCGCCGCCCCGCGCTCGCCGCTGCCGCCGCAAACAGCGCCGTCCCGTGCGCGTGCAGAATGCGAATGCCCCGCTGCTCCACCTCCTGCCGCAGCCGCCACAGCGCCGCGGCATCGAACCGCCACCGCCGCCCCAGATTCACGAATCCGACCCGCGCGTCCAGCTCCTCCCGTAACGGCCCGCTGCGCCGCGTCGCGCACACCGCCACCACCCGGCCCCGCTCCGCCATCGCGTTCGCCAGTTGAACACACATCCGCTCCGCCCCGCCCGCCTCCAGCGTGTCCACCAGGTGCATCACCGGCGCTGTCCGCCCCGTCATGCTCAACCCGCCTCCACGGGCTCTTTCACCGCCACTCCCAATCGCTCCCGAAGCACGCGCACGATCTCCGCCCTCACGCCTTCAATCGAGTACTGCAAACCGAACTCCCGGCATCGCCGCTGCCTCGCCCGCCGCTCCTCCTCCGGCTCATCCATCAGCCGCGCCACCGCCCGCGCCAGCCCTTCAGGATCATTCGGACTCACGGTCTCCCCGCGCCCCTCGCCCAGCATCCAGTCCGTCAGCCCGCCCCTCGTCGCCACGCAGGGGACCCCGAACGCCATCGCCTCCACCAGCACCTTCGGCCAGCCTTCGGAAAGCGATGGCAGCACCAGTAGATCCGCCTGCTCGTACATCCCTAGCAGCCGCTCAAACCCCATCCCGCCGTGGAAGCGCACCGCCCCGTCCAGGCCCTGCCGCAGCACAAGCTCCTCCAGCCGCTGCCGCTCCGGCCCCTCGCCAATCACGTCCAGCCGCACCGCGCGGCCATGGCCCCGGAGCGCCCCCGCCGCCCGGATCGCCGCTTCCGCCCCCTTGGCCGCCGTCAGCCGCCCCACAAACAGCACCCGCCAGGGCGCCCCGGCCTCCCGGCGCCGGCAGGCGCGCCGCGCCCGCTCCAGGTCTGCCTGCCCCATCGCCGAATTGAACATCGGCGCCACCGGCCCGCGCGCCTCCTCGGGCGGAATATAGGCGAGCACCACCCCGCGCCGCCACCACCACGACCCCAGCAGCCACCGCTGGAAAGCAAAACTCCACGGCTCGCCCCCGTACGCCCCCCACCGCCCCGCATACTTCGCCACATGCGGCCTCCCGGCCAGCGGAGCCAGAACCGCCCCGGCCAGCCCTACGTTTCCGGGACACCGCACCTGCACCACCTCCGCCTGCCGCATCTCCCGCCACAGCACCCGCATCCACACTGGCAGCGCCGCCAGCAGCCGGAGCTTCCTTCTGACTCCGGCCCCGCCTCTCTCCTCCAGCCCCGCCAGACGGACATTCCCCGCGCGAAGCGGCCGCAGGTCCCCCGGCCACGCCCCGCGCCCCTCCGGCGCCACAATCACGACTTCGTCAAACAGCGCCGCCCATTGGTCAATTTCCGCCGCATACGGCCCATACGCCCACAGCCGCCCCTCCCGCCGCCAGTGAGCCACATGAGACACGATCACAAGGCGCACGCACTCACCCTTCCGCCAGCACCCGGCGGTAAAATCCCAGATTTTTTTCCACCATCACCGCCGCGGAGAAGTCTTCTTCAATCCGCCTCCGCGCCGCCCGGCCCAGCCGGTACCGAAGATCCGGGTCGCGGAGAAGACGGACAATGGCCGATGCCAGCTCCTGAGGCTGGCGCGGATCACACAGCAGACCTTCCACTCCGTCCCGGATCACCTCCGGCCCAGGCCCCAGCCGCGACGCCACCACCGCCTTCCCCATCGCCATTCCTTCCAGCCAGGCCATCGGCATCGCTTCCATCAACGACGGATACACGCACACGGCCGCCCGCGCCAGCAGCGCCGGCATCTGATCATACGGAACCGGTCCGGCAAACTCCACCCGGCCCCGCGTGGTCTCATCCATCAGGCGCTCCAGATGACCCCGGAACGACCCGCCGTATCTGACATCGGCCTGATCCCGCCCTGCCACCACAAGGCGCGCCGCGGGTTGCTCGGCAAGAATCTTCGGAAATGCCTGGATCAGGAAATGAATTCCCTTTTTCTCGCAGATTGTCCCGGCAAAGACGACCAGATTTTCCTCCTCTTGCGCTGTTTCACATGGGCAGAATCGCACCGGGTCGACGAAATTGGGAAGGATCTCAATTTGCCGGCTGCCCAGCCCTAGTAGATGCCTCGTCGTCTCCGCCACATACCGGCTCACCGCGCACACCGCGTCCGCCTGCCGGAAGGACCGCCGCTCCTGCCACCCGCGCCACAACGCCGGCTGCCTGCCCAGAGTCACCGCGAAGAAGTGGTGCCCCCCGTGCATGCGGATGACTTTCTTGACGCCATCCAACGGGCCCACCGCCGCAAAGGCGTTTTCCTGCCCCTCCACCAGATCCAGACCATCCTGCTCACACAGCTCGCGCAGCTTCCGGGTCACCTTCCATCCGTTCCGCACAAACCGCGTGTACGGCGTCCGGGCCGCCGCCAGTCGCCACACCCGCACCCCCTGGTCGTCCTCCAGGGCGTCCCGCTCCACCGGATACACACCCACGACATCGACATGCACGCCGGCCCGCACCAGCGCCCGCCCGAGCGCCTGCGTGAACGTCCCGATCCCCCCGCCCCGGTGCGGCGGATATTCCGAACAGAGAAAGGCGATTCTCATAGGCTCATTCACCGCGCAGGCGCAAAAGCCACCCCTCACAGACGCGATTGACAACGCGTCCGCAAATGCAACGCATTCGATACGGCCAGGCTCTTTCCCAGTGCCAATCCGGTGCCTTGGGGGCGGCCAGATATCGATCTGAGCGCCCTGCTTCCGGAGCCAAAAGCTCTTCGGGAACCCGGTTCCCCATGTGCCGTACGTAGGCTTTGCAGAGACTCAACCGCCACATCCCCAGCAGGTCCGCCGGCAGATCCATCCAGCAGTACTCGGAATCCTGCCCCATCGCGGCTCCGCACCGTTCCCTCGGTGCGGCATCGAACACCTCGCGCCGGAACGTGCATTGCATGTGCGTCGCTCCGATCAGAGCAACCGCGCACCCATTCCTCACGCCCCATTGCCGCTTCCGTTGATCCGGCCGAATCAGCGCAGGTGAATTCAGGTCCCTCATGTACAGCTCCAGGTCACTGGGGCTCGCAAGAGCCTCCCGGACCAGCTTTCCTCGCACCGCCGCCCCTAGCCATGTCGCCGTCGTACACTGCCGCCGGAGGTGCGGAACGGGAAGGGCCGAAACGGCGCCTGCCATCGGGAACGCATTGAAAACGGCCACGGTCGCCTCCAGCCAGCCCGGCAGAAAAAAAATGTCGGAGTCCGTTAGCGTCACAATCGGCTCATGGGAGCCTCGCACCCCGGCCATCAGCGCATTCACTTTCCCGGCGTTCTCCCGGAATGCGATCAGCGTGTCAATGTGCCCGCTCCTCCGGTGCCGCTCAATGACCTCGAAAGTTTTTCGCGACGCCGCGTTCACCACCACCGTAATCGCCGTCTCCTGCCCGCAGGTGGCCCACAAGGAACTCAGGCAAAGATCGAGCACCTCTGCCGATTGCTCGAAATAACCAGAATCCTCGGGAACAAATACCGGCAGCACAACACGGTGCCACACGGCCGAGCCATTCAGACCCACGTGTCGGAAAGGATTACTTCCTGACCGCGGCATTTGCACTCACGCCCTGACATCTCGCAACTCGCATCGCATATTGATTTGTGATTCCCTCGAACAGCGAACCAGTTCGCATATATCGCACCCAGCCCGCATTTTGCACCTCTCGAGACCACACGCCTCCTGAATCAAAGGAAAGAACTCACCCATTCCACGGAGAATCACAACAACCCACCACGCCTCTACGCTATCCATGACCGACCTCTTGAAAACGATGCGCGGATTTCCGAGATAAGACTGTCAGCAGGAGCCGCGCACCCTCCTCGAATGCTTCCTGCCAAAATCCAGCATTCCGCACAACGACAGCGGTGCCATGAGCGTCGCCTTCAGGGCCTTTTTGGCACGCTTTACACCAGGATTCAGAAATAGCGCTCTCCACCTGTCAATTGCGCTGGAAACGTACCTGCCCTTAGCGGCGAACCAGTTTGCCCTGCTCTCAACCGATATTGCCAATACGGTCCGTCTTGCTTCCGCGTACGCGTCATAAAGACTCCGGTGTTTCGTCACAATGTATTGATAGATCTCATAGTCATAACGGGACGCACTAAAATCAAGAGATTGACTCCATTCGTCTCGGCTCACCGGTCGACGCACGTGGTAGAGTTCCTCTTCAACCACCAGAACAGGAACCCTTCCAGCAACGACTCGAATCCACCACTCGTGATCCTCTCGCCCCATCTTGATAATAGGATGCTCGTCATACAATCCCACATCCCCAAATACACTCTTTCTGATCAGTGATCCGGCAGGTAAAAGCGGCTGCGAAACCAATATTTGCGCCACGGTTGGCTGGCTGCATTTCCTCCGCCCGTCACGCCCACCAAAAAACCGGCCCTGTGGGCACACGATAGGAGCACTGGTCCCCTGCATATAGGTGAGCAATGTCTGGAGACACTCTGCTACAATCCAATCGTCCTCATCCACACAGATCACCTTGTCAGCCCGGGCTTCACGAATCCCCGTATTCCTCGCTGCTGCCAGCCCGCGGTTCTCCCGGTGCTCCACGAGCCGGAACCGCGGATCGTTCATCGACGCCACTGCCGCCCGGATCTCCTCCACCCGCGGCGACCCATCACTCACCACAATGCACTCCCAGTCCGTATGAAGGTCTGCTTCTGAATCGATCCCTAGACACTCCGGCAGATACTCCGGCTTGTTGTAAGAAGGCACAATCACACTCACAATCGGCGTGGGCCCATACATGCACGTCGCCTTATCTCCTGATTCATTCATTGCGCAGGCCCCTCCCTGCCATTCAGCCCACGCGTACACCCACGGAGAAAAAACGCCTCTTTGAACAGCACACCCAAATGCCTCACTTCTGACTGCGCGAATGCTACATTCAGAACGGGCGAGCTCCGTTCACTTGACAATCAGGTTTACTCAGTATTCCGCCCTACGTTACCTTGGTCGACTTTCAACTTCTTCCTTAAGTAGTTCAATACGGCCCTTACCGTCCATAACAGGCGCATGCCACAAGCCCATCATCATTGCATACGCGGCTAGTAGCCACTCTCCTCTTGATTTAAATCGCGAGGCAAGAACCACAGCCGTCTTTCCGCGCAGCTCACCGGTGGAATCCGGAAACCTGCTCATTGATTTCAATATCACTCGATCTCTGACCCTAGGAACCTCTGCCGCACGCCTAATGCTCAGAGATTCCTCATGCCTCCTGTAACGATATAAAAGCTCCGGAACCGTGACAAAACGGAACCCGCAACAGTAAGCTCTGAGAAAAAAGTCATAATCTTCCGCTAAGAACAACCTGGGATCGTAACCATTAAGGCGGTCGTGGACATGTCTTCTGTATAAAAAGCATGCCGTAATTTGATTGCTCGTGGGGAACAAATCCCATCTTATAGTAGTTCTTGTTAGCTTAATCACTCCATTTCGATCAACAATTTCCTCTCCTCCCACCGCTATGTCTGCGCCAGAAGAATCAAGCGCATATACAAGCTTCTCGATCGCGGTCGGGAAAAATACGTTGTCGTCAGACGTCCAGGTTAGATACCCCCCCCTCGACTTCTCAAACCCGCAGTTCAATGCACGCGGCAGCCGGAGGTTTACGTCGCTCTTCAGAACACCGATCCTTTGATCCTTCACCGCAAGCTCTCTAACAATACTCTCTGTGCCATCAGAACAGGCATCTAGCACGACGATAAGTTCCAGGTTTGTATAGGTCTGCCCGAGGACGCTTTCGATGGCTTCTCGAATGTACCTTGAACCATTCCTCGTGGGCAGCACAATGGAAACGCATGGTCGTCTCACCTTAGGGGGCATCCAAAACAGCTCTTTATCCCACATCGGGCCTTGCTTCGCCATCGGTTGAACTGACACTCCACTTGAGCGCCGGGCGGACAACTCCACCCCACTTTCCCATATATCCAGACGGCCTTTCACCATCTGCTACACGCAGGATACCAACGTGCCTGACATCGTCCACCACTCGCCAATTTTCCTCGATGACTTGTACCCTCACCGTGTAACTCTCATCGTTTAAGAGCCGCCCGGGCACATTGCACCGAAACACAACTTGCGGCCCAGAAACCTCTGTAAATCCTGAGACAGAATTGAAGACAATTTGCTCGTCTCTGGCCAGTAGATACCATCCAAGCGCAAGTTTTCCTTTGTACCCATTGCGGTCTACTATGAAAATTCCCTGAACACTGTCTGCAACGGTTAGGACTGGCTTCCCTTCTTCGATTGCGAACCACGCCGTTTTCAAAAACGGGCCCTTTGCTGAGCTTGACGTGCACAGATACGGTTTTTTAGTCAGATCGGAATCTTCTTCGCATCCTTCGCTTGCTCTTAGGTATTCGTTAACGACTGAATTCGCTGCACCGTCCGCCACAATCTTGCCAGAACTCAAATACAAGACTCTGTTGCACAAGCTTCGAATTGCAGTCAGGTTATGGCTCACAAATAGTACGGTCTTGCCTGCGGTGGTCACCCCCCCCATCTTCGTCAAACACTTGCGCTGAAAGCCCGCATCTCCCACGCTCAGCACCTCGTCCACCAGCAGAATGTCCGTGTCCAGATGCGCCGCCACGCTGAACGCCAGCCGCACGTACATCCCGCTCGAATAGTGCTTCACCGGCGTGTCAATGAATTTCTCGATCTCCGCAAACGCCACGATCTCATCGAACTTCTGGTCCACCTCCGCCCGCTTCATCCCCAGAATCGCCCCGTTCAGATACACGTTCTCCCGCCCCGTCAGCTCGGGATGGAAGCCCGTCCCCACCTCCAGCAGGCTCCCCACCCGCCCGCGGATCTCCACGCGCCCCGTCGTCGGCTCCGTGATCCGGCTCAGGATCTTGAGCAGCGTGCTCTTGCCCGCCCCGTTCCGCCCGATGATCCCCACCACCTCCCCAGGCTGCACTTCAAACGAGACGTCCTTCAGCGCCCAGATCGTCTCATACTTCGGCGCCGCCCCGTTCTCGCCTCCAAACCAGCTCCGCACCCGCCGCCCCAGCCCCGCCACACTCTGCGCCACCGTGTCCCGAAATGTCCGGTAGCGCTCCACCGGCCCCCCGATCCGGTACATCTTCCCCAGGTTCTCCACTCGGATCGCCGGCGCCCTCATGCCACCGCCTCCACCCCCGCAATCCGCCCCAGCGCCTCCACCACCCGCGCCGACGCCTGCCCCACCGGCACACCCACCTCCAGCTCCACCAGCCGCCGCCGCCCCTCCCGGTCCAGCGACGGGTCCCGCAAATACGCATTCACATGCGCCGCCAGCTCCTCCGGACTCCGCGCCACCCGCGCCGCCCCCAGCTCCACCACCGGCCGGTAATGGTCAAACTGGTAATACTCGTCCCACACCCGCCATCCGCCCCGCTCGGCCACATCAAAAGCAACGTTCACCACCGGCCGGTCCCGCAAGGCAAAATCCAGCGTCATCGTCGAGGCCACGTTCACGTTCACGTCCGCTGTGCTGCCGCCAGGTTCGCCAGCATCCGCACGTCCTCGCTGCGTCGGCACAAATCTGCTCCCACCCTCCTCCGCTCCGGCTAGCTCCTCCAGGCCGGCTGCGCGTAAAGCAGCTCCGGATACTCGCTGCCGCACCCCGTCGATACCGCTCGCCCCGGTCCGCCGTGGCGCACAGGCCGGAACATCCACTGCGCGTTTCCCCTCGATCGCCCCACTTCCTCGACTCAGCTCCAGCACCGACTGCCAGCTGTCCGCGGCCCCTGCGGGCACGTCCGTCCTGTCCCCGCCCGTATAGCAGATCAGCGGCCGCGCCGCGTCCGCCCCAATCCGGCGGAAGAACTCCCCCCGTCTCCGTCACGAATTTTCCGCGCATCCCCATATGCGATCAAACTGCGGCGTGCCCAACCACGTGGACCCGCTCCTCGGCTGACGTCCGGGTAATAGCGGTGCAGCTCCTCGCTTCATCAGCGCGCTCCACACCAGGAAAGTGCTCGTAACGGCGCCGCAATCCGGCCCTTGCTCGTCAGATTGTCCCAACTGAAGATGAACGTCGCCGTGGGAATCCCCAGCCGCCGCGCCGCCAGCACCATCGCGGGCAGCACGCTCGACGGCCGCTGATGCGTGCAGAAGACCACGTCCGGCCGCAGGCGCTCCCACGTTTCCAAATAGTGCCCGAATAGCCGGTGCCTGCCGGCAATGCCGTGCAGTTTTGCCTCAAGAAACCGGATTCCCTGCCCGCTTGCATGCGCCCGGCCCAGCGCTTTGGCCGTTCCATGCAACAGCCGGCTTTTCCATTCATGATGCCGCGGCTCGCCAAGCACACGGAGCATGCCAGGCGTGCGCCATCGGTACATATGGGCATACTGTAAGGCATACCGAAGCAGCCCGCCCACCTTCCCCTCACGGTAGGCCGGCATTTCCTGCACCGTGTAACCCGCCGCCTCATCCGGCATCAGGTCCGCGGGAAATCCACAAAAAATATGCACCTCAAAACGGTCTCCCGCCAGCGGCAGAAATTTGCCCAGAATGAAATTCCGCACGCCGACTCCGTCCGGAACGAGCAGTGCCAGCACGGGCCGCCCGCTGCCCCCGCGTCTCTTGAACACCGGCCTCATCGCCCCGAGAACTCCACACGGCGCAGGCGTCGCCTCACCGGCAGCTCACTCGCGTACACCCGCTTTACCCCATCACCCAGCGCCGCTTCCACCACGCGGATGTCCCTGACCAGCCGGGCCATGCCGTGCGGCTCGACGCTGGCCGCCTGATCCGACCCCCACATGGCACGGTCTAGGGTCAGGTGCCGCTCCACCGCGCACGCTCCCAGCGCCACCGCCGCCACCGTTGTCTGCAACCCCACCTCATGCCCCGAATACCCCACTGGCACCCCGTAACGCCGTTTCAGCTCGGGGATCATCCGCAGATTCAGCTCGCCCGGATCGCACGGATAAGTGCTCGTCGTATGCATCAGGATCAGCCCTTCCGTCCCCAGAATCTCCACCGCCCGGTCAATTTCCTCGAGCGTGCTCATCCCGGTGGAGACCATCAGCGGACGCCCCGTGCTCCTCAGGCGCCGCAGTAAAACCTCGTCCGTCAGACACGCCGAAGCTACCTTGTGGCAGACAGGGGAAAACTCTTCCATAAAATCCACACTTTCAACGTCCCAGCACGAAGCAAACCAGGGAATGCTCCTCGCCCGGCAGTAAGAATCAATCTCTTCGTACTCCTCCCTTCCAAACTCGAGCCTCCTGCGGTAGTCGAGGTAAGTCATCAAGCCCCAAGGGGTCTCCCTCACCAGGTCCCGCTGACCCTCGGGAACACACTTCTCCGGCGTCCGTTTCTGGAACTTCACCGCATCACACCCGGCTTCTATGGCCGCGTCAATGAGCCTCTTCGCCAGCTCCAGACTCCCGTTGTGGTTGATGCCGATTTCCGCAACGACGAATACCGGCTCCCCGTCTCCAACCTTCCTCGCGCCTATCCGGACCGGCTTACCCATGTTCCCTCGCCTCCACAATCAGATCGCACAGTTCCCTCACCGCCCCGTGCCCGCCGGGCCGCCGCAATATGTGTTGCGCCGCCGCTTTCGCCTCCTCGTGCGCGTCAGCCACGCATACGCCCCAGCCCACCGCCTTCATGCAGGCAACATCGTTTACATCATTGCCCAAATACGCGGCTCGCTCAGGTTCAATGTTCATCGCCCGGAGCCACTCCAGCATCACCGGCAGCTTGTCTTCCACCCCCTGAATGCACTCAATCCCAAGCTTCCGGCACCGGGCCTCCACCACCGGATTCCGCTCTTTCGAAATGACTGCCACCATCACCCCGCCTCTTCCTGACCCGCTCAATGCCCAGTCCGTCAGAACGGCTGCAAACCACCGCCTCCCGTCCGTCCTCGGCCACGATCACCCGATTGTCCGTAAAAACCCCCGTCGAAGTCGAACACAACCGCTCGCACGTCTGAGGGAGCTCGTCCAGCACCCCGCCGCTCGATCACTTCCACGAGCAGGTTTGCCAGCTCCAGATCTTCCGGCTCGTCGATCTCAAGTGCCCGGATACGCGGTACTTCATAAATGCCCGTCTTGCCGAAAAATCGATGTCGGTGCTTCAGAAATCCATCAACCCACATTGCATACGCCGCCCCGGTCTCGGCAAACTCGGCCTCCCGCTGTTGCCGCATCGGCCGCCTCCATTTGTCGTGGTTCACTGCCTCACAATCACCCCCCCCTCCTCCTCCACAGGAAAGCGTGCGTCCTTGCCCCCGTAAAAGCCGTGTCATAGCCCCCATCACCCAGCAGCCGAACCACCCCGTCAATGTCCTCAGGCGCCGTAAATGGAGACGTGCACTGAAGGAGGACGAGCAGGTCAGGCGGCCTCCCCCCCTGCTTTTTGATTTCACCGAGAACATGAAGCAGCGCCTCCTCGGAAGTCGCGGTGTCCCCGCTGATCTCCTCAGGGCGCCAGACCACCTCCGTTCCGGCCCCGGCAGCCACTCGACCAATCTCTGCGTCGTCCGTGGAAACGATCACACGGCTCACCGTCTTCGCCATCTTCGCGGTTCGACAACTCCGCTCTACCAGAGGAACCCCGCCAACGTGTTGCAGATTCTTTCTCGGGATCCCCTTCGAACCGCCGCGTGCGGGAATCACAGCCAAAACTTCCACTTCGATCTCTCCTTCCGGGTGGATCGCCTCTTTATTTCCGCCTCAACCGCAAGGAATTTCCATCACGCTAGCACCAATCCGTTTATCGCTTGTAGACGAACCACTTCCGCCCTTCACCCCCGCAGTTGCACCAGACCAGCCTCCACGCTTCCGCCAGGATGATGAGCCACCACTCCCGATACCCCTCCGCCGCTGCCCAGCAGCCCGACCCGTTGACTCGCGCCCGCCAATCCCTCGCAGTCGCCATCCTCGCCGCCGGAGCCGCAAAAGTTGCCGCGAGCCCAATTTTCTCTGGAAGTCATTCCAATAAAAGGCGAAATCGGCAAAAATTCGCGTCGAAACGAACTGGAACGAACTCGACCCGCCGCAAGCCGCAACACTATTTCTTATCAATGACTTGCACGGAAACACGCACGTCCGCCGCATCGCCCTCCCACCCGCCCGCGTCGGCGCCACAAGGCGGCCCCGCACACCCCGCCTCCACCTCCACCGCTCCGCCTTCCCCATGCCACCCTCACCCCGCACCGCGTCCGCTGGCCTCGGAAAAATCCGTCCCCAGTGCCCGGCAAGCCTCCACCCTTCCCCAGCCAGCGCCCGCCGCCTCTCTCCAACCAGACTCCGTCCTCCATCGTTCCGCTCCCGGGGCAAAAGTCCAAAATGACTCAAAATCCCCATCAACCAATTCAATCCAAAAGAGTTATTCGCCAAAACCCGTGTTGAAACGAACTGAAACGAACTCGCCCCTTCTCGCCGCGGCCCACCGGCCCTCCACCCGCCCGAACCTCTTGCCGGACAATCACTTCTATCCGCATCTCACCAGCCGTCGCGCCCCAGGCCGGCCCCTCGTCCATGCCCGCCCTCCCCTCATGCCCCCACCCACCGCCGCGCCCGCCACCAGATCCCATGGCAGACCGCGCCCGCAGCCACCCAAGGCGAGTAGCGCGCCGCCATCGCAAGGCTCTTCATTACCGGCATCCATCGGCTCCGCTGGAGAAACCGCGCCCCCACCTCCACGGCCACCCGCGCCCTCTCGCACCCCCTTCGGGCGGGCATTTCCTTCAGGTGCTTCAGGATCACCGCATCCCGCATGTCCGCCACTGCCATCCCATGCCGCGCCGTCAGCGACTTGGCGTGCATCCGGTACGTGTACAGCACCTCCGGCAGGACCTCGAACCGGCACCCTCGGCACCAGGCTCGCAGAAAAAACCCGTAGTCCTCGGCCAGACGCTCGGCCGGATCATAGCCCCCGGCGATCTCATGCACCCGCCGCCGGTACAGAAAGCACGCCCCGGCCACGTTCTCCCATCGCAGCCGATCCACATCGGGCGGCACGAACGTCTCGGCCCGCCCGTTCTCTCCCTCCCAGACGATCTCCATCCCCGCCAGCACAACGTCCGCCCCGCTGTCTTCCAGGCGCCGCGCCATCCGTTCCAGCGCCTCCGCGTGATACGCGTTGTCGTCCGACGTCCACGTCCACAGCTCGCCACGGGCCTCGGCAAAGCCCGCATTCAGCGCTGCCGGCAACCCGCGGTTGTCCCGCAGCGCCACCAGCCGCACCCGCCCGTCGCAGGCCGCATAGCCCTCGGCGATCCGCTCGCTGCCGTCAGTGCACCCGTCCAGCACGACAATCAGTTCCAGCTCCCGCAGACTCTGCGCCAGCACGCTCTCGATCGCCGCGCCCAGCATCGCCTCGCCATTGTGGGTTGGCAGGACCACCGATACCCGCACAGCGCTCATCCCCGCCCCCATCCCTCACACCACGTCCGCAAACGTCTTCTCCATCCGCCGGAAGAAAAACGCCCCGCTCACCAGCAGCCCTACCGCCGCCGCCACGCTCGCCCACAGCATCGGCCCCGGCGGCGTCTTCACCCCCAGCAGCGCCCACCGGAACCCTTCCACCACGCCGGCCATCGGGTTCAGCCCGTACAGCGTCTTCCACGGCTCCGGCAGCAGCGAGCTCGGATACACGATCGGTGTCGCATACATCCAGAACTGCACCAGAAACGGCACCGTGTATTTCACGTCCCGGTACTCGACGTTCAGCGCGCTCAGCCACAGCCCCACCCCCAGCGCCGTCACCAGCGCCAGCAGCAGAAACAGCGGCAGCCAGACGACGTTCACCGTCGGCCGCACCCCGAAATACCCCATCATCAACAGCAGCACGCAGAAGGCGATCAGAAAGTCCACCACCCCGCCGCAGACCGCCGCCACCGGAATCGCCAGCCGCGGAAAATACACCTTCTTGATCAGGTTCGCGCTGCCCACCAGGCTGTCGGACGAGCTCGAAAGCCCCTGCGCAAAATAATTCCATGGCAGCAGCGCCGCATAGGAAAACAGCGGATACGGAATTCCGTCCGACGGAATTTTCGCCAGCCGCCCGAATACCACCGTGAAAACCAGCATGCTGAACAGCGGCTGGATGATCGCCCACAGCGCCCCCAGCACCGTCTGCTTGTAGCGAACCTTCACGTCGCGCCAGACCAGAAAATACACCAGTTCCCGGTACTCCCACAACTCGCGCAGCTTCAGTCCCACCCAGCCGCGCGAGGGCTCGATCACCAGCACCGGAACGTCCGCCGCCGCCTGCGCCGCCGGCATCTGTGCTTCTTTTGCCGCCATGATTTATGCTTCCGTCGGCCGGTAATAGTCGTAGTATTTCCTGTAATATTTCCGCCCCGCGCGCGGCGGAATCCACTGGTTCAGCACCGTGCCCAGGATCCTTGTCCCGTCTTCTTTCAGCCGCCGCACCACCTGAAGCGCGTCCAGCTGCCGCGTCTCGCCGGCCCGCAGCACCAGAATCACCCCGTCGCTCCGCTGCCCGATCACCCGCGCATCGCTCACCACCAGCACCGGCGGCGTGTCAACGAATACGTAGTCGAATTCCTGCCGGAAACGCTCCAGCAGCGCCGCCAGGCGCGCCGAATGCACCATCGCGCCCACGTTTTTCAGCGGCGGCCCGCTCGGCAGAACGTGCAGATTTCTCACCCCTGTCTGCCGGTAAAATGCCTCCCGCGGATACGCGCTCACCGCCGTCTCGTCCTCAAGCAGATCGGCCAGCCCCCAGGTGTTTTCCAGATCGAAAATCACATGCTGCCTCGGCTTGCGCAGGTCCCCGTCCACCAGCAGCACCTCGCGCCCCATTTCGGCCAGCGCCACCGCCAGGTTGGCCGCCACCGTGCTCTTTCCGTCCTGCGGATTCGGACTCGTCACCGTCACCAGGCGGCACTTCTCGCCTTCGGGCGAAAACAGCAGCGACGTCAACACCGCCCGGAAACTCTCCGCAAGCAGCGTCGGCCGCTCCCCGTGGCGGATCACCTCCACCTCGGCCGGCTGGTCCCCGTTGCCGCTCTGCGGCAGCGCCAGCTTCACCAGTCCCCCACCACGCACCCGCCGCGACCCACGCTCGAACAGCTCGCCGTCCGGGATCACGCCCAGCTCGGGCAACTGAAGCACCGTGAGCGGCTCGCCCGGCTTGTAGAACTTCAGCTCGCCCTGATACAGCAGCACAGCCAGCACCGCTCCCAGCAACAGGCCCATCGCCACACCCAGCCCGCCGCCGATGTAGAAATTCCTCAGGTTCGCCGTCCCGCCCGGCGTGGCCGGATCCACCACGCGCACGTTCTGCGTCGGCACCGCCGTCGCGATGCCGGCCTGATTTACCTGTTGCAGAATGTTGTTGTAGACCTGCCGCGCCGACTCCACCTCCCGCCTCAGCAGGTTGTATTGCAGCGTCTTGTCGGCCTGCCCGCGCACCTGACCCGTTTGCGCCGCAAACGAACCCAGCAGCAGCTGTTCCCGCCGGCGCGCCGCCTCCAGGTCCGTCCGCAGCCGCTCGATGATCTCCCCCCGCTCCTTCTCCATCGCCTTGCGCACCTCGGCCATCTGCGCCTTCAGCCGCACCACCCGCGGATGATTCTCGGTAAACGTCGTCGTCAGGTCCGCAAGCTGCTTTTCCATCTCGATCAGCTGCCCGCGCAACTGCATCATCACCGGACTCGCAATGCTTTCCGGCATGTTCTCCGGCCCGCTCTTCACCGCCGTCTCATACTGCGACTGCCGCACGATCCGGTCCGTCTGCAACTGTGCCAGCTCCCGTTGCAGCACGAGCATCTTCGCGTCGGCCAGCGTCAGCGCCTGTTGCTGCTGCTCCTGCACGGTGACGCCTTCCAGCCCGCTGCGCGCAATGAAATCCTTCAGCCGCGTCTCGGCCTCTTCGAGCTTCTCCTTCTGCTCCTTCATCTGGCTCTCGAGCCACTGGTTCGTGGTGCGCGAGCTGCGCGCGCGCTGCTCAAGCATCTGCTCGGTGTATTCGGCCATCAGCACGTTGAGAAATTCCGCCGCAACGTCCGGAATGGTGGACTCGCACGTCAGCCGCACGATCCGCGTGCCTTCCACCGCCTGCGCCCGTGCGCTGCCCACGGCCGTGCGGATCGCCTCGCGCGTCGCCTCCACCGGACTCGCCGGCGCCAGGCCGGCCATCGCCCGCAGCCCGTTGAAGGCGCGCGCCAGCCCGCTGCCCGGCGGCGGCAGCGCCGGAATCGTCTCCCGCTCCAGCCGTTCCGCCGCCCGCTGCTTCAGCGACGAGCTGTTCAGGATCTCGACCTGTGTGGCGATGTTGGTCGATGTCGCCGAATAGATGCCGCCGCTTGCCTGCGGGTCCACCTGCGCCAGGCCCATGAAGTTCTCGTTGATGCCCTGGATTTCCGCGGTCAACTCCGAACCATAGGTCAGCGGCCTGGGCAGCACGAAGGCCAGTCCGAGAACCAACCCGATGAGGGCAAGCCCGGCCAGCAGCCAGCGGCGCTGCCACAGCGCCTGCAAATAGTCCTGCAACGTCCGTGCGTGCAGCGCCTCGGCGAACGTGCTGACGCCCGCCGCCTCCGCGTAGCCGTACCCGTAGCCGGCGCCGCCCCCAGGGACGGCCGGGACTCCGGCCGCGTCCGCCCGGATCGGCGTCAGCGAGTTCCTTTCATCCTGCGGATCCATTCCTTCTTCCCCCGCCTACCGTCTCACCCACACCCAGATCAGACTGGTGATCAACGCCGGCACCGCGATCAGACCAAGCCGCGCCATTGCCTGGCCCGTGCCGGATTTCCGCGGAACATAAAGCACGTCGTTGGCCATCAGCGGAAAATCGTTCGCTTTTCCGCTAAAAATGTCCTTGAGATTGATCGTGATTTCCGCTCTCTGGCTCGAGTCGCCCACCACGCGAAGCACCCGCGCCTTTTCGAGATCGGCGTTCGGCCCCGCCCCGGCCATCGCCAGGATCTGCGTCGCCGACAGATAGTCGCGGTCCTCGAGCGGAAAAGCGCCGCTGCGGGCCACCTCGCCGGTCACATACACCGGCTCAAGTTTCATCGCCACGACGACATCCTGCGGCTTCATCACGATGTTGTCGGACGGATCGGCGAGCTCCCCGGTCACGGTCAGGGCCACCTCGCCGTAAGTCGTCTTCCCATCGGTCGACTCGGTGACGTTCTTCAGGTCCAGCCGCCCCTGCTCGATCCGACGGATCACCTTCACCCGCCGCATCGCCGTCGGCAGCAGTCCGCCCGTCCGCATCAGCACCTCGCCGAGCGTCTCCGGCCGCGTCCCCAGCGGATACACGCCCGGCTGCTTGAAAGCCCCGACCAGGTACACGGGGTTGGCCACCTCCTGCGGACGCGCGGTCTCGATGACGCTGACCACCACCTGCGGAGAACGCACGAACAGCTTCAGGCGGTCCACCAGCGCCGCTTCCAGCTGCTCGACGGTCATTCCCGCCGCCCGGATTCGTCCCACCACCGGAAGGTTCAGGAATCCCTCGCCGTCGATCCGGAACGGCTTCTCGCTGATCTCTTCCACGTTCTGCGCGCGGATCACGATCTGGTCGCCCGGACTGAGCAGGTAGACGGGCCGCGGCGCCTCCGCCTGCTGGGGCTCCTGTTGCGGGGGCTGCGGCTGCCCCGCCGCCTGAGTCCCCGTCTGTCCGGCGGCCCATGCCGCCGCCAAAACAGTCACAAAAATCAGCCGCATATTTCCTGCCTGCTTCGTCCTGTATTCGCCTGGATATCCGTCATTGTCCTACAGTTTCCGCGCGACTTTCACCCGCGGGCTCTCGTCGAGCTTCTGCCGCAGCTCCTCCACCAGCCGCGTGAGCCGTTCAATCCTTGCCGCCAGCGATTCGAGCCCGTCCTCGTCAGCCGCGCGCATGTTCCATCTCTGAAACAGCGACGTGCGAACCAGATCCGAGAGGCTCCTTGCTCCAAGCCGCTCGCACAGGGCGCTCAACTGTTGATACTCGTCTTCCGACACGCGGAAATAAACCAGCTTCGATCTCGGCCTCAGAACTGTCACCGCGTCCTCCTGCCCTCAGGAATCCACCACCTGCGCTCTTGCCTGCCGGATCCGGTCCCGCCACAGCTCGCCCGGCTCATATTCCGGCACCAGGTCCTTCAGCAAGGCCACGGCCTCGACCTCATCCCGGCGCCGCACGGCGTCCCTGACGCGCTCGATCCACCGCTCAATCTCCAGAAGGCTTGCCCCGCGCCCGCGGAACACCTTGATCTTTTCGTGCGAGGTCGGCGCGATGTGCTCGCCTTCGCTGATGACCTCCTCGTAGAGCTTCTCGCCGGGCCGCAGGCCGGTGTAGCGAATCTCGATGTCCGTGTTCGGCTCGAGGCCGGCCAGACGGATCATGTTCGCCGCCAGATCGGCGATGCGGATCAGCTCGCCCATGTCGAGCACAAAAACATCGCCGCCTTCGCCCATGGCCGAAGCCTGCAACACGAGTTGCACCGCCTCCTCGGTGAGCATGAAGTAGCGGCGCACCTCGGGGTGCGTCACCGTCACCGGGCCGCCCTCGGCGATCTGCTTCTGGAAAATCGGGACCACGCTGCCGCTCGAGCCCAGCACGTTGCCGAAGCGGACCGAGACGCAGCGCATGCGTCCGCCATCCAGCCCGTTGAAACTGCCCACGACCAGCTCGGCGGCCCGCTTGGTCGCCCCCATCACGTTGACCGGGTGCACCGCCTTGTCCGAGCTGATCATGACGAACGACTCCACGCCGGCCGGGCAGGCCTCCCGCACCAGGTTCCACGTGCCCAGCACGTTGTTGTGCACCGCCGAAACCGGATGCGTCTCCATCAGCGGCACATGCTTGTAGGCGGCCGCGTGGTAGACGACATCCGGCCGGTAGCGCCGGAACAGCTCCCGGACTTCATCCTCATTGCGGATGTCGACCACCGCCGCCGCCACGCTCACCTGCGGGTGGCGGCGCCGCATTTCGAGATCGATGGTGAACAGTCCGCTCTCGCTCTGGTCGGCCATCACCAGCAGCTCGGGCTCGAAGAGCGCAATCTGGTGGCAGAGCACGCTGCCGATGGAGCCCGCCGCGCCGGTCACGACCACGACACGGTCCTTCAGTTTCGCGCTGATCAGCGCCTTGTCCAGCCGGATGGGCTCCCGGCCGAGAAGGTCCTCCACGGCGATTTCCCGCAATTGCCCGCTGAGGCCGCGGTTCTTGAGCAGCCCGCCGAGGCCCGGCAGGATCCGGCAAGGCAGGCCGGCGGCGCGGCAGTTCGACACCGCCTCCCGCACCTGGCGGCCCGTGGCCGAGGGCATCGAGATCAATACTTCGTCCAGCACCACGCCGCGGCGGCGGAACCGCTGCACGAAGCGGATCATCTCGCGGCCCGGGCCCAGCACGCGGTGGCCGCCCAGAAGCTCGCCGCGCAGCGCCAGATTGTCGTCGACAAAGCCCAGCACGCGGTACTTGAGCGACGAGTTCATCCGCATCTCGCGCGCCAGCGCGACGCCCGCCTCCCCGGCGCCGTAAATCAGCACGTTGCGGTGGCCCTGGCCGCGGGGCGCGCCCATGGCCAGCTCGCGGGCCATGCGGGCCGCCATGCGCAGCCCCGCGGTGAGTCCGGTGCAGATGACGAAATCAATCAGGTAAATGCTGCGGGGAATTCCGTCCGGATGCGCGGCCAGAAGCAGCGCCGAAAAAACCACCGACGCGACGAAATTCACCGCCACCAGCCGGAGAAGATCCCGGGTGTCGGTCCAGCGCCACCAGCCGTGATAGAGCCCGCCGGCCAGAAACACGGCGAGTTTGATGAGCACCGCCGCCGCCATTACCAGCGGAATCATATGGCGGTGCCCGGGCGGAACCGAAAGATCAAATCGCAGCAGGTAGGCAATGAGGACGCTCAGCGCCGCCACCGCGGCCAGCATCGCCACGACCGCCGTGCGGCGGTGCCGCTCCATCCAGAGCTTCATGCCGTCTGCCTCCGCGCAGCCGCCGCCACAGGCGCGCGCCGGGCGCGCTCGACGCGATGCCGGTAGACCAGAAACGCCGCCACGGCCACCGCGAGCACCGCCCATTGCCCGCCCGGGTTGCGCGCCAGATACGCGGCCACGGCCGCCGCGCCCAGGAGTGTCCCCGTCGTGCCGACGCGCACCACCACCGCATCATGCCGGCCCAACCGCCGAGCCAATTGCTGATACAGGTGGCTCCGATGCGGCGACCAGACCTTCTCGCCCTGAACGAGCCGCCGGAGAAGCGTGTACGCCCCGTCGCTCAAAAAAAACCAGAGCAGCATGGCCATGGTGAACACGGCCTCAGGCCGACGGTCCACGGGCGCGGCCAGCGGCGCCAGCGCGAGGAAAAAGCCGATTGCGGTGGAGCCGACGTCGCCCAGGAAGATCCGCGCCGGATGCCAGTTCCAGGCCAGGAAGCCGACGGCGGCGCCGCCCAGACAGATCGCTGCGGCCGTCATCGGCTCGCCCAGGCCGAGCAGCGCCGCGCCGGCGCAGGCAAGCACCGTCTGCCAGCCCGCGTAGCCGTCGATGCCATCCAGAAAGTTGAACAGATTGGTGACGCCCACCAGCCACAGCCAAGCCAGCGGCAGCGCCAGTGCGCCGGCTGGAAAATCCAGCGGCGCGGGCAGAGGGATGCGCTCCAGAGACAACCCGCCGGCAATGACCAGCGCCGCGCATCCGGTCTGCACGAGCAGCCGCAGCCAGGCCGGCAGGCCGCGCACGTCGTCAGCCAGTCCAACCAGTGCCATCAGGGCCACGGCGGCGAGGATCCCCGCACCGGGCAGCGGCGTTCCCTGCCATCCGTGGAGGAGCGCCAGACCGGCGGTCGTGCCGGCAAGAACTGCGGCGCCGCCGCCGCGCGGCGTTGGCGCAGAGTGGGAGCTGCGCTCATTCGGGATGTCCACGACGCCCCGCCGCCTGAGCCACCCGGCCAGCCAACCGCTGACGGCTGCCGCCACGCCCGCCGCCAGCAGAGCTCCACAAAGAAGGGCCACGGGTTTCAATGCCTGCCCCCCGGTCCGCCATCCAGCGTTGCGAGCAGTTCCAGCCACTGCGGCAGAACGCTCTCCCAACCGAACTGGTCTGCCCTGGCCCGCGCCGCCCGCGAAAGGCGGAGGCAGAGATCCGGATCCGCCAGCAGCCGGAGAACCGCCGCCGTCATGGCCTCGACGTCACCGGGCCTGACAAGGAGCGCGTCAACGCCATCCTCGACGAGAAACGGCACGCCGCCGGCATCGGTGCTGACCACGCACAGGCCACAGGCCAGCGCTTCGAGCACACTGACCGGGGCGTTATCCACGTTCGTCGTGTTGAGGAAGATGTCGGCCTCGGCCAGGCGCTGGCCGACCTGCTCCTTGGGCACGACGCCTGGCAACTGCACCGCGCCGTCCACGCCGAGCTGCCCGGCCAGCCGCTGGCAGGCCGCGAGGCTGCCGTCCTTGTCCACCCCGTACATGGCGAGCGTGGCGTCAGGGTAGTGGCGGCGCACCGCCGCGAGCACGCGCACGGCCATCTCCGGGTAGTAGATCCGATGAAACGAACGCAGCCAGACGAGGCGCGGCTGGACGCCGTGGCGCGCCCGCCAGGGGCAGGCATCCAGGTCGATGGCGTTCGGAAGCAGGCGGATGTCGGCGCGGAACTCGCGCAGCGCGGCTTGCAGGTACGGGCTCGGCGAGATCACCAGGTCCGCACTGTCCAGCAGCCGGGCCACACGCGCGCGGTGGCGTGCGGCGAATTCCGGCAGCCGGCCGCCATGCAGCACGGCGACCACTCGTTTGCCGGCCAACCGGGCCGCCCGCGCGGCGGCCTCGGCCCAGAGGAACGCCTGGCCGCTGTAGACGTCGATGATCGCGATTTCGTAGCCGCCGCGCGCGCCCATCGCGGCCAGCACCATGTCGGCCAGCCGTGCCGGTTTGAACGAGAAGTGCGAGCTGTTGCGGACCTGCACGCCCGCGGTCCGCAGACGGGCGGCCAGGTCCTCGGCGTAGGTGCGGCGTCCGTCCCAACCGGAGAGAAAATTGCTCACCAGCAGCACGGGCGGAAGCTGTGCGCAGGATGCGCGGTTCATCGTGAGAAGGACTGCTCCGTCTCAGCACTCTGCCGGGGCAGGATGGTGAGAAAGGCCAGTCCAAGCGCAAAGCCGGGAGCCGAGGTTCGCATGGCGTTCACCACCATGTACAGCAGAGACCACGCCATCAGCGCCACCAGAAGGCCTCGCACCGGGCGGTTGACCGGGTCGCGGAGGATCGCCAGCGAGCGCCGCAGCAGCAGCCAAGCCAGGCACAGATAGGCGGCGACGCCCAGCAGCCCGTGTTCGGCAATGGCGCGGGTGAATTCGGTGTGCGCCGTCGTGCCGCCCGGATGGAAATAGCCGGAGACGCCCACGCCGACCCCGAACCACGGATGCTCGAGAAACAGCATCCAGTCGATGATGGCAAGCTGTTCGCGCCCGGACATCTCTTTTTTCGCAAAACGCTCGGCGAGTTTGCCGCCGGTATAGGCGTTGACGATGGGGAAGGCGACGGAAAGCAGCAGTACGAAAACGACCAGGCCGGCGACGATGTGTTTGCGGTACTTATGCCCGGCCAGCACAAAGGGCAGGGCGAGCAGCAGCGAGGCGGCCGAGGCGATGATGCCTCCGCGGGAGAACGTCATCGAGCTCTGCACGACGAGCAGGCCGGCCAGCAGCGTCAGCAGGGCGCGAAGTTTCCACTGCATCCGCCCGAGCAGGACGATCAACACGACCATCAGCGCGCCCAGAGCGAGCGACGAGGCCACCTGGTTGGGCCCAAAGCCGCCGCTCGTCTGGAAATTGGAGTTCGTGGTGAAGCGCACCTGCCGCAGATACGACGAAACCACGGTTACCGCCGCCACGCCGCACAGCGGTGCGACAAAGGCGATCAGCACGCGCCAAAATTCCCGGATGGAAAGCCGCAGGTTCGAACAAAAAAGAAGACAAAAAGTGAGCGCAATCGGGCCGGAAAGATGAAACATGGCCGTCTTGCGGAATGTATTCAGAGGAAAATAGAAAAACGTAAATACCGCCGCCGGCAGCAGAAACAGGAGATAAAAAACAGCACCGGCGGGCAGGCGCACCCTGCGCAGGCGAACCATTCCAATGAACGAAAGAAGCGCCACCGTATATTTGGCGGTTTCGTGGAAAGTAAACGACTTCGACATCCGCCACAGCACTTCCGAGCCGCTGACGTAAGCGGCGCACATCAGCACCGCCGCCGGGCTTCGGGTGGAGACGGCGATGGCCAGCACCGTGAGAACCGTCGCGAAGGTGTGGATGGTGGCCAGCGCCGGCAGCCGGTGCATGGCCATTCCCAGAGCCGCATGCAGGGCGAAGAGAAGAGCCAAACGCCCCAGTTCAGGCGTCTCGGCCACTGCCGCAGCAGCGAGGGGAAATTGCCGCCGCAGCGCGGGGCCGGCGGGGATGGCAAGACCGGCATTCACGGCGTCAACACGTCCGGCGGAATCTGAAAAAGGGAGCCAGTACTAGCTCGAATGGGGGAAAATTCCATGGATAAGACAGGCTACCGCCCTCTGAGTCCCACCTGCCATATTCTGTCGCGGGACCTCCTCCCTGGGCCGTAGTTAACATCATATTGCCCAAGGAATTGACAATTGTCAAGAGAAAAATGGAGGGCTACCAATTCATACAGAATCAACCACTCATTTGGGTGAACGCGGCGCTCACTCGCCGCCGATGTCCACACGCACGGCGCGCCATCTGCCCTCCTCGAGAGCGAGCTGGCCCGTCCCCATTCTGGGACTCGCCTGGATGCCCAATCGCTGGCCAGCCGCATTCATGCGCCATTGCCATTCGAATGCCACATCAGCGGCGCCGCTGCCGACAGCGTGGACGTCCACGATTCGAAGCAGCGTCCGCACCGCGACGGGAACCACCAGCTCGCCCTCTCCTCCGGAGCCGGCGGCATCCACCCGGTGGATCCAGCTTTCGGCTTCCCGCGCAACCGTTTCCTCCAGAACCAGCCGGCAGGAGGGCCCGGAGGAAGTCATCAAGGGGGACAGGGAGGCGAGGCCCAATTGAGTCCACTGGCTCCACTCCGGCTGGGATGCCAAAGCCTGCTGGCAGCCGCCTGAAACAAAGGCCGGGAGGCGGACCACTCGAGCCGACGCTGACGAGAACGGGGCGCTGGCCAGGATTGCCTGCGCCGCCTGTTCGGGTCCGGGCACCGGGCTGCCGCAGCCCGCCAGCAGAAGCCCCAGGAGGAGGAAGAGCCCGAGTCGCTGGTTTGGGGGGAAGGATCCCGGCAAAGTCCAGGGCGCGCTGGGGCGCATGGCCGTTATGCTAGCGGGACGGACGTGCCGGCTGCAACGCCGGGTGCGGCTGCGCGAAGGAGGAAAATGAAAGCCCCGGCCCTTTCGAGGCCGGGGGTTCGAAACTCAAGTTGAGTCCGCGTCCGGACAGGCCGGCTAAGCCACCTCGCTGGTCTTATACCGGGACATGATCTGATGCATCTGGTCCTTCACATGAAGCTTCAGCTTCTTCAGGCGGTGTTCTTCCAGTTCGTCCTCAGGCGTGTGGTAGGGCTTCGCCTCGATCGCCTCGATCAGCCGCTTGTATTCGGCGTGCTTCTCGGCGAGCGCACGAAACTCCTCATTGTGCTGCATGAGGTACTCTTTCAGTTCTTCCTGGGTGAACTTCTCCATGTGACTTTCTCCTTTGGATGGGGAGGTCCGCGCCTGGCCTTCTCGGGGCGGGACGAGGGAGAGGGCGCGGCGCAGGGACCGTTGCATCAGTGCTACCCGGCGGCGGTCCTCCAACAGACCGCCGTCATCCTGACACTAACACTTTTGAAACCTGCACACAATCCCATGGAGAGAGTACTGCGCCAGGGTGCGCCCTGGTGGAAACGGATGCGGCGCTGTTGTATGAGAGGAAGTAGCGGGCTGTGCGATTGCCCGAGCAGGCCGCATGAGCCTGCCGGCAGCCCGGGTGGAATGGGAGGTCGTCTATGCCTCACTATGTGTACATCTGCAAGGACTGCAAGAAAGAGTTCGAGAAAGTGATGCACATGGACGAGCTGGGCAAGAAGAAAGTGGAGTGCCCCCATTGTGGGAGCACACGGGTAGAGCTTGCCGTCACGACATTTTCCGCAGTCACGAGCAAGAAGAGTTGAGCCGCGCCGGGTGGAGCCATCCTCTGGAGCGGCTCCGCCCGGCAAAGCGGCCGTGCCGAGGTCGAGCCAGGAGCCCCTGGCCCGCTGCCAGAAAAATTCCTCTTTCTACCACCGTGGCAGGATCCTTCGCCACGAAGGGTCGACATGCTTCCGCATCTCTTCGGCGTCGTCCCGGCGGCGGTAGGGTAGTTTCCAGTAGCGTTCTTCCAGTCTCGCCACCTGGTCCCAATTGATTTCTGCCCCCAGCCCGGGGCGGTCCGGGATGCGAACCTCGCCATTGTCGATCCGGACGCGTCCTCCCAGCAGGATTTCGTCTTCGGCGTGTTGCCACGGGTAATGTGTATCGCAGGCGAACTGCATGGCGGGCGTGGCGCAGCAGGAGTGGGCCATGATGAGCAGACTGAGGCCGAGGTGGGTGTTGGAGTGCATGGAGAGCCCGAGGCCGAGCGCCTGGCAGAGATCGCCGAGGCGTTGCACGGCACGGATGCCGCCCCAGTAGTGGGGATCCGAGAGTACGATCTGCACCGAGGACTGCCGCCAGGCGGGCACAACGTCTTCGAACCCGGTGACGGCCACGTTGGAGGCGAGCGGGATGTCCGCGCCCGCCGCCACAAGACGGCGGCGCACTTCGGCCATGCCCTCGAGGCCCGCAGTGGGATCTTCCAGATACCCTCCGCCGCTCAGCTCCTGGCGCAGCTCGAAGCCCACGCGCACGGAGGTGTCCACGCTCCAGGCGCAATTGGGGTCGATGCGCAACGGGTACGAGGGCCCGAACTCGGCCCGCAGCAGGCGCATGGTTTCGATCTCCAACGCGGGATCAAGCACGCCGCCCTTGAGCTTGATCTCCCGGAAGCCGTACCGGGCGATCATCTGGCGGCACTGACGCACGATGGATTCCGGCGTGAGACACTCGCCATATTCGTCTTCGCGCGCATCGGCCCCCTCGCCCCCGCCGCCCGCGTGTTTGTAAAACAGATAGGCAGAAAACGGGGCGGCGTCGCGGGCGCGGCCGCCGAGCAGGTCGCAGACGGGTTTGGCGACGGCCTTGCCGATGATATCCAGACAGGCGGCTTCAACGGCGGCAAACGCGCGTCGCCGGGCATCGTTAGGATTCTCGCCGGGCACGAGCCAGGTCTGGGAACGGTCGCCGCCGGTCTCGCCGGCGGTCCAACGGATCCAGAGCGCATGCAGCGCAAAGGGATCCATGCCGATGACGTGTTCGCGCAACGCCTGGAAGGCCGCCAGCGAGCCGTCGCCCCCGTGGGCTTCGGCCACCCCGCTGATCCCATCCGTGGTTTCGAGGCAGATCAGCGTGCGCAGCGCGTAGGGGGCATGCAGACCGTAGCTGCTGCGCAGTGGCGGATCCGCAACGGCGAGCGGGTGGATGCGGAAATCCCGAATGACCACGCTTGCAACGTATCACGCATGAAGGTCTCAGGGGAAGAAGCCCGGTGCCGCCCTGCACACGCGTGGGGTGGATCGTGAAAAGAAAATAGGGAACGGTAAAAAAGGGGCGGCGCCGCCTACTTGCGCATTCCGGGGTTCGGGTTCTTCAGCCGCTGCTGACGCAGCTTCCGCCGGTTGCGCTTGGGCTTGTGGATGATGAACGTGCCGCAGCCCAAATATTCCGCCTGGTAGAGCCTGCTTGTATCCTTCTCTGCCAAGTCGACCTCCAAACCGGTAGTTTAGCAGACCGCGCGGGCGCCGGTGCTGCGATATGTTGGAAGGACCGGGTTCACCGGCATCTCATCCAGGATCCAGAACGATGAAAGCCTCCCGCCTGTTCCGCACCCTGTTGTGGCATGCGGCGGCCGTCTGCGCGGTTTTCGCGCAGGCTCCGACGGCGGAGCGCATTCGCGCGCTGACGGCCGAGGTGGCGCGCATCACCGGCTTCGCCTTGCGGCGGCCAGTCCCGATAGAGACGCTGACGCGGGCCGAATGGAAGCGCTACGTTGAGCGCGAGATCGGACGGGAGGTGAAAGAGGAGGAGCTGCGGGCGGACCAGACCACGCTTCAGCTCTTTGGCCTGCTTCCGCGGGATTTCGACCTCCGGCAGGCCACCATCGACCTGCTGGCCGAGCAGGCGGCGGCGGTCTATGATCACCGCCGGAAAAAGATGCTGCTGTTGGAGGACGGCCCCGGCGGAGCCATGGACGAGGCCATTCTGGTGCACGAGCTGGCGCACGCGCTGGCCGACCAGCACTTCGACATGCGCCGGTTTCTCGACAAGGGCGTCCGCACCGGCGAGCAGCAGGCGGCCCGGCTCGCGGTGGCCGAAGGCCAGGCCATGTGGGTGATGCTGGAATGGCAGCTTGGCAGGATGGGTCTGGGTTCGGTGGCAAAGAACCGGGAGGCGCTCGAACGGATGCTGCCGGCCCTTGGCCAGATGGCCGCTGCCAGTTATCCGGTCTTTGCCACGTCGCCCCTGTATTTGCAGGAGACGCTCCTGTTTCCCTACACAGCGGGGGTGCTGTTCCAGCAGGCGGCGGTGGAGAAGCTGGGTCCGCGCGCCTTCCGGCAGGTGTTTGAGAAGCCGCCCGAGACGACGCACCAGGTCCTGCATCCGGAGACGTGGCTGGAGGGCGGCCGCTGGGAGGCGCCGCCAGCCCCTGTGCCCCCGGAGGAAGACAGTTACCGCCGGGTCTCGTCGGGAATCCTGGGAGAGTTTGACATCCGCGTGCTGATCAGGCAATACTGCGGCACCGAGGCGGCCGAGCGGCTGGGCGGCCAGTGGCGGGGCGGCAGCTACGAACTGCTGCAACATCGGCAGACGCGCCGGCCGGCGCTGCGGTGGGCGATTGGCTTTGTCAATCGGGCGGCGGCGCTGGAATTCGCCGGCTGCTACCGGGCCGTGATCGAGGGGAAGTCCCGGCGGCTCGAGTGGGGGACAATGGCCGCGGACCGGTTGGAGGGCCGAAACGCCGACGGCGAATTCCGCATAGAAGTGCGGGGAACCGCCGTGGGCGGCCTCGAGGCGCTGCAACCGCGGTTGGCGGCGGCGCGTCCTGCGCTATAGTAGGAATTCCCGATCATGCTGAACCGCCGCACGATTCTTGCCCTTGCCGGCGCTTCGCCGCTGCTGGCCCAGCTCAGGCCGCCCAAGCCCGCGCCGGAGCTGACGATCATTCTGAACAGCGGGGAGCACCTGTTGCTGAGCCGTTTCCGCGGGAAAGTGGTGGTGCTTGAGTTCCTGCTGACCACCTGTCCGCACTGCCAGAGCTGCTCGGCCATCATGCAGAAGCTCTACGCGGAACTGGGAGACCGGGTCTTCCAGCCGCTGGGCGCGGCCATCAATCCGAACACGATGACCGAGGCGCGGATGCTGGTGCCGGCCTACGTCAGCAGCCTGGGCCTGAAGTTCCCGGTCGGGTGGACGCCGCGCGAGCAGGCCTACGCCTGGCTGGAGGCGCAAAATGTCCAGGGGCCGATGTATTTTCCTCAAGTCGTTTTCATCGACAAAAAAGGAATTATCCGCTACTATTTCCCCGGGGGCGATGAGTTTTATCGCAACGAGGAAGCGAATATGCGGCGGCTGATTCTCGAGCTTTCCCGGGAAAATGGCGCCGCTGCAGCGGCAAAATCCGGGGGCCACAAGAAGTGAAGCGCCTGTTGATGGCGGCCGCATTTACGGCCGCTCTCGCCACCGCCCAGATCCCGAGGCCGGCCCCGGACATCCAGTTCGCTCCGGTGACCGGAGGCGGCGGCAGAATGCGTCTTTCCGATTTCCGCGGAAAGGTGGTGGTGATTGAATTCCTGCTCACCACCTGCCCGGGATGCAAACACAGCGGAGCGATCCTGGCGCGCCTCCAGCGGGAATACGGCCCGCGCGGCCTTCAGGTGATCGGCCTCGCCGTTGACGTCGGCTCGGCGGCGCGCATTCCCGTGTTTGCCGCCGAGACGGGCGCCCTGTTTCCGATCGCCGCTTACAGCGACGCGGCCGCGCGGGACTTCCTCCAGGCGCCCATCATGCTGCGGATGTCCTATCCGCAGATCGTGATCATCGACCGCAAGGGCATGCTCCGGGAGCATTTCCGCGGCGAGGACCCGCGCATGGGGCCGCAGTCGGAAGAGGCCACGCTTCGCAGGGCGATCGAGCAGCTGCTGGCCGAAAATGGAGACACGAAAAAGGGGCCGCAGCGGGGGAAAAAACAGGACGATATTCGGCAATGAAGCGGATCTTCTTCTGTCTGGCGGCGGCTCCGGTGATGCTATTATTTTCCGGGAATGCCGCCCGCAGTTCTGCTGCGCAGCCTGAAAGCAGGCGTCCGGCCGGAGCGGAGGCGAATGGCTGGAGGGCGTTGTTCGATGGCCGGTCTTTCGCCGGCTGGCGGCCTGCGGCCGAAGGTGCCTGGGCCATCGAGGACGGGTGCCTGAAGGCCGTGCCCAGGCCGGCGCTGCGGGAAGACCTTGTGTCGACGGACGAGTTTGGCGATTTTGAGCTGGAATTCGAGTGGAAGGTCGCACCCGGCGCCAACAGCGGCGTCAAATACCTGATTCAGGACACCGTGCTGGTGGACGAGAAACAGTTGCCCGAGAGAATGAGGCTCAGTTTCGAGCAGCAGGTGGGCTGGTTTCTCACGCACCGCAGCGCGAAGCGGGAGCTCGTGCAGGCGGGGTCGGGAGCGCAGGTCTACCCGGTGGCCTTCGAGTACCAGGTGATCGATGACCGCAGGCATCCCGACGCCCTGTTCAATGCCGCCAGCCGCGCCGGGGCCCTGTATCGCATGGCCGCGCCCTCGCAAGCGGCCGCCCGTCCCGCGGGCGAGTTCAACCAGGGCCGCATCGTGCTGCGCGGACTCCATGTGGAGCACTGGCTGAACGGCGTGAAGGTTGTCGACATCCGCCTGGACGACCCGCAGGTGCGGGCGAGCATCGAGAAGCGCTGGCCGGCCGACAATCCCGTGCGGCGGCTGCTCGAAGAGATCCCGAAGCGGCGGTCGCCGATCGCCTTGCAGCACCACAACGACGCGGCTTGGTTCCGAAACATCCGGATCCGCGAGCTCGATTGAAGGGGGCAGCTTCGTCCGGCCCGGCGCCACACGAGGGAGGCGTCTGCCCTGATAACGCTCCGCGCGGCGACACTGGCGGGGCGGCAGCGCCGGCCGGGCGGTGTCGGCAAAGCCGTATAATCCGGGCGTGGCCCGCCAGCGAAAACCGTGCGTCTACCGCCAGCTCGCACTGCATTACGACGAGATCTTCGCCCCGCTGCGGCAGCCTCTCGACAAAGCCCGCCGGCAGCTCCTGGAGCCGCTGCTCGGCCCGGTCCGGTCGGCCTGCGATCTCGGCTGCGGCACCGGGACCACGGCGGTCGAGCTGGCCCGCCGCGGCATTGAGATGTTCGCCGTGGATCTGTCCCCGGCCATGTGCCGCCTGGCACGGGAGAAGGCCCGCCGCGCCGGGGTCGCCGTGCGCGTCCTCTGTGCCGACATGCGATCGTTTCGGCTTCCCAGGCCGGTGGACCTGGTTCTTTGCGAGTGTGATGCGCTGAACCACCTGCCGGCTCGCGCGGATCTCGTGCGTGTGGCGAAGGCAGTTGCCGGGGCGCTGGCACCGGGCGGACTGTTTTATTTTGACGTCAACAACGCGCGCGGCTTTGAACGCTACTGGTCCGGCGAGTTCTGGATCGAGCGGCCGGGCATCGCCGCCGCGCTGCACAACGGTTTTGACGCCCTTCGCAGACGGGCCTCCAGCGACGTGGATCTGTTCGTCCGCGAAGGGCGCTGCTGGCGGCGCTACCGCGAGCGCGTCGAGGAGGTCTGCTGGACGGCCGGCGAGATCCGCGCCGCCCTGCGCGGCGCTGGTTTCGTCTCCATCCGCTGCCACGATGCCGCGCCCTTTTTCCGCGGTTACCCGGACTTCGACCGCGGATGCCGTTCGGTGTATCTGGCGCGGAAGCGGCACCGCGCGTGAATGCACGGCTGCGGCGTGGCGCGTGGGCAAGGCGCCTTCTGAGCCTTGATTGAAGCGAGCCCGCCATGGCGAGCGGAAGGAGCGGTGCCGGAATCCCCCCGCCCGCCAGGGGGTGCCGTTGACGGCTCGTTGCCCGCCCGTTCTCGGAGCGCTTTACGCTGCTTTCCTCGCGGCTTTGACGTCAGAAGTGCCTTCCAGGGCGACACTGGAGCGCTCTTTCCCGTGTATTTCTCCGCGGAAAGAGCCATTTGACTGAGGGAAATGACCGTTGCCACAAAAATCGGTTCCATGAAATTCCGCCTTCCTGCCTAGTCGGGCTTTCAGGATAAGCACATGCCGAACTCGATTATCATGGTTTCATGCACTTCCGGTTGGGGACAGACGAATTCGGCAGGCTCGAATGCCGCATCGGCGGCGACGGCGATGAGCATTCCGTCCAGGCCGCCGACGCCGGGGCCGCGTTGGCCGACCTTTCGGCGGCGCTCGACGAGCTGGAGGCCTCCGGCGCCGCCGGGTGCGTCTGGCTGATCTCCAGCGGCGAATACCGCTGGGCCTTCCGGCGGCATGAAGAAAACGTCCGGGTGGCGGTGATGTTCATGCACAGCGTGGCCATCGGCTACCAGCACGTCTACTGGGGCGAGCATCCATTGCACGAGCTGCTGGAAATCTTCCGGGCAGAGATCCGCCGATACCGCGGGCAGCAGGCCTGAAGAACCGCTGGCGCGTTGCCAGGCGCCGGCGCCCGGTCCGGCTACTTTGGCCGGTAGCCGTGGATGTGGTAGGGCACGTAATAGCGGGGATCGTCGTCGCGGGTGACCAGCGTGAAACCCGCCTCCGAGAGGAAGTCGCAGACAAAGGCGCGTGTACGGAAATGCTCGCCTTCGCCGCGGTCGGCACGGAAATCGTGAGCAGCGACGCAGCAGTGACGGGTGCGGCGCAGCGCCTCGCGGCAGCCCGGCAGGGCCGTGCGCTCGGCTCCTTCGATGTTCATCTTCAGGAAATCGATGCGGCCGATGCCGTGGCGGCGGCACACCGCGTCAAACGGGATGGCCTCCACCGGGTACGAGGTGGGCGAAGGAGGACCCTCGCGCACATAATTCGACTCCCATACCGGCAGCGTCTCCACCTGCATCTGGCCGGGCCGGTCCGCACAGGCGAGATTCAGGCAGACGACGTTGTCCAGACCGTAGGCCTGGCAGAACTCCACCAGGTGGCGGAAATTCTCCGGGTGCGCCTCGATCGCCCAGACGCGGCCTTTCGGGCCGACCCCGAGAGAGAACGCGTAGACGTCCTCGCCGCGGCCGGCGCCGATGTCGACAATGACGTCCCCTTCGCGCGGCCGGTAGACGTGGAACCAGTAGTCGCGCGCGTCCCGGAGATATCTTTCAAGCTGTTCCGGGCTGCGCGCTCCCGGATGACGGGGCGGCGTGAGGGATTCGGGCTTCATTGGCGTCCTTCGGTGATGAAGTTTCCCGTAATTCGTATTTTTCGGAAAGAATATCGCAGGTTATTTTTCTGGGATTTCTGGAAATTGAGATGCAGTATTTTCGCCACTGAGCGCTGTTATGCATCCACGTGATCAGCGAAAAAGCGCTCAATGGAAGCGCGGAGGGCGGCGGAAACCTTGCGAGGAAGATCCTTCATCTCATTTTCCGAAAGCGGGCGGAAATTCTTTGCGACCTTCACGTTGAAATCGATGTTCTCAAGCGACGGCATGCCGACCACGCATGCCGAAACGGGGAGCGTCATCGCGTAACGCAGCAGGATCTCCGGGGGCGCCTGTCCGAGCAATTTCTCCTGGGCGAAAACCTTCATCGCGGTCAGTCCGATCTTCTTCTTCAGCGCCACCGGCAGGGCCACCGCCTCGAAGCCGGACGGTCCGGTCATGCCTTCGCCGGCGCGGTCCGACGGGCGCGCGGCGCCAATCTGCGCGATATTGAGCGCCATCTGCACCGAGTCAAAGGGATGGCGCTCGAGCGCCGTCTTGAGCACCGCCGGGTCGGTGTGACAGGTGACACCGATGAAGCGCGTCATCTTCTCTTCTTTTGCCCGGAGCATCGCCTTGAGCTGCCCTTCCGGCGCCTCGATCCGCGACAGGTCCTCCTGGCTGCCCAGCGAGTGGATGTGGAGCAGATCCACCTGGGACACGCCCAGGTTCCTGAGCGACCGCTCGAGCAGCTTCATCGTCCCCGAGTAAGTCCGGTCGCCGCCAAGCTTGGTGACGAGGAAAAAGTTCTTCCGATGCGACCTGAGGTACTGCCCGATCCACCGCTCGCTCTGGCCGTCGCCGTAGCTGGCGGCGGAGTCCACGTAGTTGATGCCCGCCTGAAGGGCGCGGTGCAGGGCCTCGAGGGCCCGGTCCTCGGACTTGTACATCAGCCAGCGGCTGCCGGCGCCGAAGGCGAGCAGAGAGACTTTCTCTCCGGTGCTGCCCAGCGGGCGCATGGGCATGCCGGTGGCGCCGTCGATTTCGGTGGCCGCCGCGGCCGCGGCGGCGTAAGTCAGAAACTGCCTTCGTGTGAATTCCATCGCGCGCTCCATGGCCCGTATCCTATCGCAGAATCGCCGTGCTCACTCGCCCAGCAGGCAGGCGGCCACGCGCCGGGTGTGGCTGCCGCGGCGGTGCTCGAACAGATAAATGCCCTGCCATGTGCCGAGCACGGGCGCGCCGGCGCGCACGGGAATCGACAGATGCACCTGTGTGAGCGCGGTCCGCAGGTGCGCCGGCATGTCGTCCGCCCCCTCAATGGTATGCACATAGGCGTGCGGATCCTCGGGCGCAAGGCGGGCGAAGTAGCGCAGAATGTCGGTCCGGACGTCGGGGTCGGCATTCTCCTGGATGAGCAGCGAGGCCGACGTGTGTTGGCAGAACAGCGTCAGCAGCCCCTCGCGGATGCCGGTGCGCCGCACCCAGGCCTCCACCTCGGCGGTGAATTCATACAGGCCGGGCCCGCGGCTGCCGATGCGGAATTCCGTGTGTTCCTGGCGCATCTTTACTCGACGGTCACACTCTTGGCGAGGTTGCGCGGCTGGTCGACGTCGCAGCCGCGCCGCACGGCGATGTGATAGGCGAGAAGCTGCAAGGGGATCACCTCGAGCATCGGAAGCAGCAGCTCTGGGGCTGGGGGCACCGTGATCACGAAGTCGCTGCGCGCGGCCGCCGCGTCCATGCCTTCGGTCGTCACGGCCAGGACGCGCCCGCCGCGCGCCTTCACTTCTTCGATGTTGGCCAGCGTTTTTTCGAAGCGCAGCAGGCTGGCGGGATCGTCCGGGTCGGCGGTGGCGATGACGACCACGGGCAGGGTCTCGTCGATCAGCGCATTCGGCCCATGCTTCATTTCGCCCGCCGGGTATCCTTCGGCATGAATATAGGAAATTTCTTTCAGTTTCAGCGCGCCTTCCAGGGCGATGGGATAATGGATGCCACGGCCGAGGTAGAGGAAGTTGGACGCGCGGAACAGTTGATGGGCAAGCTCGGCGCAGTGCTCGGCGGCGGAAAGCAGCCGCTCCATCTTTGCCGGCACGAGCAACAGCTGGCGTGCCAGTGCGCACGAATTCTCCACGTCGATTTGGCCCCGGACCTGGGCCAGATACATTGCCAGCAGGAACAGCGCGGCCAGTTGGGCGCTAAAGGCCTTGGTGGAGGCGACGCCGATCTCCGGGCCGGCGTGCGTCATCAGCACGCCTGCCGCCTCGCGGGCCATCATCGCTCCCAGGACGTTGCAGATGGCCAGCGTGGGCGAGCCTTTCCGCCTGGCCTCCCGCTGCGCCGCCAGCGTGTCAGCCGTCTCGCCTGACTGCGAAATCAGGATGGTCAGCGTCTCCGGGCCGACCAGCGGATCCCGGTAGCGGAATTCGCTGCCGTAGTCCACTTCCACGGGGAGCCTCGCCAGGCGCTCGATCATGAACTTGCCGACCAGCGCCGCATGCCAGCTCGTGCCGCAGGCGACGATCCTTACGTCCCGGAACGAGGAAAACTGTTCCGGGGAAATCTGCATCTCATCGAGAAAAATCCGGCCGCTTTCCTGGCCGATCCGATTCAGAATTGTGTCTCTGAAGGCGCGCGGCTGCTCAAAAATCTCCTTGAGCATGAAATGACGGTAGCCGCCTTTTTCGGCCGCCACCGGGTCCCACAGGATGCGCGTGAGCCGGCGTTGCACCGGCCTGCCCTCGAAGTCAGTCAGCCGCACTCCCGCGGGCGTCAGGAGCGCCAGGTCGCCGTCTTCCAGGAAAAACACGTCGCGGGTGTGGTTCAGAATGGCGGGGATGTCGCTGGCAACGAAATATTCCCCTTCGCCAACCCCGACGACAATGGGAGGCCCCTGCCGCGCGGCAACGATCTTGCCGGGATCGAGGCGGCTGATGGCGGCGACCGCGAAAATGCCGCGGAGATGGCCGAGAGCGCAGCGAACGGCTTCCTCCAGGTTGCCACGGAAATTTTCTTCGATCAGATGAGGAATGATTTCCGTGTCGGTCTCGGTTTCAAAGACATGGCCCCTTGCGGCCAGCTCCGCCTTGAGTTCGAGATAGTTTTCGATAATTCCGTTGTGAACGACGACAATATTGCCCTGGCTGTCGCGGTGCGGGTGGGCGTTTTCTTCCGTCGGCCGCCCGTGAGTGGCCCAGCGGGTGTGCCCGATGCCGTACCAGCCGTCGGCCGGCGCGCGCCGCAGCGCTTCCTCCAGGTTGTGCAGCTTGCCCGACGCGCGCCGGATCTCCAGGCGCCCGTTTTCATCAATCACCGCCACGCCGGCCGAATCATAGCCGCGGTACTCCAGCCGCCGCAGCCCTTCCATCAGGACCGGCATGGGCCTGCGCCGTCCGATATAGCCGATAATGCCGCACACGGAAACACCCCCCTCCTTCCGTCAACCGCCGGTCCCGCGGCGCGGCAGGCCTTCCCGGCGGAAGTTCACTCTCCAGCGAGCTCGACGCGGAACTCCTCGATGACGGGATTCGACAGCACGTCCTCGGCGATGCGCTCGAGCAGCGCCCGGGCCTGCTGCCGGTCAGCGCAGTCCACTTCAATTTCGAAGAATTTTCCCTGGCGCACTGAGGCAATTTCCCGGTGCCCCATGCCCTGCAAGGCGCGCGCGATGGTGGCGCCCTGCGGGTCGAGCACGGTCTTCTTCAGCGTGACATAGACATGCGCCTTCATGACTTTAGACTCAGTGTAGCGGATCGCGGGTCCGCCCTTCCGGCCAGGGGCCGGCGATCCAGCCTTCCACGGCGGCAATGGCGGGCGTCTCGGGCAGCGTCGCACCACGCAGCGCCTCGGCGAGCGTCCGGACCTGCCAACGATCCGGGATCGGCTCTCCCGCTGGCGGACGGCCGAGCAGCGCCGGCCAGACTTCCGCAAGGACCACTCGCGCACCGTCTACCGGCTCAAACGGCCACACCCGCGCACGCAACTTACGTCGTAGCCGTTCCAGAGCGGGGATGCCAGCCAGGGTCTGTGCCCCGACGGCGCCGGCGCCGCGGAGCTGGAAAGCAGACTTGGGATGCAGACCGGTCTCCTTCAGGCGCAATTCGCACGTGCGAAATTCCGTCCAGAGGTACGGGCGCGGCTTCGAGGGCCGGGCGGCAAAACCCCAGAACGGGCCGTGAGCGCCGCCACTCAGCATCCGGTTGAGCCGCATTGCGGTCTCTGCCGACGGCCGACCGGCGTACCCGGCGAGGAACCGCCAGAAGGCGCGCCAGCCGCCCAGCCGGTGCATCGCCCAGGCGGGGAGCGCGAAGCAGAAATCGAAGCCGGCGAGGACCGCTCCGGGAGGCTCCCGCAGCGCATGCAGAATGCCCGATTCGGCCTCCTCTGGCGTCCGGCAATACCGGGGCCCGTCGAGCCATGTGGCGTGCCACCAGAGGGCATCGCGGCTCGGCCGGGCGGGCGCAGGGCGGGACCGTGCGCTCCAGTCGGCCACCAGGACATGTTCGAACACGGGCGCAGTATAGCAGGCGCGCGGGCCCGGAGCTGCACAATCTGCTTGCCCGCAGACCGAACAGGGCCTACACTGTCAACAAGACCGCCTGGAGGAGGAACAGGTGGAATCCAACCCGTCAGTGTGGCTCGCAGCCGTTCCGTACGGTCCGAATCCCGGCTGCATCAGCCCGGAAGCGGAGCCGCGTTGCGGCTCCCGCCATAAGGCCTGTAAGACTGAAGCCCGGCCCGGGAGAGACGGCGGTAGCACCGGCTTTGGGGCGCGGAGCCTGCCGGGTGCGTGTGTGCTGCTCGTCCCGTATTTTCCCTGGCGCTTTGATCTTCCGGGGCCGGGCACGATCGCCATCATCGCCGCAGTGCTGCTGTTCTGCGCCTGGAGAGCATGCCGCAGGAGCTGAGCGCGGCCGGGCGCAAATCGCACCACCCGATGAGCGGCGCGCTGCCGGTGCGTGTAGAATCAAGGCGAGTCGAGGAAGTCCGCCATGAAACGTTTTTCGTTGTTGTGCCTGGCCGCAGCGCTTGTGTCTGTTTCGCCGTCCGGGATCGCTGCTGAGGGAAAGATCCCCGTCATGATTCTCACCGGCGAGCAGGGCGGGCCCTACCATGCCTGGGAAGAGACGACGCCGTACCTGAAGCGAATGCTTGAGGAGACGGGCCTGTTTGATGTCACTGTTGTCATCGCCCCGCCCAAAGGCGGCGATTTTTCCACTTTCCGGCCGGAGTGGAACAGGTACAGGGTTGTGGTCGGCAACTATGACGCACCTGATGAGCGTTGGCCGGACGAGCTGAAGGCTTCGTTTGAATCCTACGTGCGCAACGGCGGCGGTTTTGTTTCCGTCCATGCCGCCGACAACGCCTTTCCGAACTGGCGCGAGTACAACCTGATGATCGGCATCGGGGGCTGGCGTGGCCGGAACGAGAAGAGCGGCCCCTACTGGTACGTAAAAGACGGCAAGGTGGTGAGCGATCCAGGCCCTGGCCCCGCAGGCAGCCATGGGGCGCGGCTCCCGTTCCGCATCCGCAACCTCGTCAAGGATCACCCGGTGACGAAGGGCCTGCCGGAGGAGTGGATGCATGTAGCCGATGAGCTCTACGCGCAGCTCCGCGGGCCGGGCGAGAACATGACGATGCTGTCGGTCGCCTACTCGGATCCGTCCAACCGCGGCACCGGCCGGGAGGAGCCGATTCTGATGGCGATCCAGTATGGCAAGGGGCGCGTCTTTCACACGACGCTGGGGCACGATATCGCCGCGATGAACTGCGTCGGTTTCATCACCACGTTCCAGCGGGGAACGGAATGGGCGGCCACCGGCCGGGTAACCCAGAAGGTGCCTGCGGATTTCCCCACCGCAACGGAAGCGAGAACGCGCCCTGAATACAACCCGCCGCCGGGCTGGGTCTCGCCGCCGGGGCCGCGGCGGCCGCAGCCGTCAAAACCGTGACGCCGCTCAATAATTGAGCCGCAGCGGAGGCTTCTCCCAGCGCTCGTTGGCGGCCATCATCTCGTCCCAGGTGACGGTGGCCTCCCGGTAGGCCGCGGTGCGTCCGAGGATGGCGGTGAGGTTGGATTCCACCGAGACTTCGTAGTTGTAGATGGGTTTCGATTCGCGGATCGAGGCGATAAAGTCCTTCACATTTTGAATGGCGCCGCCGCGAAATGTGTCGTCTTTTTCCGCGCCTGTCCAGGGATTTTTCCCGAGGATGCGGATGACGCCGCCATAGTGAGTGTCCGCGCAGCCGTGAATACCGTAGACGCGGACGCAGAGATCGGACAGCGCGCCGTTGAGCTGATGGGAGGAAAACGAGGCGTGCACGCCGTCCGGGTACCAGAAAGTCACAGCGAAATGGTCCCAGGCGTCGCCGTAATCGTTCGGCGTGCCGCGCCAGTCCGTGCGGCCGCCGGTCCCGTGAGCCTTCAGCGGCCGGCTCCCCAGCAGCCAGTTGGCGATGTCGATGACGTGGATGTTCTGCTCGACGATGATGTCGCCGCTGAGCGTGCGGTCGCCGAACCAGTTCAGGATGCGGCGCTGCTCCGGGTCCATGCCGGGCGTCCCCCTGTCGCGCCAGGGGCGGCCCGCGTAGTAAAGGACCTGCGCAAAAGCGGGTTTGCCGATGTCGCCGCGCCGCACCCGCTCCACCGTCTCTTTGTAGGCGTCCCGTGCCCGGCTCTGAAAGTCCACCCAGAAGGAAAGCTTTTTCTGCCGCGCCAGGTGGCCGCTTTCGAGCACCGTCCTGCATCCCGGCACGTCCACTGCCACCGGCTTTGCCATGAAGACGTGCTTGCCGGCGCGCACTGCGGCCAGCCCCTGTTCCGCGTGATAGATGGTAGGCGTCTCGATGACCACAGCATCGAGCTTTGATTCGGCCAGCCGGAGATAGGCGTCCGGCCCCAGCCAGGCGCGGCTGGGGTCGACCTTCAGCTTCTCGGCTGTCGATTCCAGGTTGGCGCGCTGCACGTCGGCCAGGGCCACAATGCGGGCGCCGGTGAATTCTGGGAAGAAGGGTGCGATCCAGTTGCCCCGGCCTCCGCAGCCGATGAGACCTACTTCTACCGTGGAATTGGCCTGGTAGGTGAAGGCCGTTCCGGGCGAGACCAGCAGCAGCCCGGCCGGAGCGGCCTTGAGAAAATCGCGGCGCCCGTTCATGGGTTCATCCTCCACGTCTTCGGGAATTCTATCTCAGATTCCCTGGGGCGAAGTCGAGGACATGGAGAGCGCGCCTGCATACTTCCGCTTCGAGACCCATACCGGCGCAAGGAGCGGTCACCGGGCGGCATCGGGTGTTCTGGCCGTGCTCTGGCCGCTGGTGCCCGCAGCGCTTCGGACTGCCTGACTCGCGGCCCTGAAGACCCAACCGCGCTTCGAGCCCGAAGGCCGGGCGGAGGAAGCGGTCGTCGGCCGTGGGCGGTGGTTCAGATTGTGCTGTTGGCCGCTGGTTGTGGCGGCCGAGGCTCAACGCCGCCGCAGAAGAGACAGGCCCAGCAGCCCCGCGCCCAGCAGGGCGAAAGTCGAGGGCTCGGGGGTCACCGTCCCGGCCGCGCTGTCCAGGAAAAGGTGACTCGAGACTTCGTCGTCCTCAGTATTCACGACACCGAATCCCAATCGGTAGGCGCCTGTCGCCGGCAACACATAGGTGAAAGCGTGCCAACCGGTGGCGCCATAGTCGCCCACCTGAATCCCTCCATTCCAGATGCTGGCGAGCACCGTAAGCTGTGCACCCGATGGCCCGGACACGACCGCGAACGCCGGGTCATTGTACTCCTCGTAATCCTCGGTCACATACGCCCAGTACACGGTTACCGTATCCCCGGCATTGCCCGAAAAGTCCTGGTAGATGGCGGAGCCGTTGGTCGCCGTGCCCGGCGGCAGTCCGCTGGACAACAGTCCCGGAGTCACGCCGAGAAATGTCTCCAAGCTGGCTACAGGAATCCCGTCATTGACGAGATGCGCCATGTAGGAGCCGGCCGGGCCGATCGTCCACGCGTTAATGGTTGTGGTGCCGTCCACTGTCACCGACCCTGCGGTGACCCACCCGGTCGTGTCGCCGGACTCAAAGCCCGGATTGTTGAGGGTAATCACTGCCGCCGGGCACAGCCCGACTGTAAACACGAGAGCCGCTATGGCAATTCTCATACGAGTCTCCTCCTTTGGCTGGCGCTTTCATCGGTATGGAAATCTCCGCCAGCCGAAAATCAGTACTACGGGGAGAGTATACCACGACTACTAGTACTTGGAACCAAAATTCGGGCAGCCTGAACCGGTGCGCAGGAGAGGATCAGAAGATGAAGCTGATGCCGCCGCGCACCGCACGCGGCATCTGAATGAGCCAAAGGCGGCGGCCGTCCGGGGAAGTGATGGGCAGATACCCCTGCGCCAGCAGGTTGCGAAGCTCGGCGCTGATCTCCAGCCGTCCGGGTCCGGCGGCGATGGGCAGCGGCTGACGGAGCTGGACGTTCAGGCCGAGCTGCGGCTGCCAGCGCTGAGTCAGGAAAGCGTGGCCGGGGCCGGCAGTGCCGGGCGTTGTCCAGAGGTACGTCGTGACGAACCGGGTTCCCGCGCCAGGCACGACGCCGGTCACCCGGAGGGAGGCCCAGGGCCGCCGCACCGGATGCACGCCGGCCCGGATGCTTGCGGCGGATTCGGCCAGCGTGCCCGCATCGTAGGTCAGCATGGACGCGGCACCTGCGGCGAAGCCTGCCGACCAGGCGTCCCAGAGCTGCTGGGTGATCGAGGCCATGTAGCCCAAGCTGCGGTAGTCGCCGATGTTGAAGACGGAGCTTGACGAGGCCAGGTCGGGCAGCAGGTCGGAAGTCGGCAGGAACTCGCCGCCAGTGGCCACCAGCGCCGCATCCCGCAAGGACTCGCGGAAAACCGCCGCCGCGAAGGTTCTCGTGCCGGCATCCTTGCGGTAGCCCAGCTCGAATGACTGCGTGCGCTGCACCCGCGCGGCGCCGCTGCGCAGCGAGACCCTGGGGAAGAGCGCCAGACCGGCCAGGCTGTTTTCGAAGGAGTCATCGCCGGCGATCAGCTCATAAGCGGGCGCCCCGCTGGAAAAACCGCCCTCGATGACACCCAGCTCGCCCAGGTCCCAGGTAAGCTTCGCGTAAGGACTCAGCAGGTTCAGCCGGTCGATGAAGACGACCGATTCAAGCATGGAACCGTAGGTCAATTGAAGCCCTGGCCGCAGCTCCATCCGGTCGCTCACGCGGACCGACATGGTGCGCAGCACGGGCGTCTCCACCGGAGCGCCCTGCCCGCGCAGGAACCCCTCGCCGGCCTGGCGCAGCGCTGCCTGGCGAACCGTCAGTTCGACCTCCGGGGAAGGCGTCAAACCCTCGCCCTGCCGTGAGTACGTTGTGCGGAAACCCGTTGTCGGCGTCCCGGATGTGGATGCATAGCCGACGTTGCCGCTGAAGCGCACCTCGTTATTGCCGAACAGCGAGGTGGCCAGCGCGAAGGCCGTTCCCAGGTCCGGCTCGCTGCCCAGCGTTGGCGCCACGGACCCGTCGCCGCCGGATAGCCGGACCATCCCGCGAAGTGCGCTGAACGGGCCCGTATGCCGGCCGGCGGAGGCGGCCTGCCATTGCGGCTCTTGAGGTAGCAGCCGCAACACCGGGCGCGTTGCCGTGGACGAACGCAGCACCCACTTCCAGTCCTCGCTCAGCAGGCCAGATTGCCCCGGCGGCATGTAGACCAGCTCGATGGTGCTGAACAGTTGCGCGAGCTGAATGTTGAGGAAGCTCTCCACGCCGGGGCGCACCACAATGTGGTTGCGCACCGCAGGCACGAAGCTTGCCAGCGAGACCCGGACGGTGTAGGTGTCCGGCGGCAGGGCTTCAAAGCGGAACCAGCCGTCCGGCCCGGTCAGGGCGCGCTGCACCACGCGCTCGGCCCGGTTCAGTACGACGACGGCGGCACCCATCTGCCCGACGCCCGCACTGTTGCGCACCTGCCCGCTGATCGCGCCAAGCAGGACGAGTTCCGCACCCTGCGCCTTGGGCGACAGGCTCGCCAGCACTGCGGCAAGCGCCAGCACGGCGGTGCGGCACATCGGCTTCATCGAGCTTCCCGCGCCCGGCCGCAAGCCGGACGCCGACGACTACAGAACCGTAAACTGGGCCGACTGGGTCAGGGTCGCACTCCTGAGTCGGTCGGTCACCTTGACTTTCAAAGTATACTTGCCTGGTTCGAAGTTCGCCAGCGGCAGCAGCTTCTCGATGGTCACCTGGGAAGCCGAGCCCTCCAGCGCGGCAGCGTCTTCGGTGAACTCAAGCACCGGCTGATTGTCAGAGTCGCGTACGATCTCGTAGACAATCTCGCCCTTCGGCTTTCCGGTGGCCTCGTCCGGCTGGAAGTTATACAGCTTCATGTAGATGCCCATTTTCTCGTTGCGGCGGAACGTTTCGCCGACCCGAGGGCGGACCTTGGAAGTGCCGATGACGAACTGGCCCGTGCCAATGCTGCGCGTGGGCACCTTCTCGAGCACGTCGGCCAAAACCAGCGAGCTGGCAAACAGAACGTCGTCCTCCAGGCGGGGTACGTTCAGCGCCATCTCGTAGTTGTTCATGTTGCCGCCGACGACGTCCTTGGCCACCACGTTGAGGCGGTACATGCCCGGCGGGAGCGGGATGGACTTCTGATAGAGGGAAACGCCCTTGGCCGCCTCCTGGAGCATCGACGTCGGCACGTCGATGGAGACCACGTCTTCGAAGACGTTCACCACGCGGCGCGTCATGGAGGTGATGCGCGCATAGATGTTGACGATCGCCTTCGACATCTCGCCTTCCTGCTTGAACTGAAGGTCCTTGCGGTTGAACTGGAGCGTGATGGAGGTAAGTACCGTCGAGGACGTGGTCGGGAAGAAGTCCGCGCGAGCCTGCATGGGCAGCAGGTTGTACAGGATGCGAGAGTTGACCTGCGCCTCCAGATCGCGGAACTTGATCTTCGGCGCCTTCTGGAGGTCGGCATACTGCTGGAGCCGCTCAAACTGGTTCATGCGCGCCGGCAGCGGGGAGTTGCCGACGCCGAGCCGCGTACCGTCGGTGCGGTTGAAGCGGTCTGCCTTGTCGGCCAGCCCCATCTGCTCCATCAGTGTGAGGCCCGCGCCCGGCACCATCAGCAGCGCGTCCTTTTCGCTGGGATCCATCGTCATCCGGTATTCGCCGGTCATGGACTTGTCGACGAACTCGATGATGATGTCGGTCTGCATGCCCACGCCTTCCAGGTACCGGTAGCGCCATTTCTCAAACGGATAGGTGGCCGTCGTGCCGCCACCTTCTTCCCATGGCCGTTGATAGGTGCCGCCGGAAGGATGCGACTCGATCTCATCCGGAGGGCCAAATGTGATGTAGATGCGGCCACGGTCCGTCTTCCAGCCGGGGATGCCGGAGGCGAACCGCTCGTTGGCGTAGGCGATGCGGCGGTAGTGCTCTTCCTTGTATTCGTTCTCGACCGTGTCCGGCGTCGGGTCGCGCCGCAGCCAGAACTGCTCGATGAACTGCTCGCGCTCTTCGTCGGTCTGGAGGTTCTTGAAGGCGCGCCGCTCCTCGTCGGTAATGATGTAGACGACGTCCTCTTCGAGCCACTTGCGGTATGGCGACTCGAGCTCTTTTCTGCGCCGCTCTTCCTGTCTGCGGCGTTCCTTCTCCGTCATCGGCCGGGCCAACGTCTCGCGCTGACCGTTGTCGGAAGCCTGTTTCCTGCGCTGGGCCGAGGCCGTGTCCGCCACCTCGGCGAGCAGGGCCAGCGCCATGGCAAAGGCGAAAATGGAAGACCGCCTCATAGCACACTCCCCACGCTTCGGCCAGTGATTGCGACTCCCAGAGCCTGCACCACTTTCAGTGTAACCCAACTTTTTCACGAAGGACTTCCTGAAAAGGGATGTCCGAACCGGCCGCTCCGTTTCAATCCGGCTCAGTCCGCGCCCCCCGTCTCCAGTTCCGGCTGTCCCGGCAGATCCAGGGGGACGAATTCTTCGCCCTCTGTTCCCACGGCAAAGGGGCTGAAGTTCGTGGCCACGTCGTAGACGTCCACGCCTTCGGCGCGCTTGAGCGTATTGACGACCAGGTAGGTCACCGGCGTCATGGCGGCTTCATAGAGCACCTTCCCCAGATAGCCACTGACGATGAGGTTTGCGATCGTCGCCCAGGACTCGCGCCCGGCGAAGGCCACCGTCATCACCACCATCGAGTCCACGAGCTGGCCCACGGCCGTCGAGCCGATGGTGCGCATCCAGAGGGCGCGGCCGCGGGTCCACACCTTCATCTTCGCCAGCACATACGAGTTGGCAAACTCGCCGGCCCAGTAAGCCAGCAGACTGGCCGCCACCATGCGGGGCACAAACCCGAAGACCACTTCAAAGGCCTTCTGATCAGGGAAGTCCGGTGCCGGCGGCAGCCAAACGACGATCATGCCGAACAGCGCCATCAGCGCCGAGCCGAAAAAACCGAGCCAGATGGCGCGGCGGGAGCCGGCGTAACCGTAGACCTCAGTGAAGATGTCGCCGAAGATGTAGGTGATCGGGAACAGCAGTTGCGCCCCGCTGATGCGGAAGGGCCCGATGGCGCAGATCTTCGGACCGATCAGGTTCGACACCAGCAGCACGGTGACGAAGACGACGACCAGGGTGTCGAAGTAGCGGAAGGAGTGCTGGGGGCGAACGAAGGGGTTGGCGCCGCGGACCGGTGACACCATACGTGAAAGTAGATGATCGAAGCCGTCCCGCGGCATCAGGAAGACGAGAGAGCTACTGCTTGTCCATGACGAACTTCAGCGCGAAGTCGCCCTGCGGCGTGCTGATGTCGGTCTTGACGGTCAGCGTCTTGCCGTCTTCGGAAAGGCTCCAGGTCTCCACCGACTTGATTTGGTTGCCCTGGATCTCGCGGCTGACGGTGATCTCCAGGTTGTCGCCCTTCCATACGGGCGTCACCTTCACCGGCCCCATCGGCGTTTCGATGGTCTTTTCCTTGCCATCGATCGTATACTCCATCTCGTTGGTGCGTTCCTGCCCCTGGAAGGCCTGAACCGTGGTCATCTTCAGGCTGGGGTCGTTATGGTCGATGGTGCGCTCGAATTTTTCCGGCCCGGCCGGCATGGGGCCAAAGTCGGACTTCGCATTGTTCAGTTTCCAAACTCCCGAAAAGTTCGGCTTTTCGGCGGCCGCGAGGCCCAGGACACAGAACGCCGCCAGCGCGGCGGCAGCAAACAGACGTCTCATCATCGGAAGGCCCCTTCCTTTCCAAACGGGGCTTGCCTCAGGATAGCGCAAAAACGAGGCGGGGCCGCAGCAGGAACGGCGGGACGATGCCGCAGAGATTCGACAGAGGCAGCACCTCGTCGTGTACGGGAAGCCCGAGCACGTCTCTCATGAAATCGCGCCGCCGCAGGCACCGCCCGATCAGATCCGGCCAACGCCGGCGCAGCTCATTCTGAAGCGCGGCGTCGGCCAGCAGGTAGCCGTCTTCCATCCGCGTCGAGTAGAAGACGGGATGAGACGGGATGACATCGGACTGGATCACCATCCCGCTGCGCAGCGGCTCAACCGAGCCTTCATAGGCGGGCGCCGAGAGCCATTCCTCGAAGTGAATCAGGTGGCCGGGATTCAGGAAAATGCCGAACTTTTCCCGCGGCAGCCGTTCATGGACCGCCCGCCAGAGATCGCCGCCGGCAGCCCCGATCTTCAGAGCCGAAAACCACGCGCCCATGGCCGCGAAATAGGGGCCGGCGAACTCCTCCACATAGGCCCGCGCCGCCTCTGGCAGCTCCGCCTCGGACTCTGCCACCCAGCCGCAGCGGCAGCAGTTGGCGCCCCAGTAGCAAATGCCGCAACTGAAGCGTCCGCCGCGAACCACGCGCTCGCCGCAGGCGCTCGAGAGGCTGGCGCGGTTGTTGCCGCACTTCAGCGTCATATGGCAGCCCAGCGGAACGCCGTTGTAGCGTGCCTCGACGAGCAGATCATGATCGAGCGCGCCAGGCCGCACGGCGCGCAGAACTCGCCTCATGCCCTCGCTGGCCAGCGTGGAGGTCCACTCAAACCAGGCGATCTCCTGTGGCGACGCCTGTTGACGCAGCCCCATGAGCAGCCGTGTTTCGTTGACGACGTTCTCGTAGCCGGCGGCAAAGCGCAGTTCATCGGCGATGAAGGCGGGCAGGTCGAGCCGCTCCGGCGGAGACAGCGGCTTCCATCCGGCGGCGCCGACGCGCGAATGCGCGTCGATTTCCAGCTCACGAAAGATCTCGGCCAGCGTGCGGCCGCCCTCGCGCGGCTGGTCCGGCAGGGAAAACTCCGGGTAGCGCTCGAGCCGGATATCGCCGCAGGCGACCGGCGGCGAAGCCGGCGCGTAGTTCATGCATTCGTTGCCAACGAGGAGCAGCGGCTTGCCCTCCGGGCCGACGAGCAGCAGCGCCTCCTCGAAGCGCGGATCGAAACCGGTGAGCCATTGCAGGTTGGCGAAGTGCTCGCGGTCGCCATAGACGGCGAAATGCGTCAGCCCGCGCTCCTGCATGTGTTCGCGCAGCCGGCTGAGGCGCGCCGCATACTCGTCGCGGGAGACGCGCCACGCCGGCGGTGCGGATGCGGAGCCGAAGTCGGGCCAGTCGATCTCGGTCAGGCGGACCTGCGTCATCATCGGCGCGAAGCGGCCTCCTGAATCGCCAGTTGCAGGTGGCTGCGCGAGCGGCTGTAGCCGAAGTAGACGAACAGCCCGATGGTCATCCAGGTGAGGAAGGCGATCTTGGTGATGCGGTCCAGGCTGAACATCAGCAGCAGACAGAACAGCATTCCGAGAATCGGCACCAGCGGAACCATGGGCGTGCGAAACGGCCGCGGCGTGTCCGGATGCGTGCGCCGCATGATGATGACGCCCGCGCAGACGAGCGTGAACGCCCACAGCGTCCCCATCGACGTGAGGTTGCCCAGCTGCTGGATGGGCGTGAACGCTCCCAGCGCGCCCACGAAGATCATCAGGAGCAAGTTGGACTTCCACGGCGTGGCGAAGCGCTCGTGCAGTTCGGAAAACATCTCCGGCAGCAGGCCGTCGCGCGACATTGAATAGAACACGCGCGACTGGCCAAGCAGCATCACCAGCATCACCGACGTCAGCCCGGCCAGCGAGCCCAGCTTCATCAGGAACCCGAGCCACGGGATGCTCCTCATCCGGTCCACCGCCACGGCCAGCGGCGCGGCGACGTTGAGCTCGCGGTAGTTGACCACGCCGGTGAGTACCGCCGCATAGAGGATATACAGCACCGTGCAGATGGCCAGCGAGCCGACGATGCCGATGGGCATGTCGCGCTTCGGATTGCGCGCCTCCTGCGCGGCCGTGGAGACCGCATCAAAGCCGATGTAGGCGAAAAAGATCTGCCCGGCCGCGGCCAGCACGCCGGTCCAGCCGTAGCGGCCGAACTCGCCGGTGGTGTTCTCGGGCAGGAACGGGCGGTAGTTTTCGTAGTTGATGAAGAAGTAGCCGATGCCGATGAACAGGATGACGACGCTGAGCTTGACGGCGACGATCAGCGCGTTGAAGCGCGCCGACTCCTGGATGCCGATGATCAGGATGGTGGAGATGATCCAGATGATCAGCACGCTCGGCAGGTTGATCAGGCCCGGCACCGGATCCCACGGCGAATGGATCAACGGCTGCGGCAGGTGGATGCCGAACGATTCGAGAATCGACACCATGTAGCCGGACCAGGACACTGACACGGTGGCGGCGCCGATGGCGTATTCGAGCACCAGCGCCCAGCCGATGATCCAGGCGAGCAGCTCGCCCATGGTGGCGTAGGCGTATGTATAGGCGCTGCCGGCCACGGGGATCATCGTTGCAAACTCGCTGTAGCAGAAGCCTGCGAAGGCGCAGGCGATGGCCGCCAGAATGAAGCTGAGCACTACGGCCGGCCCGGCATGCTGCGCGGCGGCCACGCCGGTCAGCGAAAAGATGCCGGCGCCGATGATGGCGCCAATGCCCAGTGAAATCAGTTGCGTTGCGGTGAGCGTGCGTTTCAGCGAGTGGCCGTGCGCGTCAGCGCCGGATTCCTGGAGGATTTTTTCAAGGGGCTTTCGGGCGAAGAGATTCATGCCTCGGACCTCGAAGTGGAGTGGCGCCGCTTCCGCCAGGCTGCATAGACGGGAATCCCGGTGAGCACGATCAGCAGCCCGGGCCACGTGTAATTGGGTTTGTACAGAAGCAGCATCAGTTCAATAAAGGCCGCCGCGGCGATGTAGGCGGCCGGCAGCAGCGGATAGCCAAAGGCGCGGTAAGGGCGCCCGGCGTCGGGGCGCGTGCGGCGAAGCACGAACAGCCCGGCGATCGTCAGCATGTAAAAGAGCAAAACAGCGAAGATAACATAGTCGAGCAGATCGCTGTAGCGGCCGGTGAGCGTGAGGAAGGCCGCCCAGGCGCCCTGCATCCAGAGGCTGTGGTTTGGCGTGTGAGTGCGCGGGTTGACCCGCGCCGCGGCGGCGAAAAACAGCCCGTCTCGCGCCATCGCATAGTAGACGCGCGCGCCGGCGAAGATCATTCCGTTCAGGCAGCCGAAGGTGGACACCATCACCGCCAGCGCCATCACCTGCGTGGCCGCCGGGCCGAGGATCTTCGCGATCACCGCCGTCGCCACCCGGTCTTCCGGCGCATGCTGGATGGCTTCCAGCGGCAGCGCCATCAGGTAGACGAGGTTGCAGGCCAGGTAGATCACTGACACGATGCCCACCCCGAACGCGAGCGACAGCGGCAGGTTGCGGCGCGGGTTGCGGATCTCGCCGGCAGTGAAGGTGACGTTGTTCCAGGCGTCAGAGCTGAACAGCGCGCCCACCATCGCCACGGCCGTCAACCGCAGCGCGTCCCAGCCAGACCAGGGCACCTCCCAGAAGCGGCCGAAGTTGCGCGCGACCGCCTCCGGCTGGCGCCCCCAGAGCACGCCCGCCACAATCAGTCCGGCCAGCGCGCCCACCTTGGCGATGGTGAAGATGTTTTGCACGCGGGCGCCCGCCTCAATGCCGCGCGTGTTGTGCCAGGTGAGCAGCAGGATGAGCCCGATCGCCACCAGCATCTGCGTGTTGACGCCTGCCGGGCCGAGCCGCACCAGCCAGACGTCGGCCGAAACTGCGGGCACGAAGACGCCGAGAAACTTGGCAAACGCCACCGCCACCGCCGCCAGCGTCCCCGTCTGGATCACCGTGAACAGCGTCCAGCCGTAGAGGAAGCCCCACAGCGGGCCGAAGGCCTCGCGCAGGTAAACATACTGGCCGCCGGCGCGCGGCATCATCGCCGCCAGCTCGCCATAGCTGAGCGCGGCGGTCATCGTCAGCAGGGCGGTGACCACCCAGGTGGCCATCAGCAGTGCCGGCGACTGCACCTGCCGCGCGATGTCGGCCGAAACGATGAAGACGCCGCTGCCAATCATCGACCCCATGACGATGGTGGTCGCATCGAGCAGGCCCAGCCGTTCGGCCAGCGCCGGCTGTGTCACCGTGTCAGTTCGATCCATTCCTCCATCCGCCCCCTGACAGTGGCTTTGGTCATCTCCTCGGGCAGCAGATCCCCGATGACGGCAATTGAATCGACGCCGGTGTTGAGCACCGCGCGGGCAAAGTCGCGCGTGATGCCGCCGATGGCCACCAGCGGCCGCTGCGTCAGCGGCCGCAGCGCCGCCAGCCGCTCCAGCCCGAGCGCGGGATCCGGGTTCTCCTTCGAGAACGTCTCGAAAACGGGCCCGATGGCCAGGTAGTCGGCGGGTTCGGCGGCAGCGGCGCAGAGCTGCTCCTCATTGTGCGTGGAAAAGCCGAGGATGCGCGCCTCGCCGAGCACGCGCCGGGCCAGCGTCGGCGGCAGGTCGTTCTGCCCGAGATGCACGCCGGCATCCAGCAGCGCGGCGATGTCGGCCCGGTCGTCGATGATGAGCCGCGCGCCGGCGCGCAGACAGAAAACAGCCAGTTGCGAAGCTGTTTCAAACATGGCGCGGGAATAATGTCCCTTATGGCGGAGTTGCAGGATGCGCGCGCCGCCCTCAAGCAGCGCCTCGGCAAACCAGAGCGGATCGCGGCCGCGCCGGGCGAGCGCGGCGGTGTCGACAATCGGGTAAACGCGGGGGAGCTCCAGCCTTTCCGTCAAGGCTCCAGTCTATTCGATCCGGGGCCGCCGCGGCGATGCCGGTCCCCTGCGCTACGGATGACGCCATGCCGCCCGCGCGCGTTCGAGCTGTTCGAGATCGGCGCGGATCGCCTCCGCCTGCCCGCCGGTGGTCCGCAGCACCTGCTCCACCGTGTGAATGAGCGATTCCAGCCGGCGTCTCGCCTCGGCCAGCAGCGAGGAACAGGCTGCGGCAATGGCGTCGTTCCACTGCGTCGTCAGCCGCGCCAGGTTGATCTCCACCGCCCGTTCCACCTTGCCGCGGAAGTGGGCGAGCACGATGCCGCGTACCAGCCTCATCGGGATCGCCCAGCTCAGCAGCTCCCAGTTGCGGTCGAAGATCTTGCCGACGCGGACGTCGGGCTCGCGCGGCTCGGCCACCGTCATCTCCACCTGAGACGTCTTCAGCGGAACGCCCAGCGTCTCCAGCATCCGGTCCGACAGGCGGTTGCGGAAGTCCTGCAAGGACTGCGAGAGTTGCCGCGCCACGCGGCGCGCCGGTTCGAGAAACTCCTGGCGGTGCGCCGAAGACAGTTGTGCCAGCTCGCGCCGCAAGGCCCCGGCCAGCCACTGTTCGAAGCCGTCCATGGCCGCCGCCAGGCTCGAGCTCCACTGCGGGAAGTTCTCTTCCAGCTCGCGCACAAGCCGACGGGTGATGTCGGCCGCCTGCGGCCGCAGGCGGGCCTCGATGGCGGCGCGCGAAGTGGCCGTGGCGTGGCGCACGACGAGCTCCAGCCCCAGCCGCGTATCATCGAGCGCCGCCTTCTCGCCGAGGACGCGCCGCAGCAGCTCCTCGCGTTCCGTCTCGGCGCGCTCGGCCGCCTTCAGCGCCACCCGAAGATATTCGGCGGTTTCCCCGGCCAGGGAATCCATTTTGTGGCGGAGAATTTCCTCCCACTGCGCGGCGCCGTCACGGCGCAGCGGATCGAGCAGCTCGTTCTCCACCCGGTGACGGAGGGCCTCAAAGCCGGGCCGAGAAGAGTACGGATAGACCGGCAGGCCCCCCTCCCACTGCCCGGCCAACTGGCGGCGGACAAACTCCTCCACCTGGCGGCGGCCGTCCTCATCAAGAATGTCAATCTTGGTCAGCAGAATGGCGATGCGGGGCGTGTAGCGCGAGAGCTCGGCGATCAGCTCGACATCGTGCCGGGTAAGCGGCGGGTCCACGCTGATGGCGACCAGCGCCAGGCCCACGTTGGGCAGCCACTCGCGTGAAGCTTCGGTGTTGTGCGCGAAGACGCTTTCCATGCCCGGCGTATCGACGAACCGGATGCCGCGCCAGCGCTCCATTTCGGGCAGCCAGACACGGACGCGGGCGACGTCTTTCCGGTTGCCGGGGTTGCGGCTCTCATCGACATATTCCGCCAGCGCCTCCAGCGGCGCGGTCTCGCTGCGCCCGCCGCCAAACTCGATCTCGGCCCTCGCCTCACGGCCAACTTCGATTTCCGTGACCACGCTGGTGACCGGGATGACCCCCACCGGCAGCAGCGGCCGGCCGAGCAGGCCGTTGAGAAACGTCGTTTTTCCTGCCTTAAAGCGGCCGAGAATCGCGACATTCACTGCTTTTTCGGCAGCAAAACGGCGGGTACTTTCGAGAAATTCCTCGAGCGCTTCCAGCCGGTATTTCTCCACCAGCGAACCGATGCGCTCCAGCGCCGCAGAAGCGTCCGTTCCGTTGCTTGCGGCAGATTCTGTGGAAATGGGCTGCGTCATGGTGCGACCTTCCTCGTCCTGACGGGCGGGCGCCGCCCGCAAATGCGCATGGACAACAGGGCAGAAGTCCCGGCCGTCAGAAGACCCGGGGAGGGGAAAGAGGACTGGATCTGCTTCGGGATTCCCGCCCTGCCGTTCGCCGCGCGTTCCATGCAAATGTCGCCTTTCCTGCAATCGCCCGGCGCGCCGGCTGCGGGCCTGCGCCGCGGGCATCAGGTAGGAGTCATCGGCCGTTGGGAACGGCGGTTCAGGGCGGACTCCACCGCCACCTGTTTTCATTATCCCAGATGCAGATGCTTTCAGGCCGTGCCGCCTTCCACACGCCGGTGCTCCGGGACGGGAGGCAGGTTCCCGTCACCGGCGGCATCAAGTCGTGCACGAATGGAAAAGGCCAGCAGAACACGGACGAAGAAGGCCCACTGATTGGGAGGAAGAACACCCTCGGCAAGGTGGCGGCCGCCTCTGGGGTAGGCGCGCTGATCGGCGCGCTGGCCGCGGGTGGAAAAGGCGCGGCGAGCGGCGCTGGCATTGGCGCCGGGGCTGCAACGATCCTGGTGCGGTCCGGCGCGCAGGCCCCAACATCCGGCTGAAGGCCGGCCCGGAGATCGTGCTGAGCGTGAGTTCGCGGCGGGAGGGTCAGGGCCCCGGAAGGAAGCCGGCAGCCGCTGTTTCAACATTCCCATTGACGCCGTCCTGTACGGCAGATCGGTCGACCTGGAGATCCGTTTTGGAGACCCTCCGGCGTTGCCGGGCCCGAATCGGATCGCCGGCCTCAGCCTGGAGCTTGGGCACACGGCATTGTTGCTGCCGTGTGCGTATGCAATCCGGGGCGGGGAACGGCCTCGGGCTGAGTCCCTCAGCCGCTCCTCCACTTCAGCCGGGATACTTCGGCGTCCACCGGGCGACTGAACGGACCCTCACTCGCCTTTCCTGGCAGTTTGAACCGGGAAAACCGCACGCCGCTCACGCATCCTAAAGCTGAGGCGAGTTCCGCCGATAGATGGACTGGAGCGCGGGGGTTGGCCGCCCGCCCGGGCTGGCCAATTGGCTGGGTCACGATGGTCGGCCCAAACGGCTTTGGATCGCAGTGTTGTTGAACCGGAGACGTGCATGGGGATTTGCTCAGCGGCGGACTTGCCGTCGGAAGTATGGGCGAGTGGCTCACGAATCACCAGTGTGTGCCTCCGGACGTTCGCCCTATTCGCAGCCATTGCTGCGACGCAGCCCTGTGTTGTGGGGGCGGCATGGGTGCAGAAGCGCGGCCACGGAATCCTGATCGCGGGGCTGAACCGATACTTCGCCGATGAGCGTTTCTCACTGGACGGCGCGCGCGAGCCTCTCGGGCCTGACGCCGAGTTCCGAAGCTGGACGCCCAATGTGTGGATGGAGGTCGGTCTGACGAACCGCTGGACCGGGATCTTTTCTTTCAGCGTGCCAACCCTGCGGTACGAGGATCGTTTCTATCGGGCCTCCGCCACCGCTGCCGGCGACATGCAAGCGGGCTTTCGCAGGGCATTGAGGGCCTCCGATAGCGGCTGGCAGGTATCGTTGCAGGCGCTCGCCAAGGCGCCTGCGTACTCCGCGCGCACCCAGCCGCGGCCCGGCAATGGACAAGGCGATCTGGAAATGCTCCTTCAGGCCGGGCGAAGTTTCCCGGTGGGGCGGCACTGGGCCTACTTTTCGGGCGAGGGCGGGTACCGCATCCGCTGGGGCCGTCCCGCCGACCAATGGCGCGGTGAAGCCAGCGGCGGGCTGCATGTTCACTCCCGCGTCACTTTGATGGCACAGGTCTTCGGGATCCGCAGCACAGGCCATTTTCCAGTCCTGCCGGCCGGAGTCAACCCGCAGGTGGAGCCCTGGTTTCACCTGCTGCGGGTTCAGCCTTCTGTGGTGATTCGCCTTGGGCCGCAGTTGCGCCTTCAGGGAGGCTACGGCTGGGACGTGGCCGGCCGAAACATCGGCATCGGACGGCAGTGGGTATTCGCTGTATGGAAGACCTTCTGAAAGACGCCGGAGGGCCCACGGGTTCCAGTGCCGCCACGTCACTGCGGATCGGCGAACGGCTGGTGGCAGCCGGGCTGATCAGCGAACACCAGCTTCGCCAGGCGCTCGAGTTGCAGCAGTCCAGCGGCATGGCGCTCGGGCAGGTGCTCATGGCCGAGGGCTGGATCCGGCCGCTCGATTTCTACACGTTTCTCGCTGAGCAGCACGGTCTGCCGTTCGTGAACCTGGTGGAGCAGCCCCCGGACCCGGCGCTGTTTGACGCCTCGCGGCTCGATGATTATGTCCGCCTACGATACGTCCCATGGCGCAGACGCGGAGGCACGCTTCAAATCGCCGTCGCAGAGGTCGGCGAGGACACGTTCGCCAGGCTCCGGGCGGAATACGGACCGCAAGCGGAATTCGTCGTGACTTCGCGCCTGGACATCCTCTGGACGGTGCAACGCCTGGCCCATGACGCGCTGGTGGCCGACGCAACCTTTGGGCGCGAACGGCGCGACCCTGTCCATTCGGCGCGCATGGTTTTGGACAAGCGCCAGAAGGCGGCGGGAGGGATTCTTCTTGTCGTGCTGGTTGCCGCTCTGCTGTGGAAGGGGCTGGCCGCGCTGGTCGCTCTGCATGCGCTGGTCATCGCCGCGCTGGCCGGCAGCTTCTTCCTGCGCGCGGTGCTTGTCTGGCGCGGGAGCAGCACGCTCTACCAGGTGCGCACAACGCGCGAAGAGCTGGAGAGTCTGGATCCCCGAAGCCTGCCCATTTACACGATCCTCGTGCCGCTCTACCGCGACGCCGCCGTCGTGCCGACACTCGCCAACGCCCTGCGCCGGCTCGATTATCCGCGCTCAAAGCTTGACATCCGGCTCATTCTCGAGGGCGACGATCCCGAGACCATTGAGGCCTGCAAGCGGGCTGGACTGGAGGCCAGCGTCGAGCTCGTCGTGGTGCCTCCATCGGAACCGCGCACCAAACCGAAGGCGTTGAACTACGCCCTGCCTTTCGCCCAGGGACAGTTCCTCACCATTTACGATGCCGAGGACGTCCCTGAACCGGATCAACTGAAAAAGGCCGTTGCCGCTTTCCGCAAGGCCCCCTGGGACGTCGTCTGCCTCCAGGCGCGGCTGAATTACTTCAACTGGAACGAGAACTGGCTCACCCGTCTCTTCACTCTCGAGTATTCACTCTGGTTCGACTGGTACCTGCCGGGGCTTGAATCTCTGGGGATCCCCATCCCGCTCGGCGGGACCTCGAACCACTTCCGCGTCGAGATCATCCGGGCGCTGGGCGGTTGGGATCCGTTCAATGTCACCGAAGACGCCGATCTGGGACTGCGGTTCACGATGAGCGGCTGGAAGGTCGGCGTGCTGGACTCGACCACGTTTGAGGAGGCGAACTGCCAGTTGCGGAACTGGATCAACCAGCGCAGCCGCTGGATCAAGGGATACATCCAGACCTGGCTGGTCTACATGCGCCGGCCGTGGCGGACGTTTCGGCGCCTGGGTTGGCGCGGCTTTCTCGGCTTCCAGGCCTTCATTGGCGGCTCGTTTCTCGCCCCGCTCGTGTTCCCGCCGCTGGCCGCGATGTATCTCTACTGGCTGCTGACGCGCACGACCGCTCTCGCGCCGCTGTTTCCGGGGCTGCTGCTGGACGTATCCCTGTTCCTTCTCCCCGTGGCCAACGGCCTGCTGATCTACTTCCACATGCTGGCCGGCTGGCAGCGGGGGCGGCCGACGCTGGTCCTGTGGGCCGTCCAGCTCCCCGCCTACTACTTCCTCATGTCGCTGGCCGCCTGGAAAGCGTTCTGGCAACTGGTGCGTCGGCCGCACTACTGGGAAAAGACCGCCCACGGGCTGACGCAGATGCATCCTGCCGGAAAGGAGGATCTCACTCGTGCCGCATGAATCGCCCCGACGGCTGGAGGCTGCCAACACCTGGCTGCTGGCGGTGGCGCTGCTTCTGGCAGTCGCTGGAGCGCAGATGGCCGCCTCAGTCGTTGCCGCCGGATTCGCGGCGAACTCCCTCTGGCTGCTGTTCCGCACCCGTTCGGCGCGCGCCCGGCTCCAGACGGGCATCGCGCTGCCCCTGCTGGCCATCACCGCCGCCGACAATGCGGCGGCAGCCGCCTATCTGGCCCTGGCAGCCGTCATCATCGCGCTCCAGGAGAAAGGCTGGTTGAACCGGCTGGCCTCCTTGTTGACGCTTGTCTTTCCGCTGCTTCTCCTGCACGGCATGACGGCCTACTTCCACTGGATCCAATACAGGCCGGCCTGGCTCCGCCCGCCCACTCTGTAGAGGATCCATCGCGCGACGGAAGCGGAGGCGGCTCCGCCCCGCTTTCCCACGCGCCTGACGATCAGGCCGCCTGTTTCACGCCGGGACGGATCCGCGCCATCGGGGACCAGTCTTCCGCCTGCATCCAGGCGATGGCAAACAAAGCCAGAGTGCAGGGCATTCCTGCGGCAAAGATTCTCGAGACGCTGCACATCGTCGGCTTTGCCCTGGCAACCAAAGTGATCGGAGAGGCCGAACCGGTCTTCGACATGCTTCGCCAGGCGTCAGAGTGATTATGGGGGCAGGCGCCGCCGGTCATTTTTCCCCGGTGCAAGGCCCGTCCCGTGCCCGTTTCGGCGGCCGCAATGTTCAGCCCATCAGCAGTGAGCGGGAGCCGGCCATGTCTCCGAAGAGCAGCGGGAGTCCCCTCTTCTGCCGGGCGCGCGCCACGATGACCGGAGGCGTATCTGCCGTGACGTGAATGGGTGCAGCGGCCCTCGTCCTACGTCCCTGTGGCCCGGGGCCGATATCCGGGCCGGGCGCTGACGCGGTAGCGCCTGGCGACGTCGCTGACAATTTCCACCGTGATGCGCCGGAACCCTTCATTCGGGTTCGGGGCCGGATAGTAGGTCACCGTGTAGGAATTGCCCAGGTCTTCGCGGATGGCCTCGAACGCCTCCACCTGCTTCTGCCAGGTGCGGGCGAAGAAGCTCTTGCCGCCCGTCCGCGACGCCAGGCGCCGGAAGACGCCGGCCGAAATCGGATCCTTGGTGGCATCGCTGGTCGAGATCACGTAGATCGGGATTCCTTCGTCTTCGGCCACGGCCCGGACGTCGTCCGGCGCGACCATCGAGGCCGAATCGGGGCCATTGGAGAAAACGATCACGACCTTGCGTCCGGGCACCTTGGCCGCGTCGCGCAGCGTCAGCAGCAACGAGTTGTACAGCGCCGCCTCGTCGCCGGCCACGGCCTTGCGCAAGCCTTCGAGTGCGACATTGCGGTCGCGCGACAGCGGCGCCGCGCGCGTCAGGTTCCGCGAGAACGTGTAGACGGCGACCGAGTCGGCGCGGTCCAGGCCGCGCAGAAAATCGGCGATCGCGTCGGAAGCATAGACGAAGCCGCGGTACATGTAGTTCGACGTGTCGAACAGGACAAACACGTTGGTGCCGACGAAGGCGTCGGTGGCGATGCCTCCCCGTTCCGGGTCGGCCTGGGCAGTGATGATCGGGCGTGTGGAACCGTCGTCCAGCACCTGAAGCGGCGGCTTGCTGCCCTCGGCAAAGGTGTTGATCTTTTGCGGGATGCCATCTTCGAGGATGCGGAAATCCTGCGGCTTGAGCCCGTTCACGTAGCGGCCCCTGGAGTCCGTCACGGTGAAGCTCAACACGACCATGTCCACCTTCACGCGGAACACCGGCCGGTCCTGGCTCTGGGCGCAGAGCCCTGACCCCACAAGCAGGGGCGCCGGCGCAAGCCCCTTCAGAAGGAATTCCCGGCGGCTTCTGTTCATGTCCCCCTTCCTCATCTCAACCCCCTTCTGCTAGAAACCTCCGCCAGCCTCCACCGCCTGCGCGCGCCGCGCCTCGGCCCGAACCTGCTCGGCCACGCGGCGCATGGCGCGGAGCACCGCCGGCCAGTCCTCCAGGTGGGTGGCGAAGATCGCTTCCACGGTCTTCACCGTCCACTCGGGCAACATCACGTTGAGCTGCGAAGGCCGCAGCCCGAGCTCATCGGCAAGCGAAGCGAAAAACAGGTTGTGGGACTCCCAGCTCTCGGCGAGGATCCGGCTCGAATAACCCATCAGCGTCGGGAACGTCCGCAACTGCAACAGCTCCGGGTGATGCGAATTGGCCAGCGTCGGCTTGGGCGTGCCAAACAGCTCCGAGATGACCTTCGGGTTGCACTGCTCTGGCGCGCTGGCCGCCAGCAGCCGGATTTTTTCCGCGAAGCCAGAACTGGTGGGCCAGCGCTCGGCCACGGCGCGCGCGCCGAGGAAATGCATCTCGGCCGGCGTCACCAGCTCGAAGACTTCCGTCACGCGGCCCGCCGCCAGCAGCCGGTTCACCATCTCCACCCGCGCCGGCGGCGCCAGCCTTTCGAGCTCCCGCAGGGCCTGTTCGCGCAGGCCGGGCTCCAGCGCCGCTTCCGCCAGCACGGTTTCGCCCAGCCGCAGATGCAGGCCCACATAGTGCAATTGCAGCGGCGTGACGCGCCAGAAGCGCGGCAGCCGCGAACTGACCAGGAGTTGCGGCACCAGGTCGCCCCAGATCAGCGCCTGCTCGCGCGATGGAATCAGAAAATTCTGCTCGGCTTCGGCCAGTGCGTAGGGCAGGTTCGCCAGCGAACCCACCAGACGACCGCCCGCGCTCGATGGCCACCCGAACCCGAGCACTTCGGTCGGCTTCCAAGTCTGGTTGGTGCCCTGGATGCCAATGAAATCGTGGCTGCGCGCAAACAGCGGGTTCGTATAGATCAGTTGTGCGCCTGGCGGCGCGTAGTGAATGTAGAGCAGGCCGACGAGCGTGTCCCGGAGCAGCGGCGCGAGCAGCCCGCGCGCCTCCTTCAGCCTGTCCGCCTGGCCCGCGGCCCGGTTCACCACCGCCCGCAGGTTCAGCTTGCGCTGCTGGTCGATGTGGCGCTCGGCATAATAGCCGAAGGCCATCGCGTTGCGTTCGGCCGTTGTCAGGGACGCCTTGGGGAGGTTCAGATCGCTGACACGCGCCGCCAGCCGCCCGAGCAGTTGCGCGTTCATCGGCTCGCCCTTCGACATCGCCTCGAGGTGGTCGTCGAGGTCGAACAGCAGCTTCAGCGAAACCAGCCGCTGCGCCTCGAACGCGCGCAGCATGTCGGCGAGCAGCATCTGGTGCGTTTCTTCGTCGGAAGGCTTCAGCGCCCCGGCCAGCAGATCAAGCATCCGCTCCTGCGGGTTGGAGAGGTCTTCGACACCCGCCGCGCGCAACAGCTGCTCCACACCGGCGCGGCCTGCGTCAAACAGAGTCTCGTTATTGTTGACCGCGGCGAAGGGCTTCAGGACAGAGGCCAGCGTCAGGTCGGCACGGTCTTCGGGGATCAGCTTCTGCCGCACCAGCACCTGCCAAAGTCCGGCCAGCGCCTGCATGGTGCCGGCGACGTTGGCCTTCAGTTCGTTGCTGCCAGTGCGGGAAATCCGGTCGGCGGTGTCGAGAAACAGCAGGATGGTCGCGTCGCTCAGCGAGCCGGTCTCGCTGAACAGCGGGTACTGCGCCCCGTAAGTCTTCCAGCGGAAGGCGAGCTGCTGCACGGTGGCCGGCTCGAGCGGCTTCGTCCGGCGCCGTTCCAGGTCGCTGATGGCCAGGAAAATGCGCAGCGGCTCGTTCTCCACCGCCTTGCGCGAGAGCCCGAACAGCGCTTCGATCAGGTCGTCGGGCTCCTTCCAGGTGGCGGCGGCGCGCGTCAGCTTGCCGTCGTACTTTCCGTTGGGATGTTCCGTGAACAGCCGCTTCCACACGTCGAGGCCGCCGGGGATCACCGGCCGCCCGTTTTCCACGCGCAGCCTGGTGGTCAGCAGCATCAGGTCGGTGTTGGAGCGGAAGACGGGCCTCGCCGGCCCCGGAGACGTCACGCGGCCGCGCAGCGCCGCGTAGAAGCGCTTCAGGCGCGACGGCTCGGTGAGATATTCAAGCGTTGGCCCTTCGATGCGCGAGAGCGCATCAAAGTAGCTCGCCAGCCAACCGTCATCCTTGGCCACGAGCTTGTCCAGGAATTCGACTCCCTTTTCTGGCGGCGCTCCGACCAGGTCGGCCCAAGCCGCCGCCGCGCGGCTGCCTCCCGGCACGGTGACGCGGCCATTGCGGATCTGGAACATGCCGCCGAAGAAATCGAAGACGTGGGCGAAGGCGCGCACGCGCGCTGCCGGCAGCGTCTTGCGGATCTCCTCGGCCGTCTCCGGGTCGAGCTTCGCCAGCCCGAGATACAGCCGGCACAGCGACGGATCGTTCAGGAACATGTCGATGAATTCGCCGGACTGCTTCTCGCGGGCGCTGAGCCAGTACTCGGCCGAATACAGGACCGGGATTTCCGCCGGTTTGTAGTCGTAAACGAAGGGGCGGTTCGTCCGCAGCGCCTGTTCCAGCTCGGCCAGCGGAAATCCCGAATCCATCGACAGGAAGGCCCGGGTGGCATTCACCGTCTCCAGCACCACATCGCTGCCGCAGCCGCCGCGCATGCGCAGGCCCAGTACGCGGAGCAGCTCGGCCGTCTGCGGCGACTCGCACTGCTCGATGCGGATCACCCGGTCCGGCCCCGCCAGCCGCTCGAGCTCCCGCGCCTGCGAAAGGTAACGGATGACCAGCCTCAGGTACTCGGTCTGCTCCATCCCTTCGTTGCCGCTCAGCGCCTGGTAGCCGTTGGTGATCACGTTTCGCGCCAGCGCCAGCAGGATCTCCTGCGGCGGCATCTCCGGCGAGAAGGCGGCCATGCGGGCGAAGCTGGCCAAAGGCCCGGGCACCGTCACCGTGCCCACGGGCAGCGCCTGCGCCTGCGCCGCGTCGCGCAACTCCCAACCGGAGCCACCGGCGCGCCGCCAGGCCTCGAGACTGCGGCGAGCCTCGGCCTGACGGCCATGGATCAGGTTGAGCACGGTGATGCGCGCCAGCGCGCGCGTGCGCTCGGCGCTGCCCTCCGGCGCCAGGGCGGCGATCTTTTCATAGACGGAAAGCGCCTGCGGATCGCGCCGCTCGTCGAGAAACGCCGCGAGGAGACTCAGCGTCTCCACGTTGCCCGGCTGCGCCTTGACCGCGGCTTCCAGCGCCTGCCGCGCCTCCTGAACCTGGCCGCGAAGCTCAAATTCCCGCACCTGCCTGGCCAGATCGTCCGCAGCCTGCGCGGTGATGCCGGCCCCGATGAGAATACCCCAGACAATCCCGTTCAGCCTCATGGCCCACCTCGCTTGGTTCCCAGCCCGGTGCCGCTCTGCTGGATTGGTCGTTTACTGTATCACAGTTCCATCGCCGCCCGACAAAGATTCAAACATCCGTCCCTCCCGTTTCACCGGGCGGCCGTCATTCATTCACACATGCCGCAAGCCGCGGCCGGATGCAAGGGGGACGGGCGGCGTATGCTGTCTCAAGGAGGTCTGTACCGTTCTCATGCGAAGAGCGCTCTGCCTGATTCCTTTCCTCGTTCCGTTCGCCGCTTCCGGGGCCGAGCACACCATCGCCGTCGTCGGCCTGGTTCACTCCCATGTGTGGGGCCACCTCGGCAAGATGGTCCAGGGCAAGCCGGCGCGGCTGGTGGGCGTCGCCGAAACCGCGCCCGAGCTGGTCGCCGAAGCCAAGAAGCGCGGCGTGGCCGACGAGCTCTTTCATTCCGACTGGCGCCGGATGATCGACACGGTGAAACCGGAGATCGTCTGGGCGTTCGTCGAAAACAACCGCCATCTGGAGATCGTCCAGTATTGCGCCCCGCGAAAAATCCACGTCATTTTCGAAAAGCCGCTTGCGTCCACATACAGGGACTCGGTCGCCATCCGCGACCTGGCGCGGAAGCACGGCATCTTCGTCATGTGCAACTACCAGATGGCGTGGTGGCCCACCAGTTACGCGGCCCGCGAGGCCGTCACCGCCGGCGACGTGGGCGATGTGTGGCGCATCCGCGGCATCGTCGGCCACGGCGGGCCCGGCGGCCCGACGGGGCTCAACAAATACTTCTTCGAATGGCTCACCGATCCAGTGAAAAATGGCGGCGGCGCGCTGGTCGACTTTGGCTGCTACAACGCACTGTGGAGCCTGATGTACCTGGGCCGCCCCCAGACGGTCTACGCCGTCTCCCACCGGCTGCGCCCGGAGGAATTTCCCAAAGTGGAGGACACCGCCCTGCTGGTGCTTTCCTACCCGAAAGGGGTGGCGCTGCTTGAAGCCAGTTGGGATCTGCCCCGGAGCTTTCAGGACCTGGAAATCTTCGGCCGCAAGGGCAGCATCTACATGACCAGCCGCCAGGTGGAGTTGCGCCAGGGTCGCGAAACCCGCGAAGTGACGCCGAAACCGCTGCCCCCGGAGCGCGCCGAGCCGATCGCCTACATGATCCATTGCATCGCAACAAAGACGGAGCCTGAAGGGATGACCTCCCTGGACCTCAACGTTGGCGTGATGGAGATCATCGAAGCCGCCAAGGAGAGCATCCGCACGGGCCGCGCGGTGACGCTGAAATAGGCCCGTCCATCCCGGCGCCGCGGAGCGCGGCGCTGGCTTCCACACGAGAAACCGGGGCGGCCCGCTGGCCGCCCCGGGCCCCCCGGCCAAGTCTTCTGCCCCCGCCTGCGGTTGAACGCCCGGCCCAATGTGCGGCGGTTCGCCTCCGGCGAGAAAAATCCTGCCCTGATTCCGTTACTAGGGTGAAGCCCCCAGAGAGGCAGCCCAAACGAAAGGCCGGACACCGAATGAGGCAGTGGCCACACGGCCCGGGGGCAGCCTCAACCGGGTGAGGCTTCCGGGAACGTGCGCCCAACCAGCGCCATTCCCGGATGGGCGGGCCGGGGCAGGAGCTGTGGGAGGAGCGGCCCTGTCCCGGCGGGGGGAGAAGTGGCGGCGGGGCAGAAGCGGGGATCCGTATTGTGAGGAGGAGCGGATCCCCGCATGCTTCCTTTTGCAAAGGCCTACCGCACCGGTGCGAACTGCGGCATCTCCAGCACCGCCGCCCCGTCCACGCGCGGGTCCGTCCCCGCCATCTGCACCCTGCGTTTCAGGTCGTGCACCACCGCGCTGCCGAAGCCGAAAACGGAAGAGTACGGCGGCGTGGGCTGCACCAGGTGGCCGCGCCGCTGGAGCTCGGTGCGGATGTTTTCCGGAATGCGGCTTTCAATCTGCACGTCGCAGCCGTCAAATGTTGTCTTTGTGAACCGCGGCGCCTCGAGCGCCTGCTGCACGTTCATGCCGAAGTCGGCAATGTTGGACACGAACTGCGCGTGCGCCTGGCTCTGGTTCCAGCCGCCCATGATGCCGAAGCCGATGACGACGTCGTCCCTGCGCATGAGGGCCGGAATGATCGTATGCAGCGGCCGTTTCCGCCCGTCGAGCGAGTTCGGCCTGCCGGGCTCGAGGTCGAAGCCCGCGCCGCGGTTGTGGAACGTGAAGCCCGCCCCGGGCGCGACCATGCCGGTGCCATAGCCGCCATAGTTGGACTGAATCAGGCTTACGATGTTGCCGTCGCGGTCGACGACCGACAGATAAATCGTGTCACTTCCCCTGGCGGCCAATGACTGCTTCAACTCGCTCGGCAACACGCGGCAGGCGGCCGTGCGCATGTCGATCCGGGACGCACGCTGCGCCGCCAGTTCCTTGGAGAGCATTTCGCGCACCGGCACCGGCGTGAAGCGCGGGTCGCCCACATAGCGCTCCATGTCGGCGTAGGCGAGCTTTTTCGCCTCGATCATCACGTGCAGAGCCGCCGCTGAATTCTGCCCGTAGTCGGCCAGCGGGAAGCGCTCCATGATGTTCAGCATCGCCAGCGCCGCAACGCCCTGCCCGTTTGGCGGCAGCTCATAGACGGTCCAGCCGCGGTAAGTGGTCGAGATCGGCTCCACCCATTCGGGCTGAAATTCGGCGAAATCCTCGAGCGTGTGCGCGCCGCCCTGCGCGCGCAGAAATGCGACCATCCGCTCGGCCAGCTCTCCCCTGTAAAAACCATCCCTGCCTTTTGCGGCAATGAGCCGCAGCGACGAGGCCAGCGCCGGGTTGCGGAACACGTCGCCCGCCTGCGGACGCTCGCCGAGCGTCAGATACGTCTCCCGGAAACCCGGCTGGCGGAAATAGCGCCGCTGCGCCAGCGAACGAGCGCTCACGGGTGAAAGGGCGAATCCATTTTCCGCAAAATAAATGGCCGGCGCGAGAATTTCGGCGAACGATTTTGAGCCAAATCTTTCGCGCAGCGCGTGCCATCCAGCCACGCATCCGGGCACGGTGATCGTGTGCACGCTGAGCTCGTCGAATTTCTTCGTCCGCTCGTTCAGGGCAACTTTTTTCTCGCGGATCCAGTCGAGCGTGAGCGCCTTCGGCGTCCAGCCGCTGGCATTCAATCCGTAGATTTTTCCGGTTTTTGCCTCGTAATAAATCGCAAACAGGTCGCCGCCGATCCCGTTGACAAACGGCTGCACCAGTCCGGTGACGGCGTTGGCGGCGATGGCCGCGTCGACGGCATTGCCGCCCTGCTCGAGAATTTTCGCCGCCGCCTGCGAGGCGAGGAAATTCGAGGCCGCCGCGATGCCATATTTCGACACCACCAGCGGGCGCGCCTGTTCATACGGCGGCGGAGGCGCCGCCCGGCGCGGAGAGGGTTCGGCGTCCTGAAAGGCGAGGAGGGGGAGGCAGGCAAGCCCCATGAACAGTGTCCGGCGGTTCATGGGCAACAGTCTGACACAGGCGGAAGCGCCGTGGCAGCGCCTACAGTCCGCCCCACTCTTTGACCAGTCCGGTGTGGATCCCGAGGCGCGCCAGGGCGCGCCCCACGGTGGCGTTGATGATGTCGTCCACCGTCTGCGGGCGGCCGTAAAAGGCCGGCACGGGCGGCATGATCACCGCTCCCTGATCGGCGGCCATCTGCATCAGCCGGAGATGGCCCTTGTGCAGCGGCGTTTCCCTTACAAGCAGCAGCACCGGGCGTCCCTCCTTGAGCTGGACGTCGGCGGCGCGCGAGATCAGATCCGCGCTGTAGCAGTTGGCGATGGCAGACAGCGTCTTGATCGAACACGGCGCCACGATCATGCCGCGCGTCTCGAAAGACCCCGAAGCGATGGAGGCGCCAATGTTGGCGTTCGGGTGTACCACCGAGGCCAGCCCTTCCACCTGCCGCGGCGTATACGCTGTCTCCGCGCTGATGGTGGCGCGCGCCGCCGGGCTCAGGATCAGATGAGTCTCCAGGTCGGCCTGCTGCCGCAGCAGCTCGAGCGTCCGGATGCCATAAATGACGCCAGAGGCGCCGGTGATCGCCACTATCAGCCGCTGCGGCAAGAGGAACCGATCCTTTTCGGTGGGGTGTCGCCGGCCAAAGCCGCTGGCGGAAGGGGTGGGATTCGAACCCACGAACGGCTTTCGCCGTTGGCGGTTTTCAAGACCGCTGCCATCAACCGCTCGGCCACCCTTCCGGCAGCCATCATTTTACAGCACCCAAAAACAAAGATGCCGGCGCGGCCCCTTGCGTGGGGCCATGGCGCGCCGGCTCTTCTTCTCCTCCGGAAAGGAGGCCCGGATCAGGTGAAAGACCAGCCCTTGCGGAACGTGGGCTTCAGATACCTGTTCGCCTCGTTGTTGTTCGTGAAGCGCATTTTCACCGGGTCGTACTCGAGCCTGCCTTCCACCCGGAGCGCGATCACGCCGAGCAACATCCACTCGGTGAAGGGCGCCGCCACTTCGAAGTTCGAGCAGGCCGGGTCGCCGCCCTTGCAGGCCCGGATCCAGTCGCGGTAGTGGCCCGGCGAACGGGTGAGCAGCGGCGGCGGGAAGCGATAGTCCTTCATCCTTTCGGCCGGCACCAGCCGCGTCTGCTCGCCATAGGTTCCGGTAGTGATCATGCCCTTTTCGCCGATGAACAGCGAGCCGTCCGGCGGCGGCATGCGCACCTTATCCGGCTCCTTGCGCATCGCCTCGTATTGCTCATAGTCGAAGACGCGGCCGACGTAGCCCGTGCGCTGCGGCGGAGGTCCCTGCCGCGGCGGGCCGCCCTGCGCGCCCTGCGTTCTCGCCATGGCGGGATACGGCAGATCCCCCAGCCATTCGCCTTCGGGCACGCCGGGGATCTTCGGCGTCTCCTTGCAGCCGTCATACCAGTACAGGGTCACCGGAGGCATGTTGCCGCGCGCCGGAAATTCGAACTTGATGACCGACCGCTCGGGGAACATGAACGGCGACACGCCTTCCTTCTTGATGCATTCGACGCTGGTGGGCGCGCCGAGCCGCAGCGCCAGGTTGGGCGCGCCGAGGATGTGACAGGCCATGTCGCCGAGTGCGCCGCAGCCGAAATCGTAAAAGCCGCGCCAGTTGAAGGGCTGGTAGAAATAGCCGCCGAACCGGTTCGGATAACGCCCCGTGTCCTTGCCCGAGGTGAAGGGACGCATGTCGGCAATGCCCAGCCAGAGATCCCAGTCGAGGGTTTCAGGAACCGGTTCCTCCGGCGGGATTTCGGTGAGCCCCTGCGGCCAGATCGGGCGGTCCGTCCAGGCGTGCACCTCGCGCACCTCGCCGATCTCGCCCGCCCAGATCATCTCGGCCACCTGGCGCGTGCCCTCGTTCGAGTAGCCCTGATTGCCCATCTGGGTGGCCACCTTGTATTTGCGCGCGGCCTCCAGCAGTTGGCGCGCCTCCCAGACGGTGCGCGTCAGCGGCTTCTGCACATAGACATGCTTGCCGCGTTCCATCGCCCACATCGCGCAGATGCCGTGCATGTGGTCGGGCACGCACACGATAACGGCGTCGATGTTTTTGTCTTCCTTGTCGAGCATGCGGCGGAAATCCCTGTACTTGGGGACATTCTCGAACCGCTTGAACGTGGCCGCCGCCTGGCGGTCATCCACGTCGCACAGTGCGACGATGTTCTCCGTCTGCGCGCAGGCGGCGATGTCACTCGACGCCTTGCCGCCCGCGCCGATGGAAGCGATGTTCAGTTTCTCGTTCGGAGACTTGTATCCGGCGAGTTTTAGGGAAGGGGCGCTGCCGAAGCCGGCAGCCGGCACGGCGCCCGCGAGCACCGTGCCAAGGAAGAAATATCTTCGATTGGTTTCCAAAGCCAAGGCTGTTGAACTCCCGCAAATATCCTATCCGGAATCGGCCTGCCTGCGGGGACGCCGCTGCTGGCAGGTCTCTCCTGCACAGGCGCAGAAATGCGGAAGCTGGTTTCAGGTTTCATGATCGGAAAGTTGCGCCGGGCCTCCGAAGCGACGGGGGCGGAGATGCCAGGGGCCGTTCGACTGAGGTCACTCCCCGGCTGCCTGATGCAGATCCGCGGCGGATGCGCCGCCGCGGGCTCGCCCGTCAGCGTCCGGCACACCGCCGAGTGGCTGGCTTCGCCGCTCGACAGCGCTGATTGAGCCGCGTCTGCGGCCACGATATGATGCCTCTGATCCGCGCCCGCGCGCGGGCAACCACCGATCCAGGAGGACTCAGGATGAACAGCAGCTTCTCGCGGCGCCGCGCCATGCAGGCGGCCGCAATGCTGGCCGCCACACCGCACATCTCCATCGCCGCCCAGGCGCGCAAACGCGCCTGGCCATTCCAGGAGGGGCCCGATACGCCAAAGCTCTGCCTCGAGATCGCCTGGAACACATTCTCCGAACGCGACCTGCGCCGCATCCGGCAGCTCGGCGTCACCCACGTGCTCAGCAGTTGGCCGCGGATCCCCTGGGACGAGGCCGAGCTGCGCGCCAAAATGGAGCGAATCCGCGAGGCGGGCATGACGCTTTCCAACGTCATGATCGGCGGCTTTACCAACACCATCTATGGCCGGCCCGGGCGCGACGAGGAAATCGAAAAGGTCATCCAGTCCCTCCGCGTGGCGGGCCGCTGCGGCCTGCCGGTGGTGGAGTACAACTTCTACGCGCACCGTCTTGTGGAGGGCTATTACGAAGAGCTGGGCCGAGGCGGCGCGGGACTCACCGCCTACAGCTACGACAAGGTGAAAGACCTGCCGCCGCTTGCGGAAATCGGCGCCCATTCGCTCGATGAGATGTGGAAAAACATCACCTATTTCCTGAAGGCCGTGATCCCGGAGGCGGAAAAGGCCGGCGTGCGCATGGCGCTGCATCCGAACGACCCGCCGGTGCCGCTGAGCCGGGGCTCCGGACAGATCATGGCGACGCTGGAGGGCTGGAAGAAGCTGGTCAGCATCGTGCCCAGCCCGTCGAACGGCATCACCTATGACTGCGGGGTGACGAAAGAGCTCGGCGAGGATCCCGTGGAGGTGTTCCGCTACTTCATGCAGCGGAAGGCCATCAACCACATGCACTACCGCAACGTGCGCGTGCGCAGGCCGTACGTGGACTACACCGAGGTCTTTCCCGACGAAGGCGAGGTGGACATGTTTGCCGTGATGAAGGAGGTTGTGCGCCTCGGATACAGCGGAATCATCTACCCGGAACACCCCCGCGCCCTGGACATCGACCGCGAGCGGCCTGATTTCAAACCCTATTATCCCGGCGGCGGAAGCCACGGCGGTTACGCCTACAACGTCGGCTACGCGCGCGCGATGCTCCAGGCGGCCATGGCCAGCGTGTAAACGACGCAATTTCCCTCACGGGGCCGCCCGCCGCGGCCCTGTCCAACGCCTGCTGCGGCCCTATAATTTGCTGACTTCCGTCCGCCGCGACCAGATTTTCTCGAACGCCTTCACATACTGTTCGATCAGCTCCTCCGCCTCCCCGTGCATCAGCGGCAGGAAAATGTGGGTGGCATTCACCTGCGCATTGCCAGGCATTTTTTCTGGAATTGTTGGCGGATGGTGCCACCATTTCGCCTCGGAATAGATCTTCATTTTGTGCTGTTCCGGGTAATCCCACACGCTCACGCCCACGCCCTCGCCCTTCAGCGCCCGCACCAGTTGGTCGCGCGAAAAGCCGGCTTTGGCCGAATCGAGGAACAGCATGTTGGCGTGGTAGTACACCCGCTTCTGGTCCGGCCGGCAGCGCGGCTCGCTCAGGCCCGGCAACTGGACCAGGCGGTCGTTCAGCTTCCGCACGTTGCGGCGCACGATCTCATTGCGCTCCTCCAGCCCGCGCAACTGCACGCGCGCCACTGCTGCGGCGAACGGATGCATCCGGTACTTCTGACCGAATCCGGTGCCCTCATAGGCGCGCACCGGGCTGTCTTTGGGAAACTTCACCGGGTCCTCGTAATGGCCGAAGGCGGCGGCGCGCTCAAAATAGGCGCGCGTCTGATACATCCCCATGCCGCCCTCCACGGTGGGCAGCACCTTGGACGCCTGGAAGGAGTAAATCCCCATCGCGCCCCACGTTCCCATCGCCCTGCCCTGCATCCAGGCCCCGTGGGCGTGGGCGGCGTCTTCGAGCAAAATCAGCCCCTTTTCGCGGCACCAGGCGGCGATGTGGTCCATCTCACAGGGCAGGCCCCAGGAATGCATGACCACGACGGCGCGGGTGCGCGCCGTGAGCTTCCGCTTCGCGTCTTCGAGATCGAAGCACGCGGTCTTCGGGTCAATGTCGACAAAGGCCGGCACCAACCCGAAAAAACGCATCGCCAGGCAGGTGGAGAAAAAGGTGTACGACGGCACCATGATTTCGCTGCCCGGCGGCAAATCCAGCGCGAAATACATGGACGTCAGCGCGCTCGATCCGTTCATATGCGCCTTGACGAACGGCGATTTCGTGTACTGTTTCCATTCGTTCTCAAAGGCGGGCAACGCGTCATAGAACGTATTTGCCTCAATCAGCTCATGCAGCGCCTGCCGCTCCGCCGGGCCATAGCGCGGCCAGCGCGTCAGCTCCTTGATCTTTTCGGGCGGGTAGTTGACGCTGGGCGGGCCGCCCAGCGCGGCCAGTCCGGCACGCGGGAAGACGAGCCTGGCCGCACCGGCCGCGGCCGCGCTTTTCAATACGAAATTCCGGCGCGTGTCGCCGGAAATACTGTCTTTCTTTTGCATCTCAATCCTCCTCAGGATCCCTGGATTCCGGCCAGCCGGCGGATCGCCTGACGAATTCTTGCCTCGCTGCCCGGCTGCACGTTGGACGCGCCGGGTTCGTACCCGCCGAGGCGGTAGTCCTCGTCCCGGCACAGATAGCCGGGGCTGATGTCGCCATAGCCCGCGGCGCACACAAACCGGTCCGGCCGCGATGCCTGCGCCTCGCGCTGGAAGGCAAGCAGCGGTTCGCCCGGCAAAAGAAACAGAAGCGCCGGGCCCATCCCGAGCGCAGCCACGGCCAATGGCCGGCTTCGCCGCGCGAAGGCGGCGGTGATGGCGCGGCGATAGTCTTCGGTGTCGTTGGCGGCCGCCTCCACCGTGGGCGCGTCCTGCCGCGGCTCCAGCCGCAGCGCTGCGGTGCGCCAGACGAGCTCCGAGGCCGGCTCGAAAGAGGCCGCCCGGATCGCCCGGCGCATCCCGTCAGCCAGCCGGGCAGCGAGCTCGCGCCGCTGGTCTTCGATGCCCTGGTTGTATTTGCCCACGGTCACGTCGCCGGCGCAGCCCGTGAAGTAGAGGACCGGACAGCCCATCTCTTTCTCCAACGCGGTGCGCGCGGCTCCGACAAAATCGGCCGAAACGCGCCCGTCGCAGCAGAACGTCTGCGGATGGGTCGCATAAAACATGAGGCGCCCGATGGGACCGCGGGCGCCCGCCAGCGTGACACAGCGCAGGTCGCGGTCCACGTCTCCCTCCGGTAGAGCCGCCAGCTTGGGAGTTTTCGCCGTGCTGCTGAAGCGTGTGACGATGCGCCCATCCACCAGCAGGCGCCGCGCACTGGCCACGCGTTCCACCGGGGCCAGGCCGACGCCGACCCGCTCAACCGGCTCCAGCCTGTTTACCGCGCGGGCGGCCGCTTCGGCCAGCCGCTCGGAAAGCAGACCCAGATACCGCGCCGACATCCGCAACGCCCGGGGGCGCGCTTTGAGCAGCAGCGGATAGGCATCCTCCACCACGTACGGGGCCGTGTGTTGATGGACCGTATGCAGCCAGACGTTTCTCCGTGACGTGCTGGCCCCGTGGGCAAGCGCCGAGCACAACCTGTCCCAGGTGGCGCCGCCCAGGCCGCACCAGTCGAGCGCTGCCAGCACCAGCCGCTGTCCGTTGCCTTCCAGGACCATTCCCTTCAGGTGCAGCGGATCCAGCACCTCCCGCACCGGCTCCACCCAGATATTCGGCTGGCCCAACGGCGGCGTGGCGTCACAATGAAACACCGCCGCGCGCAATCCGGCGGCGCGTCGCGTCCACAGGGCGGCCGAAGCCAACCACTGCCGGCGAGTCCATCCCGTCATGCGCCCCTCTGTCAGCCCGGCCAGGAGCTTTTCCTCCCGTGCGCCCTATTGTATGCCGCCGCCGCTGCCGATGCATCTGCCGATGGGGAAGGCACGGCCCGGACCCGGCAGGTCCGGCATAAAAGCGGAGCAGAACGGCATCACAGCGAGCTCCTGATAGACTGAGTTGGGAGGAGCCTTGGTAAGCCTCGGGGGAAGGAGAGGGACTTTGAGGATGAAAAAGACTCTTTGCATTCTGGCCGCAGCCGCCATGGTTGGCTTCACCGGCTGCAAGAAGGACACCTCCAGCGAAGCGCAGACCCAGCAACAGTTGGCTGAAGCGCAGCAGCGCGTGCAAGAGGCCGAACGGCAGGCCGAAGAGGCCCGCCGTCAACTTGAGGAAGCGCAACGGCAGGCCGAGCAGGCGCGCCAGCAGCAGGAACTCGAAGAAGCGCGCAGGAAACTCGAACAGGCCCAGCGCCAGGCGGACGCGGCGCGGAAGAAGCTGGCCGAAGCCCAGCAGAAGGCGGCCCAGACGCAGCAGGCACAGTCTCAGCCTTCTGCCCAGACGCCTGCGGGCGGCCAGGGTCTCGTGCAGTCTTCCGGCGGCAGCTCGCCCGCCACGGCAACGGTCGCGCCGGCCCCGCCCGCTCCGAAGCCGATCACCGTTCCGGCGGGAACCCCCATCGTGATCCGCACCCTGGCGGCGCTTTCCACGAAAGACGCCAAAAACGGCGATTCCTTCCGAGCCACCCTGGCTGAGCCGCTTGTGATTGACGGCGTCACCATCGCACCGAGAGGAGCCGACGTGGAGGGCGTCATCGTGGAAAGCGACCCTGGCGGCCGTGTCAAAGGCGTGGCCCAGCTTTCGGTGACCCTGCGCCGCATCCACACCGCTGCCGGCGAGGTGGAGATCCAGACCAGCTCATATGCCACCGAGGCGAAGAGCAGCGTGAAGAAAGACGTGACGCGCGGGGCCATCATGACGGGCGTCGGCGCGGCCATCGGCGCCATCGCCGGCGGCGGCAAGGGCGCGGCCGTGGGCGCAGGCGTCGGCGCCGGCGCCGGCACGGCCACGGCCATGGCGACGCGCGGCGAACCGGCCACCATCCCCGCCGAAACGGTGCTCACCTTCCAGTTGAAGGCGCCGTTCACGGTGACGGTGAAGTAGTCTGCGATTCTTTTCGACGCGCCGGGATCCGCCGCCTCAGCCGAGGTGGCGGATCACCGCGTCAGTAAATTCCCGCGTGGTGGCGGCGCCTCCGACATCACGCGTCAGGTGCTGGCCTTCGGCGTAGGTCGCCATGATGGCCCGCTGCAACCGGTCGGCCGCTTCGCTCTCGCCCAGGTGGCGCAGCATCAGGATCGCCGAAGACATCAGCGCCGTCGGATTGGCGACGCCGTGGCCAGCGATGTCTGGCGCCGATCCGTGCACTGCCTCGAACACCGCGCACTTCTCGCCCATGTTTGCACCGGGCACCACGCCCAGCCCGCCCACCAGCCCTGCAGCCAGGTCGCTGACGATGTCGCCGTACAGGTTGGGTAGCAGGAGAATGTCGAACGTCTCCGGACGCATCACCAGTTGCATGGCCGCGTTGTCGACGATCAGCTCGTTGTAAGCGATGTCGGGATACTCGGTGGCCACTTCGCGGCAGCAGCGGATGAAGAGCCCGTCGCTCAGCTTCATGATGTTCGCCTTGTGCACCGCGGTCACTTTCTTGCGCCGGTTCTTCCGCGCATAGGCGAAGGCGTAGTGAGCGATCCGCAGCGACGCGTAGCGGGTGATGATCTTCAGGCTTTCGACGACGTCCTTCACCACCTCATGCTCGAGGCCCGAATACAGATCCTCCGTGTTTTCGCGAAAGATCACCATGTCGATGTTGACGTCCTGGAAGCGCGTCTTCAGTCCGGGCAGCGTGAACACGGGCCGCACGTTGGCGAACAGATCCAGGCGTTTCCGCAGCTCCACGTTGACACTCCGGAAGCCGCCGGCCACGGGCGTCGTCACCGGGCCTTTCAGCCCCACACCGGTCCGTTCGAGCGAATCCAGGACATATTGCGGCAGGCTGGAGCCGGTTTTTTCGATGATTTCCGCGTTCAGCTCCACCGTTTCCCAGTCGATTTTCACACCGGTGGCGTTGACGGCCTCCACCGTTGCCGCCGCCACCTCGGGACCGATGCCGTCCCCGGGAATCAGAGTCACCTTGTGCGCCACGCTCTCATGGTAACAGGGGCCGCGTGAATGGCAGAATGAAGGGTCATGGCCAAAATCCAGCGCGCCCTCCTCAGTGTGACCGACAAGACCGGACTCGCCGGCTTCGCCCGCGGCCTGGCCGCGTTCGGCTGCGAACTGATCTCCACCGGCGGCACCGCCCGCCTGCTGCGTGAAGCGGGCCTCGCCGTGCGGGATGTGAGTGAGGTGACCGGATTCCCGGAGATCCTTGACGGCCGGGTGAAGACCATCCATCCGGTGATCGCCGCCGGCATCCTCGCCCGCCGCAGCGTCCCCGGCCACAGGGCCGCGCTCGCAGAGCACGGCATCGCGACCATCGACATGGTAGTCGTCAACCTCTATGCCTTTGAGAAGGCCGCCGCGCGGCAGGACGCGTCCATCGAAGAACTCATCGAGAACATCGACATCGGCGGGCCGACGCTGATCCGCGCCGCAGCGAAGAACTTCCAGGACGTCGCCGTCGTCACTTCGCCCGATGACTATGATTCCATCCTCGAAGAGATGCAGACAGGCGGCGGCTCGCTGAGCCTGCGCACGCATTGGACCCTGGCGCGCAAGGCCTTCGCGCGAACGGCAGAGTATGATGCCGCCATCACCGCGCGGCTGGCCTCCATCGAAGTCGAAGAAACCGGCCTGATGGATCGCCCTTCTGAACTGCCTGCCGCGCTGCACCTTCTGCTGCCGCGCCGCCAGCAACTGAGATACGGCGAGAACCCGCATCAGAAGGCGGCGCTCTATGCACGCGGCGCCGAGGGCGTGGCCAACGCCGCGCAGCTCCATGGCAAGGAGCTCAGCTTCAACAATCTGGTGGACCTGGACGCTGCCTGGCAGCTCGTGTGCGAATTCGAACGTCCGGCGGCGGTCATCATCAAGCACACCAACCCGTGCGGCTGCGCCGAGCAGGAGACGCTGGCCGAGGCCTACCGCCGCGCCTATGAGGCGGACCCCGTCTCCGCCTTCGGCGGCGTGCTCGCCTTCAACCGCGAGGTGGACGCCGAAACCGCCCACGAGGTCTCAAAGCTGTTCGTCGAGGCCATCGCCGCGCCTGCTTATTCCGCGGAGGCGCTCGACGTGTTGCGCGCAAAGAAGAACCTGCGCCTCGTCGTGGTGCAGGGGGGCGTCGGCAACGCTCTGGTACTGCGCTCGATCACCGGAGGCGTTCTGGCACAGACGCCGGATCTGCTCACGCTGGACCGCGCCGCGCTGCGCGTGGTGACCGAACGCCGGCCCACCCAAGAGGAGATGGCCGCGCTTGAATTCGCCTGGAAGGTGTGCAAGCACGTCAAGTCCAACGCCATCGTCTACGCGCGCCGCGGACAACTGCTCAGCGCCGGAGCGGGCCAGATGAGCCGCGTCTTCTCCGCCGAGATCGGCGCCCGGAAATCCGTGCTGCCGCTGGAGGGCTGCGTAGCCGCCTCCGATGCGTTCTTTCCGTTCCCCGACGGGCTGGAAGTGGTTGCCTCACATGGCGCCACCGCGGTCATTCAGCCCGGCGGATCCGTGAAGGATGATGAGGTGATCGCCGCGGCCAACCGGCTGGGCGTGGCGATGGTGTTCACCGGCATCCGCCACTTCCGCCACTGAGGTTCAGGCCTGCCCGAGAAGGCGGACGGTCAAGCCGGAAATGCTGGAAGCTTTTTTGGCCATCTGGCCATCCGCCGTCACCAGCATGGCTTCCGAGTCCCTGGTCAGGGCGATGTAGAGGCAGTCGATCAGCTTGTGGTCCAGACTCACCGCCAGGCGCGCGGCGTCTTCCAGAAGCTGGCGGTTTTCGACGAGATGGATGACCGTTGAATCGATTGGCCCCGTCAACCAGCTTCTTACCAGCTTCTCCGCGTGGTCGGGGGGAATCTCTCCCCTTCGGGATCGCGCCATGATCGCAGCGGCGACTTCGACTTCCATGATCCCTGGTGCCAGCAGCGGCGCGTCGGCGTCCAGCAGGCTGAGGGCCTTTTCGTGGAACTCCTCCACCTCGTACCACTTGACCGCCACGCTCGCGTCCAGGACCAGCATCAGTGGTCCTCCATGTCCCGGCGGATGGCCCGGATGAGAGGAACGCTGCCTGGCAGTTCGCCGCACTTGCGCCGCGTCTCTTCCGCCAGCTGATCCAGGCACCGGCGAAGGCGCCGCTTTTCGGCCTTGTACGCATCTTCGATCACCATCCGGATCCGCTGTTCCAGGCTGATGCCCTCGCCGGCTGCACGCTGCCTGTGCCACTCCACCAGCCGGTCAGGAAGGTTGCGACCCTTGATGTCCGCCATCGCCGCTTGCCTCCGCCCCCAGACGAACGGCTTTCGCGGATGGGGTCAACTTGCCGAAAAACGGGAATGGGGGCACCTCGCTGAGCAGTCAATGCAGCCGGGACACCGCGTGCAATCTCCGCCCGAGGTATTCCACGAGCTGCTCGTAGGGATCGAAGCCCACGATGTCCGCCGCGTTGGCCACGAAGTTCGACAGCACGTTGAGGTCGTAGAAGACCGGCTCGCCGGTGCGATGATCGATGATGTACTCGATCCCGCAAAGATCGATCCGGCCAAGCCGCGCGGCGTTGAGGGCGATGGCGAGGGCCTCGGGCAGCGGCTCGCACCGCGTGAAAATGGCCCTCGATTCCGCCGCGCAGGCATCGGCGGGACAGAGGTTGTAGACCGCGCCGTCCCGTTGCACTTTCAGGCAGTACAGCAGTTGCCCGTCGAGGATCTCGATCCGGTAGCAGGCGCCGTCGCGCGAGGGGACGTGCTCCTGCACAAGCGCGACGTGATCGCAGCCGAACTCTGCCGCCGCCGCGTCCGTCTCCAGCTCGGACGGCTTGTCGAAGCGGCGGACGCCGGCTCCCGCGCCGCCGCAGTTGGGCTTGACGATCACCGGAAAGGCGAGCCCGCGCGCCGCCCGCACCAGTCCTTCCGGGCAGTTGGCCACAGCGGTCCGCGGCACGCGCGCGCCGGCCCGGCGGAACAGTTCGAGCTGGCGGACCTTGCTGATTTCCAGCTCGTAAGCCGCCGCCCCGTTCACCATCGCCACGTGCCGCGCCTCCAGCACCCCGAGCAGCTCGCGCACGGCAAACTGCGCCCGGCCGTGGCCGCGCCAGGCGGCCGAGGCGCTCATCCGGTTGAAAACAAGATCCGGCCATTCTGTTTGTTCCAGCGCCCACCCGAGCGCTTCGGCGCGCCACTCTTCAAACGCGATGCCGGCCCGCCGCAGCGCCTCGAACAGCGGGCGGAACCACTGCGGATGTTCGTACAGGATCGCCAGCCGGGCCACGCTCGCTCAGCTCCAGTCTTCGGGCCTGCGGCCCTCAGGCAGCAGTTCTCCCTTGTCAATGTAGCGGATGTGCGATGCGAAGCGCGCCGCGTGCGGGTCGTGCGTCACCATCACGATCGTCTTGCCGAAGTCGTGGTTGAGCTGCCGGAGCAGTTCGAGCACCTCGTTGGCGCTGCGGGCGTCCAGGTTTCCGGTGGGTTCGTCGCAAAGGATGATGTCGGGGTCGGTGACGATGGCGCGCGCGATCGCGACGCGCTGCTCCTGCCCGCCTGAAAGCTGCCGCGGATAGTGGTGCAGCCGGTCGCCGAGCCCCACCAGTTTCAGCGCGGTGATGGCGTGCTGGATCCGCTCGCCCTTCTTGAGATGCGTCAGCTTCAGCGGCAGCTCGACGTTTTCAAGGGCCGTCAGCACCGGGATCAGGTTGAAGCTCTGGAAGACGAAACCGATGTGACGGTTGCGCCAGCGCGCCATTTCGGCGTCCGGCATCGCCGTCACATTCGCGCCCAGCACCTCGATCTCGCCCGCAGTCGGCCGGTCCATGGCGGCAATCAGGTGCAGCAGCGTGGACTTGCCCGATCCGGACGGGCCCATCAGCGCCAGATATTCGCCGCGGCGGACGTCGAGGTCCACATCGCGGAGCGCCACGATGCGGAACTCATCGCGGACGTATTCCTTGCTGAGACGCCGCGCGCGGATCACGACCTCGCCGTTCATGGGCGCTTCACCTTCACTTTCATCCCGTCCCGCAGATGCGGCCCCGGATTCAGCACAACATCTTCGCCGCCGGCGAGCCCTTCCTCGACACGCAGACCCAGCGGCGTGTTCCCGCTGGTGCGGATGGTCCGCTCCACCAGCTTGTCCCGGAACACAACATAGACGCGGTCGTTGCGCACTGCCGCGGGGGGAACGTAGACGACCGGCCGGCCCGGAGCCGCCGCGGCCGGCTCGTCGGAGAGAAACGCCACCGCCGCATTCATCTCCGGCCGCAACCGCGCGTCCGGATTCAGGACCTTCACCTTCACTGGCACCGCCGCCTTCTGGCGGTTGGCTTCCGGGGCGATCTCATCCAGCACGCCCTGCCACTCGGCGCCCGGCCATGCGTCCACGGTGATGATCCCCCGCTGGCCTGGCTTCAGCCGCGCGAAATCGTTTTGCGAGATGTCCAGCTCCACACGCAGATCATTCAGGTCGGCCAGCGTCACCACGTAGCCTCTGGCGCCGCGTTCGCCGGCGAAGCCTGTGGTGACAAATTCGCCCTTTTCGACCGCCCGCTCGAGGATCGTGCCGTTGACCGGGGCGCGGATCAGCGTGTTGGCGAGCTGCGTTTCAGCCAGCGCCAGCGCGCCACGGGCCGCCTCCACCTGCCCCCGCATGGACTCGATCGCCTCCCGCCGCGGTCCCTGACGGACGACCTCGTAGTTTTTCTGCGCCGCCTCCAGCCGGGCCGCCGCCGTGTCATACCGCGCCTGCGCATCCTCCAGTGCAGACCTCGACATCACCTTTTCCTCCGCCAGTTTCCGGATGCGCTCCAGTTGCAGGCGCGCATTGTCGAGTTCCGCCCGCGCCTGGTCCACCTGCGCCCGGGCCGCGTCGATTTCCTCGGGGCGCGAGCCGCGCTCGAGCTCGGCAAGCTTCGCTTCGAGCGATGCCAACTGGCCGCGCGCCTGTCGCACCTGCGCGCGGTATTCTTCGTCTTCGAGCCGCACAATCACCTGCCCGGCGCGAACCTGGTCGCCTTTGTCGACGCCAATCCAGGCCACCTTGCCCATCACCTTCGACGCCACCTGGATCTTGTGCGCGGCCACGATGTAGCCGGTCGCGTTCAGCACGACGGAAGCACCTGCCGCGCCCGAGGGCTGCCGCGCCTGGACGCGGATGGTTTCCACCTCCGGCGTGCTGTTGTACCGGCGCAGCACGACCGCGCCGAGCATGGCGAACACGATCAGCACGGCGGCTGCGAGGACCCATTTCCTCCTCCGTCCGGAGCCGGAAGGCCTGTCAGGATGGCGGTCGATGCGCAACTGGCGGATGTCGGCTTCCATGGTTTCCTATCCTTCCCTGAGCGCGGCGAGGATCTCTTTCCTCGCAGCCTGCCAGGCCGGCAGCAGACCGCCCGCGGCGCCCATGAGGAGCGCGAAGCCGAGCGAGGCCGCCATCGTCCGCGGCGTGATCCGGAGCTGGAACGCGATCTCCGTGAACGTCGTAAAACTGCCGATGCCCGTGGTGAGCCCGTTCACCGGCAGCACCAGCACGAGTCCCAGCGCTCCGCCCAGCATCGCCAGCAGCAGCGCTTCCACCAGGAAGCTCATCAGGATCGACACGCGCGAGAAACCCAGCACCCGAAGAGTGCCGATCTCGCGCGAACGGCGCGCCACCGCCGCGTACATCGTGTTCATCGCCGCGAAGCAGGAGCCCACGGCCATGATCAGGGCCACCGCCGTGCCCAGATAGCGGATCAGGTCGCCGCTCGAGGTCTGCTGCGCGTAGTATTCCTTCTCCGGCCTCGCCTTCACGTTCAGGCGCGTGTCTGTCTCCAGATCATTGATCAGCGCCTGCTGCGCCGCCGGGTCCGTGGCCCGCAGCAGCGCGGAGCTGAGCACGTCGGCGCGGTTGAAGTCCGCTGCAAGCTGATTCAGGTCGCCCAGTATTTCGGAATTTCTTGCCATCTGATCGCTGTCGTAGACTCCCACGACCTCCCACTCGCCCCGGCCAAAGCGGAGCCGCCCGCCCGGACGGGCTTCCGGGTAACGCCTGGCGATCAGGCTGCCGACGGTCACTTCGCGCCGGCCCGGCGTAAACCAGCGGCCCTCGACGAGCCGCGCGTCATCGCGGATCTCGATGCCGACCGGCGTCACGCCGCGCACGGTGACATTGGCGCCCTCGGGGAATTCAATGCTCGCAAGGTTGATCGCCGTGACCATCTCCAGCGACGCCAGCGGCTCGCCCCGCGCGTTGCGGGCGATGCCCGGCTTGAACTTCAGCTCGTTAAATACGCGGCGTTCGAAGTTCGAGACCAGCTCGCTGTCAGAGCCCTTGCGCGTCACCAGCACATGGAGTGGATGACCCGAAGCCTCCAGCGCAAGCCGCAGCCCGTCCACGAGGGCGAATGAAGCCGCCAGCACCGCCACGGTCAGCCCGATGCCGAGCGCGGTCATCAGCGTGGTGGTGCGCCGCTCGGCGAGATTGCGCAGATTGTAGGAAAGCGGCAGGATCATCGGGGGCGTTCCTCAGTCCGTAAAACGCAACGCATCCACAATGTTCTGGCGCGCCGCCGAGACGGCGGGCACAATCGCGCTGGCGACGCTCAGCGCAAGGCTCACCGCCAACAGCGCCGCAAACACCGGCGGTGCAATGGCCAGCGTCCGCGTCTGCTGCACGATCAGCGGTCCCTGGCGGATGACGTAGCACAGCCCCTGCGCCAGCAGCGCCCCGGCCAGGGCCCCGGCCAGCGAGATCAGCGCGCTTTCGGCAAGGATCAGCCAGACGATTACCGGCTGCTGGTAGCCCAGCGTGCGCAGCAGGCCCACCTCTCGCACCCGCTCGCGCACGCTCATCGCCATTGTGTTGGCGGTAATCAGCAGCACCGTGAATGTCACCGCGAAGCAGATGCTCATCAGGATCACTTTCACGTTGCCCAGAAACGAGAGAAAGGACATGCCGAAAGTGAACTCGCCCTCGGATTTGGTCGGCGCCTCGCTGTTGGCGAACATCGCGTCAATCGCACGGCACACGGCAGGCACGTCCTGTTCCGAACGCACGAGGACAAGGAAGGTTCCTGCCGCCAGCCGCGGCGAGTTCCTCAGCATGTTCTCCAGATATTTCCAGTTGAACCAGAGCGTCTCATCGTCGAGTTCGTCGGAGGAATAGATGCCTCTCACCGTCAGGTCGAGATCGAAGGGAAAGATGTCGCCCTGGATCAGGATGCGGTCGCCGACGCGGAACCCGTGCCGCTGGGCGAGGACCCGGTTGACGACGCAGCCGGCCGGGTCGCGGATGAAGGCCTGCTTTTCCTCCTCGCTGATCCGGTAGTCGAGATAAATGCGGAACAGCTTGTCCGCCTCCGCCGCCATGCGCGGGAAGAAATTGCGCTGGTCGCGGCTGTCCTTGTACACGCCGCCGAACCACTGCATCACCATCACCTCTTCCACGCCCGGCACCTGGGCGATCTTCTCGCGGTAGTAGAGCGGCATCGGGAACGTGAGCGAGACCCGGTGGCGGACCACCACGCGCCGCGTCTGGGACCTGGTCGGCTGGGCCGAGACAAACAGCGCGTAGTAGAGCGCCATCATCACGCCCAGCAGGGAAAGCGAAATGGCGAGGCTCGACAGGGTGAGCAGCGTCCGCCGCCGGTTCCGCCAGACGTTTTTCCAGATGAGCGGCAAGAATCGCACAGGAGTCAATCTCATTCTAGGGAACCCGCGCCCGGGCGTCCCGCCTCGCCCCGGGGTAATGTTTGTAAAAGATGCAGGTCCAGGAGATCGATCCCGGCGACGAGCGGTGGATGAGGCGCGCCCTCGAACTGGCCCGCCAGGGTGAAAGCGGGGAGGAGGTGCCCGTCGGGGCCGTCGTGGTGAGGAACAACCAGGAGATTGGCGCAGGCTTCAACTGCCCGATCACGTCGCTTGACCCCACGGCCCACGCCGAGATCGTGGCCCTCCGCGAGGCGGCACGCCGCACGGGCAACTACCGCCTGAACGGAGCGACGCTGTACGTGACGCTCGAGCCGTGCGTCATGTGCGCCGGCGCGATCGTCCATGCGCGCATCGCACGGCTGGTCTTCGGCGCGCGCGACATCCGCTTCGGCGGCGTACGCTCCAAGTTCCGCCTGGCCGACTCCGAGCTGCTGAACCACAGGGTGGACATCACGGAGGGCGTGCTGGGCGCCGAATGCGCGGCGCTGCTGGAAGACTTCTTCCGCCGCCGGCGCTGAGCCGCGCCAGAGGAAGTCTCGCCGGCGGCTGCTATAATGAGAGCACCCGTCCACCATGCAATCGCCACATTCTGCTGGGAAAAAAGTGCTCCTGCTGCGGCCGAGGGGCTTCTGCGCGGGAGTGGTCCGTGCCATTGACATCGTCAAGATCGCCCTTGAGGTCTACGGCGCGCCCATTTATGTGCGCAAGGAGATCGTACACAATCGCCACGTGGTGGATGAACTGCGCGGGCTGGGCGCGATTTTCGTCCACGAACTGGACGAGGTGCCCGAAGGCTCAAGGGTCATCTTTAGCGCCCATGGCGTCTCGCCTGCGGTGCGCGAGGAGGCGAAGCGGCGGCGGCTGTCCGTGATCGATGCTACCTGTCCGCTGGTCACCAAGGTGCATCTGGAGGCCGTGCGATTTGCGCAGCAGGGCTACACGATCCTGCTCATCGGCCACAGGGATCACGAGGAGATCGAAGGCACCTACGGCGAGGCCCCGCAGAACACGATCATCGTCGAATCAGAGCAGGACGCCGAACGGGTGGCGCCTCCGGATCCGGAAAAGGTCTGCTATCTGACGCAGACGACGCTCAGCCTCGACGAGACCCGCGGCATTATCGAAATTCTCCACCGGCGCTTCCCGAGGATCGTGGGCCCGAAGTCCCAGGACATCTGCTATGCGACGCAGAACCGCCAGACCGCCGTCAAGGCCGTCGCCCCATTGTGCGAACTCCTGCTGGTGGTCGGCAGCCAGAACAGCTCGAATTCCAGGCGGCTTGTGGAAGTCTGCCAGCGCGCCGGCGTGCCCAGCTATCTGATCGACGACAGGCGCTTCCTTCGCGACGAATGGCTGGAGGGCGTCAGGACCGTCTCGGTGACGGCCGGCGCTTCGGCTCCGGAGCATCTGGTGCAGGAACTGATCGATGCCCTCCGCGAAAAGGGCTTCGCCCAGGTGGAGGAAGTCGACATCATCGAAGAGGACGTGCGCTTCAGCCTGCCGCCGGAGGTCCAGGTTCCGCTGTCGCGACTGGCGGGAACCGCCGCCCAGCCGCCGGCAAGCGCATGAGCACGGCCCAGCCAGCCACGGGTGCGGAAGACTGGTTGCCCGGCGCAGCCGCGCAGGCAGCCGCGTGGCTGGCATCCATGCAGACCTCCGAAGGCCTCTGGCCGAATCTGCTGGAGGCGGGACCGCACCTGGACGTCCTTTACGCGCTGCTCACCTGGTTCCTCGATTGGAAGCAGCATCCATTTCGCACATCGCATCGGGAAGCCTGGGCGGAGCGGCTGCTGGCCCGCCAGAACACAGACGGAGGATTCGCTGCCTGTCCGCAAGGACGATCGCGCGCTGACGCCACCTTCGAGGCCTATCTCGCCCTCCGGCTTGCCGGCGTGGATCCGCGTGAGGACCGCGTGCGCCATGCCGCACAATGGCTGGCAAGCCAGGGCGGCCTGGAGGCCTGTGGCGCCCCGACGCTGCTGAAGTATTTCTGGGCCGGGGCGGCCGGCAACCGGGCCGTGCCTGCGGTGGCGCCCGAGCACTACTTCTTCGTTGACTACAGCCGCTCGCCCGCGCTTCAGCGCCAGCAGAATGTCTGCGCCGCCGCACTCGCCATTGCCGCATATCTGCGCGGCGGACCCACGTTGTCCGAAACAGCATGGCCCACACTGGAGAGCGAATTCCCTCCGCTGACAGGGCAGAGGGCGCTCCCGCGATCGGGCAGCCGGGCTGCCGGCCTGATCACACAGTGGGCCCGCATCGCGCCACGCCCGCTGCGCGACCCGATCGTGTTCCGCACTTACGACGCCATGGTCTGCGAGGCGCTGCGGTGGCCCACGCTTCCGGTAGCGCTGCATGCGGCGCTGGCCGTGCGGGCTGCCAATGGCCGGGGATCACATGCTTTGGATCATTTCGAGCGCGTTATTTCACTGCTCGGCCCCGTAGAGCCGGACAGCCCGCCGCGGCCTGTGGATTTCGGCGTCCGCACCGCCGCAATGGCCGCTCTGGCGCTCGCCCTGTGGGGTGCGCGCAGCAGTGCCGCCGGGACCGCCGCTGCGCTCAAGAGCCGTTTCCGCGAGCCATCTCGAATGCCCGGTGCGAACGGGCTCCGCGCCGGCTGGCCTCTCGGAGACCTCCACGCAGAACCGGACGTCGAGACGACCGCCTGGGCGCTGCTGGCGCTGCGCTCCACAGGCGCGCTGGCCGATGACATGATGCAGACGGCCGTCGCCGGGCTTCTGGCCGTGCAGCGCGACGACGGCGGCTGGGGCGCATCTGGTGGCGACCCCTCCAGCCCGGACATCACCGCTACGGTGGTGGAAGCGCTGGTCGCCTGCGGTCAGGAGCGTGGTTCGCCGCCGGTGCGGCGCGCCATTCAATACCTCGAGGAATCGCAGCATGCGGAGGCCTGGTGGCCCGCCGCGCGCGGCATCTGCCGCCTCTACGGCACCGCGATGGCCCTGCGCGGCCTCCGTGCCGCCGGCTACGACGACCGCGAGGCCCCGGTGCTCCGCGCCGGCGAGTGGATCCGCTCCATTCAAAACGCCGACGGCGGCTGGGGTGAGGAAGCCGAATCCTGCCCCTCGGGCGAATTCCGGGCTGCGGCGAGCACGCCGGCGCAGACGGCCTGGGCGTTGCTCGGCCTGCTGGCCGGTGGCGACACGGACAGCGAAAGCGTCCGCCGCGGCTTTGCCTGGCTGGCGGCAAACCAGCGCCCGGAAGGCGGCTGGAGCGCCTCCGGGCCGACGTTGGCCGGCGTGGCGTATGCTCCCTGTCTGATGGATCCGCTCGGCGCCACCCTCTGGCCGCTGCTGGCCCTGCGGGCACGGCTGGATCGATCGTCTGACTGATATGTCGCCCCGCGTGACGATACAACAAGGAGCCATCCGATGAAGCCCGCCCTTGTCACCGGTGCGTCCGGCTTTCTGGGCTGGCACGTGGCGCAGGCGTTGCTGCGCCGCGGCATTCCGGTTCGTGCCCTGGTGCGCAACCCGAAGGCGGTGACCGACCTCGACGCCGAGCTGGTTGCCGGGGATCTGCGTGACGCCGCCGCCGTCCGCCGCGCCGCTGAAGGCTGCGGCCTCGTTTTCCATGTCGCCGCCGACTACCGTCTTTGGACGCCCCGCCCCCGCGAGATGTACGAGTCCAACGTCGGCGGGACCCGCAACGTGCTGGAGGCCGCCCGGCAGGCGGGCGCGGAGCGGATCGTCTACACGAGCACCGTTGGATGCATAGGATTTGTGAAAGGCGGCCTCGGCGATGAGACCACGCCCGTCTCGCTCCACGACATGACCGGCCACTACAAGCGCTCCAAATGGCTGGCGGAACAGGAGGCGCTGGCCGCCGCGCGGGAAGGTCTGCCGGTGGTCATCGTCAACCCGACGGCGCCGGTGGGCGCGCACGACGTCAAGCCCACGCCCACCGGGCAGACGATCCTCGATTTTCTCCGCGGCCGCATGCCCGCCTATGTGGACACCGGCCTGAACATCGTTGATGCCGCCGACGCGGCCGAGGGCCACTGGCTCGCCTGCGAACGCGGCCGCGCCGGCGAGCGTTACATCCTCGGCGGCGAGAATCTCACGCTAAAACAGATCTTCGACATTTTGTCGCGGCTCACCGGGCTGCCCGCGCCGCGCCTGCGGCTGCCCTGGAGCGTGGCCTTCGCCGCCGCGCTCGTCAATACCGCCTGGGCCGGGCTCACCGGACGGCCGCCGCGCGCCCCGCTCGATGCCGTGCGCATGGCGCGGAAGAAGATGTGGGTGACGCACGCCAAGGCCGAACGCGAGCTGGGCTACCGCCCCGGCCCTGCCGAGACGGCGCTGCGCCACGCCGTGGACTGGTTCCGCGACCATGGATACTGTTGACTCCGAACCGGTGATCGCCATCGCCGCCGAGCCGCTGGAGTTCGACGGCCTGCTTCAGCACGCCCGTAGCGTGCGCAGGCTTCCGTGGCCAATCCAGTTCGCGCGTGAAGCGCGGATCGGCGCCCGCCGCTGGATTCTCGTTGCCCACGGGCCCGGACCGCGGCTGGCCCGCCGCGCGACGCAGACGGCGCTGGAGGTTTGCGGCGGCCGCGGCGCGCTGTTGAGCACCGGATTCTGTGGAGGGGTGCGGAGCGGTCTGGTTCCTGGCGACATCCTTATCGCGCGGGAAGTGGCCGATGGCGTTTCCGGGCGCCGCTACCCGGCGCTGCTGCCCTCCTGCCATGCCCCGTTTCATTCCGGAACGCTCTGGTCGCAGGACCGCGTGGCCGCCTCGGCGGAAGAGAAGACCCGGATCGCCGCCCTCGGCGCGGACGCCGTCGATATGGAGGCCGCGGCCGTCGCCGAAGAAGCCTCGCGGCGCGGCGCGAGCTTCTACTGCGTCCGGGTAGTGAGCGATGGCGCCGCCGAGCCCCTGCCTCTCGATTTCAACCGCTTCCGGGATGCGGAAGGACGATTTTCCAGATGGCGCATCACCCGGGCGGTTCTGTTGCATCCTAGTAAATTGACAGCCCTGCTTCGGTTCCGCGGCGCATGCCGGCGGGCCGCAGCGTGCCTGGGAGACTTTCTTGTCCACTGCCGCTTTTGACATTGGCCGGGAGATGATGGCCGCCGTGTATACCGGCAACGGGCGCATCGAGGTGCAGCCCGTGCCCGTGCCCGAGATCGGCCCCGGCGAGATTCTCGTTCGCGTGGAGGCGTGCGGCATCTGCCATACCGACCTCAAGAAGGTCGCCTACGACCTGCTGCCGCCCCCACGCATCTACGGTCACGAGACCGCCGGCGTGGTGGTGAAAGTCGGCGAGGGAGTGACAAAGTTCCGGCCCGGCGACCGCGTGGTCGCTTTCCACCACATTCCATGCCGGAACTGTTTTTACTGCGAACGGAAGCTCTACGCCCAGTGCGAGACGTACAAGAGGGTGGGCATCACCGCCGGCTTCGAGCCGGCCGGCGGCGGCTTCGGCCAGTATGTCCGCGTGATGGACTGGGTCGTCCGCGACGGCGTGGAGAAGATCCCCGACGGCGTGCCTTTCGAGGTGGCAAGCCTCGTCGAGCCGGTGAATACGGTTCTTAAGGCCGTTGTGGAGGCCTCGCCGCGGCCGGACGACGTTGTCCTTGTGCAGGGCCAGGGACCCATCGGGCTGATGTTCACGATGCTGCTGAAGCGGGCCGGCTGTACCATTCTGGCCACTGACACCATCCCGCGGCGGCTGGAACTGGCCCGCCGCTTCGGCGCTGCCGAAGCCTGGAATCCGAGGGAAACTGACGTTGCCGCCCGCTGCCGTCAGTGGACCTCCGGCCGCGGCGTTGACCAGGTCTTTGTGGCCGCTTCGGCCCCGGGAGTCGTCGAACAGGCTATCGCCGCCTCCCGCCCGGGTAGTAAAATATTGTTTTTCGCCCAGACCTCCGAAACGGAACGAATCGAGTTGTCAGGCGCCGACATCTGCAAGTACGAGAGAACTTTGTTCGGTGTTTACAGCGCCTCCATCGATCTTCAGTCCGAATCGGCGCGCCTGGTGATGAGCGGGGAACTGCCCGTGCAGGATCTGATCTCGCATCGCATGCCTCTGACCGCCATCCGGGATGGGATCCGGAAAGCGATGTATCCCGACGGCGAGTCCCTGAAGATCATCGTTCAGCCACAGAGGTTGAGTTGAAGAAATGAAAAAAATGAAGGCTGCCGTACTCTACGGACGCGAGCAGGTGCGCGTGGAGGAGGTGGCCGTTCCTTCCATTGAAAAAGGCGACGTCCTTGTGCGCGTGCGCGCCGCCCTGACCTGCGGCACGGACGTCAAGGTGTTCCGCAGGGGCTACCACGCCCGGATGATCGTGCCCCCTGCGCTGTTCGGTCATGAACTGGCGGGCGATATCGTCAAGGTAGGCTCGCACGTGGAGAATTTTCGCGTCGGCCAGCGCGTGGTGGCCGCCAACTCCGCCCCGTGCCTGAACTGTTTTTACTGCCGCAAAGGCCTGGAAAACCACTGCGAGGACCTGCTGTTCAACAACGGCGCCTACGCCGAATACATCCGCATCCCCGCGCGCATCGTCCAGCGCAACATGTACGAGATTCCGCCGCACCTCAGCTATCAGGACGCGGCGCTGATCGAGCCGCTGGCCTGCGTGCTGAAAGGCCTGGAAGAAACCAACGTGCGGCCGGGCGATCACGTCGTTGTCATCGGCCAGGGGCCCATCGGGCTGATGTTCGTCCGGCTCGCCAAGGTGTACGGCGCGCGCGTCATCGCGCTGGGCCGCCGGGAATCTCAGCTCGAGCGCGCCATGCGCATGGGCGCTCATGATGCGCTCATCAACTCGAACCCCGACGCAGTGGTGAGCGAAGTCCGCCGGCTCACCGGCGGTTATGGCGCCGACGCCGTCATCGAGGCCGTCGGCAACCCGGAGACGTGGGAGCTGGCCACCAAGCTGCTGCGCCGCGGCGGCACCGCCCAGTTCTTCGGCGGCTGCCCCTCGGACACGAAGATCACCCTCGACACCCAGTTGCTGCACTATTCCGAAATCCGCTGCATCGCCAGCTTCCACCACACGCCCGCTTACATCCGCAAGGCGCTCGACGTGGTCAGCCGCGGCGACATCGCCGCGCGCGATTTTGTCAACCGCGAAGAACCCTTGCAGAACCTGCTCGACGTGCTGCGCCACCTCATGAGCCACAACGGCCACATGAAGACGGCCATCATTCCCTGACCGTCCTCCAATGGCAGGCGTGGAGCTGCTGGAACCGATCCCGTTCCTCCGATCGCCGCAGGCCGCCAGCCGGCGCTGGAACCTTGACGAGTCCCGCCTCTACACGCGCTGGCTGGCCACGCATCACTACGAGAATTTCCACGTCGTCTCGCTCCTGCTGCCAAAGCAGCTCCACCAGGACTTCTACAACGTCTACGCCTTCTGCCGCTGGGCCGACGATCTCGGCGACGAGACCGGCGACGCGCAGGACAGCCTCCGCCTGCTCGACTGGTGGCGCAGCGGACTCCACTCGCTCTATGACGGCCAGCCCGCCACCCACCCTGTTTTCGTCGCCCTGGCCGAGACCATCGCCCGCCACGATCTGCCCCGCCAGCCGTTTGAAGACCTCATCGATGCCTTCGTCCAGGACCAGACCGTCAACCGTTACGGCAACTGGGAAGAAGTGCTCGATTACTGCCGCCGTTCGGCCAACCCGGTGGGCCGGCTGGTGCTGATGCTGTGCGGCTACCGCGACGAGGAGCGCTTCCGCCTCTCCGACGCCACCTGTAGCGCGCTGCAACTGGCCAATTTCTGGCAGGACGTCGCCGTGGATCTCGGAAAGAACCGCATCTACCTGCCGCAGGAACTGCTCCAACGGCACGGCTGCCGCGAGGAGGACCTCTTCGCGCGACGCTGCACGCCCGCCTTCCGCGCGGCAATGAAAGAGGCGGTCGACTACGCGCAGGCGCTTTTCGAACAGGGCCTCCCGCTGGCCAAATTGGTCAGCCGCCGGCTGTCGCTCGACATCGACCTCTTTAGCCGCGGTGGCATGAAAGTACTCGAAAAAATCCGCGCGCGGAACTACGACGTTCTCAGCGCGCGCCCGGCCATCTCCAAAACCGAACGCGCGCTGCTGCTGCTGGGAAGCCTGGCACGGCTGGCGCGGCGGCGGGCGGCATGACGGCGCTTGAATCCTCCTACCAATACTGCGAGCGCGTGGCGCGCCGCCGCGCCCGCAACTTCTACTATTCGTTCCTCGCTCTTCCGGCCGCCAAGCGCCGCGCCATGTGCGCGCTGTATGCGTTCATGCGCGAGTGCGACGACCTGAGCGACGGCGACCGCGCCAGCCTGGACGCGCTGCGGCAGTGGCGGGCGCATCTGGACGGCGCGCTGGCCGGAGACACGCCGCCGCACCCGCTATGGCCCGCCTTTATCGACACCGTGCGCCGCTATGGCATCCCGCCGGAATGCCTTTACGGGATGATCGAAGGCGTCGCCTCGGATCTGGAGCCGCGCCCGTTTGAGACCTTCGACGAGCTCTACCGCTACTGCTATCTGGTGGCCAGCGTCGTCGGCATCGCCACCATTCACGTGTTCGGCTTTGCCGACCCGCGCGCCCCGCAACTGGCCGAACGCTGCGGCATCGCCTTCCAGCTCACCAACATCCTGCGCGACGTCGGCGAGGATGCGGCGAACGGGCGCGTCTATCTGCCGCGCGAGGACATGGCCCGCTTCGGCGTCACGCCCGCCATGCTCAGCGCCTCCGCCGTGGCCGCGGAATTGCAGCGCCTGCTCGCCTTCGAGGCCGCGCGCGCCCGCGCGTACTATCGGGAAGCCGAGCCGCTGGTCGGCATGGTGGACCCGGACAGCCGGCACGCGCTCTGGGCGCTCATCGAAATCTACCGCCGGCTGCTCGGCCGCATCGAAGAGCGCGGCTATGAGGTGCTGGCCGCGCGCGTCCGCCTGTCGGCGCTTGAAAAGACCGCCATCGCCCTGCGCGCCGTGCTCCGCCGCGGCGCGTGATGCGGGCGCAGGCGGGCTTTACCGCGGTGCGGCGGCCAGGCGTCCGCGGATCTCGCCCGCCTGACCCAGCCGGGTCCACCGCTGCATGCCCGGCGTAAACAGCCACATCTCACCGCCCTCGTTCACAGCGAAGATTTCCAGCGCCCCTCCCCGAACTGCCGGCGCTGCCAGTCGCAACTTCCGGTCGGCCTCCTGCCAATTGCCCCATTCCATCATCGCCAATTGAAACGGAGCCAACCGCAGGACTCCATCCGGGCTCAGGATCGTAAGCCAGACCACCTGATAACCTGTGGCAAGCCTCGCCTCTCCCTCCCCGGCGCCAGGCAGCAGTTCAGGCTCCGTCCAGCGGTTGCCGGTCAGATGACACCAGACCAGATGCCCCCTCTGATTCCGGGCAGCCACGAGAAGGGCCTGGTCTCCGCCGCAGGCCACGGCGGGCTGACCGGCGATCCCCGCCGGGCCTCGCACCCAGTCCTCCCAACGTCCGTCCGGCAGCCATCTGCGGCTCCACAAGATCCCGGCAAAATCCTTTCCCACGACGTAGACGGACCCGTCTGTGCACCCGGCAACCGCCGGGTCGGACTGAAACGAGCCACCCAGCTCCTCGCCGGACTGGATTTCGTTCAGCCGCACGTCGAACTTCAGGAGGCGATAAGCGCCTGAGGCCGTTCTTCCGGACACGAGCGCCAGCACCTGCCCGGAAACTGTCCGGCCGATTCCAATCGCCGGGGAGCCAGCCCAATCGCCGTCAGAGCCGGTCGATCCCACTACGCGCATTTGCCGTGGGTCGAGGACACCCACCCTGAGAGCGCCAGCAGTCTCTCGCGCCGCGAAGACAAGCCGGCCCCAGGGGTCTTTGGCCAGGTTCACTTCGTCAGAATAGGCGCCCTGGATTGAAAAGGCCCCGGGGCCCGACGCGAGCCAGAGCTGCAATTCGGATGAGGCGCCCCGCACGACGGCCGCTGGCTGGGGTTCGCAGCGCAGGTCGATGCGACGCACGCGGTGGTTGCCCTGATCGGCGACATAGAGCACACCGGACGGATCCCATGCGAGGCCCACCGGTTCACGGAGAAGGGAGGCAATCGCAGGGCCCCCGTCACCGCCATCGCCCCCACTGCTGCCGGATTGACCTCCCGCCACCAGCGTGATCATCCCTTCCGGGGACATCCTGAGCACGCGATGATATCCGGTGTCGGAGACATAGAGGTTATTCTCCGGGTCCACCGCCACGCCCCGAGGAAACGCAAGCTGCGTGCGGCTTCCCGCCACGCCGATCGGCCAGGAAAGAAGGCCTCCGCCGAGCACGGTGGAGATCGTACCCGACGGGTCAACCCGGCGGATCACACCATTGTACGAGTCCGCCACATACAGGTTCCCGTGGCGGTCCACTGCGACTGACGAAGGGCGATTCAGCCGGACCGCCGTCGCCGGGCCATCGTCCCCGCTATAACCAGCCTCTCCCGTGCCGGCAACGGTCGAAATGATCCCGCCGGGCGTGATGCAGCGAACGACATGATTCATCGAGTCAGCGACGAGGAGGTTCCCCTCCCGGTCCATTGTCATGCCCAGGGGCGCGGCGAAAGAGGCCTGCCGCGCATCGCCGCCGTCCCCGGCATACAACGGCAAAGAATTGCCGGCGATCTGAAGGAGCGACCCTGTCAGCGTCAACTGGAAAATCGCATGGTAGAGTCTGGAGGCGATCAGCGCGTTGCCCCGCGCATCCACCACCACTCCGGTCGGATAGGCAAGGGGCGCCAGGCGCGCGGGCGCCATCTCCATTCTCGGGAACATCTGGCCGTTGCCGGCTTCGGTCTGAATTCTCCCGTCCGGCAGTACGGCCCGGAGACGATGGTTGTCTCTGTCGGACACGTGGAGCGTCCCGTCGGGGCCGAGCGCGAGCGCCTCGGGACCGGATAATTTTGCTTCCGCAGCGGGTCCACCATCCCCCGCAAATCCGGCCGCGCCCCGGCCAGCTACCGTGGTCACACTTCGATACGGGACGATCCTGCGCACCCGGTCATTGAGCTGATCCGCAACGTAGAGCGAGCCCATCCGGTCGACGGCAATGCCACCGGGCAGCGCCAATTGCGTCGCCAGCGGCAACTTCCCGTCCCCGTTGAAACCGAGGCTGCCATCTCCCGCCAGGGTCCACAATTGGCCGCTGCCGTTCACCATCCGGATGCGGCCATCCGAAGGAAAGGACAGATACAGGTTGCCCGCTTCGTCAAAGGCCAGCCCCTTGACATACGGAATAGCGGCCTCCAGCGCGAACTCGCCGTTTCGGGGATAGCCAAACGAACCGTTGCCGACGACGGTCTGAATGATTCCAGACCGGTCGATCCGCCGGACCCGCTGGTTCAGGGTGTCGGCCACAAACAGGTTGCCGGCGTGATCCACGGCGAGCGCCCCGGGGTAGTTCAGCGTTGCGGCTGTGGCAGGTCCGCCATCGCCGCCGTAGCCGCGGTCGCCCGTTCCCGCAATCGTTGTGATGCGTCCATCCGGATCAATTCTCCGGATGCGGTGGTTGTACGAATCGCTGACGTACACGTTGCCCTCCCGGTCGGCGGCGATCCCGTCCGGGCCGTTGAACCGGGCCTTCAACGCCGGTCCGCCATCGCCTTCGAAGCCGAACCGTCCAGTGCCCGCCAATGTCGTCAGCTTTCCGTCGGCAGAGATTTTTCGGATTCTTTGGGCGAAAGGTTCGCTGACATAGAGATTGCCCGCCGGGTCGATGGCCAGGGCCGAAGGATAGGAAAGGCTGCCATAAACCGCAGGCCCGCCGTCGCCGCCCCACCCCGGATACCCTGTGCCCGCCACAGTGCTCACCGTGCCGTTCGGGGCCACCTTGCGGATCCGGTGATGGAACGTGTCGGAGATGTAAAGGTTGCCCTCGCGGTCGAGCACAACTGCCGCCGGCTCCCGCAGCAGCGCATCCACCGCCGCCCCGCCGTCGCCGAGCCCGGCCCGGCCGGCCACTGTTTCCATTCCGGCGCTGCACTGACCCGCGGGGATTTGCGCTGCCGCAACCAGGAAAAATAAAGTGCAGATTGAACCGAGGAAAAACTTCACGGCGCTGCTCCTGAACTCCATCCGATCCCCGTCAACGGCAGCGCCGCCGGCATGGATTTTCTCTGCGCAGACAGAGATCCGCGGCGCAGGAGTACTGGCAGACGATACGGAGAGGCCGGAAGAAGAGTTACGCCGATACGATACGTCTGGCCTCACGCCCGTGTCAAATGGCAAAATCTTACGAGCGGCGCACGTTGCGCTGCGCGGCGCGTTCCCTACAGCGGCTACTGGTGCGATCTCGCGCCGAAGCCGCTTTTCGCATAGCATGGACACAGGGAGTCGCGCCATGGCTGTCTTCCGTTTCACCGTCAACGGCGAGCCGCGGGAGGTGGACACGCCGGCGGAGCGTCCGCTGCTGGAAGTGCTCCGCGAGGATTTCGGACTCACGGGAACGAAGTACGGATGCGGCGAGGGCCAGTGCCGCGCCTGTACCGTGCTGCTGGACGGCGCGCCCGTGCTCTCCTGCATCACGCCGGTCCGCGCCGCCGCCGGCCGCCGGATCACCACCATCGAGGGGCTGTCCCGCAACGGAAGGCTCCACCCGGTGCAGGAGGCCTTCGTGCGCGAGGGCGCCATGCAGTGCGGCTATTGCACGGCCGGCATGGTGCTGCGCACGGTGGCGCTGCTCGAAAAGACCCCGGCTCCCACCCGCGCCCAGATCCTGGACGCGCTCCAGGGCAGCCTCTGCCGCTGCTGCGGCTACCCGCGCATCGTCGCCGCCGTCGAGCTGGCAGCGCGGCTGCGCCGCGCGGGCAGCGCTGTGCCGCAGGAGGTGATCCATGCCGTGGACTGAAACGGCCGAGCCGGACCGCTTCGAGCTCTTCGAGCCGCCGCTGTACCGCTTCGAAATCACCCGGCGGCAATGGTTCGGCACGCTTGGCTCGGGCTGGCTGCTCACCGTGTGGGTGCGCGACGCCGGCGGCCAGCAAACGGCGGAAAGCGTCGAGACACGCATCCACCTGGGCGACGACGGCATCTTCACCGTCTTCAGCGGCAAGGTGGAGGAGGGGCAGGGACCGCGCACCGAGCTGGCCATGGCCGCCGCCGAAGAGCTCGGCGTCCCGCTCGAACGCGTGCGCGTCGTGCTGGCCGACACCGACCGCACGCCCGACGACTGGCTCACCGCCGGCAGCCGCACCACCCCGCAGACCGTTCCCGCCGTGCGCCGCGCCGCCGCCGCGGCCCGCGGCTGGCTCACGGCCGAAAAACGGCCGATCGACAACCCGCGCCTGCGCGAGCCCGGCGAATGGAAGATCCTCGGCCACGGCCACTGGCGCACCGACGCCCGCGAAATCGTCACCGGCGCCCACCGCTATCCTTCCGACATCGTGCGCGAGGGCATGCTTTACGGCTGCGTCCTCCGGCCGCCCGCCTGGGGGGCGCGGCTCGAGTCCGTGGATCTGGAGGCCGCCAGAAGGGCGGGCGCGGTCACCGCCGTGCGCGACGGAGATTTCGCCGGCTGTGCCGCGCGCACTTCCTTCGAAGCGCGCCGGGCGCTGGAAGCGATGGCTGCCACCGCGCGCTGGTCCGGCGGACAGAAACATTCTCATGCGGAATTGTTTGATCACCTCCGCGCCACCGCGAAAGAAAAAGTCGGGCCGCTTGAAGGCCGCACTCACCAGGCCTCCTACCGCACTGCCTACGTCCAGCACGCGCCGCTTGAGCCGCGCGCCGCCGTCGCCGAATGGAACGGCGGCCGCCTGACCGTCTGGACCGGCACGAGCAACCCCTTCGGCGTCCGCGCGGACCTCGCGCGCGCCTTCTCTCTCGCGCCGGAGCAGGTCCGCGTCATCGTGCCCGATTTCGGCGGGGGCTTCGGTGGCAAACATACCGGCGAGGCGGCCCTGGAAGCCGCGCGCCTGGCCCGGGAGGCCGGCCGTCCCGTCAAGGTCCGCTGGACCCGCCAGGAGGAGTTCCAGTGGGCCTACTTCCGCCCCGCCGCGCTCATCGACGTGGAAGCCGTGCTTGACTCCGGCCGGATCCGCGCCTGGCAGTTCACCAACTACAACTCGGGCGCTGCGGGTCTGCAAACGCCCTACTCGATCCCCGAGCGCCGCGAAAAGTACGTCGCCTGCGACTCGCCCCTCCGCCAGGGCAGCTACCGCACGCTGGCCGCCACCGCAAATCACTTCGCCCGGGAGGCGTTCATGGACGAGCTCGCCGCCGCGGCGGGCGCCGACCCACTCGATTTCCGCCTTGCGCATCTCGAAAATGACCGCATCCGCGCCGTCCTGATGGCCGCGTGCGAGAAATTCGGCTGGCGGCGGCGCCGCGCCGCGAAGCGTCCGCCCCACCGAGGCATCGGCCTCGCCTGCGGGACGGAAAAGAACTCCGTCGTGGCCGCCTGTGTTGAAGTGGAAGTCGAGCCGAAGACGCGCACCGTGCGGCTGATCGAAATCGTCGAGGCTTTTGAGTGCGGCGCGATCCTCAACCCCTGGAACACGCGCTCGCAGGTGGAGGGCTGCATCCTGATGGGGCTTGGCGCCGTCCTGCGCGAGGAGATCCTCTTCGAGAGCGGCCGCGTGACCAACGGGCGATTCTCTCAGTATCGCGTCCCGCGCTTCCGCGACCTGCCGGAGAAACTCGAGGTGATCCTGATCGACCGCAAGGACCTGCCCAGCGCCGGCGCGGGCGAGACGCCCATCGTGGCCGTGGCTCCGGCCATGGCCAACGCCGTCCATGACGCCACCGGCGTGCGCCCGCGTTCCCTGCCCCTGCGCTGGTGAGAGCGCTCCAGATTTTTGCTCAAGTCTCGGGCAAAGCCGCCGATAGAACCCATAGGCGGCCGATGCCGCCGGCATGCCGGCACATAGCCGGTGTGTAGAGTCAGCGAATCGATGGGGGTGTCTGCATGAGCGCCTGGAGCGGGGCCGCCTGCGCCTTGAGTCGAGCCAGGGTGATGGAAGATGTCAGCCCGGCGCGGGCTTCCATTCCGAAGACAGGCGAGCTGCCTGCGGACGCTGCCCGTTGCGGGCCGCACCGGAAGTCGCCGGCGACACTGGATCGCCAGGAGAACGAACAGGCCGCCCCAAGCGTGCTCGTCGTCGAAGATAACTCCATCAACCAGCGGATCCTCGTGGCCTTCCTCCGCAAGCGCGGATACACCGTTGATGTCGCCAACGACGGCGCCGAGGCTGTGCAGCGCATGGCCTTAAAACGCTACAGCCTCGTGCTCATGGATCTCCAGATGCCCGTGCTCGACGGCTTCGAAGCCACCCGCCTGATCCGCTCCCTGCCCGAGCTCGCCAGCGTCCCCATCGTGGCCGTCTCGGCCCATGCGCTCAATGACGAACCGCGGCGCTGCCTCGAGGCCGGCATGAACGGCTACCTCGCCAAACCGGTCGAGCCCGCCGATCTCTATGCCTGTGTCGAGCGATACGCCGGCCCCCCACCCGCTGCCCCATGAGCGGCTCCCGATTGCGCCGCACCTTCATCATGGAAACGGCCCCTGCGACTCAGGGCCGCTTCCCACCCGTTCCGGTCCGGCGTACCTGCTCGTAATAGCGCTGTACATAAGGCTGAAGACGCAAAGGAACCTCGTCCCGCCCCAGCTCCGTGCCGGCGTCGCTCCGGTTGCCGCTGCGATCGACGACCGGCGTCCGCAGCGACTGATTCCTGGAATGCGTCACCTCCACCATCACCTCGCCCTGCACGTTCAGCGAGCGCTTGCCAATTAATTCATCGAGCTTGCCCAACGCTTCCAGTTGCTCGGCCAGCTCCAGTTCTTTCCGGCCCTCCTCCCGCCCCACGCCGCTCTTCTCGTTCGGCGATGACGCATCCGGCCGGCCGGCCTGCTCGCTTTTCGCCTGTCGCGAAGAGTCCGCCGCCTGCTGCTGGCCGGTTTGCATCTCGCCTTCGCGGCCCGGCTCGCCTTTCCTGCCGGGCTGCGGCTGGCCCCTCTCGCGTTGCGAGGACTCCTTCCGGGCCTGGTTCTGCGCCGTCGTGCGCGAGCCGTCGCCCGGGGGAAGCTCCAGTTTGAACTTGTCCATCAAGTTGGCCAAGGCGTCGCGCATCCTGTCGAGCAGCGAGTCCGATTTCGGCGGAGGCGAAGTCCTCTCCTGCGCGGCCCTGGAGTCGCCCGGGTTGTCGGATGTGTTCTCCGGTTCCGCACCGTCGGCATCGGGCGCCGAATTCTCTCGATCTGCGCTTGTCTCGCCCTGGGTCCGGGCGCGGCCCGAAGTGGCCTGCCGCAGTCCCTCGGGCGCCGGGGCCGCCCCATTCTGCGCATCCGCGGTCCGCAAGGCCTCGGCCGGGAAAGGATCCTCTTCCAGTGCCGAAGGGTTCTCTTCCACGCGGAAACCAGGCAAGTCGAGCTTCTTCACCGGAGTGCGCGGCTGCGGATTCGGCGGTACCGGTGCGCCGGTGAGCGGGTCGAAACGGACCGCCACCAGCGGTGCGCGCAGCTCAAAGCCGCGCAGGATGCCCACGCGGAGCACGAACAGCGCGGCCGCCAGGGCGAACGCCGCCACTGCGGCCGTCGCCGGGCGGTTCCAGCGCCACAGGGGAACAGCGCGGCGGACGTCGGCGCCCGCGCAGGCGCTCTCGGCCCGTTCTTCGATCACTGGAACCAGCGCGCTCGGCGCCACGCCCTGCCGCCGCAGATACCACGCGGTCGCCAGCAGATCGCGCATCGCGAGACCCTGGTCCGCCGCCTGAGCGACGCAATAGGGATCCGGCCGCCGGCGCCAGACTCGCCATCCGGCCCACGCCGCGGCCACTGCCGCGGGCACGGCGATCCAGGCGGGATGAAATACGCCGACGCCCGTCACCAGAAGAAGCGCGAGGAAGAGGAACAGGGCGGCCGCGGCGCGGCAGGCCTCCTCCATGATCAGCGCGGCAAGCTGCCTGCGTCCGGCCCGGAGCACCAGCTCCTCAACTGCGGATGGCTGCTCAGTCACCAACTTCATTATGGCAGCCGGAATGTGACCGGAGCAGAGGAGCCAGGAAAAAAGCAGGAATGGTGAGCGCGGGAGGAATCGAACCTCCAACCTACTGATTAAGAGTCAGCCGAAAGGACCTCCTCGCTCGTCCTCGGCTGTAACTACAACATATTTAGGAACTATCACTTACGCTCACCTTGCTTCCTCGTCGATAATCGCCGATAATGTCGGAAACAGTATGACCCGCAGTATGACCCGTTTCCCCACTGACTCGCAGCTAACTCAAGTTAGTTGCTCCTGGCCAAAACTGCAGTGGAATTCGATTTGCGGACCATCAGCAGGAGGTAAGAAGTGAGTGAAGCCAGACCAAAGATCATCACGATGCCGAGCCGAGCGGACAGGCGTCGTGCCAAAACGGTGAGGGCCACTCAGGCAGCCATCGACTCGCTCCCCTACAACAGCGGCACCTGGCGAATTGAGGGCTCGATGGGATTGTACATTCGGTGCCGGGCGAAGACGAAAAGCTATTTGGTACAGCGCAAGGTCAATGGCCGGCTTGTCCAGAGGGTGCTAGGCACCATGACGCTTGCTCAGGCGCGGCGGGAAGCTCAAAAGATCTGGCGCGACCTGAAGCCCGCGCCGCCGGACGGCCGCGTAACGCTTGAGGCGGCGTGGGGCCAGTACCTGAACGAAAAGAACCTCGCGCCGAAGACCCAGAAGCTGTATCGGGAGCATCTGGACCGTTACCTGAGCGACTGGAAGGGGCGCACGTTGGAGGACCTGGGCAACAGCCGCGCTGACGTTCGAACCCGCTACCACGCGATCGCCCGGCACCACGGCGTCGCAACGGCATCGAGCGTCTACCGGACGTTGCGCGCCGTTTACCGCTACGCGGCGCGTGTTCAGACGGATCTGCCGCCGCCGCCGACGGTGGCCGTAGACATTGCGACGCCCAGACCTCGCGACTGGGCTTTGAGTGACGATGAGCTGAGGTCGTGGTGGGACGCCGTAGAGCGGCTGCGGCCGATGAAGCGCGTGATGTGGCTGACCCTGCTGCTGACAGGCGCGCGGGCAGCCAGTGTGCTGTATCTGCGCTGGAACGACGTGGATCTGGAGCGGGGCGTGATTCGGTTTGCCGTCGCCAAAGGCGGCCGGTCGTACAGCGTGGCCGCGTCCAGGCGGCTGATCGATGTCCTGCAAAGATGGAAGCGGCAATGCCCGCCCACTGCGGAGGGCTGGGTATTTCCGTCGCCGGTGCTCGAGGGTCAGCCGATCACAACGGTGAGAGACGACAAGCGGGGCGTGGTATCCGCTCATCATCTTCGACACACGATGCGGACGCGTCTGGCCGAGGCGGGGGCGACGCCCGACCTGGCGCGAATTGCATTGGGGCACAGTCTGATGGCGGACGTCAGCCAGCGTTACATCACGGCTTCGCTGCTGGTGGAGGCGACGCGGCCGTTGATGGAAGCGGTGGCGGAAGCCTATGCGCGCATTCTCTCGTGGGAGGATAAAGATCTTGTCGGTGCCGAATAGAGCCGAGCTAGTCACCGCGCTGCGGGAACGTGCTCTTCGATTGCTGGCAGAGATCGCGCATGCGGACGCAGTGGCCGAGAGGCTGATGAAGCTGGCCGAAGCGCGCTGGATGGTGAACACGGGCGGGCAGGGCGACGCGGCAGAACAGGGGCCGGCGAAGGCCGCCGGGGTCAGGAAAGCGCAAAGGGGGAAACATCGCGCCACGACCGGGCCGGCCGCCACAACTGGCACCGCAAGCGAAGAAGAGGATCTGGGGCAGACACAAGGGCAACAGCTGGAGGCGGATCTGCTGGATGCCCAATGGAGAGAATTCAAGCAGGGGATTGCGATCCTGCATCAGCAGATCCGACGGGCCCTCAAGATCCTGTCCGCCGGCGACCCTTTGCGGGACAGACTCGAGCGCCTGTCTCTTTGCCGGGGTGGGGGACTCAGGATGGATGAGTTGCGCGAGGAGCTGGAATTGATTGTCGCGATGGATTCGCCCGGCTCCGGCCTGCCGATGAAGACCTCGGGAAATGATCCGATGCAAGTTGAGCCGGCTCCTGAAGAAGAGGTTCCGAGATCCCGGCGGCGAGGCCGGCCCGTGAAGTTCAGCGATGCTGAGAAACAGCAGCTGCTCGAGATGAAGCGGCAAGGCGCCAACATGGTTCAGATCGCGCGGCGGATGTATCCCGGGCAAGCGATAGACGAGGCTGTCCTTCACAGAGTGCGCAGCAATCTCAATCAGTGGTCGAAGCGATTTGCCGTGAAGCTGGCTGAGGGAAAGCGATCAGAAAAACAGCAGATCCGATTTCCGGAGCCGGAGCGAAGACCTCAGCATTGAATCGGCTTGGCCCCCGCAATGCTCTTTGCATGTCTTCATGCACAGGTATCCCACGCCAGAATCTCGTGGATCCAGCGCCCAAGTGATAGCCGTGTGGCAAGCTCGAGGCCGTTGCTGACGCTGAAACCAGTGGCCGGTTTCACCCTGTAGCGCTCATCTTGGCGCGAGGTCAATCATCAAGCGTCAGAGCAGTAATCGCCCCGTGGATCGAGGCGCGAGCATCAGACGCTCGACGGCCGCTGTCCCGTGGCAAGCCCGCGATTGCTGTGAAAAACCAGGTGTGGTGGTCAAATAAATCCGGATATTTTGAGTCATTCCGCGATTTATGTGATGGATTTATTTGACAGGATCTCCGGTAAATTGTGGGCATGGACGATGTTCTTGGCGGTCGTTGGGTGACCGCGCGGGAGTACGCGCGAATTTTCGGCCTCAGCGAACAGGGCTTGGCGAACATGCGGCTTCGCGAGCGGAAGCTCGGTCGCCGCGCTCCAGATGCGCCCATCTGGGCGCGGTTCGGACGCGCGGTTCGCTACTTTATTCCTGGCAATCTGCTCAATCCGGCGGGGAACGATCTGCGCAATTCTGCCGACGCGGTCGCCTGATCGATCAAAGAAAAAAATGCCCGCCGACGGCGGGCGAAAGGAGATTTCTATGACTGACAATAAGTATACCACAGGGTTTTTGTCGCCGGCCACTTGGGCGCCTCCCGAGTTTCCCCTCAGTGCGCTCCCGCCTGCCATAGGCGCAGTTGCCGAGGCCGTTGCACACGCTGTCGGCTGCCCGGTCGAGTTCGCGGCGGGTGGCGCGCTGGCAGCCATGTCGTTCGCCGTCGGCTCGACGCGCGGCCTGGAAATCCAGCCCGGCTGGGTGGAGCGGCCCTCGCTGTACATCGCGCTCGTGGGGCCCTCGGGCTCGGGCAAGACGCCGGCGCTGAATGCGGCCTTGGCGCCTGCCCGCCGACTGGCAAGTCAGCTCAATCAGGACCGGTCACAGTGCGAGGTCGTGGCCGAGGCGACCACGGAGGCGCTGGCGCTCCTGTTGCGCGATCGGCCGCGCGGCGTGCTACTTCACGCCGATGAACTTTCGGCGCTGTTTGAAGGGTTCGGCGCGTACCGCGGCGGCCGCGGCGCCGACCGGCAGTTTTACTGCTCCGCGTGGGGAGTCGGGTCGTTCCAGATTACCCGCGTTCAGCGGTCGCAGGGGCCGCGGCGGCCCGAGCTCATCGAGGTGAGAGATCCGTTGCTGAGCATCGTTGGCGGCCTTGTGCCGGAGCGGTTGAACGCGTTCGGCAGCGGACCGCTGCTGAACGACGGGCTACCGCAGCGGTTTTTGTTTTTCCTTGCCCGGGAGACGTCGGATTCTGCAGGGTCGCCGAGCCCACCCGAGGTCAGGCGCGCCTACGAAGACTTGATCGAGAAGATGGCCCGTCTCCGAGGTACGGCCTACAATCGCGAGTCGAATCTGGTTTTACGGAAGTTCTCCCCGTCGGCCGGAGAGCTCTTTCGGCAGTTGGCCGCCGACCTGCGTGAGAGCGCGAAATCGGCAGGCGATGCCGCACTTTGCTCGTACGGCCCCAAACTCGTTTCTCTGTTGGCTCGGCTCGCGCTGCTGCTTCACGAGGCGGCCGTGGCGGATGGAGCTGACCCCGACGTCGTGGATGAAGCGCCGCTCTGGGGAGCCTACTTTCTGGCCGATTTTGCGCTCGAGAGCTTTCACCGAGTCTTGCAAATCCTGCGTGCGGGAGTCGACCTCGATCGTTGCAAGCGGCTGGCGAGGGCCGCGGCGGAAGCCGGCGGCGAGATCTCTGCGCGAGAGGTGTATTCGCGGCACATCGCTGGGGTCCGGTCAGCGGCCGAAGCCGCGCAGCTTTTTGCTGACGCCGAGCGGCTGGGATTCGGGGAGATTGCCGTGCGCGTGCCTGCGACGGGCGGCCATCCGCAGACGTTTTTCCGGGTGCGCTTTTCTGGCCAGCGGTCCGGGGTGGAGCAGTTGCAGAAGTCGAGTGCAGCACGAGTGCAGCATGGGTGTTTTGGGGGATAAGTTGTTCTGCCGAAACGGCTTATGGGCAATCATGGGCGAGTGCCGTGTGCAGCATAAGATATAGAAGTTTCGGGCCGGGTCCTGAATTCTCCATCTATTATGCTGCACACGGCACTCGCCCGAAATTGGCAATAACACAAATCCTATCAATGGCTTGCAGTCAAAAATCGAGTGCAGCATCGATGCTGCACTCGCGCACACTTCCAGCGCCGTCAACTTCCGCGGAACCCTCTCCATGGAACGTCTCCTCCGCATTCTGTTCCTCCTGATCGCTTTGAGTCCCATCGCCTGGACCGAGCTCCTGGATCATCCCGGGACTCCACAACGAATCAGCAGTGAGTCGTGAGAACCATCTCATGTCCGTTCGCCGCTGGCCTCATGCGCCATCAGAACGGATCTCGCGCAGTCGACTCGGAAGCGCGAGATTGCCGATGCTATCCTGGACGCGGCGCCATATTGCCGCGACCCGATGGCCGGGCTGGGAGTTGCCTCAGGGCCCTGATTTTGGCATCCGATGGCGAGTCGCGGTCGCTTACACTGCAGACTCTGGATCAGGCTCCGCGGATGATTCCAATCAGCAGCAGAGGCAGACTCCAGTCCGACACCGACAAGCAGCTCGTCACTCCAACGCGCAAAAACAGGACAGAACATCGCAGTCGGCTCGCGATCGAACCTGGGCTCTCGGCTTGGTGCGGCTTCCACGATCTTTCGAACTGGCTTGTTGAAGTGCCCTCGCGGCTTTCAGAGCCTCTGCATGCCCGTGGTAGGGCCGACGCCGCTTGCGGTGATGAAATCCAGCAGAGAAGCCCCACTTCCCAGACAATCAGCGAAGCCGATATTTTCAGCATTCGTGACGAATTGCGGCGGAGTTCTGTCTCAGCTTCCACGTCGGACAGATTCGGACGGAGGGGTGGGCGCATTGCTGTCCGAAACTGGCCGAAGCGTAAGTTGCTGCAGGGAGGAGAGATATCCGTCTGGCCGCCGGGTTTCGGACAGTTCGGACGGTCTTTCCGGCTATATTTTCTTCTTTCATTCTTCTTCTTTTTTTTCTTCTCCTGAAAGTTGTACAGAAGGGACAATTAGAAAGAGAAGAAAGTAGGCTCCCGATCTGTCCGAACTGTCCGAAGGGGCCGATTCTGATCGATAAGCCGTGCATTATCATTTGCTTGCGATTCGGACAGTTTCGGACAGCAATACCGCCCCCCACTGTCCGAAACCGTCCGACGCCACCAGCGTGATCCGGGCAAGAGCGCCGGTGGCCACTCAATGCCTGCGGGTGAGACGTCATCCCGCTCGGCGGCTGGGCTCTGCTCCGCGGTGGCCCCATGCCTTCGGGTGGGATTCCATCGACTGGTTCACGACCCAAATCAGCACACCGGCGACCGCTCCTGACGGCCGGGCACGCAAGCAAGACATTCCGACACCGGAACCCTGTGCTAGCGGGGCGGAAAGAACTCCAGCAGCGTGTTGCCAGGCTCATTGCCGGTTGACTGTCGCAACGAGGAGAAGCGGACTCTGGCCACGTCTTCCTCGCCGAGAGCGATGTCGTACTTCCCCAATCCGGGCGTCGCAACGAGGAGAAGCGGCCTCTGGCCACGTCTTCCGCAGCGCGACGCTGGAGGACCATTGCCGCAGCGTCTCCCGATGCACGGAGCCAAGCGTCCGCGTCAGACTCCAATGCGCGAAACCTGAAGTTGGCGCAGTGGCCGCCCGGCAGCGTGTCCCGATGCGCAAAGCCGAAAGGCGACAAGCAGGTGGTCCACGCCGACGCCCAGCGGCGTGTGCCAGCACCCAGAACGGGAAGGGGCTGATGGTGTTTCTCGCGGAGCCGGAAAAAGCGTCTCCCAATGCGCAGTGCCAAAAGTCTGCCGCCTGGCCTGAGGCGAGAAACCCAAAGCTGGCGCCCGGACAGGGCGGTGGCCGCCCGGCAGCGTGTCCCGATGCGCAAAGCCGAAAGGCGACAAGCAGGTGGTCCACGCCGACGCCCAGCGGCGTGTGCCAGCACCCAGAACGGGAAGGGGCTGATGGTGTTTCTCGCGGAGCCGGAAAAAGCGTCTCCCAATGCGCAGTGCCAAAAGTCTGCCGCCTGGCCTGAGGCGAGAAACCCAAAGCTGGCGCCCGGACAGGGCGGTGGCCGCCCGGCAGCGTGTCCCGATGCGCAAAGCGGGGAAGTCATGGCCATGACACAAGCTGCACTCCCGCAACGGATCCCGACGCGCCGGGCTGAGGGCGGTTGCCAGAGATGGAGACCGAAATCCGGCATCGGATGCCGAAGCGGCAAGCTGATGGCCGGCATCGAGACGTCGGATCTCGTTTGACGGGCTGCCGAAGCGCATTTCTCCGCTGCGGAGTGTTGATTCAGCAGCCGGCAATACCGGCGTTCTTTCTCGCACCGTCCTTCATGCCGGCTCGCTGTGGCTGCGGCATGCCTCTGCAGGCTGTTGCCGCAGATCGCCTTGCTGCAGGCTCACTGAGCATGCGCTTCGGAAATGCTCTTTGCTGTGCGGCACCGGGCTGCGGAGCGCCTGACGCGCTTCCGCACCGAGGCTCGATTCGCCACCGCAGGCGACGGCTGCGAGTGGTCAGCCCCGCCTCCCGGCTTGCTTCCGGACTTCGTGACAACGCAGCCGGGCATCGCGTATCGGAATCCGGCACTCAGCACGCGACACACCGATTGGCGCCAGACGACTCCCGTCACCGGGAACTCGAATCCCCCTGCGCGGGATCGACGCTCCGACCCGCTGCGCCTGCATTCCACCGTCGTCAGTCGTCGAACTCGTCGTCGTCATCCACGTCTTCCACGATCTCCTCCACCGCCTCGAGGATCAGCTCCTCTACCCGCTTCTGCGTGCCGGCCTCGGCAGGTTCGGCCCCCTGCCGCAGCAGATCAAACACCGCCTCCTCGAGCCGCGTCTGAATCGCTCGACACGTCCCGTGGAAGTCCCGCTCGCCCCCGAACTCAATGTCACCACCGCGCTCCAGCCTCCGCAGCACGTGCGGCACCTGATCCAGAAGCAGGATCCGCGCCAGGCTGCGCAGATGGGACTGCTCGAGCCGCTGCGAAAACTCCTCCATTTGCCGCTGCCTCGCCGCTTGCTCGGCCTGCTGCCGCTCGCGCACCCGGGCCAGACATTCGGCCTCGATGCCTGCCGCCAGCTCGCGCAGCGCTGGCTCGTTGCTTGCAGCCGCGCTCCGCACGCGCCACACCTCCAGCGCCTGCTCCCGCTCGCCGCCCGTTGCGCCCGCGCGCCGCAGCGCGTCCTCCAGACGCTTGCCCAGCTCCTCGGCCAGCTTCTGCAACTGGTAGCGCTCCAGCACCGGCGCGAGCGCCCGCCGCGCCGCCGCCTCGCGCACCGGCACCGGCGCTTCCAGCTCCAGCTGCCGCAACGCCTCGTGCATCGCCGTCAACGCCTGATCGCGCAGAGCCGAATAGCGAGAATCCCGCGCCAGCTCCCCGTGCTCGCCCAGCAGCCGCTCCAGGAGCCGCCGGTCCTGCTCGGCCACGCGCAGCGGCCACCGCGCTGCCTGCTCGACCGCCTCCAGCAGCCGATTGAGAAACTCGTCGCCGGGAAGCGGATTCAGGGCGCTGAGACGGCGCTCGAAGACCTCCATCGCCGCCAGCCGCGGCTCCGGGGGCAGATCAGCAAACCGCCGGGCCGCGCGATCCAGCCACTGCTGCCGCTGCCACTGGTCGCGACGAGCCGCCTCCTGCTGCTCTTCGAGCTCCTGCTGCCGCCGCCGCGCTTCCTCCTGCTCGCGCCGCTGTCGCGCTTCTTCGGCGCGCAGCCGCGCTTCGGCTTCCTCGCGCTGCATCCGCATGCGCTCGAGCCGCAGGCGGAGCTTTTCGGCCTCCAGCTGCTCGGCCAGGCGCGCCGCTTCCGATCCCGGCCGGAGTCTCATCGTGGCTGGCGCGGCGCGGGGCAGGAGCTTGCCTTCGGCACGGACACGCCGGATCTCGGCGGCAGCAATTCGCATCTGGCCGCCGGGGGTTGTTTCCGCTTCGATGCGGCCCTCGGCCACCCAGCGGCGGATGGTGTCGTCGCTGACGCCGAGCAGCCGGCCGGCCTGAGAAGTCGTGTAATAATCCCTGGATTTCGGCATATTTCACCTCACCGATGAAGGAAATAGATCGCACAACGGCCTGCATTCTGCCACCATTGTGCGGCGGATGCGGCGATTTTGCCAAGGGTTTTGCCGGCGTTTGCGGCGTTTTTGCGTGCGGATACGGCGTTTTGCGCCGGCTGATGCGGCAGCATTCGTGGAGGAAATGTCTGATGTGGCCGATTGCGCCGGCGGGTCGATGGGCCCGTTGGCAGAATCGAACTGCAGCCCTGATGGCGGCCTTGTGAGGGAAAAAGCGAGCCTGAAAACGATAAGCCGCGCGAAATCAATGCTCCCAAATGCAGCGTTTGTCTAAACTCTGTCTTTCGGCAATCGGCGCTTCATTTTTGCCGGCCTCCACCGCAGAACGGGTGGGGTCTTGCCATCCCAGCGGTAACAGGCAGCACGGCGTGGCGCCTTCCAGGCGCGATCGCTGCGCCGCTGGCGCGAGTGCAGTTTGCTTTCGCCCGTTGCTGCGTGCAAATCGCCTCCAGACGGGCCGCAGTCCGGGCTTCGCCCCCAATCGACAACGCCCTGGAGGCCCGTTTCCGTGGCCGAAATGGGGCTCCCTGCGGCGAGTTGCGACTTCCGATTCCAGGTCTCGTTTCGCGGCGCCCCGGCCGACGAAGGCCGAAACCCGGCTGCAGAGCTGCGGACTGGGGCAAGCCAGATGAACCTGTCCTTGTCGCCTGCCCCTCGGCCATCCGTGCCGGGCGGCGTGCTCGTGACGCGATCGGCAGCCATCGGCGAACAACACGGCGCTTGGAGTCTGATCCGACACCGGCCCTTGCGCCGGCTCCCGCGGCCGGTATACGGGGCCTCAGGTCCGCGGTCGCCGACACCGTGCGTCGATCCGGCCTCGCATGTCCCCCGCCAGGCCTCTTTCCCGTGTCAGAAAGACCTCTTTCTGGCAGGCCGGATGCGCATGACAAAACCCGCCCGTTTTGTTTCAGCTCCCGCTTTCGACGGCCAGCAGGTTTTCGGCACGCCGCGCCTGCCACTCCGCCCACACCCGCCGCGCCGTGCCCGTGCTGATGCCCAGCCGGCGGGCCACCTCGCGCCAGCTCGCCCCGCGCCGGCGCAACTCGATCACCGCAAATCGGTCGAAAACCCGCCGCGGCCGGCCCAGCCGCTTGCCCTCGCGCCGGGCCCGCTCCAGCCCCGCCCGCACCCGCTCCTGGATCCGCAGCCGCTCCTGCCGCGCCAGCGACGCCAGCAGCGCAATCAGCGCCTCGCCAAACGGCCCGGCCGAGTCCAGATACGGCTCCGTGTAGCTGCGCCAGGCGACGCCGTAACGGGAGAGCTGATCCAGCAGCTCGAGCGTCTTGAGCGCCCCCTGCCGCGACAGCCGGTCGAGCGACCAGAACAGCAGCAGATCAAACCGGCGCTGCGAGGCCGCCTCGAGCATGGCGCGCAGCGCCGGCCGGTCCGAGCGCGCGCCGCTGGACTCGTCGACGAACTCGTCGACAACCTGCCAGCCCTGCCGCGCCGCGAACTCCCGCAGCGGAAGCAACTGGTTGTCGGCCGTCTGGCCCTGGTCCGAGGTCGACACCCGGGCGTAGAGCGCAACGCGCGTTCTTGCGGAAGGTTTCATGGCCATGTCATCCCGGTCAGACGATGATAGGCCCCTTTCGGCTTCAGCCGACCTGCGTGGCGCTCGAGCAGCCGCAACATCCAAAACCGGCCGCGATCGACAGCGGGCCCTGATCCGCACGCACAGCTGATCGGACTGGGGGCCCAATCGCGGCAACGCCATGTCCCAGCTCGCCCGAATCGGCCCTCCTCCCAGCGCGTGCAACAATCGCCATTTCGGCTTCGTCCACCATCGCCTGTGTCAGCCGCAGCGGGTGGTCGGCGGTCAAGGCCCCTCCGGGGCTTCCGAAAGGGGCTTCTCTTGCTGTTATCCATCATCAGGCTTGGACAGGCTCCGGCACGGCCGAGACAAATCACAGGTACCCTGTTCTGGAAGAATTCATCTCTCAACTGGCCGCTTTCTGCTCGCGCAATAGTCGGCAGTCGGAACCCCATCCGGAAGTGCTATTTTCGGCACTAGTTCCGCCCGAATTGAAGCCAAAACAGCAAATCCTCGAAAATCAACGCTCCGAACTGCAGCTTTTGGCCAAATTCGGATGTCGGATTTTCGGGACGCTGTCGGCCCGGCCTACGGAGGCTCGCCGATCAGCACCCACTCCGGCCCGCTGCGGCATTCCCCCACCCAGCCACCACGGCCAGCCCCGAGCCAGATCCGGCCTCGACATCGGGGCTCGCTACAGGGATCGGCCGGCGCCGTGGCGAATTCATTTGGGGCTCGCTGCGCCTCACCTTGGCTCGCCAGCCGAATGCCGCCTCCAGCATGCTGGCAGCCCAGAAGCGCATCCCGCCGACTGCTCGTGCGACGGCGTAACCCTGGAACCCTTGGCGTGGCACTGCGTCTCATACGCAGCACAAGATGCAAGCGACAAGTCAGCCCAGTGTGCTGCTGAGATCGTGCCGCGCGTTCCGCTCGCTTTGGTTGTCGCCCTCATTGGGGACGCCGTCTGTTTCGTCCGGAATGGAACGCGGCTTCCGGCTGACACAACAGAAAGGCCGCCCCAGATCGTGATTGCAGCACCTCAATCCGCCTCTGCGCCCGGAGATTGCGGTTCAAGCATTTTTTCACCCTTCCCGCCCCGGCTGCGCCATCGGGGCGATCATGCCTGTTGACCACGAGCTGTGCGAAAATCGGAACGCGCCCGGCTGCCTGCTGCAAAGTCATCTCCCAAGCGCGCCGAGCCGGTTCACACCACCACCTCTGCCACAAACCCCGGCCAGTCTGCCGCAGGAAACGGCGCGGGGGCGCCGGGGCGCTCCAGGAGCACCATGAGGGCGTCCAGCGTGTCGGCACGACAGAAGCCGGCGGCGGTGTTCACCACGAATGCGGCCGGCTTGCCGCTCTGGTCGCGCAACAGCCAGCAGACGCCCGGCTGCGGCTCTTTCAACAGCGTTCCTGCGGCCGCGCGCTGCACCTCCTCAAACAGTCGCCCGCCAGGCGAGAAGAACTGATGGCTGTCGCCCGATTCTTCAAACACCTCGGCCGCAGTCGTCACGCGCACCGGTTCCGGCATGCCCGGCAGGCGCGCGGCATACGTCCGCACGTCCAGAGGCCGCCATTCCAGATTGACCGGGCGGCTCGCATCGCGGCCCATCAGGTGGTCGAGCTTCGCCAAATCGTACGGCGGCTCAGGCAGCGGCGGCACTTCCAGCCCGCTGCGGGCGGCCTCATCCAGGTCCAGCGGCGCCTCGGCTGCCGACGTCACTTCCTGCTCGATCTCTGCCAGGAACCGCTGCCGCGCCGCGTCGCGCGCTTCGCGGCTCGCCAGAGTCACCTCCTCAAAACGCCGAGGCAGCTTCGACAGGATCGGCTGAAGCCTGCCCACGATACCCTGGAAGAGCTGGATGCGCTCCCCAACGGCGAAGTAGACGTCCGCCTCCACCGTGTCCTTGTAGGCAAAGTTCAGAATCTTTACCCGCGGCCGAGTTTGCCCCAGCCGGTCGATACGACCGATGCGCTGCTCCACTTTCATCGGGTTCCAGGGCAGGTCGTAATTGGCCAGCACACCCGCCGCTTGCAGATTGAGGCCCTCTCCGGCCGCGTCCGAACACACCAGCAGCCGCACCCGCCCCGTTTTCAACCGCCGCTTGATCTCTTCCTTGCTGCAGGCAATCCAGCGGCCCGAGCCGTCCCGCCAGGCGCCGCCTGAGCCCGAGTAGCTCGCCACCGGCACGTCGGGCATCTCCCGCGCCAGGAACTCGCGCAGGTATTCCATCGTGTCGGTGTACTGCGTGAAGACGATCGCCGACTCGGAGTCCTGCGCAAAAACACTCACCAGCTCGGCCTGCAGCCGGCGCGCTTTCGTGTCCGTGTTCAGCTTCGCAATAGCCCGCAGCAACTCCAGAATCCGGTCGCGCTCCTCCAACTCCGCGGCAGATGCCGCCAGCTCGGCCGCTTCCTCGGGGGCCATCACCTCATCGGCCGCCTCGTCGAGCGAAACGTCCTCCTCGCTCAAACCCAGCTTTTCCAGGCGCGCGTTCAGAGTGCGCTTCAGTGCCTCGAAGCTTGAGGCCAGACGCCGCCGGTAGACCGTCATCACGAATCCGATGGCCGTGCGCTTGTCCGATGCCGCCTTCGAATAGGTCTCCGAGATGTAGTCTTCCACCTGCGCATACAGCGCGCTTTCGGCCGGCGTCATCTCGACGGCAATGTCTCTCACCTCGCGCTCGGCAATCGGCAGGTCCAGCTTGCCGGCGCGGCGGTAGGCCCGCAACAGCTCCCGCGTGTGCCGCACCATGCGCCAGCGCAGCGGCGAACAGGCCTTCAGCAGGCCGAGCACCGCCCGCCGAGACTCCGGGTCCAGCATTCGGCGCGGAGCCTGCGCCGGCTCCCGCAACGCCCGAATCACCTTGGCCCGCTTGATCGCGGAAAGCCCGGGCGTCAGCTCAGCAATCTCTTCATCCCTCAACGCCCCATAGTAGGACTCACAGTCACGGAACCATTCGGCAAGCCAGTCCAGCGTCTCCGCCGATGGGTTGCCATGAATCGCCTCGTAGTACTTCAGAAACGCATGCGGATCAACCGCCCACTTCGGCGGCAGCCCAAGCAGCGCCATCAGATCCCACAGCTCCACCGGGTGCACCTGCATCGGCGTGGCGGTCAGCAGCAGCAGGCTCTGGCAGCGTGGCGCCAACTCCCACATCAGGCTGAGCAACGCATTCGGGCCCTTCTCCTGTTCTGTTCCAGCGCCGCGCCGACGGGCATGGTGCGCTTCATCCAGTAGCACCAGGTCCCACGGCTCGGCCTCCAGCAGTTCCCGCACGCGATCCTTGCGCCGCATCAGGAAGCTCGAGGCCAGCACCATGGGCTGCTGTTGCCACTCATCCCGTCCGACATCCTGCTCCAGCGGCCCCGTCCAGCCATAGGCCGCCCGCCAGCGCAGCGTCGCACCGTCGTAGATGGGCACATTCAGATTGAACTTTTCATAGAGCTCGTTCTGCCATTGAATCTGCACGCTCTTCGGCGTCAGGATCAGCACCCGCCGGGCCAAGCCCGCCAACAGCGCCTGCCGCACGATCAGACCCGCAGTGATCGTCTTGCCCAGCCCGACTTCATCGGCGATCAATAAACGGCAGGGCCACTGCTCAAGGAAGCGCACATAGGTGCGGACCTGGTGCGGCCACGGCACGACGGCGCTGGTGACCTCACCCGTGCGGACCCCGTGTGGCAACTGCGGCGCTGCTTTCACAAAGGTCCATACGCAGCGCCGGAACTCATCATCGGTCAGGCGATAGGCCGGCGGCGCTGGCTCTTCGCGGCGCAGAAGCGGCGGCGTCACCGGGCGATCGTCTTTCGGCAGATACTCAAGCAGCTTCTTCCGGGCCGCCTCGGGAAAGTCGAACACCCGCGCTCCCGGCGAACGGTTATCCCACAGTTTGGCAAACGCCTCAATCTCCTCGTCGGCGTGCGCCTTCTCGGTCTCGCTCAGCCAGGCGCAGTGGACGTGAAAGCTCTCGCAGTTGTTCTTCCAACCGCCGGCGGTTTCGTTGATGCTACCCGAGAACGTCAGCGTGTTGCCTTCGGCATCGACGATAATCCCGAACTTGGCGTGGTAGATGCCGGGCACGCGCGCGGGCCGGCCTTCGGCGTCCACGGGCACGGCTACCTTCACATCCAGGTGTCCGTGCGCCACCATCCAGGCCAGTAGCTCCAGCCCCTGGCGGGCATGCTCGTCGGGTGGCGTCAGATCGGCTGCGGCAAGCTGCCGCTCCATCTGTTGGCGCAGGTCATAGCCCGTCTCGATCGCCTCACGCTCGTCCGGGTCGAGCGTGCAGCCCACCACCAGCCGCATCCGCCCTTCATTGGCGAAAAGACCGTGCAAGCCCCGCGCCGCCAGCGCCAGCGCATCGGCCGAGAAGTAGCCCGTCGTCCGGCAGTACTCCACCGCACAGGCCAGCGCCGGATTGTAGAACAGCTCCACCAGGTCGCCGTCTTCATGCGAGTAGCGGAATTTCCACTTCGTCTCAGTCAACAGCGGCATCGGCCTCGTCGAGCTCCAGTTCGATCTGCTCCGGCCGCTTCGGCTCGGGCACTTTTTCGGCAAAGGCCAGTCGGCGCAACTTCTCGAGCGCCTCAAAATCGCTGGCCGCGCCTTCGAGCGTCGGATCGGGCTTCTTCTTGCCGCGCGGGGCAACAGGGGGCAGCACGTTCAGCAGCGCTTCGAGCGCGGTCATCAAGGTCGGGTCATCGAGCAACCGCAGCGACTCCAGCCGGTTCCGCGCCGCCTCGGTGTTCTGGAATCGCACCGTGTAGGCCGCCTCATGCAGCCGGTCGAGCATCGGCGCCCCCGGCCCAGTGGTGAGTTTGCTTTTGGTCACCCGTGTGTGGCTGTCCCACAGCGTGACGTCCTCGCCCGAAACGGCGCAGGCTACGTTTTTGACCTCCTGGTCGAAGTCCAGCCCCACCACGCGCGCCAGTTTCAGCGCTTCGTCGGCCGGGAACTTGGGCGCGCGGAAGGCGTCCCAGGCCAGCACGTACCATTCGGTGAGCGCGTCCAGATGATGCTGCCGCCGGACCGTGGCCAACTGCTCCATGCGCCACTGCTTCACCTCGCGCCGCGCGGCTTCAAGGGCGTCTTCCGGCGTCACGCGGTACGGGTCCCAGGGGCCGTAGAGATCGTTCTGGTATCCCTTCGGCTGTTGGCGCGCCGTGCCGCGCGTCAGCGGCCAGTGGCGCGAGAAGATCTCGAGCGCCGGGCCGAAACAGGCCAGGTACAGGTCGATGCCCGCCAGTCCCGCTTCCTGAAACGCGCGCACCTTCTCCCGCACCACGTTGCGCACCTTCGGCTCGACCTCCTCCCAGAAGACTTGCTCGCCGCGCGCCGGCGTGTCCTCGCGCAGCCGGCAGACCAGGAAGATGGTGGACTTCGCCGCCGACTTCTCGCGGATGTGGAGGCTGCCCTCGGCCTCGGTGTGCACGGGCCAGCTGGCGGTGATGACGAAGCCCGCTTCGATCAAGCCCGTGGCGAGCGCGTCCCAGGCGTCCTTGGCCTTGTGCGTGAACATCACGGTCATGATGCCGCCGGGCTTGAGCACGCGCCGCATCTCGGCGAAGATCCGCGCCATGCGCTGCTGGTAATCGAGGTGGGCCAGGCGCTTGGCGCCCTTCTGGCCCTGGAACTTGGCCGGGTTAGCGACGGCTTCGCGGTCTTTGTCGGTAAGGTGTGCGGTGAACAGCTCCGGATACAGCAGCCCGGCCGTGCGCTTGAGCCAGACGTAGAAGAAGTCCGCGAGCTCGGCATACATCACATTGTCGTAATACGGCGGGTCCATGACGATGCAGTCCACCGAAGCGTCGGGGAGCGACAGCGCGTCGGCGGACTCGCACAGGATCTTCACCTCCGGCTGGCGGCGCGGCGGGCGGGCGAAGAGGTTGCCGTTCGTTGAGGTTTCCGGGGCGTGGCCGAGGAGTTCGATCAACTCGCCGAGGGCTTTGCCGGTCTGTTCGAGCGCCCAATCGTAGCCGAGCCCGGTGATGGTGGGGGCCATTTCGGCATAGGACCATTTGAAGCTGAAGTCGTGGCGGTCGAAGTAGCTGCGCACACGACCCGTGCTTGGGTCCCAGTGGCAACCGATGGCGTTGTAATAGGCGACCTTGTCCAGGGCCAGGGCGATGTAGACCATAGCGGCGCGGTCGAGTTCGGAGAGTTGACCGCCGTTTTTTGCTTTGAGCTCCTCGACCATGTCCTGGAAGACTTCGACCGAGGTGCAGTGGCCGTAAAGCTGGCGGGGGTTGAAGACGTCGACCCACTTCTGCGCACCGAATCGCATCGGCTCCATCGTCTTCAGGCCCTCGGGGATCTCCTCATCCGGCACGATGTTGCGCGCCTGCCACAGCGGCATCTTCTCGGCGAGCCGCTGCTCGACCAGCGCGTCGACGTCGTCTTCCGGCCGCGGGGCGCGGAAGCCGCGCACGAGCTTGGTCTTCGGCTTGCCGTTCTTGAGCTTTCCGACGACGACTTCCTTCTTGTAGACCACGCAGTAAAGCTGGTGGCCCATGCGTCCGGCTTGCGCCTGGCGCTTGATGTCGTCTCCGTCGATCTCGCGCCCGCAATCGGGAAAGGGACACTTGCCCACGCCGTCCTTGACCGTGCCGGGGGAATGTTCGCTCGCCTTGTGGACGATCTCGAAGCGGATGCGCCGGCCTTCGGGGACCAGCCGCACGCCCGCGCCCTCGCCATCCAGCCGCCAGTTGGGCGACAGCGGAACGAGCCCCTCGCAGTAAGGGCAGGTGACCGTGCGGGCCCAGAGGTAGCCGTCGCAGATGAAGTCCTCCGGCTCATCGGGATAGAGATCGGCGAGTTGGTCACATACCCGCTTGCGGAAACTCTGGGAAAGCTCTGTGAATCGCTTCAAGACGCGAGGTCCGAGGACCGCCGGGATCTCCACCGTAGCCTTCAGGATCAGGCTGGCGACGGGGTTGAGGTCATTCGAGATCGCGGTGCACTCGAGCCGGACTGCTTCAAAAGGGATGCTGCCGCCTCCAGCGGTCGGATCGAGAATGGTGGCTCCTTCGGCTGCGCGCAGATCCTCTGCTCCCGGCGTGTATGTGAACGCACGCGAATAGCCGTAGGCGTCCTTGCCCAAGCGCTCGCCTTCAGCCGTGGCCTTTGCGATTCGGACCCTGGATTTTACCGGATCCCCGTGAATCCCCAGCGTCCAGAGAAACTTCTGGCGGTCGGCATCGGCGGGCAAGAGGCTGCCCAAAATCGCCGCCCGGCTGGCCACCAGCGGACGCCGCGCAAACCAGACGTGGAGCCGGTTCGGCGCTGGGAACGGAGTCATGGGTGTCCGCTCGCGCAGACTCTCTATGCCGATCTCCGCAATCGGCAGCCACTCCTCAATCAACCGGCGGTCAGCCATTCCTTCTCCTTCAGTGCGACGTCAGCAGCATGCGCAGCGCCGCCAGCACCCGGCGCGGATTCGGCCGGTGCATGGCCATGCTCATCCAATAGCTGGCCTCTTCCTTGCCCATCGCCTCCACGCCTTCGGCCACCTCGCGGATGCGGTCGGTGTTCTTCATGGGGGCCAGCACACGGAACAGCAGCCCCAGGTGCAGCGCCGTCTCCTCTTCGAGCGGCCACTTGCGTGTCTTGCCCGGCTTCAGCGCGCCCAGCTGGATCTTCTCCTTCATCAGCCGTTTCAGTACGCGCATCTCGACCAGCCGCAGCGCGGCGCCCTGAAGCGTGCCGACGTGTTCGGGTTCCTTAAGGCGCGGCGTCGCCGGCGAAGGCAACTGGTAGATGGACAGGCTCCAGTTCATCGAGCTGGCGACCTTCAGGCGCAGCTCATAGACGGGTTTGGGCGAGTAGGCCATGGCAGCGGATCCTCTCATAGCGGCGGCTCCTTCTTTCCCTGATCGCCTCAGGCGGCGGGGCCGGCCTGCGCTTCCACGAACGCCTCGCCGCCGCCGTAGCGCGTAATCTCTTTGGCGAAGCGCTCCGGGGCCTCGCCATCCAGGCGCAGCGCCGGTTCAAAGGCTACCGTATAGCTGGCGGTAAAGTCGCTCTCTTTGGCCGCGCGCAGTTGCGGATCCAAGAACCCCTTGGTTGCGTTGGCTTTGTCCACCGCGCCGGTATAGGAGACCTGCAATTGCTCGATGCCATCGGCGGCGAGCTTGGCTTCCAATTGCGCGGTGACCTTGCCTCCGGCGACAGTCGCCATCGCCTGATGGACCTTCCAGGCAGCGCTGGCGTCAAACATCCGGATGACGAGCCGCTGAATGCTGGCGCACCCGGCTTTGCGCGCCTTCTCCCAAAGGTCGCTGAGCGCGGTGGCGAGCGGCCCCTCGGCCGTAAAGTCGGTGGGCGGCGGCGGGGTGGGCGGCTTGGGAGTCAGATCCACGGGGGTGATGACTCCGCCCTCGCGCACGGCGACCATCGCGGTAGCCTGCTGGCGCGCGCCGCGGCTGTCGGTGACTTCGATCTGATAGGTGGTGGTCGCCTCGGGGCTCACTTTCGCCGAACGCTGGGTTTCGCTGGTGGCTGTGGCGTTCAGGCGCGGGTCGCTCGAAGTGTAGGAGTAGGGAGGCACGCCGCCCGAGACCATCACGGTGATTTCGGCCGATTGTCCCTTGCCGATCGTGGTGGGGTTAGCGAGGAAGCTGAGACGCAGCGGCTCCGCCCGCGGCCACAGCTTCTTGGCCTTGGCATCCTCCATCGTGTGGAGGAAAGCATTGTCAGAAATCCGGATGACCGGGCTGGGATCACCCGGCCCCCAGACCTGATCCCCTTCCCGATAAATGAAACGCCCCTGCTGAATGCCCATGCGCACACACTCAAGCAGCGGCGTGTCGTGCAGCAGGATGGACAACTTCGGCGCCTTGCGGTATTCGAGGCGCAACTGCTGAAGCGTCATCTCGCCGCGGCCCGCAAGGCCGGTTTCCTTGGCGACGAACGCGGGCGAGTCCGGCGCGTCGCGAGCCGTGAGCAGCTTCTTCTGTTCGTAGAGCACGCGCTCGACGTGCATCTGGCCATTGCCCGGGTTGTCCGGGTTGGTCAACTCCAGAATCGTATGACCCAGCGGCAGCGTGGTCCCGGCCATCGGCGAGGCCGAAGGATAGAAAACGTGCCGGTAGCACTGAAGAATCGCCTGGGCGATCTTCAGGTCGAGTTCGTGATATTCGGCGTTGACCTTCTGGATCTGGTAGTCGGCCAGCTCCTGCTGGTTGGAAGGCTTGCGGAGCTCGCCCAGCGCCAGCTTGCGGCGCGCGAGCGTCTGCATGTTGGCGATGCCGTTTTCGGCCGCCGCCACGAAGACCAGGTTGTTTTTGAGTTCGCGGTGGTTGCGTTCGGCGCCCTTGAACTGAAAAATATCCTCGATTTCGGGCGGCGGTTGGCGCAGGTCTGCCGGGATCGCGGTGGTCTCGTAGTTCAGAACCACGAGCAACGGGCGGGGGTCGGCCAGGTCGTCAGGCACCTCCCAGGGACCTGCGGGAAACAAAACGGCGTTGAATTCGCCGCGCGGCAGGTTGAACAGCTTGTCGATGCGGTCGCGCAGGTAGGCGCGGACCTCGCCCGAGTCGACATCCCGCATGTAGCGGCCGATCACCTGGTTCAGGTTGGCCTCGGCCATGAAACGCAGCGGCGCGCCTGGCCGGTCATCCAGATAAAGCGCTTCCGCCTGGAAGGCCGTCCGGGCTCGCTCGACGAAGGCCGGTTCGAGCGCCGGCGAGCAGACCGCCAGGCGGAGCTGCTCCGGGGAAACTCCGCGGGCGGCGTCGCCAAAGGCCAGCGTGTGCCAGAAGATGGTGCGCGCAACGTAGGAGGTGACGGGCGGAAGTCCAGGGAATTTCTGTGCATCCAGGCGCTGGGCCAGGGCAGGTTCATCACCGGGCACCGCCGCCACGTCGGCCTTGATCGCTGCCGCATACTGGCGCATGCCGATCTTTTCGTGGATTTCGGTGCGGATGGGCTCAAAGCCTGGATCCATGTGATGGATGTGGATCGAGTAGGCGTCCGGCGGCTGGTTGCGCCAGAGCAGATGGACCGTGCGAGCCAGCAGCCGGAGCATCCCGCGGGTGCGCTGGAAGGTGGAAAGCGATGCCGTCTTCTCCGTGAGCATTTCGAGCAGCTTGGGATGCAGCGGGTAGGTGCGGGCAAACTGCTCTTTCAGTCCCGGCGACGCTGCTTCGGCTGGAAGGGCATCCTTGTTATTCGCCCAGAGGTGCGCGTAGGCGTCGATGACTTCGCCGGCCTTCGTCCGGTCCACGGTTTCGAATAGCCGCACCCGCAGGACATCCGCGGTTTCATCTTCGGCGGTGGGGTTCAGCGCGGTGGAGGAGCGGACGGCGACGCTTTCGGCTTCAGCCAGCGCGGCGGCGGCGCGTTCGTTCTCTTCCTTGTAGGCATCCTGCGCCTTGTCGTCTTTGCCGATGGCGAGCGTATAGACCAGCGCCACCTGCGGCGTGGAAGCGACAGCTTTGAACAGCGCGTGGACGAACGCCGTGAACTGGCGGCTGGCATCGGGAAATGCGCGCTCGACCTTGCGCAGGTAGACCGAGATCTCATCGAGCATGATCAGCGTAGGCTGTTGGCCGAACAGTTCACGCAGGATTTCCGCGCCGGGTGCGATGTGTTTCTCGTCGGATGCGCGCACCCGCTCATAGGCGGCGGCTCCGCCAAGTTGATAGGCCAGCTCGCCCCAGAGGCTGTAGGCCTTCAGGCCAGGCTCCAGCTGGCGGCCGTTGGCAGGATCGGTGTTTTCCCCGTCCAGCGCGGCGATGCGTACCTCGCCGGTGGGAAGCAGCGCCGGGTCGACGAAATCGCTCACGTTGGCGACGCCTCTCATGCCGCGCGCCGCGTGCGTGATGGCAATCAGGCCATGCGTCTTACCGCCGCCGTACTGCGTTCCCAGGCGAATGATGGGCGACACTTCACCGCCTTTGCCGGAGAGGCGCAGACAGACGGCTTTCATCAGCTCCCGCAAGCCGCGCGTCGGATACGTGTTGCGGAAAAAGACGACGGGGTCGAGATAGTCCGGCAGGGCCGTGCCGTTGACCACCTGCGACAGGTCCGCCATGAATTGCTCGTCGCGCGTGGCTCCGCTCAATACGTCCGGCCTCGGTTGGCAGAGGTCAAAAATTGTCGGCGCCATGAGTGTTTTCACCGTCCGAACGGGCATCTTACTACGACCCCAGGCTCATCTGCTGAGCCAGCGACCCCAGTACACTGGCCCCAGCATGAGATGCTTCCCTGCGGCGCACTCCAAAAACCGGCTCGCATCAGTCCACAAAGGGAACGGCACAGGGCGTCTCTGGCACTCAAGGCTCCGGGTCTCACCACTGGCCCGGCGGCCGTCGCAATGTCGTGAAGAAGCTGCACCAGCCCAACTTGAGGAGAATCGTCATGTATGATCGCGTCACCGACTGGACCAGCTTTGCCGCCTGGGCTCGTCTCCGCTGCAACGACCAACGGGACTTCTGCCCCTTCTGGAATGAGCCGCTCACGCCCGAGACACGCTTCCTCTACTACTCGACCACCGCTCCGCTGCCCTGTGCCGCCTTCGCCGGCCTATACTCGGCCTGCCCCAACTGGCGCATTCTGGCCTCGCAACTCCGCCACGACATCCTGCCCGAATGCTATGGCATCTACCTTTGCCGGCGCGAATGGGCCAAAAGCGACGACCCTATGACGGCGGAGGAGACCTTTCGCGGCGCCCTGGAGGCTGAGGTGTGCTGGTGCGACGAGTTGCCCATCATGCAGGCCGTCCTGATTGAGGTTGACATGGCGCTGGCCGCAGACGACGAAGCCGTCGGCTGGCCGCATCTGGTGGAGGCCTGCCGGATCTTTAATCACGACTGGCACACCTCCGGCTGGATCTTCGAGCTGAAGATCTTTGCCACGCTCCGGGACCTGATGGCAGACCTCGGCTACTTCAAAAACGGAGCCTATCTCGTCGACGACCCGGACGACCCCGATGATCCCGGACTTCTGGCGCAGCACTGTTTCGAGGATCCGGAAGCCAACCGCAAACTGCGGGGGTATCTGGCGGAATTCGTCCGCCTGTGATGGCCTGCCGCGGCCAAGCGCAGGGAAGCTGGGCTCAGCGGTGCAGGTCCTGCCGTCCGAGCTCCCTTGCTCTGCGCCGAGGCCTGCAGGGCCGACACGCCGATCTGCGCCTGGAAGCTGCAGGCCTGGCAGACCTGGTGCCGGTGCCCAAGAGGCCGGCGTTGACACGGACCCTGCAGGCTGCCCGCGTCGTGGGGTCTCAAGCGGGGGCCGATTGCAGGATCGGGATGGCCTCGCACGGCAGGAAGCCGCCACGGATGTCGCTCACAGAGGGGCGCGTGCCAGGAGCTGTGCACGGCACGGAGTCGGTGGCCGCCGCCATCGAATCGGGCGGCCTCCTGTGGCTACACCAGGCAGGACACGCCAGCCTGACCCTGAGAGCCATGCCTTGGCGTTCCGCTGGCGGCCGGCACAGGCGCCGCCCGCCATGCTTGCCAAGGCAGGAGCAGAAGGCTGTTCATCCGGTCAGGCGGGCTGGTGCCCCGTCAAGACAGCCCAATCGCAAAAGACGTCGTTTCGAAAATGGAACAAAGCGGCAAACCCGCTGCGCGTCCCGACGGCAATCACCTCTGCCAAGGATCGAGTGCAGCATCGATGCTGCACTCGAAATTCCAAGGCAAGTGGCTGATATCCAGTGACTTATCGACAGTTTCTGCCGAGTGCCGTGTGCAGCCTAATAGATGTAGAAATCCGGGCGCGTCCGCTTGCATTCCCCACTATTCATGCTGCACACGGCAGACGGCAAATTTCTGGTTTAAGTCATTGTCCATCAATGGGATAAGACCCCTTCACCCGATGCTGCACTCGAGCTGCACTCGTCGTCCATCAGCCACGCGCTCGGTGCGAGTTGGCTCGATCTGCGATAGTGGTCAGCCCCATCCAAGGCCTCGAACCTGTCACTTCGACTGAGCAGCCCGCTGCCCACCCTGTCGCAGCCTGTGTTGCCCGGCAGCAAGCAGAATCAGGCTCGGCTCCCGTGCCCACACCCGGGGTGAGATGTCCAGGCCGTCGCCACGAACGCTCAGTTCCTGACTCGGCGTGCCAGCAGCACCAATCCCGCTGCTGTGAGCAACATCGTGCCCGGCTCGGGAATCTCCCCGCCCGCAGGCCCGACCTCAAAATTGTACGTTGAGGTTTGGCCATTGATCGTCCACGTGATCGCGTCCACCGCTCCGGAGAAAGTATTGCTCCAACCGCTGCCCACGCCCGCGCTGAAGCCAAGTATCACGGCATTCGGAAAGTATGCCTGCCCTATGCCGCCCCTTCTTCCGAACCCCAGTATCACTCACAATCCAGGCGACCATCCGACATCGCGTCAGCATCGCCGGGAGGACCCGGCGGCACACTTCGGCCAGCGCTGCCTCGTCACTCCACGGCGCCTGCGCCACCAGATGATGCATCGACTGTCGGGCCGCTTGTACGCGGTCTGGATGCAGCCGTGCCGCCATCGGCTCGATGCTCTTGCGCTCGCCGGGCAGCAGCAATCCCTTGCAGTAGTCTTTCAGTGGCTCATGCCGGTCAGCGTGCCCGGCGGCCAAGGCCCAAGCCCTCCAAATAGGCCGCCAGGCGTTTCTCCTGCGGACTTGGCCTGGAAAGGGCGGATCGCACAAAGAAGTGTAAGTCACAATGTTTCGTTTTTGACCCCGTAGTGTTAGAGTCAGTTTCTGCCCCATAAACTTCAGGAGTTGGCCGTAGCGAATTCCCGTTTCGCCGGCGAGGCGATCTGCATCGCACACAGTATCCGCCGCATGCGGCACCACAGCCAGATGGTTTCACCGGACGGGTATCTTGGCCGGCGAGCACCGCCGGACGGTCAAGCCACTCCAGCGAGTGGCTCCGCGGGATGACACGCTTCATGCCGGCAGTCTCTGGGCGCTGCCGCGAGATAATCGGCATCACCATGTGTCCCCATCTTGAACTGTGAGAATCGGGACCCGTTGGGCCCCAGCCTTTCCTGACTCGCCCCGTGAAAAGGCCGAGGCTCTGTTTGACCCCATCCAGAACATTCCTGGGAAGCGCGAACTGGCAAGGCCCGGGCCCATGTTACGCGCAAAAGGCTCCGCAGAGTCCCGCTGACGTTTGATATGGGCCCGCTGAGGGCATATAGGTTCCCGGTCGGCGGTTTTTGATAGAGATTTCTCATTCAACACGCGTAATATCGGCGATCATGCATTGGGCTACAGTGTTGACGCCGCTCGTGCTCGTCTACGTCTGGCGGGACGCCTCCTTACTGAGGTTCGCACGGCTGAAGGGAGTGGACGGAGCGGTTTGGATTTCATTCACATTGGGTCTGGCTTCGGTTCTGGGCTGGATTGCAGAACACATCTCTGGTGAGCAGGCGTATGCCTTGCTCACAGAGAAGGCCGTGTGGATCGGGGTGTTAACTTGGCATCTGCTTGCTTGGGGTGGCCTCGTATGGGACCGCGATCGCGGCAAGATACCGCTGTTAGCCTTGTTGGCGCCATCCCCGATGCAGGCTTTCGCTATAGGCGGCTTCATTTGGTTATTGCTCCAGCGACTCGAAGGGGTAGAAGGAGTCTGGGCCGGGGTGGCAGTCGGCGCTATCTGGTGCGTGGCAGCGGTTACACTACAGCCGTTCACGGCAAAGCAGGAACAACAAGCTCGTAGAATTGCCAGTGCGGCTCAGTGGACGGCAATTCTACTGCTACCGATGCAGGTACGCGCCCAGCCTGGGCTGGCAACGGCACAGATGGAGAAAACGCCACTGGCTCCGCTCGGGGTCGTGGCGGGAACGATTGCTGCGTCGTTTCTCGTCGCACGCATCCGGAGGATCCGCCATGACGCTTCTTTATGATCTGCTTTACCAAATCTCCGCCGCCTTTTTGATTCCCGCCGTTTTGGGCGTCGTGCTCGTGTTCGCATACGCCTGTCTATTGTCAGGAGAATTTTTGAGCGACTGGCTGGACCACCGTGCGAACCAGCGAAGTCTGAGGCGCTACGTCGAAGGCTCGCTGGATCGCCGGAACTTTCCGCAAGATGGCTGGCGCGGACCCTGGAGACAGTTTCAGCAAGAACTCCGCTACTGGGAAACAGAGCCGCGGCGCGTCGAGAAATTTCTCGCAGATCTGGAGCATGATTTGCTCGACAAAATCGAGCGTCTGGCAATCACCGCGCGGTTAGCTCCGATTCTGGGTCTTATCGGGACACTGATTCCGTTGCAGCCTGCGCTCGCCGGCCTGGCGCGCGGCGACATGCAATCGATGGGGTTAAATCTGCAAATCGGGTTCACCACGACCGTCCTTGGTCTCCTCGCGGGCGGAGCGGGTTTCCTGATAGCGGTATTCCGCCGAAGCTGGGCGCGGAGGACCCTGAACGACATGCACTTCCTGTTGGACTGCTGGAAGGAGGCGGAACTGAATGAGCTGGCAGGAATCTCAGAAACGCTGGAGGGTCAGTGCGATGAGCCGGATGGGGCGGCGCAGAGGGTGGAGTTTTCCTGACGAAGAAGCTGACCCCCTGCTGTCGCTGGTCAATCTGTTTGACGCCAGCATGGTGTTGGTTGTGGCTCTGGTTCTGGCTCTGGCCGGCAAAGGCAGTCTGGCAGAAATCGCCGCCCGGCTTTCGCAACAGGACGTGACGATCGTGACCAATCCTGGAAAGCAGGACATGGAAATGATCATCAAACGTGGCAAGAAGATCGAGAAATTTAAGGCGGCCGGCGATCAGGGCAAAGGATACGGCAAGCGGTTGGGCACGGCCTACCGGCTTGAAACTGGCGAAATTGTATACGTTCCGGAAGACGAGGGCAACCCATGAACCGCTTGAGACCGAAACGCTTATTGATGGCGGCCTTTTGCGCTGCTCTTGTCGGCTGGGGCTTCTGGCAATGGACGCGGCCCCGGATTGCATTTCTGGGCTTTCCGGGCTCTTACATGAGGATGCTGAAGGACGCCTCCGACAGCGCACACGTTGATTTTGATTATTGGACGAGAAAGCGCATGGAGGATCCGCGGCTTCCCGCTGATGCGCTTGCCCAATACAAGGTGATTTTTGTCTCTGGCCGGCGCACGGACCCGTTGCCGGAAGGGTTGAAAGCAGCAATTCGTCAAGCCAGGAAGCGGGGCGCTGCCATTATTGTAATTCCATCGGAACGGGCGCGCGACCTCGGCGTCAGCGAAGCCGAAAAGGAGAGCCAGACGCAAATTCTGGCTCGATATTTTGAATATGGTGGGGCTGCAAACATGAAGGGCGCTCTTCTGTACGCAGCCCGCCATTACCTTGGGCGCAAGGTGGATCCTCCTCCGCCGTTGCCGACTCCGGAATCCGGCTACTACCATCCGGACGCGGCCGGGCCCTTTGAGGATACCGGCTCCTACCTGAAATGGTACCGCGCGGCCGGTAAAGAAAGACCGGAAGGAAGCCGGATCCTGATCGACTTCGCGGACGGCTGGAAAATCGGCTCTTCTGCGGGGACTGATGCCCTTATTCGAGCCTTCGAAAAGTCCGGCTGGAACGTGGCTGCCATTTTCGGAAAAACTCGCACGGCGCAGTTCGCCCGGGAGTGGAAGCCGGATATCCTCTTGGCGCGAGGTCATGGGCGGTGGTTTGCTGGACCTGCCGGGGTGGACGTCTTGGAAAAAGAGCTAAATGTGCCGCTGCTGCGGGGTGCACAACTGTTTTTTTCTGGAGAGACGCTCGCTCAGTACCGGGAAAGCCCGGCAGGCCTGCGTGGCGCGGCGCTGGCTGTGGGCGTCGTGGTGCCCGAGCTCGACGGCGCCATCGAGCCCACTCTTCTGGAGGGGCTGGATGCAGAGTGGTATGGGGCGAGGCGGGAGTCCATCCTTCAGGATCGGGTCCAGCGCTTGATGGAGCGCGCCGCCCGGTGGGTGAAACTTAGAAAAACTCCCAACGGCAAGAAGAAAGTGGCGGTGATTTATTTCGCGGGCATGGGCAAGGGCCGAATTACGGCCGCCGGACTGAATGTTCCAGAATCGGCAATTCGGCTGCTTCGAGCGATGCAACAGGCCGGTTATGACGTGCGAGGGATACCCGATTCGGCGGCTGACCTTGCCCGGATTCTTGTGGAGCGCGGGCGAAACATCTCCGAGACGCAGAAAGGGGATCTGGAGGATCTGGCTGCACAGCCAGGAGTGGAGTTGTTGCCTGCGTCTGATTATGAGGCTTGGTTTCGGGAGCTACCTGAGCGGCTTCAGAGGCGCGTGGAGGATGTTTTCGGTCCACCTCCCGGACGGCTGATGGTGCTGGAGAGACAAGGCCGACAATATCTCGTGTTGCCGGTGGTCCGGTTCGGGAACGTCCTGCTGATGCCCCAGCCGCCGCGGAGTGGCACGTACAGCGTTCGTCAGTCGCATGACAGCAAGACCCCTCCTCCACACCATTTCCTGGCCGCATATTGGTGGCTCGAGCGCCGCTTTGCGGCTGATGCGCTGCTTCATTACGGCACACACGGCACGCTTGAGTTCCTGCCCGGCCGCCCTGCGGGCCTGCTCTCTGATGACTGGGCCGATGTCGTGCTCGGACGTCATTTGAACGTGTATGTGTACGTGATTGACAATCCGGGCGAAGCGTTGATGGCGAAAAGGCGCGCCATGGCTGTCATCGTCAGCCACCAGACGCCGCCCATCATCCAAAGCCGGCTCACCCAGCAGGATGGACGGATGGCGGATCTGGCGCGGTCAACCCGTCAATTCGGGGACGCCGAACCCGGGGCTTACCGGGAGGCACTGCGTAGCCGCATTCGTGAACTGGCAGTGCAGCTCCGGCTCGACCGCGACCTCGGTTTCAACTGGTCGTCCACCACGCCGGACGACAGCCAGGTGGCTGCGCTGGAGGCGCACCTCCATATGTTGGAAGAAGAGAAGATTCCCGTCGGCCTGCACACCCATGGTGTGGCCAACACTGACCAGCAATTGGTTCCGGTGATCGCCGCCGCCCTCGGCAAGGATTTCGAGCAGCGGCATGGGGGAGCCGAGGGGGCACAGCGCAGGGTGGCTCAGGTCCTGCAGCACTACGAGAATGTCCTGCACACGCGAAGGCCCGGCGCGGCAGCAGCGGGGCCTGTGCTCCTGCCCGTCTCGTCGGCAAATCGTTCGGCAGAGGGAACGGCAAGCGCTGCAATGCAGGAGGAGCGGCGCATCATCGCCCTGCGCCTGGCGTTCTCCGAAACTGGTCAGGAGATCGAGCGAACGCTGCACGCCCTGGAAGGCGGTTATGTGAGGCCCGGTCCCGGAGGTGATCCAGCCAGAAATCCCGGTGCTGTGCCCACAGGCAGAAATTTGTACGGGATAAATCCGCGTGAGGTGCCGACGCGGGCCGCGTGGGAGATCGGCTGTCAACTCGGACGGCAACTGTTGGAGAGGGAACGAAAACGGCTGGGCCGCTGGCCTCGCAAAGTAGGTTTCACTCTCTGGAACACCGAACTGATCCGGCAATATGGCACCGACCTTGCACAGATACTGTTCCTGCTCGGTGTCCGGCCTGTCTGGAACGAGCAGGGATTGGTGGAAGGCGTTGAGCTGATCCCGGCGGTCGAACTGGGCAGACCGCGCGTGGATGTAGTGATTCAGGCGGCTTCGCTGTTCAGGGATACGTTCCCTGACCGGATGGAGTTGCTCGATGAGGCTGTTCGCAAGGCCGCAGCGGCGCGCGACGGCGGAAATTTCGTGGCCGAGAACACAGCGCAGGCCGAACGGACTTTGAAGGAAGCCGGGCTGGCGCCCGCAGATGCGCGGCTGCTCGCAGCGGCACGCATTTTTTCAAGCCCTCCAGGCGCTTACGGCACAGGAGTCATCGACATCGCAGAGAAATCCGGCATGGACCCGGACGGCAAGAAGATCGCCGATAGCTATCTGCGACGGACGGGCGCCGTGTACACGTCGGGCGTGGAGTGGGGCAAAGAGATTGAAGGCCTGTATCGCGCGCAATTGCAGGGCACCGACGCAGTGACATTGAGCCGATCCTCAACCCAAACGGGCGCCCTGACCCTGGATCATTATTTCGAGTTTCTCGGCGGGATGACGGCGGCTGTGCGCGAAGCAACCGGCAAAGACCCGTCCACATATCTCAGCGATGTACGGGACCCCGGAGCGGCGGGCATGATTCCGGTGGAACAGGCCTTACGAGTAGAGCTACGAACGCGGATTTGGAATCCTGCATGGCTGCGGGCACAGCAAAAGGAGGGATTTTCCGGGGCAGTCGAGGTCGTTAAGGTTGTGGATAACCTATACGGCTGGCAAGTCAGCAAGCCGGCCAGCGTCACCCCGGATGTCTGGGCTCGAGTGGAAGACGTTCTTGTGAACGACTCGCAACGGCTTGGGCTGCGCGAGTGGTTCGATCAGAATAACCCATGGGCGTGGCAGTCGATTACGGCAGTGCTGCTGGAAAGTGCGCGCCAAGGGTACTGGAAACCTTCTCAAGAGGTGCTGGCACGGGTGGCCGAAGCGTACGCCTCTTCTGTGGCGCGCCACGGAGTTTCTGGAGACGGGAGGACAACAGACAACGCTGCCCTGCAAAGTTTTGTCCAGAAAACCCTGCAGGCGCTGCCAGGCGCTGAGGGGCAGCGGTTGACGACAAGGTGGCAGGACGCCCTCACTCGCAGTTCAGGCGCTGCGAAGGCGTTGGCGGTGACGGGTCAAAGGCTTGCTCGAGAGGCGGCTGCCGCGCCTGCCAGAGAGGCGGCACGATACTCCGCTTTGGCCGTGGTGGTCGTGGCGGCCCTGGTGGTGCTCCTGCGGCACGGATTTCTGAGAGGGAGAGAGCCATGAGTAACGTTCTCAGGAATTTGCTGTTTCGAATGACCCTTTATTCCGTCCTGGCGGCGCCATTGATGGGACAGGGCGACACCTCAGCGGTCACCGGCGTCGTGCTGGGGCCCGATGGCCAGTCCGTCGCGGCCGCGGAAATCACGATGAGATCGAAGGCGACCGGACGAGTCTGGCGAACCCTGTCCTCGGAGGCGGGCCTGTTCTGGATTCCTTCCTTGCCTGCCGGCAACTATGAGTTGAACGTGGCGAAAGAAGGATTCCGTTCCTGGCGCGACGCGGACCTGGCACTGCTGCCCGGTCAAGACCTCTATCGGCAAATACGGCTGGATCTTGCCAGCCTCGATACGGCGATTTCTGTCACCGGGAGCGTGTCGCTCCTGGAGCGCGAGGCCGGAAGCGGATCGAGGGGCGCTGCCTACACGTCGGCTGAGGTGAACGAGATGCCCATTCTGGCGACTAACGTGGGCCGCAACTACCGCGTCCTAGCTTATCAAACGCCAGGGGTCGGCTATTCACGCACCGGGCATGCGCCTTTCACCGTAAATGGCAACCGGCCCATCGGTGCAGTGAACACGATGGTCGACTCCGCCGAGTACAACGACGTCTACTCGGGCAACCTGCTTGGGCGCGGACTGACCGAGCAGCCAGTGTCGATGGAAGCTGTCGAGGCCATGCAACTTCAGACATCCAACTTCAAGGCCGAATACGGTCGAGCCACGGGAGCTGTGGTCAACCTGGTCACCAAGCGCGGGACGAACGAGTGGCACGGAATGGTATACACGTTTTTCCAGAACGACATCTTCAACGCGAGGAATCCGCTCCTGGCCGACCGCGCGCCGCTCCGGGTGCTGTTGCCAGGGCTTAATGCAGGCGGGCCGCTCAAGAAGGATCGCCTGTTTCTGTTTGCCAACGTCGAAGCGGGCGTGCGCAACGCCTACCGTGCTTCGTCAACCATTACGACGCTGACAGCCGCCGAACGGGCCCGCGCGGTGCCAGCCGTACAGCCGCTGCTCAAGTACTATCCTGAGCCGAACATCGCCGGAACCAACCTGCACAGCGCCGCGATCCCCAGCCCAACAACCACCCCAACGGGACTTTTACGGCTGGATTATTCCCTCACTCCATCGCAGCAGCTCAGCGGGCGGATCAGTTTCGTGCGCAACAATGGCATGCTCCGCGAGCGGCTTTGGGGAGGCGACGCCGCTTCGCTGAACCGCTCCGGCTCGGCTGTACTCCAGTGGGACTCAACCTTGGGCGCTCATGCCTACAATCAGGCTCGATGGACCTACTCGCAGTTTTTTTCTGGCGTCGAACCCTTGCACCCCTCGCTCGGCGACCCGGCCGTAAATGGCCAGGTGGGTCTGCTGATCGTGACCGGGCTGCCGCTGCTGGGCCAGTTCCGCCACCGCACGAAAACGGTCATCCACACATACACCGCCGGGGATGACTTTTCACTTCTTCAAGGATCACATCAATACAAATTTGGTTTTATTGCCCGCCAGATCCGTGCTCAAACCGAGCTCGACCGCAACTTCAACGGGACTCTCGTGTTTCCATCTATACAGGCGTTCTTGGCAGGCCAGCCACTGACCTACACCAGGGCGATCGGGGCATCACGCCTGGATCAGACTGGCACCGAGCTGGCTGTTTATTGGCAGGACGACTGGCGCCTGTTACCGAATTTGGGCCTCAATTTGGGCGTTCGCTACGAATATTTTTCCGTGCCTGGCGAGAGGCTGAATCGCATCGGCCGTCTGTTCGATCCGGACAGGAACAATCTGGCCCCCAGGGTCGGCTTCTCCTGGCTTCCGGGCAATAGCCAGAGGATGACAGTCCGGGGGGGGTATGGAGTGTTCTACGCGCCTTTGCAGCTCGGATTCGTAGGGCAGGCTCGCTTCGCGCCGCCGCTGGTCACTGCTCTATCTCGATTCCGTCCGCAGATGCCTGATCTGCTGAGTGGCGCGGCGATCGGTACGGATCGCTACGTGGTAGACCGAATGATCCGAAACCCCTACGTGCAAAACTGGAATCTGACGGTGGATCGAGCCGTGTTCAACAGTGACACTGTCTTTTCAGTCGCCTATGTGGGCAACCGAGGAGTGCGGCTCCCGGCTACGTCCAGGCCAAATGGCGGCGAGAATCTGATAGCGGAACAGCGACCTATTCGAGATCTTGGAGTGATCAGCTATCTGCACAATGCGGCAGCCTCAACCTACCACTCCTTGCAGGTTTCCATCCGGGGGGGTACAGTACAGTCGCGGTTACAGTTCCGCCTTGCCTACACGTTGTCGAAATCGTTGGATTCTGCGTCGGATTCTGATTTCGTCCCAGTCGATGAGAGTAACTGGCGGCTGGACCGCGGACCGTCTGATTTTCACCAACCGCACTTGCTCACGGCGCTGGCCAGATGCCGCCTGCCGCGCATCGGGCCCAGGATTGTGGGGAACGGGTGGCTCCTGACCAGCGCTTTGGTGGCGCGCAGCGGAACCCCATACTCGATCCTCGCCAATACCAATAACCCAACGGGAACGCTGAACAATCGGATCTTGGACGTTCCCGGAGCACTGGTGCGCCGTTCGTCCGGGTCCGTTCGGCTGCAACTGGCCCCGGGCGTCACTCCGGCATTGTTGCAGCCCCCCGCAGGTACAGTTGGCACACTGGGACGCAACACGGAACTGGCGCCGAATTACCTTGAATGGAACGCAGCCCTGCGCCAGGACTGGAGACTCAGAGAGAGCGCGGGAGTACAGTTCATCCTAGAGACGTTCAACCTATTAAACCGCATCAACTACGACGCGCCTGTCAACAACGTCGCCAACTCGGCTTTCGGACGTGTGCTGACTGCTGGCGACGGCCGCCAGTTCCAGTTCAGCTTGAGACTATACTTCTGATAGGGAGCGACTCTGATAAGCCCCCGGTTTTGCGGGTTTGGAATCCGGGCCTCGCGTATATTTCTTGACTCTCGCATAATATAGAGTCAGCCGAGAGAAAGTTCAGCCTGTTGCCAGAAGGCTCCGATGAGGCGCTCGCGCTTCCGCTTGATCTTCTTCAGCGCCAGCCGGGCCATTGCCCCCAGCTGCCAGTATTCCCGCGGGCAGACGTTGGCCAGGTCATGCTGCTTCCAGCAGCGCCAGAGATACTCGACGGGATTCAACTCCGGGGCATAGGCCGGCAGGAACTCGACCTCGATCCGGCCCCGCTGGCCTCCACCCAGCGCCGCACCAGCGCGCTGCGGTGCGCCGACAGCCGGTCCCGGATCACCAGCAGCGGTCCGCGCACCTGCCGCTTCAGCGCATGGAGAAATTCCCCCTCTGCGGCGCACGGATCGGCCCCGGATGCAGCCGGAAATAGAAATTCCAGAACGTCACCCCGACCACGGCGGGCGGCGTCTTCCCGTTAAAGCAATCCTGCAAAACCGGCGTCTGGCTCCTCGGCGCCCAGGTGCGCACCCGGTGCGGCCGATGGCTGATGCCGCTCTCGTCTATCAAGACGATCGTCCGTCCCTCCCTACGGGCATTTTTTGAATGGCAGGCCAGCGCTTGCGCTTTCATGGCTCAACGGCCTTCTCGTCGCGCTCCACCGCCCGGCCCACGGGCCTCTGGCAACTGAACCCCATCGCCCGCAGCAGCTTCCACACATGGCCCGGATGATAGCGGACGCCAAAGTGGGCTTCGATCACCTCAGCGACGCGCGGACAGGTCCACAGCGGGGTCGGGTAGCCGAAGGCTTCCGGGCTGGCCAGTAGTATTTTCTCCAGCTGCCGCAGTTGCCCTGCGCCCAGCTTCGGCAGCCGACCCGCCCGGCCCGCCTGCCGCATCGCCTTCCTGCCGCCCTCGCGGTACTGCCGCACCCAGCGGCTCACCGTCTGTCGGGCGACTTTGAGCTCGCGCGCGATCTCCGCCAGCGGCACGCCCTTGTTGAACAGCCGGAGCCCTTCCAGCCGACGCCGCTCCAGCGCCTCGAAGTCCCGCCTCTGGCCTCGCGGATTGCCCATATGCATTCAGATGCAAGGCTCCACGAAAAGGTGACACTATATTATGCGGGATTCAGTAAGCCTTGACAAGGGGGGGGGACAGAGTTACATTTTTCTTGGTCGAATCCGAAAACAAACATTTCGACCCAAATTCCAAATCAGCGTACTGGAAGGAAGACAATTATGCCCGAGAACGTACCGATGCATTCGATGCTCCGACGGCGCTTTGTCGAGTTGCCGCTGCTGTTCGTACTCCCAAGAGCCGTGCAAGCTCAGGCGACACCCGACGGGGCTACGAGGAGAGTCAGCCCCGCAGTCCTGGCTAACACGACGCTGACACTCGCCGGCCTGTATCAGAGCGCGTCGCGGCGGAAATTGAGCGCCTCTCAACTTTCCGCAGCCGCAGCAGTCCTCAGGATGTTCTTCGACCACTTGGAGGAGACAGGCATCAACGCCTCCACCCGGCGCAAAATTCTGTCGGAGTGTGAGGCCTTCGCGAGTAGTCAGCCCAATTCTGAATTGATCGGTCAAGTCCGGGCCGCATTCCTGAGTGCGGGCATCACGCCCGCGCTGGAAGACTTGAGTGCGGCTCTCAATCCTCCCCTCCCGTCGCGGCTCAAGGCCTTGCAGATGTTGGAACGGTTCAACAGCCATCAATTGCAGGAACAGCTGGTCAAGGACCTGGAGGCGGGAGTTCGCTGGCTGCCCGTGAACGAAGCCGCCCGGACGATCTCCCTCAGGATGTCCCTCCTTGACGCCGATTGGTGCGCGGTGGCGGACTGGGGCAGCGCCTATATCGGCATTGCAGCCCTTGCTCAGACGATACCCGGCGTCGGGTTGGCGATGGGGGCCACGGCGGTAGGTATCTGGGCCGCCTCGAAGGTCTTCTGCTGACCTTCACACATTCGAGCGAATGGACGCCTGTAAGTGGTCACTGATACCGGCCGTTTTGGGAACTGCCCTTTCGCCTAGAGTGATCAGGATTCTGGGACTTCCTGCTCCCCGCCGCAGGAGATCTCATCCGGCCACCTTACGAATTCTGCAATCATCTGTAGATGAAAGGAGGTGTGATTTATGGCGCTGCAAAGCTCCATGCACTTCGACGGGGGTCTATTCCAGAAAGACCTTTTCTCCTCCCGGAGCACGAGGGCTGCATTTGCTATGAACTTGCTCCTTTTCGTGGGCCTTGCGGCGATGCTCTACCGCCGGTGGGAACATTTCCCGGGTTACTGCTTACTGCTCTCGGCGGGCATCGTTGTCGGCTCGCTAACGTCCTGGCTTCGCGTTCGGAAGGAGCATCAGGCTATCCGTTCGTTCTTGAAAAGCCAGGGGTCCGCGCTGCGGGCTGACATCCCCGAAGAGCTACAATGCCAACTGTTGCGCAGCGCTGAAGCCCTCATCCACCTGACGACGTTTTATTGGGTGATGGGCGCATTCCTGGCGGTCCTCGCCATCGATCAGGCCTCACGGTGAGCTTTGTGTTGTATGTGTACCGCACCCGATTTCCTGGACGATTTTTTGAATTATCGTCATGCGGCAGCCTCGAGGGCAAGCAAGGCCTGCTGAGCCCGCCGCGGGGATTGGAAATGGAGCTGTTCCACCAGCCACTGCTCGTTGTAGCGGTGGCGGAGTTCTCCCAGAGCTTTGGCCAGTTGCACCACCATGTCAAAGCGCCGCGCGGACAAGAGTTGCTCCTTGCGGGCGGCGCCGGCGGCTGATGTTGTCGAATCAGCCTTAACAGGCGCTGCGCGGAAGTGCGTAAGCTACCGACACGCTGCCCGAGTCCACACCCCGCGTTAGCCCTCGGCGTGGAGAGGCGACGCCTGGAGTGTGCGCCGGATATCGCCAGTGAGTTGGTCATCCGTGTAGCGGGTCTTCGGACCCCGTTTGGCGCACGGCTGAGGCGCGGCCTGCCGGCGGCGCTGCTCGTCGAAGGTCGACCGCACCAGATCCCAGGCCATCAATCCGAGGGCGATACTGCGCGGGCCATTCCGGCACACGGCATCTGCCCCTTGATTTGCGCAACGGCCAGTCGTGCCGCGCCGATGACGCGCACTGCGCCCTCGCTGGGTTACGCCGACAGCTTGACCGACCCTGCTGCTGGAGAGTCTCACCCCAATCCCGGATTTCCGTCCTGATCCCGCCCTCCTCGGTCTGGTCCCGTTCACGCTGCTCGAATTCACATTCTGGGCCTCGGATCTCCTCCGGACCCCGATTTGGAAAGGGCGAGCCGTTCCGTAGCGGCCTGCGGCCGCAGGGCTGCCCCGCCACTGTGCCTGCCGGCGACGGCCGTTTGCACTCCGCTGCCCGGGCGTTTGTAAGAACCCGGTGTCGGACAGCGGAGCGAGCGCGCTGCGTCTCTCCGCCCGTGCCCCGCATCCCCCGCTCTCGATACCGCCGCAGACAACGGACCCCTTCGCCGAGCGCAACGGCTCGACCGGATCCAGGGTCAGCGAGGGCGGCAGCCTGCCGTGTGGCAGAAAGCCAAGGTGCGGATGCAGCCCGCAGGCCTTGGCCGGAGCCAACGGCTTCGCCGTGGGCAGCGTGGAGCATGGGTTCAGCGTGGCGTGGAGATCATCAGGCGGCGCATTGCGGCCCCGGGCGGTGGAGGGCAGGCCATGGCGGTCGATTCGCGCCGTGGCGCGGAAATCAGCCGCGGCGGCCGCTGCCGCGAAGCAATGCAGGCGGCGCCGAGGCGCCGCATGGCGTGCATGGTCGAGCTGGGACGGCGGCTCCCGGCGACACAGGGCGAGCTGCGGGGAGATGGTTCCTGCGTGAGGCATCCAGCCGGAGCGCGGATTGCGCGAGTCTGGCCTCGAGCAGCGGGCGTGCCACTCGCGGGCAAGTGTCAGGATGATCGCCAGCGATACTTCGCGCCTTGCGACGCTCGACATGGCCCGTCAGCGGCGGCGCGAGACGGCCGTGGCGCGTGAGGAAGGCGACGGGCAGGCCGTGCCGCAGCAGCGAGGCAGCCAGCCGTTGTGGTGACACGAATCTGGACGGGCACAACCACGGCGGCAAGTTCGCCTGGCTGGACTTTGCACGGCACACGATCCTGTTTCCGCAAGGGCGCACCCGTCTCCATTGTGCTCGACACTGGCGAGATCGCCACGATGCCGTTTCCCCAAGGGCGCACCGGTGGCTGTGTCTGGCGACGCTGCTGCGCTGCCTGCACAGGAAAACGCGTCTGATGCAATGCGGCATCCCGTGATGAAGCCGGCTCAGGCTGCGGACGAAGAATCGGCAGCTAGCGGCGGGAGTGCGCGGCGAGAGGTGTGGGAGGCCGCTTCCAGGCGGCGGATCAAGCGTCGAAGTTGGGATCGGCGATCAGGGCCATCGGTGATTGCGGCTCAATCTGGGAAGGCAAGAGGAGAAATGAGCTGACAGGACTGAGGAGGGAGAGGGCTGAGTGGGATCTCGATACAGGATCAACAGACTCAACTGGAGTATGACCCGCGGTATGACCCGTAGATGAAGGCAAGAGGTATAAGTTATTGTAAATAAATGGTGAGCGCGGGAGGAATCGAACCTCCAACCTACTGATTAAGAGTCAGTTGCTCTGCCAGTTGAGCTACGCGCCCACTCGAAGCGGGTCGCTTTCAGTATAGCGAAACCGCTCCGCCGGCTGCAATTGCCAGCGGATGGGACAACGCAGCGCCTGGAGCGCATTCTCAATCGCCGACAGGCGGAAGCGCCGCAGCCGCAATCTCGGCCAGGTCGACAAGCCTGGGCGTTCCGGGTCCGCCGAGGGCGCCCACGGCGTCCTCGAGCATGGTCCGGCAGAAGGGACAGGCGACGGCGATCCGCTCGGCGCCCGTGGCCATGAGCTCCCGGGCGCGGGCATGGGCGACGCGCTCGCCCTTTTCCTCGCCCAGAAACACCAGCCCGCCGCCCGCCCCGCAGCAGAAGGAGCGCTCCCGGCGGCGGGGCGCTTCCACCAGCGGTCCCGCCGCGGCCGCGACCCGCCGCGGCTCGTCATACGTGCCACGGTACCGGCCCAGGTAACAGGGGTCGTGGTAGACCGTTCTTGCCGCGCCTGCGAAGCCGCCCGACATCCCGCTGGCCAGCCACTCCGAATGATGGATGACGTCAAAATCCGCGCCGAATTCCTTCCAGTCCTCGCCAATGGTTCGAACACAATGCGGGCACAGGGACAGAATTTTCCTGACGCCGGCCGCCCGAAGTTGCGATAAATTAAATTCCGCCAGTTGCTGAAACAGGAGGTCATTTCCCAGGCGGCGCGCGGCATCGCCGGTGCATTTTTCCTTCCGCAGGACTCCAAAGGACGCACCGCGGGCGCGCAGAACCTGGACGAGGGCAAGCACCGCTTCCCTGCCCCGCGGGTCGTAGGTGCCCATGCAGCCGAGCCACAGGCAATACTCCTGGGACCCGTCGAACCACGGCAGTCCGTTTTTCTGGATGAACCGGTCGCGCTCATATGCGCCCATGCCCAGCGGATTGCCCTGGCGCTCCAGCCTGACGAAAAGCTGCGCGCCGTAGTCGTCTTCCCAAAGGCCCGTGTTCACCGCCCCGCGCCGCAGCCCGATGATCAGCGGCAGGTGCTGGACGCCCACCGGGCACTGCGCCTCGCAGGCCCCACAGGTGGTGCACTGAAAGACGGCCTCTTCGCTGAGGTGCACGCCGAGCAGCGGCTCGCCGGCACCGGGGCCATGGTTTTTCAGGTAGGCGCGCAGCCCGAGCGCGATCTGCTTCGGGTTGAGCTCCTTGCCGGTGTTGTGGGCCGGGCAGTGTTCCTGGCAGCGCCCGCACTCGACGCAGGTAAACGCCTGCAATGCCACGAGCCGGGTGACGTCCCTGCCGGAAACCAGCCCGAAATCGTCTTCCCCGGCCAGCGGCGGGACCTCCGCAAATCGCTGCCGGCGCAGAAAAACCGCCGCCGGCGCCAGCACCAGATGCACGTGTTTAGTGTGCGGAATCAGCGGGAGAAACACAAGGAGCGCGCCGGTATGCGTCCACCATAAAGAGCGCCCCAATAGCGTTTCCGGCGCCGGCTCCAGGAAAAAATCGGCCAGATATGTGGCCATCAGCAGGAAAATCAGCAGGGCAATGACTCCAGATTCGAGAGAAATATTTTCGCCAAGCCACTTTGGACGGACAACAAACCGGCGCACCGCCAGGCCGAAAATGCTCACGCCAACGGCCACGGAAAAGACGGCCGCCGCCCATCCGTAAGCGCGTCCGAAGCCGCCGCGGCGGATGTCAAACAGTTCCACCCCGATCCCCTGGGCGAGATGGTTCATCGTCACCAGCGCGAACGCGCAGAAGCCCCAGAAGACGAAGGCATGGGCCAGGCCCGGCAGCGGCCGGTGCCGGATGACTTTCGTCTGGGCAAGCACTTCGGCCAGCAGCGCGCCGACCCGCGGCGCCAGGGGGCGCAGCCGGAAATCCGGGTCCGGCTTTGACTCGAGCACCGTGTGCAGAATCTGGCGGAACCGCATCCAGAACAGCGCGGCCGACACAAGGCAGCAGGCGAGAAAAACGGCGGTCTCCATGGCATCAGACGGCGCCGGCGGGCGCCGTTCTCACACTGTAGCCCATCCTTCCCCTACAATGGAGCCTCAGGAGGAGCGATTGAGAGTTCTTGTGGCCGGCGCGGCCGGCTTCATCGGTTCCCACCTCTGCGACGCGCTTTTGGCCCTGGGCTATGAAGTTATCGGCGTAGACAATTTTCTCACCGGTTCGCCCCGCAATCTCCGCCATCTCGCAGGACACCCGCGGTTTCGGTTCCTGGAGCATGACGTCGTCGCCCCGCTCGGGGTGGACGGCCCGCTCGATGCGGTCTTCAACCTCGCCTCGCCCGCCAGCCCGCGGGATTATCTCGCCCATCCGATCGAGACGCTGCGCACCGGCGCCGAGGGATCGCGGAACCTGCTGGAGCTGGCTCGAACAAAAGGCGCGCGTTATGTTCTGGCCTCGACCAGCGAGTGTTACGGCGATCCGCTCGAGCACCCGCAGCGGGAGACCTACTGGGGCAATGTGAACCCGGTGGGCCCGCGCTCCTGCTACGACGAAAGCAAGCGCTTCGCCGAAGCGCTCACGATGGCCTACCACCGCCAGTTCGGCCTCTCCACGCACATCGCCCGCATTTTCAACACCTACGGCCCGCGCATGCAGCACGACGACGGCCGCATCGTGCCAAATTTCATCCTCCAGGCGCTGCGCAACCTCCCCATCACCGTCTACGGAGACGGCAGCCAGACCCGTTCTTTCTGTTACGTGGACGATCTCGTGGAGGGGCTGATCCTGCTGGGCGCGTCGGACGAGCACCTGCCGGTCAACCTTGGCAATCCGGAGGAGATGACCGTGCTCGACTTCGCCGGCCTCGTCCGCCGCCTTACCGGGAGCCGGTCTGAGATCATCCACGAGCCGCTGCCCGAAGACGACCCGCAGCGGCGGCAGCCAGACATCACCAAGGCCCACGCCATCCTCGGCTGGAGCCCCCGCGTCCCGCTCGAAGAAGGCCTGCGGCGGACGATCGAGGCCTTCCGGCAGGAACTGTCTGAAGACCGGGGTTAGCGAGCCCGGCCGCGTCCGGTGGCTGTCGAAAAACACGGCACGGACCCGGCGAGGGGTCCGTGCCGATGCCGAAAGGAGAAGAGAGAGCCAACCGAAAACTTACAGGCTCAGGCCATTGCGGCCCATGGTGCGGAACTCGTATTGCTGAATCTCAACCGCCGCCTGATCGCCCTCAGAGCGCACGACGCGCCCGCGCGCAATCAGCTTCAGGCTGCACCGGTTGTCGAGCTGCGCCGGCCACCGGATGGCCATCTCCACGCGCTTGCCCGGCACCGGCGGCCGCTCGGTGCGGAAACGCACCCCGCCGCTGCTCATGTCGACGGTGACGCCGGCTCCCTGCTCGTGGGCGAGCCTCTTGCCGGACATCCGGTAGACGAGCTCGCACTGGATCGGAAAACGGTCCGTCCTTCTGCGGTCGGTACGCAGCACGTCATTCATCATTGGATCCATCTCCCGGAAGTTCATCATGCTCGCCACAATTGAAGCATGCGGCAGCAGGCAGTTCAGTGCAATAGCTCAGAAGTCCCGACTTGCCGTAGTACGGAAGTACCAGTAACTGGATCGCACCCCCGGGATGAAGTTGCGGTCCGTGGCGAGCGCCTGCGCCGGGTCTCCCGCCCCGCTGTCCGTCATGACAGCGGTGAGGCCGAGCCGGCGATTCCAGCCCGAGCGAAGGATCTGAGCCAGTCCGTTTCCTATTCCCTGGGCGCCGCCGTTGCGGCGGGAGGCGGGGCCGCGGCGGAATTCCTGAAAAACGTGATCTCCCAGTCGGAAATGCCGCTCACATAGAGCCGCGCCCGCTGGCCGGCCAGCGTGTCGGTTTCTCCATAATGGAGGCCGATCACCTGAGGATAATAGCCGGGCAGAAAGCCGATTTCGTCACGGTCCATCAGCTTCACGGGCTCGCTCCAGCGGGGAGGATCCAGTGCCGGATTGCTGAAAGAAATGTAGATCCCTTCCTGGGGCCACCCCGGAGAGCAGCAGGAGCGGTTCAGCAGCATGACGTACTTTTTCAGGTACGTGTTGTAATGGACTGCGGGTCCCCAGAATGAGTCCGTGTCGGCGCGCTGCCATTCGACGCGAGCCGGAAAGACCGGCGTGCAGCGCCCGCCCAGGCCAGGCTCATCCCAGCGGCCCTGGAAATATTTCCAGACGTTTCCCAGGGGCGAGAACCGGTCCTGCCAGGCCAGCCGGGCGACGCAGATGCCCTGCTGTTCCCGGGGCCCGGAATAATTCGTGAAAAAGAAATAGATGAATTTCCGCTCCCGGTCGGAAATGGCGGTAAAGTCTCCGTGGCCGCCGGCAAAAAATCCGTTTTTCGCCGAGCAGTCAACCGGATATCCGCTCTCCAGAATGATGCCCAGATCGGTCAGGCTCAGTCCGTAATCGCCCGATATGGCCGCTCCGATCTTCGGCGCCGTCAGGCCGCCCTGCGGGCACACTCCGCCCGGCTCATGGTGATACCAGGCCAGCAGCAGGTTCCGGTCCCGCTGGACGGCTTCCACCCAGAGCGGCGCATGATGCAGCCCCGTGTCCTCCACACGCTCGCTCTGCCACTCGGTGAACTGGTTGCCGGCGATGCTGATCATCAGCGGCTGGCCCGTGGAGGTGAAAGCGCGAAAGGTCCCGGCCGCCCAGAACGTGGCGCTGTTGCCGTCCGGACGGACCGGCAGTTCGAGCCGCGGGCCGCGGTGAACCACCCAGGACTGGCCCTGGACGGGCAGCCCGGCGGCCAACGCCAGTGCGGTCAAGCCAACGGCCGCCCGGACCCGGAAAATTTGAAACAGACAGCGCATGCGCAGGGCTTTCATCCCCTTTTACGGACGAAAAAAAGCGATCCATGATTACAGGCGGTTCGGGGGAAATTTCCGGGGGTGTATGCGTCTCCACCGGGCCGCCTCGGCGTCCTGCCATCGCGACCGGCGCCGGGCCGACAAAGAAAGCGGCGGCATTCCTCGCGGAATGCCGCCGCCAGGGAGGGGCATCGCGGGCCGCGCCTCGAAGTGCCGGGCGCGGTCTTGAGACTCTCAGAAATCAGCCCGGATGCCGAACTGGATCTGCCGCCGGTCGTCGCTCACACCCGAGATCTGCCCGAACAGCGGACTGGCCGGGTTCGTATTGATCCCGGTGAAGCGGTGCCGGTTGAACAGATTCAGGAACTCGGCGCGGAACTGCACGCGCGTGCCTTCGCGCGGCACCCAGTTCTTTTGCAGGCTGGTGTCCTCGTTGTAGAAGGCGAAGCCGCGCACCTGGTCCACCAGGCGCGAGGCATTGCCGCGGGCGTAGCGGTTGATCTTCACCGGATCCACCACCATCGACGTGTTGATATACGTCTTGTCGGGCCGCGGCGTGTTGATGTCGGTCATGTCGAACTTGCCAGCGCTGAAGTTCGGGTTGTACATGGACTGGCCGTTGGTGATCAGGAACGGCCTGTTGGTGGCGAAGTTCGAGTTCGGCGTGCCGGTCGCGCCGAAGCCCATCGGCATGCCGGAAGAGTAGTTGCCGATGTACTGGAGCGTCCAGCCGCCGGCGATGAAGTCGAGCCACATCGGGATCCCGCGGCCGCGGGCCCGGTTGCGGCCGAAGGGCAGGTCATAGGAAGCGCCGATCTTGACCACGTGACGCTGGTCGTACTCCATCACGCTCTTTTCCAGCTTCAGGTTGTAATAGTCAAGCGGGCGGCCGGAGTTCATGCCCCAGGTGTCGCCGAAGGTGGAGCTGACGTTGCCCATCGTCTTCGAGAAGGTGTAGTTCGACGTGAACTGAAGGCCGTGCGAGTAGCGCTTGTTCCACTGGATCTGCAACGCCTGGTAGTTGGAGAATCCCAGCGGGACGTTCCAGCTATACAGCCCGCTCCAGTAGATCACCGTCGGGTAGGGCGACAGCGTCTGCCACAGCGGAATCCAGTCGCCATCGTTGCCGTACGGATAGCGCGCGCCCATTGCCCTGGCGGCGGCGGGAATCGAGGCGTCATTGTTCACCCAGCTTCCCAGCGTGTCGCCCAGGCTCAGCACTGAATAGGGCAACTGGAACGGGCGGCGGATCTCATTGGCCAGCAGGCCGACGCTCTGCGTGCCCACATAGCCGACGTCGATCACCATCTGCCCGGGGAGCTCGCGCTGGATGTTGAAGTTCCACTGCATGGTGTAGCCGACGCGGCCGCCGTTGGGATCCCAGCTCACCGGCCCCCAGATGTATTTGGCCAGCGACGGATCCAGTTGCGCCCTGGTGATGACCCCGTTGTAGCCGTCATCCCAGTTGAAGGCAGGCAGGTTCGGCGCCGGCCGCTGCACCTGATTGGTCATCGTGAAACCGGCCTTGTTGCCCCAGGGGACGCCGGACCAGCCGTTCGGGATCCGCGGCGAGTAGAAGATGCCGAAGCCCGAGCGGATGGTCATCTTTGTCGCCTCGGGCAGCTGGTAGGCGAAGCCGACCCGGGGCCCCCACGTCGTCCAGAGGTTGTTGTCATAGAACATGCGGCGGCCGATGCGGCCGGGCCCGAAGCCGGCGAACTCCACCGCGCCCTTGATGCCATACTTCGGATCCATCAGGTCCAGGTTGAAGTTGTGCAGCCGGTCGTATTTCTCCGTGCCCTGCGGCTGATAGTCCCACCTCAGGCCGATGTTCACCGTCAGGCGACGGCTCACCTTCCAGTCGTCCTGAACGAACCAGCTATACATCGGGAACTGGCTGCCGACGGGCACGTCGATGTAGACGCTGGCGCTGGTCACCTGGCCGAGCAGCATGGACGCGAAGCCGTGGCCGGTCTGGCTGAAGCCCGGCAGGCCGGTGACGTCAGCCGAGAAGTTGAACTGCCCCGGCCCGGCGTTGTTGCGCCAGTTCAGCCCGTTCCAGCGGTAGTCGAAGCCGAACTTGAGCGCGTGCTTGCCGCGCAGCCAGCTCAGCGTGTTCACTACCTGATAGGCCGTGCCCGCGCCCATGTCATTGGCCTGGTAGCCGAGCGTCGGGAAGCTGACGCGGTCGCCCGACAGGCCGGTGATCTCCGGATAATTCATGTCCTGGCGGATGCCCTTGATCCCCAGGATCTGCGCGCCCGGCTCCTTCACGTGCTTCGACGTCGACGGGTTGATCTGGCGGTTGTAGGCCAGCGTGACGTGGTTCAGGATCGTCGGTGTGATCGTCCAGTCATGAGCCAGGCGCACGTAGTGCGAGGCCACCCACTGGAGACGGGCGCGGCTCAGCGGGCCGCCGTTCGGGTCGTTGAAGTCCCAGACTCCGCCCTGGTCGAGCAGCGTGCGCGGGCGGTCGACGAAGACGAACGAACCCGACAGCCGCTGGTTGGAGTTGATCTGGAAATCGCTCTTGGTGGAAAACTGCGTCTGCTCGAAACCCGCCTGGTTGGACACCGGAAAGAAGCTGTTATTCAGTAGCGTCGGCAACGCCGGCTTGTAATGCTTCAGCATGAGGTCGCGCAGGTTCATCGAGACTTTCGAGAAGCGCGAAGCCGGGATACGGTTGCCGGGGAACAGGTCGCGCACCACCACACCGTTGACCAGACGGTAGCTGGCCGGGTCGTAGATTCCGCCGCGAGGCACGTCGCGGCCGAGAGCGTCCTTGCCGAGGATCTCGCCGGTGAGATAGTTGCTGAAGTCGCCGTTCCACCAGGCCTCGGTCGGAACCGTCACCGTGGGGGAGCCGCCGCCAGCGAACTGCTCCTTGTACTTCTCGTAGGCGGTGTAGAAAAACCATTTGTCCTTCCCGTGGATGACCTTCGGGATCCACACCGGGCCGCCGAGCGAAGCCGCCCAATTGTGCCGCCGGTCGTAGCGGCGCGGGCGCCCGTAGAAGTTGTTGGCAAACGTGTTGGCGTCGAAGCTCTCATTGTGGAGCTGGAACATGCCGCTTCCATGGAACTGGTTGGTGCCCGACTTCATCACGAAGTTGAACACTCCGCCCGCCGTGCGCGTGAACTCGGCGCTCATGCCGCTGGTCTGGATCTTGAACTCTTCCAGCGCCTCCATCGACGGGCTGGACTCGCCCATGTGCCCGCTGATGTAAATCGTCGCCGACGCGCCGTCCAGCACCACTTCCTTGGAGAACGACGGCGCCCCGTTGATGTGGCTGGTCCAGTTGTTCCCGCTGACGCCCGGCGTCAGCCGGAAGGCGAAGTTTTCCGCGTATCGGCCGCCGCTGAATCCGAGCGGCAGGTCGATCACCTGACGCGTGCCCAGCACCTGGCCGACTTCCGGCGTCTCGGTTTGCAGCAGCGGCGCCTCGGCCGTCACCGTCACCGATTCGCTGGTCGCGCCCACTTCCAGCCGCACGTCCACGCGAACGACGTCCTGGATGCTCAGCCGGATGCCCTCGCGAACCACCTTCCGGAAGCCCGGAGCCTCGAACTCCAGCCGGTATTCGCCAATCGGCAGGTTCGGGGCACGATATTGCCCCTGTTCGTTGGTGCGCGTTTCGACCGTCAGATTCGTGGTGGTTTGAACAATGGTGACCTTGACCTGTGGAACCACGGCGCCGGTGGGATCGGTCACCGTGCCGACCAGTGTAGCGCGGTCCTGCTGCGCCCAGGCGGAAGCAGACAGCAGCACCGCAACCCAAAACACGTTGCGTTTGAGCTCGTTCATCGGGCTACCTCGCTGGATCGTCTTGTTTGAACAACTCCCACGTTTTCTTCGCCCGGCCCATCGAACCGGACCGGGCCCCCTGCGGCAGACGGGCATAACCCGGCATGCACCGTAAGCCGCAATCGCTTTCAGAGTGTTGCGACACGATCCTCGTGTCAAGGGGAAATCAGGCCCTTTTCGCTTAAGACGGATTCATCCCGACGCCTGCGGTGAGGATCTCTTTCCGAAGAGCCCACATGTTACCCAGACATGCCTGTGCGGGCCTTGGGACGGTGGCGCGAAGTGGACAGCGACAGAACGCGCTTGCAACCGGCAGTGCGATCCCCGCCCCGCCGACGGGCGCCCGAAGCCTGGCGATGGCCGCTGGGATCGAAGGCGCCCCGCCGCCATTTCAGCCGGGGAGCCTCCTCAGAAACCCGGCATCGGCCGAACCCGTATAATCAAGGCAGGGATTCCGATGAGGCGACGTGATCTGCTGAGGCTCGCCGCCTGCGGCGCGGCAGTCTGCATGGCGCCCGCCCCCGTGAGCGGACAGCAGGCGGTGCAGACGCAGAAGCCGCCGCTGCGCCCGGAAGAGGCTTTCAAGTCCTCCGTCACCGAGGTCGTCGTCCCGGTCACCGTGACGGACGAGAAGGGACGCTTCGTCTCCAACCTCGACGAGAAAGACTTTCTGCTGCTCGATGAGGGCATGCCCCAGAAGATCACCTACTTCACGCGCGAGCGCAACCAGCCGGTCGTCATCGGCTATCTCATCGACCTGTCCAACCGCACGCGGCTGCACTGGGACAAGTTCCAGGAGGCGATCATCGAGCTCGTCGACGCCACCATGGAGCCGGACGGCAAGCCCGACAAGCGCTTCTCCGGTTACCTGATCGGCTATTCGACGGAAGCCGAACTGCTCGTCAACACCACCGACGACCCGGAGAGGATCATTGACCGGATCCGGAAGCTCAAGCCGGGCGGCAGCTCCGCGCTGTTTGACGCGGTGTGGATGGCCTGCACCAGCCGGACGCTCGTGAAGGGCGAGCCGATCGAGCCGCGGCGCGTCATCGTGATTGTGGGCGACGGCACCGACACGAGCAGCTCGCGGACGCTCGAAGAGGTCGTCGAGATCGCCCAGCGCAACCTGGTCACCATTTACGGCGTCTCCACCGTCGCCTTCGGCTTCCACAGCGCGGGCGATGCCAACCTGCGGCGCCTGTGCGAGGCCACCGGCGGCCGCGTCGTCTACCCGCTCGAAAACGTGTATTCCGACGTGAGCGGCTATCTGTCGACGCCCTCCGACGAGGGCAACTATGCGCTCAAGGTCGGCACCGGCGGCTACGCCGCCGCCATCATGCGCGGCATCGTCAACGCCATTGCCGCCACCGCCGGCGAGATCACCACGCAGTACATTTTGCGTTACGTGCCCAGCGATCTGGACGTCCGCAAGCCGTTCCGGCGCATCGAAGTGCGCGTCAACCTGCCCAACGTGAAGGTCCGCGCGCGCGAAGGGTACTATGCATTCAACCCGTGATCCTCACGGCCGATGAGACAGGCAGGCGATGGCCGCAGTCCTCACTCGCATGGTCGAATACAGGGTCCTCGAGGCCCTGGGCGAGAACTGCGGCGTGATCGTCGCCGATCCGGAAGCCGGCCAGTGCGCCTTTCGCTTCCGCGAGGACGTTCACGAATTCGCCGGCGGGGAGGCGGAAGTGCTTTCGGCGCTCTTCGACCAGCTCCCGGCGCTCGAACGCGAGATGGGCACGCGCGCCTTTCTCGCGTGGCTGGACGACACGCTCTCCAACACGCTCCGCATCTCCGTCCAGGCCCGCACGATGGCCATCGACCTCGAGCGCACCGCCCAGGCACTCTACCGCCGCCACGTGCACACGCCGGTTCGGCCCTATGAGACGCACCTGCCGCTGATCCCCATCGAGCTCGCCGCCGGCGGCTTCGGTCGCGACAAGGCAAAGCTCGCCGAGGAGTGGGTCGAGGCCCGCGTCCCCGGCCGGCGCCGCCTCAGCGACGATCTGTTCCTCGTACGCGTCCATGGCCGCTCGATGGAGCCGGACATCCCCGACGGCGCCATCTGCGTCTTCCGCTCCTACTATGGCGGTTCGCGCAGGAATGGCATCTTTATCGTGCAGCGCATCGCCACGCTCGATGAGGGCGGCGAGTTCACCCTGAAGCGCTACCAGAGCAGCAAGGAGGTCCGCGGCGACCAGTGGCGCCATACGCGGATCACCATGCAGCCGGAAAATCCCGACTATCAGGACTGGGACCTCCGCGAGGACGAGCGCTACATCACCATCGCCGAATTCGTCTGCGTGCTTGAGGATCCGCTCGAAGAGTGAGGCGGCCGGGCATCTGATATATCATCAGAGGCATGATCTCCGAGACCAGCCGCAGAGGATTCCTGCAATCGATTCCCGCCGCCGCGGCCGCGGCCTCCTTCGCCGGCGCGGCCGCCTCTGGCGCCGCCGCCCCGGACGCGCCGGTCCGCCTCGGCATCGCCAGTTACTCGTTCCGCGAATTCAGCCGGCGTCTCTGCATCAAGTACACCAAAGAACTCGGCATTTCGCTGCTCACGGTGAAGGAATTTCACGCGCTGTACCGCTCCACGCCGGATGAGCTCGACCGGGCGCGCCGCGAATTCCAGGCCGCCGGCATCACCCTTACCGCCGGCGGCACCGTCTACATGCAGAAGGAAGACCCCGACGACGTGAAATTCTACTTCGAGTATGCGAAGCGGCTCGGACTTCCGATGATGAACATCGGCCCGACGGCCAAAACGCTGCCGATCATCGAGCGCTTCGTCAGGGAGTATGACATCAAGGTGGCCGTGCACAACCACGGCCCGGAAGACAGACACTTCCCTGCCCCGTCGGATGCTTTGAAGCTCATCCGCGACATGGATCCGCGCGTCGGCGTCTGCGTCGACGTGGGCCACACCACCCGCACCGGCAGGGACGTGCTCGAGGAGATCGAGAAGTCCGGCCCGCGCCTGCTCGACATGCACATCAAGGACCTGAAGGATCTGAAGGACGCACGCAGCCAGTGCGACGTCGGCGACGGGCAGATGCCCATCCCGCAGATCTTCCGTCTGCTGATGAAGATGAATTACCCGGGCGTGGTGCACCTGGAATACGAGATCAACGCCGACAACCCGCTGCCCGGCATGCACCGCAGCTTCGCCTATATGCGTGGTGTGCTGGCCGGACTTGGAGCGACAGCGGCGGCCTGAGCCGCCGCCATCGCCTGTTCCGCCCGCCCCGCAGCGCGGGCTCTGTTGGCGGCTCAGATGCGGCCGGGCCTTCCAGGCCGCGAGAACAACCCGTGCGGCTTCCTTGGCGTCAACCCTGGCGGGCCGAAGGCCCCACGCCGCGCTGCTTCCACCGTCCCCCTGTTCTTGCCGACGAATTTGTCCTATTCTGTGGACGCGAGACTTTGGCCGCCGGCCGGCCTCCGGCACGGGCAACCGGCGGCCGTCCGGGGGCCGGCCCGGAGTGGATGCTCCGGCCCGGGGGACGGCCGTAGAGAACCGAAAACGGGAGGCATGCCATGCCTGGCGACCGGTATGAACTTCGAATTCCCCTGCGGCGCCTGCTCACCGGAATGATGCTCACGGTGATCCCGATCTGCGCCATCGGCATCATCGTGGTCAGCCGCGCCGGGCAGTCGCTGGATCGCCATTGGGGCCAATACTTCCGCACCATCGCCCAGTTCACTGCAAGCGAAGTGGCCATGTTTTTCCACGAGCGGATCCTTGCCGTCGGCACGCTCGCCGCGGATCCTCTCCTCGTGGATGCCGTCAGACAGGCCAACGCCCGCTACACCGGACTCTCGGAACAGGCCATCAGCGAACGCATCAGCCAGATTGAACGCGAGTGGAACACGCCGAAGGGCGAAATCCACGCCCGCCCCATCCTTTCGAATGCCGCTTCGCGCCTGCTGGTGCGGTGGCGCGACCGGGACCGCCGCTTCCTGCGGCTCACTCTGACCGACAGGCAGGGCGCCGTGGTCGCAGCCACCCACAAGACACTGGATTATTACCAGGCGGACGAAGACTTCTGGCAGGCCATCTACGCCCAGGGCCGCGGCGCCGTGCACATTACCGACATCCTTTACGACGATGTGACCAAGTCGTACTATGTCGGCCTTGGCGTGCCGGTGACGGACGAGGAGACCAACACTCTCATTGGCGCGCTGGACGCCCTCATCGAAGTTTCCAGCATCTTCCCGCTGCTGCACCGCCTCGACCTCGGGCCCACGGCGCGGATGCTGCTGGTCAAGGCCGACGGCACAGTGATCCACGCTCCGAACATTTCGCTTTCGATGAACGTGAAGTCCCCCGAATTCACCGCCGCGCGGGAGTCCATGGCCGCTGGGCCGTCGCGCTGGCCTGGTTATGTGATCGCCCCGCTGCCGGGCGGTGAACTGACCGTGATCGGCTACGCCAGTCCAGGCCTTCAGGAGTCCTTCCCCAACCTGAACTGGACGGTTCTCGTCGCCCAGAGCGCCCGGGAAGCGTTTGCCCCGACGCAGGGCGTGCTGCGCCTCCTCTATCTGATGATCCTTGCCGGGCTCGCCGCGGTGACGCTGCTGGCGATGTATTTCGCCGTCCACCGGCGGCGCGAATACACGCACCTGGCCGAGGAAGCCGAGAAGCCAGAGGAGCAGCCCCGCAGCGCGGACGCCTGACGTGGCCCTGCGGGGCCTTCACTGCAGCTTGCCGCGCGCTGCCACGCGCCATTCGGCCGCCACCTCGGCGCCGCGGACGCCGTAGACGCGCTCGTGCAGGTTCATGACCACGCAGATGTGGTTGGGCACGATCCGCAGCCGGTCGCCGACGCGGATGGCGGCCGCGTCGCCATTGCGCCCGATGAAGCCGTGCTCCTCGTTCATCCTGTGGAAGCGCAGCCGCGGATGGCCAACCACCTCGCCGAAGGTAACCTCGGCCGATGAGGCCGGCCGGTCAGAGGAAAAAGTCTTCGAGCCGCCGTCCACGATGATCCGGTCCGGCGAGGTGCTCACCACCGTCACCAGAACCGTAGCGGCGCAGTCCTCCGGCGTGCAGGCGCCCGAAAGCACCGTGTTCCGGTCGTTGAAGATATACGTGCCCGGCCGGATCTCGTTCAGCTCCGGCAGCGTGTGGGACTCCCACAACAGTGGCGTCGAGCCGCCGCTGACGATCTCCGGCTTCAGCCCGCGCGCGGCCAGCAGGCTCACCGTCGACCACAGCGCCTCGCGGAGCGACCCAAGCTGCGCGCGCCCCGCCTCGTCCAGCGTCTTGATATGGCCCGGATAAAAGGCGATGCCACGCCACCGGAGCCCGTCGAGCTTCAATAGCTCGCGCACCAGCTCCACGACGGGCTCGCCCGGTGGCACGCCCACGCGCCGCAGTCCCACGTCCATCTCGGCCAACACGCCGATTTCGACGCCCGCCGCCCGTGCCGCCTCGGCGATGGGCCTGGCGGCGTCGACGCTGTCCAGCGCGAGCGTCACCGCAGTATGTTTCGCCAGCTCCAGAAGCCGCGCAATCTTCGGCCCGCCGACCACCGGATAGGCAATCAGCAGCTCCGGCGGTTCGCAGGCGAGCATGGCCAGCGCCTCGGTCGTCTTGGCGCAGGTGATCCCGCTTGCGCCGAGCTCGAGCTGACGCCGCGCCAGTTCAACGATCTTGTGAGTCTTGATGTGCGGCCTCAGGCGCAGCCCGTGCTCGCGCGCATACTGAGCGGCGCGGACCAGGTTGCGCTCCATCACGTCCAGGTCGATCAGGACAGCAGGGGTATCCAGGTCTTCGATGCGCATCGGATCCGTCTATTTTTTTGCTTTGGTGGCGTCGGTGAAACGGATATGCAGCCGCGGCGGCGCCTTGCGGTAGACAAGCTCGAGGTCCTTCGCGCGCACCTTGCCCTCGATGAGAAAATAGAGCAGCCCCGTGCGCGGCCCCTCCAGCCGCCCGCCCGCGAGCTTCTTCGCCTCGAGCGCGTCCAGGAGCGGGTTGGACTTTTTCTCGCGGGTTTCTTCGACGCTCGCCACCGCCTCGCTCGTGTCCGCCGTCGCGGTGCCCACGTTTGGCGACTGCCCTGGCATCGGAATGCCGCGAGGCGGGCCGCCGGTGGGCGAGCCGCCCGGAATCCCCGGCACGCCCCACGGCACGCGCCGCTCTTCGGCCATGCCCGTTCCCTGGGTGCCGCCGCGCGAGCTGATCACCATCACCGCTGATCCTGCGATCTGCGCCGGGTCAAGCGGGCGCGACCGCTGCCCGTCCCGGTCCGAGCGCAAGAGAAAATCATCGAGGTCCAGCTCGAGTGCCGTGCCTGGCGCCGGCGTTACCGTCACCTCGACGAGGACGATGCTCGGCCCCGGGTCCTGGCCCAGCGCGGCCTTCATCTGGTCCCGGTCGATGTAAGCACGCGCGTCGATGGCGACCTTCGCGTCCGCGGCCCTGCCGCGCCACTCGGCGCGGTCGGCGCCATGCAACAGCAGTCCACTCAACACGGCCAGCGCCAGAACTCTCATCGTACGCCCCTGACTCCACCTTACACCCGGACCGCGGACAAAGATACCCAATTCACGCACGCGCCATCCGCGCCTGCGGTATGATGCCATCCGTCATCTCTCGCTCGAAGGAGGATTCGCCGTCATGCCACGCGTCGAACGAAGAGGATTTTTCCGCTCCGCCCTGGCGGCCCTGGGCCTCGGCGCCGCGCCGCGCGCCGCCGCCCAGCCGCCGGCGCCGCCGTCCGATCCCATCGCCGCCGGCATTCTGCCCGCCTACTGCCGCGCCCAGAACTACCGGTCTCTCAAACAGAGCAGCCACGACCCCACCGGCGGCAACAGCGACCGCTGGCCCATTCCACCCGGCCAGGAGATTGAAATCTTCCGTCAGGAGGGCCCGGGCGCCATCACCCACATCTGGTTCACCATCGCCGCCCAGAGTGTGCATCATCTCAAGGAGCTCGTGCTGCGCGCCTGGTGGGACGGCGCGCGACGGCCCAGTATCGAGACGCCCATCGGCGACTTCTTCGGCCTCAACCTGGGCGACTACGTTCTCTACGAAAGCGCCTATCTGTCGTGCTCGCCCGGCCGGTCGCTGAACTGCTACTTCGTCATGCCTTACCGAACCAGCGCGCGCATGACGGTAACCAACGAAGGTTCGCGCGAGGTCAGCAGTTTCTATTCGAACATCGACTTCATGCGCGTGCCCGCGCTGCCGGCCGACACACTCTACTTTCACGCCCAGTACCGCCAGGCCGTTCCCAACACCGCCGTCAAGGGCGCCGACGGAAAAACGCCGCCGAATCCCGACGGCCGCTCCAACTACGTCTACGTGGAGACGCGCGGCCGCGGCCACCTGATGGGCGTCACGCTGGGAGTCATCCAGAACAGCGAATACTGGATGGGCGAAGGCGACGACATGATCTTCATCGATGATGAGACCCGTCCCCTCATCATTGGCACCGGCAGCGAAGACTATTTCCTGGGGAGCTGGAATTTCGGCGGACGCGACAACGCCCGGCCGTTCTCTTACGCGCAATGCGGCGCCCCGCTGATCCAGAGCCCGGAACGTACCGGCGGCCGTTATTGCTGCTACCGCTTCCACGGCGACAACCCGGTCACGTTCACGCGATACCTGAAGCACACGATGGAGCACGGCCACGGCAACGACCGCGCGGACAACTACTATAGCTGCGCCTACTGGTACCAGGACCGCCCGGCCACGGATTTTCCGCCGCTGCCGCCAGCCGCGCAGCGGATCCCGCGCGTCATTCCGGCCTGAGGCAGCGCCGCGCCGGCGCCTTCAGTGCGGCAGGATGCCCGCCCGCGCGCTGACGATGCCGCGCAGGTCTTTCCAGGGGGCGAGGAGCGTCGTCGGGCCGAACTTCGGCGGCGCCGCCTCCCCCGGGTTGAAGTGCAGCACGAGGCCGCGCGCGGTGAAGCCCCAGTGGCGCGGGAGCGCGAACCGGTCGTCGGCGAAGGTGAAGCCGGCCTCCGAGAGCCGTTTTTCGGCGCCAATCTGCCGCTGCTGGCGGAATTGCCACTCGGCCAGCTTTCTCAGATCTTCCATCCCGTTCGGCTCGAGCAACGAGGCCAGTTCGACGGCGAGGCCCGTCTCGGGCGAAAGGTTCAGAAACTCGCGGGTTGACTCAGGCTCCGTTCCCCCGCGGAATTCGTCTCTGCGGATGTCGAGGGTGAGCAGCGTGCGCGAGGAAAAGGCCACTTCCGCCACGCGGCGCGCAAAGTACGTGATGCCGGAGCCGGGAAATTCCGCGTGAAAGCGCTGGTAGTCGGCGATCCACTGCTCAGCCTCGGCCTCGAATCCCCGCGGCGCCTCCACCGGCTGAAGCGCCGCCAGGATCGCGGCGTTGATCCGCGCCCGCGCTTGCGCCGCTCCTCCGGCAACGGCCTCCGGCCAGGCCACGTGGAAGGAGACGCACGGCTCGGGCCTTTTGGCCGGATCGCCGCAGCCCGGAAGCGTCCGCTCGAAACGGCGCGTCTCAAACCGCAACGCCGCGGGCTCGAGCGCAGGCTCGCGCCGGCACGAGCCGCAGAGCACGGCACACAGGGCCGCGAGATGCCATTTCCAGCGCATCAGCAGAGAAAACGGGAGCGGAGCTCCGACAGCCGCTCCCGTTGTTCGATTCTACCCGCGGCGGACGCCTGGCGGCGCGCTACTTCTTTGCGGCCTGCCGCACGCCCTCGACGTCAATCGTGATCGTCACCTCATCGCCCACCACCACGCCACCGGTTTCGAGCGCGGCGTTCCAGGTGAGGCCGAAGTCCTTGCGGTTGATCTTCGTCGTCGCCGTTGCGCCACGCCGCAGATTGCCCCACGGGTCGCGCACCTCCGGCGAGGGACCTTCGACGTTCAACACCACCTCCCGGGTGACGCCGTGGATCGTCAGGTCGCCGGTCACGGCCAGCCCGTCGGCCGTCTTCCGGGCGCTCTTCGAGCGGAAGGTGATCTTCGGATACTTCGCCACGTCGAAGAAGTCCGGGCTTTTGAGGTGCTCATCCCGCTTCGGCTCGCCCGTGTTGATGGACGCCGCGTCAATCACGGCCTCAATGCGGATGGCTGCGGGATTTTTCTCGTCGTATTCGACCCAGCCTTCGATTTTTGTGAATTCCCCGCGAACCGTGCTGACCATCAGGTGCCGCACCGCGAACTGCGCCTTCGAATGCGCGCCGTCGATCGCATACCGCTCAGCCAGCAGCGCCGGGGCGGCGGCAAGCATCATCGCGAAACAGCCAATGGTTCTTAGCATCATCCCTCTTGTGCTCCTCGTGACGTCCTCTCTTTTTGTGTGGTGTCAGGCGGCGTCTCCATCGCCTCCCGCGCGCGGTCCAGCAGGCGGATGAGCGTCCTCGTCTCGGCCGCCGTCCAGGCGGCCGCCAGCCGCTGTTCGGGGCCGGTGATGAGCGGGTCGAGCCGTTCGAGAAGCCGCAGGCCGGCCGGGGTGATCCGGCACAGCACCTGCCGCCGGTCCTGCCGGCAGCGCTCCCGCCGGATGAGCCGCTTGGCTTCCAGCCGGTCGAGCAGCCGAGTCATTCCGGGCGTCTCCTCGATCAGCCGCTCGCCGATGGCCAGCGTCGGCATCGCCTCGCCGCCCGCCCCGCGGAGGATCCGCAGCACGTTGTACTGCTGCGGGGTGATGCCGTGGGGAGCCAGCAGCTCAGCCACCGCGCGCCGGAAACAGTCCGCCGTCTTCAGCACGGCGAGAAAGCCCTCGTGCCAGACGCTGCGGAAGGGACGCGACTGCCGGATCTCGCGCTGAAGCCGGCTGGAGGTTGCCGCCATGGTTTTAGCTTATCGGATAAATGATGATTGGTCAAATATTGGGGCCACGGAACCTGACGTGTTGCCCGTTTTACCGGTGATCAGACGCTTTCGGCCGGCAGCCGCCTCGCCGGCAGCCGCTTCTTCCACATCTCCCGCAGCCGCTCGTAGGCTTCGCCAAAGTCGTCGCGCAACTGGCGCGGGCACAGCGAGACGGCCACCTGCGCGCCCTCCAGCAGGTACGGCGCCGCCCGCGAGCCGGCCAGCGCGTCGCGCAGCAGCCCCACCGGGAAGGCGGAAAACACCAACACCAGGATCACCCCGGTCATGGCCGCCTTCAACACTCCGGCCGCGAGTCCCAGCAGCCGGTCCAGCCACCCCAGCCCCGTCCACCGGAACAGCTTCGCGCACACCCATCCGGCCAGCGCCCCCAGCGCCTGCACGCAGATCAGGATCAGAAGAAAGGCCGCCACATGCGCCACCGGCCTGGAACGGATGTACGGCGCCAGATAGGACGCCACCGAGCCATAAAACCAGGCCGCCGCCACAAGCCCCGTCACCAGCGCCGCCATGCCGATCATCACCCGCGCAAAGCCCAGCCGCACGCCTTCGATGACCGAGCCGACAAGCACCAGCCCCAGCAGAACGTCAAACCAGTTCATAGCGTCCGGCCCGTGAGCCGCCGGTAGGCTTCATGGTATTTCTCCGCCGTTTTCTCGATGACGTCGGGCGGCAGGTGCGGGGCCGGCGGCGTCTTGTCCCAGGCGAGCGATTCCAGATAGTCGCGCACGTACTGTTTGTCGAAGGAGGGCTGCGGCTTGCCCGGCTCGTAGCGGTCGGCCGGCCAGAAGCGCGACGAATCCGGCGTCAGCACCTCGTCGGCGAGGATCAGCGTGTCGCCCAGCCAGCCGAACTCGAATTTCGTGTCCGCCAGCAGGATGCCGCGGCTTTCGGCGTACCCGGCGGCCCTGCGGTAGATGGTCAGCGTCAGCTCCCGCAGGCGCGCCGCCGTCTCCCGGCCGGTCATCGATTCCACCTTCGAATACGGGATGTTTTCATCGTGGCCTGATTTGGCCTTGTGGGCGGGCGTAAAGATCGGCTCGGGCAGCCGGTCGCACTCGCGCAACCCGGCCGGCAACGGGATGCCGCACACGGTGCCCTGGGCCTTGTACTCCTTCCAGCCGGAACCGGCCAGATAGCCGCGCGCCACGCATTCGACATCGATCATCCGCGCCTTGCGCACCAGCATGGAACGGCCTTCGAGCTGGTCCCGCCACGCGCGCAGCGGCTCGGGGTATTCATCGACGTTGGCCGTCACCAGGTGATTGGGAACGAGGCCGCCGAGAAAGTCGAACCAGAACAGCGATAGCTGTGTGAGCACGCGGCCCTTGCCGGGGATGGGATCCGGCAGGACGACGTCGAAGGCCGACAGCCGGTCGGTTGCCACCAGCAGCAGCCGGTCCTCGCCCACGGCATAGATGTCGCGCACTTTCCCTCGCGCCACCAGCGGCACGACGGGAATTGATGACTCATACAGGGTGCTCATTCCTTGTTGCCTCGATTCGCGCAGACCGGCCCGCCGGCGGCGGCCAGCCGCGCGCCGAGCTCCTTGAGCGCCTCCGCACCGAGCCTGGCCTGGATCTGTTCGAACAATTCATTCTCCTCCATTCGCACATGGTCCCGTAGCAGCGCGGTGAAGGAGCGCAACGCTTCCTCGCCGGGCGCATCGGCGAGCGCGGCCACGCGCCGTGCGAGTTCCAGGTGGTCTTCCCGCACGCGATGGCATAGCGGTTGCAGCGCCGCGTCGACCTCAATGGCTGGCAGCAGGACCTGCTCTTCCGCGTCAAAGTGCGGCCGCAGGTCGCGCCGGAACGCTTCGCGGATTTCGCCGGCCAGTTCACCGCAGCTCTTCGTGCCCTCATGCAGCGCCCGCTCCACGAGCACGCAGAGCGCCAGCGCGTGGTGGTGTTCGCGCGACAGCGGTTGCAGGGCAGGATGTCGCATCATGGAACGCCGTTTCCGCCTCCCCTCTTCGTAACAGCTTCCCGCGGTGCGCGCAAGCGGGCCCGGCACGCTTCAGGCGCGTCCGCGAGCGCAAAGGAGGCGCGCGGCCAGCCGGAGCGCTGCCGCCGCCGGCACGGTGAAGGTTTCCTGCGGCGCGCGGGCGGACAGGCCAGCCGCGTTTATCGGCAGGGGAATCGCCATCCATGGTCCCTGAAACTCTTCGCCCGCCACGGCCGCCGGGCGCCCGTCCGTGATGAGCAGCGTGCAGATCTCGGGCCGGAGGTTGAGCAGGTTCACGGCGACGCCCGTCAGTTGCAGCGCGCCCGGCTCCAGCGCCAGCCCGGTCTCTTCGAGCAGTTCGCGCCGCACGTTCTCCGTCACCGAGAATGGCGGCGCGAACATTCCGGAGGGCGCGACATGGATCTGGCCGGCGCGTTCGGGCATCGACTTGGGCTGCGCCCGCCCGGCAAGCGCCATCCACGTTCCTCCTTCGCGCCACGCGACCACGGTGGAAATTCCGATGCCGGCCGTACGGCCCGCGCCATCGTGCCAGAGCGGATGCGGAGGCTGCGTGTTCCGATAACGGCCTTCCCGCTCGAGCCGCTCGCAGGTGTTCATTGAGTCGAAGTACCACCCGGGCCGGCAGTCGAGCATGAGGCGTGGCCGGAGCCGGAGCCGGAGCATGGCGTAAATCGGCCCGTTGAACAAGTCTCTGCCGCGGAAGACCGGATGCAGCGCCGCGGGCGGCGGCAGCGCGCCTTCCAGCCGTCCGAGAACGGACTCCGGATCCTGCCACTGATCGGGCGGCGCCGGATAGAGCGCCGCGCGAATCGCCTGGCCGAAGAGTTGGAAGCCGGTTCGCCGCGACATTTCTTTCAGGGTGCCGCAGTTCGAGCACGGTCTGCTGATTTTCACTGCTGGCGGACTCAACTTCCCACCGGCCTCTGCCGATGGGAAGAGCGTAGGCGATGTGGCGCCACGCTCTTGTTCTTGGGGTTCTCTTCGCGCTGGCCGCGGCCGGCGCGGTGCCCGTCTGGCGACGTGTGACGGCAGGCAGCACGGAGCTTTTGACGGCCGCCGATCCTTCGCAGGCGCAGGCGGCGCTGGCGGAGCTGGAGGCGCTGCGGAGCGTGCTGAGAGCGACCGCGCCCGAACTGGCCGCGGCGGACGCGAGACTGCGGATCGTCGCCCTGCCGGCAGAAGGCGGCTACGACGAATTCCGCCTGAACGCGTTCTCGCCCGCCTGGTACGCCCCTGGGCCGGACTGGGGCGCAATTGTCGTCTTCGGGCTGGAAGAGCGCGACCGGCCAGCCCTGAGGCACGAGTTCATCCATCACCTGTTGCGGGCCGGTGGCCGCAAGCTGCCCCTGTGGCTCGAAGAGGGCCTGGCCGACGCGCTCTCGTCCCTGCCCCGCGAAGAGGCCGAGCGGCGCGTGAAGATGCTGCGCAGCGGGCGGCGCATTCCGTGGCGGGAACTCTTTACGGTCCGGCCGGGCGCGGCGCTCTACCAGGACTGGGAGTCCGCCCGGTTGTTCTATGCGCAGAGCTGGGCCCTTGTGGAGGCGCTGGCACGGAACGCAGGCGGGATGGCCGGCTTCGCAGAGCTGGAGCAATGGCGCTGTGCGGAACAGCTTCCTGATGCCGAGATCGAGAGGTGGGTGCGGCCCTTCCTGCGGCGGCCGCGGCCGATGGGACGCAGGTGGAAGCTGGAGAAGGCGCCGGTGATGGCCAGCGTCGAGCCGGCGCCGGCCGGGCTCGTGTGGATGGTGCTCGGACGGCTCGCTCTTCAATTGGGCCGGTTTGATGCGGCCGAAGCGCGGCTCCGGCAGGCGGTCCTGGTGTTGCCCGAGTCGCTCGTGTGGCTCGGCGAGCTCGAGTCCCGCCGGGGCAGGCTCATCGAGGCGCGCGCCGCCTGGCGGCGGGCCATGGAGCGCGGGCTGGCCGATGCGCGCACGCTGCTGCGGCTGGCGGTGCTCGAGCAGGACCTGCCGGACGGGGCGATGACTCCGGTGCTCGAACGGCTGCTGGAACTGGATCCGGCGCAGGAAGAGGCCCGGCTGGCTCTCGTCTCCCAATACATCCGTCAGGGCCGATGGACCGAAGCCTGGCGCCGCCTCCAGGAGGTCCGCAACGCGCCGCCGCGTTGGGCGGGCTTCTATCAGCAGGCCATGATGCTGGCCCGGACGCGCCTGCACGCAGGCGAATCGCTCGGCACGAATTGACGGCATTCGGGTGGCGGGTCGCGGCACATGACCGGCCGGGCCCTCCCGGCTGCACACGCGCTCAAGCGGCAGAGTTGCGCAAAGGTCGTGTGGAACAATCGGAGTATGGCGAGTCCGCGTTCTTCAGACACGTTCACGGTGGGTCTTCTTCAGATGCGCTGCACCCGCGACGTGCAGGAAAACATAGAACGGGCGGAGGCGCGCATCGAAGAGGCGGCGCGGCAGGGCGCGCAGATCGTCTGCCTTCAGGAGCTGTTTCGCAGCGAGTATTTCTGCCGGGAGGAGCGGGCCGAGCTGTTCGACCTGGCCGAACCCGTGCCTGGGCCAACCACGGAACGGTTGGGCCGTCTGGCGCAACGGCTCGGCGTGGCGATTGTGGCGAGCCTGTTCGAGCGCCGCGCCCCCGGACTGTATCACAACACCGCAGCCGTTCTCACGCCGGACGGGCGGCTCGCCGGCATCTACCGCAAGATGCACATCCCCGAGGACCCGCTATATTTCGAGAAATTCTATTTCACACCGGGCGATCTGGGCTACCGCGCCTTCGACACTCCTTTTGCGCGGATCGGCGTGCTGGTGTGCTGGGACCAGTGGTATCCGGAGGCGGCGCGACTGACGGCCCTCCAGGGGGCAGAGATCCTGTTCTACCCGACAGCAATCGGCTGGCACCCGTCTGAGAAGGAGGAGCACGGCGCGGCGCAGGCCGATGCCTGGCGCACGGTGCAGCGCGGCCACGCCATCGCCAATGGCGTCTATGTCGCCGCGGTGAACCGCGTCGGACACGAGGGCGAGCCGGGCGGGGGGCTGGAGTTCTGGGGCGGCAGCTTTGTCGCCGATCCGTTTGGGGTGGTGGTGGCCGAGGCGGGGCGCACCGAGGAGCAGATCCTCGTCGTCGAGTGCAGCCGGAAGCGGATCGAGGAGGTGCGGCGTAACTGGCCTTTTCTGCGCGACCGGCGCATCGACTCCTATGCCGGGATCACGGCGCGCTGGCTCGGAGGCGAGTAAAAATCAGGCGGGCCGGGCGTCCGGCCCGCCTCAATCAGCCATTGACTATCGCTGCAAGAGGGAAGAAGAAACACGCAGTCTGGAGGCTGAGCCGGAGACTGGCGCCCGTCGGCTCGCGGTGTAGGGGAAGAACAATCGGTTTGAGGAAACGGCCCCGGCCCCTCCCCATCCGCCGCGTCCCCTGCCCGGCCGGAGGTCGGTCAGGTCTCCGGTAGACAGTACGCGGTTTGTGAGGGACGGGGAGGGTCCGGGCGTGGTCGGGAGCCGGGAGGAGGAGGTTCCCGGCACCTGGCGCCCGATGCGGCCTCGGAAACGCACCGGGCGATCCTGCGAATTCCCTGGGGACGGGCTGAGCAGGTACAGCCCAAACCCGTCTTCGCCACCCGATTCCTGTGAGATGGACACGGCCGCCGCGGGCCTCACACGGCATCCCTGGGCCGGAGGGCGCACGTCCTGTGCGCCCGCCATCCCGCAGGAAGAGCTTCCGCGGGCCGGCGTCGACTGTGCCAGGCCCACGGAAGCCCACGCCAGACAGAGTGACAATGCCTGGCAAATGGTCTGCCGCCTCACTTGCAGATGTCCTCCGCCGGCTGCAGCGTCGTCGATGGAATCTTTCTCAACCCGCCAGGAGCGGAATCCATCATCCGGAGGGCCGGTTCAATCCACGCGCCCAGGGGATCGGGCGGCCGGCCCGGGCGAATGGTGGAAGGCGAGCCGGGCCCGGGCATAGAGGCCGCAGCCAACCCAGCCAACGTCACGCAAACCGTCAGGATGTGAAGGATGCGCGTCATTGCCCTGCACTCCTTTCCGGGTCTTGAAATCCAGGTCTCAGTCCGCTCAGAGCCGCTGTGCGGCCGATTTCACCTTGGGCGCGGCCAGATAGCCGACGACCGCGTCCTTCCTGACTTCGTTGACGACCAGCTCGTACGGAATCCGCGCCTTGCTGGGCACGTAGAACTGAACCGGCTCGTTGACGGTGCGGTCCTTCTTTTCCACGCGCTTGTCGTCGGCCACGATTTCCAGCGTGAAGCGATTGCGTTTCAGGTCGGTCTTCTTGAGCTGGACGACGACGTCGCCCACTTTCTGCGGGCCGGACTTCCGGGCGAGATTGAACTCGTAGTAGTCGCGGTCGCCGAGCGCCTTCAGGGCGGCCAGTTCCTTGCTGTTGGTGGCGATCAGGCCGCTGAGGACGCCGAGGTCGCCAGTGACGCGCCGCAGCTCGGCAATGGTTTTGTCGATTTCGCTGCGCGTGGAGGCGACTTCGGACTTCACGCCGCTCACTTCCGTGGTGATGTCAGTGAGCCGTGCAGTGGCCTGCTCGGTGCGGCTCTTGATCTCGTCGATCTGCTGGACGATCTGCTGCTTTTCGGCCTGTTGCTGTTCGGCGAGAGTCTTGCTGACACGGGCCGCCACGGCCTCGGCGTGCCGCCTGGCCGCGCGCTGCGCCGCCTGAGTGGAGGTCTCCGTCTCCTTCCGGATGTTGTCAAGCTCCGAGCGCAGGGCGGCGATGGTCTGCGCCGCGTTGACATCAGCGGCGCTCAGGTTCTGCCGCAGTGCGGCCACCTCTTTTTTCAGCGCCTCGGTTTCCATGCGGACGCTCACCAGATGGTTGTGGAGATAAAAGAGCCCGCCCACAGCGGCCAGCAGCCCCGCCCCAAGGGCCAGGCCGAGCCAGGGGATGCGGCTGGCCGGAGGCTCCAGCGCCGGGGCGACGTCTGGCTTGTTGTTGTTCTCGATTGTCATTTCGGGTACCTTCCGCAGAATCGTATGCAATTCATGATCCAGATAGAATCCAATGAGATTTCAATGGGTTGTGGCGACTGTCGGTCCGGAGTCGGTAAAAATTACCGGAAAAGCATACCGAGAGGGAGTAAGGCGGAAACCTTTACCACCCTGGGTACTTCGTGGAAGAGTGCGGCTATAGCAAGAGTGGCGCCGTGAGACGACCCGAGGCGCGTATCGGCACGCGGTGACGGCCGTTGCGAGTAGGATAGGGAGGTCGCGATGAAGTTTCTGGATCCGCGCCGGCCAGGATACGCATGGTTTGTGGTGGCGCTGCTTGTGCCGGTGGCGTTGCTGAACTATCTGGACCGCCAGATGTTGGCGGCGATGAAGTTTTCCGTGATGCAGGACATCCCGGACATCGGCAGCGAAGCCAACTGGGGCAGGATCCTGGCGTTCTTCAAGTGGACATATGCGTTCCTGAGCCCGGTGGGCGGCTACCTGGCGGACCGTTTCAGCCGGCGGCACGTGATTGCGGGCAGCCTGTTTGTCTGGAGCGCGGTGACCTGGGCGACGGCGCACGCCGCAACATTTCCGCAGCTTCTTGTCACGCGGGCGGTGATGGGCGTCAGTGAAGCGTTCTACATTCCGGCGGCGCTGGCGCTGATCGCCGACTACCATCTGGGGCCGACGCGGTCGCGCGCCGTAGGGATGCATCAGATGGGCATCTACGCGGGCGTGATCATTGGTGGCTTCAGCGGCTATGCGGCCGACCACCCGGAGCTCGGCTGGCGCTGGATGTTCGAGGTGTGCGGGCTGGTCGGGGCGCTGTACGCGATTCCCCTGTTTCTGCTGGTGCGGAACGCTCCGCGGGCGGGCAGCCCGTCAGCCGGGCCGCGGACGGCGCCGGGGGCGGCGCTGCGGGAGCTGCTCGGCAATTTTTCCTTCCTTCTGCTGGTTCTGTATTTCACGCTGCCGGCGATGGCGGGCTGGATCGTCCGCGACTGGATGCCGGCGATTCTCAAGGCGGAGTTCGGCATCGGCCAGGGCAAGGCGGGCGTCTCAGCGACGCTGTACTGGATGCTGGCAGCGATTGGCGCGGCAATGGGCGGGGGCTGGCTGGCGGACCGCTGGAGCCGCCGCACCGTGCGCGGACGCATTTATACGAGCGCCATTGGAACGTTCCTGATCGCCGTGGCGATGATGGGAGTGAGCTATTCGCCGCAGACGGGGCTGCTCTGGATCGCGGTGCTTTTTCTGGTGCTCTTTGGCGTCGGCTGGGGCTTTTTCGACACGAACAACATGCCGATCCTATGCCAGATCGCGCGGCCCGAGGTGAGGGCGACGGGCTACGGTTTGATGAACCTGGTCAGCATCAGTTGCGGCGGACTGGCCGACTGGGGCTTTGGACTGCTTCGCGATCATCATGTGCCCCTGGGAGCGATTTTCGGGATCTTTGCCGGAGTGGCCGTGTTGTCGGTCCTGCTCGTGCTGTTGATCCGGCCCCGGTACGCGGATCCATGACGAAGAGACAAGAGTTTGTCGGGCACCGGTTGGCAGGCGCAGTGCGGCGCCTTGCTGGCGCTTCTGAGCCGTGAGGGAAGCGGCCGATGGCCCCGACACGGAGCCCAGGAGGCCGATCCCGCGCCATGAACCAGGAAATACGCCTTGCGCTCAGCCCGGGCGGACGATCTCCAAGCCGCAGCTCAGAGGGGAACAGGGGGCGGAGATGGGGCAGACATGGAGGGGACCGGGTCGGGCGTCTGAGAAAATGCGGCGGCTGCCCGGAATCAATCGAGTGGTTCCGCCAGTTCCTCGGCGGGATTTTCGAAGCGGGTGTACTGCTGAAGGAAGACCAGCGGGACAATGCCGGTGGGGCCGTTGCGCTGCTTGGCGATGATGAGTTCGGCCTTGCCGCGGAGGTCTTCGCGGTCCTTGTGATAGATCTCGGGGCGGAAGATGAAGGCGACCATGTCTGCGTCCTGCTCGATGGAGCCGGACTCGCGGAGGTCGGACAGTTGCGGGCGGTGATCGCCCATGCGCTGTTCGGGAGCGCGGCTGAGCTGGCTGAGGACGAGGAAGGGGACGTCGAGGTCCTTCGACAGGAGCTTGAGGCCGCGGCTGAGGGCGCCGACTTCCTGGACGCGGTTGGAGTTGCGGCCGAGGGAGGGGGCGGGCATGAGCTGGAGGTAGTCGACGACGACGAGGCCGAGCGGGATGTCGAGCGTGTGTTTCAGCTTGCGGATCTTGGCATTGATGTCGAGCAGGGAGGTGGCCGAGGTATCGTCGATGAAGATGGGGGCCTCGTAGAGGTCCATGGCGGCCTCGTTGAGTTTGGCCCGGTCTTCGCGGCCGAGGTGGCCGGTGCGGAAGCGGTGCTGATCGACGCGCGCCCGCGAGCAGATGAGGCGGGTCAGCAGCGACTCTTTCGACATTTCGAGCGAGAAGATGGCGACGGCGCGGCGGTCCTCACGGCGGGTGGCGACGTGGAGGGCGATGTTGAGGGCGAGCGCCGTCTTGCCCATGGCCGGGCGTGCGGCGAGGATGATGAGCTCGCCGGGGCGGAAGCCGCCGGTCATTTCGTCGAACTTGAGGAAGCCGGTGCTGACGCCGCGGACGCGGCGCGAGGGGTCGAGGAAGGTGTTGATGCCGCCTTCGGCGGCGTCGAAGACCTCGCGGGCGCTGGCGAGCGTGTTCTTTGTCTGCGCCTCGCCGAGCGAGAGGAAGCTTTCTTCGGCGGCGGAAAGGATCTGGACGGGGTCGTCCTCGCCGAGCATGCAGCGCTCGATGGTCTGCTGGGCGGCGTAGATCATGCGGCGCAGCAGGCTCTTGTCGCGGACGATCTGGACATAGCTTTCGAGGTGGTAGATCTCGGGCAGGCCTTCGTCGAGGGAGGCGAGGTAGCTGAGCCCGTCGACGGTTTCGAGCTCGCCGTGGCGGATAAGCTCGTTGGCGAGGGTGACACGGTCGATGCGCTCTTCGCGATTGTGCAGGTCGAGCATGCGCCGGAAGATGATGCGGTGCTTTTCCAGCGAGAAGTCTTCCGGCGTGAGAGTGGCCGCGGCGGTGACAAACGCGTTAGGGTTGAGCAGGATGGAGCCGAGCACCATCCGTTCGGCGTAGACGTTGGACGGCAGGCCGCGCTCGAAGGCGGCGTCGGCTTTGAGCGTCGTCGACATCGCGAAGGGGGATCGACTTCAGGGTAACGCAGCCCGCGGCCGGGCCTGCAACAGCAATCCGGGGCTGGCTGAAGATTCAGGCTGTTGGCCTGTGGACTATCTGTGAAATAGGCGCGCGCGATGAACCGTGGGGCGGGGCGCGCGTCCAACAGAGTGCCATGAAGACACTGAACCAGATCCTGAATGACGAGCTGAGCCTGTACCTGAAGACGTGGAACTACCACTGGAACGTGGAGGGCGCGCAGTTTGCCGCGCTCCATGCGCTTTTCGAACAGCAGTACAGCGGGCTGCAACCGCTGATTGACGAGCTGGCCGAGCGCATCCGCGCGCTGGGCGGACGCGCCGAGACCAGCGTGCAGGCGCGGATTGACGGCGACAAAGACGCCGTTGCGATGCTTGCCGCGCTGGCCGAAGGCCACGAGAGCCTGAGCCGCCGGCTGCGCGAAGAGGCGATTCCGGAGTTCGAACGCGCCGACGACCCGGGCACGGTGGACCTGCTCACGCGGGCCGTCCAGTTCCACGACAAGGCGGCCTGGATGCTGCGCGCGTCAGCCCGCTGACGGCCGGAGGGCGGCGGGCCGCAGCGAGGCGTCCGAGTGGGGGCCGCGCCAGGGCCCGCCGCCAGCGGCGCGTCACAGGAAATCAAAGATTTTTTCCTGCCTGTAGAATCAACCGGGTGGCCAGTGCCGGGGAGCCCGGGAGTCAAGGCTGTGTCCGAGGCGGCGCTACATTGCGTTTCCGGGAGGACCCGCCTTGGCAGAAAGGATCTACAAACTCCAGCCCGACCGCACGGTCCACTTGCAGGGATTTGACCATCTGGGCGCGTCGGCTGCGGTGTACGAGGCGACGCCGGACGGATTCAAGGTCCGCGGGCATTTTCAGGACGCGGCCGATTTTGCGGTGGTGGTGCTGTATGACGCCGATAATTTCTTCGAGCACCCGCGCATCAAATATCTGCCGGATTTCAACTTCGAGGGCATCACGCTCCAGTTCGACGTCCAGTATGAAAACCTGATGCCGCTCAACAGCCGCAAGTATCCGACGATCGACTGGCCATATCTGGACGTGCAGCCGCCTTTTGGGGAACCGGTCCGCATCCGGCTGGCCGACTACGCCGAGGTGGTCGCCACGCCAGATGAGCCCGCCAGGGCCGAGTTCCACATTCTGGGGGATGAGCTGGAAGGCTATGATCGGCTGACGCTGTGGTACCTGAACATGGCCTTCGACTACGTGGTGCCAGGCAAGGTGAGCACCGAGTATACGTTTTATGCCGGAACGCCCGGGACGGTGCACTCGCTGAGCGTGGGAGACCGGACGTATCTGTATGTCGAACAGGAGGGCGACGGTTCGGCGACGGTGGCGGCCGCGTTGATCGCGGCCGTCAACGGAGGCGCCACCGGGGAGCCGGATCCGGACGTTGAGGCGGGCGAGGGCGCGCAGCCGTGGGTGGTGCGGCTGCGCACGCGGCGGGACGACGGCAGCACGGTTCAGGTGGGCGCCAGCGGGTTGACCACCGAAACGCTCTACCATGTCCGAGCCACGACGGTGTGCCGGGAGCTGGCTAACCAGATCAACAGCGCTGACTACACGGCCGCGCCCTTTTCATTGCGAGCGGAAGCCGAGGGCACGACCCTGAGGGTCCGGACCGTGGAGGGCGGATATGACGCGAATTTTCTGAGGATGTACGCCGTGTCAAAGAACTCGCGGCTGCGCACAGCCGAGGCCGAGGTTCAGTTCCAGGGCGGGACGTCCACGGCGGTGTTGCGTGTGACGCTGGATTTTGCCGCTCTCGGAGTGCCGCAGATCCGGCGCATGTGGTTGACGCTGGCGCCTAGACTGGCCAACGGAGCGGATTACGAGCCAACCGAGTGGTCGGCGGCGTTTTTCAATTGGACGGTCGGCGGGCCGGAGGAAGTTCGACGGCTGCGCGTGGCCGGCCCCGGCAGTGTGCGGATTGAATGCGTGGACGCGGCCTGCCGGTATGAAGGCGCCTGGGAGCTGAAGGCGGGATTTTACCCGGGCGGGATGACGCAGGTGGCGCAGACGGCGGGCGCGGCCGTTACGGTTCGGTACCGCTGTGAGCACGTGCATGACCTTTGGATCTGGACATCGCTGGCGGCCGGACGCGGGAGTGTGCGGGTCGAGATCGACGGTGCCCCGGCAGGATTCTTTGGAGCCGCGCTGACCACGGCCGGCGAGATCCCGACGCGCCGGCGGCTGGCGGAGGGGCTTTCCGCCGGCGAGCACGTGGTACGGCTGGAGGCGCTGGGAGTCGGGCCGTTCCACTTCGCGGGGATCGAAGCGGCGGTGGAGAGCGACGTGCCGGACCCGGTGCCGGCCCAGAGCTGGATGACGCCGGCGCTGGACTACTCCACCGACCACAGTTACAAGCTGCCACCGGCGCGCATCCTTTGGAACCTGCGTCAGTTGGGGTGCGCGGGCGAGCTAAACGAGTATATCGGCATTTTCTGGTGGAACCGGAGACGGCGGGTGGGCGGGTGGATGGCAGAGACGCAGATCGAGTTCAGCGGGGAATTCGTACCGGGCGACAGCGTCTTCGTGAAGATCGGCTCGCAGGTGCTCGGCAAGAGTGTGCTTCAGAACGAGTCGGCCGAGTTGATCGCACGCCATTTCGAGATGTTCATCAACGCTACGTCGGTGGGGCTGTGGGCGAGGCGCGAGGGGGCGCGGCTGATTTTGCGTGCACGGTCAACCGGCGCGGCCTATGAATTTGATGTCGATGCATGGATGGAGCCTACCGCCGGTTCGACAGGAGCGGTGGCGGGCGGCGGGCGAATCGCGGGGGGCGAGATGGGGCGGTGGGAAGTGGACGTCGATTCGCCAGAAGCGCTGAACCCGGGCGCCCGCGCCTGGCACGAGGACATGTACCGGCTGTGTGCCGGCGAGGGCCGACCGGTGATCACGGCGTTTTCCATGGAGCTGGTGGAGCCGCCAGAGCATCTGGCGGCCCGTTTTCCGGATGGCGCCCCAGTGGTGACCGATATGGGCTTCGGGAACCTGAGGTCGACGCACTGCGGCTTCGTCTCCGCGATGCTGGAGTTCCAGAAGAAGGCGATGGCCGAGGTGGCTGGGCTGATGGCGGCTGCGGGCCTGGCGCCGCGGCTCCAGATGGGGGAATTCACGTGGTGGTATTTCACGAACCGGAGTGAGGCCAATCCGGGCGGCGGAATGGCTTACTACGACGACGAGACGCGCGCCGCGGCCGAGACGGCGCTGGGCAGAAGCCTGCATGTTTTCGTGTCACCCGACGACGACCCCGCGGTGAACGGCGGAGCCGACGCACGGTTTCTGCGGAATCGGCTGAGGGACTACGCGTCGGCACTGGCCAGCCACGTTCGCGGGCTCTATCCCGATGCCACACTGGAAATCCTGTTTCCCTATGACGTGAACCACCCGATCCCGGCAGGAGTGCACGGGTTGGGCGGGCGTCTGAACTACTTCGTGAATCTGCCGGCGGAATGGAGATCTAAAGGTTCGGCTCCGTTCGACCGATTCAAGGTAGAAGCGCTGGATTTCAGCGCCTGGTCGAGAAACCTGGATCTGGCACGGGATTCTCTGGAATTTGCCGCTGGCCTGGCGTGGCCGCGGCAATCGGTAAGAGCGATGATTGCCCTGTTCCGCGGAGGCTGTCCATGGCAGAGCGAGGTCGCCCATGCGAGTCAGCTCGGATTGGGCGGAGTGAGCCTGTGGGCTTTCGACCATGTGTGTCTGTTCGGGTGGGAGCTATGGGGCTGGGGAACTGGACGGGCCTCGATGCAGGGATGAAGAGCCGAAGGCAGACACCCTTATGATTTTTCGGATTGGGGACACCCCTGAATTTATAGGGAAATGTCACCTAATTGGGTCTCGGTCGGGCGAAGACGACTTAACCTGTGAATGAGAGAGGGGAGAGTGTAGATGCGGTGCCAGCGATGTGGGCGTGAAATCAGCCCGCTCCGGCTACTGACCGACCGCGACTTCTGCAGCGAACGCTGCCGGAAGAAAGGTCCTCGTGCATCTGCATGGTTTCTTCGCGACCTGGAGGCCGATGGCCCGGTCTTCGAGCACCCCTCCGTCGAGGCCCCCAGGCCGCAGCCGCGAACGTCGGGCGGAATGATGGCGGTGATGATGGTGGGCCTGGTGGGGGCGCTGGTGGTGGCCAAGCTGGTGTTCCCGGATGACAGCGCGGCCCGTGGAGGGACCAGTCCGGTGGCCAGCGCCGCGCCGATGACACTTCCCGAGGGAGTGCGGGACGACGGGGAGCGCGTGGCGGGGGAGAGCGCGCTGGTGCGCTGGCTGGACGCGCTCTTGCCCGGGAGAAGTGCCATTCGCGCCAAGGTGGATTTTCAGACCAGTCTCGGCGATTGGACGGGCAGCTCGCGCGGCTGGGTGGTGAAAGACGGGGTGGCCCGCGTGGGCGAACTGCGCCTGTGGAAGCCGACGCTGAAGGCACGCGACTATGAGTTTGAGTTCGAGGCGGAGATCGAGAAGAAAGGCGTGAGCTGGGTCTACCGGGCAGCCGGCACAGATTCGTATTACGCCTCGCGGATTGAAATTCTCCGGCCCGGGACTCCATCCGGGGCTGTGATCGTACGCTATGGGAAGGAAGGCGACAATCTCTTCGCGAGGAAGCAGTTGCCGCTTCCGGTGGCGCTGGAAAAGAAGAAGGCCTACCGGATTGCCACGCTGGTGGCTGGCACGCGGTTTACGACTCTGATTGATGGGAAGGTCGTCGATGAATGGTCCGATCCGCGGCTGATCCAGGGCGGCGTGGGCTTCTTTGCCAGCGATGGGGAGCAGGCCGTGCTGCGCTGGGCCAACTTCCGGGAGCGGAAGTCGCTGTGGGACCGGTTCGTGAGTGCAAACCTGCTGCTTTCACCCGGAATGATGCCTTGAAGTTGCCGCAGGTGCGGAAGGCGTGGCAAGGCGGGGGCGAAGGGCAGGAGCTCCGTAAGGTGTGCGCACGGCGCTGACGAGCGGTGAGGACGGAATTCCCCTCTCTACAGCTTCACGCTGCTTGAGACGCCTGGGCGAGCCATGCCGCCAGTTGCTGCCGGGGCGCGAATCCGGGCCTCTGCGCCACCAGCCGTCCTCCCAGGAACACGGCAAAATGAGGAATCGCCTGGACACGGAAGCGGGCGGCCAGTTCCGGGTGCTCTTCCGTGTTGACCTTCAAAACCAGCGCCCGGCCCGCCATTTCCCGTGCGACCGCTTCGACCTCCGGGGCAGCCATTCGGCAGGGACCGCACCAAGGAGCCCAAAAGTCGACGAGAACCGGCACCGGTGAGCACGCGATAATGGCATTGAATTCGGCGGGCCCCACCTCCAGTGGCATATCGAGTGGCGGAAGCGGTGCCTTGCAGGCTCCGCATCGTCCTTCATGCGAAAGCCGGACATAAGGAATCCGGTTCGTCGTGCCGCATTGTGGACAGGGCCGGAGAATCATCGCTTCGCTCCGATCTTCCTGTTGATCAGATGCGGCGGCACGTCAGCCGTGACAGCCGCGAGACCTTTGGAGGGCCGTGGAAGTGGACGACCGTGCCAACGGGGAATGGGCTGCTGCGCGGTGGCACGCAGCTTCACCCGGGGAGCTGGCTCGTCTGACGAGGCTCACGTCTTGACACGGAGCAGATTCGGCGGCGATGGCCTGAAGTGGTGGGCGCGACTGGACTCGAACCAATGACCTCCTGCGTGTGAAGCAGGCGCTCTAACCAGCTGAGCTACGCGCCCAAGGCTATCTTCTTGTATACCACAAACCGGCACGACATGGCTGACGGTCCGCCCATCTCCTGCCGGTTTCCGTCCCCGGCGGCGGCCCGGGCGGTGACTGGAGAAATCTTCGATGCCACCGGCCCATGCAACGTCGAGGTCCCAGCCACGGGTTGATATGAATTTCAGATGACTGTCGCCCAAGCCCACGCCGCGTCCAGCCGACTGACCGACACTGGCCGGTACTCCCCTCTCAACAGCACGAGGGCGTGACTACAATCTCAACGTCACTGTTAATCCGCGGCCCGGATAACTCCCTGGTCCCGTCCCCACGGCAACAATGGCAACCTGTAGAGAGCTGCCTTCGGGAAGCGGTTCCCGGTCGAAACAGGAGATCACCTCAGAAGACCTCTGGCCGGCAGGGATCGTAATCTCCGCATAAGCCGTGCCGTTCACGAGAACGCGGATCAGGACAGGCTCGCCCAGTGGAGGCCGGTCCACGGTGGCCTGCACATCCCTGACAACGCGCGTTCGCTCCACAACCAGCGGAGGCGCCACGGCGCTCATGACCGACAGCTCGCCGTCGTACTGAATCGTGTACTGCCCACCGGACATCGTGCGTAGGCCAGCATCTACTGTGCCGGTGTAGGCCTCGTATCCCGTCGGACCGCTGCCTCTGTCATTGGTCACATAGAATTCCGCCGCCGCGATTCTGGCCGATGGAAGTTCCACAGAATACCTATAACTGCCACTGGCGGGGCTGCCAAAAAATCCTTTTTGGAAGGCGAGCACTGTCGTGAGCCTTTTGAGCGGATAAATCGTCTCTCCGGCTGGATGCGCCGACACGGGCGTGTCATGAACGCCTCGCTCAACCAGGAGCTCCACGCCGTTTTCGCGCACTTCCAGAACCCTCATGATCTCGCGGCCCACCTGAAGCAGGTCTGCCTGCTCCACTCCGAGCGAGCGCTGCACCAGGAGGATGGCGCCATCTTCTGGCAGATCGGCGGCCGTATGCCAGGGGCTCGGCCCCTCCAGCTCGTTCCAGTAATGGACGGTGAGGGTTCCCGTGCGAATGGTTCGCGTGTTTTCGAGCGTAGGGAATCCAATTCCACTGATGACGAATCCTCCTTCCCCAACGGAGACCAGACCGAAGCCCGGCTTGGGAGGAACATCGACATCGCCCGCGCCCGTCCAGGAAAGCTCGTGCCGCCCAAGAATGGCCTCGCTCTCCGGGCTCTCAGCGCCTCTGGCGCTCACCGCAATTCCCAGAAACTGAACGGCTCCTGCCACTCCGTTCGGCACGAGGAACCGTATCTCATCCGAGCGGGTAATGCCAGCAGCTTTCCACGCCGCTTCGGCAATGACGAACCGGCTGGTTGCATCGGGCGGGACTCTCCACGGCGGCGAGACCAGGAACTCCGTGGCAGAATGGCTCTCGATGATCCGCTCCTGCCCCGCTCCTTTGCCGCCCACGATTCGGACCGCGCACCCGCGGTACTCATTCGCCAACAGGCCCAGTTGCGTATTGCCGATCTTCGAAGCCCCAAAAAGGTCAGCTTGAGTCTCGGGGAGCAGTTCTGCGCGCCATTGAAATCGCGCGTGGTCATAGTTGGGGTCCGGCGGCGGTGTCAATTGGGATGGAAGCCCCGCGTCAGTAAACGTTGCCGCGACCGGCACGTCAGCAGCGATGCGCCGCAGACGGGACGGACTCTCGCCCCGATACACGCGCAGTGATACCGCGCCGGCACTGACGCGGATGCCCGTCAGATCCACCGCGTAGTTGCTGCCCGAGCCTGGCAGCCGCGCTTCTACCAGCAGCGACGTGACGGACTCTCGACCCGCTCCATCCACGCAGGTCACGGCGTAATACAGTGTTCTTCCCCCGCCAAGGATTCCTTCCCCGGCCCTCACTCCCGGTGCCAGGCTCAGACTCGGCGGCCGCGGAGCACCTGCGGCCGGTCGTGATGGCGGGGTGAACCGCACCACCATTTCTGTCCCTGCATCCCCGCCCGCGCCCCTTTCTTCTACGTCCAATTCCTCCGAACCGGCATCCGAAATCCTTCTACCGGCCAGGGACCGCGGGATGCCCCCATTCCAGGCAGGCTCCCCGTACTCACCCGCGTCGCCGCTGGCCGCACGCTCGTACCAGGCCTCCTCATGACGCTGCGCAATCAACCGTGCTGTTTCGAAATTCAGCCCTGCAACGATTTTGAGAATGCGGAATAGTGACCGCTGGAAACCTTCTCTGCTGTGAGTGATAGTGATCAGATCTCCTGGCCTCAATCCGAAAGCATGCATCGAGGTCTCAAACTCCACAAACTGGTTGCCCTCGATGTTCTTTTCAAGATTCAAACGAAGAATTCTGGCTGCCTGATCGAAATGCGGCAACCCGATCGCTCCAAGAGATGCAGAAACCTCGCAACCCTGCAATTCCACATCCCGATAATCGGCCAGCGTCAGGATATCGGGCTCATAATTTCGAAACGCATCGGTGAATTCCGCCGTCAGCCGGTTCGGAGCCTCCGCTGACGGCCGGCGGAACACCCGGAACGTGGACTCGCGGCCGTTCCGCCGCAGGATGTTTGAAGTGCCGCTCGCGCCGTCCCCGAACTCGTATGCCGGCCATCCCCCAAAGACAGGTGAACTGGCATTGCTGGACGCCCGCTTCTCCGGCTCTTGCCGGGCGATCGTCGTCTCAGGCCGGATCGACAACCGGCCCTCCGCGTCCAGCGTGATCATAAGTGCGGCAGCGGTTTTAATACCTCGCACAACCTCGCTCAGACTCCGCCGCCGGATCAGGGCCAGATTGACCTCGAACCTTGGCCCCTGCACCTCTTCGCCGCCAGGAGAGCGGAGTGAAACAAACTCGTCGCAATATTGCGCGGTTTGGTAGAAACTGGAAAAATCAATTTCTTCGGAACGCCATCCCGCCATCCTGAAAAGGTCCAGCAAAACCCAGGCCGGATTTCTGCTGAAGGCGATGGCCGTCTGCTCACCGGATTCGTTGTACTGCGGCAGCTTGAGTCCATCCAGCAGGACTTCCACCTTCGGCAGCCGGCCACGCTCCACAATCTGGTTTGGCAGCACCACAGACAGGCAGGCGAGGCTTCCATGCGGGTCACCCTGCGGAATGCCTTGCGCATCGGTGAAATCCAGATTGAATCCGCCCGTGCGCTCGCCCTTTGTCACCACCGAGTACCAGCCGCTGCCGCTCATATCTCGCTGGTCGTCAGCCAGCGGAATCTCGACGCCGTTCGCGATCACCTTCCGAACGCCTTCGATGGGACCGAGACCCAGCAACACTTCACAGTGCGTCAGGTTGCCGTCGTTTCGGGCGAATATGACAGGCGCCTGGATCCATGCCGTTCCGTAAACGATCGGCACCGCATCGTTGGGGCGCGCCCGCCCGTCGAGAGGTTCCGAGAGCTGACTTTGCTTTGCCCCGTGTGGCTTCACCAGAACGCTCGCGGGCAGAAACGCAAATCCGCCAAATCTCGCCGTGGGCCTCCCCAGACTATCCGAGTCGAACATCCCGCGCGCGCGGCAATCATCTCTCGTATAGCCGCAGCTCGTGAAGGGTTCGGCCCCTAGGAAATTTCCCCGCCCGCCCTCTACATCAGGCGAATAGCCACATCGATAGAATGACGAATAGCGCCCCGCCGGTCCTCCCTCTGCTGCTTCTTCTCTCTGCTCGCGAGTCTCCGGGAAGCGCCAGGGGCATCGGCTTTGAATGCGGATCTGCGGAACCAGCAGCCTCTGGAGGCTCAACCGATTCAGAAAACTGAGCCGCGCCTCGCGTTCCGTAAGCTCTTCCACCGGATTCGCAATTCCGCTGAAGACGGCCGCAAGTTCGGTGACGGGCCCGCCCGTCTCCACGTCGAAAAATGCGAACCAGACCTTCAATCGAGCGCCACGCCAGCCCGTCGCGGCGTCAATCTGCGAGATTCTTCCGTCGACGTTCGCCAGCACCACCGTAAGCCGCGCCCCGTGATCCAGCCCGTCTTCCGCGCCCAACCGCATCTCAAAGCCGCTGTGGCGCAGCACCCGTGGCTCGTACTCATGCCCACCGGCCCGCACTCGGTGTGTACACCATCTCTCAATCGTCCCGTCTGCCAGCGTGCAGTCGAACAGGAGCAGTGGCGTCTGCGTCGCCTCCTGCGATTTCAGTAGATCAATCAGGCTCACAAAACGCTCTCCATCGCGCTCTCAAGCTGAATCCGTATACGGTTCCTTCCGGGCGCCGTGGCGATGACAGTCAGACCATCCTGCGCAAAGCGGGTTTTGGTCCAAACGCCGCCAATTTCAAAAGTGGGCCGATATTCAGAAGGGGAAATTTGCATTTCTGCCTGAAGTCGCCGCACCCGCAGTGTAGCGCCCGGCTCCAGCTCGATACCAACCCGCTGGAATCCGCCACTGCTGCTTCCCGTGACAAAAATCCGGTTCCAGCCTGACTCAAGAACAATGCGCTTTTCGGCTCCGGCAGAAAAAACCCTTCCTGCCGGCCCGCCAGGCGTCAGCGTCTCACAGGAAAAGCAAACGGCGGCCCCGGGCGCAAGGTCCAGTTCCTGCCAGATTTCACCCGGCGCTGCGCTACCGTTCACGATCAGAAACTCCGCAGGCTCGCCGTCCGGTTGGCCCGCCGGCGTGACCGAAATGGCAGGACTCCTGAGCCAAGGTGGCTTCCCCAAATCCTCGCTCCAGACTAGAAGATTTCCCATGGGATCAGCGAAGGAAAACGCCTGCCATCCTCCGCGTACGGTTTCATAAAACTGAATCAGCGTCAGGGCCTCTTCGTCAGAAACTTCGTCCAGTTCCAGCCGCCACCGCCGCAGAGCAGCTCTTCGCGTTCCAGTCCGCCACATTCCCCCGCCAGGTGTTTCCTCCGTGATTACCCCATATTCGTCCACCCTGGACACGGGGAATTGCGCATTTACTCCGCTTCGCAGGACGGGAAAATACATTTCAGTCTCCTCCCTCGGCAATCACCAGCGTCGTCCGGAGGCTCCTCAACGCATCAGCGCCGACTTCATGCCGGATTCCTTCCAGCCGGCAGCGGCCGTACACCAGTCCAGAAACGGGATCGCTGAACTGAAACGGCTCGAATGTCAGCAGATGAGCCCGCACGAAGGCTTCCACCTCGGCCGCCTCGCTCTCATCAAGCTGCTCCAGATGGATCACCCACCGTTTTCTCCCACGCCGAATGGGAAATCGCTGTTCTTTCCCGTCAAGGAATGTAAGCACGCGCACTGGACGGTCGCACACCGATCCGACCGGATATTGAACGGAAACGCCTGTCTTCAGCCGCGGAAATGTCAACATCGCAAAGTGTCCTCATTCGTCGAGAACTGCCCGAATTCCATCGGATTCCAGAAGCGCTTTACGCAATACCTCGGCGATTTCTGGAGCTCTTTCCAGAAAGGAACGGCTGTCGAGCGCGTCCACCTGGACCACAACCTGTGCCGCCGCCGGAGCCGGCACCCGGCGGAGCAGCCCCGATTGATCTCGATCCACCAGGAACACTCCGTCCTTCCCCTCCTCATAGGCCGCCTGGTATCGAAATGTCTCGGGCCGCGGGGCCTTCGGCAACTGTGGCGCTGATTCCGGTCCCCCGCCGCCAAACAGCCGCAAGAGCCCCCCGATCAGCGGGTTGAGGCTGGCCGCTGTGTCGCGCCACGGCGAAGATGACACGGCCGCCGGCCGGATAAGACCATCCAGCCGGGACACCAGCGAACTCACGAGCGCCGCAATCCGCTCCCCCTCAACCGTCGATCCCGTCTGACTACCCACAATGGCATCTGCCTGACTTTCCCAATTTCCGGTTCGCAGGCCGGCCGCTGCCTGCACCGCCTCGGCTATCCTTGCTTCAATCGCGAAGTCGTCGCGCCTCATCCTGCATCCTCTCCCACTCCCTCTCGAGCACTGCAATCGCCTCCAGGTCCTTGGCGCCGTAGTCCTCCAGAGGTCCCTTTCCGCAGCTTCGCCAGGTGATCCACAGTTCCAGCCAAGCCAGGCTTTCACCACTGATGGCCGTCTTCGGACACTGCCGCGTCACAGAGCCATGCCTGGCCCAAACGATCCTGTCACCTGCGCCGCCTGCCCTCCATCCGCATCTCCGCCTTTCTTCCAGTCCTAGCCGCCGGCAATCCTCGCACCGCCACCCGGCGGTGTCCCCAGCATGGAAGTGGAGTGCGAGGATCAGTTTTTTCGCTCTTCCTCGTTCAGCCGGCACTCGTTCCGGATCGCTGCCGCGATCTCTCGCGCCAGATCCTCAGGCCCCTTCTCAATCAGCACCGCCGGCGTGCAGGGTTCGCCATCGATCTCAAGATTCTCCACACGCACCAGGCCCCACTCGATGTACAGTCCGTCAATTCGGCTCTCCAGTTCGGCCGCCGCCAGCCGATCCTCCATCGTCTGTCCGGCGGCGCGATATTCGAGCTCGGCCAGCAACTGGCGCACCCGCGCCGTGATCTCCGCCCGCTTCTTGAGCGACGGTCGAAGCACCACGTACCGCACTCCCGGGCAGACTGTCGACTCACGTACCGTCGTGCTTTCGTAGTTCATCACTCCGTGCTCCTCACCCGAAAGCGACGTAGATTTCGTCATCGCGGAATCCCTGCGCGCGGCTCCCGCGAAGCCTCCAGCGCAAACGTTCCTCCCCATCCAGAAATTGAGGAGGAGCCGGAACAAAATTCGCCACATAAAGTCCGCACATCGCCCCCGGAAGCTCCCCCATCTGAACCATGAGGGCCATGGGCTCACGGCGATTCGCACTTGCATGAATTGCTTCGCACACCTCCGAGTCACTGCCGTAAATCTCCAGGTCAATCCGGACGTCGCGGTCGCCGGGAATCACACATCGCGGCCACAGCGCCCCGAAATCACGCCACCGCATCTCGATGTTGTTCTTGATTCGGATCCTTGCCGAGGCCACCGTGCCTAGCGCCATCGGCTCCGCGCCAATCCAGGCTTGCCCCAGATGCCCGGGCACGGGCATTTCCATTAGCTCCTGCACGGGAGGCTCGGCGGGAAAGCTCGCCAGTCCCCCCTCCCCGGCTTCGAAACTCGCGCTGTCAATCATCCCCGCCGCCTCTCCCCGGAAGCGCAGCTCGTGAAAATCGCCGTTCAGCTCAATCTCCAGTTCGTCCACCACGCATCCGCGCAGCACGCGCTGAATCGCACTTTCCGGCGACCAATAGTCATAAAGACTCGCGCTGGGCAGGTTCCCCGCAGGGCGGTAATTCACCGCCCCGCCCGCCGCCGTGACCGTGGCTTCCGTTAAGGGCGCGCTCAGCCACGCCGTCACAGCATCCGGGATCGCAGTCACAAACCGCAGTTCGCCCCCGAAACGAATGGCATCTCCGGGTTGCAGTGCGTGCGCCGTTGCGAAGGTGGCGACCGTGCCCTGAATCTGGGCCAATGGCAACGCCTCCGGTGTAACGCGCGCTGTGCCTCCAAGCGCACACTCCATCAGGGCGCCAAATCGCGGCGGCACGGTCCCTGCGTCTCTCGCGTAAAGGTAGGTCGTCAACTCGAAGGTAGTGCGCTTTCGCAATCGTCCTGCTATGCCCTGAAAAGTCCTCGTCCCCGTCTTGTCCCGCCGCCGCGGTTCTTCCCATCGCTGCACCACGTCCAGCCATAGCCCGCTAAACCGGTTTGCCGGCGTCACCGGAGCCACCTGGCCCAAAGCCGTTTCCAGCGCGGCGTAGTATCGGTTATTTCGCGTTGAAATGTAGCACGCCATCTTTCTTCATCCTGTTCATGAGCGGTTGATAAGGACGGTGCACAAAACCCGCGCCGATTGCAGGAAAAAGCTCCCGCCTTTCTTTACTGGATCAACCTGAACCTCGTACTCCCCGCTGAGGTAAAGTCCCGGCCCAATGCAGCCGCTGCGTCGTTCCAGGACATCCCTCACCCCGTCGAAATAATACTGGAGACGCTCGGTAATTCCCTCCAGCCGGTCCTGCGACACTCTCACCTCCGCCACCGCCCGCATCTCTCCGGAAAAGCGGCGCAGTTTCTCGCTCGGTGAGGTCCGGATCCGCTCGCAGTAAACCCGCACCTCCGGATACCGTGCCCCGAAGGCCCTCTCGGCGATCTCCGTCCCCCCTTTCAGGATCCGGACCCTGGCCGCTTCCGGCCGCGTCGGCTCCTGTCCGTATGCCGCTTTCAGCGCCTCCAGGCTTTCAGCCAGTCCGCCTTCGCCATCCAGAAGCTCCACCAGTCTTTCCACCACCTCCCGCGTGGTAAACGTCATGCTCACCCCCGTAGCAGGATGGAACCGCCTGCGCGGATCACTTCATCCGGCGCCTGCCCCTCTCCGGGCGGCCGCCCGCTCCGCACTCCGCCGGCCGGAACGGTCCATGCCTCCGCCGGTCCCAGTGGCTCCTCGTTTTGCAACGCCACCGTCCCGTCCGCGTAGGCCGCGTACAGGTTCCACCCCGCTGCTCCTTCCGGCAAATACGGTACCTTCACTGTCAGCGAGTGCGGCACCGGACTCGATGCCACTTGCACCCCACACGGCGCACTTTCCCGGCCCAGCCCATCCACCGCTGTCGCCTGGAACCGGTAGGTGGCCGGCGGTAGCTCCCCTTCTCCCACCGTGATCTCCAGACCTGCCGGTCGCCTCAATGGTTGCAACACAATCGCCACGCCGGCCGAGAAATACCGTGTCGCCTGTTGTTCCGCCAGCCCACGATAGAGTTTCCACTTTTCCCCGTACCTGTCGTTGAGCTGGTTGAAATACGCATCTCGGTAGGTCGCTTCCAGCGTTTTTAGCGCATGCCAGTGGCGCAGCCCGCGGTCGATGACCACCTGCTCCAGGGCGCCGCGCTCCTGGTCCCTCAGGAACCTCTCGATCTCCTCCTCCACTTCCGCCTGCGCACGCCGCATCTTGGCGTTCAAATCGATCCGTTCCCCGTCCGCCGTCTCCAGAATCCCGCTGTCCCATTCCCGCAGGTCGTCCAGACTGTTGATATCGCCATCCACCAGCAGCGCCATGCTCCCTCCCTATGGCCGCTCCTTCCCGCTGCGCGCCGGCCGCGGCTCGGCCACCACCTGCACCTGAATCTTTCGCGCAAATTCCTGGTTCTGGAATTCCGCCCTCTTTTCTGCCTCTTCTTTCTCGAATTGCTCCACCTCTTCCGGCGTTGCCAGCCGTGCGCGCCCCTCGACAATCAGCTTGCATCCGATGGTTTTTGGCACCTGCGTGATCACGCCGGCCTTGCCGCCGTCCGGGGTATCCAGGCTTACGACATAAATGTCTTTCCCCTCGATTTCCGCTTCTTTTTTGCGGAGTTCCTGATAATAACGCTTCAGATCCATATCGCTCCTTTCCGGCTGTCGAACTTGCCTGCAATCAGAACACGGGGCGGCCCGCCGGCCGCCCCGTCTCGCCAGATCAGCTCCGGACCTGCACGCCGTGGCTGTTCCGCAGCACGCCCACGCCGTAGAGAATGTCCACCGTGAACTGCTGCGCCAGCGTATTCGGCTGGTAGCTCATCACCACGCGGATGCCAAAATTGCCGACTTCGGCATACTCCGCAATGGCGCCCGTCCCCGGCAGCGGCTTCGGCAGCCGCCGGATGGCCAGCCCGATCGCGTTCCTCGCAAACGCAATGTTGTTCGTCGTCACCGGCGAGGATCCCGTCTTCTTCACAAACTGCGACCGGAAGACATAGAAGTCCTTCAGCCGCCCGATGCTGCCATCCACCAGCGCCCGCAGCCCGGCTTCGCCCGCCGTCTGATATTCGCTGAACCGCGGAATCTGCCGCAGTTGCGAATACGCATTCCCGTCCACCACCAGGTACTTCTGTTCGCTCTGCGGAACCTTCGCGTTGAACAGCGCCGTCTCTGCCGCGTCCACCACCGCTTCGGTCAGCGCCGTGCCGCCCGTGCCCACGGGAGTGTTCGCCGTGAACTGGCTGTACAGCCCCAGCAGGTCGCTTTCCACTTTCTCGGCCAGCGCGATCATCGCCGGCTCCATGTACAGCCGCAGAAGGTCCGGAACGGCGATCACTTTCGTCACGTCCGGAATCTGGAACGTCGCCTCGGCGTGCGTGTTCAGCACGATCTGCGCCGTCTCCACGTTGGGGTTCTGCGTCTGCACCGTCCCGCCCTCGGCAATGTTGTTGGCCACCATCGTCGGCGGAATCGGAACGTTCACCGTGTCGCCCGCCTGCGCCAGTTGCGGCTCGAAGTCACGGTTCACCAGATTGCCCATCACCAGGTGGCCCATCAGCGCCGGAAGCGCGTCCACGGCCACCAGTTTCACAATCGCATTGGCCAGATTGGCCGAAGTGATTGCTGCCATTCTTTTCTTCCTCTCCTTGCTTCTTCTGTTGCCTCTCTCCCGCGGCGGCTTCCGGCCCCCGCGCTATTCACTCCTCAGGCTTTGCAGCGCCACCTGGGAAATCTGTTCCCGGATCCTCTGCAACTCCTCCCGGCTCATTCCCGGCCGGATCTTTTCCAGGTCAATCACCGTCGCCCCGGAGGCCTGCCTCGGCGGACTCACCACCCCGCTCCCGCCGGCGATCCGCGCCGGAAGAAATTCGGGATTCTCCTGCACAAATTGCGACAGATATTCCCGGAAATTTCTCTCCCCTTCCGGCGTCCGCGCCACCAGCGTTCCGTCCGGCGCCCTTACGATTTCGTCCTTGACGATCTTGAACGCCAGGTCCACCTTCGACACGCCCAGCCGCTGAAGCTCGCTCTTGATCTGCGCATGGCGGTCGCTTTCCTCCGCCATCTGGCGGCTGCGCTTGTTTTCTTCGATCAGTTCATTCAGCCGCCGTTCAAGCTGCTCCCGCCGCTTCCTCTCTTCTTCGAGCTCCGCCTTGTAGGCTGGCTCGCTCGCACGCTTCTGAAGGTCGAGGTACTCCTCAATCGCGCTCCGCACCACGTTCCGGATGTCTTCCGCCTCCGTGGCTGCGGACGCGCGCGTCTCCTCGTGCTGTGCCTGCTCCATGTGCCTCCTCGCTTTCTTCGGTTTGCTCCGCCGCGCTCAATGCGCGGCGTCGATCTCCCGCGCGATCCGGTCCTTCACTTCCTGGCTCGCGTCGCAGAGATATTTCATGGCGAGCTTCTTCTGCACCTCCGCCCGCAGCGTCGGCGAGGGCACCCCCAGCCGCAGCAGCCGCTCGGCGTCTTCCAGCTCGCTGGAAAACTCGCCAATGTCGAACTCGTCCAGCCCCGACACCCCGATCTGAATGTCGTCCTGCCGCGCTTCGGCCAGCGTCCGCAGCAGCTTCTTCAGCGTGTCTTTCACCCGGTCGCCCATGCCGCGCAGCACCTCCTGCGTCACCAGGTAATCGCGCTGCTTGCTCACGCCCGTCAGCGCCGCATTCTTTGAAAGCGCTCCCCCGGCCTGGTGCAGCATGTAGCAGACCCGGTAGATCTCCTCCTTCAGCCGGTCAATGTTTTCAAGCGCAATCCGATATACGTGCCCCTCGGGCTCCGTCCACCCGAATCGGTCGTCCTTGCCCAGCTTCACGTAGTAGCTCTCCCCGACAACCTGCTTGAACTCGCTGTCGCTGTATATCACCGGCATCGCGAACAGCCCCATCGTCAGCGCCCACGCCAGCGCGTTCGACTTGTTGAAATGCTCAAGCTGAAGCGACGCCGCCTTGTTCATCAGCCACATTCCGTCACCCAGCGTGAACTCAAACACCGGGACGCGCCCCACGCCCGCCAGACCGTGCAGTCCCTCTTCCTCGAGCACCGCCGGACTGCGCTTCGTCCCCGTCTGCACCTGCCGCCACAGCTCATACCGGCACCGGTCGTACTTCACCCACTGCCGCAAAATTTTCTTTTCCCCGGTTTCTTCGTCGAAAACCTCCCGCTCCCCCCGCAGCACCACCCACTCGTATTCGCCCCGCTCGTCCTTCTGCCAGTGAATGACACTCTCTGCCGGATACTCGCTGAAATACCCGCGCGACAGCCCCATCGCCTCCTCCTCCGCACGGCTGCCCGCCGGCCGCGGACCCTTTGGAAAATCAATCACGATGTAGCTGCGTCCCATGACCAGCGCCTCCACCACCTGCCGGCGGAAAAAGTCGCTCAGCGAAGATCCGCGCCGGTCGCAGTCCTCGGCCAGTTCGTTGAAATAACGCCGCGCCGCCTCGTCGCGCCCTTCGAATGTCAGGATCGGCTCCCGCCGGAACAGCGTCGCCGCGTACCAGTCAATGATCGAACCAATGTAGTTCTCGTAAAACGCCCGGCTTACCCGCTCGCGGTAAACTGCCGCCGGCTCCTTCTGCCGCGGAATCAGGTACCGGTCCGCGTTCGCAATGAATTGCTCCCCGCCCGTATACAGATCCCGGTATTTTGGCCAGATCGTTTTCCAGGCTTGATATTCCGCATGCTCCCGGTTGATCAGCTCCATCGCCTGCTCCCTCACCAATACAGCCTCTCGTTCCGTTCCCCGGCCGCCGGCTCCGCCTGGCAGCGCGCCCACAGCAGATAGCCGAGCGCATCGCTCAGATGCGTCCGCCGCGGATCCTTCGCCTTGTCGATTTCGCTGCTGTCTTCCGCCCACTGCACGCGCTCGAAGTCCAGAATCAGTTCCTTGCACCGCGGATGCACCACCAGCCCCACATCGCCCGCCGCCGATCGCAGTTTCGCGTTCACCAGCGACGCCCGCTCCCGCACCGGCGGATTTTTCTTCGGAATGCGGTATGAAGGCTTCTCTCCACGCTCGGCGAAAAACTGCTCAATCACCTCCCGGTCCGTCGTGCCGGTCGTCTGAAGGTGCGACGCGCATGCATCCCCGTAAATCACCAGCCCCGCCTTCCAGCCCCCGTAGCGCCGTACGAACTCCTCGCACGCCTCCCGCGTGCTCGCGCGCCGCAGCACAATCTCGTCCAGCACCAAAAACTGACCGTCTTTCTCCTGCACCACCACGCTCGACATCGGATCCACGTTGAAATCCAGCGCCCAAAGCAGTTCCCGACCCGGGTCCGCTTCGATTTCCTGGACGTGAACCCGCCGGTCGAAAGCGTGATAAACGAGCCCCTGTGCCGGATTCAGATATTCGCCCAGCACCTCCTGCGCATAAAAGGCTTCGTCATAACTGTGTTTCAGCCGCTCGTAAAAGTCCGGTACTTTTTCCAGCAGATGCCGGTTTTCAAACGGCTTCGCCTGCACGCACGCGTATCCTTCCACCGGATTGTGGATGAACCGTTCCCACACCCAGTCGAATCCCTTCGGCGTCCACACCGCAAAACCGCACAGCCGCTGTGCCTTCGGGTCCCGCAGGCGCCCTTCCAGCCGCAACCACGCCTCCTCGCTCGCATACGTCAGCTCATCCACGCCAAACCATGCCAGGTTGGTCCCACGCAGCCGCTCGTACTCGTCCAGCGACCGGAAAATGATCCGCGACTGGGTGTCAGTCAACACCGCCTGGTTCTCCGCCTTGTTGAATTCGAACGGAATTTCGCTCTGCCGCAGAACCTCGAAAAATGCCGTCTGCGTCGCGTCCCTCAACATTGGATAAGTCGGCGCGCCGATCAGCCCGGTCCTTCCCGGATTCAGGTAGGCCAGCTTCAGCGCCTCATGACACAGCGCCTGGCTCTTGCCTGAGCCAATCGGCCCTGAAAATCCCTTGAACCTCGCCGTCAGCTCGTGAAATCTCTTCTGCGAGGGCAGCGGCGAATACGGAATCGTCCTCCGCACTCTCATTCCGCCTTCGGCTCCACCCACTCCACCTTCACCTTGCTCGGCCGCTCCAGGCCCAGCGCTTCCCGCAACTGAATCAGTTTCATCCCCTCGCTCGTCGTGATTCGGCAATCCCCCTGTTCCACGCGCTCGGCCAGTTGCATCAGCATCTTGTCCACCATTGCGCTCAGCTTCTTTCGGTCGAGCTTCCTTACCGTTCGCTTCCTGGCCGGAGCGGCCCCCTCCCTCTGCGGACTCGCCGTCTTCCGGGGCGCCGGCTGTTTTCCCGCCCTGCTCGTCCCTGCCTTGTGGGCCGCCTTCGCCGGCTGCGGCGTCTTCCGCGCCGCTCTCTTCCTCGTTTCGCCTGTCGCCATACCGTTCGGTATCCCCCGCCGGTTCAGAGCTTCGCCGCCCGCCAAAACATTCTTCTCCTGTCCCGTTGCAAACGCAGAAAAACAAAACGAATATTTCTTGTCGGCCGGCTGTGACTCACCCCCTTCCATTCCGCACTCCGCTTCAGGTACCGTGAGAGGGGATCAGCCACGTATGCTGAGAGAAGCGTTTCTCTTCCTCTCCCGCAACCGCACCCTCCGGCGATGGATGGAGACCTCGCCCGCCGCCGCCCGCCTCACCCGCCGGTTCGTTGCCGGCCAGCGCCTCGAGGATGCCATCGCCGTAGCCCGCCTCCTCCTTGACGAAAACATTCTTTCCACCCTCGACCACCTCGGCGAAAACGTCACCTCAGCGGACGAGGCCGCCGCCGCGCGCGCCTGCATCGAACAGGCGCTTGACGCCATCGCCGCCGCTTCCCTCCCCTCCACCGTCTCGATCAAACTCACCCAGTTCGGCCTCGATATCGGCGATTCGCTCTGCCGCGCCAACGTCGAAGCCGTTCTCCTCAAGGCCAAAGCCATCGGCTCCCGCGTCGAAATCGACATGGAATCCAGTGAGTACGTCGACCGCACTCTCCGCATCGTCGAAGACTTCCACCGGGTCAACGGCTCGCTCCGCGCCGTCCTCCAGGCCTACCTCTACCGAACCCACGACGACCTCCGTCGCCTCAACGCCCTCCGCGTCCCCGTCCGCCTTTGCAAGGGCGCATACAACGAGCCGCCCTCGGTCGCCTGGCCCAGGAAGAGCGACGTTGACGCCAGTTATGCCCGCCTGGCGCGCATCCTCGTCGAGGAAGGCGAAGACCCCGCCTTCGCCACACACGATCCCCGCATGATCGACATCGTCCTCGAGCACGCCGCCCGCAACGGCCGCGCCCCCTCGAGCTTCGAGTTCCAGATGCTCTACGGCGTCCGCCGCGACCTCCAGAAGATGCTCGTCTCCAGCGGCTTCCGCCTTCGCCTCTACGTCCCCTATGGCGATGCCTGGTATCCCTACTTCATGCGGCGCCTTGCTGAACGGCCCGCCAACGTCCTCTTCATCCTGCGCAACCTCTTCCGCCACTGACCCCCGTCCTCTTTCAGGAACTCCCGCCTCCCGGAGCGCGTCTAATGGATGGGCAGGTCGGGCCATGAAATTCTGGGCGTATCTCGCCGCCAAGCTGCTTGCTGCGTTCGTCCTCCTGCGCCTCGTGTGGCTCGGCATCGAAACCCTGCTGCCAGAGCCCCAGACCTTCCTCTACACACGCCTGCCGCGCTTCCCGCACGACCTCCCCTGGACCGCCGCCATCCTGCTTTTCTGGCTCTTCGCCGTCGGTCTGCTCGTCGTCATCATCTGGGACCAGCGCATCCGCTGCCGCACTTGCCTGCGCCGCCTCCGCATGCCTGTGGAAAGCGGCAGTTGGAGCCGCGCCACGCTGTTCGCCCCGCCCCGCAAGTCGCTCATCTGCCCGTACGGCCACGGCACCCTCGACGAGCCCGTCGCCCATGTCTCCGCTCAACCCCCCTCGGAATGGCACCGCCACCCCGACAACATCTGGGAAGAACTCGAAGCACTCGATAAGGACTCCCGCTAGCCTCATGCCAGAATAGAAGCAGGAAGATTCACCGCAGAAACACGTGCGCAAGAAATCCCCTCACCCTCCCGCAGGCCGCCACATCACCCCGTTCCGCATTCTCGCGGCTCTCATCTCGTTTTTTGTCATCACCGGCCTCATTGGGTTCGTCCTCACCTGGATCCACTATTCGCGCCTGGTCGACGAAAAGCTCAGGAAGGGCCCTTTTACGCAGACCGCCCGGCTCTACGCCACGCCTGAGCCTGTCAGTGTGGGCGACGAAGCCACCATTGAGGAGATCGTCGCCGCCCTCCGCCGCCGCGGCTACACCGAGGACCGCTCCAACCGCGCCGGCTGGTATCACGTCCGCGCCGACGGCATCGAAATCTTCCCCGGCATCGACTCCTACCCGCACTCCGAACCCGGCGTCATCTTCATCGAAAACGGCGCCGTCACCCGGATCATCTCCAGCCGCGATCACACCGAACGGCCTCGCTATTATCTCGACCCCGAACTCGTCACCAACCTCCACGACCGCCGCCGTGAAAAACGCCGCCTCGTCCGCTTCGACGACATCCCCAAGGTCCTCGTCCACGCCGTCATCTCCGCCGAGGACAAGCGCTTCTTCGAACATGCCGGCTTCGACCCCATTCGCATCATCCGCACTGCCTGGGTCGATATCACCCAGAACCGCCGTTACGGCGCCTCCACCATCTCCATGCAGCTGGCCCGCCTCCTCTGGCTGTCCACCGACAAGACCTGGAAGCGGAAGGCGCTCGAGGCCCTCATCACCCTTCAGCTCGAACAGAAGCTGACCAAGGAACAGATCTTCGAGTATTACGCCAACCAGGTCGATCTCGGCCAGCGCAAAAGCTTCGCCATCCACGGCTTCGGCGAGGCCGCCCAGGTCTACTTCGGCAAGGACATCCGGGATCTCCGCCTCGAAGAGGCGGCCCTGCTGGCCGGCCTCATTCAGCGGCCCAACTACCTCAATCCCTATCGCCACCCCGAGCGCGCCATCCAGCGCCGCAACATCGTCCTCGGCCTGATGCGGGAAAACGGCTACATCACCGAGCTTCAATACCTCGAAGCCGTCAAGGCTCCGCTGAAACTCGCCGAGGGCGGCGAAGAGTCCAGCGACGCCCCCTACTTCGTGGACCTCGCCTACGACGAACTCCAGGAAAACTTCTCCGAACTCGACTTCCAGGCCAACTCCTACCGCATTTACACCACGCTCGACATGAAGCTCCAGCGCGACGCCCTGGAAGCCGTTCAGATCGGCATCCGCGAAGTCGACGCCCTGCTGGCCAAAATGCGCCGCAAGTACCCCGAGCCGCAGGTCGCCCTCGTCTGCCTCGACCCCCACACCGCCGAAGTCAAGGCTCTCGTCGGCGGCCGCAGCTACGCCGCCAGCCAGTTGAACCGCGCCATCGCCCGCCGCCAGCCAGGCTCCGCCTTCAAGCCCTTTGTCTACGCCGCCGCCCTCAATACTGCCATCGAGGGCCGCGACCCCGTCATCACCCCCGTCACGCAGGTCGTCGACGAACCCACCACGTTTTACTACGACGGCCGCGAATACACCCCCAACAACTTCCGCCAGCAGTTCAACGGCCCGGTCACCCTCCGCTTCGCACTCTCCCGCTCGCTCAACATCCCCACCGTCAAGTTCGCGGAAATGGCCGGCTATCAGGCCGTGGCCGACCTCGCCGAGGCCGCCGGCCTCAAGGGCGTTAAGCCGACCCCCGCCCTCGCGCTCGGCGCCTACGAGGTCACCCCCCTGGACATCGCCAACGCCTACACCGTCTTTTCCAACCAGGGCGTCTGGGTCCAGCGCAACATGATCCGCGAGATCCGCTCCGCCGACGGCTCGCTCATTCACCAATACGAGCCCGTTACCCGCCAGGTGCTCGACCCCCGCGTCGCCTACATGATCGTCAACCTCATGGAAGAAGTGCTCCGCTCCGGCACTGGCGCCGGCGTCCGCTCCCGCGGCTTCTTCCTCCCGGCCGCCGGCAAAACGGGCACTTCGCACGACGCCTGGTTCGCCGGCTTCACGTCAAAGCTCCTCTGTGTCGTCTGGGTCGGCTTCGACGACAATCAGGAGCTGCCGCTGGAAGGCGCCAAGGCCGCCCTTCCCATCTGGACGGAATTCATGAAGCGTGCCCACCGCCACCGCGAATACCGCGGCGTCCAGCCCTTCTCGCCTCCCGATGGCGTAGCCATCGTCGACATCGACCCTCAGACCGGCCAGCTCGCCACCGCCACCTGCCCAAAGGTCCTCCAGGAGGTCTTCATCGCCGGCACGCAGCCCGTCGAGCTCTGTCACCTCCACGGCGGGGGCGGCCGCACCATCATCAGCAGTTGGGAGACCGATCCGCCCGCCCAGCCGCAGCGGCCCGCCGCAGCCCCGCCGTCCCGCGACCGCGCTTCCGGCCAGCCCGCCGCCCAACCGCCCGCCGCCCAGGCGCCAGCCGCTCCCCAGCCCGAGCAGAAGCGGGGATTCTGGGGCCGGATTCGGGCTATATTTAGGTAGGCTCATTGCCAGGAGGGCCATATGCGGTACCGGATCCTTCACCTCATCCCCTGCGGCCCGTCCATCCTGCTCGCCACCGCAATTCTTTTCGCCGCCGCTCAGGACCAGCCGCCACAGCCCCCGCCCCAGCAGGCCCAGACGGCCAAACCCCAGCTCACGCCCGAACAGCGCGGCGATATCTACATGGCGCGCCGGATGTACCGCGAAGCCATTGAAGCCTACCAGAGCGTCAGGCCCCCCACGGCTGTCATCCTCAACAAGATCGGCATCGCCTATCAGCAGATGGGCGACCTCGACTCGGCAAAGAAAATGTACGAGCGGGCCATCAAGCTCAACAAAAAATATCCTGAGGCCATCAACAACCTCGGCACCATTCACTACGCCCGCAAAAGCTACCGCCGCGCCATTTCGGCTTACAAAAAGGCTCTTCAGCTCAACCCGGATTCTGCTTCCATTTATTCAAACCTCGGCACCGCCTACTTCGCCCGCAAGGACTACCGCCGCGCGGTGGAATGTTACCAGAAGGCTCTTTCTCTCGATCCCGATGTCTTCGAACGCCGCGGCACCGCCGGCGTCCTGCTCCAGGAGCGCAGCGTCGAGGAGCGCGCCAAATTCCACTATTACCTCGCCCGCGTTTATGCCCAGAATGGACGCAACGACCTGGCACTGTTCTATATCCGCAAATCCCTGGAGGAAGGCTTCAAGGAGAAAAACCGGTATTTCGAAGAGGACGTTTTCGCAGAAATTCGAAAGCTCCCCGAATTTGAAGAAATCATGAAAATCGAGCCCCGTGTCCTGTAGCAGGCCGCCCAATAGGAAGCCTGATGAGACACATGGCGGCACAATCCAGGCCTTATTTCTGGCAGGTTCTAACAGTAATGTCCCGTTTCACCCCGATCCGGCTGGCTCTTTTCGCCAGCGCCTTTCTCGCCATTGCAGGCCTCTCTTCCTGCCGGAAATCCGGAGAGCCGTCCCCGCCGGTGCTCCGCGTCGCCATCCTTGCCCTGGAAGATCACTCCCCCTCCTCCGGCGCCGCCTGGCTGGCCCGTCTTCTTCCCTTCTCCCTGCGCCGCCAACTGGAAAGCACGCCCCGCCTTCAGTTGGCGGAAGTCCGCTCGGCCACCGACTTTGCGGGCGCGACCCACGAGCTCTCGGGCTTCCTCGACGCCCGGAACAACCATATCGAAGCGCATCTCTTCCTCTATCAACTTCCCTCTCACAAGCTCGCCGCCCATCGAGTTCTCACTGCACCCGGAACGCACTGGCGCAGTCTGCTCGAAGACACGGCCCGGTTCCTCACGTCGTCTCTCCGCGTAGAGGCCCGCCTGAACCCGGTCGCCGTCCACACCGAGCCGGCAGCGCGTGATCTCGTCCAGGCGCTCACGGCTGCCTCCCCGGCCGCAGCGCTCTCCGCCTTCCGTTCCGCCACGGAAGCAGACCCGGAATGCGGCTGGTGCTGGCTGGGCCTGGCCGAAACCGCTGCTGCTGTCGAGGGGCCGGATGGGCTTCGCCGCGTGATCGACACCGCCAGGCAACACCGGGACTCTTTCGATCCCCTCACGCTGGCACGCCTGGACCTGCTCGCCACACGCCTCAGCCCGAACCGCCTGAACGCCACCGCCGCTCTGGAAAAAATCGCCGCTCTCAACCCGTCTGACCCGCTGACGCAGCTCCGCCTTGCCGAAGTCTATACGGCGAACCGCCAGTTTTCGAAGGCTGAAGCCGTTCTTCGCAACGCCCTGGCCATCGAGCCCGGCCAGGCCGTCCTCTGGAATTCGCTCGCCTACGCTCAGGCCTGGCAGGGCCGCTTCGAAAGCGCAATGGAAGCCGTACGGCGTTACGGACAGCTGGATGCCGGCCCGAACCCCGACGACACCCGCGGCGAGATTCTCATGATGGCCGGCCGCTTCCCGGAGGCTGCGGCCGCGTTCGAACAAAGCTACCAGAAAGACCCAACCTTCAACGGCGGCGCCTCCCTGGAAAAGGCGGCCCTGTGCTGGATGCTGGCCGACGACTCGCGCCGCGCCTCGGAGTCCGTCTCGCGATGGCTCCGCGACCGTGCCGCGCGCAACGACCGCAACGCCGGACTGGCTCAGGCCCGCTGGGAACTCCTCTTCGGTCATCCCGCGGCCGCCACCGCCAGCTTCGCCCGCATCGCCCGCGACCGGCAGGATCGGTTGTCCCCGGTGGCCGCCTCCATGCTCGCGCTGCGCCTCGCCTTTTCTGAGCCGCCGGCGGCTTCTTCCTGGCTGCCGGGGGCGCCTTTGCGCGATGGCTGGCAGAATTTGTACCGCGCTTACGCCGCCGCCGCCGTGGATCCATCGTCCGTGCAAAGCATCCGCGACGAGCGTCTTCAGCTTGAGCTCCGCGCTCTCTCACTCACCGCCCGCCGGGATTGGGCCTCCGCCGCGGACGCCTGGAAGACGGTCATCGAACGCTCGCCGGGCGGCACGGACTCCGCCTGGCGGGAACTGCGCGCCTTCTGCCTGGTCCAGGCCGGTCAAGTGAATCGGGCGGCCGAGGAACTCGGCAACGCCTGGCCGCTGCTGTCGATAGGCCAGATGGAGTTCTACGACTTTCTCGTGTATCCCGCCCTGTTGTACACACGCGCCGAAATCGCACGCGCCGCAGGCCGCATGGACGACGCACGCCGCTTCTATGACGTCTTCCTCCAGTTCGCCTCGGCCCGGCCCGATCTGGCGCAGCAGGCCGCCCGCGCCCGCGCCGCCGCGCGCCTCTGAATGAGGCCTCACGCGCGCCGGATGTCGTCGCGCTCGAAGTCCCACTCCACCATCCGGCCGGTCTTCACGCTCTCGTTCACCATGTGCGCGCACGCGGCCGCATGATGGCCGGCCACTTCGTTCTGCCAGTACGGCTTGCGCGTGCGGATCGAGTTCAGGAAATGCCAGAAGTGGACAACCGTTGCGTCCTGCCCCTCCTCGCGCCAGACGTTGCCGCCGTCGATGAGCCGCGGCCTGTTCAGATGCCGCAGCTCCTCCTGCTGCACCTTCGGATCTTTCCAGTACTGCTCCTCCAGCCGCCGCGGCCAGCTCTCGACAATCCAGCGGTTGTCCTCGCGCACATTTTCGGGCCAGTAGCGCAGCTCGCCCCAGCCCACCGAGATCGTCCCTTCGGTGCCCAGGAACATGAAGCTCGCCTCCGACGACGACTGGTTGTTGAACGTCGACGACAGGTTCACCGTAAATCCTTCCGGATACTCGAGCACCGCGTTCAGCGTGTCAGGCACCTCGCGCGATTCTTTCCACCGGTAGAGCTCGCCCATCGCCATCACCCGCTTCGGCATCTTCGCGTTCATCAGGTAGTGGATCGTCGTGCACAGGTGCACGAACAGGTCCGTTGCAATGCCGCCCGAGTAGTCTTCGTAGCAGCGCCAGCGGAAAAAGCGTTCCAGGCTGAACGGGCGCCTGGGCGCAGGTCCCAGGAACATCTCCCAGTTCACCGTCTCGGGCCCCGCGTCCGGTGGGATCGGATAGATCCACGCCCCGGAGGCCGTGTTGCGGTTATATGCGGCCCGGATCAGGGTCACCCGGCCGAGCCTGCCGCCCTGGATCAGCTCGCGCGCGTGGTTCTGCGTCATCGACGACATGCCCTGCGAACCCACCTGCACGATGCGGCCCGTGCGCTTCGCCGCCGCAATGATTTCAAGCCCTTCGCTCGAGCGGTACGTCAGCGGCTTCTCGCAGTAAACGTCCTTGCCCGCCTCGAGAGCAGCCACCACCATGGGCTTGTGCCAGTGGTCGGGCGTCGCCACCACCACCGCGTCGATCGAGCGGTCCGCCAGCGCCTCGCGGTAGTCCTTCACCACGCGTGGCGCCGCCCCGCGCCGTTCGCGGATGCGGTCCTGCGCCCGCTCGATCCTGCCCCGGTAGGCGTCACTCACCGCGACAATCTCGAACTGCGGGTGCGCCATCATCGCTTCCATCAGCTCATGCGCCCGCGCGCCACAGCCAAGGAACGCCACCTGCACGCGGTCGTTGGCCGCCACCCGCGCCCTCATCGACGCCGCCATTGCGGCCTGCATCTCCAGAAATCCTCGCCGGGTCATCTCCATCGTCTTCGAGCCTCCCGTGTCTCTGCCATTGTATGCTCTTTAGCGGACACTCATGACTGAATCCGCAACGGGCGAACTCGTCATCCGCCGGGCCACGCTTGACGACCGGCAGGCGATTTACGAGATCCAGCGTTCGGCCATCCTTGAGACCTGCCGCCGCAGCTACCCCGAAGAAGACGTCACCGTCTGGGCCGGCCTTCTTTCGCCAGACTCCTACCACGCCATCCTCGACCGCTACTTCGTCGTGGCCGAACGCAACGGCCGCATTGAGGGCTTCGGCCAGCTCGACGAGCAGGAAGGGGAAGTGGAGGCCATCTATGTCTCGCCGGCGGCCTCCGGCAAGGGCACCGGCTCGGCCATCCTCTGTCATCTCGAGGACCGCGCCCGCCAGTGCGGTCTGAAGGAACTCAAGGTGCGCTCCACGCTGAACGCCGAATCCTTTTACGCCCGCCACGGCTACCAGCACCTGGCGCTCATCCGCTACCGGCTGGTGCCATCGCTGATGCTCAACTGCGTCGAGATGCGCAAGAGGCTCGCCTGACGCAGCAGCCGTGCCAGCCGCCGCTCAGGAATCCGGCTGTCGGGGCCACCCCCCGGCCGGTGCTTCGCGTGGGAGCGCCGCTGCTGTGGCCTGCGGTGGACGCCGGAAATGCCTGCGTTCACCCCCCGCGATACACATAGCCTGGACGCGGATTTGAGCATCACGGCAGGCTTCGTTTTCCGCCGCGCCTGTCAGCCGGCGCGGTGCGACATCGCCTGGCTGCGGAATTTCCTCACGACGGCCAGCACGCGGCCCTGAATCTGGAGCCGCTCGGGCTCCACGTAAATCGGCGCCAGCTCCGCATTGGCGGGCTGGAGCCGGATCCTGCCGTCGGGTTCCCGGTAAAACCGCTTGAGCGTGGTCTCCATCCCGTCCACCAGGGCGACCACGATTTCGCCGTCACGGACCTCCGCCACCCGCTGCACCAGCACGTAGTCTCCGCTACAGATGTGGTCCTCGATCATCGAGTCCCCTTTCACCTGCAACGCGTAAATGTCCTCCGATTGCGCGAACTCGCCCAGATTCAGGCTCTCCGGCATCGCAACGCTCTCCACCGGTGAGCCGGCCGCAATCCGTCCCAGCAGGGGTACCTCCCGCTGCCCCGATTGCCGGGCCTGCAACCGTTCGCGCTCGGCTTCCAGATAGCCGGGCGAGACCTCGATGGAGCGGCTCTCATTGAAACGCCGCCGGACGTAGCCCTTCTGTTCGAGCGCGGTAATATGCTTGTGAACCGTCGCCAGCGACGACAGCTTCAGCCCCGCCGCAATCTCCTCAAAGCTGGGACTGTAGCCGTGCCGCCCGATGTAGTCCACCAGGAAGTCCAGGACTTCTTTTTGCCGCGGCGTCAGTGCCATGCCCACATTATTGGCGAAGACCCAGCGAAAGTCAACCAGATTCGGAATGCTGCCGGAAAAAAATCGTTCCGCTAGTTCAGACCACAGGCGCCCGGCGTGGGGCACACGCCCCCGGACGGGCACATCGGCGCGCTCGAAGACTCCTTCCCGGAAGCCGAGTGGGCCGCAAAAACGGACAACTCCTTCCGCAGATCGCTGGAACCGCACGACGGACAGGCAAGGCCTTCCTCCTCCTGGCGTCGCACCAGCTTCTCAAAACGCAGTCCGCAACTGCTGCACCGGTATTCAAAAATCGGCATCGTTTACCGCCTGGTTTCTTCGAGAATCGCTATTGCCATTTTATCAATGACCGCGCGGATTTCCGCCGGCGGCGCAGTGAACCCGTTGGCGATGATCGAAAAAGCCGCCCGCCGGGAAGGATCCTCGCCGGCATAGCCGGACAAAGCGGCCACGTGGGACAGGCTGCCCGTCTTGGCGCGCACCGCCGCCGCCTCGGCCAGCCCGCGGAACCGGCCGGCGAGCGTGCCGTCCTCTCCGGCCACGGGCAGCAGCGAGCGGAACAGCTCGCCGCGGCCGGAGCGGTCCATGTAGCGAAGCAGCGCCGTCAGCGACTGCGGACTCAACAGTCCGCGCCGCGACAGCCCGGAGCCATCCTCGAGATCGAATTCGGCTTCGTCGGCTCCCGCTGCCTTCAGCAACGAAGCCATCTCCTCGACGCCCGCCCGCGCCGAGCCCTCGCCCCGCACCACGTGCGCCGTCTCCCGCAGCATCATCTCCGCATGCAGGTTCTGGCTCACCTTGTTGATGATTCGCAACAGCTCGACCAACGGCGGCGACTCGCGCCGCGCGAGCTCCACGCCCTGCGGCTCCTGCCATGCCCTGCTTTCGATGCGCGTCGCCGCCCGCACCGGACCCCGCACCTCAATGCCGCGTTCGCGGAGAAGCTGCGCGAACAGCTCGGCGGCAAACCGGGCCGGCTCGTCCACTGCGATCGACTGCACCACCGCCGCGCCCGGCGGCGCCACGCCGCCGATCTCCAGAACCCGCGAGCCCGGCGCCCGCTGCACGACGATCCTCCGCTCGCCGCCTTCATGGGTACGCAAAAGGTTGAACACGGTGAAATACTCTACCGGCGGGCGGAACTCAATTGCAGCCGGTTCGCCAGCGCGCGGCCCCGAGCGAACGACAAGCTCCAACGAGTTATCGTTCACCGTCAGCGCGCTCACCGGCGCGCCATACTCCCAGGTCATGTCACCGATGGCCCAGCCCGCCGGATACGGCGCCCACGGCCACCGGGTCGCATCCCCGGTGACGCCGCCTTCCACCACCCGCACGCCGCGCGCAGCCACCTGCCCTGCCAGCTCCCGGAGCGGTCCCAGCGCGTCGCCTTCCTTCGCATCCCTGTCGTAGGGAACCGCGCGGCCAGACAGCGTCGGGTCGCCGCCGCCCACCAGCCGCAGCGCCCCGCGGACGCGCCCTTCGGCGTCCGGCGCCGCGTCAGCGAGCACGCGCGTGACGAAGCGGTAGTCCGCCCCCAGTCGTTCCAGCGCCAGCGCCGTGCTCACCAGCTTCGTGTTGGATGCCGGCGTCATCGGGACGCCCGCGTTGCGGGAATACAGCACCGCGCCGTCTGCGAGCCGCACGACATGGATGCCCCACGAGGCGCGCCGCGCCGCCGGTTCGTCCAGCAGCGCGGCAACGCGCCTCTCAAGCCCCTGCCCCGCGGCGGCCGTTGTGGCAGCAAGCAGCAGAACCGTGAAACGGGCTCCGTTTTCCATCGGCATCAGTGTATCCTGAAGCCGTGCCCTGGCTGCTCGTGATGCTGGCCGCTTTCACGGCCCATGCCGGCGGGCTGGATCCGCGCCCCCGCGCGGCGGACTATCCGCTCCAGGCAGCGCTCGAGGCGGGCACGCTGGCCGCTGAATATCACGGCCGCGCCTTTGAGTCGCAGGCGGGCCGGTTTTTCACGCAGGATTTTCTGGTCGTCGAGGTGGCGTTGTTTCCGTCGGACAAGCCGGCCGAATTCGCGCCGTCCCATTTCCGGCTCCGCCTCAACGGACGCCCGCCGGAGCTCCTGCCGGTGACCCCGGGCACGGTCGCCCTCGCTCTTCGGAACCCGGACCAGTACGAACAGCGGCAGCAGGTGGTCGCCGGCGGCGGCGTGGGCGGCGGGCAGGTGATCTTCGGCCGCCCCCGGCCGGTGGAGCGTTTCCCGGGCGATCCCGAGGCGCGCATCCCCACGCCTGGCGGCAGCCGCCAGGCCTCGCCCGGCGAGGAGGCGGCCGCGGCGGCCGAGACGGCCGAGCGCTTCGGACTCGCCCGCGTCGAGGCGCCGCGCGGCGGCGCCGCCGGCCTCATCTATTTCCACTGGCGCGGCAAACACGCGAAGCTGAAAAGGATCGAGCTTCTCTACGATGGCCCCGCCGGCAGGGCGGTGCTCAGGCTGCGCTGAGCCTGGCTTCCAGCCAGAGCGCCACCGACAGCAGCACCACCATCATCGCCCCCAGCACCGGCAGCCCCATCACCACGCCAATGCCGGCAAAGTGGGCGAAATAGCCGAGCGTCGCCGGCGCCAGGAGCCCGCCGGTGAGCGCGATGGAGAAGATCCCATTGAATAATGCCGGATGATAGCGGGGAAAACGATCGCCAATTTTTTCAAGAACCAGCGGTAATATGACGGAAAATCCGCCGCCCGCCAGCAGCACGCCCACGGCCGCACCGAAAAGGTTGTCGGTGAAAAACAGCGCCGTGCAGCCGAAGATCTGCGCCGCCACCGCGCCGGCCAGCATCCGCCCGTGCCGCACCCGCCCGAGCGCCCACTGCGCCGCCACGCGCCCCACCAGCAGCGCCGCCCAATAGACGGCGAGCAGCCCGAGGCTGGCAGCCGGGCTGCACCCAATCCGCTGCGTCAGAAACAGGGCGAGCCAGCCGGCCAGCGCCCCTTCGTTGCCGGACTGGAAAAACAGCAGCGCAGCAAACAGGAGGGCCGAGGGCGTCCGGAACTCCGCCAGCGCCTCGCGCCAGTCGCGGTGCGGCAGCAGGACGTCCGGCGCGGCCGGCATCCGCGCGTAGAGGCCGGCCGCCAGCCCGGGCAGCACCGCCAGCAGGATCAGCAGACTGGGCGCCGTGTAGACGAAAAACGTTCCGCTGACAAACAGCGCGCAGGCCAGACAGCCGGCGCCGAACAGGATGCCGCTCAGGTTCAGCGTGGCCGCACGGTGCAGTTCGTAGGCGGGCGTGATGGCGTGCATGCCTCCCTGGTTGATGACTCCCGCCGCCAGCCCCGCCAGCAGGAGTCCGCCCAGGCGGCCCCAGACGCTGGCCGGCGGGCAGAAGGCCGCCAGCAGCAGCAGCGCCGCGCAGGCCAGCCCGCAGCCGAGCGCCAGGGTGAAACTGACGCCTCGCCTGGCGAGCGCCTTCGCCCCACCCATGGCCCCCGCCAGGATGCCCAAATTTTGAAGCAGAAAATAATGGCCGATCAGGACGTAGTCCGGCTCGATATGATAACGCCACACCGGCAGCACGGCCCCCAGAAGCGCCGTCAGCAGGCCCGAGAAAAACAACGCGGAAAGCCCGCGCCGGGCCACCTGCATCGCCGCGTCCTCGGCTGCGTTCATCCTTTCTTCGCTCCCGCTGGCATCCCCCGTATTGTACTGCCGCGCGGCGGCCCGCGCCTTCCCGCCGGCGGCCATCGGCAAGCTTCGCCCTCCGGTGCGAGAATGCTTCTTATCGCATGTGGCGAAGAATCGCTGTTGCCGTGCCCTATCTGGCCGCTTCGGCCCTGCTTGTGCTTCCGGTGCTCCTGCCCAGGCACGTGCCGGCGATGGATCTGCCGTCGCATCTCTACAACACCTGGCTGGTCTTGCTCGTCCGGCAGGGCCGGGCACCCGGTCTGGAGCTCGCTCCGCAGTGGTCCAACCTGCTCTTCGACTGGTGGCTCGAAGGGCTGTGGCGGCTCGGCGGGCCCGTGCTTGCGGAAAGGGTGGCCGTCGCCGCCGCCGTGCTCATCTTTTTCTGGGGCGGGTTCGCCTGGGTGAGCGCCATCAGCCGGCGCGCGGCGTGGAGCTCCGCCCCGCTGCTCGCCATGCTCGCCTACGGTTGGTGCTACCACCAGGGCTTTTTCAATTACTACCTGTCCTGCGGCTTCGGCTTCTGGGCGCTGGCTGCGGTGTGGAACCCGCCGCCGAGGGCCTGGGCTGCCGTGACCGCGCTGGTTCTCGCGGTGATCGCCCACCCGGTTGGCGCAGCCGCCGCCGCAGGCCTGGCGGCCTTCGTGGTCCTTATCCGGGACATGGACTGGCGAAAGCGCGCCCTCGCGGCGGCGACGTGTTGCCTCGCGCTCGTGGTTTCAGGGCGAATCATTCAGGGATCCCTGCCCGCCCAATGGGAGATGCTCCAGGGCTTCCATGTCGTCTTCGCCACGCAATTGCGGCCTTTTGGCGAGAAGTACAACGGGTTCATCCTCGGAGTCGCCGCACTCTGGTTCTTCTGTCTTTGGGTGCGCGCCGTGAGAGAGAAGTCTCTGCTATTGCGGGAACCCGCCGTTTGGCTGGCGGTGATACTTGCCACCGCCATCCTGGCCATCCCGGGGGCCGTGCAGTTGCCTGGAACCGCCAGGCCGCTGCATTTTGTTGACTTCCGCCTCGCCCTTTTTCTTTCACCAGTTCTCCAGGCCCTGGCCATAGCCGCACAGCCCAGGCGCATGCCTTTCCTCGGGGCGTTGATGACCGTGATGGCTGTGCCCTATTTCCTGTTTCTGGCCTCCGATTACCGGTATCTGAACCAGGCGCAGGACGAGTTCCTCCGGGCCGCGCATCAGATTCCTGAGGGCGGCCGCGCCGTGGCCGCCGCCACCGGCAGGCCCGCCGGCATGAACCCGCTGTCGCACATGCTGGAGAAGGCCTGCATCGGTCGCTGCTTCGCCTATGGGAATTACGTCCCCAGCTCCAATGCCTTTCGCCTGCGCTCCAGGCCTGGATCCACGCTCGTCCTCGACGATAGCGCGGAGGTGGACCGCCTGGCCGCGGGCCGGTTTGTGGTCCGCTCGCGCGACGTTCCCCTTTACGGCGTGTTCCTCCAGTCAGCCCAGCCGTTCCGGCTGGAGGTTCGATCGCTGCACGTCGGAGAAAGAGTTCCGCTCCGAAGCGTTCCGATCCCCCCAGACTGGTTCTGAGTCGAGCGGGGGGCCGTTCCTCGCTCCCGGTAGCAGCGAGCGCACCAAGAAATATTCCTATTCCAAATTTCATAGCACCAATTCCGGGTCTTGGGAGATCAGGTCTCTGACCTAACGAATGAACCGTTTTCTATCAATTGGTTACGATTGGCAAGCCGTATGCTTGACACTATGCGGGTCTAGGTCGTCTCCCTGAGGTCGGGCGGTTGCCTCCTCCCCGGATCGCTTCCGGTGCTCCCCGGCTCGTTGGAGATCCCTCCAAAGTTCGATAGCTCCCGGTTCCTCAACGGGCCTGGAGCTCGTCCGCCTGCGTCGTGTTTCTGCCGTGGGACGGCTAAAGACGGGATGCGGGTCAGCCGTTGGGTAAGATGTGCCACGGGTGCCGCCTCAAAGGGCCTGGATCGGCCGGGCAGTCCCCATCGCCAGTGTATCGGCGCTCGTTTTACTGCCGGTGTGGCTTCAACCCCGCGTGCAGGCGGGCGACCTGTCCAGCCACCTCTACAATACCTGGCTGGTTCTGCTGCTGAAGTCCGGCGAGCCCCTGGGGCTGGAAATTGTTCCGCAGTATTCGAACGTGCTGTTCGACTGGCTGCTGGAGGGATTCTGGCGCCTGGGCGGCCCGGTGCTGGCGGAAAAGGCCAGTGTCTCGCTGGCCGTGCTGATCTTCTTCTGGGGATCTTTCGCTCTGCTGCGCCGTCTGACGGGCCAGTCCTCCTGGCCGTCGGCTCCCATGCTGGCAATGCTCGCCTATGGCTGGATCTTTCACCAGGGCTTCTTCAACTACTACCTGTCCTGTGCGTTCGGCGTCTGGGGGGATTGTCTTCCTTGCGTCCCAGGGATGGAAGAGACTGCTGGCGCTTCCGATGCTGGCACTGGCCAGCCTCGGGCATCTGCTGGGGGCGGCCGTGGCCGCAGGCCTCGCCATGCACCTGGCCTGCCGGCAGGCTTTGGGTGGCAGACACCAGGCCGGGCTGCTGTCGGCTTCTGTTGCCGCGATCGCCCTGACCGGGTGGCTGATCCGGACGGGCCTGCCCGCAAGATGGGACGACACCCGCATGCTCCAGCTCACCGGCGTGACGCCGTTTCTCATTCACTCCCTATGGTATCTGGCACCCGCCGCGCCGCTCTTTCTCCTATGGGTGGCTGGACTGGCGTGGAAAGCGAGATTTGAGCGTCTGGCGATGCTGCGCGTTCCAGCCGCGGACTTGGCCATTCTCTGTGCCGCGGCTCTTGCCCTGCTGCCAACCCGGCTCCGCTGGCCCGGTACTGAGTATCCACTCTACTTCATTGACTGGCGCCTGGGGCTCTGGTATGTCCTCTGCCTCCATGCACTCCTGGCGGGACGCCTGCCGGCCCGGTTCGTGGGCTCTGTCTGCGCCATTGCGGCCGTCCTCTTCTTCGGCCTCCTTGCCGTGGACAACCGGTCGCTGGGTCGAATCGAGCAGTCCTTCCACGAGGCCGTCCGCAAGGCGCCCCCGCGCAGCCGGGTCGTTAGCGGGTTGAAGGCAGTGCCGGAGGACCTGAATCCGATCAACCACATGCTGGACCGGGCCTGCATTGGGCATTGCTTCAGCTATGCCAACTATGAGCCCGTCACAGGGCAGTTCCGCCTACGGGCGAAGGCGGGTTCAACGGTGAACCTCGATTCCCTTGGCGCCGTCAGCGCCCTGCACTCCGGGCGATACAGAATTCGCGCGGCTGACGTACCGATCTTCGCCGTCTCTCGCAGACCCGGCCCGGGGTTCGCATTGGAAATCCGGGAGGTCGCTGTTGGGGAGACAATTCGGAAGGAGGTCCTCCGGCTCCCCTTGTGGCCACACTGACGGGAGCGGAACGAGCGGAGGTAGGCAGCACCACGCCAGATGTAGGGGTCTGACGTACTGTGCCCCGCCATTTCGTGGGTCGGGCGAAATTCCTGTTGACATTTCCACTGGAATCCCGTATCATCGGGCCATCACGGAAGAAAGGAGGTGGTCCAGTCGATATGAGTTCTGGTAGTAAGTGTACGCGCGAGGTGGTCAGCGGATAGGCTCGCTCCTGGTTTCCGTGCCACCCGCCAGATGGCCCACCGCGGCCGGCGGAAGGAGTGGACCGGATCCAGACCACCGAGCGCTCTCCACATCAGGCCGCAGGCCTGTTGACTCAAAAGGCTACCGAAGGCCCCGCCGCCGGAGTCCGGCTGCGGGGCTTTTTCCTTGCCGCGTCGCCGGCAGAGGCTTTGCTATACTAGGAGAGTTCAAAGGATTTCCTCACAATGAAAGCCGGCATCCACCCCGCTTACGAAGAAGTGAATGTCATCTGCGCCTGCGGTTATACGTTCCGCACGCGGTCGACACACAAGGGCGACATCCGCGTGGAAATCTGCTCGCACTGCCACCCGTTCTTCACCGGCCGCCAGAAGCTGGTCGACAGCGAGGGCCGCATCGACCGGTTCCAGCGAAAGATGCAGCGCTCGGCGGCGCTCAAGAAGGAGCGGGCCGACCGCGAGAACAGCAAGGCCAACCTGAACTGAGCCTGCGTTTGAGGCTTTCAGACAGCGGGTGCGGCCCTCAGTGGCCGCGCTGTTTTTCTTCCTGCCGGCGTTTTTCCTCCCGCTCGCGGCGCATTCGTGCGTATTCCTCCTGCTGGGCCGGCGTCAGGATGGCATTGATCCGCGCCGTCTGCTGCTCCTGAAGGGCGCGGACCTCGGGCCGCTGCCGCTCACGCAGTTGACGAAACTGCTCGCGCGTGTCATCGAGAATGCGGTTGAGCTGCTCGAGCTGCTCGGGAGTCAGCTTCAGCCGCTTCTGCATCTCCGCCACATAGGCGCGGCGGAACTCCTCAGGCGAACGCGGACGCTGAACCGCCTCCTGCCGCTTCACGAGGTAGCGGTCACCCACCGCACCTACCACCACGCCGCTGACAAAGACCACCAGCAGGCTCAGCGCCAGTCTCAGGTTGGACTGCATCATCGCTCGGCATGCTCCCCGGGAGCAGGCGGCGCAGGCACGCCGGCCAGCTCAGCCGGCGCCAGTTCCGCGTCGGTCTGCGCCAGCAGGGTCTCCACATAGGTGGCGCTATAGAAATCGGGCGCCGGGCGGGAGAACATCTGGAGAGCCACCAGCAGCACGCTGGCCGCCGCAGCGGCCGCCGCCAGCCCGTTGGCCCACTTCCAGAGGCGCTCCGCCCAGCCCTGCGGAGCCGCTTCAATGCGCGCCCAGAGCCGCGGCATGAAATCCGCCGAGGGCTCGGGGGGCTCGCAGGCCTCCCGGTAAGCGGCCAGCAGCCGATCCAGCTCCTGCTCAAGATTTCGGTTCTCGCCGGTCATTGCTCGTTCCTTTCCGGGCCTCTTCTGCCCGCCGCGCCGCCCAGGCTTTCAGCACCCGCTGGCGCGCGCGGAACAGCCGCACCTTCAGGGCGTTCTCATTCACCTGGTAGATCTGTTCCAGCTCCTTCAGTGACAATCCCTCCACTTCCTTCAGCGTCAGCAGGATGCGGTCCTGTTCGGAGACTCCGGCCAGCAGCGTGTTCACCAGCTCCCGCACCCGCGCCCTTTCGCGGGCCTCGATCTCAAACTTTGTTCCTGCCGCCGCATCAGCCATCATCACCTGCTGCTCACTCAAATCGGCAACCCGCGCCTCCGGCTTTCGCTTTCGGCGTTTCCGAAGGTAATCGAGCGCCGCATTCACCGTCAGCCGGTACAGCCACGGTTCGAACACCTCCGGGCTGCGGAGCTGGTCCAGAGAATAATACAGCCGGATGAAGACCTCCTGGGCCACATCCTCTACATCCTCCGGCCGTCCGATCAGCCGTGACACCGTGCCAAAGATCCGGCGCCGGTACGCCTGGACGATCTCATTGAACGCCTGGGCGTCTCCGGCCCGCGCCCGCTCCACGATGTCGTTATCCACCAGCATGCTGGCCAAGGCCGAGCGGGCGCGGTTTACATTTCTTTACCTAGCTTCAAAGGCGCACCCGGCTCGTCCACAGGTTACAACAATCGCACCGGGGCTCGTTCCCGGTTGTACCCGCATGGTAAAATTGCCACTTAGCCCCTCATAATGGATTTCCTCTCCGGTCTGAATCCCGAGCAGCGCCGTGCCGTCGAACACGTCGAGGGCCCGCTGCTGATCCTTGCCGGCGCCGGCAGCGGCAAGACGCGCGTCATCACGCACCGCATCGCCCACCTCATTGCCCATCACCGCGTCTACGGTCCGTCGATCCTCGCGGTCACCTTCACCAACAAGGCCGCCGACGAGATGCGGGAGCGGGTGCTGCGCCTGCTCGGCGGCCTTCCGACCGGGGCGGGTCCGGTGGTCTCCACGTTTCACTCCTTTTGCGTCCGCCTGCTGCGGCGCGACGGCGCCTCGCTGGCCGGCCTCCGTCCCGGCTTCACCACGCAGTTCCACATCTACGACGAGTCCGACCAGCTCGCGCTGCTCAAACAGGTCTACAAAAAGCTCGGCCTCGATGAGAAGGCGCTGCCGCCACGCGGGGTGCTTTCGCGCATCAGCCACGCCAAGAATCAGAAGCTCACGCCGGAAGATTTGTATCGCGTCTCGGCCGATCCCAACGCCACGCGCATCGCCGCCCTGTACGAGCACTACCAGAAGGGCCTTGAAGCGGCCAATGCGCTCGACTTCGATGACCTCCTGCTCGAAGCCGTTCGCCTGCTTCGCCATGACGAGGCCGTGCGGAATGCCTGGAACCGCCGTATCGAGTTCCTGATGATCGACGAGTACCAGGACACCAACCGGCCGCAATACGAGCTGATGCGCCTGCTGACGGTGTCTCACTCCAACGTCGCCGTGGTCGGTGACGAAGACCAGTCGATCTACGGCTGGCGCGGGGCCGATATCCGCAACATTCTCGACTTTGAACGCGACTTCCCCGGCGCCACTGTCATCCGGCTGGAGCAGAACTACCGCTCAACGAAAACGATCCTCGAGGCCGCCTCCCGGGTCGTCGAGCACAACACCGCCCGCAAGGGCAAGACCCTGTGGACCGACGGGCCCGTCGGCGACCCCATCTGCTACTTCGAAGCCGACGACGGCGAGCAGGAGGCGCTCTTCATCGCCGACACGGCTCGCAAGCTTCTCGCCGCGGACCCGGGCACGCGCGTGGCCGTGCTCTACCGCACCAACTTCCAGTCGCGGCAGATCGAAGAGGCGCTGCGCCGCTACAGCCTGCCCTACAAGGTGGTGGGCGGGCTGTCGTTCTACCAGCGCGCCGAGGTCAAGGACATCCTCGCCTATCTGCACCTGCTGCTCAATCTGCGCGACAACGTGGCGCTGCTGCGCATCCTGAACGTGCCCGCCCGGGGCATCGGCAGGACGACGGTGGAACAACTGGAGGCGATTGCGGCGCGGGACGGGCTCAGTCTCTGGGAGGCGATGCACCGCGCCATCGGGCAGCACGCGCTCGGCGCCCGCGCGCAGGCGGCGCTGTCGGCCTTTGTGCGCCTCATTGAAGAACTGCGCGAGGCGGCGCAGCAGCAGCCGCCCCACGAGGTGATCGCGCGGGTCATTGAGCAGACCGGCTACCGCCGGATGCTTGAGGCCGAAGCAACGCCGGAATCGGAGTCGCGCCTCGGCAACCTGGAAGAGCTGGTTTCAGCCGCCGCCGACGCGGCCGAGCGGGGCGACTCGCTCCAGGAGTTTCTCGACACGGCCGCCCTGGTCAGCGACGCCGATGACATCGACGAGAGCGCGCGTATCTCGCTGCTGACGATGCACAACGCCAAGGGGCTGGAATTCCCGGTCGTTTTCATCGCCGGCCTCGAAGAGGGGCTGTTCCCACACTCGCGCTCGCTGAACGACGAGGCGATGCTCGAGGAGGAGCGCCGGCTCTGCTACGTGGCGATGACGCGCGCCATGCGCAGGCTCTATCTCACCAGCGCCCGCTACCGCCGCCGTTACGGAGGTGCGCCGCTCGAACCGAGCCAGCCCTCGCGCTTCCTCGCGGAGATTCCGGGCCATCTGATGGAAGAGCTGCATGCCCGGCGTGATGTGCCCGGCGCGCTGGACCTGCTGGGGGAACGCGCGATGGTACGGGAGGCGGTGCGTCGCCAGACTTACACGGGCAAGACGGTAAACTCCATCGATCACATCGCCCGGTTTTTCGCCGAACGCGGCGCCCGCGCCGCCTCCGCTGCGCCGGCAACGCCTGCTGCTGCGGCTTCGGCTTCCGCGGCGCCCGGGCCAGCCCCAGCGCCGGCCGCGCCGAAACCGTCGCCGGCGCCCCAGAAGAAGGCGCAGCCACGCGGCATCCGGCCCGGGGCGAGCGTCGTCCATCCGAAATACGGGCGCGGCACCGTGCTTCGCAGGGAGGGCGAGGGCGACGACGCCAAGCTCACCGTGAGTTTTCCCGGCTACGGGCTGAAAAAACTGGTGGCCCGCTTTGCTGGACTCCAGACGGAGGACTGACTTCCTGTACACTGCGAGAGGACACATCCGGAATGAACACCAAGCACATCACCGATCGCGCTGAACGCAAGGCGCTGAAGCGCAAGGCACGCAAGGAAGCGGAACTGAAAAACCCGCTCAGGCCCCGCGACTACGAACGCGGCTCGCGCAAGAAAAAGGTGAAGAAGATGGCCAAGGGCCAGCGCAAGCGCTGACGCGGCGGCATGGCGGCGGCGCGCGGCCCGCCGGCCGTGCGCCCCGCGCCTTCCAGCTCTGCCGATGAAAGGGGCGCCCGAGTGAAATCCCTGTTCCGCACGAAGAGCATCCCGGAGCTGATTGCGGCGGCCGAAGAGCCGGACAAGCGGCTCCAGAGAACACTGGGGCCGTGGTCGCTGATGGCGCTCGGCATCGGCGCGGTGATCGGCTCCGGCATCTTCATCCTCACCGGGACGGCGGCGGCGGGCGAGGTGCGCACCTACGAGTCGCTGTTGCACGTGCCGCTGATCGACCTGCTGTTGCAGGGAGGCAACTCGAGCTTCACCTTCGGCCGGCCGGGCGCCGGCCCGGCGGTGGCGCTGTCGTTTTTTCTCACGGCGATCGTGTGCGGGTTCGCGGCGCTGTGTTACGCCGAAATGGCCTGCGCCATCCCCGTGGCGGGCTCGGCCTACACGTATGCCTACGCCACGCTTGGCGAATTCATCGCATGGATGATCGGCTGGAACCTGGTGCTCGAGTATGCGGTCTCGAACATGGCCGTGGCGGTGGGTTTCTCGGCGCATGTCACGCAGATGATCGAAGGCGTGCTGGGCATCCACCTGCCGAGGGCGCTCACCACGCCTGCCATTCAGGGCGGCCAGTTCACCGGCGCGTGGTTCAACCTGCCGGGGTTTCTCGTCGTCATGGGGCTGACGTGGCTGCTCGTGTACGGCATCAAGGAGAGCGCCCGCGCCAACGACATCATGGTGCTGGTCAAGATCGCCGCCATCCTGGTCTTCATCATCGGGGCGGCGCGCGCCGTGGACCCGTCCAACTGGCGCCCGTTCATGCCCAACGGCTTCACCGGCGTGCTGACCGGCGCGGCGATCGTTTTCTTCACCTACATCGGTTTCGACTCGGTCTCCACCGCCGCCGAAGAGTGCAAGAACCCGCAGCGCGATCTGCCCATCGGCATCCTCGGTACCCTTCTTGTCTGCGCGCTGCTCTACATCGGCGTGGCCGTGGTGCTCACCGGCATCGCGCGATGGGACACGCTGAACAACGCCGCGCCGATTGTTGGCGCGCTGAAGAACCTCGGCATGAACACGCTCTGGAAGTGGATCGACATCGGCGCGCTGGGCGGCATGGTCAGCTCGCTGCTCGTCTTTCAGTACGGGCAGGCGCGGGTGTGGTTCGCCATGTCGCGCGACGGGCTGCTGCCGAAATTCTTCTCACGGATTCACCCGGTGCACCGCACGCCGCATGTCTCCACATGGATCGCCGGTTTCGCCGTGGCCATTCCCTCGGGCGTGTGGGACGTGGGCACCTTCGCCGACCTGTCGAGCATCGGCACGCTGTTCGCCTTTTTTGTTGTCAGCGCCGGAGTGCTGATCCTGCGGCGCATCCGCCCGGCCCGCGCGGGCTCCTTCCGGGTTCCCTTCGGCCCGGTGATCCCGACCCTTTCGATGCTCGCCTGCCTGGTGCTGATGATGGCGCTGCCGCTGGAGACGTGGGTTCGCTTCGTCGGCTGGTCGATCGCGGGCATTGTGATCTACTTCTTTTTCGGGAGAAAACACAGTGCGCTGGCTGGCTAGCTTGCTGATCGTTTCGCTGCTGCCGGCCGCGCCGCAGCACGGCGCACGGCAGGGTCAGGGGCGCGGCGAGGGCCGCGGTCTGGCGCGGATGCTGGAGCAACCGGGCCGCGCCGCCTGGCAGAAGCCCGATGAAGTGATCAAAGCGCTTGCCCTGCGCCCGGACGAGGTCGTGGCCGATATCGGCGCCGGCACGGGATATTTCACCCGCCGATTTGCCCCCCTGGTGGCGCGAGTCTACGCCGTGGATGTCAACCAGCGGCTGCTTGACCAGATCGCCGCGCTGGGCCTTGCCAACGTCACCACCGTGCTGGCCGCGCCGGACGATCCCCGGCTGCCGGAAGCGGCCGTCGATACCATCTTCTTCTGCAACGTCCTTCACCACATCAGCAGCCGTCCGGATTACTACCGCAGGCTTGTGCGCGCGCTGAAACCCGGGGGCCGGATTGTCGTCATCGACTTCCACAAGCGGCCGACGCCGGTGGGGCCGCCCGAGTCCGAAAAACTTTCCGAGCAGGAAGTGACCGACGAGCTCGGGAGCGCCGGCTTCCGTCTGGAGAAATCCCACGGCTGGCTTGATTATCAGTATTTCCTTGAGTTCCGCCTCCGCTGAGCCGCAATGAACGACTGGCTCGAATGGTTTCCGCTTCTGCTGTGGCTCCCGGTCACGCTGATCTTCCTGATGGTGGCCGCCGCGGCCTGGCTGGCCCCGCGGACGCTGCGCCTCCGCCTGGCCGTGGGCTGGCGCCGTCATACGCCTCCGGCGCGGCCGCGCCTGCGGCTGCTGCTGGCGGCGGGCATGGCGCTGCTGGCGGCCGCGCTGCTGTTTGCCGCGAGCGCCGGCGAGCCGCTCCCCGTGCGTCTGGCGGCGATGGCTGCGGCCGCGGTGGTGGCGTGGGCGGTGGCCGAGGTCGCCTGGCGTGCGGTCCGGGATGCGGCCCTGCGCCGCACCTCGCTTCAGCGCGAATGGGCCAGCCGCGCGGCTCAGGCGCGCACGGAGCTGCTCAGGGGGCTGGAACAGGGCGCCTCCGCCGCATCCGTCGCCTGCCGGACGCTGCGGGAGCACCTCGGCACGGCGCGCGTCTGGTATTTCGCACTCGAGGATTCCGGATATGCGTGCCGGGCCTCTTCGCCGGAGGGTGAAGCGGCGGAACCCATCTGGCCGCGCGACGGCGCGCTCGCCACGGCCCTGGCCTGCCCGCCAGCCTCACTGCCGATGACGCTCGTGGCGCCCGATGGAAGCATCCGGCTGCCAGCCACCGGGCGCACCGCGCAGTCGGTGGTGGAAGAGTCCCGCCTGGCTGAACTCGGCGCCTCCGCCGCCATACCGGTGTTGCGTGGCGATCTGCTGGCGGGATTTTTTCTTGTTGGCAGCCTGTCCGGCGGCGAGCCGTACGGGCCGCACCATCTGGCATTCCTCGAGGATTTCTCGCGGGCGTTCCAGCTTGCTGAGGAGCTCGCGGCGCAGGCGGCAGCGTGGATCCAAAAGGCGGAAGAGACCGCCCGCGCCGAGGCCCGCCGGGCTTCGGTCCGGCTTGCGATGTCACTGGTCCAGCCGCCGGAGGGCGCGGATCTGCCGGATCTCGAGTCGGCCGGAGTGGCCGACAACCGCGGCGAGTGCCGCGTCTGGTTCGATTCGTTTCCGCTGCCGGGCCGCGCCGCTGCCTTCTTCGCGGCGGAACTCGAGGCGGGTTTCGAAGAAGCAGCCATCCGCATTGTGCAGCTCCAGGCGCTGCTGCGCACGCGGGCCCGCGCCTATCACGAAGACCTGGCCGAACTGGTGGCCTCCACCCGGCGGGCAATGGAAGCGCCCGGCGCACGCTGGCCGCAGGTACGGCTGTTTCTGGCCACATACCGCAGCGGCACACGCCGGCTCCACTATGTGAACGCCGGCTTTCTGCCGCCTTTTCTGTTCCGCCGCACCATGGAGGGGGCCGAGGTACTTCGCCTGCGGCACACCGGCCCGCCGCTGGCTGCGGAGAACAGCCTCCGCTGCGAAGAAGCGGAGATCGAGTTCGCACCGGGCGATCTCCTGCTCGCCGTGTCATCCACCGTGCCCGCCGCAATCAACGCGGAAAGCGAGGTCTGGGGCGAAGTCCGTCTGATCGATTCGCTCAACGGCTGGAAGCCCGCCCCCGCGCGTGCCCTGCTCGAGCAGGCCGTCGCGGCCTGGGAAGCTTTCACCGCGCCGCCGGCCAGCCGGCCGCCCAGCCTGTTTGTGGTCCTGCGGCCGAAGCCTTAGACGGCGGTCAGCCGCGCCCGAGCACCACACGGTCGAGCGTTGCCTTCATCTTGAGCACCGCCGCCAGCTCGGCGTCGAAGATCTGCTGCGGCGTGGCGCCTTCGGGCGGACGGGCCCCGCTTTCGATGCCCCAGAAGCCGTGGAAGCCGCTCTCCATGCACATCCGCAGCTTCTTCTCCAGGTCCCAGCCGGGCACATCCTTCACGCTGATCCCCCGCGCCCAGGGCAGGGTCTTGCGGATCGCCTCATACTGGTCGTCGCCCTTGTTCCAGTTGCCGAGGTCGAGCAGCAGGCCGAACTGCGGGTCGTTGACCTCCTTCATCAGCCGCACGAGCACGTCCGGGTCCGACGAGGCGCCGCCGTGGTTTTCGACAAGGATGCGCAGGCCCGATCCGCACGCATAGGCCAGCAGGTCGCGGAAGCTTTCCGCCGCGCGCGCCACCAGGCCCGCGTCCCTTCGCCAGTCGGCTTCTCCGCCCCGCATGTTGCAGCGGATGGCGCGACAACCGAGGTAATGCGCGATGTCCACCCACTTGCGGTGCGCCACTGCCGCGGCACGGCGCTCCGCTGCATCCGCGCCCGCCATCGGGTCCTCGTCATCCACCATGATGAGCACCGGCGTTACGCCCGCATCGGTGAGGTTCTGTTTCAGGCGCCGCAGGTATCCGAGCGTGGGGTTTTCAAAGAACTGGTTGACGAACTCGAGCGCATCGAGCCCGGCCTTCTCGCGGACGATTTTCGGCATGTCGAGGTTCTTCCACACGCCCGCCCGGAAGCTGCGGTTGAACGACCACTGCGCCAGCGAGATCCGGTCCTGCGCCGTTTGGGCGGCTGCTGGCAGCGCCGCCGCGGCGGCAAGCCATTGTCTGCGGTTCAGATCCATCTGCGCCTCCTCGCCGGGATTCTACCCCTGCTCGCGCCCCGCCGGTTGCAGCGCGCGCGCCATCTGGCGCATCCTAGGGGCAGGAGTCGAGGGAGCGAGGGGATGCGGATCAGCGCCGAGGAAGAAAGGCGCGCCATTGAGCGCCTGATCGCGCAGATCAACGAGATCGGCCGCCAGCGCGACTGCACGGGGCGCAATGTGCTATGGATCTTTGCGATGACGTTCGCCGCGGCGCTGTGTCTGCTGGCGTGGGTGGCGCTGTTCGCGGGCCCGCCCTCGCGGGTCCTCCGTCCTGATGGCCCGCGCGCGCCGGCCGTGCTCCAGAAAGCTCCGACGGCACCGGCGCGCTAAGGCGGCGGGAGCCGTCGGATCAGGCGGTTTCTTTCGATCTCCTGAGCTCTTCGATCAGCGCCGGCGTCACCTCGAACAGGTCGCCGACAATGCCGTAATCGGCAATCTCGAAGATCGGCGCCTGCGGGTCACGGTTCACCGCGACAATGCAGCCTGATCCCTTCATTCCCACCACGTGCTGGATGGCCCCGGAGATGCCGAGGGCGAGATAGAGCTTCGGCGCGACGGTCTGGCCGGAGCTGCCCACCTGGCGGTCCATCGGCAGCCAGCCGTTGTCGCAGATGGGCCGAGAGGCGGCCAGCTCCGCATTGAGAGCGGCGGCGAGCTCCCGCGCCAGCTCCAGGTTGCCTTCGTCGCCGATGCCGCGTCCGACGGCGACAATGCGCTCCACTGAAGCGAGGTCCACCGCCTGCACCGCCTCGCGGAAAGGCGGCTCTGGCCGCTGGCGGATCCGCGCCGGCTCGATTTCCGCGCGCCTGACGGTCACCGGCGCCGCCGCGCCGGCCGGCCGCGCCGCGCGGAAAGCGCCCGCCTGGAAGGAAACAAAATTGGGTGCCTCTGTTTCAAACAGAAACCGCCCGATCAGTTTCCCCTGGAAGAGCTGCCGCTCAAACACCGGCCGGCCCTCTTCGATGGCAAAGCCGGTGCAGTCGCCCATCAGCACGCGGCCGAAGCGGGCCGCCAGCGCCGGGGCGAAGTCGCGCGTCTGGTAGGTATGCGGCAGCACTACCCAGGCCGGACCGAGCTCGCGAATCAGCGGCTCCAGGGCGGCGATCCACGCATCGGCAGCATACAGCGAGAGCGCCTCATGTTCCAGCGCAATCACGGCCGCGCCCCAGGCCGCGGCCTCCGCCGCCGCCGCGCCCGCGTCCGCAGCGGGCACGCACACGGTCACCGGCTCGCCGGTCGCGCGCCCCAGCTCCAGTGCGCCCGCCAGGGCCTCAAAGGACATGCGGTGCCAGCCGCCCGCGCCGCGCTCCAGAATCGCCAGGATCCCGCTCATAGCACCCTCGCCTCAAAGCGGAGCTTCTCGACAAGCTGCGCCGCCTGTTCAGCGGGCGGGCCTTCCAGAAACTGCGTCTGCCGGCTGCGGCGCGGCAGGGCCAGCCCGGCCAGCCGTAGTCCGCCGGCCGCCTCCGGCGGCGCTTCGAGCCTCCGGATTTCTTTCGTCCTTGCGCGTTTGATACCCATCAGCGTGGCGTAACGCAGCCGGCTGATGCCGCTCTGGATGGTGAGCACGGCCGGCAGAGGCAGCCTCATGTGCTGATACCAGCCTCCCTCGAGCTCGCGCTTCACGCGCACCTCGCCCTGGCCGGGCTCGATGGCCATCACAAGGGTCGCGTGGGGCCAGCCCAACCGCGCGGCCAGCACGACGCCGGTCTGCCCGCTGCCCGTGTCATCCGATTGAAGCCCGGTGAGGACCAGCTCCGGCTGTTCTTCCCGCACGGCCCTTTCGAGCAGCGCGGCGTTGACGGCCGGGTCCAGGCCGCGGGCCGCATCGCCGTCGGCCGCGAGATGAATGGCACGGTCCGCGCCCTTGGCCAGCGCCTCGCGCAGCACCGACTGCACGCGCTCCGGGCCGGCGGAAACGGCGACGACCTCGCCACCGGCCGACTCCCTGAGACGGAGGGCCGCTTCCAGGGCGTAGGCGTCGGGCTCGTTCATTTCAAAGCTGAGGCCAGACTCGTCGATCCAGTCGCCTGAGGGCACGAGTTCGGCCTGGACATCGCGGGCAGGCACCTGTTTGACGGCGACGACAATCTTCATGGGCGTCCTCGCTCGCCTGCGCCCGGCGCGGCGCAGGCGCTAGTCGTGATATCGGCTGAAGATCAGGCTCCCGTTGGTACCGCCAAAGCCGAACGAGTTCGACAGCGCGTACTCGATCTTCATGGGCCGCGCCCGGTGCGGCACGAAGTCGAGGTCGCACCCCTCGTCCGGGTTGTCGAGGTTGATCGTTGGCGGCGCAATCTGGTCGCGGATGGCGAACACGGTCAGCGCCGCCTCCAGTCCGCCGGCGCCGCCGAGCAGGTGGCCGGTCATGGACTTGGTGGAACTCACCGCCAGCCGGTAGGCATGCTCGCCGAAGGTCCGCTTCAGCGCGATGCACTCGATCACGTCTCCCACGGGCGTCGATGTCCCGTGAGCGTTGACATAATCAATCTGCTCGGGCGAGATGCCCGCGTCGCGGATGGCGTTGCGCATCACGCGATAGGCGCCGTCGCCGTCCTCGCATGGGGCGGTGATGTGATAGGCGTCGCCGCTCATGCCGTAGCCGACGATCTCGGCCAGGATGGGCGCGCCGCGCCGCCGCGCGAACTCGAGCTCTTCGAGAATCAGGATGCCGGCGCCCTCGCCGACGACAAAGCCGTCGCGGTCGCGGTCCCACGGACGCGAGGCGCGCTCCGGCTCGTCGTTGCGCGTCGACAGGGCGCGCATCGCCGCAAAGCCGCCGATGCCCATCGGAGTGATGCAGGCCTCGGCGCCGCCGCAGATCATCACGTCGGCATAGCCGTGCTGGATGAGCCGGAACGAGTCGCCGATGCAGTGCGCGCTGGTCGTGCAGGCGGTGGCGGTGGCCGAATTCGGCCCCTTGGCCCCGGTTCGGATGCTGACATTGCCCGAGGCCAGATTCACGATGGAGGCCGGAATGAAGAACGGACTGATGCGGTCCGGGCCCTTTTCGAGCAACACCTTGTGTTCGCGCTCGATCACCTCGAACGCGCCGATGCCGCTGCCGATATAGACGCCCGTCATTTCGGCGATGTCCGGCGTCACTTCCAGCCGCGCCGACTTCATCGCCTCCTCCGAGGCCGCCACGGCGAACTGGATGAAGCGGCCGACCTTCTTCAGCTCCTTCTTCTCGAAGTACTGAAGCGGGTCGAAATTCTTCACCTCGGCGGCAATGCGCGCACTGAACTGCGAGCAGTCAAACTGCGTGATCGGACCGATGCCGCACTTCGAGGCGAGCACCGCCTGCCAGGTTTCTTCTGCACTGTTGCCCAGCGCCGAGACAATGCCGACACCGGTGACGACCACCCTGCGTGCCAATGGATCTCTCCTGTATGAATCCCGAGCCTGCGCCCTGGATGCCGCCCGGCGCGACTCACTCTTCCTTCTTGGCCCTGGCCTCGATGTAGTCGATGGCGTCCTTGACCGTCGTGATCTTCTCCGCGTCGGTGTCCGGGATGTCGATATCGAACGCCTCTTCAAAGGCCATGACCAGCTCGACGATGTCGAGCGAATCGGCGCCCAGATCGTCCACGAACGAGGCGGTATCTTCCACCTGCTCTTCGTCGACGCCGAGCTGTTCCACAATAATCTGCTTCACTTTGTCGCGAACGGACATGAAACCTCCCTTGTAGCCGCAAAGCTTCGATTCTACCGGGCCGGCAGAGGGAATGCAACGAAGCCGCTGCGGTTCGGAAGCGGACGGCAAAGTCCGCTAAGCTTCCTTTGTAGCATGATTCGCACCCTCTATCTGCACGGATTCGCCTCTTCGCCGCAATCGTACAAGGCCCGCTATCTGGCCCAGCGTTTCGCGGCCGAAGGCTGGCCCTTCGAAGCTCCGGATCTCAACGGCGCCGACTTTCGCCACCTCACCATCACCGAACAGTTGCGGACCGTGGAACGACGGGCCGCCGGCCAGCCGGTGCATCTTGTCGGTTCAAGTCTCGGCGGCTGGCTGGCGGCCCTTTACGCCGCGCGGCACCCCGAAGTGCGCCGCCTGGTTCTGCTGGCTCCGGCGTTCGGCTTCCCGCGCCTCTATGCCGAGTTCCTGGGGCCGGCCGCCGTCGAAGCGTGGCGCCGCGAGGGCGCACTGCGGCTGATGCACTATGGCACGGGCGCCGAAACAGAGCTCGGCTGGCAGTTCCTGGAGGACGCCATGCGCTACGAAGACGAGCCTGCCATCGTCCAGCCGTGCCTCATCTTTCACGGCGTGCGCGATGACGTGGTTCCCGTGCAGGTGTCCCGGCAGTTCGCGCGCACACGGACCTGCTGCGAGCTGCGCGAGGTGGACTCCGACCACGAGCTGCGCGATCAGGTCGAGGAGATCTGGCTCGCCACGCGCGAGTTTTTCTCTGCCGACTGGTCCGTTGACCCCACCACGCCGGCCCAGAGCTCGGGCCGGCCCATCAGCCCGGCGGGGGCGCGCGAAAAGAGCCCGAAAGAGGCCCAGGACTGATACAGCAGCGCCAGCGCCGCTTCACGCCAGCGCGCCCGTAGCAGTGCGTAGCCGGCCAGCGACCAGAGCGAGCCGCCAAGCATCGCCTCAACAAGCTGGTAGACGGACGCGGCGCCGCACCACGGCAGCAGCAGCATCCACGCCATGCCTGAGAGGTTCCAGACATAGCCCGGCACCCAGGTCCGGACTGGCAGCGGCTTCGCTTCCGCCGCGCCCAGCACGCGCGCCACCGGGGGCCGCAAGGCGATCAGCAGCCCCTGCGCCGCCGCCAGCGCCGCCAGCGCGCCGGCCACTCCCCAGTGCCGTCCCGCGGCGAGCATCGCCAGCGCCGACAGGGTCATCGCCAAAAACTGAATGGCCTCGCTGCGAAACAGCGTCCCCAGAAACACCGGCAGCAGGGGGCACTCGCGTTGATGACGGCACGGCAGCCAGTAGCCGGCCCAGATATCGAAAGGCAGGCTTGCGGTTGCATAGGTCATGTAGAACACCGCAAACGCCAGCCACTCCAGCCACCACGGGCCGCCAAGGAAAGGAAACCATGCGGCCGGAAGCTGATAGACGAAGGCCACGGCAATGCCTGCGGCCAGCAGGCTTGCCCACAACCACGCGCCCAGACGGCGCGAATCTTCGTAGGGGCGAGAGTCCATCGGCTGCCTATCTGGATGCCTGACGGAGGCTGCCAGCAGGAAAAAGCGGCGTTGATGCGGCGCTTGACCGGCTGCCATACTGGAGTCGCATGCGCCTGCTCCCATTGTTACGCCTTTCGGCAGCTCTTCTCGTGGCCGCACCGGCCTGGCCCTGGGGCGCCGAGGGCCACAGGCTGATCGCCGAGATTGCCGAACGCCACCTGACGCCCGCTGCCCGCCGGCAGATCTCCCGGCTGCTGCCCGTCGGCGAGACGATTGTCTCCATCGCCCCGTGGGCCGACGAAATCCGGCCCAAACGGCGCGAAACAGCGCCCTGGCATTACATCAACATTCCGATCGACGCACCGCGCGGCCAGTGGGAGCCCTACTGTCCCAACCACGAGTGCATCATTACCGCCATCGCACGCTTCACCACACGTCTTGGCGACCCTACCCTGCCGGATGCGGAACGGGAGGAGGCGCTCCGCTTCCTCGTGCACTTTGTCAGCGATCTCCACCAGCCCCTGCACAGTGGGGACAACCGGGACCGCGGCGGCAATGACGTCCCGGTGGTCTTCCGCAATCGCCCGACGAACCTGCACGCGATCTGGGACACGCCGTTGCTCAAGGAAACCATTGGGCGGCCGGGCGTGCGCGAACGCCTGCTGCGGAGGGCCGGCTACCGCGAAAAGAGCCGCGCCGCCCAGGGCGGCCCGGAAGATTGGGTCTGGGATTCCCACGCAATTTCGAAATCCTACGCCTACCGGGCGCTGCCCCTGGAGCGGCCGGCCCTGCTCGGCGAGGAGTACGCCGAAGGCGCTTACCCGTATATTGAGAAACAGGTGCGGCTGGCCGGCCTGCGGCTCGCCTCGCTCCTGAACCAGGCGCTTCGCTAAGGGGGCGTTTGCCGCCTCGTCTTCGCCAGACAAGGATTCGTCAGTCGGGCACAAGCCCCCGCGAGCCGTTACAAAATTCTGGAGAGCATCGCCTGTATGGTTAGTGCGTGCTACAATTTTTGGGAACGATGCGGGCGGAACGACCGGCTTTGGTGCAACTTTCCCCGGAAGGGTGCGTCTAAGCTGGCAGAGGCCCGTCCCGGGACCGGGCTAAGATCCTGGGGCGCATAAAACTAACGTCATCATGCAGGCTCACGTGCCCAAGCCACCATATGCCGAGCCGATTCCGGGCCCGCCTGCGGGGCTGGCCGAGGATCCTCTGGCCTCCTTTCTGACCCTGCAACAGGAGCGCAAACCCTGGTTCCTGAATCTGTTCCAGACCCTGAGAGACCTGTCGGCGATGAAAAAGCAGCCGCCTCTCGTGGTCACCTTCCGCCCGTTGACGGAAGAGGAGCTGCTGAACAGCCCGGACCCCGAACTGAGGCAACTGGCGGAATCGCAGCGCCAGAAATCGTTCTGGCAGTCTTTCCGCGAGAACCTGGCGTATCTGTTCAGCAAGGAGCCGCCCCTTCAGACGACGGTCCGGCCGTTGACGCGTGAAGAGCTGCGCGGCTCGGCGCTGGCTGAATTCGAAGAGATTGAACGGCCGTGGTACGTGAACCTGGTCCAGAACCTGAAGGACCTCATCTCCCCGCCCAAGCTCCCGCCGTTGGAGGTAACGGCGAAGCCGGTGCAGGTGAAGGAACTGTTCGCTCCGGACCCGTACCGGGGCCGCTCGCAGTTTCTCTCCCTTGTAATCCACGTTGGGCTGGTGGCACTTGCCTTTGCCCTGGGCACCAACAGGCAGGTGCAACAGGCAGTGAAGAACTCGATCCAGATCATCGCACCCGTGGACATTTCTCCCTACATGCCCGATCTGCCGCCGGCGCCCAGGGCAGCGGGCGGCGGCGGTGGCGGCGGCGACCGTTCGCCGCTTCCGGCGAGCAAGGGCAAGCTGCCTCGCGCGGACCTGAAGCAGTTCACGCCGCCAACGGCAGTGGTGCAGAACCAGAACCCGCGGCTGGTGATGGAGCCCACCATCATCGCTGATCCCAACATGCCGCTGCCCAACGTGAATATGCCGAACTACGGCGACCCCTTTGGCCAGATTGGGCCGCCTTCCAGTGGCCCCGGCTCGGGCGGCGGCATCGGTTCCGGCTCGGGCGGCGGCGTGGGTTCGGGCCGCGGCCCCGGCGTTGGGCCGGGCGAGGGCGGAGGTTTTGGCGGCGGCGCCTTCCGCATCGGCGGCGGCGTGAGCGCTCCGGTGCCGATCTACAAGGTCGAACCCGAATATTCGGAAGAGGCCCGCAAGGCGAAGTTCCAGGGCACGGTGGTGCTGGCCATCGTCGTCGACGAGACGGGCAAAGTGACCAACATCCGCGTCATCCGCCCGCTGGGAATGGGCCTCGACGAAAAGGCCATCGAGGCGGTCTCCAAGTGGCGGTTCCGACCGGGCTACAAGGATGGCAAGCCGGTGCCGGTGATGGCCAACGTGGAAGTCAACTTCCGTCTGCTATAAGGGGCGCGGCGTTTCTCAGCCGCCTGTCTCCCGAATCACCTCCACCCCCTGCGGAGCGTGGACGTCGATTCTGTACTTTTGTCCGTCGCGCTCCACACGGACCTCGACCATGCCCTTCGGGTGCGGCACGGCTCCACTCAATTTCTGGAGCGGCCCCAGGTGCGGCCTCACGATGACCCTGGACCAGCCAGGGCCCGCCGAGTCGACACCCAGCACCGTGCGGAAGAACTCGATGTTCGGACTCGCGCCCCAGGCGTGGCAGTCCGAACGCGTGTACGGACTGTCGATCTCTGCCCAGGTCGTCAGCCCTTCTTTCGACATGAACTCCCACGTCCCCAGCCGGCTCAGGTAGCGTTCGCCCAGGCCCGCCTTCACCATTGCCCGGTCCAGGTAGTAGCGGAAATAAACCGAACACTTCGCCAGGTTCTGCGCCGGTTCGACCCGCAGCATGAGCTCCCGTTCGGCCTCCCGGGACGGCAGCAGCGAGGCGAGCACTGCCAGCACGTTGGCGTGCTGCGAGAAATGCGCATGAGCCAGGTCCTCGCTGTACATGCGGCGATCCTCGCTCCAGAAGCGCCGCAGTGCGCCGGCAAGCGCTGTTGCCTTCTCGCGGCAACGCGCGGCGAAAACTTTCTCACCGAGCGCTTCCTCCAGCTCGGCAGCCTGCTGTAGCGCGAGCAGCCACTGCATGTGAATGGAGGCGGGCATGACGTCCGGCTCCGACGGCGGACGGCCGGCCTGCCAGCCCTCCACCCAGTCCACGTAGTTCCACCACGGCATGGGCCCGAGCAGCCCGTCAGCGCGCTGATGGCGCTCGTAGAAGCCCAGCACGGCGCGCACGCCGCCAAGCATCTCGCGCACGAAAGCCGCGTCATCCACATAGCGCCAGTAGTCGTGCACCATGCCGATCCACCACAGGGAGAACGGCGGGATGTACTGCTGAAGCGTGCTGGGCGCGCGGCTGAAGGTGGCGCCTTCATGCGTGCGCGAGGCGTCGATCTGCTCGATGGCGTTGCGCATCAGGCGCGCGTCGCCGGTCATGTAGATCGACACGAGCGCCTGGATGCGCGTGTCGCCGACGTACTGAAGCTGCTCGTAGTACGGGCAGTCCATGTAGGTCTCGTGGGCGCAGAGCCGCGCCGTGCGCCAGCCGATTTCGAGAATCTTCCGGTGCAGCGGGTCCGGCGAGTCGAGGCGCGCCTTCACTTTGAACGGATATCCGGTGGCAGTGGCGCGGAGATCCACGATGACGAGCGGCTCGTCCTGCGTTTCGATCTCGACGAGCATGTAGCGGTAGGTGCGCCAGTACAGGGGCCGGTACAGGCGCCGGCCGCCGTCGGCGAGGAATGTGTCGCCATAGCCGATGAACTCCTTGCCCTCGACCTCGTCGCGGTGGCCCTTCATGCGGCGTGGTTTCAACTGCTGCCAGAGGGCCTCGGCATAGCGCAGCGTGACGGCGGCGCCGCGGCCCCCTTCCACCTCGAGTTCGGGGAAGGCGCAGGTGAGATATCCCTGGTCGAGCAGCATCGAGGCCCGGGTGCGGGGCGGCACGGTGACGCGCGAGGGCCTCGATGGAAATTGTTCCGGCGGCTGCACTCCCTCGCAACGGCGCAGCCGCGCCAGCCGCTCGGGGCGTTCCTCCATCAGCGGAATCGGCCGCGGCACCAACATCCAGCGGGTGGGTGCGTCGCGATGCTCGCGCGAGCTGGCCACCAGTCCGACGCGCACCTCCGGCCAGGAGCTGTCGTTGAAGTCCGGCTGCTGCCAGTCCCACGGATACCGGGCGGCATCCACGCGCTCCATCGGACCGATGGCGTAATACCCGGTGGGCTGGTAGTTCGGCACCGGCACGGGCTGAAAGGCGGCGTTTTCCAGGCAGCGCCAGCCGGGGCCAGTGTTGAGCCGGGCGTGGTCCGTGTCCACGGCCTGGAGAAGAAACCCGGTGCAGAACGACCACTGCGCGATGGCGGCGTGCGGGCCGTCGTTCCAGACGATGGCGGCAATCACGTTGCGGCCGGGCTGGAGGTACGGCGCCAGGTCGACGGTTTCATAGCGCCAATGAAACAGGTCGCCGCGGGCCGGCCCCCAGACGACGCGCCGCCCGTTGACGTACAGCTGGTAGCGGCTGTCGGCAGTCACATGGACCAGGCACTTCGCCGGCGGCGAATTGAACTCCACCGCGCGGCGGAAATGGAAGACGCCATAGCGCTGGATGTCCGGCACGGGCGGATGAATCCACCGCGCCGTCCAGCTCTGGCGGCGGACGTCGATTTCCGCCGCATGCGCCACAGCGAGCGCGGCGGTCTGAAGCAGGAAGGTCCGGCGCTGCATGGGATGCAGTCTATCGCAGGCGGACCCCTTCGGACGCTACGGGGCGGCGCTGATCCAGATGGGCCGCGGGTGGCTGCAAATGCTGTCGATGCCCGGCGCGCTGGCGCAGACGCGCACGGCCGTCATCATCGTGGGCAGGTCGTCCGGAATCACCAGCCGCAGGCGGTCGAGGCCCGGGCCGCTGCCGGCCTCGCGGCGGGCCGGGCTCCAGCGGTCGTGCACGTTGATCCACAGGGGCTCATCAGCATGAGCGATGCCGGTGACTTCCAGCGTCACTTCGCTGCCGGCGGCAGCGGGCTCGCCTTCCCCGTTCACTCCGCCCCCGGCATTGTGGATGAGAACCACCGAAGGGGCGGTCCGGAGCACCTGCACCGGCAGGGGAGGGCTGGCCTGATCGCCGTTGGCCGCCACCACTTCCACTGACGCAGGTGTCTCCACTTCCGGCAGTTCAATCAGCAGCAGACCCGGCTGGACGGCCAGCACCCGCGCCGGCACGCCGCCCACGGTCACGCTCGTCTCTTCGGCGAAGAATTGCCCTTGCAGACGCATGAGTCCGCCAGGCGCGAAGGGTCCGGGGAAGTCAAACGGAACCGTCAACGCCGCCCACAGGGCCGGTTTCGGCGCGGCGGGCGGATTTCCGGGCGGCGGTGGCGGAGGAGGACCTTCAGTCACGGTGAGTCGAATGGGAATGATGATGCGCACGTTGAGTCCCGTGGGCGAGTTCTTCTGCTCGAAGACGATTTCGGCGCGGTATTCGCCGGGAGTGAGATCCTTCGGGTTCAGTTGATAGTGGAAGCTGCCTTCGGCATAGCCTCCGGTACCGCGCAGCAGCAGCCATCCGTCGCCGTCCAGGTGACGGACCGAAGTGGTCCACTCAATGAAATGGCCGCCGAGGTTGCGCACGAAAAGGTAGGCGTCCTTGAGCCCGCCGCCGGCCTTCAGCGCAAATTCGGTTGTCTGGCTGGGGACGACGTCCAGCTTTGGAAAGTAGTTCGCGTCGCAGTCGCCCAGCAGGCCGCAGTCCGGCTGCGGTTCCACCGGCATGTAGCGTGGTACTGGCGCGCCGGGCACGAATCCAGCCTGATCAGAGAGGGGAGCCAGCAACGCCTGGATGCGGACGATGACCGTCTCGTTGGTTCGCGTGACAGGCGTGAAGATCCAGACGGGAATCTCGGCCGTTTCGGCCTGCGAGGGGTCGGCATCCATCACCTGGTAGACGACCCACGCCTCGTCGCCGTCCACCGGCGCCTCACCAACGTTGGCGAGAGTCAGCGGGGAGACAGGCCACAGCAGCGCCGTGCCGCCGACGCCCTTCGAATCTGCCTGGGGCACGCGGCTCAACAGCAGGGAGCGGGGCGGACCGGGATTGTACACTCCGGGGGCAGCCGTGCGGCCGAGAAGACCGGAGGAGGTCGGTTGGGCGGCGTTGGAGCCGGCGATGCCATCAGGCGCAAGGACGCGGCTGCCTGGAGGCAGACCCTTGAGGAGGACGAGGATGCGCGTGGACCCCCGCGTTGGATCCAGGGGGTCCACTGGCTGCAAGGAGGCGGAATGCCCTTCCGAGATGCGCACCACAGCCGTCCATGGCTGGCGGGCCGAAATGCCGCTCCAGTCCATTGTTTCGGGCAGAGGCGGCCCGGCGCAGCAGGCGGCCGCGGCCAGCGGCGTCGCCAGCAGCCCTGGGACACCACGCGCCACCACGACCCGGTTCGAAGGCAGCAACATCGGCACATCGGGAATCAGTTGGACGCTGGCCTGAACCGTATCCGCAGCGGCCGCACGGAGCCCGGCGATTCGCAGGGCGAGCTGCCCGGAGGGGTTGGCCGCCAGGTTCAGGTTTTCGAAGAACACAAGATTGCCGGAGAGCCTGGGGACCACGGGCAGCGGGACCGGCGAAGGGGCCGAGTCGAGCCAGAGGGTCACGCCGCCACTGATCCCGGCAGAAAAGTCGATCGGGTTGGCGATGCGCTGGTCCAGCAGCGCGGAAAGCGTCAGGCGAACGTTCTGTCCCGGCGCGCCCGTGCACTGCAACACGATGTCGCCAACGGGCTCCGCCAGGCCCCCTTGCGAAACCAGCGCCGGCGTGGCGGAGAGCGTGCAGAAGAAGTTTGCTCCCGCGGAAGGCGCGAGCGCGGCCGCCATCAGCAGTGCCAGCAGGATCCGATTCATCACCCACCTCCTCATCCTCAGCGTAACTCTGCATACAATAAACGCATCCAGCCTGGAGTTTTCTCATGACCCATACAGCCCGATGGACACTGCTCATCACCGCCGCCGCTTCGCTGGCGGCGCAGGACGCGCCCGCGTGGAAGAGCCTGAAATTCCGCCTCATCGGCCCGTACCGGGGCGGCCGGGTAACGGCAGTGACCGGCGTGGCCGGCCAGCCCAACGTGTTCTACTACGGCGCCACTGGCGGAGGCGTCTGGAAGAGCACGGACGCGGGCCGCACCTGGCTGCCCGTCTCGGATGGCTTCTTCCGCACCGGCAGCGTCGGCTCCATTGCGGTGGCGCCCTCCGACGCCAACGTGCTCTATGTCGGCATGGGCGAGGGCTGCATCCGCGGCAACGTGAGCCATGGCGACGGCGTGTGGAAGTCCACCGACGCCGGCCGGACGTGGAGACACGCCGGCCTGCCCAATTCGCGCCACATCCCGCGCGTGCGCGTCCATCCTCGCAATCCGGACATCACCTGGGCGGCGGTGCTGGGCGCCATCTTCAACCCGTCCGAAGAGCGGGGCGTCTACAAGACCACCGACGGCGGCCGCTCCTGGCGGCGCGTGCTCTACCGCAACGACCGGGCCGGGGCCATCGACCTCGCGCTGGATCCCGCGAATCCGGACGTGCTGTACGCGGCCCTCTGGGACGTGAAGCGCACGCCGTGGTCGCTTGAGTCCGGCGGGCCGGGCTCGGGACTGTTCAAGTCCACCGACGGCGGCGAAACCTGGGCGGAGATCACCCGCAATCCGGGCCTGCCCAGGGGACTCATCGGGCGCATCGGCGTGACCGTCTCCGGCGCCAACCCGGACCGCGTCTGGGCGCAGATCGAGGCCGAAGACGGCGGACTGTTCCGCTCCGACGACGGCGGCAAAACGTGGCGCCGTGTCAACGACAACCGCAACCTGCGCCAGCGCGCCTGGTACTACACGCACATCCACGCCGACCCGAAGAACCCGGACCGGGTCTACGCGCAGAACGTGCAGCTCTGGCGTTCTGACGATGGCGGCGTCACCTTCCGTCCAGTCGCCACGCCGCACTCCGACACTCACGATCTCTGGATCGACCCCAACGACACCAACCGCATGATCAACGGCGACGATGGGGGCGCCAGCGTCACCACCGACGGCGGGCGCACCTGGACCGCGCAGACGCAGCCCACCGCCCAGTTCTACCGGGTCGCCCTTGACCAGGAGTTCCCCTACAACATTTACGGCGCGCAGCAGGACAATACGACGGTCCGGATCGCCTCGCGTTCCTCCGGCGCCTATATTGACAGGGACGACTGGTGGCCCGTGGGCGGCGGCGAGTCCGGCTGGGTCGCGCCCTCGCCCAAAGACCCCAACGTGGTCTTCGCCGGCTCCTATGGCGGCTATCTCACCCGCTACGACCACCGCACGCGCCAGCTCCGGTCGGTCGACGTCTGGCCGGACAACCCGATGGGCTACGGCGCCGAAGGAATGAAGTACCGCTTCCAGTGGAATTTCCCCATTTTGTTTTCGCCGCACGACCCGAATGTTCTCTATGCGGCCGGAAATATCCTGTTCAAAACCACGAATGAGGGCCAGAGCTGGGAGGCCATTTCGCCCGATCTGACCAGAAATGATCCGGCGAAACTCGGCCCTTCCGGCGGCCCCATTACGAAGGACAACACTGGCGTCGAATATTACTGCACGATCTTCACCGTGGCCGAAAGCCCGCTGGCCCGTGGCATGATCTGGGCCGGCACCGACGACGGGCTCGTCTGGGTCACCGCCGACGGAGGAAAGAACTGGACCAACGTCACGCCGCCGGCCAGCCAGATGCCCGAATGGATCCAGATCAATTCCATCGAAGCCTCGCCGCACAACCCGAAAAAGGCGTATTTTGCCGCCACCATGTACAAGCACGGCGATCTGCGCCCCTATCTGTACCGGACCACGGACGGCGGCAGAAGCTGGACGCGGATCGTCAAAGGCATCCCGGACGGCGCCTTCACTCGCGTCATCCGCGAGGATCCGAACGTGGAAGGACTGCTCTATGCGGGCACGGAGACCGGCCTGTACGTATCCCTCGACGACGGCGCGTCCTGGGAATCGCTCCAGCTGAATCTTCCGGCGGTTCCGGTCACCGATCTCGCGGTTCACCGGGAGATGAAAGATCTGGTGGTCGCCACCCAGGGGCGGTCTTTCTGGGTGCTGGACGATCTGCCGGTGCTGTACGCGTGGAAGCAGAGGGGCAACGGGTTTTTCCCCGTTGAGCCCGCCTGGCGCATGACGACGTCCTACGCGCCGGTTCAGCCTGGCATGACGGTGGGAGAAAATCCTCCAGCGGGCGCCGTCTTCCATTTCTGGCTGGAAGAGAAGCCGGCCGGCGAGGCGGCGCTCGAGATCCTGAACGCGCAGGGGAAGGTGATCCGGCGGTTTTCCACGGCGCAGGCGCCGCAGCAGGCGGAGGGCGCAGAGGGCGCAGAAGGCGGCGAAGGCCGCCGGGGCGGGCCCCGCCAGCAGGCGTTCCGCCCGGAGCGTGGCTTCAACCGCTTTGTCTGGGACCTGCGGCACGAGGATGCAAAATCGATCCCGAACCTGATCCTGTGGGCCGGCTCCGTGCGCGGCCCGAAGGCGGCGCCCGGCCGCTACCGGGCGCGGTTCACGGCCGGCAGGGTCTCCTTCGAGACGGAATTCGAAATCCGCAAGGACCCGCGGCTGAAGGAAATCACTCAGGAAGACCTGGAAAGACAGGAACAATTACTGCTTCAGATCCGCGATAAACTCACGGAAATTCACGAATCCATCCTGCGGATCCGCGACGTGCGGTCGCAGTTGGAGGCCTGGGGACGGCGGGACGCGGCTCTGGAAAAGCCCGCGAAGGAGCTGTCCGCAAAGCTTACCGCCGTCGAGGAAGCGCTGTATCAGACGAAGAACCGCTCTCCGCAGGATCCGCTGAATTACCCGATCCGGCTGAACAACAAGCTGGCGGCGCTGGCCAGCGTGGTCGCCAGCGCCGAGGCGCGGCCCACCGACCAGAGTTATCAGGTCTACGAGGATCTGGCTTCGCGCACCAACGCGCAGCTCCGGACGTTGAAAGACCTCATCGAGAAGGATCTCGACGCCTTCAACCGCCTTGTCCGGGACCGCAACATCCCGGCGGTCTCGGCACGGTAGCGGAGCCGGGGCGCGGCCCCGGGCATCCGCCGCGGGAGGCTTGCGTCATCAGTGCATCGACGCGCCGGTGACGCTCCGGAAACAGCTCCAGGCGCAGGCAGGTTCTCTTTGCGGTCGCGATTCCGGGAAAAAGCTGGGGAGGGCGCCGGGCTGGTGGACGGCATGGGACTCGAACCCACGACCCCCGCGTTGCGAACGCGGTGCTCTCCCAACTGAGCTAGCCGCCCACGCGTCGGCCTGCTTCTATATATAGCACGAACGGGGCGGGCGGCTGCGGCGGCTACAATGGAGAGGACGGCAGGAAATGGAGCGACACGAGTTGGAACGAACGCTCGACAGAATGCGGCAGGACTGGGACGAACGCGCCCGCGAAAACGCCCGGTTCTACGTCAACACCGAGAAGACGGACTGGACCGACGAGGAGTTCTTTGAGTCCGGCCGCCGCACCGTCCGCGAGGAGATCCTCACGGACATGATCAACATCTGCCAGGGCAGGGATCCGAAGCAGATGAAGGTGATCGAGATCGGCTGCGGCGCCGGACGCGTCACGCGGGCCCTGGCGGAGATCTTTGGCGAGGTCCACGCCGTGGACGTCAGCGGCGAAATGGTGGCGCTGGCGCGCGAGGCGCTGAAGGACATGCCCAACGCGCACCTCTACCAGAACAACGGCATGGATCTCGATGTGATCCCTCCAGGCGAATATGACTTCGCCTTCTCGAGCATCGTCTTCCAGCACATTCCGAGCCGGGAGGTCATCGAGAACTACGTGCGCGAGGTGCACCGCCTCCTCCGGCCGGGCGCACTGTTCAAGTTCCAGGTCCAGGGCAACCCGCAGGTGGAAACCGACCCCGATGACACCTGGCTCGGCGTGCCATTTACGCTCGAGCAGGCGGCGGCGATGGCAGAACGGTGCGGCTTCGAGCTGCGCTACCATCACGGCGCCGGGCAGCAGTATTTCTGGCTCTGGTATTTCCGCCGCTGAGGCGCGGCCGCGCATTCACAGATAAAACAGGCTGAGCCGGGGCAGCCCTTCCGCCTCATAGACCCTGCGGTCGAGGAACGACTTTTCCAGCCGCGCGAGCTGTTCGGCGCTCATACGGCTGCGGTAGGGGCGGAGTTCGCGTTCGAGTTCGCGGCGCATCTCGAAAAGCTGCTCCTCGCTCAGCCGGGTGCGCGCGATGGAGGCCATCCGGTCTTCCAGGGCCGAGAGCCGCAGCTCGAGCTCCTGAAGGTCGCCGAAGTGCCGGTCGAAATTCTCAAGAAGCGCGCGCAGCGCCGCGGCGACGTCCGCGTAGGGCTCACGCCCTTCGAGCGCGGCCAGCCCCTTTTCGAGGTGCTGCCGCACCGCTTCCGGTGCGATGGCCGGTCCGGCCGATGCGGCCGGAGCGGGGCGGTTGTTGGCCATCGCCTCGGCCTCTTTCATCACCGCCTGGGCGCAGTAGGCGAGGCTGTTGATCATCTGGCTCTTCTGCCTCCGGGAGCGCCATTTTTCGAAGGCGGCGTCGATGCCCCGCAGCACCGCCTCCAGGGGGACTCCCGCGTTTTTCCAGCTCTCCACCAGCGCCCAGTCCAGCGGCGACATCAGGAACAGCCCGGTGCCGCGGGCGCGCTGAAAATGCTCCTCAATTTCGGTGAAATAGCTGAAGTAATTCAACTTCCATTCGCCGTTTTCCCGTTCTCCGTTCATCGCCGGCAGTTCATCTCCCAGATCATGCGCAGGCCTTCCAGCGTGAGATCCTCGTCGGCAATGCGGACCCACTTCGAGCCGCGGGTGATCAGCGGGGCGTGCCCGCCGGTGGCGACCACTCGCGTAGCGGCCCCGAGCTCCGCCGCCATCCGCTCGACGATGCCGTCGATCATCGCAATCAGGCCGTAGTAGAGGCCCGCCTGCATGCTGGCCACGGTATTGGTGCCGATCAGGCGTCCGGGGTCGCGGAAGTCGACCATCGGCAGCCGCGCCGTCTTCTGGAACAGGCCGGCGATGGAGATGCCGATGCCGGGACAGATGACGCCACCCAGATACTCGCCGCGGGCGCTGACGGCGTCGAAAGTGATCGCCGTGCCCAGGTCGACCACGACGCACGGGCCGCCGTACTTCCGCAGCGCCGCCACCGCATTGACAATGCGGTCCGCGCCGACCTCGCGCGGGTTGTCGTACAGGATGTTGAGGCCCGTCTCTGTCGTTCCGGTGACCCAGAACGGTTCGACGCCAAAATACCGCCGCGCCATCTCGGTGAGGCTGGACTCAAGCGGCGGCACCACGCTGGCCGCGGCGACGCCGTCGATCTGGTCGAAGGCGCGCTGTTCGAGCGCAAACAGGCTCCGGAGCTGGATGCCCCACTCGTCGGGGGTGCGATCGTGGACGGTGCGCAGCCGCCAGCGCGTGACGATGCGTTCGCCGTCGAAGATGCCGAGGGTCACGTTCGTGTTGCCCGCGTCGATGGCCAGCAGCATGGTTTCAGAGACTAGGCTAACATCGGCGGCTGCGGACGCGGCGCGGCGCCGGCCTGCTGCCAGCACGACAAATTCATGCGTTTCTGTTTGAAACGTCCTTTTCTCTTTTGTTCGGTTGGTCTATCATGGGCCATGATGGCTCCGGCAGCGCGCTACGGCGCGAGCGAAGCGGAAGGACTGCGGCGGATCCGCCTGGCCGGGCGGCGCCGCCTCACCCGCATCCTGCATGACGAAGCGGGGCCCTCGCTCTGCTCGGCCGGTCTGGCCACGGAGCTGTTGCGCGGCACGATCCCCGCGCTGTCGCCGGAACAGGAACAGCTTTTCACGCGGCTCCAGGGCGCGCTGGACTCGGCAATGGAAACGGTGCGCCGGCTGAGCCAGGAGGCTTCGCCGGATCTGGCCGCGCGGCGGGGGCTTGCGGGCGCGCTGGAGACGCTGGCCCGGGCCTTCCACGCGCGTCTGGAGATCAAGGCCGAGCCGCCGGGCCTGAGCCCCGTGGCCGCCGCGGCGCTGTGCGAATGCCTGCGCGACGCGCTGCTGGCCGCCGCCGAGGCGGGCGGCGCAGCGGAAGTCACGCTTTCGGCCGGCGAACTCCGCATCCGTGCCGCCGGCCTCGATGATGCCCATGTTCTTGCGGCCCTGGAAGCCACGCTGCGGGAGGCAGAGCCGGGCCTCGTCATTCAGGCCGGCCCCGAAGGGGCTATCATCAGATTTCCGGCCGGGGGGAACAGGTAATGTACACGATTCTCCTCGTCGACGATCACCAGATCATGCGGGACGGCCTGCGCGCGCTGCTCGAGGCCTCGGGTGAATTCCGGGTGGTGGGCGAGGCGGAGACGGGCGGACAGGCGGTGGCGCTGGCGGCGCGCATGCGGCCCCACCTGGTGGTGATGGATCTCAGCCTGCCGGGCATGGACGGCATCGAGGCCACGGTGGAGCTGCTGCGCGAGTCGCCGCAATCGCGGGTCGTCATCCTTTCGATGTACGACGACGAGGCGAGCGTCGTGCAGGCCATGCGCAATGGCGCGCGCGGATTCGTCATCAAGAAAGCCAGCCATGCAGACCTGCTTGCGGCGCTGCGCACCGTCGCCCGCGGCGGCACGTACCTGAGCCCGGAGGTTTCCGACCGGTTTCTCGACTGTGTCCGCAAGGGCGATTTCCGGCGGCGCGACTCCTCCGTGCTCTCCGTGCTGACGCCGCGCGAGCTTCAGGTCATGCGGCTCATCGCCGAAGGCAAAACCAGCAAAGAAATCGCCAGCCTGCTGGAGCTGAGCCTGGAAACGGTCCGCGGTTATCGCAAGACTCTCATGCGAAAACTGAACGTGAACAACGTGGCCGCGCTGACCCAGATCGCGCTCACTGAGGGCCTGGCGCGTCGCGCTGGCCGGGGGGTTGGAGCCTGATGTCTCACCTGATGAAGGATTCACCCTGGGGACCGCTGGAGGTCGCCGACGCACACCTGCATTTTTTCTCCCATGGCTTTTTCCGCATCCTCGCCCAACAGGCCGGGCTGCCGGACGCAGCCGCCGCCTGCGCCCGCGGCGGCGTGGAGGCGCCTCCGGAGCAGCCCGAAGAGTTTGCCGCGCGCTGGACGGCCGAGCTCGACCGGCACTCGGTGTCGCGGGCAGTGCTGCTGGCTTCCCTTCCCGGCGACGAGGAGAGCGTCACGCGCGCCGTACGCGCCTGTCCGGACCGCTTCTGGGGCTGGTTCTTCCTGAACCCGGCCGCGCCGCACGCGGCGGCCCGGTGCGAGGAGTGGCTTGCCCAGGGCCTGCGCGGCATCTGCCTGCTGCCCGCCATGCATGGCTATCCGCTCGCGGATCCGCGCGTCGAAGAAGTGCTCCAGGTGGCCGAACGGCATCATGCGGTCGTCTTCGTGCATTGCGGGGTGCTCAGCGTCGGCATGCGCGCCCGCGTGGGCGCGCCCTCGCCCTTCGACATGCGCTTCTCCAATCCGATCGACTTGCATGCGCTCGCCCTGCGCCACCCGAAGCTGCACTTCATCATCCCCCATTTCGGCGCCGGCTATTTCCGAGAGGCGCTGATGACGGCTTCGCTGTGCCCGAACGTTTATTTCGATACGTCCTCGTCGAATTCGTGGACGAAATATCTGACTCCTCCGCCAACGCTCGAGCAGGTTTTTGCGCAGGCGCTGGAGATCCTCGGTGCCGGCCGGCTGCTGTTCGGGACGGACAGTTCCTTCTTCCCGCGCGGCTGGGTGGAGGCCGTCTATGCGCAGCAGTGCGAGGCGTTGAAAAACATCGGCGCAAATGGGGAGCAGGCGCGGGCGATATTCGGCGGCAATTTAGGCCGCCTCATGCAAAAAACCTAGTCCACGTTTTTTCCTGAGACGCGCGCTTCGTCCGGGCCACATCGTTGTCAGAAGACCATGCCCCAGATGGAAGAAGCGCTCGAGCTGCTATTGAAGGCACTGCGGCGCGGCACCCGCGGCGGCATTGCCGAACCGGAGCACGAATTGCAGTATCCGCTGTACCCGGTCCCGCGGGTGGCCGTGCTCGGGCTGGCGCTGCGCGGGCCGCGGGGCGTGCACTGTCTGCCGCAGTGGTCGCCGCAGGAGCTCGAAAAGCTGCGGCCGCAGGCGCTGGCGGGCTGGTGGCGGGACCTGGCCGAAGCGGGCCGGCTCGCCGCGGCGGGCCGACTGGAGCTGCCCGGCCTGCGATATCCGATTCTCGTGTTCCTGCCGCCCGAGTCCGCGCCTCTCCCTCAGCCCCATCATCAGAAGCTTTGGAGCTGGTTCCGTGTGCCGGTGTCTGAGCAGATCCGGATGCCGGACGGACGGCTCCTGGCTTACGAATGCGACGCGCGCTGCGGATATCATCTGTCCGGCCCGGACGCCGCGCAGTGGCTCGTCGGGATGCAGCCATGCGGCACGTGTCCATGCGGTTCGCCCGCACCGCTGTATCGGGTGGAGCGCGTTCGCGTGGCGGGCGCGGCAGGCTGAGACAGTGGCGCGGCCGTCCTGATATTCTCTTGGGTGGAACGCCCCTGCGGACGTGGCGGAACTGGCAGACGCACTGGACTTAGGATCCAGCGGGGCAACCCATGGGAGTTCGACTCTCCCCGTCCGCACCATGCCCTTTCTTCTCACCACAGGGCCGCCGACGGGCAAGCGTGGTTGAGGCCAGCAGAAACCGTGTTCATTGCAGCGCCCGGGGGGCCGGCTCTGCTGCAACCGGGGCGACGTTTTGTTAGACTTATGAAAGAGAACGGCTGGCCAGGTAGCTCAGATGGTAGAGCGCGGCCCTGAAAAGGCCGGCGTCGGCGGTTCGAGTCCGTCCCTGGCCACCACCCGACCTCATTCCTCTCCCTAAAGCCCCCTGCAATTCCTGCCACCGGGCAGATGTGACCTGCTCACACCCTGGTACCACTGTTCTGGAACAGAGCGCCCCTGGTACCAGAACTTCCAGTACATTGTCCAGCCCGCAACCGGGTTTTTCAATGGAAGCATGGAGAACCGGGAAGACAGGCGTGAAGAGGCCCGCCTGGCCGTGGACAGCCCGGCGATCGTGTTTTGGGATAACGGCGAGGGAGCGGTCCAGGTAACAGGCAGGGTGATGAATCTGAGCGGCTCCGGCCTGGCCCTCCGTCTTCGCGCGCGTCTCGATCCAGGCCAGGTGGTGTGGTGTGCCGTTCCGTCTTACGGGATCTACTCACGCGCCCAAGTGCAGCATGCCCGTGGGTGGCTGGAGCGGGTTGCCGGACTGCGCTTCCTGGCCGGCCAGGTGGTGAGCGATTGAACGGCCAGCGGCTGGCGCCTCACACTTTCGGCAACTCGTAGCCTTTGCGCCGCGGTCGTGACAGCATCGCATTGGCCTGCGCGTCGTTCCGGAAGCGTTCGGCCTTCGGATCCCATTCCAGTCTCCGGCCGCGCTCGCGGCAGATCGTGATCAGGTGGCAGAGAGTCGTCGAGCGGTGCGCCGCCTCCACGTGTGCGTTGGGACGGTTGCGCGTGCGGACGCAATCGAGAAAGTTCTCGATGTGCCAGCGATTCTCGCCCGGGCCTTCGGGCGTGTCCTCGGGCCTGTCGCCGATCAGCCCGGGCGGGTCCCATACGAGCGTGCCGCGTTTGATCTCCAGCGTCCCCTTTTCGCCAACGAAAATGGCGCCCAGATCGGAATGGTCCGGCCGTTTCTGCCCGGTGCACTTCAGCATCGTTCCATTGGCATAGCGGAGGATGACGGGCGCCTGTTCGCCCTCGCCCTCCGGCCACAGCTCCACCGGGCCGGTGTCGTCCGTGCCAAGCGCGCACTGTACCTGGTCGAGCGCATGCGTGCCCCAGCCGCTGACGCCCCAGCTCTGGCCGCCATTGTCGTAGTCCCACCACCAGGCCCAGCGGCGCTGGAGATCCTCGTGGTAGGGCCGCAGTTCCGTCTGGTTGCACCATGAGTCCCAGTCGAGCCCTTCAGGCATGGGCATTTCCGGTTTCGGCGTCCAGCGTTTGGGCGGTTCGAAGTTGCAGGCGATGACCTCCTTGACGCGGCCGATGCCGCCCTCGCGGATGAACCGGCTGGCCCAGGCGTTGATCGGAATGGAACGCTGCTGCGTGCCGCACTGAAGCACGCGCCGGTAGCGCTCGACGGCGCGCCGCAGCACGCGGCCCTCCTCGATGGTCAGCGTCAGCGGCTTTTCGGCGTACACGTCAAGCCCCGCCTGCATGCAGTGGATGGCGATGAGGACGCGCGCGTGCGTGGTCGTCTCGACGAACACGGCGTCCAGTTTCTCGCCGTCGAGCATCCGCCGGTAGTCCTGATAGTGCCGGGCCTGCGCATAGGAGGGGCGGATCTGCGCGGCCTTTTCGCACTGCGGCAGCCAGCAGTCGGCAAAGGCGGTGAAATCCGCCTGCGGGAACTCCTCGTTCTGAAGGAGCCAGCGCCCGCGCCCGCCGAGGCCGATCATCGCCAGCCGCAGCCGGTCGCTGGCGCCCACGACGCGAAGAGAAGCGGCCGCCGTCGCCGCGCCGAGAAAGAAGTGCCGCCGGAGCATTCCGCCATTCAAGCTATCGGGGCGGCCGCGGCAAGTCAAGCAGACCCGGGGGGTGGAATAATGGCAACATGAAGTCCAGCCATGTTCTCATCGTGTTTCTGGCATGCGGCGCCGCGCTGGCGCAGGACCCGCCGTTTCTCACCGAGCCCGGCTGGCAGCCGCTGCTGAACGGACGCGACCTGGCCGGCTGGCGCGCCCAGAACCCACAGCAGCCGCACGAATGGATAGCGGTGCGCGGCATCCGCTTCGACCGCTGGTACGCGCCCAGGCAACTGTTCGGCGTCGGCGAGGGCGGTGATCGGATTTACAACGGAAAAAACGGCCGCACACAGAACCTCGTCACCGAGAGGAAATTTGGCGATATCGAGCTGTATCTGGAATTCATGATCCCGCGCGGCGCCAATTCGGGCGTCTATCTGCACGGGCTGTACGAAGTGCAGATCCTCGACAGCTTCGGCTTCACCGACCTGACCACCGGCGACTGCGGCGCCATCTACCACCGCTGGATCAACGACCGGCCGGTCGGCGGCTCGCCGCCGCGCGTCAACGCCATGCGCAATGCCGGCGAGTGGCAGAGTTACCACATCTGGTTCCGCGCGCCGCGCTTCGACAAATCCGGCCGGAAGATCGAGAACGCCCGCTTCCTGCGGGTGATGTTCAACGGCGTGATGGTGCAGGACAACGTGGAGGTGGAGGGACCGACGCGCGCTCACATGGACATCCCCGAGGCCCCGGAGAACCCGGTCATGCTCCAGGGCGACCACGGGCCCGTCGCCTTCCGCAACATTTACTGGCGCCCGCTGGGAGAGCTGCCGTGGCGATGAGCGGCTGGATCGACATCAGCACGCCGCTGCGCGCGGGCATGACCGTCTGGCCGGGCGACGGACCGCCGCGGATCGGGCGGGTGCAGTCGTTCGAGCAGGGCGGCGCGTACAACCTGACGCGGCTCGAGATCAGCGCGCACACGGGCACGCACCTGGACGCGCCGCTGCACTTCCTGCCCGGCGGCGCTTCCATCGACACGATGCCCGCCGGGGCGATGATGGGGCCCGCCCGCGTGGTGCGCGTGGCCGGCGACACGGTGCGCGCCGCCGACGTGCCGGACGATCTCGCGCCCGGCGCGCGGGTGCTGTTCCGGACGCGGAACAGCGAACGGGACCTGTTTGCCGGAACATTTTTTGAGGATTATGTTTTCCTTGGCCGGGACGCGGCGGAGAGGCTTGTCGAGGCGCGCGCGCTCCTGGTCGGCATCGATGCGCTCTCGGTGAGCGGCTTCCACGAAGACCCGGCCGGAACGCACCGCGTGCTGCTCGGGGCGGGCGTCTGGATCCTGGAAGGCATCCGGCTCGCCGGCGTCGAGCCCGGAGAGTATGAACTCGTCTGCCTGCCGTTGCGGCTGGAAGGCGCCGACGGCGCGCCGGCGCGGGCGCTCATCAGGCGGGTTCGCCTTTCAGACAACGGGTGACAACGGCCCGAGGCGGCCGGAGAGAGCGGTCCCGAGGCGCCCTTTCGTGCTTCCCGGCGTGCATCGCAGGTGATCGGAGGAGCCTGGCGATAGAATGAGGAGAGCAGGTCGGGGGCCATTCTCGTGGCATTTTTCCGCAAATTCACGCTGTTGTGCGCGGCCTGCGCGCTGACGGCCGCCGCGCAGCCGCAGCCCGGCGCGCTGGCGCAGTTGAGCGCGGGCTTCCAGCAGTTGAGCCGGCGCGTGCATCCTTCGGTGGTTCGGGTCAGCACCGTGGGCTACCGGCAACTGGAACCTGAGGAAAGCGACGAGACCGGCGTGGCGGCGCGGCAGCAGAGCTCGGGCTCCGGCGTCATCATCGACGCCGACGGCTACATCGTCACCAACGCCCATGTCGTCGTGGGCGCGCAGCGCGTGCAGGTGACGCTGGCCCCGCCGGCGGACGGGCCGCGCCTGCGCACGCGTTCGGTGCGCGCCGAAGTGGTAGGGCTGGACCTGGAGACCGACGTCGCCCTGCTGCGCGTCCCGGAAAGGGGCCTGCCGGCGCTGGAGCTGGGCGACTCCGACCGGGTGGAGCAGGGCCAGCTCGTCTTCGCCTTCGGCAGCCCGCTCGGGCTGGACAACAGCGTGACGATGGGCGTGGTCAGCTCGCCGGCGCGCCAGTTGCGGCCGGACGACCCGATGGTCTACATCCAGACCGATGCGCCGATCAACCCGGGCAATTCGGGCGGTCCGCTGGTCGACACCGAAGGCCGCGTCATCGGCATCAACACGATGATCCTTTCCCAGTCCGGCGGCAACGAAGGCATCGGCTTCGCGGTGCCGTCCAATATCGTCGCCAGCGTTGTCGAGCAGCTCCGCCGCGCCGGGCGCGTCGTCCGCGGCGACATTGGTGCCACCGTGCAGACGATCACGCCGACACTCGCCGAAGGCTGGAAGCTGCCGCGCGACTGGGGCGTCGTCGTGGCTGATGTCGAACCGGAGCGGGAGGCGGACGCTGCCGGGCTCCGCGTCGGCGACGTCATCGTGGCGGCCAACGGCCGTGACATTGACAACGCCCGCCAGTTCAACCTGGGCCTTTATCGTCCGGTCGTGGGCCAGACCATGACACTCGACGTGCTCCGCGGCCCGAAGAAGATCCGTCTGGAAGTCCGCATCGCCGAGCGTCACGACGAAGCCTCCACCTACGCCGAGCTGGCCAGCCGCGAGGAGAACCTGATTGCCGAACTCGGCATCTTTGCCGTCGACCTGACGCCGGCGCTGCGCGAACAGCTCGCCCCGGCGCGGAGCGAGACCGGCGGCGTGCTGGTGGCGGCGCGCCACGCCGACAGCGCGGTGCTCGAAGAGGGCTTCCGCGCCGGCGATCTGATTTATGCCGTCAACCGGATGCCCGTGCGCAACGTGGCCGAGTTGCGCGCCTTTCTGCGGAAGCAAAAATCCGGCTCCGCGCTGGCCTTCCAGGTGGAGCGCGGCGGACGACTGCGGTTTGTGAGTCTGGAACTGCCGTAGCGAACGGACTTCACCCAGCCGCCTGCTGCTGCATCGCCGCCTGAAGGGGATCCTCGTTGAACGAGTAGCCGAAGCCGCGAACGCTGCGGATGAAGCACAGCGCGCGGTCCTCGCCCTCCAGCTTCTGCCGCAGGCGCAGGATGTAGACGTCCACGGTACGGTCAGTGACAGCGCGGTCGTGCCCCCAGACGGCGTCCAGAAGCTGCTCGCGGCTGAAGACGACGCCCGGACGCGACATCAGGAACTCCAGCAGCCGGAACTCGGTGGCGGTGAGCGGCACGGGCCGGCCGTCCAGCGTCACCCGGCAGGAGGCACGGTCGAGCTGAAGCGGGCCCGCCTGCAAGGGCCGCGCCGGCGGCTGCGCCTGGCGGAATTGCAGTTTGACGCGCGCGATCAGCTCACGGACGAAGAACGGCTTGACGATGTAATCATTCGCGCCGAGCTCCAGACCAAGGATGCGGTCCGTCTCCGAGGCGCGCGCGGTGAGGAAAACGATCGGGATGTGCGCCAGCTCGGGGCGGCTGCGGATGCCCTTGCAGATATCGAGCCCGTCTGAATCCGGCAGCATGATGTCGAGGATGATCAGATCCGGCCGCTCCTGCCGGACCATCTCCACGGCCCCGCGTCCGGTCTGCGACCCGACCACCAGGTAGCCCTCTTTTTCGAGGTTGTACTTCAGCAGCGCGAACAGATCCGTATCATCCTCGATGAGAAGAATTTTCTTCATACGCCCTTGTTCCTATTGTCACAGATACCGGCTTTTCGTTACAGAAACATGACGCTTTCGTGACAAGGAGACTAACCGCGCCCAATCGGGCCTTTTGTGAGCAGACAGATGGCCCAGGGGCCCGGGGGGGTCGCGCTCGGCCCCCGGGAACGGACCCGTTCAGACGGTCTTCGGATCCGGATGCACCCACGGGGAGCGGTAGGGCCGCGCCAGCAGGCGGTTGGCCTCGTCGTCGCCGCGGACGCGCCCGGCGGCGGCGTCCCAGTGGAGCGTGCGCCCGGTCTGTGCGGAGAGATTGGCCAGGATGCAGACGGCGGTGGAGACGTAGCCCTGCTCGATGTCAGCCACGGGGCGACGGCCGTTGTCAATGGCCGAAAGCAGGTCCATCATGTGGTAGCGGATGGCCGGAGCGACGTGGCGTTCGAGCCGTTCTTCGATCTTGTCCTCGGGGTACTGCTCGAGTTCGTAGGTCACGTCGCGGTGCACGGGCTGGCCCTCGTTGGGGATGAAGTCGTAGGAGTAGACGCTGGCCTTCAGGACTCCCTTTTCGCCGTAGAAAAATGCGGCCCACGGATATTTGGGATCGGGAGGCGGGCCCCAGGTGCGGTGCGTCCAGACGATGTCGAGGCCGTCGTGGTGGAAGATGGCCGTCTGGGTATCGCTGATGTTGCCCTTGCCCTCGCGGGTCACATAGATGCCGCCGGAGCTGGAGACGGAGGCCGGCCAGCCGAGATCGAGCATCCAGCGCACCATGTCGTACATGTGGATGCACATGTCGCCGACGATGCCGTTGGAATACTCCATAAACTGGCGCCAGCGCCCCGGGTGCAGCATGGGATTGTAGGGGCGCATGGGCGCCGGGCCCACCCACATGTCGTAGTCGAGCCACGCGGGCGGCTGCGTGTCTGGCGGGTTCTCGCGCGAGCGCATCGGGTAGTAGCAGCAGATTTCGACGTGGCCGATGCGGCCGAGCCTGCCCGGGCGGATGAATTCATCGCGCGCCTCGATGAGATGAGGCGTCGAGCGCCGCTGCGTGCCTACCTGCACCACGCGGTTGTACTTGCGGGCGGCGGCGAGGATCGCCTGCCCCTCGATGACATCGACGCTGATGGGCTTTTGCAGATACAGGTGGCAGCCGGCGCGGAGAGCCTCAATGGCAGTGAGCGCGTGCCAGTGGTCGGGCGTGGCGATGAGAACGATGTCGAGGTCGCGCTCCTTCAGCATGTCGCGGTAATCGCGGTAGAGCCGCGGCCGTCGCTTCGAGCGCTGCCGCTCGGCGGTGCGGTCGGCTGCCTGTTCCAGCATGCGCTGGTCGACGTCGCACAGCGAGACGACTTCCACGTTGGCGATCTGAATGAGCCGGAACAGGTCGCACTTGCCGTACCAGCCGGGGCCGATGACGCCGACGCGGCGCACCTTGTCGCGGTCGTAAGGCGGCTGGGGCGGGTTGGCGGCGGCGCGGGGCGCGGCGAGAATCGCCGGCGCGCCCTGAAGAAACGATCTGCGATCCAGGGCCATGCCAAGAGTATATCCGCGCCCGCGCGGCCGAAAGGCAACAGGGATGCGGCTCCGCACGTCAAAGAAAAAGTCGGAAGTCTTCGCATGACCGCACCTGACGGGCATACTCACGCTGACTTTGCGGAATGCGCCTTGCCGTATGCTGAATTTACGGTGGACGCGCGAACACGCGATCTGCGCCTGGATGCCAGCCGGCTGGAGAGCCTGCTCGAGTCGGCCAGGATTCTTGGCTCTTCGCTCGACCTGCGCGAACAGCTCAACCACCTGATGCGCACGGTGATGGGGCGCCTGCTGGTGACGCGCGCCCTCATCGCGTTGCGCGATGGCGAGGGCTGGCGCGCCGCCGCCGTGCGGGGATTCAAGGAAATCAGCGAAGACGACCCGGTGGAGCCGGAACGGCTGGCCGCGCTGGGGCTGACCCTTCAGATTCCGATCGGCGAAGGCGCGCGCCAGGCCGGTTTCCTTGCGCTGCCGCCGCCGCGGCGGCCTGGCTGGCCGGACGATCAGAGCGAGCGCGAGTTTCTGGAAGCGTTGCTTTCGCTGGCCTCAGCGACCATTGAAAACGCGCTCGCGCATGAGGAGATCGTCGAGGCCAACCGCGAACTGGCGCAGAAGATTCACGAGCTGAACACGCTGGTGGAGCTGGCCCGCGCTTTTTCTGCGACGATCGATCCCGAGGAGGTGGCGCGCATTCTGATGCTCACCCTGAGCGGACAGTGGACCGTGCGGCGCCACGCGCTCGTGGCCTGGCCGCCGGGGCAGCCGCCGCTGAAACTGGCGCGCAACGTCAGCGACCCGGACCTCGAACGGTGGCGCGCGCTCGCGGAGGGGGCCGCCGAACCGCTGCGGGATGGGGCATTCCTGCTGGTCCCGCTGCGCAGCGGCGAGACCACCGTCGGCGTGGTGGCCCTGGGCCCGCCCGCTACCGGCAATGAGTACACGGCCGAGGACGTCGAGTTCTGTTCGGCGCTGGTGGCGCAGGCCTCGGTGGCGCTGGACAACGCGTGGCGCTTCCAGGACACGCTCTATCGCCGGCAGATGGAGCGCGAGCTCGAGCTGGCTTCGGCCATCCAGCGCGATCTGTTCCCCAAGCAGCTGCCGGAGGTGCCCGGGCTCGAGCTGGCGGCGGCAAACCGCCAGGCGCGCCTGGTGGGCGGCGACTATTACGATGTGCTCGGCGACCCGCAGCGGCCGCTGCTGTGCGTGGCCGACGTCGCCGGCAAAGGCATCTCGGCCTCGCTGCTGATGGCGACCATCCAGGCCACGCTGCGGGCGCTGCTCGTCTTCCCGCTCGAGCTGACCGAGCTGGTCAACCGGGCCAACGCGCTGCTTTGCGGTTCGATGCCCGGCAACCGCTACGCCACGCTGTTCACGGCGCGATACGACGCGCGGTCGGGGACGCTGGAATACGTCAACGCGGCGCAATGCCAGGCCATCCTCGCGCGCGCCGGCGGCCGCGTGGAGCTGCTGGATGCCACGGGGCTTCCCATCGGGATGTTCCCCGGGATACAGTATGAGTCGCAGCCGCTGGAGCTCGGGCCAGGCGACGTGCTTGTCGTTTACTCGGACGGCGTGACCGACGCGCAGGCCCCTGGCGGAGAGGAATTCGGCCTCGAGCGCCTCCTGGACTGCGTCCGGCGGCTGGCCGGCCGCACGGCGCAGGAGATCTGCGACGGCGTGTTGGAAGCGGTGAGCCGGTTTGTGGAGGAGACGCCGCAGTACGATGACATCACCGTGATGGTCGTGCGGCGTGTGTCTGCGTCCGGATGAGCGATCTCGAAAGGATCCTACGGCCCTTTGAGGCGTTCCTGGGCCTGCCGTGGAAACGGCGGCTCTGGGGCCTGCTGCTTGTGGGCGCCCCGCTGGCGCTGGCGCTCGGCTTCTGGATTCACGAACACCGCACGCGCGGGCCGGGCTTCCGGATGTTGATTGACCGGCAGCGCGCCGTCGAGGCGGCGCGACAGGAGGCGCGCCGGCATGGCCTCGAAGTCAGCGGCTGGCGCGAACACGTGCGCTTCGAGATCCGTTCGACAAACCTCGCCTACTACCGGCTGCGCGATGTGGGCCCTCATTTCCGCGTGCGGCGGTTCCTGCCGGAGGCGGTGGCGCAGGTGCTGCTGGTGAAGCCGGACTACGGCCTCTGGCTGCGGGCCGATGTCGGCCCGCGCGGCTTCGTCACCGACCTCCGCGTGGGCGGGCGCGACCTGCGCGGCCCCACGGAGTTGCCGCCCGAAGAGCTTTCGCGCACCGCAGCCGAAGAAGAGCTGAGGGAATGGGTCGGCGGCATGGCGGTGCGGTTTCTCGGACAGCCCGAATCGAGCGTCACCGCCGAGGCGGGCGTGGCGGGCGTGCGCCGTTACACGTGGCGCATCGAACCGCGAAACGCGCCGGGCGTCGAACTGACGATGCGGATCGACGTGCTCGGCGACCGCGTCATCGGCCGATCGGTCGAGCCCGTCTACTCGTCCGAGATCCTCGAGACGGCCATTTCCCGGCCTTCGGCCGCCGCCGATTCGCTGAACGCGCTCCGGCTGCTGCTGATCGTCTTCCTCGCCGTCTATGCCTGCTACCGCTACGCCCGCCGCACCATCGAGCACGAGGCGCCGCATGGCCGGGCGCTCCTGCTGATGGCCTGTTTCACCGGCGCGAGCCTGCTGCTCGCCTTCGCCGATCCGGACTCGCTCGGCGAGCGCTTCGACGCGCAACAGTTCACCGCCGCCGCCACGGCGTTCCGGTGGACCCTCCTGACGCTGACCTCGGCGCTGGTGGGCGCGGTGCTGGGCATCGCCTATGGCGCCGGCGAAAGCGAATTGCGGGAAGGGTGGCCCGGCAAGCTGACTTCGCTCGATACCGGGCTCACGGGCCATGTCTTTTCAGCCAACATCGGAGTCTCGTTGGTGGCCGGCCTCGTCTGGGCATCCTGGCTGTTCTGTGCGGTGGTGCTGACGCGCGCCCTGATGGACGCCGGCCCGACCGAGCAGACGCTCAAGGCCATTGGCTTCACGTTCGGCCGCTGGCCGTTGCTCGAACTGTTCACGGACACCCCGTTGCGGGCGGTCTCGCTGAGCATCTTTGTCCTGCTGGCGCCGCTCACGTTCCTGCGGCGCCATGTGAAGCTGTCCGCCGTGCGCGTGCTGTTGCTGGCCGCCGTCGCGCTGCTGTTGAGCTACCAGGGCCGTCCGGCCGAGACCTTCGTTCCGGCCGCGTGGATTGAATCCTCGGCTGCGGCCGCAGCGGTGCTGCTGGCCTTCTACTGGTTCGACTATCTGGCGGCGGTGACTGCCGCGGCGGGACTCAACCTGCTGTTGCAGCTCGCCGCGCTGCTGGCCACGGCCCCATACTGGCGCGAGCGGCTGGATATGGTGGCGGTGACGGCCGGGACGATGGCGCTGCTGGCCATTTCTGCGACATGGCTCGGCAAACGGTATTCCGACGAGCAGGTCCGCCCGGCGCACGCCAGGCGGCTGGCCGAACGGCTGGGACTGGAAGCGGAGATCGCCGCCGCCCGCGAAGCGCAGCGGATGCTGTTGCCCGCCGCCAGGCCGGAATTGCCGGGCCTGTCTATCGCGGCGGTCTGCCGCGCCGCGCAGGAAGTCGGCGGCGACTTCTATGATTTTTACCCGCGGCCCGACGGGCAGCTCTGCGTGGTGGTGGCCGAAGGCGGCAGCGAGGGGCTGGCCTCGGCGATGACGATCGCGCTGGCCAAGGGCTTCCTGATGCACGAGAACGCCGCCGGATCGCCAGTGGACGAAGCGTTGCTGCGGCTCGAAAAGGAACTGGGCGGGGTCCTTCACCGCCGCGGCGAAAAGATCGGCGTCGGCATGGCCCTCATCGACCCCGCCACGGGGGCGCTGGAATTGGCCCGCGCCGGCGCCTGGCCGCGAATCTTCATCCGCCGCCGCGGCCAGCTTGCGGTCGAGCGGGCGCTGCCCGTATGGGTCGCCGGCATGACGCTGGAGGTCTACCGGACGCGGCTGGAGCCCGGTGACGCGTTGCTGATCTGCACGGACGGCCTGTTCCGGCTGTCGGCGGGAGGAGAAGGCAGGCTCCCGGAGAGGCTGCTGGAAAGCCTGCCGCCGGAGGAGCCGCCCGAGCTTCAGCCCTGGTTTGAGAACGCGCTGGCGCGGCTGGCACCCAGGCCGGCAGGAACGCCACTGGAAGACGACCTGACGGCCGTCCTGCTCTGCCTGTGCCCGCGGGCTGGCATTCGGGAGGCTGCCGCATGACACGCCCTATCGCCGCCGCCGCAGCCCTGACCGGTTTTCTGCTCCTGTGGCATCTGATGCCGCGGTACGATGCGGCGCTCGGCGACACGAGAGTCACCATCGGCCGCAGGGAAGCGATTGAGACGGCCACGCAGTGGGCCCGTCAGCACGGGGTCGACATCGGCGGATGGCGCTTCGCCGTGGGCAGCGAAGTGGATCCGCTGCTGATGCGCATCCGCCGCGCATCGCCCAGGAGCCGCGTGGCCGGAGCTTTCACGCCCCTCCGCATCCGTGTGCTCGCCTACAACAACCGCGGCGATGCCGTGCTCGTCACGATGACCGCCAACGGCCGCCCGCTCTCGTTCCTCGACCGCCGCACGAGCCTGGCCGGCGAGCCGCTCGACAACGCCGCAGAGCTGGAACTGGTGCGGCTGGCCGGCGCCAATGCCGGCGAGTTCGTGCGCACAGCGGAAAACGTGCGAACGCTGGAGGGCAGTCGCAGCGCCTGGGAATGGCTGGACCCGGCATTGAGCGGCGTGCTGGCGCGGGTTGTGGTGATCACTCGCAACGGCCGTGTCGTCAACAGCAGTTACGAGTTTTCGGCCACGCCCGAGGCCGCCGGCGGGGGGCCACCCGCAAGGCCGTGGACGAGAGTCCTGCTGATGACGCTTTCGGTCGCGGCCGCCGCCGCCCTGGCCGGCATCGCGCTATGGTCGCTGTTTGCCAGCCTGATGCGCCGCACGGATCAGCTCGCCTTTGCCGCGCGGTTCCTTTGGGTCCCCGCGGTGGCCGCGGCATCGGCGTTTCTTTCGGGCAGCTACCAGAATCAGGCCCTGCTGGACTCGTTCAATGAAGGCCTGGTGGGCGATACGCGGCTGCTGATGGGCATCACCCTGGCGCTGCTGGCGCTGCTGGGCGTGTTTCTGCTGGTGGCGGCCGGCTACGCGTCCGTGCCCCGCAATCAGATGCGGCTGTGGGCGCCGGCGGCGCTGCTGGTCCACGGGCATTGGAAGAACCGTCAGGCCGCCACACAGATCTGGACGGGCATTGCGTCGGGCGTTCTGATTGGAGCGGCGCCCTACGGCATCGCTGCCGTTGCCGGCGGGCCGCGCGTCCGGTTTCTGGAGGGCGTTGCTCTGTTGACTGCCCCGTGGCCGCCGCTGGAGGCGCTCGACGGGCTGGCTGCGGCGTGGGACGTATATCTGATCGTTATCTTCTTCGCGCCGTGGCTGGCCGGGCGGGTGCGGAAGTCCTGGCAATGGTGGGCCGTGCTGCTGGCGGCAGGCGCGCTTGTGTCCTCCCTGCCCCGCTCCCCGTTTCCTCCAGGCCACTGGGGCAATCTGGCCAGCGGCGTGCTTATGATGGCCGGCTATCTGGCCGTGTACCGCCACGCCGGAATGTTGGGCGCGTGGTTTGCCCCGTTCGGCATGTATGGCGCGGTGCAGGGCATCCGCCTCCTGCATCTGGCTGCCCCGTCGTTGCAGTCGGCCGGATGGCAGATGCTGGTGCTCGTGTTCGGCATCGGGCTGGCGGCCCTGGGTGCGTCGTTCACGATGCCGGCTGCGGACATCGATGGGATGGTCGAGAGGATGCACGAGGCCGCTGCCGCGCTGCCCCGTTCGCAGCGCGAAAAGCTCCGCGCTGAATTCGAGGTGGCACGCCGTGCGCAGCGCGACCTGCTGCCCTCGGCCCCGCCGGATATCCCTGGTTTCGAGGTGGCGGGCGTCTGCCATCCGGCGCTGGAAGTGGGCGGCGACCTCTTCGATTACCTGCCGTGCCCGCACCGCCGCTGGATGCTCTGCGTCGCCGACGTCTCCGGCAAGGGGCTGGGCGCAGCGCTCTACATGACTCTGCTCAAAGGGATGCTCGCATCGGCGGCGCACCACGACCCGCCTCTGGTTCTGCTGGCGGCGCGGCTCAACCAGGCCGTGGCGGGCGCAGGCCGCGGGCGCATGTTCATCACACTCTCGCTGCTGCGGCTGGACCCGGCCAGCCGCCGCGCCGAACACCTTCGCGCCGGACACAACCCGCCCATCCTCTGGCGCGCCGCCACCGGTCAGTGCGAGTTTCTCCGGCCGCGCGGCATCGGCCTGGGTCTGGCCGTCAATGCGGCGTTCCAGGACAATCTGGAGATCCAGACCGTCGAGCTCGACCCCGGCGATGTCATCGTGATGTACTCTGACGGCGTGACGGAAGAGATGGACGCCGAGGGTCGCCTTTTCGGCGAGCAGCGTCTCATGGAGATCATCTGCGGCCACGCCAGCAGGGGCGCGGCGCAGCTCGCCGATGAGATCATCAGGGAGGCCCGCGGCTTTCGGGGCGCCACGGAACTGCACGACGACTGGACGCTGCTCGTGCTGCGCTGCCGCCCCGTCGCGGCGCCGGCGGACGCGCCGCCTTCGGGCCACACCAAAGAGGGATAGAGGAGCCGTGACACGCAGCTTTTCCATCGAGACGAAAAACCACGGCCCGGTGCGGGTCATCGCCGTCCGGGGCTACCTGGACGCCCACACGGCGCCGCAGTTTGAGAACGTGGTCGGCGCGGAGTTGCGCGAGGGCCATTGCCGGATCGTCGTCGACTGCACCGAGCTCGACTACATCTCCTCGGCCGGCCTCGGCGTCTTCATGACGTTCATCGACGAGGCGCGGCAGGTGGGCGGAGACATCAAACTCGCTGCCATCCAGCCGAAGGTCTACCAGATCTTCGACGTGCTCGGCTTTCCGGCGCTGTTTGACATCCAGCCCAGCGTCGAGCAGGCCGTGGCGCGATTCGAACAGGCGCAGGAGAAGGGCTGACGCCATGGCGAGCTTCGAGCGCACCTTCTGCCTTCAGGTCCCTTCCTCTACGGAGAACCTGGCGCTCATCCGCGAATTCGTCGCCGCCATCGGCGAGCAGGCGGGCTTCAGCGAAAACGAAATCGCCCGCCTCGCCCTCGCCGTGGACGAAGCCTGCACGAACGTGATCGAACATTCCTACAACAACGAGACCACCCACGAAGTCACCGTCCGCGTGACCGTCGACGACGAGGAGATCGTCTTCGAGGTCATCGACCGCGGCAAATCGTTCGATCCCACGCAGGCGCCGGTGCTTCCGCTGGAAGAGCTCATCCGGCAGCGGCGCAGCGGCGGGCTCGGGCTGCGGCTGATCCGGACCATCATGGACGATGTCCAGTACCGCATCGTGCCGGGCGAAAAGAACGAGCTCAGGATGGTGAAAAAGCGGCGCGCGCCCGCCTCCGGCCCGTCTACCTGAGCGCCCGGCGCACCTCGCTGAGAACCTCGTCCACGGTCCGCCCCGGCGCGCGGATGACCGCCGCCGGGGCCGTCCCGTCCGGCGCCCAGCGCGCCACCGCACGCTCATTGGCATATCCGTTGAACACGCACACCTGGGGAACGCCGGCGGCGGCGGCCACATGCTGGCCGGCCGAGTCGTAGCCGGCGTAAAACGCCGAAGCGGCGATCACCGCCGCAAAGGAAGCAAACGGCCCCTCATGAATGCCGACGCGCGCGCCGCGCGCCTGCGCCCGCTCCGCCACACGCCGCACGCGCTCCTCTTCCTCGCTGCCGGGCGCGCCCGCGTCCACCATCACCAGCCCCCAGCGGCGGGACAGCAAGAATAGCAGCTCTTCCTCGAACGGGTCCTCCACGCGCTTGGCCGGATTCTCGCCCACGCCGAGGCTCGCCGCCGCAACTGGCTGCGATCCGAAGCCGCAGGTAAACTTCGGCTGGAGCCACGGGACGGCCTCCTCGACCCCCAGCACGCGGCGGACCCAGTCTGTGACAAGCGCCGTCAGCGACTCATTCCCGGCGCCGCCGTAGCCGCGCGACTCAAAAAGAAAATGCCTCCCGGGATCGCACACCGGGAGCAGCCCGAGCTGCGTGAGCCGTGAGTCCGGATCCAGCACCAGGACATCCGGCCCGCGGAACGCCTTTTCCAGCACGCCGCGCACCGCCAGCCGCTCGGCCAGCGTTCCCTGCCGCGGATATTCGACCGGCAGATGGCGAAGCCCTGGCGCGCGCTCAAAGAGCTCCCACGCCTTGCGCGGCCCGGCAAAGAAGATTTCCGCCCGCGGGAAGCGCTGCCGCGCGGCATCGAGCACCACTGAAGTGATGGCCACGTCGGCGCCGAGCGTCACGCGCGACAGCACGTAAACGCGGGCAGGCTCAAACTCCACCGGCCGCACGCGCCGCACCGCCTGGTAGCGCGCAAACAGATCGTCTTCATCCTGTTCCGGCAGCGCCAGCGCGAGCACCCGGCTGAAAAGGCGCGCATAGGCGTCGCACAGCGCCGGCTCAAAGCGGTCCGCCAGCGGCTCGGCCAGCCCGGCAAACAGCGCGCGCGAGGCGGCGGCGGCGTAGAGCGGATCCGGGTCGAGCGCCGCCGCGACCAGCCGCTCCACCGGCTCGGCCGGCGGTGTTTCCCCTCTCAGGCAGGCGGCGAGCAGCTCCGCAGCCAGTTCACCGGGCGAAGTACTTGCCAACGATCAACTCCAGCTTCTTCAAAGTGGCGGGCGGCACGGCCTTGCGGTCCGTGATCAGCGCGTGCTCGAGCGCACGGCTGCAAATGCAGTGGCGCGGCGCGTTCACGTCCAGCAGCCGCACCGCCGCGCGCACCACCCGGGCGGCGTTTTCGGCGTTGTGTTGCAGGTTGCGGACGATGTCGGCCACGGTGACGGCGTCGTGCTCCGGATGCCAGCAGTCATAGTCGGTCACCATCGCCACGGTCGAATAGCAGATCTCCGCCTCCCGCGCCAGCTTCGCCTCCTGGAGGTTCGTCATCCCGATCACGTCCATGCCCCAGCTCCGGTACAGGTTGGACTCGGCCTTCGTTGAAAAGGCCGGCCCTTCCATGCACAGGTACGTGCCGCCCAGCTTCGAGGGCACGCCGGCCTCCCGGCAGGCTGCGTGCAGCAGCTGCATCAGCACCGGGCACACCGGGTCGGCGAAGGAGATGTGCGCCACCAGTCCGTCGCCGAAGAAGGTCGAGATCCGCCCGCGCGTGCGGTCGACGAACTGGTCCGGGATGACGAAATCGAGCGGCTTGTGCTCTTCCTTCAGGCTCCCGACGGCCGACAGGGAGATGATCCACTCCACGCCGAGCTGTTTGAAGCCGTAAATGTTGGCGCGGAAGTTCAGCTCGGAAGGGCTGATGCGGTGGCCGCGCCCGTGCCGCGCCAGAAACGCCACCGGCTTGCCCTCCAGCTCGCCCACGATATAGGCGTCCGAGGGATCGCCGAACGGGGTGGTCAGCTTCACTTCCTGCTGGGCGGAAAAACCGGGCATGGAGTAGAGCCCGCTGCCGCCAATCACGCCGATTTTCGCGCTCGTCATGCTCATACGTTCCTGATGATCCTACAGCCGCCGCGGCGAGCGCCAGCGCCTCAGACGATCTCCTCGCGCCCGGCGTCCCAGGCGACGCTGCGGCCCAGCCGGTAGCTCTCCACCGCCATCCGGCAGGCGATGGAGACGCGGAAGCCCAGCTCAAAGGGACACGCCGGCTCTCCCCCCTGGCGGATGCAGCGGAAGAAGTTCTCCATCAGCGCGTGCTGCGGCGCGCGGGCCGTTCCCAGCCGCTCCTCGCGGTCCTTCACGTTGACGCGCTGCGGCAGCCAGCGGATCTGGCTCGCTTTCTGAATGGTCCCGTCGGTGCCGAGCACGTCCTCGCCGGATCCAAGCCGGTCATTGCCGAAGCCCGAGTTCCAGCTGATCAGCATCTCTTCGGGCTGTTCGAGCGTGACGCACATCGTGTCCGGCACTTCGCGCCCGTCTTTCCAGAGATAAATCCCGCCGGTCATGGTCGCTCTTTTCGGAATTTGCAGACCAAGCGCCTTGTACCAGAATGCAATCTGATGGCACATGTTTTCGTAAACATTTCCGCCGGAATAATCCCAGAAAAAGCGCCAGTTGATGTAGCGGTTTGCGTCGAAAGGCCGCTCGGGCGCCTCGCCGAGAAAGGCCTTCCAACGGATGTTTTCCTCGGTCATGTCCGGATAGACGGGCCGCGCCCACTGCGGCCGGCCGTGCGGCGTGTTCCGGTACATGGTCATGTGGATCGCCGTGATCCTGCCCATGGGTTCCTCGGCCAGGAAGAGCCGCGCGTCGGCCATCATGCCGGAGGCGCAGGACTGATGGCCGATCTGGACGACACGGCCGCGGGCGCGCGCATGAGCCTCGCGCATCTTCTTCGCGTGCGCCACGGTGAAGGCCATCGTCTTTTCAAGATAGACGTGCTTGCCCGCTTCGAGCGCGGCCACGAAATGCTCGCAGTGCAGATGCTGCGGCGTGGCGATCAGCACCGCGTCCACAGAACCATCCTCAAGTAGGGAGCGGTAGTCGGTGAACGTCTTTGTCTGCGGCGCAATGGCTCGCGCCTCCTCAAGCCGCCGGGAATAAACGTCCGCCGCCGCCACGATCTCGACGTTTTCGCACGCCAGCGCCTGCCGCATCAGTTCCTGTCCCCGCGAGCCGGGCCCGATGATGCCCACCCGGATGCGGTCGTTCGAGCCGAGAACGGATGCCGGCGCAGCCAGGCTGGTGGCCAGCCCGCTGGCCACGGTGCCAAGAAAATTCCGCCGTGAGGCCATGCTGGCATCATAGCGAACGCCGCCGCCGGCCGCCCGCATCTGGCAGAATGGGGATCGACCCGGTCGCATCATGCGCCTGTTGCAACCTGCAAGCGAGAAAGAACTGGCCGACGCACTGGCCGCCGCGGCCGCCGCCGGCGAAACGGTGGAAATCCGGGGCGCCGGCTCGAAGCGCCGCATGGGCGGCCCGGCGGCCGAAACGGCGGCCGTGCTGGAGACGCTCGCCCTGAACCGCGTGCGGCAGTACGACCCGCGCGATCTGACCATCAGCGTGGAAGCGGGCATGCGATGGGCGGAGCTGGCGCGGCTTGTCGACGAACACCGGCAGATGGTCCCTCTGGATCCCCCCTGCGCGGACAGCGGCACGGTGGGCGGTGTGGTGGCCGCCAACTGCGCCGGCCCGCGGAGGCGCCAGTACGGCGCGGCACGGGACATGGTGATCGGCATGCGCTATGCCACGCCGGAGGGCGTGGTGGCCGACACCGGCGGCATGGTGGTGAAAAACGTGGCCGGGCTGGACATCCACAAGGCGCTCATCGGCAGCTTTGGCACGCTGGCGGCCATCACCGTGGTCAACTTCAAGCTCGCGCCCAGGCCCGAGCTCACGCGCACGTGGGCGCTTGGCTTCGGCTCCGCCGTGGAGGCCGTGGCGCAGCGGGACGCGATCCTGCGCGGCGTGCTCCAGCCTTCCGCCCTCGATGTCCTCAACCCGGCGGCGGCCGCGCTGGCGGGCCTGGATGGCTTCTGCGTGCTGGTGCGCGCCGGCGGGCCGGAGCCGCTGATCCGCCGCTACGACCGCGAGCTGGCAGGAGCGCAGACTTTCGACGCTGATGCCGAGGCGCGGCTCTGGCGCGCGGTGGAAGAGTTCGCGCCCTCGCAGCCGTATGTCGTGCGTGCCGGCCATCCGCTGGCCGATCTCCTCCCGGTGCTCGAATCTGCGCCCGGCCCCTGCGTCTGCCGCGCCGGCACCGGCATCAGCTATCTCGGATTCAGCGAAGCCGCCGCGGCCGTCCGGTGGATGTTAAACCCCGGACATGCGCGCTGGAGCCGGCTGATCGAGTGGTCGTCCGGTCCCGCGGAAATCTACTGGCCCGATCCGGGCCCCGAGCTCGAATGGATGAAGAAAATCAAGGCCGCCTTCGACCCGAAAGGACTGCTCAACCCAGGGAGGCTGTATGGCCGCCTCTGAAGCGCCCGTCTTCCCGCCCATCCTGCCCAACCGCCATCCCGATGCTCCGCGAGGCGCCGACCTGGACAAATGCGTCCACTGCGGCCTGTGCCTGAACGCGTGCCCGACATACCGCGAACTCGGCCTCGAAATGGACTCGCCGCGCGGCCGCATCTACCAGATGATCCAGGTGGCCACCGGGCAAGCCGCCATCACGCCATCCTACATCGAGCATCTCGACCTCTGCCTCGCCTGCCGCGGCTGCGAAAGCGCCTGTCCCTCGGGCGTTCCGTACGGACGGCTGATCGAGGCGGCGCGCGCCGAAATCGAGGCCTCCATCCGCCGCCCCTGGCATGTGCGCCTGCTGCGGCGCCTCGTGTTCGATCATCTGCTGGTGAGCCGCGCCTGGCTCAGGGCGGCGGGCGCGCTCCTGTACCTCTATCAGGCGTCCGGCCTTCAGGCCCTGGTGCGCGGCAGCGGGTTGCTGAAGCTCTTCGGAAAACTGGGCCGCATCGAACGGCTTGCGCCGGAAGCCGAAGTGCCGTTTTTCTTTTCCTCCATCGGCCGTACCTTTCCGGCGAAAGGGAAAAAAAGGAAACGCGTCGCGTTTCTCGCCGGGTGTCTGGCCAACGTCACCTCAGCCCGCCTGAACGAGGCGACGGTGCGCGTCCTTCAGGAGAACGGCTGCGAGGTGGTGATCCCCGAAGACCAGACCTGCTGTGGCGCTCTCCACGTGCATTCCGGCCTGAAGGAGAAGGCGCGCCAACTGGCGCGCCGCAACATCCGGGCGTTTCTTTCGGATGATTTCGATGCCATCATCACCAACGCCGCCGGCTGCGGTTCCACGCTCAAGGAATACCACGGGCTGCTGGAAAATGACGCTGAATTCCGGGAAAAAGCGGAGGACTTCTCCAGAAAAGTCCGCGATATTACCGAATTTCTGGACGACATTGGCATCCGGCCTCCGGAAATTCCGTATGACGCCGTGGTCACCTACCAGGATTCCTGTCACCTGGCCCACGGGCAGAAGATCCGCCAGGCGCCGCGCAACCTGATCGCCGCCGTCCCGGGCGTGACGTTCCGCGAACTGCCGCTCGCCGACCTCTGCTGCGGCAGCGCGGGCGTCTATAACATCGTCCACGACGAAATGGCCGCATCCATCCTCGAAAAGAAAATGGCGCTGGTCAATTCAATCGGAGCGGACATCGTCACCACCGCCAACGTCGGTTGCGCCATCCAGCTCAGGGCCGGGGTGGCGCTGCATGGAAGAGGGCAGCGCGTGATGCACGTGGTGGAGCTTCTGGACGAAGCCTACCGGCAGGGCGGCGCGCGGCGGCCCGCCGCGCCACCTCCGCCCGCGTCTTGACCAGCGTGCCGGAGAGGGCCTCCCGAGGCAGACTCGTCACCATCGGGCGGATGATCCAGGCGAGCGCTGCCGGCACGTCCCTCGTCAGCGAGACGGCGCGGCATTCCATCAGCAGGCCGCCGCTGCGCTCCTCCAGGTGCCAGTAGGAGTTAAGCCGCCACAGGAAGCCCCATCCGGTGTCCGGAGGTTTCACCCGCTCGTCCGGCTTGCCGGCGTTTTCCACCTCCGCCACGCGCGTGCTCCGGGACCACATCTGCGCCACCCCGCCGGCGAAGAACCGGTCTTCGACGTCGTATTCGGTTTCGAGAACCACCGTAATCACCTTCTTTTTGACGACGCGGAAGAGCACGCGGCGGCGGTTGCCTGAGCTCGAAAGGATCCGCGCTTCGACAATGTCGCCGCTGTAGATCTCCGGGTAGTGCGGCACGTCGCGCAGCACGCCCAGGGCGTCTTCCACGGTGGCGCCGGGGACGAAAACCGCCCCGAGCCAGTCGTGAATCAGCCCGTGGAACACTTCAGCCGGGTTGTTCTCGCGCCACGGCGCGATGACCGGCTCGGCCGGAACGCCAGGCCGGGGCCGGGAACCCGCCTGCCGGGCGCGCTCGAGCATCTCCGCGTCGGCCCCCGCCATGTACTTTTCAAAATCGTTCAGCGTGCGGCGGTCGAGCGTTGCCGAGCTCAACTGTAACAACAGCAGAAGCGGCAACGCCTTCATCGCCCTGCGCTCCCGCCCGGCGCGCGCCGCGCGCGGCGGCTCCCCTGGTGCGTCATACAACTCCTGTGTAGCACACCGTTGCGGATCCCCCTTCCCATCGGAAGCGATTCGGGGTAACTTATGGGCGGAAGGTTCGACAGGAGGCAGAAATGGCGACACCGACCATGGCAGCCCCTCAACTGAAGCCGGAGGAGTGGGAACTGCTAGCGCAGCTTCTGGAGTGCAAGCAGCGGGAGCTGTTGGCCGAGATCCGGCACACCACGAAGCGCGCGTTCAAGGAGGCGTTGCACGAATGGCTCGAGCAGGTGGAGGAACTGCTGAGGAAAATCCCCCGCGCCGAGCCTCCGGAACAGTGCTGAATTCAGGGAGGCAACGTATGGACAAGCGATCGCACCCTCATGTCATCCGCACCTGGGCCGTGGAGCGGATCCGCTCCCACGCCCAGCCGTCCAGCCCGGGCGGGCTGGCCATGAACAGGAAACAGGTTCCCGGCCAGAAGCCGGTTCCCCGCAGGAGGAAGTCGTCATGAAGGCGCTCGACCGTCTGATATCGTTCCTGGAGATGAAGGGCGTGGCCTACAGGCACGACCGCCATCCGTTGAGCTACACCGCGAAGGAGACGGCTCAGGCCGAGCATGTCTCGCCGAGGAGCTTCGCCAAGGTGGTGGTGCTGCATTCCGAAGACGGCTATGCGATGGCAGTGCTGTCGGCAGACCGCATCGTGGATCTGGACGAGCTCCGGCACACCTTTGGCAGCCGCCACCTGAGGCTCGCGACCGAACGCGAGCTGGAAGAGCTCTTCCCCGACTGCGAGCTTGGCGCCATGCCGCCCTTCGGCAACGGAACGCTCTATGACATGCCGGTGTGGGTGGACGGGCTGCTGCTGGCTGAAGAGACCATCAGCTTCAATGCTGGCACTCACCGCGACTCGATCCAGATGGCCACGGAGGACTGGGAGCAGCTCGTCCGGCCCTCAGTGCTGGCCTTCGCGCACGCGGCGGGCTGAGACGGAGGGACGATGAGGGCGGGCCTGCGGGGAGCCCGCCCTCTGAGGTGGCCCAGGCGGCGCGCCGTTATTCGGCGTCGCCAAAGGTGTCGTCGAAGTTGAGGTCGGAGCCTTCGCTGCCGGCCAGGTAGTTGCCGCGCGTCTCCTCGTCGTAGAGGTTCAGGGGCTCTGACAGCAACACGTCCTGCTCCTGCACCACCGGCTCCTCCACCACGTCCTCGCCGGCGATCTTGGTGCGGCGGTAGTACTCCGCGCCCGTGCCGGCCGGGATCAGCCGCCCCATGATCACGTTCTCCTTCAGGCCGCGCAGGTAGTCCACCTTGCCGTTGATGGCGGCTTCGGTGAGCACACGGGTGGTCTCCTGGAAGGAGGCCGCTGAGATAAAGCTGTCGGTGGACAGCGACGCCTTGGTGATGCCGAGCAGCACCGGCGTGCCGATGGCCGGGCGGCCGCCAGCCTGGCGGACCCGTTCATTTTCCTCGCGGAACTTGAACTTGTCCACCACTTCCTCGGGCAGGAAGTCCGTGTCGCCGATGTCCTCGACCTTCACCCAGCGCAGCATCTGGCGGACGATCACCTCGAGGTGCTTGTCGTTGATGTTGACGCCCTGGAGGCGGTACACCTCCTGGATCTCGTTCACCAGGTACTTCTGGACTTCCTTCTCGCCGAGTACGCGGAGGATGTCGTGCGGGTTGCGCGGGCCGTCCATGAGCGGATCGCCCGCCTTCACGCGCTCGCCGTCCTGCACGCTCAGGTGCACGCCGCGCGGGATCAGGTATTCGCGCTCGCTGCCGTCGTCGGCGACGACGGTGACGCGGCGGTAGCCTTTCACCACGTCGCCGACGCGCACCACGCCGTTCACTTCGCTCATCACCGCCGCCTCGCGCGGCTTGCGCGCCTCGAACAGCTCGACCACGCGCGGCAGGCCGCCGGTGATGTCCTTTGTCTTCGTGGTCGCGCGCGGGATCTTGGCCAGCACGTCGCCGGCGTGCACGACGCTGCCGTCGCGCACCAGCAGGTGCGCGTTGGTCGGCAACAGGTACTTCTTCTCGTCGTGCTTGGTGCCGCCCTCGGGCCGGACCAGGATCGTCGGCAGGCGCTTCTCGTCCTGCGAGTCGATGATGACCCACTGCGAAAGGCCGGTGACTTCGTCCACCTGCTCGTGGTAGGTGACGTTTTCAATGATGTCCTTGAAGTGGACTACGCCGCTGACCTCGGTGAGGATGGAGAAGGCGAACGGGTCCCATTCGAGCAGCGTCTGGCCGGCCTCCACCTTCGCCCCGTCCTCGACGAGGATCTTGGCGCCATAAACCACCTGGTAGCGCTCGCGCTCGCGGCCCTTCTCATCGACCACCGCGAGCAGCCCGGTGCGGTTCATCGCGATGATGTCGCCCTGAGCGTTGCGCACGAAGTTGATGCCGATGTAGCGGGCGTAGCCGTCGTAGCGCGCTTCCTGCTTGTTCTGCTCCACCGCCGCCGCCGCCGCGCCGCCGATGTGGAACGTGCGCATGGTGAGCTGCGTGCCCGGCTCGCCGATCGACTGCGCCGAGATAATGCCCACCGCCTCGCCGCGCTCCACCAGCCGTCCGGTGGCGAGGTTGCGGCCGTAGCAGAGCTGGCAGACGCCGCGCTTGGACTCGCACGTCAGCACGGAGCGGATCTTGACGCGGTCGATGCCCGCGTCCTCGATCGCCTGCGCCAGGTCTTCGGTGATCTCCTCGTTGGCGCGCACCAGGAGGTTGCCCTCGTAGTCTTTCAGGTCTTCGAGCGCCACGCGCCCGACGATGCGGTCGCGCAGGTGTTCGATGATTTCGCCCGACTCGATGATCGGTTCGACGTAAATGCCGTCGGTGGTGCCGCAGTCGTATTCGGTGACGATGACGTCCTGCGCCACGTCGCACAGGCGGCGCGTCAGGTAGCCCGAGTCGGCCGTCTTCAGCGCCGTGTCCGCCAGGCCCTTGCGCGCGCCGTGCGTCGAGATGAAGTACTGGAGCACGTTCAGGCCTTCGCGGAAGTTGGCCGTGATCGGCGTCTCGATGATTTCGCCGTTGGGCTTCGCCATCAGGCCGCGCATGCCGCTGAGCTGGCGGATCTGCTGCCGGGAGCCGCGCGCGCCGGAGTCCGCCATGATGTAAATTGGGTTCAGCTTGCCGGCCTTGTCGTCCGCCTCCATGACGCGGAACATCTCGGCCGACACCTCGTCGGTCACCTTGTTCCAGATCTCGATGATCTTGTTGTAGCGCTCGCCCTGGGTGATGGCGCCTTCCTGGTACTGGTTCTGGACCTCCACCACCTGGCGCTCGGCCTCTTTTACGAGCCGGGGCTTGGACTCAGGCACCACCATGTCGTCGATGCCGATGGAGACGCCGGCCCGCGTGGCCGAGGCGAAGCCGAGGTCCTTGATGTCGTCCAGCATCTTCACGGTCGCCTGGAGGCCGAGCTTCAGGTAGCAGTACTGGACCAGTTGCGTGAGTCCCTTCTTTTTCAGCAGGCCGTTGATGAAGGGCAGCTCCGGCGGCAGGATGTCGTTCAGCAGCACCCGGCCGACGGTGGTCTCCATGTCGGTCTTGCGGTACTCGACCGGCTCGATGTGCATCAGGTCCTGCGGATCGCGCGCCGTGGACAGGTCCAGCACCTTGCCGGTGTAGCGCAGCGTGATGGGCGTCTGCGTCTCCACCTCGCCCATCTCATAGGCGATGAGCACGTCCTCAACCGAGGCGAACTTCTTGCCCTCGCCACGGGCGCCGTGCCGCGCCTTGGTCAGATAGTACAGCCCCAGCACCATGTCCTGCGTCGGCACGGCAATGGGCGCGCCGTGCGCCGGCGACAGGATGTTGTGCGAGCTCAGCATCAGCACGTGGGATTCGATCTGCGCCTCCGGCGACAGCGGGATGTGCACCGCCATCTGGTCGCCGTCGAAGTCGGCGTTGAACGCCGTGCAGACCAGCGGATGGATCTTGATCGCCTTGCCGTCCACCAGCACCGGTTCGAAGGCCTGGATGCCGAGACGGTGCAGCGTGGGCGCGCGGTTGAGCAGGATCGGATGGTCCTTCACCACCTCTTCGAGGATGTCCCAGACTACCGGGTCCTGCTGCTCGACCAGCTCCTTGGCCTGCTTGATCGTCGTGCAGTGGCCGCGCTGCTCGAGCCGGTGGTAGATGAACGGCTTGAACAGCTCAAGCGCCATCTTCTTCGGCAGGCCCGCCTGGTGAAGTTTCAGCTCGGGGCCGACCACGATCACCGAACGGCCCGAATAGTCCACGCGCTTGCCGAGCAGGTTCTGGCGGAACCGGCCCTGCTTGCCCTTGAGCGCGTCGGAGAGCGACTTCAGCGGCCGGTTGTTGGCTCCGCGCAGCACGCGGCCGCGGCGGCCGTTGTCGAACAGCGCGTCCACCGCCTCCTGCAACATGCGCTTCTCGTTGCGGACGATCACGTCCGGCGCATGCAGCTCGATCAGCTTCTTGAGCCGGTTGTTACGGTTGATGACGCGCCGGTAGAGGTCGTTCAGGTCGCTGGTGGCGAAGCGGCCGCCATCCAGGGGCACCAGCGGGCGAAGCTCCGGCGGAATCACCGGCAGCACGCTCAGGATCATCCACTCCGGCTTGTTGCCCGAGCGCAGGAAGCTTTCCACCACGCGCAGCCGCTTGGCGTACTTCAGCTTCTTCTGCTGGCTCTGCTCGGTCTTCATCTTTTCGCGGATTTCGGCCGAGAGAGCCTCGATGTCAAGCCGGCGGAGCAGCTCGCGAATGCCCTCGGCGCCCATCATCGCGACGAACTTGCCCGGATATTCCGCCTCGAGCTGCCGCTTGCGCTCGTCGGTGATGACCTCGCCCTTCATCAGCCCGGGCACTTCACCCGGGTCAATGACGGCGTAGGCCTCATAGTAGAGGACGCGTTCCAGGTCCCGCAGCGTGATGTCCAGCAGGTAGCCGATGCGCGATGGCAGGCCCTTGAAGAACCAGACATGCGAGCACGGGCTGGCCAGCTCGATGTGGCCCATGCGCTCGCGGCGCACCCGCGACAGCGTCACCTCGACGCCGCACTTGTCGCAGATGACGCCGCGGTGCTTCATCCGCTTGTACTTGCCGCAGAGGCACTCCCAGTCGGCGATCGGCCCGAAGATGCGTGCGCAGAACAGCCCGTCGCGCTCCGGTTTGAACGTCCGGTAGTTGATCGTTTCCGGCTTGGTCACCTCGCCGTGGGACCAGCTGCGGATCTTTTCCGGCGAGGCCAGGCTGATGCGGATGCAATCGAAGTCGGCAATCAGGCTCGATCGGTCGTAAGGGCTGGATCTGTACATGTTCGCCTCCTGTCCTTTCCGGAATCAGTCCGCAGCCAGCGCCGTCTCGAACGGCTCGCGGCTTCTCTTGATCAGTTCCACGTCCAGGCACAGCGCCTGCAATTCGCGGATCAACACGTTGAAGGACTCGGGCACGCCGGGCTCGGCCGCCGCCTGGCCCTTGACGATCGCCTCGTAGATCTTGGCGCGCCCGTAAACGTCGTCCGACTTCACCGTCAGCAGCTCCTGCAACACATAGGCAGCGCCATAGGCCTCCAGCGCCCAGACTTCCATTTCGCCGAAGCGCTGGCCGCCAAACTGCGCCTTGCCGCCCAGCGGCTGCTGGGTGATGAGCGAGTAAGGTCCGATGGAGCGGGCGTGAATCTTGTCGTCCACCAGGTGGCTCAGCTTGAGCATGTAAATGACGCCAACCGTCACCGGCTGCTCGAACGGCTGTCCGGTCATGCCGTCGTACAGCGTCACCTTGCCCGAGGTCGGAATGCCCGCCTCGGCCAGCTCGCGCTTGATGTCCTCTTCGGTGGCGCCGTCAAAGACCGGCGTCGCGTACCGCTTGCCGAGCTTCAGGCCGGCCCAGCCGAGGTGGGTCTCCAGGATCTGGCCGACGTTCATGCGCGACGGCACCCCAAGCGGGTTCAGGATGATCTCCACCGGCGTACCGTCTTCGAGGTAGGGCATGTCCTCTTCGGGAACCACCTTCGAGATGACGCCCTTGTTGCCGTGGCGGCCGGCCATCTTGTCGCCCACGCTCAGCTTGCGCCGCATGGCGATGTAGACCTTGACCACCTTGATCACGCCGGGCGGCAGCTCGTCGCCCTTCTTGAGCTTTTCGATCTTTTCGTGGGTGATCTTTTCAAGCACCGCGATCTGGCGCGAGGTCAGCTCCTCGATCTCGTCGATGGCTTCGTTGAGCCGCGGATCCTTGCCGCTGAGTCTCATGCGCTTCAGGTCGCGCGCCTTCAGCTTCTCGAGCACATCGCGGGTGAGCGGCGTGCCCTTGGCCAGCAGCTTCTTGTTGGTCTTTTCGTCGTGCAGGTCGGCCAGCAGCTCCTTGCCTTCGAAGAGCTGCTCGAGCCGCTTGGCGCGCTCGTCAGCCAGGATGCGCTTCTCGTCTTCGAGATTGCGCCGCAGCTTTTCCATCTTGGCTTCCAGAATGGCCCTGCTGCGCTCGTCCTGGTCGGCGCCCTTGCGCGAGAAGACCTTGGCGTCCACCACCACGCCCTCGATGCCCGCCGGACAGTAGAGCGAAGCGTCCTTGACGTCGCCCGCCTTCTCGCCGAAGATCGCCCGCAACAGCTTTTCCTCAGGCGTGAGCTGCGTCTCGCCCTTCGGCGTCACCTTGCCGACGAGGATGTCGCCGGGCTTGACCTTGGCGCCGATACGGATAATGCCGCTCTCGTCGAGGTTCTTCAGGAAGCTTTCGCTGATGTTCGGAATGTCGCGGGTGATCTCTTCGGGACCGAGCTTGGTGTCGCGAGCCTCGGTCTCGAACTCCTCGATGTGGATCGAGGTGTACCAGTCTTCTTTCACCAGCTTCTCGCTGACGATGATGGCGTCTTCGAAGTTGTACCCGCGCCACGGCATGAAGGCGACCAGCACGTTGCGGCCGAGCGCGAGCTCGCCGTGATCGGTACAGGGCCCGTCGGCGAGCACGTCACCCTTCTTCACCCGCTGGCCGACCTTCACGATCGGCTTCTGGTTGATGCAGGTGTTCTGATTGGAGCGTTTGAACTTGATCAGCGGATAGATGTCGGCTCCGACCTCGCGCGACATCTGCCCTTCATGGACGCCGCCTTCGACGCGGACGATGATGCGTTCGCTGTCGACGCTGTCGACGATGCCCGAGCGGCGGCAGATGACCACCGCGCCGCTGTCGCGCGCCGTCACCGCCTCCATGCCCGTGCCGACGATCGGCGCTTCAGCGCGCAGCAGCGGCACCGCCTGACGTTGCATGTTCGAGCCCATCAGCGCGCGGTTGGCGTCGTCGTTCTCCAGGAACGGGATCAGCGAGGCCGCCACGCTTACCAGCTGTTTCGGGCTCACGTCCATGTACTGGATCTGTTCGCGCTCGACCAGCGTGAAGTTGCCCGCCTTGCGCGCGTTGACCAGCTCGTCGAGGATGCGCCCGTCCTTGTCGAGCCGCAGGTTGGCCTGCGCGATCACGTAGCGGTCCTCGTCCCACGCCGACAGATAATCGCAGTGGGCTTCGAACTCGGGCGGATTCTCCTTGCCCGCGAATGCGGCCAGGATCCTGTCAGCCTCCTTGCGCGACAGCACCTGGCCGACCTTCAGGTTCGAGCCGCCGGGGTTGACCACGCGGACCTCGTCCTGCACCACGCCGTTGACCACGCGCCGGTACGGGCTTTCAATGAAGCCGTACTCGTTGATGCGCGCAAAGCAGCTCAGCGAGCTGATGAGGCCAATGTTGGGCCCTTCCGGCGTCTCAATGGGGCAGATGCGCCCGTAGTGGGTCGGGTGCACGTCGCGAACCTCGAAGCCGGCGCGCTCGCGGCTCAACCCGCCGGGACCGAGCGCCGACAGACGGCGCTTGTGGGTGATCTCCGACAGCGGGTTGGTCTGGTCCATGAACTGCGAAAGCTGGCTGGAGCCGAAGAACTCGCGGATTGCCGCCATGACCGGCTTCGCGTTCACCAGATCGTGCGGCATCGCCGTCGACATTTCCTGGTAAACGGCCATCTTCTCCTTGATGGCCCGCTCCATGCGCACCAGTCCGATGCGGAACTGGTTCTCCAGCAGCTCGCCCACCGCGCGCACGCGGCGGTTGCCGAGATGGTCGATGTCGTCCACCGTGCCGATGCCCTTGCGCAGCCGGAGCAGGTAACGGATCGTGTCGATGAAGTCCTGCCGGTCCAGTGTCCGCCGGTCGAGCGGATTTTCGCTCACGTAGGGCTCGCCGGCGGCCTTGCGCTGCCGCTGCTGCTCGATCCAGCCTTCCGGCGCGTATTCGGCGTTGTCGTAAATCTTGATGTTGAACTTCATCCGGCCCACGCGCGAGAAGTCGTACTTGCGCGGGTCGAAGAACATGCCGTGGAACAGTTGCTGCGCGGTGTCCAGCGTCGGCGGGTCGCCCGGCCGGAGCTTCTTGTAGATCTCCATCAGCGCCTCGTTCGGCGTCTTGATGGGATCCTTTTTCAGCGTGGCCGAGATCACCACGCCCACGTCATCACGCTCGGGGAAGAAGACCTCCAGCGACCCGATGCCGGCGTCCAGAATCTGGGCCAGCCGCGAGCTGGTCAGCTCCTGGTTGGCTTCGGCAAGCACCTCGCCGGTTTCCATGTCGATGACGTCGCTGGCCACCCAGGCACCTTCCAGATCGGCAGTGGTCACCTCGACGGCTTCGATCTTCGCCTTCTTTAGAGATTCAATTGTGGCCTCGCGCACCTTGCGGTGGGCCGGGTGGATCACTTCGCCGTTCTTTGCCGTGATTGCCTGCGCCAGCTTCATGCCCACCAGCGAATCGTCCACCTTCCAGAAGATCCTGCCGTCCTTGAGCTGGAGCGTCGTGATCCGGTAGAAGGCCTTCAGGATCTCAGAGTCGCTCTTCATCCCCAGCGCGCGCAGGAAGACGGTGCCGTAGAACTTCCGCTTCCGGTCAATACGCACGTAGAGCAGGTTCTTGTTGTCGTATTCGAACTCCACCCAGGAGCCGCGGTAGGGAATGATCTTGCCGAGGAAATAGTTCTGGACGGGAAGCCGCTCAAAGAAGACTCCCGGCGAGCGGTGCAGCTGGCTGACGATGACGCGCTCGGTTCCGTTGATGATGAACGTGCCGTTGGGCGTCATCAGCGGAATCTCGCCGAAGAAGACCTCCTGCTCCTTCATGTCGCGCAGGCTGCGGTTGCCCTGCTCGTCCTTGTCGTACATCTTCAGGCGGATGGTCACCTTGAGCGGCGCGGCGAAGGTCATGCCGCGCTCCTCGCACTCCGCCTGGTCATACTTCAGTTGCAACCCCACCGGGTCGCCGCAGCGCGGGCAGAAGGTGACCACGTTCTTGTTGAACGTGCCGCACTTCGGGCAGATCACGTCGCCCGGATGGAAGGGGTCGGTGCGGACCATCGCCCCGCAGGCTGGATTCCGGCACACCGTGCGCAGGTGGTTCAGCCCCTTCAGGTGGCCGCACTTGCATTCCCAGTTGCCGATGGTGTAGTCAACGAACTCGAGCTCCGAGTAGCCGCGGAAATCGGTGATCGGGAAGACGCTCTGGAAGACGCTTTGCAGACCGATGTCGTCGCGCTCGCTCGGCAGCAGGTCCATTTGCAGAAAGCGCTCGTAGCTGCGCTTCTGCACCTCGATGAGGTTGGGGATCGGGATGGTCGTCTTGACCCTGGAAAAGTCGACGCGTTCCTGAGGCGTGCCAGCCGAAGCAGTTGCCATTCTCCACTCCTTCTGCGCTCACGCCGCCGGCCAGCAGGCCGCGGCGCGGCAGGGGCGCGCCGCCTGGGGCTGCGCGCCGATGAATGATTCGTATGTTTCCTGGGAGATGCCCGGCGCAGGGACGTCTGTCACCAAGGGCAAGGATGGACGACGGAAAGTAGTCTTCAGGGAGCCGCCATCGCAAGGCAGGGAAGAAACACCGCAGGCGCACGGGACGGGCGGACGAAGCACGGTTGCCCCGCTCCGCTCAGGCGCGGACGGTTTGCAAACAACGGATGGCACAGGCGCGGCGCTTCCCGGTACGGCTCCAGATTCTGATGCTCCAAGTGTAGCAGAGCGGCGCGCGCAAGGTCAAACGGCAGCGCCGCGAGCGCTGACACGGAAGCTGCCCTCCCCCTGCGGGAAGGCTCTCCGCCATCCCGATCTCTCGCGGCGCGCCGCACGGAAGCCTTGCCGGCCAACCGCGCTTACTGAATCTCGACCGTGGCGCCCGCCTCGACGAACTTCTTCTTGATCGCCTCGGCCTCTTCCTTGGAGACGCCCTCCTTGATCGGCTTCGGGGCGGATTCCACCAGGTCCTTGGCTTCTTTCAGGCCCAGGTTGGTGACCTCGCGGACGGCCTTGATCACGTTGATCTTGTTCGAGCCCGCCGACGTCAGGATGACGTTGAACTCGGTCTTTTCCTCGGCAGGAGCCGCAGCCGCGGCGGCGCCGGCCGCCGGAGCGGCGACGGCAACGGCAGCAGCGGCGGCGGAAACGCCCAGCTTCTCTTCCAGGAGCTTCACCAACTGGGAGGCCTCCAGCAGGGTCAGGCCCTGGATCTGTTCAGCAATCGCATTGATGTCAGCCATTGTTCTCGGTTCTCCCTATCTCGAAATCCCTTCTTGCTCCAGCTCGCGTGCCCGGCTCGGCACCATGTCCAGGACGAGGCCCGCTGCGGCTAGGAGGAAAACTTGTTCTCTTTTACGCCCTGGTCGATGACCACCGCCAGGTTGCGCGCCACTCCCTGCAACGCCGTCACCAGCCGCTGCGCCGGGGCATTGATCAGGTAGAGCAGCTTCGCGTAAATCTCTTCCTTCGGCGGCATGTTGGCCAGCTCTTCGATCGCCTTCAGGTCGATCGCGCGGCCCTCCACCAGGCCCGCCTTGAACGTGATGGCCGGATTGGCCTTCGCGTACTCGCTCAGCGCCTTGGCCAGCGCCACCGGGTCGCCGGCGGTGAAGGCCACGGCGGTGGTGCCCCGCAGGTTCTTCAGCACCGCCTCGGCCGGCAGTCCGGCGGCGGCCTTCTCGGCCAGCGTGTTCTTGACCACGCGGTAGCGGCCGCCCGCGGCGCGCACCGTCTTGCGCAGCTCGAAATCCTGGGCCACGGTGAGCTTGTCAAAAGACGTCACGAAGACGGTGGCGCAGGCCAGGAGGTCCTGGCGGAGCTGTTCAAGATCCTGCTGCTTCTTTTTCCTGTCCTTCATCGATGTTCCTCCCGCGCCGCCTCAGACAATGCGCATGTTGTAGGGCGTCACGTCGAGACTCACGCCCGGCCCCATCGTCGAGCACACCGTCACGCTCTTCACGTAGCGCCCCTTGGCGGCCGGAGGCTTGGCGCGCACCACCGCCTGAATGAGCGTGCTGGCGTTTTCAAGCAGCCTGTCCGTCGGAAAGCTCACCTTGCCCACCGGCGCGTGGATGACTCCCGTCTTGTCGACGCGGAACTCGACCTTGCCCGCCTTCACTTCCTGCACCGCCCGGGCCACGTCCATCGTCACCGTGCCCGTCTTCGGGTTCGGCATCAGCCCCCGCGGACCGAGGATCTTGCCAAGGCGGGCCATCGAACGCATCATGTCCGGCGTGGCGATGACCGCGTCGAAGTCCAACCAGTTCTCCTTCTGGATCTTCTCGATCATGTCCTCGCCGCCCACGTAATCGGCGCCGGCGGCCTCCGCCTCGCGGATCTTCTCGCCGGAGGCGATGACCAGCACGCGCTTCGTCTTGCCCAGCCCGTGCGGCAGCACCACCGTGCCCCGCACCATCTGGTCGGCGTGGCGCGGGTCGACGCCCAGGCGCATGTGCACCTCGACGGTCTCGTCAAAGCGGGTGAACTTCAGTTTCTGGACAAGCGGAATCGCTTCTTCCAGCGTGTACGGCCGCTTTTCTACCTGCTGCGCCGCGGCAAGGTATTTTTTTCCTGGTTTTCGTGCCATATTTTGACTGGTCCAAACGGCGCCGCCTGCCTGGTGTGTCCGGCTTCCGGCGCCTCCCAACTTGACGTGCCCGCGCCCGGCGCGGGGCCGCACGCTGACGGCAACGGATGTAAAAGAACGGGGACTTTTTCAGCTTACCACGCCTGCCGAGGGGCTGTCCACGCCTCCGGCCCCTACGGCACCACTTCGACGCCCATCGATCGGCAGGCGCCCTTCACCTGCGAGATGGCCGCCTCCAGGTCGAAGCAGTTCAGGTCGGGCATCTTGATCCGGGCGATCTCCTCGACCTGCTTCATCGTGATCCTGCCCACCTTGTTCCGGTTCGGCTCGGCGCTTCCCTTGGCGAGGTTGCAGGCCTTCTTCACCAGCACGGCGACGGGCGGCGTCTTGGTGATGAACGTAAACGAACGGTCCGAGTAGATGGTGATCACCACCGGGATGATCAGGCCTTCCTGCGAAGCCGTCTTCGCGTTGAACGCCTTGCAGAATTCCATGATGTTGACGCCCTGCGGGCCGAGCGCCGTGCCCACCGGCGGCGCGGGCGTCGCCTTGCCCGCGGGAATTTGCAGCTTCACCTGCGCTGTAACTTTCTTCGCCATTTTCCGTAAATCCTGGTCAAAAAATGCTGCTTAATTTACCTTTTCCACCTGGAGAAAATCCAGCTCCACCGGCGTGGAACGGCCGAAAATTGTCACCAGCACCCGCAGCGTATTGCGCTCCGGATTCACTTCGTCCACCTTGCCCTGGAAGCTGGCGAACGGCCCGTCGATGATGCGCACCGTCTCGTTCTTCTCGAAGGTCAGCTTCGGCCGCGGCCGCTCGGCCGAGGTGGCCTGGCGGTTCAGCACCGCGTCGACCTCGGCATCGGAAAGGGGCACCGGTGTGTTGCCGCCGCCGACGAAGCCGGTCACGCGCGGCGTGTTCTTGATGTGGTGCCAGAGGTCATCGTCCATCGCCATCTGCACCATGACATAGCCCGGATACAGCAGGCGCTTGCTGGTCACCTTCCTGCCGTTGCGAAGCTCGACGACCTCCTCAGTGGGAATGAGGATCTGTCCGATCTTGTGCGAAAACCCGTAGGCTTCGGCGCGCGCCCGCAGCGATTCGGCCACCTTCTGCTCGAAGCCGCTGTACGTGTGGATGATGTACCACTTCATGCCGGACGCGGCCGCCTCTGCGGCGGCGCCCGTCGCCTCGCCGCCATCCAAAGACGGAGGCGCAGTTGCGGATGCCTCGGCGGCCTCGCCGGCCTGCGCGGATGGCTCGGCCTGCGGCTGCTCGCCCTGCGGTTCAAATTCCTGTTCCGGCATCGCTCGATTCGTCCCTTGCGTCCCCTGGCCGCTAGCGCCGGGCCAGGGTATCGAACACCTTAGTGATGGCCCGGCCGAGAATCATGTCCACGGCGGCGAAATAGGCAGCGAAAAGAAACACGCTGGCAATGACCACCGCCGTGGTCGCCTGCACCTGCTTCCGCGTCGGCCATGTGACACGGCGCATCTCGGCCTTGAGATCTTCAAGGTATTCCTTCGCTGCGGTCAGCCAGCCGGCGGGGCCCTTCGTCGCGGACTGACTGCCGCTGTTCGCTGCGATCGGTTTCGTGGCCATTCTGGGTACCTGCTGTTGCCGCTTTTCTCCCAGCCGAAGACCGCTCCGGCCGGAAACGTTCGCCCCCCGGCGGCGGGCCGCCGGATCCAGGCGCCTCCTGTCTCGAGAATCCGAAAAGGGGGTGGCAGGGGCTGAGGGAATCGAACCCCCACTCGCGGTTTTGGAGACCGCCGGTCTACCGTTAACCTAAGCCCCTGGGGCCAAACTCTTCCTATCTTACATCGAACGCGGCGGCCCTCGCAGCCGCCGCGCCCGCAAACGCTACTCCAGAATCTCGGTCACCGTGCCGGCGCCGACGGTGCGGCCGCCTTCGCGGATGGCAAAGCGCAGCCCCTTCTCCATCGCCACCGGCGTGATCAGCTCCACCTCGAGCGACACGTTGTCGCCCGGCATCACCATCTGCACCCCCTCGGGCAGCTTCACCACCCCGGTCACGTCCGTCGTCCGGAAGTAAAACTGCGGCCGGTAGCCCGAGAAAAACGGCGTGTGACGGCCGCCCTCTTCCTTCGACAGCACGTACACCTCGCCCTTGAACTTCGTGTGCGGCGTGATCGAACCCGGCTTGGCCAGCACCTGGCCCCGCTCCACCTCGTCCTTCTCCACGCCCCGCAGCAGCAGCCCCACGTTGTCGCCCGCAATCCCCTCGTCCAGCAGCTTCTTGAACATCTCCACCCCGGTCACCACCGTCTTCCGCGTCGGCCGGAACCCGACAATCTCCACCTCGTCGCCCACCTTGATCTTGCCCTTCTCAATCCGGCCCGTCACCACCGTCCCGCGGCCCTGGATCGAAAAAATGTCCTCAATCGGCATCAGAAACGGCTTGTCCACATCCCGCTGCGGCAGCGGAATGTAGTTGTCCACCGCCTCCATCAGCTCCTCAATCTGCTTCTCCGCCTCCGGATCCCCATTCAGCGCCTTCAGCGCGCTCACCCGCACAATCGGCACCTCGTCGCCCGGAAATCCATAGCTCTTCAACAGCTCCCGCAGCTCCAGCTCCACCAGCTCCAGCAGCTCCGGGTCGTCCATCATGTCCACCTTGTTCAGCGCCACCACAATGTAGGGCACCCCCACCTGCCGCGCCAGCAGCACATGCTCGCGGGTCTGCGGCATCGGCCCGTCCGGCGCCGCCACCACCAGAATCGCCCCGTCCATCTGCGCCGCGCCCGTAATCATGTTCTTGATGTAGTCGGCGTGGCCCGGACAGTCCACGTGCGCATAGTGCCGCTTCGCCGTCTCGTACTCGACGTGCGCCACCGCAATCGTGATGCCACGCGCCTTCTCCTCCGGCGCGTTGTCAATCGAATCAAAACTCCGGAACTGCACCCTCGGATTGTGCTTCGACAGCACCTTCGTGATCGCCGCCGTCAACGTCGTCTTGCCGTGATCAATGTGGCCAATCGTCCCAATGTTGACGTGCGGCTTGCTGCGGTCAAATTTCTCTTTCGCCATGCGAGCGGCTCCCTGTCCTGCTTTGTGATTTCTCCTGGTTCGCCGTCTGGCAGGTGGGCGCGGGCGCGGAGGCCGGGCCCGCCGGAGACTGCGGGGGACCAGAACGAATCGAAGAAAATCTCTGGAGCCGATGACCAGGCTTGAACTGGTGACCTCGTCCTTACCAAGGACGCGCTCTACCACCTGAGCTACATCGGCTCTTCCACTACTTTAGCGCACCTGCACGAGGCAAGTGCAAGCCCCAGCCGCTGCTTTCGCCGGCGCGCGGCCCGAAGAAGAACCTGCACCGGGCCAAGGGGGGTGGTGGACAGGGGAGGATTCGAACCTCCGTAGCTCGCAAGGAGCGGCAGATTTACAGTCTGCTGCCATTAACCACTCGGCCACCTGTCCACATCGCGTCAGCCGTCAGCCGAGGCGTCGATTCCAATATAGCGCAGCCGGCGCTGATTTGCATCCGCTGCCGCAGCGCCCTCGAGCGTGCGCCAGCAGTGCGGTTGACAAGCCCGGCGGGCTCCTGTATAGTTCTGAAGTGTCGCTCTTTCAATGATTTGTATTTCATCTGAAAGGCGGCGGCCATCACCGTTTCCCGAAAGGCGGCCACCAGGTTCGATGCCCTTCCGGCCACAGCTCCCCGTTGTCGAGCGGGCCCGGCGGGCCGCCGAACCGGCGAATACGGTGCAACACGAGGCGATTCGGGAGTCTGGGGCATGACCGGCAACCAGGAAGACCGTCCGGTGGAGTATCCCGCCAACGGCGAAGAGAACTACGAGCAACTGCTTGACGACTACAGCCATCTGGCGCCGCCCGCCGAAGGCGAGGTGATGATGGGCCATGTGCTGGCCGTCACGCCCCAGGGCCTGATTGTCGATGTCGGACTCAAGCAGGAGGGCTTCGTCCCCATCGAGCAGGTGAGGACGCCGGAGGGCACGGTCGCCTATCAGCCCGGCGACTCGCTCGAGGTGATGATCGACCGCCGCGGCGAGATGGAAGGCTACATCCTGCTGTCGCACGAGCGGGCCAGCCGCATCCGCGCCTGGGAGACGCTCGACAAGGCCTACCGCGAAGGGCTTATCGTCAGCGGCCGCGTCACTGGCCGCGTCAAGGGCGGCCTGAGCGTCGACGTGGGCCTGAACGCCTTCATGCCTTCCACCCAGGTCGACATCCGCCCCGTTCACAACCTCGACGCCTTCATCGGTATGGACATCGCCGTCAAGGTGCTCAAGCTCAACCGGCGCCGCAACAACATCGTCGTCTCGCGCAAGGCCGTGCTCGAAGAAGAGCTCCAGGCCCGCAAGCAGGCGCTGCTGGAGCATCTCAAGGAAGGCGACCTCATCACCGGCGTGGTGAAGAATCTCACCGAATACGGCGCTTTCATCGACCTCGGCGGCATCGACGGTCTGCTGCACGTCTCCGACATCTCCTACGGCCGGGTGGCGCACCCGCAGGACGTGCTCCAGGTAGGGCAGGAGATCACCGTCAAGGTGCTCAAGTTCGACCGCGAAAAAGAACGCATATCGCTCGGCCTCAAGCAGGTGCTGCCCGATCCCTGGGAGACCGTCGGCGAGCGCTATCAGCCCGGCATGCGCGTCATCGGGCGCGTGGTCAGCGTCACTGACTACGGCGCGTTCGTCGAACTCGAACCGGGCGTCGAAGGCCTCATTCACATCTCCGAGATGACCTGGAGCCGGCGCATGAAGCACCCGTCGAAGGTGGTCAAGGTCGGCGACAACGTGGAAAGCGTCGTGCTCGACGTCAAGCCGCACGAGCGCCGCATTTCGCTCGGCATCAAGCAGCTCGAACCGGACCCCTGGACCACCGTTGATCAGCGCTACTCGGTTGGTAGTGTCGTCGAAGGCCGCGTCCGCAAACTGACCGATTTTGGCGCCTTCGTGGAAATCGAGGAGGGCATCGACGGCCTCGTGCATGTGAGCGACCTGAGCTGGACACGCCGTATCCAGCATCCGTCCGAAGTGCTCAAGAAGGGCCAGGTGGTCCAGGCGGTCATTCTCAGCATCGACGCGCCCAACCGCCGGCTTTCGCTCGGCATCAAGCAGCTTCAGCCCGACGCCTGGGAGACGTTCTTCCACGAGCACCAGGTGGGGGACCTGGTCCAGGGCAGGCCCACGCGCGCGGCCGGCTTCGGCGTTTTCGTCGAACTTGCGCCCGGCGTCGAAGGCCTGTGCCACAATTCGGAAATTCCGCCGGAGATGCGCCGCCAGTCGCCGCCGCTGCCCATCGGCGAGGAGATGACCTTCCGCATCATCAAGATGAACGAGGCCGAAAAACGCATCGGGCTCAGCCTGGTCACCACCGAGGCCGCGCGCGAACTGGAGCGGCTCGGCGACTATCAGCGGCAGGCGGCCGAGGTCAAGCAGCACATCGAGGAGGCGCTCCACGGCGGCCAGCCCGGGGCGCAGGAGGCGGCAGCGTCCGGCGAGCCATCTCAAGAGGAACGGAAACAAGATGACGAAAGCTGATCTGATTGAGGAAATCTCGCGAGTCTGCGAATTCACCCGGAAAGAGTCGGAGGTGATCGTCGAAGCCATCTTCGACAGCGTCGTCCGCGCCCTGCGCGAAGGCGACAAGATCGAGATCCGCGGCTTCGGCAGCTTCCGCACGCGGCAGCGCAAGGCGCGCGTCGGCCGCAACCCGAAGACTGGCGAACGCGTCGACGTGCCCGCCAAGCGAATCCCGTATTTCAAGCCCAGCAAGGAACTCAAGGACCTGGTGAATCAGGACACGCAGCCGCCCGCGGCGCCGCAAGGCTGAACAGGGGGCCGTTGCGCCGATGGACCGGCTCTGGAGCCCCTGGCGCTATCACTACGTGAGCACCGTCTCGCCCGGTGACGAGTGCATCTTCTGCGCCAAGGCGCGCGAGGACCGCGACGAAGAAAACCTCATTCTCGTGCGCGGCCGCCTGAACTATGCGCTGCTGAACCTGTTCCCCTACACCACCGGGCACCTGATGATCACTCCCTACCGCCATGTGGCCCAGCTCGAGGACCTCACCGACGAGGAGTCGTTCGAGCTGTTCGAGATGACGCGCCAGGCGGTGCGTTGCCTCCGCTCCGTTTACCGGCCGCAGGGCTTCAACCTGGGGATGAACCTGGGCGAATGCGCCGGCGCCGGCATCGCCGGCCACCTCCACATGCACGTGCTGCCGCGCTGGACCGGCGACGCCAATTTCATGACCACCATCGCCGAAACGCGGGTCATGCCCGAGGACCTGCGCGAGACCTGGCGCAAGCTTTCGGCCGCCTTCCGCGGCGCCTGACCGGCGGCCGGCGCGATACTGGAATCAGGCGCCGTGTGATCGTCTCCGCCAGCTACCGCACCGATATTCCTGCCTTTTATGCCCGGTGGTTCCTGCACCGGCTGGAAGAGGGATTTGCGCTGGTCCGCAATCCATACTCGGGCCAGCCCTACCGGGTGGATCTCAGGCCCGCTCGCGTGACCGGATTCGTCTTCTGGACACGCAACTTCGGTCCGCTGCTCGAGCGTCTGGACCGCCTGCGCGATTTCGGCCGGCCGTTCGTGGTGCAGTTCACCGTCACGAGTTATCCACGCGCCATCGAGCCGGCCGTCATTCCGGTGGACAGGGCGGTGGAGCAGATCCACCGGCTGGCGCGGGAGGTTCATCCCCTGTGCCCGGTGTGGCGCTACGACCCGGTGCTTGTGACTTCGTTGACGCCGCCGGAATTCCACCTCGCCAATTTCAGCGAACTCGCCGCACGGCTCGAAGGCGCTACCAACGAGGCCGTCATCAGCTTCGCGCAGATCTACGCAAAATCGCGGCGCAACCTCGATGCCGCGGCGCGGCGCCACGGTTTCACGTGGGAGGATCCGCCCGATGCGGTCAAACACGCCCTGACCACGGAGCTGGCATCGATTGCAAGGCGCCACGGCATGCGGCTCACGCTCTGCTCGCAGCCGCAGTTTCTGGCGCCGGGAGTGGAGGAGGCCCGCTGTGTCGATGTGCGCCGCCTGGCCCGCATCAGCGGCGAGCCGCTCGATGCGCCGCTCAGGGGGAACCGCCCAGGCTGCGCCTGTCACGAGTCACGGGACATCGGCGACTATGACACCTGCCCGCACGGCTGCCTCTACTGCTACGCAGTCCGTCACCGGCGCCTGGCGCTGGCGCGCCACCGCGCGCATGATCCGGCCTCGCCGTCGCTGCTGCCGCTTGTCGAACGGCCGCCTCAAAGGCTCCCCTTACTTGAACCGTGAGACGCTCAGCGGACGAAATGGAAAAGGCCTCCCCCAGGAGGCCCTTTCCGGCACAGAATATCGCCGACGGGAAACGCGTTAGGCTTTCCGGCGCCGCGCCAGCAGGCCGAGGCCGATCAGGCCAAGGCCCAGCATGGCATAGGTGCCCGGCTCGGGAATTGGCTCATACTGCAACTGCACCAGCGTGAAGTCGGACTGGTTATTGCATGATCCGGACCCACAACTGCCGGCGAGGGCCGTAAATTGAATGCTGGTGATATCGTTGATCGCACCGAACGGATTGGTGATCCGCCAGACAGCCCCACCCGTCGATGTGGACTGGGAGAGGTTGGCTACCGTGCCAGGCCCGCTCCAGACCGCGACATCGGAAATGGACGACTGAAACGTGTTGGTCAAAGTGTAGCTCTGGGAGCCCAGGCTCAGGCTGTTGATCGTGACCTTGGCTACTTCCTGCACGTCGCCGAATTCGGGCCCGTCAAACAACACGCCGATGGTGATGGACGGCACCCAGAATGGGAGGCCGCCAACGGGGATGGATGCCGTCAGGAACTCGCCGATGTCGATTTCATCGCTGGTGGCGCCTCCCGAAAGACCAACACCGGTATAGCCGCCCAGCGTCTTCTTCTGGAAAGTGCGCTGCGGGCCGGAAGACTGCGTTGCCACCCAGTTGAGGCCGCCAATGGTCTGCGATGAAAGCCCGTTCGTAAAGTCACTGCCGTTGATGGTGATGATCGTCGCACTCGCAGGGGCGCTGAACAGGACACCCGCCAGCAGCCCCACAAAGATCCACGACCAGGTAGTTCTCATTTCGGGTTTACCTCCTCCGCTTCAAATCGCGTTGTCCGGAAATGGCCCCGCATTGAACGTGCATGACGAGAACGCTCTGCCACGCCCGAACAATCTCAGCGTGTGCGACAGAATTGGTGCGCTCAATGGAACTTTCCCGCGCCTGGATCTAGCAAACCGACGCACTGGTACCAGTACGCTGAAGGCGGTTCGCCCCCGCCGCCCGTGGGGTGCGCGTCCGTGCCATAAAAGAAGATGGATATGTCTGCAAAGCCTCCCCGCCCCACACGGCGCGCCTTTCTCAGCGCCGGAGCCGCAGCAGCCTTCGGGCCGATGTCCGCCCTCGTCACAGCGCAGTCCGAATCCGCCTGGTCATACGCCGCCCGCCTGCTTGAACGCATCCGGCCGCCCCAGTTTCCAGCGCGGGATTTCGACATCGCCCGCTACGGCGCGCGAGGAGACGGCGAGCGCGACTGCACTGATGCCATCGCTGCGGCCATCCGCGCCTGCCATGAAGCCGGCGGCGGGCGCGTCGTCGTCCCGAAGGGCGACTGGCTCACTGGCGCCGTCCATCTGCGCTCCGGCGTGAATCTGCATCTTGAGGAGGGCGCAACGCTGCGTTTCTTCACCGACCCGCGCCGCTACCTGCCCCTGGTGCCGGCTTTCTGGGAAGGCATGGAGTGCCGGAATTATTCGGCGCTGATCTACGCACTGGACCAGCGGGACATCGCCGTCACCGGCGCGGGCGTGCTCGACGGGCGGGCCGACTGCGAACATTGGTGGCCGTGGAAGGGCCGCTCCGACTGCGGCTGGACCAAAGGCCAGCCGCACCAGGGGCCCGCGCGCGAGCGGCTCATCCGGATGGTGGAGTCAGGCGTCGCGCCCGCGGAGCGCTCCTTCGGCGAAGGCTCCTATCTACGTCCCAACTTCATTCAGCTCCTCCGCTGCCGGAACGTGCTCGTCGAGGGCGTCACCATCCGCAACTCGCCCATGTGGGAGATCCACCCGGTGCTGTGCACGAACGTCACCGTGCGCGGCGTGAAGGTCATCTCGCACGGGCCGAACAACGACGGCTGCGATCCCGAGTGCTCGCGCGACGTGCTGATCGAAGACTGCCTGTTTGACACCGGCGACGACTGTATCGCCATCAAGAGCGGGCGCAACGCCGACGGCCGCCGCCTGGCCACGCCGAGCGAAAACATTCTCATCCGGAATTGTGTGATGAAAGACGGCCACGGCGGCGTCACCATCGGCAGCGAGATCTCCGGCGGCGCCCGCCGCATCTACGCCGAGCGCTGCCGCATGGACAGCCCGAACCTCGACCGCGTGCTCCGGCTGAAGACCAACGCCATGCGCGGCGGCATCATCGAGGACGTCTTCGTGCGCGACATCGAGGTCGGCCGAGTGGCCGACGCCCTGCTCCACATCGACTTCTTCTACGAGGAAGGCCCCAACGGGCCGCACCTGCCGCTGGTGCGCCGCATCGGGATGGAAAATATCCGCTGCCGGAAGACGAAGTACGGCGTCTACATCCGCGGTTTCGAAAAAAGCCCCGTGCGCGGCGTGCTGCTCAGGAACTGGCAGGTGGACGAGGCTCCCCGCGGCAACGTCATCGAACACGCCGAGGATGTCCGCGTTGAAAGCGTCGTCATCGCCGGACGGGTGCTCCGGCTCTGAACGCGGACCTCAGACGCCGCCGGGCGTTTCGCTCTGCCTCTTTTTCTCGAGGTAGCGTTCGCGCGCCTCGACAATGGCCCGGCGCGCCTCGCGCGGCCCGCCCCAGCCCTGCGTCGTCGCCACGCGTCCCTCAAGTTCCTTGTAGATGCTGAAAAAGTGCTCCAGCTCCCGCCGCACATGCGGAAACACCTGGTCGATCGTGTGAATCTCGTCGTAGCGCGGGTTGCGCGTGGGTACCGCGATCACTTTCTCGTCCATCTCCTCGCGGTCCACCATGCGCAGCAGCCCGATGGGACGCACCTCAATCAGACAGCCGGTGAAGCTCGGCTCCGTCACCAGCACAAGCACATCGAGCGGGTCGCCGTCCTCAGCCAGCGTCCCGGGGATGAAGCCGTAGTCGCCCGGATAGTGCATCGGCGAATAGAGCGCACGGTCCAGCCGGAAAACGCCCAACGTTCCGTCGTACTCGACCTTATTGGCTGAGTTCTTCGGAATTTCGACGATCATCCGCACCAGCTCGGGACACTCCGGGCCGGGATCGAGGTCATACAGTTTCAGAAACACAAAGGTCAATGTAGCAGACCCGGCTGGCGACTTGCAGCACCCGCCCTGGCGAAGAAAAAGAGAACAAAGAACTTACTGCATTTCCCCTGTGAAAAACTCTTGCAATTCGCCTCGTCCCGCACTAGGATCGAATCAACGGCCCGAAAAGGGCTAAAAAGGCCGATATCGGATCAAAATGGAAAGCCAGCCCTCAGCCCCGTCTTCCCGGTTGCGCGCCCCGCTTGGCTTCCATGCCTGTAAGGTGGACGCCTCCGGGCGGCTGAAGTTGCCCGCGCGATACCAGGAGTACCTGGAGAAGCTGCCGGACAAGTATCTGTTCGTGACGGAGTTCCGGGGCCTGGCGAGGATTTTCACCAACGGAAGCTGGGAGCGCACGGTGGCGCAGATCCAGGATCCGGCACTGAAGAAGCGGTTCACCTACCGCGCCGAAGCCATCGGCGGGGATGTGGACATCGACCCGCAGGGGCGCATCACCTTGCCCCAGCAGTTGCGGAAGCAGCTCGGGCTGGAGGACCGGCCCGTGCAGTTGCGGTTTTACGAAGACGTGATCACGATCTACCCGCAGGAGAAGTTCGAAGAGGAGCTGGCACGGGCCGAAAGCTTCCTGTCGGCCGATCTGGAGCGGCTGGCCTCGATGGGGATCGACCTGTGATGCGCCATGGAACACACGCCTGTCCTGCTGCGCGAGTCGCTGGAGTTTCTGGCGGTTCGTCCGGACGGCGTCTATGTGGACGCGACCGCGGGCCTGGGCGGGCACACTGCGGCGATTGCCGCGAGGCTCACCACGGGCCGGGTGATTGCGCTCGACCGCGATGCCGAGTCGCTCGAGCGGGCGCGGGCGCGGCTGGCGGCCTTCGGCTCAAGGATCACGTTTGTTCAGAGTTCTTTTGCCGAGCTTTCCTCGACTCTCGACTCTCTTTCTCTCCCGCGCGTGGACGGGATATTGGCCGACCTGGGCGTGAGCCGCTATCAGCTCACCTCACCGGAGCGCGGCTTTTCGCTCCAGGAGGCGGGTCCGCTCGACATGCGCATGGACCGGCGGCAGAGCCTCACCGCTGCCGCCATTGTGAACCATTATCCGGAACGGGAAATCGCCCGGATCATCGAGGAACTGGGCGAAGAAAGGAGGCGCCTAGCGGAAAAAATAGCCAGAGCCCTGGTCCGGGCGCGGCCGATTGCCGACACGGCGCATCTGGCGCGCGTGGTGGCGTCGGTCGCGCCCCGGACCGGAAGACTTCATCCCGCCACGCGGGTGTTCCAGGCGCTGCGGATGGCCGTCAACGACGAGCCGGGGCAGCTCGATGCGCTGCTCGAACAGGCGCCGTGGCGGCTGGCGCCCGGAGGCCGCATGGTGGTGATTGCCTTCCAGTCGCTCGACGACCGGAAGGTGAAACAGCGGTTTCGGGACCTGGCCCGTCAGGGCGGGTTCCGCATCCTGACCCGGCATGTGGTCAAGCCCGGAGTGGAAGAGATCCGATCCAACCCGGCGAGCCGCAGCGCTGTCCTGCGGGCAATGGAGAGAACGGAAGAGTGATGGAACCGGTGGAGATTTCTGGGAGGAACTTTGTATGACCGGCCTGGGAGCGTTGCTGGACTGGTTTGCTGCCGGCAAGGAGCTGGCTGCGGCGGAAGGACGCCGCCATTTGCATGATGCCCGCCTCCGCGCGTTGCCGCGGGAGGACATTTTCCTGTACGTGAAGCCGATTGACAACGCGCCCGTGCGCTGCGTGGAGGCGCGCGGGGAGTGGCTGGCGAGCGCCGCCGCCTCGATTTCCGTGCTGCTGGTGGCCATGAGCTTCCTCATCGCGCTGTTTCCGACGACGGTGACGTGGGTGTGCCGGTACAAGATGGAGGAATTCCGGCGCCAGCAGGCCCTGCTCCTGAACGAACACCGCGCCCTGCGGGCGCAGGAAGCCGAGCTGCTGAGTCCGGAAAAGCTGAACGAATACGCGGGCGAACGCTTTGTCGATCCCTCGCCGAAGGACATGATCTACGCCCCGCCCTCGCGGGGCGACGTCGCACGGCTGGACGGGCGCTGAGGCTCCGGCCGGAGAACGCGCGGACAGGCGTCCATGAACGCATGGAAGCGGCTGGCCGGCATGGCGGCACACCTGCGGCACGGCGGCAGGACGGGCGCACGACGCGCAGGGACCGCGCGTGGCGGCGACTTTTCGCAGACCCGGGCGATGATTGTCGCCGTGGCCGTGGCAGGCTTCGCCGCCATCGTCTTCATCCGTCTTGTGGGCGTCCAGGTGCTGCAACACAACATCTACGCCTTCCGCGCGGCGAATCAGTTTGAGAGGAAGCAGGACGTGGCGCCGCTGCGCGGCGAGATCCTGGCGCGGGACTCCTATCCGCTCGCCATCAGCGTCCGCACGGAGACCGCCGTCGTCGATCCTCAGGAGATCCGGGATCCGGACTTCTTTGCCCAGGTCGTCGGGCAGGCGCTTGGGAAAGACCCCGGCGAAATCGCCGCCGAGCTGGTCCGCCGCAAGGCCGCCGGCGGCCCGTCCTCGCGCAACTTCGTCCTCGAGCGCCACCTGACGGAGGAGAAACGGAACCGGCTGAAACTGCTCCAGCGCACCTTTCCCATTCACTTCAAGCCGGACCAGCGCCGCGAATACCCGGGCGGGAAGCTGGCCGCCCATGTCGTCGGCGCCATCAACGCCGAAGGCAACGGCAACGCGGGCATTGAGCAGAAGCTGAATGCGGAGCTGAGGGGCAAGGATGGCGAGATGCGCGTGCACGTGGGCGCGCGCGCCGAGCGCTATTCGAGCATCGTCATCGACCCGCCGATCCCCGGCGCGAACGTGACGCTCTCCATCGACCGCGTCATCCAGCATGACGCCGAGCGCTTCCTGGCGGAAGGCATCAGGGAATCGGGCGCGGAGAGCGGCACCGTCGTCGTCATGGATCCGCACGACGGCGCCATCCTCGCCCTCGCCAACGTCCCCACGTTCGACCCGCGGCACGAGACGCCCTCGCCGGAGGAGGCCAAGGCGCGGCACACCAACATCGCCGTGCAGATCCCCTGCGAGCCCGGCTCGGTAATGAAGATGATCACCGTCACCATGGGCATCGACACCGGACTGTTCCGCCCGGACACGGTGATCTACTGCGAAAACGGCGCGTTTCCCCGTCCCGGCCGGCGCCCCATCCACGACGTGCACCGCTACGGAAACCTGGACGTCAGCGGCGTTCTCATCAAAAGCAGCAACATCGGCGTGGCAAAAATCAGCCTTGCCGCCGGTCCGGCGCGCCTTTATGAATATCTGAAAAAATTCGGGATTGGCGAAAAAACAGGCATCGAATTACCGGCCGAATCCCGCGGAATTCTCCGCCCCCAGGCCTGCCGTGACGCGCGCGACCGCAACTGCTGGACGCCCGCTTCGCACGAGTACATCGCCTTCGGCCATGAGGTGAGCGCCACCGCCGTGCAGCTGGCGCGCGCCGTGGCGGTGATCGCCAACGGCGGGCTGCTGGTGCGGCCGCATCTCGTGATCCGCAAGAGCCGCCCCCTTCCGGACGGCCGCGAGGAGCCGATTCCGGTGGAAATCGAACCGCCAAAACGCGTTCTTCGGGCGGAAACCGCCTTTACCATCCGCCAGATCATGGAGCGGGTGGTGCTGGAGGGCACCGGAAAAGAGGCCGCCATTCCCGGCTATTCGTCGGCCGGAAAAACCGGTTCCGCCGAGATTTTTGAAAATGGCCGCTGGCTGAACCGCCATAACTCCTCCTTCATCGGCTTTGCGCCCGTCGCGAATCCGCGCGTCGTCATCGTGGTCACGCTGAACCGGACGCCGAAGCTGGGCGGCGCCTCGGCCGCGCCGGTCTTCCGCAGGGTGGCCGAGACGGCGCTGCGCGTGCTCCAGGTGCCGATGGACCGCCCGGAGACGCTGCATGAGCCGGAACCGCCGAAGCCGGAACCGGCGCCGCCGACGCTGCTGGCAAGAACCGGAGAAGAGCCGCCACATCCGGCTCCGGTATCGTCGGCGCCCGTGCTGTTGGGCCCGAAAGTCCCGGACTTCCGCGGCAAGCCTCTCGCGCTGGTGCTGCGGGAAGCCGCCGCGCTGGGCCTTCCGGTGGAAACGCTGGGCCGCGGACTGGCGCACGCGCAGTCTCCGCCGCCGGGCGCCGTCCTGCCGCCGGGGACGCCGGTTCAGGTCCGCTTCGGAGTGGGACCATGAAGCTCGCCGCGCTCCTTGAAGACGTTCCGCTGCGGCGGCCGGCCGCGCCCGGCAGCGAGGCCCTCGAAATCGCCGGCCTCGACTATGACAGCCGCCGCATCCAGCCCGGCTGGCTCTTTTTCGCCTTCCCCGGCAGCCGCACCAGCGGAGCTCTGTTTGCGGAAGACGCCGTGCGCCGCGGCGCCGCCGCGGTGGTGAGCGAACTGCCGGCCCCGGCGGACTTCCCCGTCCCGTGGATCGAAGTGGAACATGGCCGCCGGGCGCTGGCGCTGATGAGCCGCCGCTTCCACGGATATCCGGACGAACGGTTGCGCCTCACGGGAGTCACCGGCACCAATGGCAAGACGACCACGGTGTTCGCCATCGACGCCATGTTGCGGCACGCGGGGCGCACGACGGGCATGGTTGGCACGGTGCTCTACCGGGTGGCCGGGCGGGAAATGGAGGCCGTGAACACGACGCCTGAGTCGCTGGATCTCGTGCGGCTGATGGGGGAGACGCTTGGCGCCGGCGGGTCGGATTTCGTCTTCGAGGTCTCCTCCCATGCGCTGGCGCTGGAGCGGGTCTACGGTTTCCGGTTCCACACGGCCGTCTTCACCAACCTCACGCAGGACCATCTGGACTTCCACGGCTCGATGGAGGCGTACTTCGCCGCCAAGCACCGCCTGTTCGAAGGCGCCGGCGGACCGCCGCCCCGCTTTGCGATCGTGAATGCGGACGACCCCTGGTCGCAGCGCATCAAAACGGCCCCGTCTACGGTGCGCTGGACATACGGAGCCGCAGAGAAAGCCGACTTCCGCGTCGTCCACGTAGATGCAGGCTTTCACGGGGTCCGTTTTGACGTCGAACATCCGCGCGGCCGCAGCCGCATCGAATCGCCGCTGTGCGGTCTGTTCAACGTCTCGAATCTGACGGCCGCCTTTGCGGCGGGCCTCGCGCTGGGGCTTGAGCCCGAGGCCGCTGCCGCCGGCCTGTCGGCCCTGCGCGCCGTGCCGGGCCGCTTCGAGCGCGTCGACCTGGGCCAGCCCTTCCTCGTCATCGTCGACTACGCCCACACCGAGGACGCGCTGCGCAATCTGATCCAGTCCGCCCGCGCTCTCGGCCCCCGCCGCATCATCACCGTGTTCGGCTGCGGCGGCGACCGCGACCGCCTCAAGCGCCCGCGCATGGGCGAGGCGGCGGCCGCCCTGAGCGATCTCGTCATTGTAACGAGCGACAATCCGCGCAGCGAGAATCCGCTGGACATCATCAACGACATTCTGGTGGGCCTGCGCCGCCACGACACTCCGCACCGGGTGGAGGCGGACCGCGAGAAGGCCATCCGTCTCGCCCTCGAAGCGGCCTCCGCGGACGACATCGTCCTCATCGCCGGCAAGGGACACGAACCCTACCAGGTGCTTGCCGACCGCACCATTGCCTTTGACGACCGCGAGGTGGCGCGGCGGGTGCTGGAGAGTTTCGGCTACCGCGCCGCCGGGGAGCACGTACCATGACAATCACGGTGGCCGGCCGCCGGTGCACATCGACGAGCGTGGACTCGCGCACGCTCCAGCCGGGTGCCGTCTTTGTCGCGCTGCGCGGGCCGAACCACGACGGGCACGACTATGTGGCGGCCGCGTTCGCCAAAGGCGCCGCGGCCGCGGTTGTCGAACGTCCCGTCGAAGGCTGCGGCCCGCTGGAGATTGTCCCTTCGGCGCTGGAGTGGCTTCAGCGCAGCGCCGCCCGGGTGCGGCAGGCGTGGCCCGGGCTCGCCGTTGGCATCACCGGCAGCGCCGGCAAGACGACGACGAAGGAGGCCGTCGCCGCCGTCCTCGCCACGCGCCTCCGGACCGGCAAGACGCTAGGCAATTACAACAATCACATCGGCGTTCCGCTCACCATCCTGAACCTGCCGGACGACGCCGAGGCCGCCGTCATCGAGATCGGCATGAACCACGCGGGCGAGATCCGGCAACTGGCCGCCATCGCACGGCCGCAGATCGGCGTGGTGACCAACGTGGGCACGGCGCACATCGAAAATCTCGGCTCGGTGGAGGCCATCGCCGCCGCCAAGCGCGAGCTGGTCGAATCGCTTCCCGCCGACGGCATCGCCGTGCTCAACGGCGACGACGAGCGCGTCCGCGCAATGGCCGCACACGGTCCGGGCCGCACGGTTTTTTACGGTTCTTCCTCCTTTGTTCCTTCCGAGGCACCCCACGTCCGGGCCACGAAGGTCGGCTACCTCGCCGAGGGCGTCGGCTTCGAGGTCCCGGACGTGGGCTCTTTTTTCTGCCCCCTGCCCGGCCGCGCCGGGCTGATGGCCGCGCTGGCCGCGCTGGCGGTGGCGCGGGCTCTCGATTGGGATCTGCGAGAATTGAAGGAGACGGTTGCCCGCCTCACAACGGTTCCCATGCGGCTCGAGCGGGTGGAGCGGAACGGGATCGTCATCTGGAATGACTGTTACAACTCGAATCCGGAAGCGGCGATGATGATGCTGGATCTGCTGGCGGAGACGCCCGCGCGCCGCCGCATCGCCGTGCTTGGGGAAATGCTGGAACTTGGCGGCTGGAGCGAACGGCTCCACCGCGAAGTGGGCCGGCACGCCGCCCGCCGCGTGGACCTGCTGGTGGGCGTGCAGGGCGCCGCGCGCCACCTGGTGGACGAGGCGGTGGCCGCGGGCCTGCCACAGGAAGCGGCGGCCTATTTTGACAACCCGCGCGAGGCCGGGCTTTTCGTCAGGCGCCTTGCCGCGGCCGGGGACGCGGTGCTGTTCAAGGGCTCGCGCGGCGTGCACATGGAACGGGCGATGGAGGCGTTTCTCGAATAGCCATGTTTTACTGGCTCTTTTACGAACTCCTGTTCCCGCACTTCTCGCCGTTCCGCGTCTTCGGCTACGTCACCTTCCGGACTTTCGCCGCCAGCCTTTGCGCGTTTCTCTTTGTGCTCGCGCTCGGCCCGTGGTTCATCCGCAAGATGCGCGAACTGGAAATCGGACAGCCGATCCGAGAGGACGGCCCCGAAAGCCATCACCGCAAGGCGGGCACGCCCAGCATGGGCGGCGTGCTGATCGTCGCCGGCGCGCTGCTGCCCACGCTGCTGTTCACGCATCTTTCCAATCCTTATGTCTGGGTGGCGATGTTCGCCCTGCTCGGCTACGGCGCCATCGGCCTGGCCGACGACTGGCTGAAGGTGCGCCGCGGCAGGAACCTCGGGCTCACCGGCCGCCAGAAGATGGGGCTCCAGGTCTGCATGATGCTCGTGCTGGGAGCGTGGCTGCTGGAGCTGCACCGCCGCGGCCTGTACAGCACGGCGATGAACGTTCCCTTCTTCAAGAACCTGCGTCCGGAGCTGCTCATTGATTCGCTGCTGGACAATCCCTGGACGTACCCGCTCGCCTTCCTGCCCTTCTTCCTGCTGCTGCTGTTCGTCATTGTCGGTTCGTCGAATGCGGTCAACCTGACCGACGGGCTCGACGGGCTGGCCGCCGGATTGATGATCATCACCGGCGGCGCGATGACGGTGCTCTGTTATGTGAGCGGGCACGCCCAGTTCGCGCGCTATCTGGAGCTGGCTCGCCTGCCGGGCGCCAGCGAGCTCACCATCTTCTGCGCCTCACTCACCGGCGCCGTGCTCGGCTTTCTCTGGTACAACGCCCACCCGGCGGAGATCTTCATGGGTGATGTCGGCTCGCTCTCGCTCGGCGGCAGCCTCGGCGTGGTAGCGGTGCTCATCAAGCAGGAGCTGCTGCTGCTGTTCATCGGAGGCATTTACGTCATCGAGGCGCTGAGCGTCATGATCCAGGTGGTGAGTTACAAGACGCGCGGCAAACGCGTGTTCCTGATGTCGCCCCTGCACCATCACTTTGAAAAGCTCGGCTGGGACGAGACCAAGGTGGTGGTGCGGTTCTGGATCGCCGGGCTGGTGATGGCGCTGTTTGCGCTCACCACGCTGAAGCTGAGGTAGTCATGGACGTCCGCGGCAGACGCATCACCGTGTTCGGCATGGCGGACTCCGGCATCGCCACCGCCGATCTGCTGCGCCGCCGCGGAGCGCTGGTCACCGCCTCCGACGTCAAGCCGCGCGAGGCGCTGCCCGCCTTCGACCATCCGTTCATTCCGCAGTCGCCGGCGGCGCTGGAACACTGCGACATCGCCGTGCTCAGCCCGGGCGTCCCGCCGGACCAGCCCATCTTCGAGCAGGCCGCCGCCCGCGGCGTGCTCGTGGTGGGCGATGTCGAGGCGGCCTCCTGGTTTCTTCAGGGGCCGATCCTTGGGATCACCGGCACCAACGGCAAGACCACGACCACCGCTCTGGCCGGGCACCTCCTGCGCGAGGCCGGCATTCCGTGCCAGCTGGGAGGCAACATCGGCCACCCCGTCGCCGCGATGGTGGAGACGTCGCGCCCGGACCAGTGGAACGTGCTCGAGCTCTCCAGCTTCCAGCTGGAGACCTCCCGCACGCTGCGCGTCCGCATTGCGGCCGTGCTCAACATCACCCAGAACCACCTCGACCGCCACCATACGTTCGAGCGCTACGCCGCGGCCAAGGCCCGCATCCTGGCCTGTCAGCAGCCGGAAGATTTCGCCGTGCTGAATGCGGGGAACGCTGCCAGTGCGGCGCTGGCCTCCCAGGCGCGCGGCCAGGTGCGGTGGTTCAGCGCCAGCGGCCCCTGCGCGCGCGGCTTCTGGATGCAGGGCGGCCGGCTTTTTGCCGATGGCACGCCGTTCATGGCGGCCGCGGAGATCCCGCTGCGCGGCCGGCACAATGTCGAAAATGTGCTCGCCGCGGCCTGCTGCGCCTGGCTGGCCGGCGCGCCGCTGGAAGCGATCCGCCGCGGCGTCGCCAGCTTTCAGGGCGTCGAGCACCGCATTGAGTTCGTGCGCGAGATCTCGGGCGTGCAGTTTTACAACGACTCCAAGGCCACCAGCGTCGACGCCACGCGCAAGGCGCTTGAGTCGTTCGACTCGCCGCTCTGGGTGATCCTCGGAGGGAAGGACAAGGGCAGCGATTACCGCGAGCTGCGCCCGCTGCTGGCCGAACGCGCCCGCGCCGTCCTGCTGATCGGCGCCGCCGCTCCGATCATCGCCTCGCACCTTGAGGGCGCGGTGCGCCTGATTCCTTGCGGCGACCTGCGCACGGCCGTCGAAACCGCCTGGCGCGAGGCCCGGCCCGGCGACACCGTGCTGCTGGCCCCGGCCTGCGCCAGCTTCGACCAGTTCAGCGGATACGAAGAGCGGGGGCGTGTCTTCAAATCCATCGTCCATTCCCTGGAGCCGCGGTCATGAACACCGTACGGACGCACACAGACTGGTGGCTGCTGTGGACGACTCTCGTTCTCGTCGCCTTTGGCATCGTCATGGTCTACAGCGCCTCGGCCGTTTCTGCCGAGATCTACTTCCACAAGCCCTCCTGGACGTTCGCCCTGCGGCAGCTCGGCGCCGCCGTGCTGGGCCTCTCCGTCATGCTGTGGCTGAAGTATTCCGACTACCGGCGGCTGCGCCACGGCGCCGCCGTGTGGGTGCCGTTCGTCATCGTTCTCGTCCTGCTCGCGGTCGCCATCGCCGTGGATCACCGAGCCCACCGCTGGATCCGCTTCGCCGGCCTCGGACAGTTTCAGCCCAGCGAGCTGGCCAAGCCGGTCATCGTTCTCTATCTGGCCTGGTTCGTCTCATCCCGCGGGCGCGACATCAACAGCCGCTTTTCGCTGGTGCCCACCGTGTTCGTCGTCGGCCTGACCACAGCGCTCATCGCATACGGAGACCTCGGCACCGCGCTTATCGTCCTCTCTCCGGCGCTCGCCGTGTACCTTGTCGCCGGCATCGACAAGCGCCACTTTCTCGTCGCGCTCGTGTGCGCCGGGCTGGTCTGCATCGGCTTTGTGGCGAAGAAGCCCTACCGTCTCATCCGCCTCACCGCGTGGTTTGGTCTCACCGAGGAGAAGATCCAGCAGTCGCCGGACCTGCGCTGGCTGGCCGTGCGCGTGGCCGCATCGGGCGCTGCGCGCGACGCCGACTACCAGGTGCGCCAGTCGCTCATCGCCATCGGCCGGGGCGGCCTGACCGGCGTGGGCCTGGGCGGCTCCACCCAGAAGCTTGGATTCCTTCCCGAGGCCCACACGGATTTCATTTTCGGCGTCATCGGCGAGGAGACAGGCCTGGTGGGATGCACGCTGTTGCTGGCAGCCTACCTGATCATCTTCTGGCGGGGCTGGCGCGCCGCCATGCTTCTGGAAGAACCCTTTGGCCGGTATCTCGCGCTGGGGGCCACCACCGTCATCGTCACCCAGGCGCTGGCCAACATGCTTGTCGCGCTGGATGCGGCGCCCACCAAGGGTCTGCCGCTGCCGCTGGTCAGCTACGGCGGCAGCGCGCTGATCTGCACGCTCGTCACCATGGGGCTGCTGATGAGCGTGGCCGACCGCGCCCCGTCACGCTAGGAGGTCCCGCGTGCTGTTCATCATGGCCGGCGGAGGCACGGGCGGGCACGTGGTGCCCGCGCTCGCCGTCGCCGGCGAGCTGCGCGCGCTGGGGCACGGCTGCCTCTTCATCGGCACGCGCACGGGCATCGAAAACCGGCTGGTGCCGCAGGCCGGCTTTCCGCTGGAGTGGATCGAGGCGGCCGGTTTCCAGCGCACCGGGCTGCGCGGCCGGACGCGGGCGCTGGCCGCGCTGCCGTCGGCCTTCTGGCGTTGCTTCCGGCTGATGCGGAGGCTGAGGCCCGCCGCGTTGTTTTCCATGGGCGGATACGCCGCGGCCGCGCCCGTGCTGGCGGCCGCCGCCTGCCGCGTTCCGGTGGTGGTGATGGAGCCCAACGCCATGCCCGGCCTCGTCAACCGGCGGCTGGCGCGGCTGGCCAGCCGCGCCCTGGTCAGCTTCGAAGAGGCGCTCGGCTGGTTTCCGCCCGGCCGCGCCGAACTTTGCGGACTGCCCGTTCGGCCTGCCTTCTTCGACATCCGCTGGCAGCCGCCCCGGAACGAGCTGCGGATTCTCGTCGTCGGCGGCAGCCGCGGCGCGCGCGCGCTGAACCGGGCCGTGCTCGAAAGTCTCCCCCATTTCCGCGCTGCGCCGTTCGCGGCCGACATCACCGTGCAGGCCGGCGAGGCCGAGGGTGCAGCCCTCGCGGGCGAGCTCGCCTCTTCCGGCGTTCCGGCGCGCGCGGTGGCGTTTCTCGAAGACATGCCTGCCGCCTATGCGCGCTCGCATCTCGTCATCAGCCGCGCCGGCGCCGGCGCGGTGGCCGAACTCGCCGCCGCGGGCATGCCGTCGATCCTCGTTCCGTTTCCTTACGCGGCCGACAACCACCAGTTCCACAACGCCGAGGCCATGCGCCGCGCCGGCGCCGCCGTGCTGCTCGAAGAGCGCCGGCTCAGCGGGCGCTCGCTGTACGAGGAAGTGGCCCGGCTGGCGGCGCAGCCCGAGGAACTCGCGCGCATGAGCCGCGCCGCGCGCGCTCTCGCCCGGCCGGGGGCGGCGCGGCGCGCGGCGGAAATCCTCATGGAACTCGCGCGGCGGCGCGCGGCTCCTTCATTGACAGGGGCGGTGCAGCCCTGAACAATAAAGAGGCAGAATGTTTTTTCGGCCCCAACCCCTGCATTTCACCGGCATCGGCGGCATTGGCATGAGCGGCCTGGCGCTGCTGTGCCACCGGCTCGGGTGCAGGGTTTCGGGCTCCGACCTTCGCCAGACGGCGCTCACCGCGCGGCTGGCGTCGCTCGGCATCCGCATCGCCACGGGCCACGCCGCGGAGAACATCCCACCGGAAGCGCGCGCTCTCATCGTCACCTCCGCGGTGAAGCAGGACAACCCCGAGCTCACTGAGGCGCGCCGCCGCGGCCTGCCCATCGCCACCCGCGGCGAGCTTCTGGCCGAGCTGATGCGCGGCTCGCGCGGCATCGCCATCGCCGGCAGTCATGGCAAGACCACCACCACGTCGATGCTCGCCTGCGCAGCGCTGCACGCCGGGCTGGATCCGACGGTCTACGTGGGTACTCTGGCGCCGTTTCTTGACGGCTGGAACGCGCGGCCCGGCGGTCCCCTGTTCATCGCCGAAACAGACGAAAGCGATGGCAGCTTCCTCGAACTCGCCCCCGAGAGCGCTGTCATTACCAACATCGACCGCGAGCACCTCGACTACTGGTCGACGTTCGAAGCCGCCCAGGACGCGTTCCTCCGCTTCGCCAACCGGGTCTCGATCTCGGGCATCCTCGCCATTTCCACCGATGACCCGCACGCCCGCGCGCTGGCGGCGCGGGTCCGCCGCAAGGCGGTCACCTACGGCCAGTCCGCGGATGCGAATCTGCGGATTGAAGACGTGCGGCTCGAGGCCGTCGGCAGCCGTTTCCGGCTGTGTCTGGACGGCGCGGCGCTCGGCGAATTCGAGCTTCGCGTCCCGGGCGCGCACAATGTCCTGAACGCGACGGCCTGCGCCGCCATCCTGCTCCACCTGGGCCTGAAGCCCGGCGAGATCCGCGCCGGGCTGGCGGCCTATCAGGGCACAGGCCGCCGCATGGAGTGGAAGGGCTCGGCAGCGGGCGTCGACGTCATCGACGACTACGGGCACCACCCGGCGGAGATCCGCGCCACGCTGGCTGCCTTGCGCCTGCGCGCCCCGCGCCGCCTCGTTGTGCTCTTCCAGCCGCACCGCTACTCGCGCACGCGGTTGCTGTGGGATGAGTTTCTCCACGCCTTTGACCAGGCCGACCTCGTCCTGATTACCGATATTTATGCCGCTTCGGAGACGCCCGTCGAAGGCGTCAGCGGGGAAGCGCTCGCCCGCGCCATCGCCGCCGCCGGCCATCGCGGCTGCCGCTACGCGGGCAGCCTCGGCGAAGCCATCCGCGTCGCCGCCGCCGCGCTTCACGAGGGCGACCTGCTGCTGACTCTCGGCGCCGGCGACGTCACTCACGCCGGACCGGCCGTGCTTGACATGCTCCGGGAGGCCCAACATGGCCCGCAAAAGAGCGAAGGAAACATCTGAACAGCCCGACCGCTCCCTCGCCCTGCGCCGCGCCCTGACGGCCGCCGGCTGGAGCCTCGGCCTGGTCTGCGCGCTCGCCGGAACCGCGTTTTTCGTCTTCGAGTGGGATCGTTTCCTTTCGCGCGACCCTCGCTTCCGCCTGCCCGAAGAAGACCGCCCCGGCGCCGGCGGCATCTTCGTGGAGGGCAACCGCCATGTGCCCCGCGCGGCCGTTCTCCGCGTTTTCGAGACCGACCGCGGCCGCGGCGTCAACGAAATCGACCTCGACCGGCGCCGCGAAGAGCTCCGCCGCATCGACTGGGTTCGCGACGCCTCCATTCGCCGCATCTGGCCGAGCACGCTCGTCGTCCGCATCACCGAGCGCGAGCCGGTGGCGATGATCCAGGTGCCGGCGGGCATCTCCGGCAGCTTCGGCGACCCGCTGCGCATGCGTCCGATGCTGATCGATGCCGACGGCGTCATCCTGCCCATGAACGGAGCCGCCACGCGCCCGCTGCCCCTGTTGATCGGCGTGCGCCGGGAGCAGGACATCGAACACCGCCGCCGGCTGGTGCGCCTGATGCAGCGCGTGCTCGAAGAACTCGCGCCGGCCGCCGCCAACATCCCTGAGGTGGACGTGACCGACCCGGAAAACGTGCGCATCACCTACCAGACGCCGAAGCACCTGGTCGTGCTCATCCTCGGCAATGAGAAGTATCTCGACCGGCTGAACGTCTTTCTCAGCCACCTCGACAGCATTCAGGACCGCCTCTCGCACCGCGCGGTCCTCGATCTGACGACGGAAGGCCGGATTACACTGGTGGAAGCCCCTCCGGAGGAACAACGCTGACCCGTGGCACGCAACATTGAAATTGCCGCAGGACTGGACGTCGGCAGCCATTGGGTCCGCCTTGTCGCCGTGAGCGTCGAAGACGGATTCGTGCATTACCGCGGCCATGCCGCGGCCCTCTCGCGCGGCTGGCACCGTGGCCAGATCGCCGATCAGACGGCCCTGGCGGCCAGCATCCGCAGCGTCTTCGAGGAGTGCTCCCGGCGGCTGGGCCAGCCGGTGATCAGCGCCGTGGTCGGCGTCGGCGGCCCGAACATCCGCTGCCGGCAGGGCCGGGGCGTCTATGACTTCGGCCCGCGCCGCCCGATTCAGAAGGAAGATCTCGAGCAGTCGGTCAAGTTCGCCATGCAGTCGCCGGTGGAGGCGGGCCGGATGCTGCTCCAGGCTCTGCCCCAGGACTTCACCGTCGATGGCGGACCGCCCGTGCCTCACCCGATCGGCGTCGAGTGCGAGCGGCTGGAAGCGCACGTCCTGCTGGTCACCGTGCCGAGGCAGGAACACGAGGCGCTGGTCAGCGCGGTGCAGCAGGCCAATGTGCAGGTGGAAGAGACCGTCTTTGAAGCGATGGCCGCAGCCTACGCTTCGATCCTGCCCGAGGAGCGCGCCTGTGGCGTCGCGCTGGCCGACATCGGCGCCCATTCCACCGGCATCGTCTTCTACGACGGCGACTCCATGCTGTTCGCCGCCGGATTGCCCATCTCCGGCGACCACTTCACCCGGGATCTGTGCACGGTGCACGGCGTCGCCTACGAGGAGGCCGAGCGGCTGAAGCTCGCTTACGGGTGCGTGCACACGAGTCCGGGCGGGGACAACATCATCATCCAGCTTCCGTCGGACAGTTCGCGCCCGGGGCGCGAAATCAGCCGCCGGGCGCTGATCGAGACGCTGGAGGCGCGGGCCGGCCAGCTCTTTTCGATCATCGAAGACTGCCGTGCGCGCTTCGCGCGGGACGTCCAGCTCGGCGAGGGGCTGGTGCTGTGCGGCGGCGGCTCGCAGATGGAAGGCATGGTCGAGGAAGCCGAGCGCATTCTGCATTGTCCGGCGCGGCTTGGCGTCGCGCGCGGGATTCTGGAATGGCCGGAAGAGCTGTATTCGCCCGTGTGGACCATCGCCGCCGGGCTCGCCATGTATTCGGCGCGCCTTCAGGAGAGGCGTGAACGCCGCAGCGGTCCGGGCCTGCTCGGGCTGCTTTGGAGAAAATGAGAGGACACCGCGCGCCGGCAACGGCGCGCGGCAGGGATCGAGGTTGCCATGGCAGAACTGGATTCGCTCAAGTTTGAGATTCAGGACGAGATGGCCGGCAGCACGCGGATCAAGGTGATCGGCGTGGGCGGTGGCGGCTCGAACGCGGTCGGGAGGATGATGGACGCCGGCGTGCGCGGCGTCGAATTCTACGTGATGAACACCGACGCCCAGGCGCTGCGCACGTCTCCGGTACCCAACAAGATCGCCCTCGGCGTCCGGATCACGCATGGGCTGGGCGCGGGTTCGGATCCGGAGATCGGCCGGCAGGCGGCGTTGGAAGACACCGACCGCATTCTCGAAGTGCTCGAAGGTGCCGACATGGTCTTTGTCGCCGCCGGCCTGGGCGGCGGCACCGGCACCGGAGCGGCGCCGGTGGTCGCCGACCTGGCCAGGCAACTCGGCGCCCTCACCGTCGCGGTCGTCACCAAGCCGTTCGCCTTCGAGGGGCCCCGCCGCATGAAGCAGGCCGAGCGCGGCCTGGCCGAACTCCACGCCACCGTCGACTGCGTGATCTCGATCCCCAACGACCGGCTCATCGAGCTGGTTCCCCCGGGCACTTCGTTCTTCGAGGCCTTCCGCCTGGCCGACGACGTGCTCCGCCAGGGCGTGCAGGGCATCAGCGACATCATCACCACTCCGGGCCTGATCAACCGCGACTTCGCCGATGTGCGCGCCATCATGGTCGGCATGGGCTTCGCCATCATGGGCACCGCCTCGGCCCGCGGCCCCAACGCCGCCGTTGAGGCCGCCCGCGCCGCCATCGCCTGCCCGCTGCTGGAGGAAGGCGGCCTCGAGGGCGCGCGGGCCATCCTCCTCAACATCGCCGCCTCGCCCAACCTCAGCCTGCACGACCTCCATCAAGCCTGCCAGCTCATCAAGGAAGCCACCGGCAACCCCGATGTGCAGATCAATTTCGGTCTCGTGGCCGACGCCTCGCTCGAAGACGAAGTGCGCATCACCGTCATCGCCACCGGCTTCCAGCGCGAAGGTCTCCCGGATGTGGAGCGCCCTGCCATCTCCATTCCCCGCCCCGCCGTGCAACAGGCGTCAAAAGCCGCGCCCGTAGCGCCGCGCATCCTCGAGCCGCCTGTGGAAGAGCCGCGCCCCGCGCCCGCTCCGGCAGCATTGCAGGCCGAGGCGCAAGCGGAGCCGGAACCGCTCGATGTGTTCGATCTCGAGCCGTTGCCCCAGGAAACGGCGCCCGCCGCCGGCCCGCCGCCGCAGGCCACGCCGCCCCAGGCCGGGCCGCCGGATGACATTTTCTCCTTCGACGACCTGGAAACGCCGCCGGTGCTCAAACGTGAGCGAAAATTGTTCTAGCCGATGACTGCTCCGAGCGCCGCCATCCGAACTGATCCGATGGTCCTCCGCGGCGGCAAGCCGCTGGCGGGCGAGGTGACGCTGCGCGGGGCCAAAAACGCCCTGCCCAAAATCATGGTGGCGGCGCTGCTCACGGACCAGAAGTGCGTCCTGCGCAACGTGGCCCGCATTGTCGATGTGGGCATCACCGCCGAGCTCATCCACGCCCTCGGCGGCGAAGTGAGCGAACCCGAGCCGGGCGTGCTCGAAATCTGCGCCGCCAATCTGAAACCGATGGAGCGCGCCGTGCTGCGCGAGTTTTCCGGCCGCAGCCGCATCCCCATCCTGACCTGCGGCCCGCTGCTGGCCCGGTTCGGCACGGCGCCCGTGCCCTCGCTCGGCGGCTGCCGCATCGGATCCCGCCCGGTGGATTTCCACCTCCGCGCCCTACAGGACCTCGGCGCCACCCTGCATGAGGAGACCCACGACGCCCATCTCACCGCCTCCCGGCTCCAGGGCAACAAGATCCGCCTGGACTACCCGAGCGTGGGCGCCACCGAACAGGTGATTCTCGCCGCGGTCCGCGCCGAAGGCGTGACGGAACTGTCCAACGCCGCGGTCGAGCCGGAAATCATGGACCTGATCATGGTGCTCCAGAAGATGGGCGCCATCATCAGCGTCGACGTCGACCGCGTCATCAAGATCGTGGGCGTGCGGGAGCTACGCGGGTTCGATCACCACGCCATCCCGGACCGGCTGGAAGCCGCCTCCTGGGCCTGCGCCGCCGTCGCCACCAACGGCCGCATCTATGTGCGCAACGCCCAGCAGTTCCCGATGATGACGTTCCTGAACCGCTTCCGCCAGATCGGCGGCGAGTTCCGCGTCGATGAACATGGCATCGAATTCTGGCGCGCCGGACAGCGCCTGCGCTCCACGGCGGTGGAAACCGACGTCTATCCTGGCTTCTCCACCGACTACCAGCAGCCCTTCGTCATCGCCCTCACCCAGGCCGAAGGCGTTTCCATCGTGCACGAAACCGTTTACGAGGACCGCTTCGGCTACGTCGAAGCGCTCAGGCGCATGGGCGCGCAGATCCAGCTCTACCGTGAATGCCTCGGCGGCCTGCACTGCCGCTTCGGCCAGCGGAATTACAAGCACTCGGCGGTGATCGTCGGCCCTACGCCCCTGCGCGGCGCCGATATTGAAATCCCCGACCTTCGGGCCGGCTTCAGCTATCTGATCGCCGCGCTCGCCGCCGAAGGCGAGTCGCGTATCACCAACACGCGCATCATCGAGCGCGGCTACGAGAACATCACCGGCAAGCTGCTGGCTCTCGGCGCCGACCTGCGCTCCTGAGGCGCGCTTCGCGCCGCTGCATGGGCGCCCCGGAGGTGCATCAGGGCCGCGAGCGAAGGGCGAGTGGCGCCCGAAAAACGGGCGGCCGTGGCGTGCGGCTCCAGCCCGCGCGCGACGATCACACAACCGTTGCGTCCGATTGGCCGGGCAGGCGAGCTCCACTCGCGCCATAGAATGCGTGCCACGGGCGGGCATCGTTTCGAAACAGGTATATCAGCGGCGGCGGAAGAGCCAGAGCAGCACGGAGAAGACAAGGCTCAGCAGCAGACTGGTCATCAGGGGGAAGTAGAAGACGCTGTTCCTGCCCCGGATGACGATGTCGCCGGGCAGCCGCCCGAGACGGAGCGGAAGCCTCGGGAACAGATACAGCAGAAGCCCGGTGAGAAACAGGGCGAGACCAAGGATCATCAGGCTGCGGCCAAGCTGGCTGATCATGGGACCGTGGCGCGCCCGGAACAGAACGGCGCGCTGATCTCATGGTAATCGCAGCCGGGGCGCCGATGCGGAGCCCCGGGGAAGCAACGCGGCCGCGCCGGCATGATTGCGGTTTCGAAGCGGACGCATTCCCGGCTGGCGACGCCCGTTCACGGTTCACATGGATGCCTTGATCGGCTGAAGGTCTTCTTCGAGTGTGGCAAGGATCAGGTCGGTTTCGTGAGCCAGCTTCAGTCGGGAAAGTGAGTCGCGCGCTGGCGGCGCCTGTCTGGCATCCTCGTCAGCGATGGCGTGCCCGGCGGCGTTGGCCACGTCGTTGGCGACGGCCAGAACGAGGCTGAGGGGCTGTACCCCGCCAGGACGGCGTTCCGGGTCCAGCTCGGGATGATGGTGATAGAGAACCGCCTTCTGAATGGGCGCCGGGAGGTTCCAGCGCGCCAGCGCCGAAGCGCTGAGCTCGGCGTGGCTTGTGTCGATGATGGCGTACTCGCACTGCACCAACGGCTTGCCACTGGAGACTCGCATGGCATGAATGCGCTGAAACTCATCGGGCAGCGCGGTGGCGATCATCAGCCTGCCCAGATCGTGCAGCAGGCCTGCGGCAAAGGCTCCTTCCGGGTATTCGATGGGCGCCTTCTGCACCAGCCGGTCAGCGAGCACGGCCACGGCGATGGCATGGCCGTTGAAACGCGCCATCGACCAGTTGTCCGGGGTGCGGACTCTCGACCACAGCCGCGAGACCGAGAGACCCAGCAGAAAGTTGCGCAGCTTGTTCAGGCCAAGGATGGAAACGGCCGCGCGCACGCTGCTGACATTGCCGCGCCGGCCGTAAAGGGCCGAGTTGACCAGGCGCAGCACGTTGCCGCTGAGCACCGTGTCGCGCTCAATCAGATCGGCCAGCTTCGAAAAGCTGACGTCCTCGTCGGCCAGAGTCGCCATCAGATGATGGAGGACGGGCGAGAAGGGCGGCAACTGGTCCAGGCTCTTCATCGCCTGGTCGCGAGGAGAGAGCTTCGGCAGAATACTCTGACTCACATTCGTCTACATCGGCGGTTGGCCGGGAAAAGTTGAGGGTTTCGCCGCCAAAATTCACCCGGCCTGCCCGCGGACTCAGGCGGCAGGCCGGAAACAGGTAGGATGAAGGAACACGAATGACTGCCGACACGTCGCCTGCCATTGAAGTCAACGGGCTGCGGAAGGTGTACGGGGACAAAGCGGCCGTCGACGGCCTGACGCTGACGGTCGAGCGCGGCTGTTTTTTCGGGTTTCTCGGCCCGAACGGGGCCGGCAAGACTACTACCATCCGCATGCTGATGGGGCTGGCCCCGCCGACGGCGGGCGCCATTCGCATCCTCGGCCGGCGGATGCCGCAGGAGCAGCTCGAGATCAAGAAGCGCATTGGACTGGTTCCCGACGAGAGTCTGCTGTTTGATCATCTGACCGGTCCCGAGTATGTGGAATTCGCCGGGCGGATGTATGGCCTGGGCCGTGACCTGGCGCGGCGGCGCGCGACCGAGCTGATGGAACTATTCGAACTGGATACGGCCGGGCGCAAGCTGATTGCCGACTACAGCAAGGGCATGCGTAAGCGGGTGGCGATGGCGGCGGCGCTGATCCACCGGCCGGAGCTGTTTCTGCTGGACGAGCCCTTCGAGGGCGTAGACGCCGTGGGCGCGCGGCTGATGAAAGACATCCTGCTGGAACAGGTGGCCCAGGGGGCGACCATCTTCCTGACATCGCACGTGCTGGAAGTCGTCGAACGGCTCTGCGACCGGGTGGCCATCATCCACCAGGGGCGCCTGGTGGTGGAAGGAGCCATGGAAGAGCTGCGCTCCGGCGAGGAGACGCTGGAAGACCTCTTCGTGCGCGTCGTGGGCGGGCCGGCCCGCTCGACCGAGGCGCTGGATTGGCTGCGGTAAGCCGATGACGATGACGTTCTTCGACGACCAGATCCGGGCCATCCTGTGGGCGCAGTTCCGGGTGCTGTACAACCGCTTCACCGGCGGTTCGTTGGGTGCGGGCCGTGTCGTGTACTGGATTTCCCTCGCCTTCTGGTACGGGGTGATGGCCATGCTCGCGTGGCTGGCGGCGGTCTCGCTGCCGACCCTGGACAACCGGGAGAGCCTGGCCGCGGTCACGGCCACGATCCTGATGGGCGCCACCGCGTTCTGGCAACTGATGCCGGTCATGATGGCCTCGACGGGGGTCAGCCTGGACCTGAAGAAACTGATGGTCTATCCGATCCCGTTCCGCCGGCTGTTTCTGGTGGAGGCGCTGCTGCGGGTTTCGACCGGGACGGAAGTACTCATCGTGCTGACAGGCGTGGCCGTGGGTCTGGTGCGCAGCCCGCTGACGCCCGGCTGGACCGCCGGCTTTCTCCTCCTGTTCGTCGCGTTCAATCTGATGCTTTCGGTGGGCATCCGCGACCTGCTGGCCCGGCTCCTGGAGCGCCGAGGGGTGCGGGAGCTGGTGATTCTTGGCATTGTGCTGCTCGCGGCGCTGCCGCAACTGATCCTGGTGACCGTGCCGGAGGACCAACTCCGCGCGTTCTATCATCGCTACTCCGCCCTGATGCCGTACGTCGGACTGCCGTGGTCGGCGATGGCGCTGCTGGTAACGGGCAGCTTCTCGCTGGCGGCGATTTCCGCCAACGGGGCCTGGCTCTGCTTTGCCGCCTGGTTCGGGTATTCGCAGTTCCGGCGCAGCCTGCGGTGGGACGTGGCCGAAGTGCGATCGAAACAGCGCAGCGGGCGGCGCGGTCCTGCCACGGCCGTGTTCGAGCGCCTGTACGAGCTGCCCGGCCGGATGCTCCCGGATCCTCTGGGAGCGCTGGTCGCCAAGGAGCTCAAGACCCTGGGGCGGTCTTCGCGCTTCCGGCTGGTCTTTTTCATGGGCTTTACTTTCGGCATCATCATCTGGCTGCCGCTCGCGTTCGGCGGACACTGGGGCCAGCAGCGTCAGGCCGAAAATCTGCTCCTTTGGGTGAGCCTGTACGCCGCGCTGTTGATGGGCGAGGTGCTGTTCTGGAACACGCTCGGATTCGACCGCTCGGCGGTGCAGGTCTACTATGTGATGCCCATCCCGCTGCGCGCGGTGTTGCTGGCCAAGAATCTCACGGCGGTGGCGCTGTTGCTGGCCGAAGTGGCGATGATCGCCGCGGCGCTGACGGTGTTGCGCATTCGTTTTCCGGTCACGAAAATTCCCGAAGCGGTGGCCTGCACGCTTCTGCTGGCGGTGATGCTGATGGCGGTGGGCAATCTGGCCAGTGTCAAATCGCCGCGCGCGGCCGATCCGGCCTCCGGCTGGCGCCAGTCCTCCGCGGGGAAGGTGCAGGGGCTGATCATGCTGCTGCTGCCCGTGCTGACGGCGCCCATCGCGCTGGCGCACCTGGCGCGCTACGCCTTCGACCGGGATCTCGCCTACTGGCTGGTGCTTGCGAGCGGCTACATCGTGGCGGCGATCACCTATCATGTGGCGCTGGACTCGGCGGTCGAGATCGCGGAAAAAGAAAGGGAGAGGATCGTGGCCGCCCTGTCGGCAGGGCAGGGCCCGATGGCCTGACGGCGGAGACCGACGATGCGCGCGCCGCTGGTGCTGCTGATTGCCGCTCTGGCCGCCGCGCCCCGGGCGAGGGCGGACTGGATTGAAACAAAAAGCGGGCCTTTTGTTGTTTATTCAGACGCTGGCGACGACCGCGCCCGCCAGGCGCTCTACCATCTGGAGCAGTTCCGCTTCCTGTTCGGGGAAGCGATGGGCCGGCGCGACCTGCAAACCGTCTGGCCGGTCACGGTCGTGGTGCGGCGTCCGGAAAAGGGCGAGCCGCCGCCGCGGCTCGGCTTTTCCCGCGACGGCTGGATGACGGTGTGGCCCGCCGGCGGAGCACCCCCGCCCGCCTTCTGGCAGGAACTGGCGCTACTGTTCATCGAAGACAACTGGCAGGAGCGGATGCCGGGCACGCTCGAGCAGACCGTGGCGGTGCTGTTCTCCACGCTTCGGCTCGAAGGCGGGCGCGCGGTCATCGGTCTGCCGCCCGAGCCCGGGCTGCGGACGAAGGAATGGGCGCTGCTCCAGTACCTCCTGACCGGCGAGGAAACTTCCACGCGCACGCGCGTGCTGCTGTCCAACCTCGCCGCCGGCGCCGACTGGAACACGGCCTTCCGCAACGCCTTTGGCCGCCGCGCCGCGGAGTTTGAAGCGGAGGTGGACCGATATGTGGCCGCCGGGCAGTTCCGCACGCTTTCGCTTCCCGGACGTCCGCTCGATCCGCGGATTGCCTTCCCGGTGGTCCCGATGTTGCCGTCGCGGCTGCGGGTGCTGCCGGCGGATCTGCTGATGGCGCGTGGGGCGCCGCCCGAAGAAGTCCGCCGGGCCTACCAGCGCGCCATTGAAGAGCGTCCCGGGCCGCTGGCGTTCGAGGGGCTGGGGCTGGCGCTGCTGGCCGAAGGCGCAAAGGAAGAGGCGCGCACGGCCTTCGAGTCGATGAAGAAACTGATGGATCCGCAGCGCGACCGCTGCGCGCGGGGCCTGCTCGAGCTGGGCCTGTATGAAGAGGCGGCGCAGAAGAACCCGCGCTGGGCCGAGCCCTACATCCGCGCCGCCGCGCGCGAACCCGGGCCGGTGCGCCGCGCGTACCTGCTGAAAAAGGCCGCCGAGCTGAGACCGCGCGACCCTGAGCTGTGGCAGGCGCTGGCGCGCGCGCAGTCGGAGGCGAAGCAGTATGCCGACGCCGAGAAGAGCTGGCGCGCCGCCGAGCGTGTGGCGCGCAGCGAGCAAGAGCGGGAGCGGATCGCGCGGGCGCGCGAGCAGTTCGAGCAGGCGCGTTTCGAAGCCGAGGCGGCCGAACGCGCCCGGCGCCGCAAGGAAGAGCAGGACGAGCTCGAGCGGCTGCGGAAAGAGGCGCTCGAGCGGATCCGCGAGGCCGAGCAGCGCGCCAGCCAGGGCGCGATGGAAGGAAAAAAGAAGATCGAGCCGTGGTGGGAAGGGCCGCCCACCCAGACCTTCACGGGCACGCTCGAAAGCATCCAGTGCCAGGGCCGCACGGCACGGCTGATGCTCAAGGACCCGGCCGGGAAGGCGGTGACGATGGTCATCAGCGATCCAGGCAAGGTGGTCGTCTTCGGTGCCGGCCAGCAGCAGGTACAGCTCGGCTGCGGCCCGCAAAAGCCGGCGCGCCGTGTGAAGATCGAGTATGTGGCCAGGCCCGGCGGGCCGGGCGAAGTGGCCTCGCTCGAATTCCTTCCATGAATACGCGCCTGCGCTGGGTGGTGATCGCCGCCTTTGCACTTTCCAACGCCATCAACTTCATGGACCGCCAGGTGCTGGCCGCGCTCGCCCCGCAACTGATGCGCGAGTTCGGCCTGAGCGCGGCCGGCTACGGCGACGTGATCCTGGCCTTTTCCATCGCCTATGCGGCGGGCGCGCCGCTGGCCGGCTGGGCGATCGACCGCATGGGACTGCGCTGGGGCGCTTCGCTCGCCGTCGGCTTCTGGTCGCTGGCCGGAATGGCCACGGGCTGGGTGAACAGCGTCGGCGCGCTGATCGCCTGCCGCGCTGCGCTGGGGCTGGGCGAGGCGGGCGGCGTGCCATCGACGGGCAAGGCCTCGGCAATGTACCTGCCGCCGCGGGAGCGCGCACTCGGGGCGGCCGTCTTTCAGGTCGGACTCACGCTGGGGGCAATCCTGGCCCCGGTGGCGGCCCAGTCCATCGCGCAACGCTTCGGGTGGCGGGCCGCGTTTGTCCTGCTGGGAGCGGCGGGCGTCGTGTGGATCCCGCTGTGGCTTGTGCTGGAACGGCGCGTGCCCGCGCCGCGCGCCCACGCCGGCGCGCCCGCCGCGCGGGCCGGCGAGATCCTCCGCGACCGCCGCTACTGGGCGCTCCTGGCGGCCAACGTGCTGCTGATGGCTGTGTATTCGCTGTGGGTGAACTGGACGACCGTGTTTCTGGTGCGCGAACATGGCCTGTCGCAGGCCGAAGCGAACTACCGCTTCGCGTGGATCCCGCCCATCTTCGCCACGCTGGGCGGGCTGGCCGGCGGATGGCTGACGATGCGCGGGTCGGCAGGGAGAGACGACATCACGCCGGCGCGGATGCAGACCATTCTTCTGGCGTCGCTGCTGCTGTTGGGCGGCGCGGCCGTGCCGTGGATGCCCACGGCCGCCTGGGCCACCGTTTTCATCTGCCTGTCGTTTTTCGGCTGTGTGGCATCGAGTGTCAACATCTACGCCATGCCGCTGGACCTGTTCGGCGCGCATCGCGCGGCCTTTGCCGTTTCCGGGCTGACCGCGGTGTATGGCGCGCTCCAGGGTGTGTTCTCCTCGATTGCCGGCCGTGTGGTGGACCGCTACGGCTTCGCGCCGGTCTGCGTCGCCGCCGCCGTACTGCCGATGGCGAGCTGGGCCGTGCTGCATTTCGCGCTGGGACGCCGGCGCGGGGGACGTGTATGAAGGAGCGCATCAAGGGGCTGGTCTTCACGCTGCTCGGCAAGGAGCCGGAGGCGGTGGTGCTGGCCGCCGGCGAGGGCGCACATCTGGACGAGATGCGGCGCCTGGTGACGGACCGGCCCGTCTTGGCGGTCCCCGCGCCGCCCGGCGGCGCCGGCGAGATGTGGCTGGCGCTGCGGCGCGCCGCGCGCGGCCGCCGCGTGGCGCTGTGCGCAGTCCGGCTGGAAGACCGGACGGCGCTGTGGGCAGCGCTGGCCGCCTTTCCGTCCCGCGTGCTCGTGTTCAACCGGCGGCTGGAGCGCCACCACATCCATTGGCGCGAGCCGCTGGCTTCGCTGCTGTTCCTCTGTGGCGTGCCGCGCGACCGGATCTATCTGCGGCCGCGCTGGCTGTTTCCGTGGAAGCGCGACCGCAGCCTGCTGCCCCGGGCGTGGCGGCACGAGGGCGGGCGCGGCTTCCGGCCGGGCCGGCCGCGCGTGGCCGTGCTGACGCCCTACCTGCCGTGTCCGCCGACGCACGGCGGCGCGGTACGCATCGCCAGTCTGCTCGAGAAATGTTCCGAACATTTCGACATTGTCCTGTTCGGCTTCGAGGACGGCCAGACGCGGGAGGACTACGCCCGCATCGGGCGATGGTGCGCCGCCGTATACTCCGCGGCCAAGCCGCGCTACCGCGAGCCGCGCTGGTCCACGCTGCTGCCGCCGGAGGCGTGCGAATTCCACACACGCGAGCTGCACGAAGGGCTCCGGCGGCGGATGGCGGAGCATCAGACGCCGCTCCTTCAGGCCGAATACACGCAGATGGCACGCTACGGGCCGGACATCCTCGTCGAGCATGACATCACCTGGGACCTGTTTGCGCAGGTCCACGAGCAGCAGCGGAGCCTGGCCAGCGGGTGGGACCTGTGGCGCTGGCGGCGCTTCGAGCGGCGCGCGCTCGGCGCGGCGCGGCGCGTGGTGGTGATGAGCGAGAAGGACGCGGCGCTGGCGGGAGTCCGGCAAAAGACCGTCGTCATTCCCAACGGCGTGGATCTGGACCGCTTCCGCGCCACGCCGGAACCGGAGGGCGGGACGCCGGAGCTGCTGTTCGTCGGTTCGTTTCGCCATTTCCCCAACGTGCGGGCGTTCCTGTTTCTTCTGGACGAGGTGTGGCCGCGAATCGCCCGCGGCGACCTGCGCCTCACCGTGGTGGCCGGGCCGCAGCCGGAGCTGTACTGGACGGCGCGGCCGCTGGAGCCGCGCATCACGCTCCACGGGTATGTGGCCGATGTGCAGCCGCTGTACGAGCGCGCAACGCTGGTGCTGATCCCGACGGTCGTCTCCGCGGGCACGAATCTGAAGGCGCTGGAGGCGATGGCGTCGCAGCGGGCGATCGTTTCGACCCCCTCCGGCGTCGCGGGCCTGGGCCTGGTGCATGGCGAAAGCGTGTGGATTGCCGCTGAGCCTCAGGAGTTCGCCGCCGGGATTCTGCGGCTGCTCAACGAGCCGCCTTTGCGGCGGCGTCTGGCGTGCGAGGCGCGCCGGATCGCGGAGCAGCGCTATGGCTGGGACGCCATTGCGCGCCGACAGATGGCGCTGTGGCGCGAGCTGCTTGCCGAAGACGACGGAGCGGCGGAGGGCGCTTTCGGATGAGCGGAATCCGGCTGCGGAAGATGACGCCGGCGGACGCGGAGGCCGTGGCCGCGCTCCTCCGCCTGTGCCCCGAGGCGGCCCAGTGGGCGCCCGCCAACGATGCCCACCTCGAGGCCTGCGTGGCGGAGCAGGACGGACGGATCACTGCCGTTGCCGTGTGGCAGGAGCTGCCTGGCGGCGAGGCGGAGCTGCTGAACCTGGCCGTGCATCCGGAAGCGAGACGGCGCGGCCTGGGGCGGGCGCTGCTGGCGCTGCTCGCCGGCAGAAAAGTGTGGCTGGAGGTTCGCGAGTCCAACCAGGCGGCGATTCGTTTCTATGAATCGCAGGGCTTCCGCGTCTGTGGCCGCCGGCGGCAATACTACCGCCAGCCAGTGGAGGACGCAGTGATGATGGTGCGGGAGGCGGAGAGCTGAACGCCTGCCGGGGCGCCCCGGCTCTCCGCTGGTCCCGTCAGGGCATCTTCGCCGCCAATGCTGCGGCCAGGGCCGCCGGGTCGCGGCCTTCCGTTACCGAGGTCCAGCCGCCGATGCGCGGCCCTTTCAGGAAGAAACAGAGCCGGCCGAGGAAGCGGTCCTGGGCGGTGAACCCCTCCAGCCCGCCACGGAGCGGCTCGTTCGGCGAGAATCGCTCCTTCAGCTTCTCGTAGACGCCGCGGGCCGCTTCGGGCGTGTCTTCGGTGATGATCACCGCGCGGCCGTAGTCATATTGCGCCAGATAGCCGCGGCGCAGCATGCGCAGGCCTAGCACGCTCTGCGGCACCAGCCGCGGGAAGCCCGGCTGAAGGCCCTCTTTCGGGAACCAGCCGAGGGCGGCGGGCGGTTCGGTGGAGCCGCTCAGTTTCCCGGCCCAGTTCTGCGCGGCCTGGCGGAGAAGCTGCGTATGGTCGCCCTCCGGTTCGGCGGCAATTTCTGCGAAATAGTGTCCTTTGACGAAAATGACTTTCCGCGGAGTCACCTGTCCGCCGGCGCCGATTTTTTCCACCGGCAGGCGTGGATCCAGGTTGCCGGTGAACATGCCGTAAGCGTGCTCAGGCGAGGCGAATTCGCTCAGGTCCACAATGAGTTTCACCGCGCCCGCCTGGCAGGTGACGCCATGCATTTTCCGGAATCCGTAGAGGAAATATCCCTCGGAATTTCCGTTCATGTATTCGTAAAGGGTGTCGGTGTCGAACTCGCGCGCCTCGCCCTGCTGGGTCGATCCCGGAACGATCGAGCAGTCCGGCTTCTGGCCGAGCAGGACGGCGGCGAACAGCAGGCCGCCGAGGAACCTCATGCGAACAGCTCCTGGGCGCGGGCGACGCGCTCGGCGACGCGGACGCCGTTCGGGCAGCGGACGGCGCAGACGGCGCAGTCCGAGCAGCGGACCTCGCGAACTTTCTCAGGCAGCAGGCGGAACTGGTCACGCCCGAGCGCGAACTCGCCGTAGCCGTCAGCGTAAGTGACGTAGCGGATGATGTCGCTCACCGGCAGGCCCTTCGGACAGACTCCGGCACAGGCGCCGCACATGCGGCAGTAATAGGGCCGGATCAAGTCGAGCTGCGCGGCCAGCAGCCGGTCGTCGACGTCCGGCCGGTAGCCGGTGACCACGGCGCGGTAGTTTTCCTCCAGCTGGTCGAGATCCATGATGCCTGGAATCGACGTGTGAACAAACGGCAGGCGCACGGCCCATTTCAGCGCCGCGGCCATCGCACCCGGCCGGGCGAACTTCTCGCGCAGCGGGTCGCCCTCGCGGATGCGGCGGAACCCGCCGGCCATCACCTTCATCGCCACGATGCCGATGCCCTTGTCGGCCGCCTCCTTCATCAGCGGCTCGATCTTCGAGCCCATGGTGAAGTTGTAGCTGACCAGAATGACGTCGGTCCGCTTCCTGTCGATGAGAAAGCGGAACATCGTCTCGTGATTCGAGTGGAAGCTGACGCCGCGGAAGCGAGCCTTGCCCGCTTTCACCGCCTCGTCCTGGGCGTCGAACAGCTCATCGGGGCAGTCCGAGGGGTTGGACCGGTTATGCAGGTACCAGACGTCGACGTAATCGGTCTGAAGCTCGCGCAGCGACGTGTCGAGATGGGCCAGCGCGTCAGCCTTGTTGCGGGCCGGCGTCTTGGTGGTGATGTGGACCTTGTGCCGCCGGCTTTTCAGCGCCGCGCCCACCATCCGCTCATTGTTGCCGTTCTGGTAGCCGCGTGCGGTGTCGAACCAGTTGACCCCCGCGTCGGCCGCCTGCTCGATGACGCTCGCATCCGTGGTGGTCATGCAGCCGAAGCCCAGCACCGTGGGCTCGAGGCCCGTCCGGCCGAGCTTTCGCTTCGGCAGCTCCGCGGGCGCCGCCTTCAGGGACCGCGGCCCGACGAGCAGGGCCGCGCCGGCCAGGAATCCGCGCCGTGTCGCTTCCATTAAAATGTACCTCCTTTACAGAGATTCCGGTCTGAACATACCATACAACCAGAGGCGTTTTCGATGAACCACCCGGTTACCCGCCGTTCTCTCCTCGGCGCCGGCTTCGGAGTGCTGGCCGCCCGGCGCCTGTCTGGCGCTCCTTCGCAGGCTCCTGTCGCCGTGGTGCGCGGCGCCAGCCGCAGGCAGAACATTCACGAGGCGCTGAAGCTGATCGACGGGGAGATCCGTCAGAAGCTGGCCGGCCGGAAATGCGTGATCATCAAGCCGAACATCGTGAACACCACCAGGCAACTGGCGTCGACCCATGTGGACGCGCTCCAGGGCATCCTCGACTACCTGGCCGACCGGTGGAAGGGCCCGGTCTACATCGCCGAGTCCTCGGCCGGTTTCACCACGGAAGGCTACAGCAACTTCCGATACGACGAGGCGATCCGCGACCACAAAGGGATGCAGGTGGAGCTGGTCGACCTGAACGAGGAGGGCCAGTACGAGATCCTCCACGTGCTGAACGGCGACCTGCACATCCAGCCGGTGCGCCTGGCCAAACGGCTGTGCGATCCCGATGCGTTTGTCATTTCGAGCGCCATCCTGAAGACGCACAACACCGTGATCGCGACCCTGAACATCAAGAACATGGCGCTGGGGGCGCCGCTTCACTACCGGCGCGGCGAGGCGCAGCGGTGGAACGACAAGCGCATCTATCACGGCGGCGTGCGGCAGACGCACTACGACATCCTGCTCACCGCGCAGCGGCTGTGCCGTAACTGGGGCGTGGGCGTCCTGGACGGCTATGAGGGAATGGAAGGCAACGGGCCCAACTCGGGCACGCCGGTTGACCACCGCATTGCCATCGCCTCCACCGACATGGTGGCCGCGGACCGCATTGGCGCCGAGGTGATGGGGATCAACCCGGACTGGCTCGGCTATCTCAAGTGGTGCGGCGAGACGGGCGTCGGCGTCTGGAACCGGGAGCGCATCGAGGTGCGCGGCGAGCGGCCGGAAACCGTGCGCCGCCAATACCGGCTGCACGCCGACCTGGACCGGATGCTGAGCTGGATGGGACCGCTGACCGAACTACCCCCGAAGCTTGGCTGACCGGGCGGGCGATAATGCCCGAAGGATGATCCGGCGCGAATTCATCACCCTTGTCCCCGGCGCCGCCTGGGCGCAGCGCGGGCGGAAGAAGGAACCGAAGGGCGCGAAAGCAGACCAGGAGCTGCCGCCACCGCCGCCTCCGGGAGAGCGTGTGCGCCAGCTCTTTTTCGATATCGTCCGCGGCTACCTGAACGCGGCGCGGCGGACCTCGCCCACGCTGGCCGTGGTCGAGTTCCCCGGCGCGACCAAAACAAAGAACTTCCTGGCCCGCTCCGGGCTGAGCGTCACCGGAGTCACGCGGATGCTGCCGGCGCTGGCCGCGTGGGCCGTCAGCGGGCGTGAACCGGAGCTGGGCGCGCGGGAGGCGCTGGTGGAGGCCCTCCGCAACGGCTGCGACCCCGAGTCGCCGGATTACTGGCTGCCGAGCCCGCCTGACCGCCCAAACCAGAGGCAGGTGGAGGCGTCGATCGTCGCCTGGAGCCTGTGGACGGCGCGCGACATCATCCTGCCGGCGCTGGACTCGCGCGGACGGCGGAACGTGGCCGAATGGCTGGCCAGCTGCTGCCGCGTGCCGGTGCGCAACAACAACTGGGCATGGTTCACCGCGGTGACGCAGGCAGCGATGATGCGGCTCGGCGAAAAACACCCCGAATTCACCGCCGACGAGAAGTGGATGCTCGACGACCTGAAGGCGCTGGATGCGATGGCGGCGGGCGAGTCCGGCTGGTACAACGACGGACTGCAAGGCGCGGCTTTTGATTACTACAATTCCTGGGTGTTCGCGTCGCATTTTCTTTACTGGAATGCCTTATGCGGCGACAGATACCCGGAATGGCAGAAGCGTTTTTCCGCCAGGCTGGCGCAATATCTGGAGACTGCGCCGTATTTCTTCGCCAACCACGGCGGCCATGCGCTCTACGGCCGCTCGCTGATCTACCGCTGGGCGGTGCTTACGCCGCTGGTGCTCGCCTGGCAGCAGCGGCTGTGGCCGCATTCGGCCGGGCTGCTGCGCCGCATTGTCGAACGGAACATCCTGTGGCAGGCCGACCTGGGCGCGCTGGACGCCGGCACCGGAAAACTGCGGGAAACGTACACCCGCGCGGGGACGCGCGACATCTGCGAAACCTACATCGACGGCGGCCATCCCTACTGGGGCATGCAGGCGTTCGCCTTCTGGAAGATCCCGGACGGAGACCCGTTCTGGACCGCGCCCGAGGAGCCCCTGCCGGTGGAGAAGTCCGATTACGCGATCGCCATTCCCGAAGCAGGACTGCTGGTGCGCGGCGTCCGCGTCAGCGGACAGGTGATTATTTACAATGCAAAATCGACAAAAACAGAACTGCATTATCGGGACAAATACAATAAATTGACTTACAATTCCCATTTTCCGTTCGCGGTGAACCACGAGGACGGCAAGCCGACTCTCGACAACACGCTGCTGTTGCGCGACCCGGCCACCGGCCGGCGGGCCTGCCGCGGGCCGATCGAAGACTACACGGTGGAAGCCGAGAAGGTGGAGCTCGCCTACGAGATCCGGCTGGGCGGCGTGACGGCAAAGGTGCAGACCGTCATCCGCTGGCGCGGGGACTTCGAAATGCGCACGCACCTGGTGACAGCCTCGGGCGAGGGGCTCGAACGGCTGGAGATCGTCGAGGGCGGCGTTCCCTACGTGGACCGCCCGGCGGACCTGAATCTGGGGGCGATGCAGCCCTACTTTCCGGAGGTCCATCTGAAAGTGTGGAACCTCCGCGGGTGGAAAGGCGCGCGCACGGAGGAGGCGGAAGGAAGCGTCTGGTACGGCCCCCACAAGGTGCAGACCGTGTGGGCGCCGCTTGCGCCCAGGATGGGCCTGGCGTCGCTGCGCTACACGAGCCCCAGGGCGGTGCCGAAGGAGCGGGTGGAAGAGGAAGCGCAACGCTTCCTGGCGCTTTACCGGCCGTGATGCCTCCGCGCGCCTGATAGGATATCGGCCGATGGAGATCCGCCGGAGAACCCTGTTGCTGGCGCCGCTGGCCGCGCTTGCAAGAAACGTGCGGGCGCAGGCGCCGCAGCTGCGGCTCGGCTACGACACGTACTCGCTCCGCGCCTGGGGCATGAAAGCGATGGAGCATCTCGAGTTCGCCGCCCGCCACGGCTGCAACGCGCTCCAGATTTCCTCGCTGGGAGATTTTGAGTCCCTCGACGGCGAACACCTGCGCCGCGTGCGTGCCCGCGCACAGGAGCTGGGCATTGCCCTGGACGCCGGCACCGGCTGCATCTGCCCCTCGGCCCGCGCCTGGCGCAACCGGACCGAGGACCCGGTGGAGCACCTGCGGCGCGCCCTGCGCGTGGCCGGCGCCATCGGCGCACGCACGCTGCGCTGTTATCTGGGCGATTTCGAGGACCGCCTGCATCCCAACGGGATCGAATTCCACATGGAAAACACGATCCGCGTGCTCCGGGCGGCGCGGGAGGCGGCGCTCGAGGCGGGCGTCCGGATTGCGCTCGAAAATCATTCCGGGGACCTCCAGGCGTGGGAATGCCGGCAGATTGTCGAAGAAGCGGGCACGGACGCGGCCGGCGCCTGCCTGGACACGGGCAATCCGATCTGGTGTGCCGAGCATCCGGAGGTGACGCTCGAAGTGCTGGGGCCGGTGGCGGTGACCACGCACGTGCGCGACACGGCCATCTTTCCGCACCCGCGCGGCTGTGCGGCGCACTGGACGGCGCTCGGCGACGGCTCCATCGATCTGGTCCGGCTGGCGGAGCTCCAGAAGAAGTTGTGTCCGCAGGCGGCGCTGCACCTGGAAATCATCACCGGCCGGCCGCCGCGCGTGGTCCCGTTTTTCGAGCCGGAGTTCTGGAAGGCGTTCCCGAAGGCGCGCGCGGCCGAGTTCGCGCGGTTCGTGGCGCTGGTGAAACACGGCTCGCCGCTGATGAAGCCGATGGTTGTGGAAGACGTGCCTGGCATGGAGGTCGCCGAATACCGGGCGGCCCTGAAGAGGCAGCAGTGGCTGGATCTGGAGCGAAGCCTCGAGTATGCCCGGCAGCACATGATCTGAAGCGGTGCGGCCTGCCGCCGGCATACACGATGGACGGGATTGGCTCGGCCTTCCGGCTGGGGCAAACTGTGGGAGGTAGCGGCCGCTGAAAAATCCATGTCCGAAGAGATCCTTTCTCCCGAAGCCCGGCAGGCCATTGAAAAGCTGCGGCAGGCCGACATCGTCATCGGCATCCCCAGTTACAACAACGGGCGGACCATCGGGCATGTCGTGCGCGCGGCCCAGGCGGGGCTGAACAAGTACTTCCCGGAGTTCCGCGGGGTGATCATCAACTCCGACGGCGGCTCGAAGGACGACACGCGCAGGCAGGTGATGGAGGCGCAGCTCGACCCGGCGCAACTGCTGCTGGTGGAGACGCCGCTCTATCCGGTGCACCGGCTCTCCTTTCCTTATCACGGGATCCCCGGCAAGGGCAGCGCTTTCCGGATGATCTTCCGGATGGCGTGCGATCTTGGGGCGAAGGCATGCGCGGTGGTGGACTCCGACCTGCGCTCGATCACGCCGGAATGGATCGACCTGCTCGTGCGCCCGGTGGTGCACCGCGGCTACGACTTCGTCGCCCCGTACTACCACCGGCACAAGTACGACGGCACCATCACCAACAGCATCATTTACCCGTTGACACGAGCCCTCTACGGGCAGCGGATCCGGCAGCCGATCGGCGGCGACTTCGGGATGTCGCGCCCCGTGGTGGAGACCTACCTGGCCCGCAACGACTGGGAGACCGACGTTGCCCGTTATGGCATTGACATCTGGATGACGACCATCGCGGTGGCGCGCGGCTTCCGCGTGTGCCAGAGTTTCCTCGGCGCCAAGCTTCACGACGCCAAGGACCCCGGCGCGGACCTGAGCGCGATGCTCCAACAGGTGGTGGGCAGCGTCTTCAGCCTGATGATCGAATTCCGGGACGTCTGGATGAGTATTTACGGCAGCCGCGATGTGGAGCTGTTCGGGTTCCGCTATGACGTCGGGCTGGACCCCATTCCGGTGAACCTGGACCGCATGGTGCAAGCGTTTGTGCGCGGCGAAGCGGACCTGCGCGAGGTCTGGTCGATGGCGCTTTCCGGCGAAACGATGCGGCAGCTCGGCGCACTGGCCCGGGCCGCGCGCAGCGGCCCGGCGACGGATTTCCGGGTGCCGGACGAGCTGTGGGTGACGGTGATTTACGAGTTTGCCTCCGCTTACGCGGAGCTGCCGACGGCGCGCTCCCATCTGGTGAGGTCTCTCACGCCGCTCTACCTGGGACGCGTGGCCTCGTTTGTGAATGAAACCCGGGACATGAACGCCGCCGAGGTGGAAGAGCGGATCGAGCAGCTCTGCCTCGTGTTTGAGCGGCTGAAACCGTTTCTGGTCGAACGCTGGGGCGGGCCCCGCGTAGACGAATTCAGGCCGCAGCCCGCGCGCGGCGCGGGCGAGCCTCAGGAGGTGTCCTCATGATCGAGACGTTCCGCCAGGTTCTCGAGCAGAGCGTGGCCCGCCTGTCGGCCCAGGCCACGACGTTTCTGCCGTCGCTGTTTGTTGCGATTGTCGTCTTCGGAGTGGCCTGGATTGTGGCGCTGCTGGTGCGCTGGCTTCTTCTGCACGCCTTCAAGGGCGAGCGGGTGGACGCCTTCCTGCGGCGCACCGGCATCGGTACGATGCTCGACCACTCCGGCCGGCTGCGCGCCAGTCCGCTGGTGGCGCACGGCCTGTACTACGCGATCCTGCTGGTCGGCCTGCTGAATGCGATCAGCGTCTTCGACACGGACATCACCCGCGAGATCGTCGACGGGGTGGTCCATTTGCTGCCGAAGCTGTTTGCGGCCGGGGCGATCATTCTGGCCGGCATCTGGCTGGCCCAATACCTGGGCCGCGGGGCGCTCGTCTGGGCCAGCAACGAAGGCTTCCCCTGGGCGCGGCGCTTCTGCGCCTTTGTTCGCGTCTGGGTCGTGTTTGTGTCCGTCGTCGTGGCAGCCGACATGCTCAACTTCGCGCGCACGGTGTTCTTCTCGGCGTTTCTGATCTTCGCCATTGGCACCGTGTTTGCGGCCTGCCTCGTGCTGGCGCTGAATCACCGCGAAGTGTATCGCTGGTTCACCTCGCGGGGCGGCCGCCCGGAGGAAGACACGGAACGCTCCCTCTGGCACCACCTGTAAAGGGTCGAGGCGGCGGCTGCATCGGCCAGGGCCATGGCCTCTGGCCGGGCAAGCGTTCCCGCCGGCCAGACAACAAAGCTGCCACGGAACGTAGCCATGATTTCGTAGCCTGACGGGCCGGCCGGTGACGGGCCCACTGCCGCCGTGCACCCTGCTCTTCATGCCAACGATAGAAGCCGGAAATATTTCTTGGGGCCGGGATAGAATGGCGGGCATGAAACCGACAATTCGAACCACCCTGTTGGGCGCGCTGGTTCTTGCGGGCGCGCTCTCCGGACAGCAGATCAGGACCGGCGAGTGGGTGCCGATGTTCAACGGGAAGAACCTCGACGGGTGGAAGGCGAACGAGAACCCCGAGGCGTGGCAAGTGGTGATCGAAGACGGACAGCCGGCCATCAAGACCACCGGCTACCGCAGCCACCTGTTCTGGATGGTGGAGCAGTGCGAGGACTGCGAATTCAAGGCGGATTTCAAGGTGATGGACGGCAGCAATTCGGGAATGTATTTCCGGGCTGCGTTCGAGCCGGGCTGGCCGAAAGGATATGAAGCGCAGGTGAACGCGACCCACAAGGACCCGGTGAAAACCGGGAGCCTTTACAACTTCCACAAGAACTTCGTCAGTCCGACCCGGCCGGGTGAATGGGGGACCCAGCACATCATCGTGCGGGGCAACCACATCGTGATCAAGGTCAACGACCAGGTGATCACGGACTATGTCGACGAAAAGAACACCTACACGAAGGGCTGGCTGGCGCTTCAGGGACACGACCCGCAGTCGACGACGTACTACCGGAACCTCTATTACAGAAGGCTGCCGAAGGAAGAGCGGAAGTAGACTCCGGGCACAGGCCCTGAAGCAGGAAGGGCCCGGCTGGCGCCGGGCCCTGGAGCATTGGACAGTCTACCGACACGCGGCCGGAAACGCGCGGCCCGGTTCAGCCGCAGCTTCCGGAAAAATTCCGTCAGAAATTCAGGCTGGAGTTTTCGGTAATTTCTTTTCGTATTCCTCGATTTTCTTCTGGAGTTTCGTTCGTTCAGGCGACGGCGGGACGGCGGCCAGCGCCTCCCTGGCTTCGTCGAGGAAGAGCTTGACGCGGGCGGCGCGGTCGAGCTTCCTCGGCGCGAAGAGCTGACTGATCTCGGTGAACTGCGTCGCAAGATACATCAGGAAGTCGGTTCGCCGCACTTTCGGTTCGGGCTGTGCCAGCAGCGCACGGGCCTTCTCGAAGTCGCCTCCCGGGTCGGCGGCGGCGATCACGCTGAGGACGACGCCGCGGCGGAGCATGAGGCCGTGAAGGCGCTCCACTTCGGCGGGCATTGGAAGAATGCCCTTGATGATGCGTTCCACTTCGACGGGGCGGCTGCGGTTGGCGTCCGGCATCGTGAACGGAAGCGGGATTTCGTCTTCGGAAAGCGCCGGCATGAGCTTATGCCCGGTGTCGGCAAAGCGCATGGCGCTCTGGCCGGCCAGGGCGCGGGCGTCGCTGGCAAGCTTGCGGAAGTCCACCTCGCGCGCCTTGGCCGCCGGACGGCCTTCGTCGAGGATGTCGGCCCACTCCATTTCGCCGCGCGCCATGCCGGCGTCGAGAACAAGCTGCCAGATCTGGGCGCGCCGGGTATATTCATTCTCGGTCGCGATGATGCTCATCAGGTTTTTCATCGTCGCCTGAAAATCGCCTTTCTGCCAGGCCGTTCTGGCCGCCGCCCAGAAGAAAGGCGGAGTGCCCGGCCTGGGCGGAGCAGGGCCCTTGGAAGTGGAGCATCCGCCGCCCGTGAACACGAAAAGCAGAGCAGCAACGGGAAGAGCACAGCGCCACAATCGCCGCATGCAAGACCTCCATCGGGGAATATGTTCAGAAGATGAAGCCGGAGTCAAGGGTCTGAAACAGGGCGCAGCTGGAGCCCCGCAGGCCCAGGCTCCCGGAAGACGGCGGGCGGGTTGGGGCGAGATCGCGCCGTGGATGGCTGGGAGTGCAGGGACTCGCGGAGACGGGCCTGGCAGACCCGCCGGTCAGGTCTCTTTCAGCGCGTTGATGATCTCGTTGATGGCCTTCTGGCCGTCGGAGAAGAACATCAGCGTGTTGTCGGCGGCGAACAGCGGGTTGGGAATGCCGGCGAAGCCCGGGCTGAGGCTGCGTTTGATGACCACGACGGTGTGCGACTTGTCCACGTCGAGGATCGGCATGCCGGCGATGGGAGACCTGGGATCGGTGCGGGCCAGCGGGTTGACCACGTCGTTGGCGCCGATGACGATGGAAACGTCGGTCTGCGGGAAGAGCGGATTCGCCTCGTCCATCTCCTTGAGGGACTCGTAGGGGACGTCGGCCTCGGCCAGCAGGACGTTCATATGGCCGGGCATGCGGCCGGCGACGGGATGGATGGCGAAAAAGACTTCGGCGCCGCGTTCTTCCAGAAGCTGCTGAAGCCTGCGGACGGCGTGCTGCGCCTGGCTGACCGCCATGCCGTAGCCGGGCACAATGGCAACGCGGCGGGCGTTGGCCAGCACCATGGCGATCTCTTCCGCCGAAGCCGCCTTGATCCTGCCCCGGTAGACATCATCGCCCCTGGAGGCGACCTCAGCGCCGAAGCCGCCAAACAGGACGTTGGCCAGCGAGCGGTTCATGGCGCGGCACATGATCTGGGTGAGGATGATGCCGGAGGCGCCGACGAGCGAACCCGCGATGATCAGCATGTTGTTCTGGAGGACGAAGCCGGTGGCGCAGGCGGCGAGGCCCGAGTAGGAGTTCAGCAGGGAGATGACGACGGGCATGTCGGCGCCGCCGATGCCGATGGTGGCAAGCACGCCGAGAACGCAGGAGGCCGCCAGCAGGGCCCAGTAAAACAGGAGCTCCTCCGGGCGCATCACCACCGCCACGCACAGGGCCGCATTGACCAGCGCGGCCAGGACATTGACGGCGTGGCGGCCCGGGAAGACGACGGCTGCGCTCGTGATGAGCTCCTGAAGTTTGCCGAAAGCCACGAGGCTGCCAAGAAACGTGACGCCGCCGATGAGCCCGCTGAGAGCCGTGGAGATGCGGAACTGCATGTCCATGGCGCTGCCGAGATGCAGGGCCTCGGCCAGGGCGGCGCCGGCGACAAGCGCCGACGCGGCGCCGCCAAAGCCGTTCAGCAGCGCCACCATCTGCGGCATCGCGGTCATCTGGATCTTCAGCGCCAGCACCGCGCCGATGGCCGAGCCGGCCACCAGGCCGGCAATGATGATTTCGTAGCTGACGATGCGGCGGTCAAGCAGCGTGACCACCACGGCCAGAAACATGCCCAGCGCGCCCAGCAGGTTGCCGCGCACGGCGGTGCGAGGGTGCGACATTCCTTTCAACGCAAAGATGAACAGCGCGGAAGAGAGCAGATAGACGAGATTGACGAGTGCGTCCGGCATGGCTATTTCCGCTTGAACATTTCGAGCATCCGGTGCGTCACCAGGAAGCCGCCGACCACGTTGATGGTGGCGAACACGACGGCAAGAAAGCCGAGCACGGTGGTCAGCGTCGTGTGGCGGGTGCCGGCGCTGAGCACCGCGCCCACCAGGGTGATGCCGCTGATGGCGTTGGAGCCGGACATCAGCGGCGTGTGCAGCGTCGGCGGCACCTTCGTGATCACTTCAAAGCCGACGAAGATGGCGAGGACAAAGATGGTGAGCGTGGTGACAAAGAGTTCCATCAGGCTTCTCCCAGCAGTTCTTTGACGCGGGCGTGGACGACCGCGCCCTCGTGCGTGACCAGCGTTTCGCGCAGGATTTCGTCATCAGAGAAAAAGTCAATCCGCCCCTGTCTCGCGATGTGGAGCAGGAAGTTGACGACGTTGCGCGCGTACATCTGGCTCGCATGGTAAGGAGCGAGCGAAGGCAGGTTGAGCAGTCCGATGATGGTGACGCCGTGGCGCTCAATGATCTCGCCGGGCGCCGTGAGCTCGCAGTTTCCTCCCCGCTCGGCGGCGACATCGACGATCACGGAACCTGGCGCCATGCTGCGCACCATGTCCTCAGTGACCAGCACGGGCGCCTTGCGGCCCGGCACGGCGGCGGTGGTGATGACGACGTCGTTTTGCCCTACCACCCGCGCCATCAGCTCGCGCTGGCGGCGATAGAAAGACTCGTCCATGGCGCGCGCATAGCCGCCCTTGTCTTCCGCCTCGCCCGCTTCCAGCGGCAGCTCGACGAATTTCGCGCCCAGGCTCTGCACCTGCTCTTTGACGGCCGGCCGGACGTCATATGCAGACACAATGGCGCCGAGGCGGCGCGCCGTGGCGATGGCCTGAAGGCCGGCCACGCCGACGCCCACCACGTACACATGCGCCGGTGCGATGGTGCCGGCGGCGGTCATCAGCATGGGAAACAGCCGCGGCAGGTGGCGCGCGGCAAGGATCACCGCCTCATAGCCGGCGATGGTGGCCATGGAGGAGAGCGCGTCCATGCTCTGCGCGCGGGTGATGCGCGGCATCAGCTCCATGGCAAAGGCGCTGACGCCCGCCGAGGCGAACGCGCGGGCGCGGGCCGGTTCGGAAAGCGGATCGAAGAAGCCGATCGCCACCTGCCCCGAACGCAGACCTTCGGCGGCGGCGCGGACGCAGAGAAGAACGTCGCTGGCCTCCGTCACCTCGTGACGGGAAGCTGCCAGGCGCGCTCCCTTGGCCGCGTACTCCTCGTCGCGGAAACCGGCCGCCAGGCCGGCGCCCGCCTCGATGACGACCTCAAACCCCTTCTGGAGCAGTTGCGCCGCCGCCTGGGGGACCAGCGCGACGCGCCGTTCGCCGGGAAATGTCTCCTTGAGAACGCCAACTCTCATGCGCGGTTCCTCATGAATCTGCCGGACATGGATCTCTCAACGCCGCAGCGGAGCGCCCGCCCGTCTGCGCTCAGCCACGCCGGCTGGCCGCCGGGATGCGGCGAATCGTGTCGTTCAGCTCCTGGATGCTTTCATGGCCGATGGTGAAGCAGTCGATCACGTCGTGGGCCAGCGCAAAGCGGAGGCACTCATCGGCGCGCTGGCGCAGCGCGCCGGCGCCGTAAATCTTCATGCCGATGACGCCCTTGCCGGAGGCCTTCATCTGCTTCAGCACCGGCAGCACCTCGGCCGGCGAGGCGTCCATCTGTACGCCGGCCGGGTTGAAGCGGGCGAGGTCCACCTCGACCCACGGGCTGGCGGCGGCGGCGCGCAGGGCGGCCATCGTGTGGCAGCTTACGCCCTTGGTGCGCACGACGCCTTTCTGCTGGAACTCGTTGATCACCTCCATGGCGCCGCGCTTGCGCTGGGGCCAGCCCGCATCCATCATGCAGTGAAGCAGGAGAATGTCGATATAATCCGTGCCCAATTCGCGGCGGAACCGGTCCATATCCGCGCGCATTTCTTTTTCCGTGGACGCATGGGTTTTTGTCAAAATGACCACTTTTTCGCGCGGAACGCGTTTCAACGCCTCGCGCACGTGCGGGTGGGTGCCGTACTGGTCGGCCGAGTCCCAGAAGAAGACGCCGTGGTCGTAGGCGGCCTGAAACAGGTCGGCCAGGCCGCGGACGCCGAGTTTGCGCGTCTGGTTGGAGGCGCCGCCGACGCCGTTGGTGCCGGTGCCGACGGCGAGGCGGCTGACGCGGATCTTTCTGGGGCCGAGCTCGACGATGTCCGAGGCGCGCTTCTCCGGAAGGGGAGCGCCCAGGCAATCCGGGAAAGAGCGGAAAACCGCCAGCCCTGCTCCTGCGCGGAAAAGGGTACGCCGGTTCATGGGTTGCATCCTGATGCCCTCCAAGCTATCACAGCCCGGTGTCAATGTCGCGCGCCCAGTTCGCGCAGCAGGCGGTCGGCGCGATCGACATGCTCCAGCAGCCAGAGGAAGAAGCGGATATCGACGTTGACATTGCGCGCGATGGCCGGATTGTAGCCGAAATCGTTGGCGACATTTTCCCAGACACGGTCGAAATTGAGCCCCACCAGTTCGCCGCGGCCATTGACCACCGGGCTGCCGGAATTGCCGCCGGTGGTGTCCGCATCGGCCAGAAAGTTCAGCGGCACACGGGCGGGGTCGGTCTTCGCGGCGGCCTCGAGCAGGGCCTGCGGAAGGGCGAAGGGCTCCTCGCCGGTATGCTTCTCGAGCATCCCGGCCAACGTTGTCTGGGGCAGGTACTCGACCGCCTCCCGCGGCGAGTAGCCCTTCACGTGCGCGAACGAGACGCGGAGCGTCCCGTTGGCGTCGGGGGCGATGGGCCTGCCGGCATGGGCGATGACGGCGCGGCGCCAGGCCGGGCGGAGGCGGCTCACGGCGCCCTCGTGCTCGCGCCGGGCGCGGTCGTAGGCGCGGAGCTCGGGCTCAAGCGCCAGCGCGAAATCGAGCAGCGGATCGTGGCGCGCCCGGAGCTGGTCGAGCGACTCGCCGAACATCCTCATGCGCTCATCCAGCCTTGTGACCTTCGTCCCGTCATACAGACGGGCGACAGCCTCGTCGAGGGAGGCGCCGCCGAAGGCGGCGTCAACGGCCTGGAGGCGCGCGCCGTCGGGGAGCGAGAGGGCGTGCCGGAGCCAGCTCTTCATGAGCGCCTCATCCGCGGGGCGGTAAAAACTCTTCTGGTCGCGTTCCAGGCGGGCGCGGAGGCGGGGCAGCTCCCGATCCATGTACTCTGGCTCGCGCTCCATGTCCGGCCGGGCGCGTTCGGCGGCAAGGCGAACAAGCTGGGTGGCGTGCCGCAGAGCGAGGGGACCGTTGGGGATGGATTCGATGAGAAAATCGCGGAGCATCGTGCGGCGGCGTTCGGCGGCGAGGCGGTCGAGTTCGCGGCGGGCGTCAAGGGCCGGCCGCCATTGAGGATGCCTGGCGGCCCACTCTTCCACCCGCTTTTCTTCCTCGGCCTGTTTTTCGATGATGCGGCCGCGGGCCAGGCCGGCGAGCTGGCCCTGCGCGTTCTTGGCCATGTTATGCAGGCTCTTCAGCGTGCCGGCCACGGCAATTTCGCCTTCGGGCGAGCCCCTGGCGGCCTGCTCGAGCAACTGGATCCATTCGCCGTAAATCCGGGCGCGGAGGGCGAAAAAGCCGTCGCGCTGAAGGGCCATCTCGGCGGCGGTGAGCGAGCGCAGCGTGCGGCCCGGATAACCGAGCACCATGACAAAGTCACCCGGTCGCACGCCGGCGCGCGAAATGGGGAACCAGAACTCGGGGCGGTAGGGCTTGCCGTCCTTGTATGCGCGGGCCAGGGCGAAGTCGCCCGCATGGCGGGGCCACATCCAGTTGTCGATTTCGCCGCCGAATTCACCGATCGCGCGCGGCGGAGCGTAGACGAGACGCACGTCGGAAAGCTCAAAGCTCTCCACCAGGACATACTGAACGCCGCCATCGAAGACGGCGACACGGCAGCGCGTATCGGGCGAGCGCTCGCAGGCCGCGACCAGCTCCTTCTGTTTTCGGTCGATCGCCTCGCGGCGCTCGAGGTCGGACGCGCCGGCCGGAACGGCGTCGACGATTTCCCGGGTCACGTCGGTGAACCGGCGAGGCACGGTGACGCGCAAGGTGCGGCCTGGCAGCTCCTCTTCCGGCGTTCGCGCCAGAAAGCCATGGGTCATCAGGTCCCGCTGTGGGGTGCTGTGCTCCTGAAGGACGCTGAACAGGCAGTGATGGTTCGTGAGGATGAGGCCCGTTTCCGAGACAAAGCCGGCCGAGCAGCCGCCAATGTTCACGGCCGCCGCCAGCAGCCCGGTGCCCCGGCGCGGATCCCACAGCCTTTCGGGCGGAAGCTGCAAGCCAAGCTGGCGAAGCCAGGCGGGGTCCAGCTCCAGCACCTGCTGTGGCGTCCACTTGCCTTCGACGCCCGGGGCCGAAGGCGCCAGCAGCACGGCGGCGACACAGGCAAGAGCGGTGTTTCGCGGCATTGGCATCGAGGTTATCCCGGCGCCCGGCTGTACACCGGCGCGCTTTTCAGCATATAGTGGAGACGCCCCGGAAGGAGGGCGGTGAGAGATGACGATTGAGATGCGGGCCTGCGCGGAGGAAATCCGCCAGTGCTGGATTCGTTGCGATGCAGCGCTGGCGGCGGGAAACGCGGACGAGGCCAACGACGCCTTCGGCCGTGTTTTCGAGATCGTGGACCAGTTCCCGGTGGAAGAGGAGGACGTGCGGGCGCTCGCCTTTCTTTGCATCCTGACATGGGTGAAGGTAGCGGCCGCGCTCGAGGCGGCCGGGCAGGCCGACCCGGCGCTGGAGGCGCAGGCGCACGTGTTCGAGCTGCTGGACACCTACTGGCTGCTCGATGAAGACGAACAGCCGCAGGTCGGCAAGGGCCTGGAGGAATTCGAGGGGCTGGAGACGCCGGAAGCCACCGAGCTGCTCGGACGGCTCTACCTGCTGTGCAGCAAGTACGGGCGTCCGGACAGCCTTTACTGGGGCCGCTGCTTCATGGCGTTTGACCGGAAGTTGCAGGCGGGCGAGTCGGTGAACTGAACGCCGCCAACCTTTCTCCCTGAGATTTTTCCAGGGCGCGGCGGCCGGCTTCGAGCAGCTCCAGAATCCGGTCGACGTCATAGACGCAGCCGGCCCAGCTTCCTCCGCTGGCCTGCTGGAGCGCGGCCCACAGACGCGTGTCGTCCGGCAGCAGCGGGTCGGGAGCAAGATCGGGATGCGGCGTGCGCGCATCGAGATCGACGCCGATGACGTTCACCGTGCCTTCCAGCCGGTTGAGGTCGATCACGATCTCGATCATGTCGCCGTCGCGCAGGCGGCCGATGGGTCCGCCCGCCAGGGCCTCGGGCGAGACGTGTCCGATGCAGGCCCCGGTGGAAACGCCGCTGAAGCGCGCATCGGTAATCAGCGCCACGTGCTTGCCGAAAGGCAGGTACTTCAGCGCCGAAGTGAGCTGATAGGTCTCCTCCATGCCCGAGCCCATGGGGCCGCGGCCCGCCAGCACCAACACGTCGCCGGGGCGGATGCGGCCTTCCTTGATGGCGGCAATGGCGGCCGGTTCGGAAGTGAAGACGCGCGCCGGGCCGCACAGCCGGTAGACGCCGTCAGGGCCGACCACGGACGGGTCGATGGCCGTCGCCTTCACCACTGAGCCCTCTGGCGCGAGATTGCCCGTGGGGAAGCAGACGGTGGAAGTGATGCCCCGGCGGCGCGCCTCGTCAGGCGAAAAGATGACGTCGTCAGGATCAATGCCATCGAGCTCGCGCAAACGGCGGCGCAGGGCGGCGCGGCGTTCGCTCTGCTCCCACCAGTCGAGGTTTTCCCCAAGCGTCAGGCCGCTGGCCGTGCGCGCCTGCGTGTTCAACAGGCCGGCGCGGCGCAGGTGCAGCATGACCTCGGGCACGCCGCCGGCCAGGAACACCTGCACGGTGGCGAAATTTCGCGGCCCGTTGGGCAGCGCGTCCACCAGGCGCGGAACGGCGCGGTTGACGCGCACCCAGTCGTCCACCGTGGGGCGGCGCAGCCCGGCGTGGAAAGCGATGGCGGCGAGGTGGATGATCAGGTTCATCGAGCCGCCGACGGCGGCATGCACGACGAGCGCATTCTCCAGGGCTTCCGGCGTGAGGATGTCCCGCATGCAGACTCCCCCTTCGTGCAGCCGGAGCACCGCGCGCGCCGAGCGCCGGGCCATGTCCAGCCAGACGGGATGACCCGACGGGGCCAGCGCCGCATGGGGTAGCGCCATGCCCAGCGCTTCAGCAACCGCCTGCGACGTGGCAGCCGTGCCCATGAACTGACAGCCGCCGCCGGGCGAGGCGCAGGCGCGGCAGCCGACCTCCTGTGCGTACTCGAGCGGAATTTCCCCGTGCGCGAAGCGCGCACCGATGGACTGGACGACGGCGGTATCCTCCCCTTTTTCCGGCAGCAGCGTGACGCCGCCGGGAACCAGAATCGCCGGCAGCCCGTGCTGCGCGGCCAGCGCCATCATCATTGCCGGCAAGCCCTTGTCGCAGGTGGCCACGCCGATGACGGCGCGGCGGGTGGGAAGCGAGCGGATGAGGCGGCGGAAGACGGTGGCCGCGTCGTTGCGATAGGGGAGAGAGTCGAACATGGCAGGCGTGCCCTGGGAGCGCCCGTCGCAGGGATCGGAACAGTTGGCGGCAAAGGGCATGGCGCCGAGCTCTTTCAGTTCGCGGGCGGCGGCCTCCACCTGGAGGCTGACTTCCCAGTGCCCGGTGTGATAGCCCAGCGCGATGGGCGAGCCGTCCGGGGCGCGCAGGCCGCCGTGCGTGGAGAGAATCAGGACCTCGTCGGCGTTCATGCGGGCCGGCTCCCAGCCCATGGCGGCGTTCATCGTCCATCCGAAGAGGTCGCCGGAGGGCCGCTCGCGCAGCATCTCTTCGGTGTATGGGAGGCGGCCCTGCGGCCCGGCGGCACGGGTGCGCACGTCAAACAGGGAGGGATCGCCCGAATCCAGGATAGATGAGGGTGCAGGCAGCTTGTCCGGCATGCTCTGATTTCAGCACAGCCGCAAAACGGCCGTACCCTCGCGGGGCGGGGCGCGCATCGGATAAAGTGTTTAGGGTTCTTTCCATATGAGCTTCCGGGTGACAGAACGCAGAAACGGCGACGTGCTGGTGTTCGGACTGCAAGGGCGCCTGGTCATCGGCGACCCGGTGGAGGAGTTCCGCAGGAAGATCGACGAGGCAATCAAAGGCGGGCAGACGCGCCTGGCACTGGATCTGGCCGGGACCGAATACATCGACTCGAGCGGCATGGGCTTTCTTGTCGTCGCGCACAAGGTGGCGCGGGACGCCGGCGGGATGCTGACCATGTTCAACCTGACGGATCGAGTGGTGGACCTGATGCTCCTGACCAAGCTCAGCGGCGTGTTTCACCTGTTTTCCAGCGAACAGGACGCGGTCGATGCGATTCACGGGAAACCGGTGAAGCCCTTTGATCCGGTGACCTACATCCAGGAGCGCGGCGAACACGCGCCGGGCGGCGAATGAAAGCCACCGCCGTTGCAAAGCGCAGTGCGCGTGCGAGGCCTCCGCAGCACGCCCCGTGCTACACTCGTAGCTTCCTCCCATGAAAATCGCGATCGGCGCCGACCACGCGGGTTTTCTGCTGAAGGAAGAGCTGCGGCGCGAGCTCGAGGCGGCGGGGCATGAAGTCGTCGATTTCGGCACGGACTCGCCGCAGTCGGCCGATTATCCTGATTACGCGCAGCGGGTGGCGCGGGCGGTGCAGGAAGGCGCCTGCGAGCGCGGCATTCTGATCTGCTTCACCGGCGTTGGCATGTCGATCGCCGCCAACCGGCTGCGCGGGGTGCGCGCCGCGCTCGGCTACAACTCCGATGTCGTGGAGCTGACGCGGCGACACAACGACGCCAACGTACTCGCCCTCGGCGCGAAGTACGTGAACAAGACGAGGGCGATGGAGTGGGTGCGGATTTTTCTGGAAACGCCGTTTGACGGCGGGCGGCACGAGCGGCGCGTCCGCAAGATGGACGCCTGCTGACGAGAGAAGGAATCCAGATTGATGACCGAACAGGAACGCATGTCGAGGCCGCTCGAAGCGGTGGACCCGGAGATCGCGCAGGCCATCCGGGACGAGACGGAGCGGCAGCATTCGCGGCTTGAACTGATCGCCAGCGAGAACTTCACCTCGGAGGCGGTGCTGGAAGCCACCGGGAGCGTCTTCACCAACAAGTACGCCGAAGGCTACCCGGGCCGCCGTTACTACGGCGGCTGCGAGTACACCGATATCGTCGAAAACCTCGCCCGCGAACGCGCCAAACAGTTGTTCGGGGCCGAGCATGCCAACGTGCAGCCGCACTCGGGTTCGCAGGCCAACCAGGCGGCCTACTCGGCGCTCCTCGAGCCGGGCGACACGATTCTCGGCATGAACCTGGCCCACGGCGGACACCTGACGCACGGCCATCCGCTGAATTTTTCCGGCAGGACCTATCGCGTGGTGCCGTATGGGGTGCGGCGCGAGGACGAGCTGATCGACTACGACGAGGTGGCGCGGCTGGCGCGCGAACACCGGCCGAAGATGATCATCGCAGGGGCGAGCGCCTATTCGAGAATCATCGATTTTGCCCGTCTGCGCGAGATCTGCGATGAAACCGGCGCAAAGCTGCTTGTCGATATGGCGCACTTCTGCGGCCTGGTGGCCGCCGGACTGTATCCGAATCCATGCCGCTGGGCCGACGTCGTCACCACCACGACGCACAAGACGCTGCGAGGGCCGCGCTCCGGGCTGATCCTGTGCCGCGCCGAATATGCCCAGGCGATCGACAAGACAGTGTTTCCCGGCGTGCAGGGAGGGCCGCTGGTGCATGTGATCGCCGCCAAGGCGGTCTGCTTCCGCGAGGCGATGGAGCCGGGCTTCATCGAATATCAGAAACGCGTGGTGGCCAACGCGAAAACGCTGGCTGCCGGTCTGGCCGCGGCAGGGTTCCGGATCGTCAGCGGCGGCACCGACACGCACCTGATGCTGGTGGACGTGTTCTCGCGCGGGCTCCGGGGCAAGGAGGCGGAAAAGGCGCTCGACGAGGCATGGATCACCGTGAACAAGAACTCCATCCCCTTCGACCAGAACCCGCCGCTCAACCCGAGCGGCATCCGGCTGGGCAGCCCGGCGGTGACGACGCGCGGGTTCGGGGAACAGGAGATCAAAACGGTGGCCGAGCTGATCGCGCGCGTGCTGGAGGCGCCGGCCGATGCCGACAATCTTGCGGCGGTGCGGCGGCGCGTGCAGGAGCTCACCGAGCGGTTCCCGCTCTACGCATGGCGGCGCGCGGCCGTGCGTGCGTGAACGGGGTAGAATGCCGCCGTGGCCCTGAAAATCCTGCTCGATGCCCGGCACGTGAAGGATTTCGGCTACGGCACCTACATCCGCAACCTGCTGCGCGGCATGGCCGCCATCCGCGCCCCGCACGAATTTCTGCTGCCGATCCGCGCAGCCGACCGTAGTGAACTGGCAGACCTGCCCGACAATTTCCATCTCCTTCCCTACGAGCACGCCGACACCGAGCCGGGCGACCGGCTGCGGTTTTCGATGTTTGCGCGGCGGCAGAGACCGTCGGTCGTACACATCCCGCTGGCGCGCATCCCGCTGTTTCCGCCGCGGCCATACGTGGTGACCGTGCACGACATTTCAAGCCTCGTGCTGGAGCGCTCCTCCGGCTGGCAGGGCGGACTCGACCAATGGCTGTTGCGGAGGCCGCTTCTCGGCGCGGCGGCGGTGATCGCCGTGAGCGAGTGGACGAAAAACGACCTGGTCACGCTGCTCGGCGTGCCGCGCGAAAAAGTGAGGCGGATCTATGGCGCCGTGGACCCGCAGTTCACCCGGCAGACGCGCGAAGAGCGAGAACAGGGAGACGGAGCGGCAGCGAGGGAACTGGAAAGAAGGCGGGAACTGGAGCGGTATCAGGTCCACTATCCTTACCTGCTCTATGCGGGCACGATCCGGCCGCAGAAGAACATTCCGCGGCTGGTGGAAGCGTTCGCGCTGGTGCGGGGCAAGCTCCAGGATGACCCGAAGTGGAAGGATCTGCGACTGATCATCATCGGCGACGAAATCTCCCGCTATCCGGCGGTGCGGCAGGCGGTCATCCAGTCCCGCGTGGAACCTTACGTGCGGTTTCTCGGTTTCGTGCCAATCGACACGTTGCGGATGTTTTACGAATCGGCGGCGGCGTTCGTTTTTCCGTCGCTGTACGAGGGCTTCGGGCTGCCCCCGCTGGAGGCGATGGCATCGGGCACTCCGGTGGTGTGCTCCAATGCGACGTCGCTGCCGGAGGCAGTGGGCGATGCGGCCGAGATCGTGAGTCCCGACAACGTATTTGACATCGCGCGGGGAATTCTGGAAGTCCTGCTCAATGAGCAGCGGCGGCAGGAGCTGATCGAGCGCGGCTACCGGCGGTGCCGCGAATTCCGCTGGGAAGACACGGCGGCACGGGTGCTGGCCATCTACGAGGCGGTGGCCTCCGGCAGGCCGCTGCCGGAATAACTGCGGGCCTGCCGGCCTCATGGCAGATCCGCAGGCGGAAACGTGCAGCCTGACTGAGAAAAGGGATCGAATTTTCTCGGGTCCGGACCGGCCCACAACAGCCGCGCCTGCACCACGGCCAGCGGCGAGCGGCCTGAGAGCGGTATCGCTTCCGGTCCAGCCGGCGCCGCCAGCGCTCCCTGGCCGAGCAGAACCAGGGCGTCCTTTTCGCGCCGCAGGCGGCGGACAAACGCGGCGCCCCCCCACTGGACGACATACCAACCGCGGGGAGAAAGATCCAGCCTGAGATTCTCGTCGAGGGCCACCAGGGCAAATCTTTTTCCGGGAAAAGAGAATGGAAAGGCCGGGTCTGGTCCCAGCTCCACGAGGAATGGCCTTCGCAGGCGGGCCGTCCACGGCGTATGAATGGAAAGCCATTCCTGTACGCGGCTGAATTCCGGAAAGGGAAAATCCGGGCCCAGATGGCCCGCAGCCACCGGAATCAGCCCGTGAATTCCAGCCTGCGACTGATGGTGCAGGACGATCTGTACTAACTCCTCGCCGGAAAAGAGGTCGCCCAGAGACCAGTCCAGGCTGGCAAGAATGCCGTCGGCTACCTGCGGTGTCAGCGAGCGCTTGCCGGCCAGAATGTGGTGCAGGTGTGGCTGCGAAATTCCAAGGATCCTGGCCAGACCGCGTTCCGTGAATTCGCCGTTGGTGAGGCGGGCGACCAGACGGCGCACGAGCCTTTTCAGGAGCCGTTCGAAGCCGGGGCCCGGAGTCAGGCTCAAGTGATTTCTCCTTGAAATAGGATAGTACTAGTACGCATAGTACTCAAGGGCGAATATTGTCATGAACGAGAATTAATGCGCATGGAACAGCGGACAAATCTCATGCATTTTCAATTGATTACGAAATACCCGGCCGGCATCTTTGAGAAGTCTGTCAGATTTTCCGCGCAAAGGATTGACGGAAACCGGTTGCGGCCGGAGTTTGGAAGCAGGCAAATCCGGGCGTTCGGGGTGAGGCCGGACGCTCGAAATGAGGAAGAGGAAAAAAACAACATGGAGTGGACCCGTTCCGAAACCATTGGCCTGGCTTCCGTCAAATGCGTGCACTGCCGCGGCCTGGGGCTGCGGGAGGCGCGCGGCCGGCTGGTTCCCTGCGCATGCGTGTTTCGCAGCATTTTCCGCGCCTGTTACGCGCGGTTCAGAAAATGTGTCGAGCAGGAGAAACGCTACAGCCGGGTTTCTCTGGAATATTCGCCGCGCGGCGGGCGGCGGATCACCTGGGGCATGAAAAACGAGGAGTACATTGCGGATTTTTACCTCGTCAGCAAGCGGCACCTGACGCCGGAGGAATGGGAAGTGTTCCGGTATCACTTCCTTCTGGGGGCGGATTCGCGGCTGTGCACCCGCAGGCTGAAGATGGACCGCGGGCAGTTCTTTCACATGATCTACCGGATTGAAGCGAAACTCGGCAAGGTATTTCGTGAATTGCAGCCGTATTCGCTTTATCCGCTGGACGAGTATTTCTACGGGCGGACGGAGAATCCGTGGAAAAGCATGGACGCTGACGAAGCGGAACAGAAGAAGCCGCTGCCTGCGGGCGGTGGAGTGCGGGTCCCGGTGAAGAAGGTGGCCTGACGCCGGGAGCCGGGGCGGCGCGGCCGGCGCCGCCCCGGCGCAGCAGCCCGCGGGGCGCGGCATTTTGCAACCAGATCCAGGGGGGCCGAGCCGGATGTCAGGAGCTGTGGACCGCCTCGCATCCGCGCCGCCGAGGAAGCGCCTGATCTGCGAAAGGGCCGTTTCCTGCCGCCGAAGGGTGGATCAGAACGCCCAGCGCCACACGTTGGCGCCCACGGTGAAGCCTGCGCCCACGGCGGCGAAGAGCACGATGTCGCCCTTTTTCAGCCGGCCCTGCTGCCAGGCTTCCGTGGTGGCGATCGGGATGGTTCCCGACGTCGTGTTGCCGAATCGATCGATGTTGATGAGGACGTTTTCCTCGGGAATGCCCAGGCGGTTAGCGGCGGCGAGAATGATGCGCCGGTTGGCCTGGTGAGGAATCATCAGCTTCACGTCCGAGGGCGCAATGCCGACCTGTTCCAGCAGTTCCGCCGAGATGTCTCCCATCTTCTTGACGGCGTATTTGAACACCGCCTGTCCTTCCTGATGCACGAAATGAAGGCGCTTTTCCACCGTCTCATGGGAGGGAGGCATGCGGGAGCCGCCCGCCGGCATGATCAGCATGTCGCCGCCGGAACCGTCAATCTCGTTGCGGAAGCCGAGGAAGCCCTCTTCGCCTTCCCGGGCCGGTTCAATGAGGAATGCCCCGGCGCCGTCGCCAAACAACACGCAGGTGGTGCGGTCCGTATAGTCGATGATGCGGCTCATCGTGTCCGAGCCGATCACCAGCACCTTCCTGTGCGTGCCGGCGCCCACCAGATGGGCCGCCACCGTCAGCCCGTAGACGAAGCTTGAGCAGGCGGCCACCAGATCAAATCCCCAGGCGCGCCTGACGCCGAGCTTGTGCTGCACGATGCAGGCGGTCGAAGGGAACATGTGGTCCGGCGTCACCGTGCAAAGGATGATGGCGTCGACGTCCTCGGCCGTCGTGCCACGGTTTGCGAGCGCCGCCCGGGCCGCCTCGATGGCCATGTCCGAGGTGGCGATGTCCGGGTCGGCGATGTGGCGCTCGCGGATGCCGGTTCGTTCGAGGATCCATTCGTTGGAGGTTTCCACCATCCGCGCCAGATCGTCATTGGTCAACACCCGCGGCGGCACCCATGCGCCGACCGCGCTGATTTTCGCTTTCAGCAAGGGTCCTCCCTGTAAGACTGGATCCGCGACAGGCGGCCGCCCGGCCTGCGGGCCTCCGCAGCCGGCAGCGCCGGCGAATCCGCCCGCCTCTGCAACAGACGGGAAAATCTCAAATTATGCTATCCAGAGAGAGGGATGCAACTGCTGGCTTCCGAACTGCTTCCGCGGCCGGAATCGACCGAGGCCATCTTCCAGCGCGTCTATGCATCCATCGCCCGCTCCGGGCAGATACCCGCCGTGCGCCTCCGTGTGCGTCCTTACGTGGCCACGGTGGGCCGGTTGCGGCTGGCGGATGGAGTGCTGGAGCTGCGCCTGAGCGAATTCATCGCCGCCGCTCCGGCGACGGTGCGGGAGGCTTTGGCCTGGATCCTCGTCTCGCGCCTGTTCCGCACTGTGCCTCCGGCGCACTGGGTGCGCCACTACCGCCAGTACATGAATCGCCGGGACGTCCGTCGGCTGCATCAGACGGTGCGTGCGGCTCGCAGCCGGAAATACATCTCCGGCCCACAGGGCCAGGTCTATGACCTGAGCGAGATTTTCAACGCCCTTCGCGACCGGTACTTCAGTCCGCTGCTGCCCGCCCCGCAGCTTGGCTGGAGCCGCCGCCCCTCCAGGACGCTGCTGGGGCACTTCGACCACGTGCATAATGCGATCATTCTCAGTTCGTGGCTCGACCGTGCCGAGGTGCCCCGCTTCGTCGTCGAGTATGTGATGTACCACGAGATGCTTCACATGAAGCACCCGGTCGAGCACCGCCGCCACCGCCGCTGGGTCCATCCGCCCGCCTTCCGCGAGGACGAAAAACGCTTCGAGCTGCTTGGAGAGGCCAAAGCATGGTTGAAGACGGCCCGCTGAGGCGGGTCTTCAGGCCGCTGGGGCGAAGATCGCCTGGACGGAGGCGGCCGAAGACCGCATTGTTTCGAGCAGCTTCTCCGTGTCCACGCCGCCCAGCCCAAACCGCCACAAGGCCACCTGCGCCCGCACGAGCCACCAGGCCCGGGTAAAGCGGACCCGGTGGCGGAACAGCTCCTCCGGGAATCCGGGGCTGTACCGACCCGCCACGAGCAGCGCCTGACCCACGGCCTGGAGACGCTCGAAGTCGGTTCTCATTTCATCGAGATATTGGCGGGCAATCCGCGCCCGCTGGGCGCGGAAGCGCCGGGACAGGCGCCAGCCGCCCTCGCATTGCGCCCTGAGAAAATCCAGCTCCGAGGCATCCAGCAGGTGCCCCATCGGGGCATATTTGTCCACGTTGAAATGCTCCCACCACTCTGCATCAAACGGCTCGGGCTGGAGAGAGCGGTTCAACTTCCAGACAATCCAGGCCGCGGCCAACAGCGTGACCATAACGGCCATTCCGACTGTAATGATCAAAAGCATGGGAAATCCCTTGAACGCGAATTGAGAATATCCTATCCCGAATCGGGCCCATTTGCCAAGAAAAAAATTCAGGCCGCGGGACGCCCCGCCGGGCCGGAGCTCGCAGCCGCCTGAATGAGGGAAAGTCTCATTCGGTGACCCTCAGACGCGCAGGGGGCGATCACGTCCGAGTCAGCACGTGCGGCAAGGGCGCAGTCTTCGGTCTGCGCTGGAAACCGAGCGCAGCCAGCAATGAGAAGGCGCCGCCGATTGAATTCGACAAGTGTTGGGCCTCCTCGGAACGGAGTTTCCCAGTGAGGCGGAGAAATTCTGCCACCAGCCGTGCAGCGGCCTCTGAGTAGGTGGAATCTTCCGGCGCCAGGTGATGGTTCGGGATCGCCCGCTGCAACTGCCCAAAACAGTTGGGGAGGCACGATGCGAGTTTCAGCCCGGCCAGCCGTTCCGCCTGTTCCGGCGGCATGTTGAAACGCGAGCCATTGCGGTTCAGCACCAGCCGCACGCAGGGCAGAATGCCGGCGTCCTCCATCAGCGGCCGCGCCAGGTTTGCATGCGTCAGCGAAAGATAGTCGCCGCCCGTGACGCAGTAAACGGCCGAGGAAGACTGCATCGCTTCCACGGAAAACCGCTCCCAATTGCCGGAATGATCGGCAACCACCAGTGCATAATTCCGTCTGACCGCCTGGAGGAAGTTGCCGAAAAGGCTGGAGTCGATCCGCACGCTGCGGCAGCGCCTCAGCGCCGCGAAGATATGCACGCGCCCGTGCTGTGGGATGTGCGGAGCCTCTGGCAGCCTGCCGGAATGGTCCACCACCGAAATCGCATCAAACAGGTTGATCCCTGTCTGCACGGCGCCGAAAAGGCCCTGCACGCCGCAGTTCAGGTCCAGGTCCATCAGCGCTACTTCCGCGCCGAGAACCCGGGCGGCGATGTTGGCAAAATGCCATGCCAGGGTACTGGCTCCGCTGCCGGGCTTTGCCGGGAGGAAGCTTGCCATCGGCGCCAGCACGGGCGAGGGCGGCAGCGGCCCGGCGGCGCGCCGGGAAAGCCCTTCCATCAACTGTTTCACTGCCTCCACGCTCGACGGCAGGTGGAGTGTCCGGTCGGCCAGCCCCATGCGGTGCAGTTCCAGATGGACATGGTTGTCCACCCGCCGGGTAAAGATCAGCACAGGCAGCAGAGGCTCGGCCTCCCGCAGCGGCTCCAGCACCTCGCCGACCTCCTGAAAGCCCTTCACTTCGACCAGCGCGGCAAACGGCTTTTCCTTCCGGACCGAGAGGAGAAACGGCTCCAGCCAGTCCGCGGCGGCCGTGTCCACAATCTCAATTTCGTGGAAAGGATAGCTGCGCGCCAGGAGATCGCGCACCTCGCTTGCGGCCGCGAGGTCTCTGGCCAGCACAACGATTCTGTCGCAAAACACCGCGCACCTCCAGCCCTTGAGGGCATCGACCTGGTTCTGTACGCTTGCCCCGATCATCCTCGAAATGGCGCGGGAAGTATATCAGGCGATTGGCTGATCGGTGTGTTCAATCCTGCTGCCCGGAGGGTCGGGAAAATCCCTCATCTTTGTCCTGGCTGGCGGAAGGAGGACGCCGGACCCCGGCGTCGCAGGAGTCGCTCATTCAGGTCGGCACTCCGAGGCGCGGCAGCACCCATTTCATCAGGGCGATGTAGCCGCCCGCCACCAGGATCATGATGAGCCAGTCTGGCATCTCGCCTACCGCGGGCAGATGGTCTTGTCCGGCGGGATGGCCAGCACGGGCACCTTCGCCTGTTCGATGGTGCGGGTCGTCACCGAGCCGAGCCACACGCTGCGCCACCCGGTCCGCCCGTGCGTTCCCATGACGACCCAGCCATTCGCCCGGTGGGCAGTGGCGATGATCGCCTCAACCGGCGGCGCGTCAGAGATCTCGTAATATACCTCGATGCCCTCCGGCACGTAGGGCTTGGACCATTCCTTCAGGTGCGCCTCGGCATGCTTGCGCACTTCGTTCCATTCCTCCAGGATCTGCTCCCGCCGCTCGGGAGTAATGTAGGATGGCGTGTCCACGTGCACCGCATGGAGCAGCCGCAGCGGCTTGCCCGACGCCTGCGCCAGCCAGGCCGCCCACCGCAGGGCGTTGGCCGAGCACTCGCTGAAATCGATCGGGCACACCACTGATTCGAAGGGGGACGGAATCATGTCCGGAATCCTCCACCTCGAAGATGCATCAAAGGCGGGGGCCGTGACAAGGGGTCTCGGCGGGCAGCCGCGCGCGGCGGACGCGGCCGCCCGCACACCGTCAGTAGCGCAGGGACAGCGAGAACTGCCAGGAGCGCGGCGGCTCCTGCGCGGTCACGCGCCCGAAGGCGCTGTTGACCGGGTTCGTGTTGGGAGCCCGGAGCACCACCTCGTTGCGCGCATTAAAGACGTCGCCGCGGAAGATGGCCTGGAGTTTTTCCGTCACGCGAAACGTCTTCCGGGCCGACAGGTCGAGCCGCCGCTGCGAGTCGCTGCGGACGTTGGAGTAGCGCAGCGGCGAAGTGCGAACATTCCATGCAAGCTGCTGCGCCGGATTCCGGTTGAAGACGTCCGTGTTGAATCAGCGATCCACGTTCCGTTTGTCGGAAGGCAGCACGATCTTGCGGGAATCATCGATGAAGAGTGCATCTCCGAAGCCAAGCGGCTCTCCGCTCTGGAACTGCCACATGCCGCTCAACTGCCAGCCCCCGGCGAGGAATTCCAGCGGCCGTGGCATCGAAGAGCCGAATTTCCGGCCCCGGCCGAAGGGCAGTTCGTAGATGCCGCTGCCGGTGACGCGGTGCAACCGGTCGAGGTCGGAGATGGACTCATACGGCAGCGGGTCGAACGGGTTCAGGAACGTGTTGGCGGCCATCGCCTTCGACCACGTCCAGGAAAGCTGGAGCGTCCAGCCCTGGCTGAAACGCTTCTCCAGCCGGTTTTGCATCGAGTGATACCACGAATATCCGACCGAGTCCCCATAGGTGACGCTCGAAAAGTGCGGATACCGCGTCAACAACTGCGCCCGTATCATCGTCTTCGAGGTGAAATTCGGATACAGCCCGAAAAACGGGCTGGGGAAATTCGTGGTCATGAAATTGATGGTGGCGTTGTCCCGGTAGGGCAGCGTGCTGTAGTACTGCTTTGGCGTGAAGCTGGCCGCTCGGGACACCGGCAGGCGGTAACTCCGGCTGCCGACGTAAGAGACCTCCACCATGATTCCGGCCGGAAGCTGGCGCTGAAATCCAAACGAGAAACGGTGCGTCGGCGGCATGCGCCGGTTGAGCGGAAAGAACGTGGTGCTCTGCCCGAGCGTCGTCTTCAGTCCCTCGGACGCGCCCAGCACCGGCAGCAATCCGCCGGGCAGCGGGTTGGCCAGGTCGGCGCTCCAGGTCAATCCGTTGTCGTTGGTTGCCACAATCGGCGTGCTGCGGCTGAAGCCCGACAGAATCGAGTTCGCCCGCAGGACGCCCATGGGCGCATAGAAGATCCCATACCCGCCGCGCAGCACGGTCCTGGACGTGACCTGGAACGCCAGCCCGAACCGGGGGGACCACTGGATGCCCTGGCTGTTCCAGTACTGCCGCGGATTGCCGCCGACGCCCGCGAAGGTCACTCCGCCGAGGACGCGGAAGTTCTGGACTGGCAGCTCAGGGATCGGGGCGCGGGCATAGTTGGCGATGGCGTCCGGCTCGATCGGGTTCGGAGTCGTGCCGTCAAACTGGGTCACGCTGCGATTGAAACGTTCCGTGATCGGCGATTCATGTTCGGCTCGCAGGCCGAGGTTCAGCGTCAACTTTCGCGTCAGCTTCCAGTCGTCCTGAAAATAAAGGGCAGTGTAAATGTCCTGCTCGGCATGGCTGCCGCTGCGCGAAAGGCTTCCGCCGGGGATGCCCGCCAGCAGCGCGACCAATTCGGCCCCCACCGGCGGCGCCGGGCTGTTGTCGAGCGGTCCGCGCGCCCAGGTGGTTGAGAACGTCAGGTCCGGGGAGACGTCTCCCGGGAAGCGGTTGCGGAACTCGCGGAACACCATCCAGTCCAGCCCCATCCGCATGTTGTGATTGCCCTGGATCCAGGTGAGGCTGGCCACCGCGTTGTGGCTGAGCGACGACGTCGTGCCGTCGCCGGACTCCCATTGCGACAGCGTCGTCAGCGACCCGACGGAGATCCTTGGAATCGTCGCGAGCCTGCGGTCGATCAGGTTCACAAGGTTCGGCGAGAAACCGAGCGAGGCCAGGTCAAAGCCGCGGCTCACCCGACGTTCCGGGAACTCCTGCGCGGTGATGCCGTAACGGAAGTTCAGCACCATTGTCGCCGACAGCATGTGTACGTCGTCGAGCGCAATGCCGCGGTTGATCCGGTTCAGGATGATGCCGTTCACCGAATTGCCGAAACTGCGGTTCTTGTCCTCTTCCCAGAAGTCGCGGTGCCAGCGAATGAACATCCGGTTGTTTTCGCTGAAAGCATGGTCGATGCGCCCGATCGTCGCCCAGTAGTCCTCTTTGGCCGGCCTGGACATGAAGAAGTTGTTGCGCCCGTCGGCTGTGCCCGGCTGATTGGGTAGCGGGTCCAGCGCCAGAATTTTCTGCGCCACCGGATGGATGCGGCTCTTCGGGAAGATATTGCCCGGAAGCGGCTGCCGGCTGAAGCGCCCGCCCGGGGCCGGCGCGATCGAGAACGGATCATACAACTGGTAGCTCGGGCCAAGGGCGAGAAGATCCGAGAGGTCGCCTTCGCGCCAGGCCGCTCTGGGCACGGTGGAGATCATCGACCCGCCCACGTTGGGGTCGCCGAACTTGTTCGCCTCCCAGGTGAAGTGCCAGAACGTGCGATTCTTGCCGTTGTAGATGCCGGGGAGGATGATGGGCGCGCCGCCGGCCAGCCCGTAACGGTGATCCTGGTAGATGGGGAGCTTGTAGCCAGGGGGATTGGAACGGTTCTGAAAGAGGGTCGGCGCGTCCAGCTTGGAGTGGCGTAGCCAGTACCACGCCTGCCAGTGCAGGTCATTGGTTCCTCCCTTGGTGCTGACGTTGACCAGCGCTCCGGCGGTGCGTCCCACGCTGGCATCGAAGGCCGAGGTCTGTACCTTGAACTCGGCGATGGCCGCCTGCGGCGGCGAGAACGCCACCCGCGGGCTGGTGCCGTCCGAATACAGGTTGGCCACGCCGTCGATGGTGAACGCGTTGCCGTAGTTGCCGCTGCCGTCGGTGGAAAACTGCGACGGGGCGTTGTTGAACGGCGCTTTGCGCAGCCGGAGATTGGTGCCATTCACCGTGCCGGGGGCCAGATGCACCAGATCCATCGCGTTGCCGGCAAACAGCGGCAGCTCGAGGATCCGCCGTTCGTCGACCACCTGGCCCAGCGTCGCCTCCGCGGTTTGCAAAAGCGGCGTCTCGGCTGTCACCTGGACCACCTCGCTCACCTCGCCCATCGTGAGCTGGATGTTCAGCTCCACGTTCTCATTGACGCGCACCTGCACGTTGCCGCGAACGAATTTGCGAAAGCCCGGAGCCTCAACGTTGACTTCATCAAGGCCCGGCGTCAGAAACGGCAGCACGTAATTGCCGCTATCGTTCGTCCTTGCGGCCACGGTCACGCCCGTGGCCACGCTGCGCCCCCGGACCTCGGCGCCGGGAACCACGGCCCCTGAGGGGTCCGTCACCCGGCCCACGATGTTGCCGCGCGCATCCTGCGACTGGGCCTAAACCGGCATGGCTGCCAGCACGCAGGCCAGGGCCAGCCCGGTCCATTTGTCCCACCAGTGAATCTTTCTCATGGCGAACCTTCCTGCCTCCTTCCCTTTGCGGCCAGCCGCCGCGGTCGCTTCTGCGGGATGAGCCCGCCACCGCCTTCCGGCGTGGCAAGTTCCGGGAGGCAACCTCCAATCCCCCTGCAAACCCCGCGGCGGGGGCAAACCCTGACCCCAGCGTGGAACTGCGTCTCAGGCGGCGCAAGTAAATTCACGGCGTTTTCTCGGTGAAAACCGGATGTTTCGCCAGACTGTGCCGGTCCCAAAGCCTGTTCGCAGTGCTGATACATACTTGTTAACCGGTACATTGGCCCGTGGCACTCGGTTCCCCCGTCCAGCCCGAGGCAGGCAATGGCGAGCTCGCCCGCAAGCGGGCGTTACTCGATCGAATCGCGGCCAGCCCCGGGTTCCGGAAATCGCAGCGCGCCCGTGAATTACTCGAATATCTCGCCCGGCGGAGTCTGGACGCCCACAGCGGCCCCATCCGCGAACAGGAGATCGGCGTCGCCGTCTTCGGCCGTCCGCCAGGTTATGACACCAGTCAGGACACGCTCGTCCGCGTTCAGGCCTCGCATTTAAGGAAAAAGCTCGAACAGTATTTTGAAGAAGAGGGCCGGGAAGAGACGCTCCGGGTTCGGCTTCCGAAGGGGAGTTACACGCTTGAGTTCTTCGAGGCTGCGCCCCAGCCACAGGCGCCGTCCCGCCTGTTCAGTCTTGCGTCCCGGCCTGCGGTGGCCTGGTGGGTGGCCGCGATTCTGGCGGCCACGTCCGGCCTTCTCCTTTGGCAGAACCAACGTCTGGGGCGCCGGCTGGAAGCGGGGCTCGGTCCGCATCCAGAGGTCGACCGGCTCTGGAGACAACAGATGTTCGACAATGGCCGTCCCACCTTCCTTCTGTTGTCCGACCTGGGGTTGCTGCCGCTGGCAAACGCGATCCAGCACGACATCACGCTCGAGCAGTACCAGAACCGAGGCTTCACGGCGCTGGCCGAGCGCGAAATTGCCGATCCCGTCCTCCGTTCTTCCGTCCTCGACTTCTTCAACCGTTACCCCATCACCATGGCTGACGCAGCGGCCGCCAGACGCTTCGGCCTCCTCTTTTCCCTGAACTCGCTGGCCGTGGAGGTGCTTTCCGCGCGGGATGCCAACATGGGGATGGTCTCCGCCGGAAACGTGATTCTGCTCGGCAGCCGCCGGGGCAACCCTTGGGTCGGCGCTTACGAAGAGCAGCTCAACTTTCAGACAGTCTTTACGGAACCGCCGCGCCGCGCCTCCTTCCGCAACACCAGGCCCCTGCCCGGAGAGCAGCCGGAGTATCCGGTCGAATGGGGCCGGATCGGCTACTGCCGCGTGGCCTATCTGCCCAGCCTGAAGCCGGGCGGCACGGCGCTGCTGGTTTCCGGCACCGACGTGAACTCTTCGGACGCGGGGGTCAATTTCATCACCCGCGAGGCGTCCGTGACCGACCTGCGCCGCCGGCTGGGCGCTCCCTCCGGACACGTCCCACATTTCGAGGTCCTGCTGAAAACATACCTGGCCCGCAGCGCCGTCGCCCGCTACGAGCTCGTCTCCGTGCGGCGGAAGTAGGACGCTGCCAGGCCGGCGCCCCGGCTTGACACCGCTTTCAGCCCGGGATAAAGTGCTCCACACCGGCAGCCGGAAGGCTCGCTGGTAAATCGGTTCAAGGAGGCTCAAGGATGCTTCACCGGGGCTGTGGTTTCCCTGTGATGTTGTTACTCGTTCTGCTGTTGCCGCTCCCGGCGCTGGCGCAGACGCTGGGGGGCATTTCCGGCGAGGTGCGCGATCCTTCCGGAGCGTTGGTACCGGGCGTGAAGATCACGCTCACCAACGTGGCCACGAACGCGTCCCGCCAGACCGAAACCAACGAAGCGGGCTTCTATGCCTTCCCTGCGGTGCAGCCCGGAACCTACACGATCCGGGCAGAGAAGCAGGGCTTCCGCACGTTTGTGCGGTCCGGGCTGGAAGTCCAGGTTCAGTTGAACACGCGTGTGGACGTCGAACTCCAGGTTGGCGCGGTGACCGAGTCCGTCGAGGTGCGCGCCGAAGGCGCGCTGTTGCAGACCGAAAACGCGACTGTCGGCACGGTGATTGAAAACAAGCGGATCGTCGAGCTGCCGCTGAACGGCCGCAATGCGCTTCAGCTGGTTGCGCTGGCGCCCAACGTGAGCTTTGGTTTCCCGGCGGCCGGCCAGGCCCAGTCCCGCCAGGGCGGCATCCGCGCCGATCAGTCCATCGCGGTGGCCGGCCAGCGCGCCCAGTTCAACCGGTTTTCACTGGATGGCGTGGAAAATACCGACCCGAATTTCAACACGATTATCGTGATGCCGTCGGTGGACGCCCTTCAGGAATTCAAGGTGCAGACGGGCATTTACCCGGCGGAATTCGGCCGGGCCGCAACGCAGATCAACATGTCCACCAAGCCCGGCGGCAACGAATACCACGGGACCCTGTTCTACTTCCTGCGCAATGACAAGCTGGACGCGAAGAACTACGCCTTCACTTCAGCGCGTCCGCCCAAGGATCCCTTCAAGTGGAACCAGTTTGGCTTCACGCTCGGCGGGCCGGTGAGCGTGCCGAAGCTCTTTGACGGACGCAACCGGCTGTTCTTCATGACCAATTACGAGTGGTTCCGCCAGCGGCGTCAGATCCAGGCCGTCTACAGCCTTCCGACAGTGGCCATGCGCGGCGGCAATTTCAACGACGTCATCACGACGCCGAACACGGCCATTCGGACCCAGGGCATCTATGATCCGCTTTCGCGGCAGATTGTCAATGGCGTGAACACCGCCCAGCCCTTCCCGAACAACACGATCCCGTCCGCGCGGATCCATCCGGTTTCACAGAAGCTCCTGGAGTTTTATCCCGAACCGAACCTGCCCAACCCAGATCTCCGCAACAACCGCGTGCAGGCGCAGGGCCAGCCCATCAATCGCGATCAGTTCGTGGGCCGTTTCGACTGGGTGGAGAGCGCGAACTCACAGTGGTTTGGCCGCTACAGCTGGGGCGATGAAAACCAGACGGCGCAGGCGCTGAAACTCAACGGCAGCAAGATCGTCACCAACTTCGAGCAGTACATGGCGACGAACACGCGCGTTCTGTCGCCGTCGATGGTGAACGAAGCGCGCATCGCCTACAGCCGCTTCTACAACACCAATGGCCCCGAGCTGGCTTTCTCGCGCGATGTTGTGGGCGAGCTGAAGATCCCGGGCCTCAACAGCGGACCGCCCGTGCAGTGGGGCATCCCGAACATCTCCCTTCAGGGCGTTTATTCGGGCTTCGGCAACGACAGCGAAGGTCCGTATGAGATCAACAACAACGTCCTTCAGATCGTGGACAACTTCTCCATCATCCGCGGCCGTCACAGCTTCAAGTTCGGCGGCGAGGCGCGGCGCGACCGGTACAACCAGGTGGGCAACCAGTTCGCCCGCGGCCAGTTCACCTTCACCAACAACGCCACGCGCAACCTCGCCATGAGCGGGCGCACCGGCGACAACTTCGCCGACTTTCTCCTCGGCGAAGTCTATCAGGCTGAGGCGGCCGTCTCCATTGCGAAGGCGCAGTTCCGCACCTGGAGCATGGCCCTGTACTTCGATGACACCTGGCGGCTGACTTCAAAACTCACGCTGAATTTCGGACTGCGCTACGAGCTGACCCCGCCCTGGGAAGACCAGACCGGCACACTGTTCAACGGCATCGTTCCCTACGATGCGCACCTGACGCTGGAAAACCCGAACGTCACCGACCGCAACCTCTATCCCTTCTTCATGCGGCAGGCGCCGGCGCGGCAGAACTGCTATGAGGGCGTCAACATCCGCTGGCCGGAGATCGACGTCCGCTGCGACGGGAGCCTCGGCCGCCGCCTGGTGGGGATCGACCGGAACGATTTCGCGCCGCGCGTGGGCATCACCTGGGCGCCGGACACGCGCTGGGTCTTCCGCGTCGGCTTCGGCACATTCTACTCGCAGGACACCGGCAACCCGCGTTTCGACATGGCCCGCAATCTGGCCGGCCGTCTGCGCGACAACTCGCGCACGGATTTCCCGAACCTGAACTGGGGCAATTCGCTCGCTTCAATCGCCGGCGGCGTGGCCAACGTCTTCCGGCCCTACACGTTCGCCAACCCTTACGACCGGCGCACGCCCTACTCCAACCAGTGGACCTTCAACATCCAGCGCGAACTGGGCGGCAACATGGTGGTCGAGGCCGGCTACCTCGGCAACTCCAGCCGGCGGCTCGAATCGCTGCGCGCCGTCAATGAAGCCCGGCCGGCCAATCCAGCCCTGGATTCCCGCACCATCCCGCAACGGTCGCCCTTCCCCAACTTTGGCCGCATCCAGCTTGTCGACAACGGCGGCATGGGCACCTACCACTCGCTCGGTCTCAAGCTGACCAAGCGCTACAGCGGCGGCCTCACGTTCCTGAACAGTTACACATGGGCCAAGTCGATCGACACCGCCACGGCCATCCGGAATCAGGGTGGCGACACGCTCTTCCCGCAGAATAGTTACTGCCGCAACTGCGAGAAGGCGCGATCCAGCCACGACGTGCGCCACCGCTTCGTCACTTCGGCGCTGTGGGACCTGCCGTTCGGCCGCGGCCGCAAGGTCAACATTGAAAACCCCGTGCTCGAGGCCCTCGGCGGCGGCTGGCAGATCAGCTCGATCCTCACGCTCCAGACCGGCTTCCCGGTGACGGTGACCAACGGTCAGGACGCCTCCAATACGGGCGCGTTCTTCGACCGGCCCAACTCGACCGGCCGCAACGCCGAGTTGCCGCGGGGCAAGCAGGACCCGCAACGCTTCTTTGATACAACCGCGTTCTTCCCGAACGCACCCGGCACGCATGGCAACGTGGGCCGCAACACGCTCACCGGGCCGGGCATCATCGGCTGGGACTTTTCGGCGATGAAGAACTTCCGGCTCGCTAGCGAGCGGCGGACCTTCCAGTTGCGCTTCGAGTGGTTCAACTTTCCCAACCACCCGAACTGGGGCCTGCCTAACACGAACATCGCCTCGGGCGGCTTCGGGCAGATCACGAGCACGCGCACCAACATGCGGCAGCTTCAGATCGCCGGCAAGATCATTTTCTGAGGCGGCAGCAACCTGACCGATCCCGGGCCCGCCTATGTCGGATGGCCGCGGCGGGCCCTTTTTGCGAGCCGGAACGGGCCGCGCACGCGCGGCCTGGGAAACACCGCCAGCGCGGCGCCCGCCGGTGTCTGGAATGAAGGAACCTGCGGGATGGAAGTTTGTGGCGCGCCGCCCTGCGGCGGCGCGTTACCGCGCCTCGGCGGGCGCGCCCGCCGGCTTTCCCTCCGGAAGGATGATCGTCGTCTCTCCGGGCAGAGCCTTGTTCAGGTGCTGCCGCACGGCGCGCTTGCGTTCCTCGGGGTCTGAGCGCAGCCGTTCGACATGCTTCCGGGTGCGGTCTACCCGCTGGAGGAGTCCGTCCGTGTCCTGCTGCATCCGTCTCACGTCCTCGATGGCCCGCTTCGCGGCCGCCAGGCCGGCTGGATGCGTGAGCGCCCAGACGAGCGTTCCCAGGAAGAGCGCGAACGAAGGCGCCAGCATCAGGAGTCCGACGTGCTTCTTCATCGCCAGAACAAATCGCCTATCCTTCGTTTATAATCCCGTTGGCACGCCAAGTCCATATCCCGGAGGCGGAATGACGGACAAAATCATCGTTCTTACGACATGCCCGAGCGAAGAGGAAGCCGGACGCATCGCGCGGCTGCTCGTGGAGGAGCGGCTGGCCGCCTGCGTCCAGATCCTTCCCCCAATGCGCAGCATCTACCGCTGGCGCGGCGCGCTGGAGGAAAGCGAGGAGCGCCTGCTGGTGATCAAGACGCGCCGCGGACTGTTCGGAGATCTGTCCCGGCGCGTGCGCGCCTCGCACTCGTACGAAGTCCCGGAGCTGCTCGCCGTGCCGGTGGTGGACGGCGCCGAGGACTACCTCGCCTGGATGGACGCCGAACTGCGCCAGGAAGGCTCGTTGCAGGACCCTTCCGCCGTGTGATGGGATAGTGGCTCATGACCGCGCCGCAAGTCCCGACGCGCGCCCGTCACTGGGTGGTCGTCTTCGCCGTTACGCTGGCCATCCTGGCCTATATCGACCGGGTGGCCATCTCCCAGGCCGCCCCGCTCATCTCCCACGACCTGGGATTTAGCAAACAGCAGATGGGCTACATCTTCTCGGCCTTTGCCCTCGCGTACGCGCTCTTTGAGATCCCCGGCGGCTGGATGGGCGACTGGCTGGGCCCGCGCCGCGTGCTGATGCGGATCGTGCTGTGGTGGTCGTTCTTCACCGCCGCCACGGGCTGGGCCTGGAACTTCGTTTCCATGTGGATTGTGCGCTTCCTGTTCGGAGCTGGCGAGGCGGGCTGCTTCCCAAATCTCACCAAGGCGTTCACCACGTGGCTGCCGCAGCATGAGCGCGTGCGCGCGCAGGGCATCATGTGGTCGTTCGCCCGCTGGGGCGGGGCGTTCACGCCGCCGCTGTTCGCTCTGCTGTTCCGATTCATGGGCTGGCGCGACGTCTTCCACGTTTTCGGCCTCCTCGGGCTTGTCTGGGCGATCTTCTTTTATCGCTGGTACCGCGACAACCCGAAGGACCACCCGTCCGTAAACGCAGCCGAGCTGGCTCTGCTCGAAGGCGCCGAAAAGACGGCTTCCGGCCACGGGGACGTCCCCTGGGGCAGGATGGTCCGCCGCGGGACCGTGTGGCTCCTCTGGGCGCAATACTTCCTGCTGACCTATCCCTGGTACTTCTACATCACCTGGCTGCCCACCTATTTGCAGGAGGCGCGCCACATGGACATGGAGCGGAGCGCCCACTACGCCATCCTTCCGCTGCTGTTTGGCGGCATCGGATCCATGTTTGCCGGCTTCATTGCCAAATACGTGGCGCTATGGCTGGGTTCGGTCAACCGGGCGCGCAAGGTCATGGGCGCCACCGGTTTTGTCGGCGCCAGCCTCTTTCTGCTCATCGCTACCGTGACGAAGGATCCGCTGCCGGCGATGCTGGCCATGGGGCTGGCTTCTTTCTGCAATGACCTGGTGATGCCGGGCGCCTGGGGCGCCTGCATGGACATCGGCGGCAAATACGCTGGCACATTGGCCGGCTCGATGAACATGATGGGCAACCTCGCCGGCATTCTGGCACCCTCCATCGGCGGCTTCATCCTGGCGCATACCAACAACAACTGGAGCCTGTTCCTGTTCACCATGGCCGGCGCCTACTTTCTGGGCGCCTTCTGCTGGCCGTTCATTGACTCCACGCGTCCGCTGGAAGACTGACGTGCCGATGCGACTGCTTGCCTTCGCCCTCGTTCTTGCCGCCTCCGGCCGCGCCGAAATTGTCACGGAGCGCATCTTCGGCCCCGAAACCCGCACCGGCCCCTACAAGCACCCGGCTTCAATCTGCGCGCTCGACAACGGCGACCTGCTGCTGGTCTATTATGGCGGCGAAGGCGAATACGCCCGGTCCACTGCCGTCTATCTCTCGCGCCTGCGTCCCGGCAACATGCGCTGGAGCGATCCCAGGCCAGTCGCCCGCGACCCCTTCCGCTCCACCGGCAACGGCGTCTGCTGGCAGGATCCGCGCGGCCGCGTCTGGCTGTTCTACGTGATCCGCTTCGGGGACACCTGGTCGACGTCGCGCATTGCCGCCAAAGTCAGCGACGACCGCGGCGAGACCTGGTCCGATCCGTCCCTGCTCAGCCTGGAAGAAGGCTGGATGGTGCGCGGCAAACCGATCCTGCTCTCCAGCGGCAAATGGCTGCTGCCCATCTATCACGAGGTCGGCAGCGACCGCGAGCGCGTCGAACCGGAAACGAGCTCGCTGTTCCTCCTCCACGACCCCGCCACCGGCCGGTGGACGCCCGGCGGGAAGATCCGTTCGAGAAACGGCAACCTCCAACCGGCGCCCGTCGAGCTCGCTCCCGGCCACCTGCTCGCCTTCTGTCGGCGCGGCGGCGGCTATACGCCCGAAGAGCGCGGCTTCATCATCGCCTCGGAGAGCTTCGACGAGGGCATGAACTGGACGGAGGGCCGCGATACGGAATGGCCCAACCCGAACTCCGCCGTCGAGCTCATCCGCCTGCGCAGCGGCAAACTCCTGCTGATCTGCAATCCTGTCCACCACGGCCGTACGCCTCTGACGGCCGCACTCAGCGAAGACGGCGGCAGGACGTGGCCCTGGCGCAGGAACCTCGCCGAAGGGAAGGACTCGTTCGCCTATCCGAGCGCCGTGCAGACCGCCGATGGCCGCATCCACGTTGTCTATACGAGCGATGAGCGCAGGGCGATCCGCCGCGCGATATTCCGCGAAGAGGATGTGATGCGCGGGGAGCAGCAGAATTGACTCCCGCTTCCGGCGCCAGTGTATATTGGAGGGGTAGGGAGCAACGTCTGAGGCTTCCCCTCGCTCGAATCTCATCCTGGAACCGGGCGCGCGCAGCCGGAGTGGAGCTGTGCACGCCCTTTTTCCGTCTCAGGAGCCCAAAAATCCCGCAAAGGAATTCCCGCAAGAACAGACCGCATGCAGCCTAGATTTCCCCGCCCGCGAGTCAGAGTCAGAGAGAACGTGAATGAGGCCATCCGGGCCCGGGAGGTGCGCGCCGTGTTCCCGGACGGCGTGGTGGAAATCATGCCCACGCAACAGGCCATCCGGCGCGCCCGCGAGATGGGGCTTGACCTGATCCTGGTCGCCCCCACGGCCGAACCGCCCGTGGCCAAGGCGATGGACTACGGGCAGTGGCAATACGAGCAGAAGAAGAAACAGCAGGAAGCGAAAAAGAAGCAGCATGTGATCCAGGTGAAGGAACTCAAGTTCCGGCCAAACACCGACGATCACGATTACAACTTCAAGCTCAAGCACGCCATCCGCTTCCTCACCGAGGGCAACCGCGTGAAGGCCGTGGTGCAGTTCCGCGGCCGCGAAATCTCCCATGCCGACCTCGGCAAGAACCTGCTGCTACGGCTGGCTAACGATCTCGCTTCCTACGCCACCATTGAAGGCCAGCCGCGCCTGGAAGGGCGCTTCGCCCACATCATCCTGACACCCAAAAAAGAAGCGGCCCAGAAGAAGGAGAAAGCGGCGGAGGCGAAACCCGCTCCGGCCCAGCCGGCCGCTCCTGCCGCGGAGATCCCGCAGGAAGAACAAGGCTGAGCCGGCGCGCCGAAGGGCGCGGCTGGCATGAGCGCTCGCCTCGATTGCCTGTGAGGCCGCTGCCAGCCCTGTTGCCGCCAGATCGGAAGGGCTCCTGGGGAGATCACTCCGGCGTCTGTCCCGGCGAAACGCCCCTGCCCGCGCCGCGACGGTTTATTCCGTCGCGACACGGACGGCAGAGGGTGGGCCCAGGGGGCGAGTGAACTCAGCGCGACCGGAAGATCAAGGCCCGCGACACCGAATCCCGGTGCGCTTTCCGGTCGAACACCTCCTCCTCCATCGCCTCCAGGGCCCGCCGGTCGGCTTCGCTCATCTTCTCCTGCGCGGCGGCAAAGGCGCTCCGGATCTTGTCCATCGACTCCAGACCCGGCGCCAGGATCAGAAACCACACCGCTCCAGGTTCCATGGTGTGAATGGCCTCCACGTCCATCTGGTAGCTGTAGATCACGCCGTCCCGGACCAGTTGATCGAGCACCGGCTTGTCGTGGTGCCGGAACATCATCCGCGCCACCGGCATCTTGCCGGGCTTCACCTTCTCCATCTGGAAGAACGTCACCGGCAGGGCACCGGCAGGAACCTTTCCTCCGCCGGACTCGAGGCTGCGTACAATCACGTCGCGGTGTTTCTCAAAGTCGCTGATGGTCCATACTTCCCTGGCCTTATCCGCATTGGCCCGAATCGCTCCCTGAACGGCTTTGTCACCCTCGGCGAGGCCGGCAAAGTTCCTGGTTTCGTACCAAAGAGCCACGTTCGGTCCATCGCCGTGCACGACGTCGGTGTCGAGCCCATAGGCGTCGATTGTCCCTGCCTGCATCAGCCGGTCCAGCGCTGACGTAACGATCTGGACGTTCTCGATAAAGCGCTCCAGGCGATCGGGCTGTACGCGAAACATCGCGACGGAGGTGATCGGCGCCGGCGCCGGTTGTGCGGACACGCTGCCAGCCGCAAGCAGCAGGCAGAAAACGGGGATAGGGGTGCGGAATTGCATCACCCAAAGCCTCCTTCTTCGAAAACAAGGGTGACTCAGTATGCACGCATTCCTTCCCGATGACAAGGGGAAAAGTCACGAGGGGGGCAGATGTTACATGAACAGGACCGGCCTGACGCCTTCAGAAGGCCATCCGCAGCAGCTCCCGCTGGACTTCGCCCGTCACTTCCGCCGCATGTTCTGAACGATAGACGTTCACCTCACTGCGGATGCCAAACTCCGGCAGGTAGACGCCCGGTTCGACGGAGAAGCACAGTCCGGGCACGATGGGCCGCTCGTCGTGTGTCTCGAAATTGTCCATGTTGGCCCCGGTTCCGTGGACATCCTCGCCGATCGAGTGGCCGGTGCGGTGGATGAACCAGGCGTCCAGGCCGCGAGCGCGAAGATACAGGCGGGCGGCGTCGTCCACCTGATACCCGCACAGCGGCTCGCCGGACTGTGCCGCCTGCACCACCCGCGCCACCGCCGCGTCGCGCGCCCCGGCCACTGCCTCAAAAACCTCCGTCATCCTCTGCGGCGGCGCCGTGCCGCAGTAGGCCGTCCAGGTGATGTCATAGTAGACCGCGCCCGGCTCGCGCAGCTTCGCCCACAGGTCAATGAGCAGCAGGTCGCCCCGGCGGATTTCGGCCGCCGATTCGGCCTGGGGTTCATAGTGCGGGTCCGAGGCGTGCGCGTTCACGGCCACGATGGGGCCGTGATCAGTAAACAGCCCTTCTGTTTCAAACGCATTCAGAATGAATTGTTTGACATCAAACTCGCTCACCCGTTGCCCGCGCCGGAGCCGGTCTTCCACCAGGCGGAAAGCGGCGGCCCGGATCGCATCCACCTTCGCCTGCGCCCGGCGGTGGCTTCTGTACTGCTCCGGCGTCCACAGGGCCTCAAACTGCTGCACGAGCGCCGCCGAGCTGACCACTTCCACGCCCATGGACCGCACCAGCTCCACCGTGCCGGCGTCCACCAAGGCGATGTAGGGGACGGCGCAGCGCGGCGAATACTGCATGGCGATGCGTCCGCCACGGGGCAGCATCTCCGCAAGCATCCGCTCCTGCTCCTGCCAGCCCGCATAGAGCCGCTTCTCGCCCGGCAGCGCATCGAGCATGACCGGCTCGATCCGGTGCACGAGCTTCACCGGCCCGCCCTGCGCCGGCACCAGGTAGTACCAGCGGCGCGTTGGCGTCCGCGGCGCGGCAAAACCGAGGATCCGGTAGGCCAGCGGGTCCCGCCCGTGGTGGTCAAAAAACAGCCACCCGTCCAGTTGCTGCGCGCGCAGCGCCTCCTGCATCGCTTCCAGCCGCATGCCCATAGTGTACGGGAAGGACGCCCTGTTAGACTGAAAGTTCACCCCATGACATTGGAGAAAGTCTACGAACCGCAGCGGTTTGAGCCGCGCTGGGCGGAAGCCTGGATCGAGGGCGGCTACTTCACGCCTCCGGATAAAAAACAGGAAGGCAAAGAAGTGTTTTCGCTCGTCATTCCGCCGCCGAACGTGACCGGGAGCCTGCACATCGGGCACATGCTCGAACACACCGAGATCGACGTCACCGTCCGCTGGCACCGCATGAAGGGCGACCAGACGCTGTGGCTGCCCGGGCAGGACCACGCCGGCATCGCAACGCAGATGGTGGTGGAGCGCGACCTTTGGGAGAAGGAAAAGCTCACCCGCCACGACCTCGGCCGCGAGGAATTCGTCCGCCGCGTCTGGGAGTGGAAGGAGCGCTATGGGGGCACGATCATCGCCCAGATGAAGCGCATCGGCGACTCCTGCGACTGGACCCGCAACCGCTTCACGCTGGACCCGGGCCTTTCGCGCGCCGTCCGCGAAACGTTCGTCCGCCTCTACGAGAAAGGCCTCATTTACCGCGGCGACTACATGGTGAACTGGTGCCCGCGCTGCCACACGGCGCTGAGCGACCTGGAAGTGGTCCATGAGGAAACGCCCGGCAATCTCTGGCACATCCGTTATCCGGTCAAGGACATGCCGGGCCGCTACGTCACCGTGGCCACCACGCGGCCCGAGACCATGCTCGGCGACACCGCCGTCTGCGTCCATCCCGACGATGAACGCTACCGCGATCTGCACGGCCGCACGGTCATCCTTCCGCTGATGCGGCGCGAGATTCCCGTGATCACCGACCCGCTGGCCGACCCGCAGTTCGGCACCGGCGTGGTGAAGGTGACGCCCGCCCACGACCCCAACGACTTCGAGGCCGGCCGCCGCCACAACCTGCCGCACGTTACCGTCATCGGGCTCGACGCGCGGATGACCGAAGCCGCCGGCCCGTATGCCGGGCTTGACCGTTTCGAGGCCCGCAAGCGCGTCCTGGCAGACCTCGAATCCCAGGGGCTGCTCGAAAAGACCGAGCCCTATGCGCTGAGCGCCGGCAAGTGCCAGCGCTGCAAGACGGTGGTGGAGCCGCTCGTCTCCACCCAGTGGTTCTGCCGCATGAAACCGCTGGCCGAGCCGGCCATCCGCGCCGTCGAGGACGGCCGGATCCGCATCATCCCCGAGACCTACGCGAAGACGTACTTCGACTGGATGCACAACATCCGCGACTGGTGCATCTCGCGCCAGCTCTGGTGGGGCCACCGCATTCCCGCCTGGCACTGCGCCGACTGCCACGAGGCCACGGTGGCGCGCCAGGACCCCGCGCGCTGCGCGCGCTGCGGCTCGGAGCGGATTGAGCAGGACCCGGACGTGCTCGATACGTGGTTTTCGAGCGGCCTGTGGCCTTTCTCGACCCTCGGCTGGCCCGAGCGCACCAACGACCTGGAGACCTATTACCCGACGACGCTGCTGATTACCGGCTTTGACATTCTCTTCTTCTGGGTGGCGCGCATGATCATGCTCGGGCTGGAGTGCACCGGCGACGTGCCCTTCCGCACGGTTTACATTCACGGCCTCGTCCGCGACGCGCACCGGCAGAAGATGTCGAAGACGAAAGGCAACACGATCGACCCGCTCGAAGTGATCGAGCAGTACGGCACCGACGCCGTGCGCTTTGCCCTGCTTCGCGGCGCCGCTCCGGGCATGGACATCGCCCTCAGCGAGGAGCGGATGGCCAGCTCGCGCGCCTTCGCCAATAAGATCTGGAACGCGGCGCGGTTCCTGTTCCTTCAGATGGAGCGCGTAGGACTGGAGAAGCTCCCGCTGGAAGCACCGCCCGCCCACGTGGCAAGGCCGCGCGCCATCGATGGCGCCCTGCCGCTGGAGGACCGCTGGATCCGCCACCGGCTCCATGAGGCCGCCGCGCGGATGGAACAGGCGCAGCTCAACTACCGCTATCACGAGGCGGCCGACATCGTCTGGACGTTCCTCTGGGACGACTTCTGCGATTGGTACGTCGAGATCAAGAAGCTCCGCATCCAGCAGGGCGCTGAGCCGCGCGCGCATGTGGAGACGATGGCGGAGACCTTCGAGATGGCGCTTCGCCTGCTGCATCCGCTCATGCCCTTCATCACCGAAGAGCTGTGGCAGCGGCTGGTGGACAAGGGCGCACAGACGCCGCCTTCCATCTGCATCGCGCCGTATCCGCACCCGGGCGACGCGGCCGACGAAGACGCGCTGCGGCTGTTCGGGCTCCTCCAGAAGATCGTCACCGCCGCCCGCGCGCTGCGCGCCGACAACAGGGTGGATCCGGCCGCGCGCGTCGAGGGCTGGATCGAGTCACTGTGCGCAGACGTGCAGCAAGTGGCCGCCAGCGAGCTGGAAGTGATCGGCGCGCTCGCCCACGGCCGGTTCGAATTAAACCCGCCCCGGCGGCCCACGGGCATCCGCCGCGCCGCCGCTGACTTCGCCGTTGGACTCAAACTGAGCGCCGCACAGGCCGACGCCATCCGGGCGCGTGTCGAAAAGCGCCTGGCCGAGCTCGAAAAGGTCATCGCATCCAGCCGGAAACAGCTCTTGAGCGACAGCTTCGTCGCGAAAGCCCCGGCGCAGGTCGTCGAAGGGATCCGGGAAAGACTCGCCGCGTACGAAAAAGAGCTGGCTGAACAGCGGGCTCTTCTCGAGGAGCTGGCGCAGTGACAGCGGCCGACTGGCGTTTCCCGGAAGCGCTCGAACTGATCCGCCGCGCCCTGGCCGAAGACATCGGCACAGGCGACGTCACAACGGAGTGCATTGTTGCTCCGGACGCCCGCGCCGCAGGCGCTTTCTACGCGCGCGAGCCGCTCACCGTCGCCGGCGCCGAACTCATCCAGTGCGTCTATGACGAGGCGGGCGGCGGCGTGGAAGTGGAGGTGCTGGCGCCCAGCGGAACGGAAGTGGAAGCGGGCGCGTGTCTGGCCCGCGCGCGCGGCCTGGCGCGGCGGCTGCTCACCTGCGAGCGCACCGCGCTGAACCTGCTTCAGCGGCTGAGCGGCGTCGCCACGCTGGCGCGCCAGTTCACGCGCGCCGTCGAAGGCACGCGCTGCCGCGTGCTCGACACGCGCAAGACGACGCCTGGCATGCGGCGGCTGGAGAAGATGGCGGCCGCCTCGGGTGGCGTCGTCAACCATCGCATGGGCCTCTGGGACGCGGTGCTGATCAAGAACAATCACATCGCCGCAGCCGGAGGCGTGCGCGCCGCGCTGGAAGCAGTGCGCGGCCGCGGGCTGCCGGTCGAGATCGAAGTCCGCACCCTCGAAGAGCTCGACGAAGCGCTGGCCTGCGGCGCCAGCCGGCTCCTGCTCGACAATCTGACGCCTGCTCAGGCCCGCGAATGGATTGGCCGCATCGGCGGTCGCGCCACCGTCGAGCTGAGCGGCGGCATCACGCTGGCCAACGTGCGCGAGTATGCGCTCGCCGGCGCCGACTTTGTCTCAAGCGGCGCCATCACGCATTCGGCCCGCGCCGTGGACATCCACTTCCGGCTGGACGTTCATGCGCACGATTGAATGGCACGACACGATCGACACCACCATGCGCCGCGCCGCGGAGCTGGCCCGCGCCGGCTGCGCTTCGGGCACGGTGGTCGCCGCCCGCCGGCAGACGGCCGGTGTCGGCCGCATGGGCCGGACGTGGGACTCGCGCCCCGGGGGGCTCTACTTCACCGCCGTGCTGCGGCCGCGGCTGGATGCGGCGCAGATGCCGCTGGCGACGCTCGCGCTCGGGCTCGGCGTGGCGGACGCGCTCCAGCTCTTTGCGGGCCTGGCCGTCGATCTGCGCTGGCCCAATGACGTGCTCGTCGGGGATCGCAAGCTGGCCGGCATCCTCGCCCAGTTTCAGGAGGGCGCGCTGCTGGCGGGAGTCGGCCTGAATGTCAACCAGCGGGAATTCCCCCCGGAGCTGGAGCCGCTGGCCACGTCGCTGTTGCTGGAAACCGGGAAAGAACAGGACCCGGAGTTTCTGTTGCCGGCGCTGGTCCGCTCGATCGAGTCCCATGTCAACATCCTGGAGACGGCCGGAGCGGAGCCCATCCTGCGCCTGTTTGAGAGCGCCTCATCGTACGCCTCCGGCCGCCGCGTCCGCGTCGAGCTGCCCGGCGGCGAAATCACCGGAGTCACCGCCGGCCTGTCGGCGGAAGGGTTTCTCCGGGTCCGCCGGGAGGACGGATCGCTGGTCACCGTTACCGCCGGCGGCGTGCGGCCTGCGCCTTAATGCCAACGGCGGACCGCGGGCGGCATCTATGATGAAGAGGAATGGGGATGAGTTCTCCCTCGCGGGCCGGCGGGCGGCGGTTTCCTCCGTGGTTGGGAACCGTGGCCGTCTATCTGCTTTCGCTCGGGTGCCTGCTATGGGTCTACCATGACTTCGACTGGCGCACCGAGCTGCCCAAGCTGCGCCGGATTCATCCGGCCTGGATTGTCGCTGCCGTTGCCGCTGACGTGCTCGTCTACGTCTCGCAGGCCTGGCGGTGGAACGTTCTGCTTGCTCCAGTCCGGCGGCTGCCGCTGTGGAAGAGCGTGCAGGCCATCTACATCGGGCTGTTCGCCAACGAGCTGTTGCCGCTGCGCAGCGGAGAGCTGATCCGCTGCTATCTGATGGCCGTGTGGCACCACATCCCGTTTCCGCTGGTACTGAGCTCGGCGCTGATTGAACGCCTGATTGACGGCTTGTGGCTGATCTTCGGCTTTGCCGCAGTTTCGCTGTTCGTCGAACTTCCGGCCGATCTGGTGGCGGGCGTTTGGGGGCTGGCGGCGGTAGTGGGCGCCATCGGCACCCTGGTCGTCTTCGCCGTGTTCAACCGGCGGTTCTCCCATCACGTCACCACCCGTCACCGGTGGTCCGAGGTGCTCCGCACGGCCGTGGAGGGGCTGCACGCCATGGGGCGTTCCCGTTCCTTCCCCGCGGCCGTGGGCGCCAGCATCGTGTATCTCGCCCTTCAGGTCATCCCGATTCACGCGATGCTGGAGGGCTATGGGCTGGATCTGCCCTGGGGCTCGGCGGCCGTGGTGCTGGTGGTTCTGCGCCTGGGCACGGTGCTGCCTTCGGCGCCTGGCAATGTCGGGCTCTTCCACTTGTTCGCCTATCTCGCCCTGCACCGAGTGCTGGGCGTCGATGCACAGACGGCAAAGTCCGTTGCCGGGGTGATGTTTTTCATCGTCACCGTGCCGCTTTTGGCCGCCGGCGCCCTCGCCCTGGCCTTCACCGGCAGCGAGCTCCGTGAGATCTATCAACGCGCTCACCAGCACCACCGCCTGCACCGGCGCAAAGCCGCCCCGAAGACCGAAGTCCTGGGATAGAATTGGGCGGCAGGACATCTTATGCTGCCCCAGAATCAACGCGAAGTTTCCCGCCGGGCGCTGTTGTCTGCCGCCGGCGCCTTTACGATCGTCTCTCCGCAGGCGGTCCGCGGCACACAGGCCAACTCGAGGGTCTCCATCGGCCTGATCGGCTGTGGCGGCCGCGGCACCTACGACGCGCGCATCGCCCACAACGATCCGCGCGGCCGCGTCACCGCCCTCTGCGACCTGTTTGACGACCGCATCGAACAGGCGAAAACGGCGCTTCAGCTCGACCGGGTGGACGAGTACAAGGACTATCAGAAGCTGCTCGCCAACCCGTCCGTCGACGCCGTCATCATCGCCACGCCGCCTTATCAGCATCCCGAGCAATTGGAGGCGGCGGTGGATGCGAAGAAGCACATCTACTGCGAAAAGCCCGCCGGAGTGGACACGGCCGGCTGCCAGCGGGTGATCCGCGCCGGCCGGCGCGCCGACCCGAAGAAGGTCATCAGCTTCGGCTTCCAGCAGCGCTACGGCCCCGTGTATCTGGAAGCCTGGAAGCGCGTCAAGGAAGGCGCCATCGGTCCGCTGGCGGCCGCGCGCGCCTACTGGATCGGCGGCGATCCGTTCACCCGCCGCGAGTACCCGGGCCTCGATCCAAAGCTTGCGGAAATCCGCAACTGGTTCTGCTACGCGAAGTATTCCGGCGACATCATCGTCGAGCAGGACTGCCACAACTTCGACGTGCTCCACTGGTTCCTGGAAGGCCTGCCCGTCCGCGCCGTCGGCTACTCCACACGCAAGGTCCGCCTGACAATGGACATCGTCGACAACCTCACGCTCTCGTTTGAATGGCCCAACAACATGCTGGTCAATTACGAGGCCAACCAGCTCACGCCGCGCGGCTTCTCCAAGGTGGGGGAGGAGTTCACGGGCACAAAAGGCACGATCACCACCTCGCGCGCCGCGATGACCCACTACAAGGGGCCGAAGGAGATCGAACGCATCGATTCAAAACGCGACATCACCAACGACGCGCTCGAACAGTTCCTCGACCGCATTCTCACCGGAAACGTGGAGAACGTGGCCGAGCGCTCGGCGCTGTCCACCATGATTGCGCTGCTCGGCCGCGAGGCCATGTACACGCGCCGGGAGCAGACCTGGAAAGGGCTCTTCGGGAACATCGCATGAAGCACGCTGCCTCCGTTCTCATCGCCGCCTGCGCGGCCGCCCTGCTTGCCGGGCCGGGCGCCGCGCAGCAGCCCCAGCGGAAACTCCGCGTGCTCGCCATCGGCGCGCACCCGGACGATTGCGACATCAAGTTCGGCGGCACTGCGGCCAAGCTGGCGCGCGCCGGTCACGCGGTCAAATTCCTCTCCGTCACCAATGGCGATGCGGGGCACCAGACGATGGGCGGCGCCGCGCTCGCCAAACGGCGCTACCTGGAGACGCAGGAGTCGGCCCGCCGCCTCGGCATCGCCGAGTACGAAGTGCTAGACAATCACGACGGCGAGCTGATGCCCACGCTCGAGGTGCGCCGCCAGATCATCCGCGCCATCCGCCGCTGGCAGGCCGACATCGTCGTTGGCCCGCGGACCAACGACTATCACCCGGATCACCGCTACACGGGTGTGCTCATCCAGGACGCCGCCTACATGGTGATCGTGCCCAACATCGTCGCCGACACGCCGCCGCTGGAGCGCAATCCGGTGTTCCTTTACTACCAGGACAACTTCCAGAAGCCGGCGCCCTTCCGCCCGGACGTCGTCGTGCCGATCGACGATGTTTTTGACATCAAGATCAGCGCCCTGGACGCGCATGTCTCGCAGTTCTATGAGTGGCTTCCCTGGACCGACCGCCGGCTCGACCAGGTGCCCAAGGACCCGAAGCAGCGCCGCGCAATGCTGGCGAAGATGCGCGAGCAGCCGATCACGGACGACGTCCGCCGCGTCCTGGTTGAAGAGCTCGGCGCCGAGGCCGCGGCGAAGGTCCGGCAGGTGGAGTCATTCGAGCTGTGCGAATACGGCCGCCGGCCGAAGCTCGACGAGCTGCGCGCGATGTTCCCCATCCGGTGAACGGCCGGCGCCGGGCGGCCTCCATCAGGCGAGGCGAACATCGGGGCGGACAGAGGCAAACCGGGTTCTGGCCGGCGCCGCCGCGGTCCCCGCGGGACGAACCGCCGCCAGGTGCTGGGATGGCGGCACGCCGAAATAGCGCTTGTACTCCCGGCTGAACTGGCTTGGGCTCTGGTAGCCGACCGCGAAGGCAGCGCTCGCCGCGTCCATGCCGCCGCCCAGGATGAGCTCGCGCGCCGCCTGAAGCCGGACCTGCTTCACATACTGCAATGGGCTCATCGCCATCAGTGCACGGAAATGGTGGTGGAAGGTGGAGAGGCCCATCGCCGCCATGCGCGCCAGGTCTTCCACGCGCACGGGCCTCATGTAGTTCTCCCGGATCCAGTCGATGACGCGCGCCATCCGGTGGCCGTGGCTGCCGATCGTGGCAATGTCGCGCAGCCGCGCGCCGGCGGGGCTCTGGAGAATGCGATAGATGATTTCGCGCTGGAGCAGCGGGCTGAGGAAGGGGATGTCATCCGGCCGTTCGAGCAATCGCACCAGGCGGCAGCAGGCGTCTAGAAGCTCTGGCGTCGTCTCGCCCACCGCCATCGCGTCGGCATCATCCTCCGGCCGCGCGGGCGCGATCTCGCCCTGCGCCAGCAGCTCCCGCACCACCTGCATGTCGAGCCGCAGCAGCATGCACAGATACGGACGTTCCGGGCTGGCCTCGACCACACGGCTCAACACGGGAAGGTCCAGAGAAGTGATCAGGAACCGCGACGCGTCGTAGGAAAGCGTGCGGACGGGCAATTCCAGCTCCTTCCGCCCCTGAGCCACCAGCGCGAGGCCCGGCTCATAGCAGACGGGCATGGGCGCCGTCGGGCGTACCCGCCGGACGAGCATGAGCCCGGGCACCGCCGTCTCCCGTCTACCCTCTTCGGGGACGGCAGCGGCGATCAGGCGGGCCAGTTCCCGGCGAAGCGAATTCAGCCGGGCGTCGCGGACGTCCAGCACCTGAGTCATCGCGGCCTCCTTCCTTTCACGATATAGCCGCACGGCGGCCGCCGGCGCCATTTCTGCCGCCTGCGGCAGGATCAGGCAAGAATTCGGCAGGATCCCGCTACTGAAATGCGGCGCCGCGGGTTCAGTATGGACGTGAGAGCCCCGCAGCATGGCGCGGACAGTGAGGACATGATGGACAGGCGAACACTTCTGAACAGCGTGGCCGGCGCGGCGCCGCTGGCGCTGCTGGAACAATCCTCCAGACCCAGTGCGGCGGAGGGCATCCCCACGGTGCCGTTCGGCAGGACGGGAATCCGTGTGCAAGTGATTGCGCAGGGCGGCGCCCGCATGGATCTGCACCCCGACGTTCCATCCGCGGCGGCGCACGTCCGGCGAATGTACGAACTGGGCATACGTTACTTTGACTGTGCGCGGTCCTACTGGGGCGGGCGCGCGGAGGAGGCTTACGGCATCGGCCTGGCGGGCGTCCGCAAAGAAGTCTTCCTCACCAGCAAGACGCTGGCGCGCACGGCCGGGGAGGCGCGCCAGGACCTGGAGACGTCGCTGCGGCTGCTGAAGACGGACTACCTCGACCTTTGGCAGATCCACGACGTCCGCACCCAGGCGGACATCGACCGGATCCTGGCCCCGGGCGGGGCCCTGGAGGCGCTCGAGGCGGCCAGGCGCGAGGGCAAGTGCCGCCTGATCGGCTTCACCGGCCATTTCGATCCCGCCGTGCACGCGGCGCTGCTCAAGGCATACGACCGGTGGGACTCGGTGATGATGCCGCTGCACGCGGCCGACCACGCCTACCTGAGCTTCGAACAGATCGCGCTGCCGGTGGCCCTGGAAAAGGGCGTTGCGGTGCAGGCGATCAAGGTCTTCGCCAAGGCGAACCTGCTGCGTTCGCTGAGCCCGGTGGAATGCCTGCGTTACGCGTTGAGCCTGCCGGGAGTCCACGTGGCCATCTGCGGCGCAGGCACGCAGGGGCAGATGGAGGACAACATCCGCACCGTGCGCAGCTTCAGGAAGCTGACCAGCGAGGAACTGGCCTCCGTGCGGCAGCGGGCCACACGCGGGCTGGGCGTGGTGACGGGCCCGCCGCTCGAGTACTGGAAAAAGCCGGCCTGAAAACCCGCGCCGGTGCGCCGGAGCGGACAGGTTCTGGATGGAAATCGAACATTGAAAACGAGGAATTCTGGAGGATCATCTACAATGCGATCTGCCATTCTTGCAATCCTTCTCTCCGCGCTGGCGGCTCAGGCCGGCCTGGCGCAGGCAGAAAGACAATGGCTCCCCGCAAAGAACCACAGCGAAGCCGAACAGGAAATTTTGAAACTCTCCCGCGACAAGTGGCAGTGGATGGCGGAACGGAAGATGGAGCAGCTTGAAGCGCTGTTCCACGAGGAGGCGTTTTTCGTCCACATGGGCGCCACCATGACCCGGGACCAGGAGCTGGGCGTCATCCGCGGCGGCAACATCCAGTACAAACAGGCGGACATCCACGAAGCGACGGCGCGCATCCTGGGCGACACAGCCATCGTGCTGAACCGCATCCGGCTGCTGGCGGTGGTCGGCGGCAACGAGGTGACCAATCCCTTCATGGTCACCGAAGTGTATGTCCGCCGCGACGGGAGGTGGAAACTGGCGGCGCTCGCCTTCACCCGGCTGATGGGTCAGTGATGCGGCGCGGTTGAGAAAACCGGCACCCGGGCGGCAGCGCAGTGGGAGCCGCGCGATCGATTCGGGCACGGACGGATTCTGATCTGCGGTCGCAAGCCCGGCGTGCGCGGAACACTCCGCCATCCGGGCCGCCCCCGGCAGCCGTTTTCACGAAGGAAGCGAAGGTCCATTGGGAAGCACAATGAAGGCATCCACCTTGATCGTTTCGTTGGCCGCCCTGATGGGCGTCATGGCCGTGACGGCACAGACACCGCTTCCGGCGGACGGTCCCCGGCTTCGCATTGTGCGCGCCGGCGGGCCGTCGCGGCCGGGGCCCGCCGAATACTTCACAGGGGCGGCTCGGATCGATTCCGAGGTCGCCGCAGAGGCGCCGGGGCGCACGGCCGGCGCGCGCGTCAGCTTCGAACCCGGCGCACGCACCGCCTGGCACGCGCACCCCTCGGGGCAGATCCTGTTCATCACTGCCGGCAGGGGCCGCGTCCAGCAATGGGGCGGGCCTGTGGAAGAGGTGCAGGCCGGCGACACCGTCTGGATTCCCGCCGGCGTGAAGCACTGGCATGGCGCTGCTCCGGACAGCGCGATGACGCACATCGCCATCTCCGAGCGGATCAACGGCCGCAACCACGAGTGGATGGAGCATGTGAGCGATCATCAGTACGGCGCTCCGCCGCGGGCCGCCACGGTCGTGGATGCGCCGCGGCCTTCGCAGAGCGCCATCGGCAACATCGCGCCAAAGCTGGCGCAGATCACTGATGACGTGCTGTACGGCGATATCTGGAAACGGCCGGAGCTCTCCAGGCGCGACCGGAGCCTGGTGACGGTGGCCGCGCTCGTCGCGCTCAACCGGCCGGAACAGCTCCGTTCGCATCTCCGCATCGCGCGCCAGCATGGCGTCACGCAGGCGGAGTTGATCGAATTGATCACCCACCTGGCTTTCTATGCCGGCTGGCCGAATGCGGTCACCGCCGTGGGCGTGGCACGCGAAGTTTTTGGCAACGAGCCGGCCCAGTGAGTGGATTTCCCGGAGATCGGGCAAAGGATTTGGTCGTGCGCAGGCACGGATCAGGAGCATAAGTCATGAGGCATCACCGCGTCTTTCCTGTCAGCGCTCTCCAGGCCGCAGCGGTCCTGCTATGGACGGCCACGCCTCCGGCGTTTCTTTCCGCACAGTCATTCCGTGACCTGAAGATGCCCGATAAGCCCCTCGTCCTGCGGGCCCAGGGCAGTTTTTTCGTCGGCGGCGAAAAATCCCGGCAGACCCGCGGACAATTGGGCGACCTGGGTCCGGAAGGCCACATCACCATTTATCAGATGTACGTCCGCTACATGATCCCGAAGGGCGGCGAGAAGAACGTTCCGGTTGTGATGATTCACGGAGCCACGTTGACAGGCAAGTCCTGGGAAACGACGCCGGACGGCCGCATGGGCTGGGACGAATATTTCGTACGCAATGGACATCCGGTCTATGTCCCGGATCAGGTGGGGCGCGGGCGCTCCGGCTTCAATCAGGCGGTGATCAACGACGTGCGTGCCGGACTGTCGCCGCCGGAAAAACTGCCCGTATTTCTCCGCTTCAGCGATGAAGTTGTCTGGCCGAATTTCCGCTTCGGGGCCAGGCCCGGCGAGCCCTACGCGGAGACGCAATATCCGGTCCATGCCGTGGACGAACTGTCGAAGCAGGGCGTGCCAGACCTGACCTACAGCGGGCTGCCCGTGCCCACACCCACCATCCGCGCACTGGCCGATCTGGCCGGCGACCTCGGCGGCGCCGTCCTCATGGGCCATTCCCAGTCCGGCCCCTTCCCTCTGGAAGCAGCGTTGCTGAATCCTGCGGCTGCCCGGGGTCTGGTGCTCATTGAGCCAGGCCGCTGCCCGTCCACCTACACCGACACACAGATCGCCACGCTGGCCCGGATTCCGATCCTCGCACTCTATGGCGATTATCTGGACACGCCCACGGGGATTTCCCGCCTGCCCTCATGGAAAATCTCCTTCGACTCCTGCATGGAGCTGATCCGGCGCATCAACGCCGCCGGTGGCAGGGCGCGCATGCTGCATCCGCCCGAGATGGGGATCCGCGGCAACAGCCATATGATCATGCAGGACCGCAACCACTTTCAAATCGCCGACATGATTCTGGCCTGGATCCGTCAGGAAGTCACCGGCCGACGGCGGCGCCGATAAAGACAATGGCGCGCAGGGCCGGTCCTGAATGCACCCCCGCCCGGATCGGGAAGGCCGCCCGCGGAGCCTGGATTGCCGCCCGGCCCTCGCATAGAATGGCGGCGGAGGCCAAGGGGCTCATGGCAACAATCAACCGGAGAGACCTGTTTTCCGCGGGAGCGGCACTGGCGGTCTCGCGCACCGCTGCCGCGGCTCAGAACCGCAGCAACGGGATTCCCACGCGTCCGCTGGGCAGGACGGGCGTGGAAGTGAGCGTACTCGGGCTGGGCGGGCACCACCAGGCACGGCCCAAAGACGAAAACGAATCCATCCGGCTGGTGCATGCAGCCATCGATGCCGGCATTACCTTCATGGATAACGCGTGGGACTACCACAACGGCCGCGCCGAAGAGGTAATGGGCAGGGCGCTGGCCATGGATGGATACCGCAAGCGCGTGTTCCTGATGACGAAGGTCTGCGCGCGGGATTACGACGGGGCGATGAAACATCTGGAGGACAGCCTGCGCCGCCTGCGCACGGACGTCATCGACCTCTGGCAATTCCACGAATGCAATTACCACAACGACCCGGAATTTCTGGTCGAGAAGGGCGGCCTGAGGGCCGCACTGGAAGCCAAAAAGCAGGGGAAAGTGCGCTTTCTCGGATTTACCGGTCACAAGCATCCGCGCATCCACCGGAAAATGCTGGCCCTGGATTTTCCCTGGGACGCCTGCCAGATGCCCATCAACATCATGGATCACGCGTTCGAAAGCTTCCGTCATGAGGTGGTGCCGGAGTGCCAGCGCCGCGGCATCGGCGTGATCGGAATGAAGGGCTGCGGGGGCGACGGCCGGATGATCGCCGACGGAGTGGTGACGGTGGAGGAGTGCTACCGGTATTTTCTGTCGCAGCCGGTGAGCGTGCAGGTGGTGGGGCTGGCCTCGATGGAAGACCTCGAGCGCGCCGTGTCGATTGCCCGAAATTTCCGGCCGCTGACGATGGCAGAAATGAACGCCCTGCTCAGCCGCGTGCGCGAGGTGAGCGGCGATGGGCGCTACGAGCTGTTCAAGACGACCCAGCGGTTCGACGCCGGCCTCCACCGCCAGCAGCATGGGTTCACGTAACCAGTATCCGGGAAGCTCGCCGCCGGTAGCGATCCACGGGCCAGCCACCAAACCGTCCAGCATTTTCCCGGCGGGCTGACCATCCGATGAACGGCCGGCCTGCGGAGCGCGGGGGGCGGGAACACGGGTCGGCCGGGCCCGGCACCAGGGGGGCTGCCGTCCCGTCTGGCATCGGGCGGATTTTTCGCATACAGTATCAGTGCGGAAAGGAGCAGATCATGGCGAAGAAGATCCTGATGCTCGTTGGCGACTATGTGGAAGACTACGAGGCGATGGTCCCCTTCCAGGCCCTGCAAATGCTGGGTTTCACCGTTCATGCGGTGTGTCCGGGCAAGAAGCTGGGCGAGAAGGTCCGCACCGCGATTCACGATTTCGAGGGCGACCAGACGTATTCGGAAAAACGGGGCCATGATTTTGCCCTGAACCAGGCCTTTGACGTGATCCTGCCCTCGGAGTACGACGCACTGGTGGTTCCCGGGGGGCGCGCGCCCGAGTATCTGCGGCTGAATGCCCGCGTGCTGGACATCGTGAGGCACTTCTTTGACGCGAACAAGCCGGTGGCGGCGATCTGTCACGGGGCGCAATTGCTGGCCGCGGCTGGCGTGCTGAAGGGCCGCAGACTCACGGCCTACCCGGCGGTGGGACCGGAGGTGACAGCTTGCGGCGGCATTTACGTCGAAGTGCCCATGACGGAGGCAGTGACCGATGGCAATCTGGTGACGGCACCGGCCTGGCCGGCGCATCCGGCGTGGCTGGCGAAGTTCGTGGAACTCCTGCGCCAGGGCGTGTGAACCGTCATCGGCGCACGGCCGGGATGCAGAAGCGCCGCCGGATTTCGTATTTCCAGTCAAAGGGCTCAGACACGGCACTCGTTGGCGCGCTGGTTTCCGCGACGGACTCCTGAACGGCCGATTGTACCCGGCGCGACATTGGTATAGGCTATGGGGTACTCGTGTCCCTGTCAGAGGGATCCTGGGAGAGAACGATGAAGAAAACCATGGCAATTGCCATTGGCGTGCTGGCGCTGCTCATCGCCGGCACCGCACAGCAGCCGGAAAACGTGCCTGCCAGAATTGCGGAGGCGATTCCTGGCGAGCTCCTGGTTCAGTTCAGGGCGGGCGCCTCCCCCGCGGAGATGGCGCGTGCGCTCGGGCGAATCCGTGCGGAGGTTTTGGAGACGGTCGTTGAGAGGGCCCGCCGTCAGGACGGCAAGGGTGATCTCGTGCTGGTGCGCTTCCAGCCGGACTTTGTTCCCGAAGCGGCGCGGCGCCTGGTGGCCTCGGATCCTGCGGTGGAGTTCGCCGAGCCGAACTGGGTTTACACGCATCAGGCCGTTTCCAACGACCCGTATTACGTCAACGGCCTGCTCTGGGGAATGTACGGACCTTCGACTACGCCCTCGAATCCCTACGGAAGCCAGGCGGGCCAGGCCTGGGCGGCAGGGCGCACGGGCAGCAGCACGGTCTACGTCGGCATCATTGACGAAGGCGTGCAATGGTCGCACGAGGACCTGGCGGCCAATATCTGGGTGAACCCTTACGATCCTGTGGACGGCGTCGACAACGACGGCAACGGCTACGTGGACGATATCCGCGGCTGGGACTTCGACGGGAACAACAATACGACCTACGACGGAACGCAGGACGATCACGGCACGCATGTGGCGGGCACGATCGGCGCGGTTGGCGGCAACGGGAAGGGCGTCGCCGGCGTCGTCTGGAACGTGAAGCTGATCACGGCGAAGTTTCTGGGTCGGCGCGGAGGGACCACCGCGAACGCGGTCAAGGCCGTGGATTACATGACGGACCTGAAGCTTCGTCACGGGCTGAACATCGTGGCGACGAACAACTCCTGGGGCGGAGGCGGCTATTCGCAGGCCCTTTACGACGCCATCGAACGCGCCAACCAGGCGGGCATCCTGTTTATCGCTGCTGCCGGCAACGGCGGAGCCGATGGGGTGGGCGACAACAATGACACGACGCCCTCCTATCCGGCCAGCTATCCGAACGCCAACATCATCGCCGTGGCGGCCATCACGAGCACTGGCGCGCTGGCCGGCTTTTCCAATTACGGCCCGACGAGCGTGGACATTGGCGCGCCGGGCTCGGGCATCTATTCGACGCTGCCCAATAGGACGAACAACGGCTACGGCTCTTACAGCGGGACGTCCATGGCGACGCCACACGTGACGGGGGCCGCGGCGCTGTACGCTTCGCTGCATCCCGGGGCGGCGGCAGCCGAGATCAAGAACGCGATTCTTTCAGGCGCGGTGCCGACGAGTTCCCTCGCGGGCAAGTGCGTCACCGGCGGAAGGCTGAATGTCAGCGGGTTCTAGGGTCTTGTTGCACGCAGCGTTGGCGCTGGCGGCGGCGGTGTGCTTGACTGGCTTCAGCATGGAAGACGTACCGTTTGAAGTGCTCAAGCGCCGCCCGCCGCGGCGTTCGGAAACGGCGCGCTATGACGTGGAGCGAACCCCGGAGGCGGTGATCGTAACCATTCACGCCGGACGCAAGCCGACTGGCGGTTACTCGGTCGAGGTGCGGCGGGTGACGAAAGACGGCTCGCGATGCGTGGTGCATTACGCCGTGGTCAACCCGCCGCCGGACGCGATGGTGCCGCAGGTGATCACCTACCCCGCGGTCATGGTGCGGATCCCCGCCGCCTGCGCCGACGTGGCCGTCTCCCCGCCACTTGCGCGCGGTGCAGAAGAACGATAGGCGCGGTCGAGAGCCGCTTCCCTTCCCCGGCCGTTTCCGCGTATCATGGTCAACAGGAGCGCCCGTAGCTCAGCTGGATAGAGCGTTTGCCTCCGGAGCAAAAGGTCGCAGGTTCGAATCCTGCCGGGCGTACCACCTCCATCCATTCCCTCTTTGCAGTCCACCCGTCGGTCGAGTCCGTCGCATTGGCACGTCCTGGCACGAGGTTCCATGAACCGTGACCCATCTGTGCCTTTCGCTGGCTCTTGGACGGGCCGGATCAACGCGAGGTCAGTTCTACAGATCTTCAGTCGATGCGGAAATGAGGCATCCACATCCGGTCCTTGGCGCTACGGAAATGTGTTCCCCGCCAACCTTCACCTCAAAAGAAAGAAGCTCGTGACGGCGATTGTCCTCCAGCCCGCCTGACGGCGGGCCTCCGCAGGGAAGCCTCACCTCTGGACGCGTGCCTTCCAGGAGAAGCACGACATCGACGACCTCACGAGACCGCCGTGAATGCGGATGAAAGCAACCGCCGGAACCTTCCGTGACGGAAGGAAGCTCCCTCCAGGGCGACTCCGCCCTGGCGTCTCAGCAGACCGGGCAAGCCAGTCGAGGCTGTTGTTCCGCGCTACGGTTCAGTGACAGGTTCGGGTCCGCGGGCCTGTGGCGACGCAGGAGCGATAATCCGACGGCCTGGTCCTATTGCTGGCGGCGCGCGCCAGGCTGGAAGGCAGGCAGGGCGAGAGGGTCTTCGATCTCCTTGAGCCGTTGAAACTCGGCGAGCTCCCGCGCGGCGTCTTCCTTGCGCCCGGCGCGCCGGTAGGCCTGGGAAAGGTAGTAGTGGATCTGGGCGTTGCCCGAAACCAGACGCGTGGCTTTTTCGAGTTTCGCGATCGCCTGGTCGAGCCGGCCGGCGGTCAGATGGGCCTGTCCGATGCTGGCGTGGCAGATCCAGCGGTAGCTGACGGGCACGAGGTCGAGCGCGCGCTCCAGGTGCTTCAGCGCCTCCTCAGGCTGCCCGTTGCGGATTTCGAGGTTGGCGAGCATCAACAGGGCCGGCCAATGATCAGGCGTGTTTTCCACCTCCTGGCGGAACTCTTCGAGCGCCGCTTTCGGGTCGCTCTCCATCAGGTAGAGAGCACGGGCGTAGTGGACGCCGGGGGCTTTGGGCCAGCGGCGGATCAATTCGTCATAGCCGGCAAGGGCCTCGGCCGGCCGTCCCGTGCCCCCGGCCCAGGCGGCCTTGCCGGCCACCTTGACCATCTCGCGCTGCTCGGGGGTTAGCGCCGCAGGATCCTGGTACACGGCCAGGGCCGTGAGTCCCATCACTTCTTCGATGGCGGGGTGATCCACCTTTTTCTTCGAAAGCGGGTACATCTTGCCCATCGCTTCGTCAAACTGGCCGCGAGCGATGAGGAGCCGGGCCGCCTTGACGCGCACGGCGACCTCGAAACCGACGTTGGGGCCGAGGCCGAGCTGTTCTCCGCGCGCGATGTCGGCCAGGGCCTGTTCGGCGTTGTCGAGCTCGGCCTCGCACAGGCCGAGCAGGGCCCAGGCCGTGCCGATCTTCGGCGCAAGCTCGAGTCCCTTGCGGAGGGCGTGTGTGGCTTCGGCGTAGCGGTCCAGTTGATAGAGGGCGGCGCCCAGATAGAACCAGCCGTCGACCCATGCCGGACGGATGTTAAGTGCCTCGCGGTAGAGCGGGACAGCCTCGGCGGGGTTGGAATTGAGCGCCTGCTCGGCCCGGCGGGCCAGTTGTTCAAAGCGCTCGAAGGAAGAGAGCTGCCCCGAGGCCGGAGCACAGACCAGCGCAACCAGGCACAGCGATGCCGCCGCGCGTATCCAAGGCCGTGTATCCCGGCAACGCCCCGTGTGGCCCATCCGCATCGTGCTCTCCCTTCATCGTACAGTGTCCGGCCGGTATGATTGAAGGAAGAATGCGTCTGCCTGTGCTGTCTGCGCTGGCCGCCGCCTTGCTGGCGGCGCAGCCGCCCTCGCCCGAGCAGATTTTCCGGGAAGCGGTGGAGGCGCAACAGCGGGGCGACGACCGGCTGGCCATTCAGAAATACCAGACGCTGCTGAGGCTGGCGCCGAACGTGCCGGAAGTGCATGCCAACCTGGGCGCGGCGTACGCGCGCCTGGGCCAGTTTGAAAATGCCATCCGGCACTACCGCGCGGCGCTCGCGCTGGATCCGAACAACCAGGCGCTGCAATTCAATCTTGCGCTGGCGCATTACAAGCAGCAGAACTTCCGCGAAGCGTCAAAGCTCCTGGAGGCGCTTTCGTCCGCCTCGCCGGCCGATCTGCGGCTGGCGCTGCTGCTGGCGGATTGTTACAACCGCACGGGGCAGGAGGCGAAGACGGTGGCGCTGCTCGGCAGGCTGGAGCCTTCCCATCCCGATGACCTGGCTCTGAAATGGCTGCTTGGCGCAGCGCTGGTGAGGACGGGCAAGAAACAGGAAGGGCTCATCCGGCTGGACGGGCCGGCGCGGCAAGGACACAGCGCGGAGGCCTGTCTTCTGGCCGGGCAGACGGCGATGGAGATCCACGAGTACGAGCTGGGCCGCGACTACGCCGAAATGGCGCTGAAACTCAACCCGAGGCTGCCTGGCGTGTGGACGCTGGCCGGCATGACGCGCCATTACCTCGCCGACAATGACGGCGCGGTGGAGGCCTTTCAGAAGGCGCTCGCCGCCGATCCCGGCGACTTTGAGGCCCACCTCGGCCTTGGGACGGTGTTGATCGTGAAGCGCGAGCTGGAGCAGGCGCGCCAACATCTGGAAAAGGCGCTGAAACTGCGACCGGCCGACAAGCTGGCGCACTACCAGATGGGGCGGCTGGAGCGTGCTGCCGGAAACGTGGAAGCCGCCGTCAAGCACCTGGAATTCGTGGTAAAGGCGGATCCGGAATGGGCGCAGCCGCACATCGAACTTTCTGCTCTCTATTTCCGTCTGAACCGGCCGGAGGATGGCGAGCGCGAGCGGGCGATTTTCGACAAATTGAACGCGAAAAACCAGGAATAGAAGCCGGCTCCAGGAATAAAAACCATCGCATCTCAAACCGCGGACGGCGCCGGACCGCCGGGGCGCAGGGCGGGGTCGCGGCGGGCGCGGGTGAGCTGCTCATACGCATGGGCGAGCTGGAGCAGGCGCGGCTCGCTCCAGGCGCGGCCGAAGAAGGAGAGCCCGACGGGCAGGCCGCGGATGAAGCCGGCGGGCACGGTGACATGCGGATAGCCGGCCACGGCCGCCGGCTGCGAGCATCCGCCGCCGCCCGAGTCGCCGTTGACCCAGTCGATGAACCAGGCGGGGCCGCCGGTGAGGGTGACGAGGGCATCCAGGCGGTGCTGGTCCATGACGGCGTCAATGCCTTCAGCCCGGGACAGACGGATGCATTTCTGCCGCGCTTCCTGATAGGCAGGCTCGGAAAGCGGCCCTTTTTTCTGCGCTTCAACAAAAATTTCCTGCCCGAACCAGGGCATTTCTTTTTCGCGGTTGTTCTCGTTGAATTCGATCAATTGTTCGAGAGTTCTGGCAGGAAACGATTCCGGCAGACGGCTGAGATAACGGTTTAATGAATCCTTGAATTCGTAGAGCAGAACGGTATATTCGGCCTCGCCAAACTGGCCGTGGGAGGGCAGGTCGGCCTCGTCAATGATTTCCGCGCCCGCCTTCTTCAGGATCTCCACCTGCGTGTCGAGGAAGCGGTTCAGCAGCTGGCGGCGCTGATAGAACCTGCGGGGAATGCCGATGCGGGCCCCGCGGAGCGCGGCGGGGTTGAGAGTCTGCACGATGTCGACCCGGCCGGGGTAGGCGGACGAATTGCCGGCGGCGAGGATCTCGAACAGGATGGCCAGATCGCGTACGCTGCGGGCCATTGGCCCGGCGGTGTCCTGGGACGGGGCGATGGGCACGATGCCCTCTCCGGGAAGCGCGCCGACGGTGGGTTTCAGGCCGGCGATGCCGCAGGCGTTGGCCGGGCTGACGATGGAGCCGTCGGTTTCGGTGCCGATGGCGGCGGCGCAGAGCGAGGCGGCGACGGCGGCGGCGGAGCCGGAACTGGAGCCGGAGGGATTGCGGTCCAGGGCGTGCGGGTTCCGGGTTTGGCCGCCGACGGCGCTCCAGCCGCTGACGGAGCGGTTGGAGCGGAAGTTCGCCCATTCGCTCAGGTTCGTCTTGCCAAGGATAACGGCCCCCGCATCGATGAGACGCTGAACGACGGGGGCGTTCTTCGGGGGGCGCCAGTTGGCGAGGGCCAGCGAGCCGGCGGTGGTCGGCAGGAAGGAAGTGTCGAGGTTGTCCTTGACGAGAATCGGAATGCCGTGCAGGGCGCTGCGGGGGCCGCGGGACTTGAGCTCGCGGTCGAGCTCGGCAGCCTGCTTCAGGGCGTCTGGATTGAGGCTGAGAACGGAGCGCAACTGGGGTCCGCGGCGGTCGATCGAATCAATCCGCTCGAGATAAAGGCGCACCAGTTGGGCGGACGTCCAGCGTCCCGAGTGGAGCCCGGCGGCCAGCTCGGCCACGGATGCCGTGCCGAGGGCGGCTTCTTCCCGGCTGCGTGCGGAGCGGGCGCAGGAGACGAGCGAGGCGGCCGTGGCGGCCAGACAGATTTCACGGCGGGTCATGGGATGCATTGTACTGCGGGACACGCGGCGGGCGGGGTGTTCCAGCATGGCGGACATCCCGTATACTGCGAGAACGTGACGAGCCCGCCGTGCCGGTGCGGCGGCGCGTTGCGAGGGGAGGACGAGACACGGAGAAGCAGCGATGAAGATCGTTGTCGCGGGCGGCGGAGGCGTCGGCGAGCTGGTCTCGCGGCGGCTGGTGCGGGAGGGCAACGAGCTGACGATCATCGAGCCAAATCCCGACCGGTGCGCACATCTGAGCGATACGCTGGACGCGCGTGTGGTGGAGGGCGACGCGGTGAGCATCCGCACACTGCGCGCCGCCGGCCTGGCCGGCGCGGACATGTTCATCGCGATCACGAACGACGACCGCGCCAACCTGCTGAGCTGCATGGCGGCGCAGGCGGAGTTCGGCGTGCCGGTGAAGGTGGCGCGGGTGCGAAGTCACGAGGTGGCGGAATGGCGGGAGGTGTGTCAGAGGACCGGCGTACGGATCGACCTGCTGATCCACCCGGAGTCTGAGCTGACCGCGCGAATGCTGCCCGTGCTCGGCTATCCAGGCATCACCGACATCATCGACTTTGCCGATGGCAAGATCCGGCTGTTCGGGATGTTCCTCGAGCGCGGCCACTGGCTGGCGGGGAAAAGCCTGATGGAACTGGCGCGGATGGGACCGCCGAAACATTCTTTGGTGGTGATGATTCTGCGGGGTTCGCAGGTGATCGTGCCGCGCGGGCAGGACGCGCTTCAGGTGCACGATCACGTCTACGCGCTGACGCGCACGGACGAATTCGGCGACATGCTGAAGTTCCTCGGGCTGGAACAGGCGCCCCGCGTGGAGCGGGTCTTCATCCTTGGCGGAAAGCAGCTTGGGATTCTGACGGCCGAGGAGCTGGAAAAGCAGGGCGTGCGGGTGAAGCTGTTCGAAACCGACGCGGCCCGCTGCGAGAAAGTGGCCGGGCTGCTCCGGGACACAATGGTGGTGCACGGCGACGGAACGGACGCGGCCACGCTGATCGAAGAAGGCATTGAGGGTGTGGACGCGTACCTGGCGCTGACCAACGAAGACGAACAGAACCTGATTGCGGCGATGCTGGCGCGGCGGCTGGGAGCGCGCAAGCTGGTGGCGCTGATCAACCGGCTGAACTATCTGCCACTGGCGCACCGGCTGGGGATTCATTCCACCGTGAGCCTGCGGCTGGCGACGGTGGACCGGATTCTCCGGTTTGCGCGCCGGGGCGACGTACAATCGGTGACGACGTTTGGAGATGAAGCGGCCGAAGCGATCGAACTGACGGCGCCGGCGGGCTGGCGTCATGCGGGCAAGCGGCTGAGGGAGATCGAATTTCCGCGCGAAGTGGTGGCGGGCGCCTTGTTGAAACGCAATGGCGAGGTGGTGGTGCCACGGGGCAATGACGTGATCGAAGAGGGCGACCGGATCCTGTTCTTCACGAGCGAGAAGGCGCTGCCGGCGCTGGAGGAGATGATGTCGGCCAGCGCCGGGCGCAGCGGGCTGGGAGGGATCTGGAGGCGATGATCCACGCCGCCGGGCTCTTCCACATCACGGGAATCTTCCTGCTGATCCTGGCCGGCGCCATGGCAATGCCCGCAACGTATGGGTGGGCGGCCGGAGCAGGAGGCGCGGCGGAACTGGGGCAGGCCGCGCTGGTGACGGCCGCCGCTGGAGCAGGGCTGGCCGCACTGGCCCGGCCGCCAAAGCATGAGCTGAGCCGGCGTGAGGGACTGCTGCTGACGGTGATGCTCTGGATTTTCGGCTGCGGGTTCGGCGCCGTGCCATACCTGTTGACGCCGGCCTTTGCCTCGGTGACGGACGCGGTGTTTGAGTCCGTCTCCGGATTTACGACAACGGGAGCGACGATTCTGCCGCGTGTCGAGGTGCTTCCGCCGGTGATCCAGTTCTGGCGCCACTTTACGCACTGGCTGGGCGGCATGGGCGTGGTGTTGCTGACAATCGCGGTGCTGCCGCTGATTGGCGCCGGCGGCATGGCTTTGTACCGGGCTGAATTCAGCGGGGCGCGGTCGGAAAGGCTGGCGCCGCGCATCGCCGAAACGGCAAAGGCGCTGTGGAGAGTGTATGCGGGGCTCTCGCTGGCAGAGTACGTGTTGTTGCGCCTGGCGGGGATGAGCGCCTTTGATGCCGCCTGCCATACTTTTTCGACGCTGGGCACGGGTGGTTTTTCGACACGAAGCGAAAGCGTGGGCGCTTTCGCGAGCCCGCTGATCCAGTACATCATCATCTTTTTCATGCTGCTGGCTGGACTGAATTTCACCCAGCATTACCGGCTGTGGGTCAGGCGGGAGGCCGGAAAGTTTTTCCGGGATTACGAGGTGCGCGCCTACCTGGCGATTCTCGGGTGCGCCTCGGCGGCGGTGCTGGCGATGACCATCCAGGAAGGGACCATGTCCGGCGAGCCGGCGCTGCGCGCGGCGCTGTTTCAGGTGGTATCGATCGGGACGACAACCGGGTTTGCAACCGTGGACTACGAGAAGTGGCACCCGCTGCCGCATGCAATCCTGCTGGCGCTGATGTTCGTGGGCGGCTGCACGGGCTCAACCGCCGGAGGATGGAAGGTGGCGCGGGTCGTGCTGCTCGGCAAGATCGTGCGGCGGGAGCTCCTCCGCACGTCCTTCCCGCGGGGCGTGTTTGCGGTCCGCGCGGGCGGCGAGACCATCCCGGAAAACGCGGTGCAGGGGTTGCTGAACCTGATTTACCTTTCGCTGTCCGTGTTTCTGGCGGCGATGCTGGCGGTGGCAGCGACGGGAGTGGACCTGCTGACGAGCCTGAGCAGCGTGGCGGCGGCGATGTTCAGCATCGGGCCCGGATTCGGGAGCGTCGGCCCGGCGGAAAACTACGCGCACCTGCCGGCGGCGGCGAAATGGACGCTGAGCTTCTGCATGATCGCGGGGCGGCTGGAGTTTTACACGTTCATCGTGGTGCTGACGCCCGGATTCTGGCGCAAGTAAGGCATGAGAATCGAGGGGCCATCCCCGGCCAGCACCAGAGATGGCCCCTTCTGTTTGAAACAGGATCAGATGAACTTGTACTTGCCAGGCACGGGGAACGGCGTGGGCTCCACCTTGAGGTCGTAGGTGTACTGTTCGGCCTTCGGCATCAGGTCCTGCTTCGAGTTCATGATCATGTCCCAGGTGATTTTCATGCCGGAGTAAGCGGACTCGCGGCCCATGATGCAGGTCATGGTGGACTCGGCCACGGCCTGGGTCTCATTGATGTAGGGTCCGTCACCGCGGATCGACCGATAGAGCTTGACATGTTCGTTGACGTAGCCTGGACCGCCGCGGGTCTGGTTCAGCGTCATGCGCCCCCTGCTGCCGGCTACGATCTCGTTCACCTGCTGGTAGCAACCCTGGGGATACTGGCGGCAGTAGCTGGACATGCGAACGCCATTGGGCCATTCGAAGTCGGCCGAGATGTGGTCGTAGATGTTGCCGTAGATCTCGTCGCCGACCGGCCGCCAGGCAGCGCCGCCGCTGGCAACCACGCTCGAAGGCGGACCGCCCATGATCCAGCAGCAGACGTCGATGTTGTGCAGGTGCTGCTCGACGATCTGGTCGCCGCAGAGCCAGAGGTTCGAATACCAGTTGCGGTGCTGCCACTCGAACTCGCCCCACTTCGGGTTGCGGCCGTTGCGCTGCTGGATGACTGGTGTGCCGATCCAGTAAGCGTAGAGGGCGACAACCTCGCCGAGCTTGCCATTCCTGATGGCGTCGACGTTTTCCAGATAGAACGGGTCGCTGCGGCGCTGCGCGCCGCTGACGACGGTGAGCTTCTTTTCGACGCTCTTCCGGCCGGCCTCCATGACGCGGCGGACTCCAACCGGGTCGACGCCGAAGGGCTTCTCCATGAAGACGTGCTTGCCGGCCTCGACGCAGGCCTCGAAGTGAAGCGGCCGCCAGCCCGGAGGCGTGCACAGGAAAACGACGTCGACGCCGCTGTGGATCAGCTTCTTGTACGCGTCAAAGCCCACGAAGCGGTGTTCGGGGTCGACCTGGATGCGGTCCTGGATGGGCAGACTGCGCAGCCGCTTCAGGCTGCCTTCCAGGCGGTCCTCGAAGGCATCGGCCATCGCGGTGAGCACGACGGCGGGATCAGCGGCCATGGCGTTTTCCACGGCCTGCGTGCCGCGGCCGCCGCAGCCCACCAGACCGATTTTCAGCTTTTCCGGAGCCCATCCCCGGACCAGTTCAGGACGGATGATGGTGAAGGCCGCGCCGGCGGCCGCAGGTCCTGCGAGAAAGGACCGTCTCGTTGTCGATGATGATTTCTCCATGTTTTCTGGCACCTCAGCCGCCACTAGTATATAACTGGAGCCTGAAGCGCGCCTCTGGCGCGGCGGAGGCGCTGGAGCAGAGATGGAACAATACGACTGGACTTCCGATGAACTGCGGCGGCAGGGCGCTGCCGCGCTGGAATGGGTGGCGAATTACCTGGAAAAGATCAGAGACTTTCCGGTGGCGCCGCGGTTGAAACCGGGCGAACTTTTCGATGCATTGCCGCGGGAGGCGCCGTTCGAAGGCGAGCCGATGGAGGCGATTTTTGCTGATTTTGAGGAGACAATTCTGCCAGCGGTGAATCACTGGAACCACCCGAGGTTCCATGCCTATTTTTCGGTGAGCGCTTCGGGGCCGGGAATCCTCGGCGAGCTGCTGAGCGCGGCGCTGAACGTGAACGGCATGCTCTGGATGAGCTGCCCGGCGGCGGTGGAGCTGGAGCTCGCGGTGATGAACTGGCTGCGGCAGTGGCTGGGGCTGCCGCCGGAGTTTTTCGGCATGATTCACGACACGGCCTCCGTGTCCACGCTGCATGCCATCGGCGCGGCGCGTGCGGCAGCCGACCCTGATCTGCGAGAAGAGGGCGCCCGGCCGGGCCTGGTGCTGTATACGTCCGAACACGCGCATTCTTCGGTGGAAAAATCGGCCATGGCGCTCGGCATCGGACGGAAAAACGTGCGGAAAATCAGGGTCGATTCGGCTTACCGGATGCAGCCGGATCTGCTCGAAAAGGCCATTGCGGAGGACCGCGCCGCGGGCCGGCGGCCGTTCTGCGTGGTGTCCACTGTGGGGACGACCTCAGTGACGAGCGTAGATCCGGTGGCCGAGATCCAGGAGGTGGCCGAGCGCGAAAAGCTGTGGCATCACATCGACGCCGCCTACGGCGGCGCGGCGGCGATGCTCGAGGAAAACCGCTGGATGCTCGCCGGCGCGGAGCGCGCCGATTCGCTGGTGATGAATCCGCACAAGTGGCTGTTCACGCCCATCGACTGTAGCGCGTTCTACTGCCGGCGCCCGGAGATGCTGCGGGAGGCGTACTCGCTGACGCCGCCCTACCTGGCCTCGCAGGAGAACCCGCGGGCCGTGCACCTGATGGATTACCGGATCGCGCTGGGCAGCCGGTTCCGTGCGCTCAAGCTGTGGTTTGTGATGCGTCATTTCGGCTACCGGAAGGTGTGCGGCATCATCCGCCAGCACATTGGCTGGGCGAAGGAGCTGGCCGCGGAGATTGCGGCGCATCCGAAGCTGGAGGTGGCGGCGCCGGTGCTGATGTCGCTGGTCTGCTTCCGTCACCGGGACGGCGACGGGGCCACGCGGCGGGTAATGGAAAGAGTGAACGAGAGCGGCGTGGCCTTTCTTTCCGGCAACGTGCTGGACGGCCGGCAGGTGGCGCGAATCGCCATCGGCAACATCAGGACGACGCGCGAGGACGTCTGGACGACTTGGGAGGCGGTGCGGCGCGCGGCTGAAGAGGCCTGAGAGGAACGCTCAGGCCGGCCTCCACACGGTGCGGTACCAGGCGAGCGTCCGGCGGAGGCCTTCTTCAAAGGTGAAGCGCGGGGCGTGGCCAAGGTCGCGCACGGCGGCCGCCGTGTCGGCCTGGCTGTGCCGGACGTCGCCGGGGCGGGGCGGCCCGTATTCGGGACGGATGTCGACGCCTTCGATCCGGCACAGCAGCCGCCAGGTTTCGTTCAGCGTGTAGCGTCCGCCGTTGCCCGCATTGTAGACGCGTCCGGAGACGACGGCGGCCGGGGCGTGCGCGGCCTTCCAGCACAGTTCGGCAACGTCTTCCACGTAGGTGAAGTCGCGGCTCTGCTCGCCGTCGCCGAAGATGACCGGCGGGCGGCGTTCGAGCAGGCGGGTCATGAAAATGCTCAGGACGCCGGAGTAGGGGCTGGAGGGATCCTGGCGCGGGCCGAAGACGTTGAAGAACCGCAGAGAAACCGTCTCGAGTCCATAGCAGGAGGTAAAGACCGAGCAGTAGTATTCGCCGGCGAGCTTCTGCAGGGCATAGGGCGATTTGGGCCGCGGCGCCATCGTCTCGGTTTTCGGCAGGACTTCCGTATCGCCGTAGGCCGAAGACGAGGCAGCGTAGACGACGCGGCCGGCGCGCCCTTCGACGGCCGCTCGCAGAACGTGGAACGTGCCGTTGATGTTGACCTCGTGCGACGGCACGGGATCCTCAATGGAGCGCGGGACAGAGGGGATGGCGGCCAGGTGATAGACGACCGGGGCGCCGGCAAGCAGCGGGGCCAGCCGCGCATACTCACGGATATCGACGGGATAAAGGTCGATATTTTCACGAATTTCAGTGAGATTTTCTTCTTTTCCGGAGGAGAAATTATCGATGACGGCGACGCGTGACGCGCCCTTTTCGAGCAGTTTCCGGACGAGCGCGGAGCCGATGAAGCCGGCCCCGCCGGTGACGACGGGGATTTTCATAGCTCCTCGATGATCGAATTCAGATAGCGGATGCTCTCGGTGGCGATGCGCTCGGCGCCGGGGGTGAAATCGAAGGCCTCCAACGAAATCCAGCCCTGATATCCGAGCCGCTTCAGCGCGGCGAGCACGGGGCGGAAGTCGTAGTCGCCGGTGCCGCAATGGCCGCCGTCGGTCTCGTTCACGTGCACATGGCGGATGAGCGGGAAATAGCGCTCGATCAGCACGTCATGAGGCTCGGTCTCGTCGACGGCATTGTGGGTATCAAACATGGTGGCGACGGCGGGGCTGTTGACCCGGCGGACGACCTCGACGGCCTCGGCCAGCGTGCCGATGACGTCGGTCTGGTTTCTCGGCAGGGCCTCGACGAGGATGGTGACGCCGCGCTGCTCGGCGTGTGGCGCGACGGAAGTGAGCCCCTCGATGAAGCGCTCGGTGGCCTCTTCGCGCGTGGATCCGCCGGTGGTGCCGCGCTGGAGAGGCGAGCCGAAAACCATGATGCCGCCCTCGCCAAGATCGGCGCAAAGGTCGATGAGGCCGCGGATATGGTCCCAGCTCCGGGCGCGCAGTTCCCCGTCGGGCGTGGTCACGTGCAGGCCCTTCGGGGCGACCATCAGCCAGTGGAGGCCGACAAAGCGCAGGCCCTCCCCCTCGATGATGCTGCGGTACTGGCGCCGGTCGGCCGCGGGGATGTTGCAGGGGTCTTCGGAGAGAGTAAAGGGAGCGATCTCGATGCCCTCGTATCCGGCGGCTTTCATGTGGCGGCAGGCATCGGCGAACTCCCAGCCCTGATAAATCTCATTGCAGATGGCGTGGCGGAATCGGTATGCCATAGAGAGCGGCGTTTCTTCAGTCTATCCGATCCGGTTTGCGGGGCGGCCGCCCTTCCAGCGTGCGGCAGCGACCATGGTGAGGCCGTGCCAGGGCAGGACGCGGTCGGCCAGCTGCCAGAACCAGACGGTCTTGTCAAAGAGCTTGAGCGTGAACTTGGAAAGACGCCTGCGGCCCAGGACCCGCGACGCAAGCCACCAGCCGAGGACACCGCCACGGTTGATGTCGCGGATCCAGAGAAGCTCGAAGCCGGCCTGATCGAGCAGGGCCTTCAGATCGGCCTTGCGGAAGCGGCGGAGCTGGCCCATGGCGCGATCCACGCTGCCGTAGAGCCAGGTGCCCTGCGGCGCCACCAGCAGAAGCCTGCCTCCCGGGCGCAGGACGCTGCCCAAGCCGCGCAGGGCGGTGAGCGGCTCGTCGAGCCCCTCGAGCACATTCACCGCAAGAGCGCTGTCAAACTGCCCGGCCCAGGGCTGGAAATCTTCGGCAACGTCGGGGCGGCAGGAAGCGACCTCCACGTTGGGCGTTCGGAGGAAGCGGTTTTGCAGCGCGTGGAGGTGGAGCGGGTCGGGATCGGTGGCGAGGTAGCGGAGGCGGCGGCCCATGAGGCGCGCGGAGAAGGTGCCGACACCGGCGCAGAGCTCGAAGACCGAGTCGCCAAGCTCGGGCCGGAGGACGGAGCACAGCCAGTCGGTGTAGGCGGGCGTGCGGGTCAGGTTGATGATGGCCTCGCGGCCGCGCGTGTCGGCGTAGAGATCGTCAATGAGCCAGAACTTCAGGATGACGCCGAGAGCCTGCAAGCCGTCCTTCCAGCCGATTTTCTTGCCTTCCTCGTAAGTGCGGCCGTGATAGCTGATGGGAACCTCGTAAATGCGCAGGCGCCGCTTGGCGCATTTCATGGTGATTTCCGGTTCGAAGCCGAAGCGGTTGGAACGGATCGGGATGGACTTGAGCAGGTCCGTGCGGAAGACCTTATAGCAGGTCTCCATGTCGGTGACGTGGATGTTGGAAAAGATGTTGGAGACGAGCGTGAGCGTCTTGTTGATGACGGTATGCCAGAAGGGAAGCACGCGGCGGCTCTCGCCGGCCAGATAGCGGGAGCCGAAGACGGCGTCGGCGCGGCCTTCGAGCAGAGGCTTGAGCAGGACGGGGTATTCCTGCGGGTCGTATTCGAGGTCCGCGTCCTGGATGAGGCAGAAGTCGCCTTCCGCGTGCTGAATGGCGGTGCGGACGGCGGCGCCCTTGCCCTGGTTCACCTCATGGCGAAACAGCCGGATGAAAGGCCTGCCGGCGGCGATCTCCTGGAGAATGTCCCAGGTCCCGTCGCGGGAGCAGTCGTCGACGATGACGAGCTCGCGCTCCATGCCCTCGGGCAGCGGCGCCTGGATCACCTGCTCAAGGCTGCGGCGGACGACGGTTCGCTCGTTGTAGACGGGGATCAGGATGCTGAGCTTCAGGGGCAAGAGAATAGTTTAGTCAATCGGGGACGAAAGCCGTGCGCCCGGGACACCGGCAGGCATATCCGCCTGAGGCCTGCTAAGGAAACTTTCAGATCGTTCTACGGCCTTTGCTTGGTTGCCCGAACAGTAAACGGAGGCCAACATGGATCTAGTACCAGAGCCGTTGGAGGACCATGATGCAGCCACTGACGAACGCGACCCTGTGGATGATCCAGAGGCGGTTGTATGAGCTCCTGGCGGGAGGCAACAGGAGAAGTCAGGCGGGCCAGGACCTGATTGAGTATGCGCTGATTGTCGGTTTCATCGCCGTGACCACTGCGGCGCTGATCCCATATGCGGCCACGGAATCAATGAGGTCGATTTACTCGAAGATCGCCACGATTCTGGTGAATTCCACCAGCCAGACCTGAGCCGCGCGTTCACGGCCGTGGAACACCGCCGAGTCCGAGCAAGAGGCAAAACAGGTTCCAGGCCACAACCACAGCAAAAAACACGTTCGCCCGCGCCAACAGCCGGAGCCGGCCAGTCCTCCAACATACAATTCCCAGCCCCAGGGCGGCGACCTTCACCACAACCAGGCCGGCCAGCGGGTGCCCGGTCCAGGCGATCGTCTGGCGCACCAGCGGATTGGCTTCCTGCACGTTCGCCATGAGAAACGCAAGTGTCGTCAGCAAATCCAGCGCCTGAAGATAGGCGTAGACCAGAAAGGCCCGGGCCGGGCTCATGAAGATCGCCTGATCCGTTGATCCGGTAGATACCTGAGGGTGCGCCATTGCTTCCATTGAAACTGAAAACAGGTTCGGGGAAAAGCCCTAGCAGGCTGCTTCCGGCAAAGTGTCTTCCCAGTACTCTTCCGCCCAATTTCGCCCGCGGCTTGACAGCCGGGGCAGATTCCGGGGAAGCAAGGCTGGGGAAAACGGGAGGCCTGCGGATGGGTCTTTGCGGGCCCGCTAGCGGACCGGCGGCCGGAGTTCACTGGCCCAGCGGAGGATCGTCTCGGTGGGAGGCGCGGCGGACTGTCGGTTCTGGGCTTCCGCCAGCAGAACCTCCTCCCGGACGACGCGAACATCCGGCGGAGCCGTTATGCCGAGCTTAACCCGGTTCGGGCTCGATTCAAGGACCTCGATCCGGACGGAGTCTCCGATGCGGATTCCCTGTCCTTCCTTGCGCCGGATCACGAGCATGAAGTCTCCTCCCGCAGGGGATACATGACAGGCCAGGAGGCGCCGCACTGGACAGATTGGACCCCTGTGGCCGTGGCTGGGTTCAGCACCACCGGCGCCAGCAGGTTGGCAGTCGGGGGACGCCCTTCACGGAAGGTGAGGATCGCCAGCACGAGAAGGCTGGCTGGATCCGCGGGGCGACCGAGCAGCTCCATTTCGTCCTCGCTGAGCTCAAGCCGGTAGTTCTCGACGATCAGCGCGACGGGCGCGCAGGCGAAGCGCACGGCGGGGTCGAGTTCGCTTTCCAGCAGCACAATCGGCGCGAAGGCGGGATTTTCCACCAGCCGGAACCGTGTGTGGGTCTCGAAAGCAGGGATGCCTGCGGGGAAGGCGTAACGGGCGGATCGCGGCTGCGCCTCCGGGGTCGGATCAAGCGTGGACGTCATGAGCTACTGAAAATAGAGTGTCCGGCAGTGAGGGGAATTCTCGATTGAATACGAGCTCGTGTGCTATCCATGAAGTGATCCGGAGTTTATTTCATGGGCGTCATCGTGGCTTTGGGCAAGCAGAAGGCGGTGCTGCGGCGGGGCGAGTGGCGATGTGCCGACTCGTCGCTGGAACGGCAGCTCAACCGTCTGACGGAGGAGTGGCTGCTTTCGGGCAACGCTCCCGGGCTGGGAGAGCCAGACCATGAGATGGCGGTCGCGCGGGAGATGGCATCGCGCTTCGGAGGCAGGATTCTGTACCGCGCCCGAACCACTCCGCAGCGGACGGTGCGGGACTATTTTCCCAAGCGCCAGTTCCGCCTGGCGTTTCCGGATCTGGAATGACACGCTGGCGGCTCTGGAAGGACAAGGCGACGGTGTGGCTGTTTGCCACCCTGATTCAGGCGGCCATCGCCGTCATCCGTTTCATCCGCCGGCGCGAGTCTCCAGACGGGGGAGAAACTCGCTGAGCACGGGCAGCACGGCGGTGGCGAAGGCGCGTGCTTCAGCGTCGGCATCGGCCCCGCCGGCCATGGGCACGACAATGCGCACGAGGCTCGTATCCGAGCGGCGGTAGCGGATGGAATCGGCCACCAGCCAGAACTTGGCGGCGAACTCGCTGGCCACGATGCGCGCCGGAGTCTGATACCAGTACAGGACGACGCTCCGGGCATCGCCGCGGGCGACAATGTAGCGATTGACTTCCACTTCGCCCGCCCGCCCGGCCGGGATGCGCACGGCGCCCGAATCGACCGGCGCATAGCCGGAGCCAGGCAGGCAGTTTTTCGGGGAATGCGGCGCCGCCCCGGACGTCTGCGTTCGGAAGAATGCGACGAAAAAGTTGACAGGCACGGGCGAGCCAGAGCGGACGTATGTCCGACTGAGAGTGTCATCCGCGCGCAGCACCCGCTGCACTTCAGGATCGATTTCATGCTCTTCCACAAGGCGCCAGCCGTCGATCTGCGCGGGAAATTCGCGCAGCGGCCGGGCGGTGAAAGGCGTCTCGGTCTTTGGCAGCAGATGCCAGGCGGCTGCCTGGCCGATGAGCAGGAGGCTCAGCCAGATGGCGGCACGGCGAACAGGCGGGCTGGAAACATGATCAACGGGGTTTGGCATATCGCACCGCCAGGGCGCTCAGGGCGCGGTGACACACGACGAGAAGCGCCAGAGCGAGCAGAAACATCAGCCAGCCTTCCATGCTGTGGAAGGCGCCTAGCGCCAGCGAGGGGTCGTATTCGCTGAGCAGTCCGGTCACGGTGACGCGGAGCGCATTCACGAAAATGGCAATGGCCGGAGTCAACAGAAGCAGGATGGCCCGCACCACGAACCGGGATTCAAACAGATAGCCGTAAACGAGCGAGAGGTAAGTGAGCGACATCAGGGACCGGATGCCGCTGCATGCCTCGGCGACGGAGAGCCTCTGGCTGGGAAGCTCAAGGATGTTGCCCTCGCGCAGGACGGGGATTCCAAGCAGGCTGAGAACAGTCTCCGCCACCTGGCTGGCAAACAACTGCAACGGGAAGGTGATCTGGTTGTAGATCACGGCGGGCAGGGGAATCATGAACACGAGCAGTAACAGCGGGAAGGCCAGATCGCGGAGCAGAGCCCAGCCACCGAGCGTGATGACCGCGCCCCAGAGCGAGATCAGGAACGAGCCGCGCATGACGGTCTGCTCCACCGCAAGAGTGCCCAGGACAAGCAACAGGCCGCCCAGGGCAACGACGGCCAGCCCCCACAGGGCGGGCCGGTAGCGCCGCGCCAGCAGCTCGTTTCTCCTCTGCCAGATCATGTAGGCCGACACTGCGGGCACGAAAAATCCATGCCCCATGTCTTCGTCGATGTACCAGTCGCGGATCATCCGCCCGAGCACTGGATAAAAGCCGGCCACCAGAAGGAATGCGATCCAGGCCGTAAGAAGCCACGGGAACCGGCGGCTCTGGGGAAGCTGGCCGCCGGCGGAAGAGACGGCCGAATTCGCGGCTGATTTCAAGAACGAGCCTCCGATGCGGAATTTGTCTTGTCCGCGGAGCGCGAAAAGCGCCCGATCATTAGGGAACCCATTTTACCAGTGCCGGCCCCAGGCGGTTGGTCAGCCAGAGCGGCAGGCGGCGCCAGGTCTGGATGAACAGTTCGAACCTGGGGTTGTTGGGGCTGAGGTCGGGCGGCTGGCGGCGGCGCACCAGCAGCACTTCGTAAGGAAGCTCGCGCATGGTCATGCCCCAGTGGGACTTGAAGTCGAACGAGCCGCTCTTTTCGATCTTGCTGCGGCCGAAATCAAAAAGGCGGAACCCCTCGCGCAGCCCGGCGCGCATCAGATCCCAGTACATGAAATTGTTCGGCTGAAGCGCGTGGTAGCGCGGGTCGGAGGCGCCATAGTAAGGCAGAATCTGATCGCGGAACAGGAACGTGAGCACGGCCGCGACGACGACATCGCCGGAAAGAATCTCGAGGATGAAACACGAGTCGCCGTATCGCTCCAACAACCGCTCGAAATGGGCCCGTGGGAACGCGGGCGTGCCGAGCCGCCGCAGGTTGGCCAGATAGAGACGGAGAAAATCATCAAGAGAGCGGGTGCGGCGGGAGGCCAGCCCGCACTGGAGGGACTTGCGGATGGAGGCGCGCGTCTTCCGGGGGATCGATTGCAGGAGTTCTTCTTCCGTGCCCTGGAGCTCTTTGGTGAAGGTCACGTAGCGGCGCACGGGATGGTAGCCGGAGCCCTGCTCCGGCCAGGCGTTGCGGAGTTCAGCATATTGGACGCGTTCTTCCTGGGCCAGCGATTCCAGACGCCGCCGCAGGGCGCCGGCCGAATCATCGGAATCAGCGAGCATGCCGCCATAAACGGCGAACGGCGAGCTGAGCAGGATGCGTCCGGCAAGCGGCGTGCGGACGAGGAATAGCGGGAGCACACCGCGGATGCGCCCCCCCGCCTCGGCCAGCAGGCAGCGGGGTTCGTAGCCGAAGGTCGCCTGGATGCAGTCGCGCCAGTGGGTGAGGTGGAAGGGTGAGCCGAGCGGATGCTGGTGCACGAAGGCGTTCCAGGCAGCCTCGTCGGCGGGTGTCAGAAAGCGGACGTCGAAGCTCATGCAGCCTGCTGGTAGAAGGCGTGGATCGCCTGGCAGACGCGCTGGATCTGCTCGGGCTCGAGTTCCGGATAGATGGGCAGCGCCAGCACTTCGCTTGAGGCGCGCTCGCTTTCCGGCAGCGCGCCTTCCGCGTAGCCAAGGTGGAAGAAACACTTCTGGCGGTGCAGCGGCAGCGGGTAATAAATCTCGCTGGCGATGCCCTGGCGGGTCAGCCACGCGCGCAACCCGTCGCGGCGGGGCGCGCGGATCACATATTGGTGGAAGACGTGGCGCGACGGATACGGCGGCAGTGCCGGCGTGACGACCGGAACGCCGAGTTCGTGGAGCGTCTGCGTGTAAAGCCTCGCGTGGGCGATGCGGCGCGCTGTCCATTCTTCCAGGCGCCGCAGTTTGACACGAAGAATGGCGGCCTGGAGCGTGTCGAGCCGCGAATTCGTACCGACCTCGTCGTGATAATAGCGAACGCGGGAGCCGTGCACGCGAAGGGCGCGCAGGCGCTCCGCCAGGCGGTCATCGCGGGTCGTCAGGATGCCGCCTTCGCCGGCTCCGCCGAGGTTTTTCGTCGGGAAAAAACTGAAGCAGCCGACCGTCCCCATGGAGCCGGCGCGGCGCGAGCGGTATTCGGCGCCGATGGCCTGCGCCGCGTCTTCGATCACCGGAATGCCGCGTTCCGCAGCCATCGCGAGGAACTCATCCATGTCGGCGCACAGCCCGTAGAGGTGCACCGGCACAATGGCGCGGATGCGCGGATGGCGATCGAGAGCGGCGCGGGCGCTCGATGGGTCGAGGTTGAACGTCTGCGGATCGATGTCGGCGAAGACGGGCGTGGCGCCGACGTTGGCGATGGCGCCGGCCGTGGCGAAGAACGTAAACGGCGTGGTCAGCACCTCGTCGCCGGGCCCGATGTCGAGTGCGCGCAGGGCGAGCAGAAGCGCATCGGTGCCCGAGCCGCAGCCGACGGCGTGTTTCACGCCGCAGTAGGCGGCGATCTCCTCCTCGAGCGCCGCCACGTCCGGGCCGAGAATGCACTGCTGGGACTCGAGCACGCGCCGCACGGCCTCTTCCACTTCGCCCCGGATGGAAGCGTACTGGGCGCGCAGGTCCAGCAGCGGAATCGACGCGGTTTCCGTCTCGCTCACGCCTCCATGATAGCGATTCGTCCCGGGCTCTCCGCGGCCGCACCGCTACAATGGGTGAGACCAGGGCCACCGGCATGTGCGGCATTGCGGGATTCCTGATGCGCGGCGGAGAGCGCGCCGAAGAGCGTTGGATTCGCGGCATGGGCATCAGCCTGGCTCACCGCGGACCCGATGGCGAGGGCTATTTTGTCGAGGGCGGCGTGGCTCTGGGCCACCGGCGACTGAGCATCATTGACCTGGAATCGGGCGCGCAGCCGATGGCCAATGAAGACGGCAGCCTTGTGGTGGTCTTCAACGGCGAGATCTATAATTTCCTCGAACTTCGGCCGGAGCTGGAGCGGCAGGGGCACGTCTTTCGCACGCGCAGCGACACCGAAGTCCTGCTGCACCTCTATGAAGAGCTCGGCGAGACCATGCCGGAGCGGCTGAACGGGATGTTCGCCTTCGCCATCTGGGACAAGCGCCGGCGCGAGCTGTTCCTGGCGCGGGACCGGTTCGGCAAGAAACCGCTGTATTATCTGCTGGACCATGGCCCGTACCGGTTTGCCTTCGCCAGCGAACCGAAGGCGCTGCTGGCGCTGCCGGGAGTCAGCCGCGAGGTGCAGCCGCAAAGCGTGGCCGATTTCCTCGCCTTCAGTTACGTGCCGGAACCGCGGTCCATCTTCCGCGCCATCCGCAAGCTGCCGGCCGGGACGTCGATGACCGTTTCCGGCGATCAGCTCCGCGAGAGGCGCTACTGGCGGCTCCACTTTCACGGCCGGGATCAACGGTGGGAAGAGGCGGTGGAGCAGATCGACGGGCTGGCATCCGATGCCGTGCGGCAGCGGCTGATGAGCGACGTGCCGCTGGGCGCGTTCCTGAGCGGGGGCGTGGATTCGGGCGCGGTCGTGGCCTACATGGCGCGACACGCGCCGGGCCGCGTGCGCACCTTCTCGATCGGCTTCAGCGAGCGGGCCTATGATGAGACGCGATATGCGCGCCTGGTGGCTTCGCGCTACGAGACCGACCACTGCGAGCACCGGGTGGAGCCGCAGATCCTCGAGATGTTCGATGTGCTGGCCGAGCACTTTGACGAGCCCTTCGGCGACGCCTCGGCGATTCCCACGCTCTATCTGGCGCGGATGACGCGGCAGTATGTCACCGTGGCGCTTTCAGGGGACGGCGCCGACGAGGTCTTCGCCGGTTACCGGCGCTACCGCCACGCGGTGGCCGAAGAGCGGATCCGGAGGAAATTCCCGCAGTTTTTCCGCCAGACATTTTTCCGTCTCGCCGGGCAGATATATCCGAAATTCGACTATCTCCCGCAGATATTCAGGGCCAAGACGTTCCTGACCAATCTCAGCCTGGAACTGGCCGGCGCGTATTTTCAGTCGATGACCGTTTTTCGCGGCGAAGCGCTCGCCCGCGCACTCGGGCCGGCGCTGCGCGGCCTGATGGACGGACACGACCCGCGGCGCTGGTTCGAGGAACGTTTTGCGGCCCACCGCGAGCTGGGCCCGCTCGAACAACTTCAGGCGGTGGACGTGGAGACCTACCTGCCTGGCGACATTCTGGTCAAAGCGGACCGGGCAACGATGGCGTGGTCGCTCGAGGCGCGCTCGCCGTGGCTTGACTACCGCCTGGCGGAGCTGGCTGCCGGTCTGCCGGCGAACTGGAAAATCTCGGGATTACAGGGCAAATACATTTTCAAAAAAACGCTGGAGCCGCTGCTGCCGGCGGAAATCCTCTGGCGGCCCAAGATGGGTTTTGTCATGCCGCTCAGGGAGTGGTTCCGGCGGGAATTGCGCCCGGTTTTTGAGCGGGAGGTCCTGGGCGGGACCGACACGGGACTCATCGAGCGGAGCGAAGCGAAGCGGCTGCTGGAGGAGCACGTCTCCGGCCTGCACAACCGCGACCGGCAACTGTGGAACCTGCTGGTGCTGCAACGCTGGGCGCGGCGTTGGGGCGGCCTGTAGCGGCCGGTTATTCCCGAATCAGTCCGAGCCAGGCGGCCATGCGGCGGATGCCTTCCTCAAGCGGCGTCTGTGGGGTCCAGCCCAGCCGTTCGCGCGCCTTGCGGATGTCGGCATAGGTGATGGGCACGTCGCCGGGCTGAAGCGGCTGGCGGTCCATCACGGCCTGCCGGCCGAGAAGGCGCTCTAGCGTGGCGATCATGTCGCGCAGCAGAACCGGACTCGAGTTGCCGAGATTGAACACGTCGAACGGGGCGTCGTATTGCATGGCGGCAAGGATGCCGGCCACGATGTCGTCGATGTAGGTGTAGTCGCGGCCGGTGGAGCCGTCGCCGTAGACGGGGATGGGTCGCCCGGCGGCGATGGCCTCGGCGAACTTGCGGATGGCCAGGTCGGGCCGCTGGCGGGGCCCGTACACGGTGAAGAACCGGAGGCAGACAACCCGCATCCCGTACAGGTGCGCATACACGTGGCACAGCGCTTCGCCGGCGATTTTCGAGGCCGCGTAAGGCGAGATGGGAAATCGCACCGGGTCGTCCTCGGAGAAAGGCACGCGGCTTGCCGCCCCGTAGACGGAACTGGAAGAGGCGAACACAAAGCGCTGCACCCCGTGGCGGCGGGCCGCTTCGAGGAGCACGGCCGTCCCTTCCACGTTGACGCGCTGATAGAGCACCGGCTGCTCGAGTGACGGGCGCACGCCGGCGCGCGCAGCCAGGTGGACGACGGCATCCGGGCGGAAGCGATCCATAAGAGAGGCGACGAGCGGCCCGTCGCAGATATCGCCGTGAACGAATTCGAACGGGCCGGCGCGGCCGACACTCGCCAGATTGGCGCGCTTCAGCGCAGGGTCATAGTAGTCGTTGAGGTCGTCGAGGATCAGCAGTTCGCAGCCGCGGCCCAGCAGCGCCTCGGCCAGATGCGAGCCGATGAAGCCGGCGCCGCCGGTCAGCAGGATTCTCTTTGGGCAAGAACAGCCTTCCTGCATCAGGGGGTCTCAGCCAGAATTTTCTCGAAAATGCCGGCGATTTCTTCGGCCACGGCGTCCCAGGATCGGGAAGCGCCGTGCCGCGCGATGCGTTCGCGGTCAAAAGGCGTTCGGAGCGCCTCGATGATGGCCTCGGCCAGCGCGCGGTCGTCGCCGGGTGGAACCACGCGGCCGAAATCCGGTGAGCAGACCAGATCCGGCACGGCACCCACGCGGGTGGCGACGACTGGAGTGCCGCAGGCGAGCGCCTCATGAACGACATTCGGCCAGCCTTCGCGCTCGGAGGCCAGGCAGACAAGGTCCGCCGCGCTCATGTACTGCGCCAGGATCTCCGGCGGCACGGAAGGCAGCACATGGACGCGGTCTTCCAGGCCAAGCTCGCGCCGGAGCGCATGCAGGTGCGGCCGCTGATCCGTGCCCGCGCCGGGGTCGCCCAGAATCCACAACTCCACGTCGAGGCCACGCCTGGCCAGCTCCGGCAGCAGAGCTGCCAGGCGGTGATGCCCCTTGCCCGGGATCAGGTGGCCGGCGGAAACAAGATGATGCCGATGCGGCTGCATGCTGAGGCGCGCGCGGATCAGTTCTCGCGGCTGCGGATGAAAAATGGACGCATCGACGCCATTCGGAACCAGGAAGCTCCTGTCCGGGACGGCGCCGAGTTCAAGAGCGAATTCCAACAGCTCCCGGGAGACAGCGATCACGGCCGCCGCGCGGCGCAGCGCCTGCTCCATCTCCCGGCGGCGCGAGGGCACTTTGCCGTGGACGAGCTCGCATCCGCGGAGCGTGACAGTGTACGGGCATGCGAAATGGCGGGCCAACTCCGACGCGGCAACGCCCTCGGGCCAGGCGAAGTGGGCGTCAATCAGATCAAAGGGAAACTCGAGGCGCAGCCGCGTCGCGGCCGGTTCGACGGCGCGCGCCAGCAACACCGCGTTCCAGCGGCCCAGGCCAGGAGGGTGCCACCAGGGCGGATGATGCACGCGCAGACGGCCCTCTCGCCGACACGGCGGCGTGCGCCGCGTGGGGAATGAGACGCGGCCCGAGCTCAGATCCACAAGCGGCACCGGGGCGATGACTTCCACTGGCAGCCGTGCCGCCAGGTGTTGGAGGCGCCGGGCGACGAACAGACCCTGCCGCGGAAGATCAGGCCGCGGAAACACGGTCGAAAGGCTGAGCACGTTCATGAGTTCGGGGCCAGACGGCTACGGCTGCGCCGCAGCACCCATCTCCATCCTACCGGGGCGCGCCCGCTCGTTCACGCAGCGCATTATGTATGCTGTGAATTCAGGATCAAGTCATCTGATCACCGGAAGGAGCCAACATGAGCCAGGAACTTTCCCGACGCAGCTTCGCCAAAAGGGCGGCCGTGCTGGCCGCGCCAGCGGTTCTGCCCGCGCTGGGCGCCAATGAAACGATCCGCGTGGGCGTGATCGGCACCGGCGGGCGCGGCCGCTATCTGATCGAGCGCGGCTACGAAGGCAACAGCGGCCGCTTCTCCGTAGAGGCGGTCTGTGACACGTACGCGGGCAACCTGGCCAAGGGCAAGGACATTGTGGCGACGCGGAGCGGAAAAACGCCGCGGGCGTACGTCGATTATAGGGAGCTGCTGGCAGACAAAGGGCTGGATGCCGTCATCATCGCCACGCCGGAGCATCTCCACCACCGGATGCTGCTGGACGCGCTGGCCGCCGGCAAACACGTCTATGTCGAAAAGCCGCTGGCGCACACCATCGAGGAATGCCAGGACATCATGAAAGCGGTGGCCAGGAGCAGGAGTGTGGTTCAGGTGGGCACGCAGAACCGCTCGAACAGCCTGTACCAGATGGCGAAGACGATGATCGCGCAGGGGCTCATCGGCGATTGCCACTACGTGCGCGCCTTCTGGTACCGCAACGCGCTGCCCAATGGCGCGCCCGCCTGGCGCTATGCGATCCCCTCCGACGCCACCCCGGAAAACACCGACTGGAAGCGGTTCCTTGGTTCGGCGCCCGAGCGGCCTTTCTCGCGCGAGCGTTACTTCCAGTGGCGGCTGTACTGGGACTATTCCAGCGGCATCGCCACGGACCTGATGGTTCACCAGACGGACATCACCGCCTTTGTCATGGGCAAAGGCATCCCGGACAGCGTGGTCGCCACTGGCGGCATCTACCGCTGGACGGAAAATGACGACCGCGACGTCCCCGACACCTGGAGCGTGCTGATGGACTACACGCGGGACCGCTTCCACATCAACTACTCGTGCTACCTCGGCAACGCGCGCTTCGGGTACGGGGAACAGTTCCTGGGAAACGAGGGGATGATCGAGGTCATCAGCCGCCAGACGCTGAACTTTTATCCGGAGTCCTACCCAGGCGTGCCGGACAAGGTGAAGGCCCGCAAAGAACTTTCCATCACGATCCCGAACAACGACCATCTCGCCGTCGAAGCGCACATCCGCAACTGGCTGAACTCGATCCGCGGCATCGAGAAACCAATCGCGCCTCCGGAGGCCGGCTACCAGGCGGCGATCCCCGGTTTCATGAGCGTGATCAGCTACCGCGAGGGCAAAAAGGTCCTTTGGGACCACAAGGCCGACCGGTATCGTTTCGCCTGACGACAGCCGGCCTGGCGGATTCCTGCCAGGCGCCCGCGCTTTTCGCCGGCTCCGCGCACGGGCGGCTACACTGAAATCAGAACCGCCTGATGGGATCCATTTATTCGCGGCCGGATCTGCTCGCTGCGCGGCGCTGCTGGCGGGAGCAGGGGTTGACGGTCGTCTTCACCAACGGCTGCTACGACGTTCTTCACCCGGGCCACATTCGAACCCTCGAGCGGGCGCGCTCGCTCGGTGACGTACTGGTGCTCGCGTTGAACAGCGATGCGAGCGTGCGACGGATGAAGGGGCCGGCACGGCCGGTGATTCCGGAGAAGGAACGCGCGGCGCTGGCCTGCGCGCTGGAGGCCGTGGACGCGGTAACGCTGTTTGACGAAGACACGCCCCGGGAGCTGATTGCAGAGCTGCTGCCGGACGTGCTCGTCAAGGGCAGCGACTGGAGCCACTTCGTGGCCGGGCGCGAGGAAGTGGAGGCGGCCGGCGGCCGCGTGGTCCTGCTGCCGCTGGAGCCCGGCTATTCGACCACGGCCACGGTGGAGCAGATCCTCGAGCGGCGGGGATGGCGATGACGCACGCGGCCGTTCGGGAGCTGTTCGAGTCGCTCGCAAGATCGGAGCCGTTCCGGCGGCTGGTGCGGTTTCTCTCGGCGCGCGAATCGGGCCGGGTGTACCTGAGCGGCCTGACGCCCACCGCCAAGGCGCTGTATGTGGCGCTGCTCTGGGAGGCGCTGGAGCAGCCGTGTCTGGTGATCGCCGAGTCGCAGACGGCGGCCGAAGCCTGGATTGAAGCTCTCGACACCTTCCATGCCATCCTTCGCGGCGGCGCTCCGGCCCCTTCGCCGCTGCTGGTGCCCGCATGGGACGTCCTTCCCGGACAGGGGCTCTCGCCCCACGGCGAGATCAAGGAACAGCGCGCGGCCGGCCTGTGCCGGCTCGCCGCCGGCCGCGCCTCCGTGGTCGTTACCCCCGTGGAGGCGGCGCTTCAGCGCCTTCGCCCGCCGGAGGCCTACCTTCAGATGGCAGTCACCGTGCGCACGGGCGAGGAAATCCCGATGGAGGACCTGGCCGCGCACCTGCTTTCCATCGGATATCAGCGCCGGGATCCGGTGGAAATGGAGGGTGAATTTTCCATCCGCGGGGGGATTTTTGATGTATTCCCCGCGGAAGCACAGCGGCCGGTGCGGCTGGAATTTTTCGGGGACACGGTGGAAAGCCTTCGCCGTTTCGACCCGGAGACCCAGCGGTCCGTCGCTTCCATTGGCGAGGTGACCATCCTGCCCATGGAAGAGACGCCGCTCCGCCGCGAGCGGCTGGAGGAATTCTCCGCCCGCGCGGGCGTGGCGGTTCCGCCAGGGGGCGAGCCATTTTCCGGCTGGGAATTCTTCGCGCTGGCGGAGGAAAAACCGGCCTCAAGCCTCGAAGATTTCCTCGGCTCGCCGATCGTCATTTATGACGAACCGGAATCGCTGCATGCGGCCGCGGACAGACTGTGGAAGAAACTGGAGACGCTGGCCGCGCAGAGTCCGGCGCCGCCGGAGCAGTTCTATTTCCACTGGGGCGAGCTGGCTGCCAGCCATCCGTCGCGGCGGGAAATCGAGCTCCGCGAACTGTTGCTGGAAAGCCAGCTGCCGCCTGAAACCGTGTCCATCGAGGTTCGGTCTCAACCCGGCACGGCCTACCGAAACCATCTGCGGGCGGCCATTGAGGATGCGCGCGAGCTGGCCGCACAGGGATGGCAGGTCGTGTTTTTCGCCCCAACGCCGGGCGACATCGAGCGGCTGGCCGACATCTTCAGCGAGTATTCCCTGCCCTTCCAGCTCGGCGCGGACGACGGCTCCGGAGCGCATCCGGCGCCGGGCGGGCGCGCGTTCATGGCGGTGGAAAGCGCGGCGGTCCATCTGGTGCAAGGCCGCCTGGCGCGCGGCACGCGGCTCCCTGACGAGCGGCTGGCGCTGGTCGGCAGCCGGGACCTGTTCGAAGCGGTCTACGACGTGCAGCCGGTCCGTGCGCGCGCGCACGCGGCGCTGTTCACGCCAGAGACGCTGGAACTCAAGCCGGGCGATTATGTCGTCCACGCGCAGCACGGCATCGGCCGCTTCACGGCGCTGCGGCAAATCACCACCGATGGAGTCACAGAGGACTTCATGGTGGTCGAATATGCCGGCGGCGACCGGCTTTATGTGCCGCTGATGCGGCTGGACCTGATCCAGAAATACCGCGGAGCCGGCGAGGCCGCGCCGGCGCTGGACAAACTGGGCGGGGTCACCTGGGCGCGGACAAAGGCGCGCGTCAAGGCGAAGATGCGCGACATGGCCGAGGAGCTGCTGAAGCTCTATGCGGCCCGCAAGATCGCCGAGGGCTTCGCCTTTTCGCCGGACTCGGCCTGGCAACGGGAATTCGAAGATGCCTTCGAATACACGCCGACGCGCGACCAGCTCCAGGCGGCCGCCGAGATCAAGCGCGACATGGAGTCACCGCATCCGATGGACCGCCTCCTGTGCGGAGACGTCGGATTCGGCAAGACGGAAGTGGCGATGCGGGCGGCGTTCAAGGCGCTGGGCGACGGCAAGCAGGTGGCCGTGCTGGCGCCGACGACGGTGCTCGCCTTGCAGCACTACGAAACGTTCCGGAAACGCTTTGCACCGTTCCCGGTGCGGGTGGAAATGCTCAGCCGTTTCCGCACGCCGCGCGAGATCAGGGCGATCCTGGCCGATCTGGCCGAGGGCAAGGTGGACATCCTGATCGGCACGCACCGGATCCTTTCCAGGGATGTCGTTTTCGCCGACCTCGGGCTGCTGATCATCGACGAGGAGCAGCGCTTCGGCGTGCGCCACAAGGAGCGCCTGAAGCAGCTCCGCCAGAGCGTGGACGTGCTGACGATGTCGGCCACGCCCATTCCGCGCACGCTGCACATGGCGCTGCTCGGGCTGCGCGACATGAGCGTGATCGAGACGCCGCCAAAGGACCGGCTGGCGGTGCAGACCGTGGTGGCGCGCTTCCACCCGGAACTGATCCGGACGGCGATCGAACAGGAGCTGGACCGCGGCGGGCAGGTCTATTTCATCCACAACCGGGTGGAGTCGATCTGGTCGCGCGCGGCGATGCTCCAGGAGCTGGTGCCGCGGGCGCGCGTCGCCGTCGGCCACGGCCAGATGGGCGAGGAAGAGCTGGAGCGGGTGCTCGTGTCGTTCATGCGGCGCGAGTCTGACGTGTTCGTCTGCACCACCATCGTGGAAAACGGGCTGGACATTCCGCTGGCCAACACGATGATCATTGAAAACGCACAGAACTACGGGCTGAGCGAGCTCTACCAGTTGCGCGGGCGCGTGGGGCGCTCCAACCGGCGCGCCTACGCCTATCTGCTGGTGCCCGATGATGGCGAGCTGACCGAAGTGGCGCGCAAGCGGCTGGCGGCCCTGAAGGAGTTTTCCGACCTGGGTTCGGGCTTCAAGATCGCCGCGCTGGACCTGGAGCTGCGCGGCGCCGGCAACCTGCTGGGCGGCGAGCAACACGGCCACATTGCGAGCGTCGGCTACGAGACCTACGTCAAGTTGCTGGAGGAGACGGCGCGGGAGCTGCGCGGGGAAGCGGTAACGCCGGAGCTGCATTCGTCGCTCAACCTGGGGCTCGACGTGCGCATCCCGCAGGGCTACATTGCCGACGAGCAGCAGCGGCTGCGCGCCTACAAGCGCATCGCCGACTCGGGCGACCCGGCGCGCGCGCAGGCGCTGCTCGAGGAGCTGGCCGACCGCTACGGGCCGGCGCCGGACGAGGTGCGGTTGCTGGTGGAGTTCTCGCAACTGAAATCGCTCGCGGAACGGTGCGGCATCGAGTCGATGGACCGACGCGGAGGCGCGGTGCTCATCAAGTTCCACCCGGGCGCGCCGATTGATCCGCAGCGGCTGATGCGGGTGGTTTCGGCAACCCCGCAGGCGCAGTTCACGCCGGCGGGCGTGCTCCGGATGCCCCTGCCCGCGTCCGATGCCGCCGGGCTGCTGGCCTTCCTGCGGCAGTTGCTGGAAGGTCTTCGGGCCTGAGGCGCGGCGCGGCCGCCGTTTTGGATAATGGAGTCATGAGTATCCTCCGGCTGGGCCTTTCGGCCGCGCTGGCTGCGTTCACGCTGAGCGCGGGCGAACCGGTGATCGTCGAACAGATCATCGCCAAGGTGAACGGCGACATCATTACGCGCTCCGACCTCGCCCGGGCGCGCCAGGAGCTGGAGGCAAGCCTGCGCCAGCGCGGCCTGCCACCGGCACGCATCGCCGAAGCGCTGGCCCAGTCCGAAAAGGACCTGCTGCGGGACAAGATCGACAACCTGCTGCTCATCCAGCGCGGCAAGGAACTCAACATCAATGTCGATAACGAGGTGTCGAAGTATCTGGGGCAGATCCAGGCCGAAAACAAGATCGCGGATCCCGAGAAATTCCAGCAGTGGATCCGCGAGAACACCGGAATGACCTACGAGGACTTCCGCGCCGAACTGCGCAACAACTTCCTCGCCCAGCGCGTGCTCGCGCAGGAGGTCTACAGCAAGGTGAACATCCCGCGGCGCCAGATTGAGGAATACTATGAGAAAAACAAGCAGTCGTTCGTCCGCAAGGAACGTGTCATCCTGCGAGAGATTCTGGTGAGCACGCAGGGCATGGACGAGGCGGGCGTGGCCGCGGCGGAGAAGAAAGCGCGCGACATCGTCGCCCGGGCGCGCAAGGGAGAACGGTTCACCGACCTGGTGCGCGAGTTCAGCGAGAGCATCACCGCGCGGCAGGGCGGACTGCTGGACCCGTTCGAGAAGGGCGTGCTGGATCCAAAGCTCGAACAACTCGTCTGGGACAAGGAGAAGGGCTACGTGTCTGACCCCGTCCGCGTGCCCGCCGGATGGCTGATCCTGCGCGTCGAAGACCACCAGAAGGAAGGGCTCGCGGAGCTGTCCGAAGTGGAGAGTGAGATTCGCGAAAAGCTCGCCAGCGAAATCATGATGCCCAAAGTGCGCGAATATCTCAGCGAACTCCGGCGCAATTCGTTCATCGAAATCCGCCAGCCGTGGGTCGACACCGGCGCGGTGCCGGGGCAGCGCACTGACTGGAACGACCCGGCGCTGCTGCGCGCAGAGACGGTCACCAAGGAAGAAGTCGCCGCCCAAGCCCGGATGAAGCGGCTGCTGTATTTTCTCCCGATTCCCGGAACTTCCATCACTGACACGAGCAAATCCTCCAGCAAGTAGATTTCCCATGAAGTCCCCCATGTGCAGCGACCTCGCCCCGGGGCAAAGCGTGCAGGGCGTTTTTCTGGTCCAGTCGAAGGACGTCCGGCAGAAGCGGACCGGGGAGCCGTATCTTTCACTGGTGCTCACGGACCGCACCGGCGAGATCGACGCCAAGATGTGGGACAACGTCGCCGACGTGGCCGACACCTTCGACCGCGACGACTTCGTCCGCGTGCGAGGAGAGACGCAGCTCTACCAGAACCGTCTGCAACTGACGATCTACTCGCTGCAACGCCTGCCGGACAGCGAAGTCGACCTGGAGGACTTTCTCCCGGTCTCGCGGCGGGATCCGGCCGAGATGTGGGCGGAACTGGAGGGCATTGTCGAGTCGATTGGCAATCCGCACCTCAAGGCGCTGCTGAAGGCGATCTTCCAGGACCCGGCCATCGCCGAGGCCTACCGGCAGGCGCCGGCGGCAAAGGGCATCCACCATGCATGGCTCGGCGGGCTGCTGGAGCATGTGCTCAGCATGTGCGCGCTGGCGCGGTTCATGGCGGCGCACTATCCGGGCATCGACCTCGACCTCCTGCTGACCGGCGTGCTGCTGCATGACATCGGCAAGATCCGGGAACTGGATTACTCGCGGAGCTTTTCCTACACGGTGGAGGGCGGACTGGTGGGGCACATCCAGATCGGATTGCGCATCATCGCCGAGCATCTGCCTGCCGGTTTCCCGCCGAAGCTGCGCAACCTGGTCGAGCACATGGTGCTCAGCCACCACGGGCAGCTCGAGTTCGGCAGCCCGAAGCTGCCCTGTTTCCCTGAGGCCATGCTGCTGCATCTCATCGACCTCACAGACTCGCGCATGGCGGCGATGGCAGCCTCCATTCAGCGCGAGAAGGGCTCGCCGGGCGTCTGGACGGGCTACAATGCAGCATTGGAGCGCAACCTGCTGGACCGGGAGAAATACATGAGGGAGGCCGAGCCTTCTTCCAGACCCGCACCCGCGCCGTCGCCGAAGAGCACACGGATGACGCCCTTCGCCGAAGCCCTGTTCTCCGCCCTGAACGAGGGCAAGGGGAAGTAAAGCCATGCCCCGCACGGCGCGAGCCATCCCTCCGCCACTGGAGCTTCGCTGCCTGACGGCGCTTTGGCATCTCGGAGAGGCCAACGTGCAGGCCGTGCGGGAGTTCCTTGCGCCGCAAAAACCGCTGGCCTACACGACCGTGATGACAATGCTCGACCGGCTCACGCGGAAACAGTTCCTCGCCCGGCGCAAGGTGGGGCGGTCTTTTTATTACAGACCGCAGGTTTCCCGGGACGAGATTCGGGCGCTGGCGGTGCGGGAACTGGTGGATCTGCTTTTCGACGGCAGCCCGCAGTCGCTGGCGGAATTTCTGGCGGGCCCGCCCCTGACGTCACCCGGGAGCCCCGCACAGGCGCCGCAGGAGGCGGAGATCCATCCCCTGGACGCAGCCCTTCTGTGAAAAGCCGGCCACAGGCGACGCCCTGCCTGCCAGCCGCCATCCCCCGGAACCTGCGGGTTCCGGTATGCTGAATGGATCATATCCTGGAGGCCCCGGCTTGGCCTGCAAAAATCCGAGGAGGAAAGACGCCCATGAGCCGCCGCTGGAAATTCCTGTTCGCCATCGCGATGGCGTTGACCGTCTTTTTCCTTTCCTGTGCAAGGGACCCCGAAAAGGCCAAACGCCGCTACCTGGAGAACGGCAACCGTTACCTGCAACAGGGCAAGGTGAGGGAAGCAATCATCATGTATCGCAACGCCCTGAAGCGCGATCCGCGCTTTGGCGAGGCATGGCTAAAACTGGGCGACGCCGAAATGCGGCGCGGCATGCCGGCGCAGGCGGTGGCGGCCTACCGCCGCGCCGTCGAGCTGTACCCTGATCCGGAAGAACCGGCCGGCAAACTGGCCGACATCTATCTGGCGGCGTATGTTCTGGGGCCGAAGAAGGATCCGGCGCTGCTGCGCGAGGTGGACGAGCTGGCCTCATCGCTCGCGGCGAAGAAGCCGAATTCCTATCAGGTGCTGCGGCTGCGCGCTTTCCTCAATCTGGCCGATCCGAACGACAAGACCCAGGAGCATCTGTTCCGGGCCATCGAGTTTTTCAAGAAAGCCGACGCCGTACGGCCGAAACAGCCCGAGCTCCGGCTGGCGCTGGTGCAGACGCTGGCGCAGACCGGGCAGTTCGAAGAAGCGGAAAAATACGCCCGCGAGATCATCGCCGACACGCCGCACACAACCGGCGCCTACTGGTTCCTGAGCCGGATGTACCTGCAACAGAACAGGCTGAAAGAGGCCGACGCGGTGGTGGACCAGCTCATCGCCAACAACCCTGGCTCGCCGGGCCTGAAGGTGGACCGGGCGGAGTATCTATTTGCCACACAGCGCAAGGACGCCGCGCTTCAGTCGCTGGCGGAACTGGCCGGCTCGCCGTCAGCCGACCCGGCCCTGCTCAAGCGGATCGGCGATACCTATCTGAAGTTCCGCGAACCGCAGAAAGCTTACGATCTTTTCGCCACGGCCATCCAGAAATTCCCGTCACAAAAAACCGAATTCCGGCTGAGAATGATCCCGGCCCTTCTCGCCATGCAGAGGAGGGACGAGGCCATCCGCCTGGCCGAGCTGGCGGTGAAGGAGGATCCGTCCAACAACGGCGCCCTGTCCATGCGGGCCTCGCTCTGGCTGAATTTCGGCACGAAGGAGCAGTTTGACGCGGCCATCAAGGACCTGCAACAGCTCATCTCCAAAGAGCCCAATAACGCCGTCATCCGCTACAATCTGGGCCGCGCCTACCAGGCGCGCGGCGAGCTGGATGCCGCCCGGACGCAGTACGCCGAGGCCGTGAAGGCTTCCCGTTATCTCACCGCCGCCCATCTCGGCCTGGGCATGATCGCCCTGGCCAAGGGCGAACACGGCAAGGCCGTTTCGGAGGCGGACGAGATCCTTGCTTACGATCCCTCCAACCTGGCGGCCCGCATCCTGCGCGTGAACGGGCTGATCGCCGGCGGCAACACGAACCAGGCGCGCATCGACATCAACAACTACCTGAAGGACACGCCGGACAATCCGGATCTTCGTTACCAGCTCGCCATCGTGAACTTCCTGGACCGCCGCTATCAGGAAGCGGAGACGCAGTTCCGCGCCCTCCAGAAGCAGTTCCCCGCCGATCTGCGGCTGCTGTATGCCATCGCGGAGGTGATGCTGCGCACGAACCGTCAGGCCGAGGCTCTGCGCATGGTGCAGGAAGCCTGGCGGAAGGACCCCGGCAATCCGGCGCTCCAGCTCGCGCTGGGCAACACGGCCATGCGCGTCAATCAGCTCGACCTGGCCGAACAGCAGTTCAGAACCCTGCTGGGCGCCCATCCGGACGCGGTCGACATCGTCATGCGGTTGAGCGAAGTGTTGCGCCGGAAGGGCCAGACGCCGGCTGCGCTCGAGTTGCTCAAACAGGCGTACGCGAAGAACCCGAATTACCCGGGGCTGGCGCTGCAACTGGCGCTGACCCATGAAGCCATGGGCGACTGGCGCTCGGCGCTGCCGCTGTACGAGGCCATCCTCAAGCAGGATCCCAACCATCTGATCGCGCTCAACAACCTGGCCTACCGCTATGCCGACATGGGCAAGGATCTCGACACCGCACTTACCTATGCGCAGCGGGCCCAACAGCGGGCGCCTACAAGCGACGACGTGGTGGACACGCTGGCCTGGGTCTACATCCGCAAGAATCTGAATGACACGGCGATCTCGCTGCTCAAACCGCTGATCGCGAAACAGCCGCGCAATCCGCTCTTCCATTACCACCTTGGCCTGGCGCTGCTGCAAAAGGGAGAAAAAGCCGCGGCGCGGCAAAGCCTGCAAACGGCTCTGTCGCTGAATCCATCGAAGGAAGACGAGCAGAAGATCCGGGAGGCGCTGGCCCGGGCCGGCTGAGCGCGCTTCATGCCGTTGCGTCATCCTGCGGCGCCCTACGTGGCGCCATTCCTGCTTTTCATCCTCTGTCTGGCCGCATTGCCACGGCTCGCCCTGCCGCCGAGAGTGGAATTGCCGGTGTGGCTGCTTTCCGGATTCTCGGCCGTCTGGTTTTTCAGCCGCGGCGTGCTTGATTTTCGCCCCCGCTTTCCGCTTTCGTCCTTCTTGTTCGGCATTGGCGTGTTCGTGCTCTGGATCGCTCCCGATGCCCTGGCCCCGGAGTGGCGCGGCCACTGGCTCTTCTCGAATCCTTTCCTCGGTCGGCCGGAATCTTCGCTCAGCGCTTCGGCGCTGGCCGACCCGCTGGCCCTCGCTCTTCGCACCGCCCGCGCCGTGCTGCTCGTCCCCGTGGTCGAAGAATTGTTCTGGCGCGGCTGGTTGATGCGCTGGCTGGAAAATCCGAATTTCCAGCAGGTGCCTCCAGGCTCCTACCACCGGAAGGCGTTTTGGACAACGGCGGCGCTGTTCGCGCTGGAGCATGGCTCCTACTGGGACGTCGGCTTCCTCGCGGGCGCCGCGTACAACGCATGGATGGTGCGGACCAGGAGCCTCGCCGACCTGATGCTGGCCCACGCGGTGACCAACGCCTGCCTGTCCGCATATGTGATCGTCAGCGGCCGTTTCGAATACTGGCTATGACAGGCCAGCGGCGCGGCATGGGTGTGATTTACTGAAATGTTGTCCCGCTGATGCCTTCCCGATATCCGATCTTCGACCGCTCGCGGCTCCGCCTGCTGCCTCTCAGCGAGCGCGCGCATGATCTGGATCTGAGCCGCTGGCTGCAAGTGGCCGATCCCGCCCCGCCATATTCCCATCCCGACCTCGCTGTTGTCGCCTCGCGATGGGCGCGGGCGCAGCGGAGCGGAGCGGCGCGGATCCTGATGATGGGCGCGCACCTGATCCGCGCGGGCGTCAGCCGCCACATCATTGACCTGCTGGAGCGCGGCGCCCTTTCGGTGATCGCGATGAACGGCGCCGGCATGATTCACGACTACGAACTCGCGCGCATCGGCGCCACCACCGAAAGTGTCGCCCGTTACATCCGCGAAGGCCAGTTCGGACTATGGCGCGAGACGGGCGAGCTGAATGAGTGGATCCGCGATGCCGCCGCCTGTGGCGAGGGGCTGGGAGAGCACGTGGGGCGGCGCATCCGGGAGTCGGACTATCCTCACCGGGATCTCAGCGTGCTGGCGGCGGCCTGGCGCTGCGGGGTGCCGGTCACCGTTCACGTGGGCATCGGCTACGACATCATCCACGAACATCCCAACTGCGACGGCGCCGCGCTTGGCGAATCCAGCTACCGCGACTTTCTCATCTTTGCGCGCGTCGTGGAAGGGCTGGAGGGTGGCGTGCTGTTATCGTTTGGATCGGCCATCATGGGGCCGGAGGTCTACCTGAAGGCGCTGGCCATGGCCCGCAATGTGGCGCACCAGGAAGGCCGCATTATCCGCCATTTCACCACCGCGGTGTTCGATCTGGTCCCGATCCACGGCGACTTCCGCCGGGAGCTGCCGAAGACCGACCCCGGCTATTACTTCCGTCCGCACAAGACAATGCTGGTGCGCACCGTGGCTGACGGGGGTGAAAGCTTTTACTTCTGCGGCGACCACCGCGCCACATTCCCGGCGCTGCGCGCCGCGTTTCTCAGGGCGCTGGAGGAGCACGCGTGACCCCGCAGGAAATTCTCTCCGCCATTCCGCGCCTGCGCGCGCTGGTGGCCGGCGACATCTGCCTGGACCGCTGGTGCCGTTATGATCCGCGCCTGACCGAGCCTTCGCGCGAAACGGGACTGGACCGCATCGCCGTGGTCGCCACCGAATGCACGCCCGGGGCGGGCGGCACGGTGGCGTCCAACCTGGCGGCGCTGGGCTGCGGGCGCGTCGCCGTGCTCGGCACCATTGGCGATGACGGGCACGGCCATGAGCTGCGCGCGGCGCTCTCGCGCCGCGGCATCGACCACTCGCTCATGGTCACCGCGCCGGGCCAGACATTCACCTACACGAAGCTCATCAACACGTACACTGAGGTCGAAGATCTGGGCCGGGTGGATTTCGTCACCTTTCCGCCGCCGCCCGAAGTCGAAGACGAGGTGCTGCGCCGGCTGGAAGCGGCAGCGCCGGAGTATGACGTGATCCTCGTTTCGGACCAGATGGAGACGGCCGCGGGCGCGGTGGTGACGGCGCGGATGAGGGAGCTGCTCGGGCGGCTGGCGAAACAATATCCCGGACTTTTGATCTGGGTGGATTCGCGCATGCACATCGAGCTGTTCCGCGGCGTGGCGCTGAAGCCGAACGAGCGCGAGGCGGCCGAGGCCTGCCAGCGGCTCGGGCTGCCCGGGCCGGATTACGCCGCGCTGCAGCAGGCCACGCAGGCGCCGCTCGTGATGGTGACTCATGGCGGCGATGGCGTCACGCTGGTCACCGGGGAGGGCCTCGAGCGGGTTCCGACGCGGCGCGTCGAGCATCCGGTGGACATCTGCGGCGCGGGCGACAGCTTCTCGGCCGGCGCGGCGCTGGCGCTGCGCGCCGGTGCGGCGCCGCGCGAGGCGGCGCTGTTCGGGCACCTGGTGGCCTCGGTGACGATCATGAAGCCCGGCACGGGCACGGCGTCGCCGGCGGAAGTGCTGGCCGCGGCTCGCAGAATGGAGCAGAAATGAGCATTCTGGCACTCGACATCGGCGGTACGAAATTTTCCGCCGCGCTCTTTCGTGACGGTCGCATGGCGCGGCGCGAAACCCGGCGCACGGACCGTGAGGGCGGCCGCGAGTGGATGCTCGACCAGCTTGCCGGCATCGGACGCGCCTGGCGCGCCGAAGCGGCCTTCTCCGCCATCGGCGTCGGCTTCGGCGGCCCTGTGGACTTCCCCTCGCAGCAGGTGGTGCTGTCAACGCACGTCGGCGGCTGGAAGGACTTCGACCTGCCCGCATGGCTGCGTAGCGAGTTCGGCGTGCCGGTGCTGATGGACAACGACGCCAACGTGGGAGCGCTTGGCGAAGGACTGCACGGGGCCGGGCGCGGCTTCCGGCCGCTGTTCTATATGACGCTTTCCACGGGCATCGGCGGCGGCATTCTCCTGGAGGAGGGCGTCTACCGCGGCGCAGACTCTTACGCGGGCGAGATCGGCCATCTGAATGTCAGGCCGGAAGGGCCGCCTTGCCTTTGTGGATCCAACGGCTGCCTGGAACGCATGTGCTGCGGGCTGTGGCTTGAGCGCGACTACGGCCGCCCGGCGCAGGAGCTGATGCAGGACCCGGCGTTTGTCGAGGACTATGTGGTCGATCTCGCCCGCGGCCTGAAGGCGGCCATCATGCTGTTGAACCCGGCGCGCATCGTCATTGGCGGCGGCATCAGCAAGGCGGGCGACGCGCTGTTCGTCCCGCTCCGTGCAGAGCTGCGGCGGCAGATCACTTCGTGGTCCCGGGCGCGGCTGGACGTCGTGCCCGCCGCGCTCGGCGATGACAGCGTGCTATGGGGCGCTTATGAACTCGGGCGTCAGGCGCAGGGACAATAGGAACAGATGAAACCCATCGACTTCATTGCGGATTATCAGAACCGCCTGGCCGCCACGCTGGGCCGGCTGCCGCTCGACAGGATCGCCAAAGCGGCCGAATGGCTCCGCGAGGCGCGCGAGGAGGACCGTCAGATCTTCGTCTGCGGAAACGGCGGCAGCGCCGCCACCGCATCGCATTTCGTCTGCGATGTGCTCAAAGGCTGTTCGTACGGTCGCGGCAAACGCTTCCGCATTCTCGCCCTCCACGACAACCTGCCAACGCTGACGGCGTATTCGAACGACGTGAGCTACGAACAGGCGCTGGTCGAACCGCTGAAGAATTACGCCCGGCCCGGCGACCTGTTGATCGCGCTCAGCGGATCCGGCAATTCGCCGAACGTGCTGCATGCGGTGGAGTGGGCCAACGCGAACGGACTGCGCACCATCGGACTCACCGGCCGCGATGGCGGCCGCCTCGGCCCCCTGGTCCAGCTTCAGATTCATGTGCCCGACATGCACATGGGCCGTATCGAAGACGGGCACATGATCGTGCTGCACATGCTCGGCTACTACTTCATGGAGACCGAAAGCACCGTCGGCGGGTGCTGACTACACCGCGGTTTCTGTTAGAATCCAGTGCGCCCCATGAAATCGGCTGCCCTTTTCCTTGCCTGTGCGCTCACGCTTTCGGCGGCTGAGCCGCAGGGCTTTACCTGGCCCGGAGGCAAACGCGCCGCCGTGAGTCTGACCTTCGATGACGGCCGGCCCAGCCAGATCGACAACGGTCTGCCGCTGCTGGAAAAGCTCGGCATCCGCGTGACGTTTTTCGTGCTGCCCGGCAATGTGGAGAAGCGGGCGGAGGACTGGAAACGGGCCGTGAAAATGGGCCATGAAATCGGCAATCATTCGATGACGCACCCGTGCACCGGCAACTATGCGTTTTCGCGGGCCAACGCGCTCGAGGACTATGACCTCGGACGCATTGGCAGGGACATCGACTCGGCCCAGCAGGCCATTCAGAGGCTGCTGGGCGTGACGCCGGTGAGCTTCGCCTACCCTTGTGGGCAAAGCTTTGTGGGACGCGGCACTCAGGCGCGCAGTTTCGTGCCCCTCGTAGCGGAGCGCTTCGTCCTCGGACGCGGATATATGGGCGAGGCCGCCAACGACCCGTCCGTGTTCGACCCTGCCCAGGCAATGGGCACGCCCTTCGACGACATGGCGCCGACCGACGCGCTGAAACTCCTGGAAGCGGCCGCCAAAGAAGGCCGCTGGATCATCTTCGTTGGCCATGACATCGGGCCGCGCCGCTTCCAGTCTGTGGATTCCGCCACCATCGAAGCCATCGCTGCCTATGCGAAAGACCCGGCCCACGGCCTTTGGCTCGACACCGCCGGCGCGGTGGCGCGCCACATTGCCGCCATGAAGTCGCGAACGCGCCCCTGATGCCAGCTCCGCCTCCCGCGCGATCCGCAGAAACGGAAGCCAGCTCTCATTCGCAGCAGGGCAATCGGCAGGTCCAGTGCGGCCGCAGAGGGCCTTGTCCCGCTCGCCGGAGCATTCCGGCTCCGGGCATCACTGGAGCTTTGCTTCCAGCTCCGCCCAGCGCGCATAGAGGCGATCCACTTCCTCCTGCGCGGCGCGCACCTGCTGCCAGCAGGCTTCCAGCTTCGCCGGGTCGCACACGGTCTCCGGCGCCTGGAGCCGCGCCTGCGCCTCGCCGAGCCTTGCCTCGGCTTCGGCGATGCGCTGCTCGATCTGTTCATATTCGCGCTGTTCGAGATAGGACAGGCGTTTCTTTGGCGGCGCAGGGCGCGGAGGCGCAGGAGCTTCGGCCCGGACGGGGCCGCTGCGCTCGCGCTGGCGAGCGTCCAGCCATTCCTCCCATTGAGCCAGGTCGGCGAAGAGGCCGCTGCCGCCCTCGCCGTCAAGCCCCAGAACGCCGTTGGCCACGCGATCCATCAGGTAGCGGTCGTGCGTCACAAGAACCACCGCGCCGGGAAATTCGAGCAGGCTGTCCTCGAGCACCTCGAGAGTTGGGATGTCGAGGTCGTTCGTCGGCTCGTCGAGCAGCAGTACGTCGGCCGGTTCCAGCATCAGCCGGGCCAGATGCAGACGCGCGCGTTCGCCGCCGGAAAGGCTTGCCACCGGCTGCTCGAGCTGCTCCTCCCGGAAGAGGAAGCGCCTGGCCCAGCCATTGACGTGCATGGGCCGGCCGAGGTAGATCACCGTGTCGCCTTCCGGCGCCAGCGCGCGGCGGAGCGGCAGCGAGGGGTCCGCCTGCCGGCGGTGCTGCTCGAAGTAGACCATGCGCAGAGCCGGCGCTCGGCGGACTTCGCCACGGGCAGGACTCAGCTCGCCGACGAGCAGCCTGAGGAAGCTCGTCTTGCCGCTCCCATTGGGTCCGGCCACGCCGAGCCTGCGCCCCGGAGAGAGGACCAGCGAGACATCCCGGAACAGCTCGCGTCCGCCGAGGGCGGCCGAGACGGCATCGAGCTCGATCAGCTTCTTCGTGCGCCGGTCCGTGGAGGTGAAATCGATGCGCGCTGCGGCGGAGGCCATGCGCGTGTTCATCTGTTCGAGAGCGCCCATCATCGCCTGGGCCGCCTCGACGCGGGCGCGCGCCTTGCGCGTGCGTGCCTTCGCGCCGCGCCGCAGCCATTCAATCTCGCGGCGCACCTTCGCGGCCAGCGCCTCCTGCGCCTTCGCCTGCGCCGCGAAGAACTGCTCGCGCTTTTCCAGATAGGCGCTGTAGTTGCCGTCCACCCGGAACAGGCCGCCCGGGAAGGCGCGGTTCAGCTCCATCATGTGAGTGGCGATGTTTTCCAGAAAGTACCGGTCGTGGCTGACGGCGATGACGGCGAGGCCGGAATCAATGAGCGTCTCTTCCAGCCATTCGATGCCGGCGATGTCGAGGTGGTTGGTGGGCTCGTCCAACAGCAGCAGATCCGGCCTGGCGGCCAGGGCCGCGGCCAGCGCCAGGCGCTTGCGCCAGCCGCCGGAGAGGCTTTCCACGGCAACGCGAGGGTCGCGAAATCCCGCCTGGCCGAGGAACGTCTTTGCGGCGACCTCGTCGTGGGCGGCGGACTCGAGGACGCTTCCGGCGGTGGCGCCCGGCGGAAACTCCGGCTCCTGGCTGACCCAGGCGAGCCTCGCCCCCTTGCGCAGCGAGATCACGCCCGAGTCGGGCGTTTCGATGCCGGCAAGGATCTTCAGCAGCGTGGATTTCCCGGCGCCGTTCGGCCCGACCAGGCCGTGGCGCTCCCCTTCATGAACCGCGAGCGTGAGGCCCTGAAACAACACAGCCGCGCCAAATTGTTTGGAGGCTCCCTGGCAGGTGAGCAGAACGCCCATCTTGATTCCAGTGAACCACGGCCGCCTCCCGCCGCGCCGGCGGGCGTGGTATAAATGGTGCAAGGAGGTGGGTCTTCCCTAGTAGTCCACCGGCCAGTGTAGAGACCCTCCCTCCGGCGCGCTGGCTGCTGCGGGCCGGAGAGCACCTTCTCGCGTTTCTTTTGCCGGATGATTGCCGCGTTTGCGGACGGCCGCTGGAAACATTTTCCTCCGTTCCTGTCTGTCCTGCCTGCCTTGCGCCTCCGGAGCCCTTCTCGCCGGAGTATGCCTGCCTCCGCTGCCGGACGCCGTTCCTCAATCCGCGGCCGCTGAACGAGGACGGGCTCTGCCGGCTGTGCGCCTCCGGAGCCACCGCCTTCGACGCGGCCTGGACCTGCGGCGCCTACGAGGGCCGGCTGAGAGACCTGATCCATCTGTTCAAGTACGGCCGGATGATCCCGCTCGCGCGCCTGTTCGGGCGCATGATGGCGCGCGCCTACCCGCGCGACCAGAGGTTCGATTTTCTGGTGCCGGTGCCCGTGCACTGGCGCCGGCGATTCGGGCGCGGTTTTGACCAGTCGCTGCTGCTTGCCCGCGAGCTGTCGCGGCACACCGGCATCCCGGTGCTCGCCGCATTGCGCCGGAAACGGCATACGGCCGCGCAGGCCGGGCTGACGCGGCGGCAGCGGCGCGACAACATCCGCGGCTGCTTCGAGGTGAAAGAGCCCGCCAGGGTGCGCGGCGCTCGCCTGCTGGTCATCGATGATGTGTTGACCACCGGAGCCACGGCCAACGCGGCCGCGGACACGTTGCGCCGCGGCGGCGCAGCCTGCGTGGCCGTGTTTACCCTGGCCCGGGCCGACCGGCGGCCGGCAACCCTTCTGACGGCTGATTCCTCCCGCGAGGTGTCCCAGGCATGAACGCGAACATTGACCGACTCCACACGCCCGTGCTCGTGCTGAACGCGAGCTATGAGCCGATCAATATCTGCGCCGCGCGCCGAGCGCTTGTGCTGATCCTCAAGGGAGTGGCGCGCGCCGAGGAGCACAGCCCGATCGTGTTCCAGGCGCCGCGCGCCACCTTCCAGCTTCCCAGCGTCATCCGGCTGCTTGACTACCGGCGGATCCCGCGCCAGAACCGCGCGCTCAGCCGCAAGAACATCCTGATGCGGGACCGCTACACCTGCCAGTACTGCTACAGGACGCTCCCCGCGGCCGAGCTGACGCTGGATCATGTGATCCCCCGCTCCCGCGGCGGAGAAACGAGCTGGGAGAATCTGGTCGCCTGCTGCCATGCCTGCAACAACCGCAAGGGCAACCGCACGCCGGAAGAAGCGGGCATGAAGCTGCTGCGCCCGCCGCGGCCCTACAACCTGCACACCGGACGACACATCATGCGGCTGCTTGGCAAGAGCGACGAGCGTTGGCAGAAGTATCTGTTTTATTGATTCGCGGCCCGCGTGCGGCGCCCGTTTATCATTGAAGTGATGATTCCGTTCCGCCATGCGCTCCTGCTGGCGGCCTGCATGGCGGCGCCGCTGCTTCAGGGGCAGGTGATTGAGTTCGAGTCCGGCGGGCTCCGCTACCAGACGCTTACCCGCCAGGGGCTCACGGTGATGTTCGCTCCGCTGCCGGCGCAAATCCGCAACTACGTGATCCTCCAGGTGGCGGTGGTCAATGGCTCCGGCGAGCCTCGCCTTGTGCGGCCCGAAGATTTCCGCTTCGTCCGCGAAGACGGCACCGTCCTTCAGGTGGTCCCGCCGCGGCGCGTCGTTCAGACTTTTCTCGAGCGCTCCGGCCGCAACGACGTCATCCGCATGGTGACGCTCTATGAGATGGGCCTGTACGGCAATACGCGCTTCCGCTCCACCAACGGGTACGAACAGCGGCGGCAGCAGGCACTGGCCGAGGTGTCGAGCCCGCGGCTGAAGGCGGCGGCCGCGGCCAGCGCCATCGTGCTGGTGGCGGTGAAACTCGAGCCGGGCGAGTCGACCGACGGCGCGATTTTTTTCGAAGTGCCAGAAAAGAAACTCGGCGAGGGCAAACTGGTGGCCGCCATCGGGCAGGACGTGTTTGAGTTCCAGGTCGGTGGTCTGCGGCATCCGGGGGAGCTGATCCGGAGGCCCTGAGCGCGGGCTTGCTCCGCTTGCGCGAACGAGGGCCTGCCCGGTTATCATGATCCATTGATCGACCTTCACACGCATTCTTCCCTGAGCGATGGCACAGACAGCCCCGCAGAACTGGTCCAGCTCGCCTCCCGGCTGGGGCTGGAAGCGCTGGCGCTCACCGACCATGACACGCTGGCGGGCGTGGAAGAGGCCGCCGGAGAGGGCCGCCGGTGCGGCATCGAATTTGTGCGCGGCATTGAATTGAGTGCGCGCCGGCTGGAAGAGCCAGACGAACTGCGCCGCACGGTTCACGTGCTCGGCTACTTTTTCGAGCCTCCGGATGCGGACTTCGCCGCCTGGCTCGAAACGCTGCGCGAGAGGCGCCGCGCCCGAAACCGCGCCATGGCCAGGCGGCTTCAGGAGCTCGGCTACGACGTGCGGATCGAGGAGGCGGAAGCGCTGGCCAGCCATGTCACGGCGCGGCCGCATTTCGCCGAGGTGCTCGTGCGCAAGGGATATTTCCCGACGGTGCGCGCCGCCATCGATGCGCTGCTGGCCGAGGGCGCGCCCGCGTACGTCGAGAAGGAAGACCCGGCGCCGGAGGAGTGCATCGCGCGCATCCACGCGGCAGGCGGTGTGGCGTCACTCGCGCATCCGCGGCGCCTCAATCAGGGCGATCCGGCTGTGGAAGAGCGTATCCTGCGCAGGATGATGGATGCGGGGCTGGCGGCGGTGGAGGTCTGGCATCCGGACCACGATCCGCGCACGGCCTCACGGTATTTTGAACTGGCGCGAAAATACGGGCTCGCCGTCACCGGGGGCTCTGACTATCATGGGCGGCGGACGCCAGACCTGCGCCCCGGCGACGCCGGCGGCGCACGCGTGAAGCGCTCAGTGCTGGACGAGTTGCGCCGGCGCGCCGGCCACTGACAGGCGGTCCACCTTCCTCAGGTAGGCGAGCGCCCGCACGCAACCCTGCGCGGGCGACCACACGGCGGAGGTGATCACGCCCGCTTCTTCGCCGGCGCTGAAGACCTTTTCGCCGGGCGGCGGCGGCATCTGCGCTTCGATGCGCAGCGCATACAGCTTCCGGTGCACCTGCCCGCGGGCGCGGACACGCTCGACGATCTCCTGCCCCAGATAGCAGCCCTTGTTGAAGTGCACCGCGTGGAGCTGCTGCGTTTCATGCACGAGGTGGGAGTCTGTGATGTCCTCGCCATAGCGCGGCACGCCGTTCTCAATGCGGACGATGCGCGCCTCTTCGGCCGTTGCTTCGGCGAGGCCGGCTTCGCGAAGCGCGGCGATCACCGCGTCCTTTTCCGCTGCGGGCACGACCATGCGGAAGCCGGGCTGGCCGGTGAGACTGGCCGCAAGAACGGCGCCGAAGCGGGGAACGGCGTCCGCCTTCGGGCCTTCGACGGCGATCTCGGCGGTAGCGTCCGTAATGTCTTCCAGCGTGACGTCGTCGGCAATGATGTAGCGGTCCAGGTGCTCGTAGACCTTGCGCCGCTGTTCCGGTTCGACGTCCAGCAGCAGGTGGTCTTCGGCGCAGTAGATCCACACGTCGGCGAGAATCCGCCCCTGCGCATTCAGGAAGAACGCATACAGCGTGTCGCCAGGCCGCATCTGCTCGACGTGGTTGGTGGTCATCGCATGGAGCAGCCGTTTGCGGTCCTCGCCGGTGGCGCGGATGCGTCCCCGCGCCGAAACGTCCATCCAGGCAGCGCTCTGCCGGAGAGCTTCGTATCCCGTCATGCCCGTTTATCGCGCGAAGTTGCTCAGATAAAGACCGATTCCCATGGTAGCCGCGCCGGTGATGAGCGCGCTCCTGCGCCAGCGGCGTTCCTTCTCCGGCGCGCCGCCGCGGGCCAGCAGAAAGACCATCGCCAGCACATGCAGCGCGAGCAGCACCTTGATGCCGGCCAGCGCGTGCCAGCCGCGCGGAGGCGCCTGCATTCGTGTGACGAAGTTGTGAGCGCCCGTGGCGAGCAGCAGAAACGCCGTCGTCAGGCTAAGGCCCCGCCAGCGGCGCACGCGTCCGGCCGCGAGCAGCCCATAGATCAGGACGGCCAGAACCAGGTGGAAGTAAAGAAGCGCTTGATTCATGCAGCAGATTCGCTCTTCAAGTTTATACTGATGTGGAAATGGTTCACGAGATTCTTCCCACGGGGCTTCTCCAGTGCAACTGCTCGATCTTCGCCGATGAGGCGAGCGGAGATGCGGTCGTAGTCGACCCCGGAGACGGCACTGACCTCGACCGGCTGCTGGCGCTGATCCGCGAACGGGACTATAAGGTCAAGGCGATTTTCATCACGCACGGGCACATTGACCACATCGGCGGCGCGGCAAAGCTCAAGCACGTCACCGGTGCACCGGTGTTCCTGCATGCCGACGACCAGGACCAGTACAATCACATCACCCTTCAGGCGCAGTGGCTCGGCATGCCCGCTCCGCCGCGGACGGAAATCGACGCGAACCCGAAAGAGGGTGACACGCTCACGCTCGGCAGCGTGGTAATGCATGTCATCCACACGCCGGGCCACACCCAGGGCAGCGTGGCCCTGTACATCCCCGCGGAGAATCTGCTTGTCGGAGGAGACACGCTGTTTCGCGATTCGATCGGGCGCACGGATCTGCCGGGCGGCGACGCGAAGCAGATCCTGAAGTCCATCCACACGAAGCTGCTCGTGCTGCCCGAAGAGACGCGGGTCATCTGCGGGCACGGGCCGGAAACGACGATCGGGCGCGAGAAAGAAATGAATCCGTTTTTGCGGGATTAGGCCGATCCGTTTTCCTCAACGATTGGCATAATTCTGTTCGTAATATTTCCGGTATTCCCCGGATTTAACGCGTTGGACCCAGTCCGGATTCTCCTGATACCAGCAGATCGTGCGGCGCAACCCGTCCTCAAAGGGGACCTCTGGCCGCCAGCCGGAGATTTTTTCCAGCTTTTCGGTGGTGATGGCGTAGCGGCGGTCATGGCCCGGACGGTCCCTCACCGGCTGCATCAGGCTGTAAGGCTTGCCGAGGATTTCGAGGATCATCTCCACAACGCGGCGGTTCGGCAGCGCGCGCGAGCCGCCGATGTTATAGACCTCTCCGGGCATGCCGCGCTCCAGCGCGGCGCGGATCGCCCGGCAGTGGTCCTCGACGTAAAGCCAGTCCCGCACCTGCATGCCATCGCCGTAAATGGGCAGCGGCCTGTCTTCCAGGGCGTTGGAAATCATCAGCGGAATCAGCTTTTCCGGGAACTGATACGGGCCGTAATTATTCGAGGCCCGGGTGACGATTACAGGCAGCCGGAAGGTGGTGAAGTAGGAAAGCACAAGCAGGTCCGAACCCGCCTTGGAGGCCGAATACGGACTGGACGGGCGCAGGGGCCAGGTTTCGTCCGCTTCAAGCGGCTCTTCGATGGAGCCGTAGACCTCATCGGTGGAAACGTGCAGGAAGCGCTCCACCCGCGCGGCGCGCGCCGCCTCCAGCAGCGAGAACGTCCCGCGGACGTTGGTTTCGACAAACGCCTCGGGGCCAAGAATGGAGCGGTCCACGTGCGATTCGGCGGCGAAGTGGATGATCGCCTCCGGCCGCTCTTCTTCGAGCAGCCGCAGCACCAGCCGCGTATCGCAGATGTCGCCGTGGACAAACCGGTAGCGCGGATCGTCCTGCACCGGGACCAGATTTTCGAGGTTTCCCGCGTAAGTGAGCTTGTCCAGGTTGATAACGCGTTGCGCCCAGTTCTCGCGCAGTGCAAGGCGGATGAAGGCGCTGCCAATGAAACCCGCGCCCCCGGTCACCAGCCACTTCATTTGTGCTGCAACTCCCAGTCGTAAGCGATGCCTGAGTCGTTGTATGGAATGCGGCCCTCGTCGGACGGATCGTAAAACCGGTCCGTGAGATAGACGAGCACGGCCGGCTCGTTTCCGATCACCTTATAGCCGTGGCCGACACCGGGCGGAATCAGGATCTGCCACGGGCGGAGCGTGCCGACGTAGAGGGTGTTCTTCCGGCCGAAAGTGGGGGAATCCGGGCGCAGGTCGACCAGCGCCACCTGGAACATTCCCCGGATCACGGTCCAGAAGTCGGTCTGGCGGCGGTGAAAGTGGAACGCCTTGATGGCGCCCGGCCAGGAAAGCGACGCGCTGACCTGCGTGGAACCGGCGGGGAAAGCAGTCGGCAGGCCCTGGCCCATGCGGGCGATTTCGAGGAAATAGCCGCGGTCATCGGCCCAGATGGGCACGGAGGCGACGCGCACGCCGTGGATCAGGTGGGGCGAGTCCGGCGCGGCGATGACGCTACCGATGCCGGGTTCGCACACCGGGACACGGATCTCCACACCCTCGGCGCCGATCATGCCGGTCCTCCTTCGCGACGCCGGCTCTGCGCCACCAGATTGGCGGCGCGCAGCAGGGAATCAAACGTGCCGGCGTCCGTCCACCAGCCGTCAAGGAAAGAAAAGGACAGCGAAGCCTCGCGGATATAGGCGTTGTTGACGTCGGTGATCTCCAGCTCGCCGCGCGCGCTGGGTTCCAGCGTGCGGATCTTGTCGAACACCGTCGCGTCGTACATGTAGATGCCGGTGACGGCGTAATTCGACCTGGGCTGCCTTGGTTTTTCCTCGATATTGACGACATATCCCTTGTGAATTTCCGCGACGCCGAAACGCTCCGGATCCGGCACTTCCTTGAGCAGGATCCGGGCGCCTTTCTCCTGCTTCCGGAATTCTTCCACCGCGTCGCGGATGCCCTTTTCGAGGATGTTGTCCCCGAGGATCACAACAATCCTGCCGCCGTCGGCGAAGTGCTCGGCCAGCGAAAGCGCGTCGGCAATGCCGCCCTCGCCCTCCTGATAGGTATAGTTCAGGCTGGTGAGCCCGAATTGCCGCCCGTTGCCGAGCAATTGCAGGAAATCGCCGGCATAATTGCCGCCAGTGACGATAAGAATATCGCGGATTCCGGCGTCAACCAGCGTCTGTATCGGGTAATAAATCATCGGCTGGTCGTAGACCGGGAGCAGATGTTTGTTGGTGATTTTCGTCAGCGGATACAGGCGCGTGCCCTTGCCGCCGGCCAGAATGACGCCTTTCACTCGTGCCTCCCTCGCACCTCCGCCGCGCGCGGCGCAACATTCCCTATGATACACTGGCCCGGCGTGAAGCCCTTCCACTGGAACGAGATCCCGGCTGAACCGATGAACGAGAAGCTCACCCGCCAGGTGGTGCACACCCAACGGCTCACCCTGGCCCGGCTCGAGCTGAAGGCAGGATGCGTGGTGCCGGCGCACGAGCATGAGAACGAGCAGGTGTCGATGGTGCTGAGCGGGCGGCTGCGCTTCCGGCTCGAGGCCGGCGCGTATGACGTGGGGCCGGGCGAAGTGATGCGGCTCGCGCCGAACGAGCGCCATGAAGTGGAGGTGCTCGAAGACAGCGTGGTCATCGACCTGTTCAGCCCGCCACGTGAGGACTGGAAGCGCGGCGAGGACGCCTACCTACGCCGTTGAACGCTTTGCCGCAGTCAGCTCGGCGGCCAGCGCTGCCCGCGCCACGGCGCGCTGCGAACCAGCGGCCATGTCCTTCACGGCTATCTCGCCGCGGGCGATCTCGTCGTCGCCCAGCAGAACCGCAAACCGCGCGCCGAGCCGGTTGGCCAGCTCCATGGCCCGTCTGACTTTCTGGTCCGGGGAGAGCTCGACGGACAGACCCGCCTGGCGCAGTTCGCGGGCGACGCGGGCGGCCTCCTTCGCGGCAGCATCGCCAATGGGGACGAGGTAGACGTCCAGCCGTTCCAGTTGCGCGGGGTCGATCCGTTCTTCGAGCGCCAGCACCAGGCGGTCTTCGCCGATCGAGAAGCCGATCCCCGGTGCCGGCACCCGCGAGCCGAGCGCCTCGGCGAGCCCGTCGTAGCGGCCGCCGCCGAGGATCGAGTTCTGCGCGCCCAGCGCGCCGTGCGTCACTTCAAAAGTCGTCCGCGTGTAGTAGTCCAGGCCGCGCACCAGGCGCGACCGGATCTCGAATTCAATGCCGCGCGCCGACAGGTGCTCCTGCACGGTCTCGAAGTGACGGCGGCAGGCGTCGCAGAGGTGATCGAGGATCGAAGGCAGCGAGTCGATCGTGTTCTGGTCCTCGGGCACCTTGCAGTCGAGCACGCGCAGCGGGTTGGTCTCCGAGCGGCGCTGGCAGTCCGCGCAGAGCTGGTGTTTCACCGCCGCCAGACGCGAGCGGAGTTCTGCGACGAACGCCGGCCGGCAGGCCGGGCAGCCGACACTGTTGAGCAGCAGGCGCGCGCCCTCGATGCCGCAGCGGACCAGGATCTCGAGCGACAGCTCGATCATCTCCGCGTCCACCAGCGGCGATTCCGAGCCGATGCATTCGGCGCCGATCTGAGAGAACTGCCGGTAGCGGCCCTTTTGCGGGCGCTCGCGGCGGAACATCGGGCCGATGTAGTAAAGCTTCCTGAGACCGGGGATCTGATCAAGCCGGTGCTCGATGTAGGCGCGGATGACGGAAGCGGTGTTTTCCGGGCGGAGGGTCAGCGAGGTGCCGTCGCGGTCCGTCCAGGTGTACATCTCCTTGGAGACGATGTCGGTGTCCTCGCCGACGCCGCGGGCAAACAGGGCCGTCTCCTCGAAAATGGGCGTGCGGATTTCGCGGTAATTGAAGGTGCGGAACACTTCGCGCGCCACCGCCTCCACGTGGTTCCACAGCGCGGACTGCGGCGGCAGAATGTCGCGCGTGCCGCGGATGGCCCGGATCATCTCAGTGCGCCGCCTCGTCGCGGTAGTCCTGGCGGTAGCGGATGTAGCGCTGCGCGTTGTCGCGGAAACGCTGTTTCTCTTCCTCGGTGACCTGCCGCCGCACTTTCGCCGGGACGCCCATGACAAGCGATTCGGGCGGAACCTCCATGCCCTCCGGCACCAGCGAACCGGCGGCGATCACCGATCCGCGCCCCACCCGCGCGCCGTTGAGCACGATGGCGCCGATGCCGACCAGCACGTCGTCCTCGACCACGCAGCCGTGCAGGCACGCCATGTGGCCCACGGTGACGCGCGCGCCGACAATCACCGGAAAACGGTCCAGCTCGCCGTGCAGCACCGAGCCGTCCTGGATGTTCGAATCCTCGCCCACTTCAATGCGGTTCACATCGCCGCGCAGCACGGCGCCGGGCCAGACGGAAGCCCGCTCGCCCAGGGTGACGTCGCCGATGACGGTGGCCGCCTGGTCGACATAGGCGGTGGGCGCGATTTTCGGGTAAATGCCGCGGTAGGGACGAATCATGGATGTGCGCGAAACTACCATCGTATCATTGGGGTATGTTCGTCCGGGTCCTCGTTGCCGCAACGCTGGCCATGATGCCGGCAGCCGCGCAGAAAGCGCCCTTTACCGCCGAGGCGATGATGAAGCTGAAGCGGATCTCGGATCCGTCCGTCGCTCCGGACGGCTCGGCGGTCGTCTACACCGTGGGCGAAGTGGATCTCGAAAAGAACGTCATTGACCGCCAGGTGTGGATCAGCCCGCTGGCCGGCGGCCCAGCGCGCAAGGTCACCAGCGAAGGCCGTAACTGGGGCGCGCGCTTCAGCCCGGACGCGAAACGAATCGCTTTCCTGTCCACGCGCAGCGGTTCGGCGCAGGTGTGGGTGATGGACGCGCTTGGCGAGAATCCGCGCCAGGTAACGCACCTGTCCACGGAAGCCGACGGCGTCATCTGGAGCGGCGATGGCAGGACGCTCGTCTTCACGAGCGAGGTCTACCCGGAGTGCAATGCCGATGACGGCTGCAACCGCAAGCGGATGGAAGAGGAACAGAAGAACCCGGTGAAGGCGCGCGTTTACGACCGTCTGCTGTACCGGCACTGGAACCAATGGAAGGGCAGGCGGGTGCGCCATCTGATGGCCGTTTCACTCGACGACGGCAAGGTGCGTGACCTGACACCCGGGACGCGCTTTGATGTGCCTCCGTTCTCCCTGAACGGCGGACCCGACTACGCCGTCTCGCCGGACGGCAAAGAGGTCTGCTATGCCGCCAACTTCGACGAAGACCAGGCCACCAGCACGAACTGGGAGCTGTACGTGGTGCCCATCGAAGGCCCTGGCGAGGGCCGTGAAGCGAAGAAGATCTCGACGAGCCCCGGCGCGGACGCTTCGCCCAAATATTCGCCGGACGGGCGCTGGCTGGCCTGGCGGATGCAGACGCGCGCCGGCTATGAAAGCGACCGCTGGCGGCTGGTGGTGCTGGAACGCGAAACCGGCCAGCTCACCGTGCTCACCGAGAATCTGGACCGCCACGTCACCGGCTTCGCCTGGCACCCGGACTCGAAGCGGCTCGCATTCACCGTGGAAGACCGCGGGCGGCAGCAGGCTCATTTGATCCCGGTCACGGGCGGCGGCACGCGCGTGATTACGCAGGGCGCCGCCCATGTCGACGATCTTCAGTTCACCTCCGATGGCCGGACGCTGGTCTACACCGAGATGAGCGGTTCCAGTCCGGTGGAGATCTACCGCGCGGCGAGCGGCGGCGGAACCCCGCAGCCGGTGACGCGCCTGAACGATGCGCTGCTTGAGTCTTACGACCTGCGGCGGCTGGAGGATTTCACCGTGGCCGGGGCCGACAACACGCCGGTACACAGCTTCCTGCTAAAACCACCGAATTTTGATGCAAACAGGAAATATCCGGTTCTGTTTCTGATCCACGGCGGGCCGCAGGGCGCCTGGGGCGAGACCTTCAGTTTCCGCTGGAATCCGCAGGTCTTCGCCACCGCCGGTTTTGTGGTGGTGATGCCCAACCCGCGCGGCTCCACCGGCTACGGGACGAAGTTCACCGACGAGATCAACGGCGACTGGGGCGGCAAGGTGTACGACGACATCATGGCAGTGGTGCGCCATGTCGAGAGGTTGCCTTACGTGGATCCGGAGCGGTTCGCCGCCGCCGGCGGCAGCTACGGCGGCTACATGGTGAACTGGATCCTCGGCCACACGGACCGCTTCCGCGCGCTCGTGTCCCATGCCGGCGTCTACGACCTGTACAGCATGGGCGGCGAAACCGAAGAGCTGTGGTTCCCCCTCTGGGAGTTCAAAGGACTGCCGTGGGAGAACCCGGAGATGTACGACAAATGGTCGCCCTCGCGGTATGCGGCCAACTTTCGCACACCCACGCTCGTGATCCACGGCGAGCTCGACTACCGCGTGCCCTATGGTCAGGGATTGCAGCTTTTCACCGCGCTTCAGGTGAAAAAGGTGCCGTCAAAACTGGTCCTCTTTCCCGACGAGGGCCACTGGGTGCTGAAGCCGCAGAACTCGCTGTTCTGGTACCGGACGTTCCTGGACTGGGTGACCGAGTGGACCGCAAAGAAGCCCTGAGCGGCATTCACGGGTCGAGCCGGCGCAGGACTTCGAGCAGGACGTTTCCGACGATTTCGAACGAACGCGGGCTGAGCTTGTCCAGCGTGTCCTGCGGCGTGTGCCACCAGGAGTTGTCCGGGCCGTATTCGAAATCGATCAGATTCGCGGCGCGCACGCCCAGTCTCAGGAAAGGCACATGGTCGTCCTCGATGGCCGCCGCGGGGCCGTTGAAGTGTTCGTAAACACCCTGTTGGCGCGCCACGCTCCAGATGAGCCGCATGATCGTGTCGGAGGAGTACTGCTCGCGGAGGATCTTCAGGTCGCGGTCGCCGATCATGTCCACGTTGATGAGCGCGGCGAGCCTGGCAAGCGTGCCGTCCCGGTACCACCGCTCGGCCAGGTGGCGCGAGCCGTAGAGGCTGTCTTCGGCGGTCCATTCGCGCACGGCCTCCTCGCCATCGAAAAAAACAAGGTAGACGGTGTTTTTCAGCGGCAAGGTCTTCAGGGCGCGCGCCATTTCAAGCAAAAACGCGGCGCTTGAACCGCCATCGTTGGCCCCGACGAAGCGGAAGGGGAAAATCTTGGTGTCGTAGTGGCCGCTGAGGGCCACCGCTTTGCCGGACATTCCCTGGCGGACGGCGATGATGTTCTTCATCGGCATGCGGCCCGCCGGGGTCCGGGCGACAAAGTCATCTTCCATCACCTGCCAGTCCTGGCCTTTCAGATGGCCAATGATGTACTGCTGCGCCTTTCGGATGGCGGGCGAAGCCGGCGGGCGCGGGCCGAAGGCGACGAGCGCCGCCGTGTGCTCATAGGCGTTTTTCCCGTTGAACTGCGCCCACGCAGGGGCAGCAAACGCAAGGGCAAGGATCAGCGTCTGTGGGCAATGCATCTATAGCCCAGTGTAAAGTCCCGGCGGCGGTCCAGTCCGTCCAGAGCCGGCACAAGCAGGGCGAGCGGCGCAAACAGCGGCAGCAGCCAGGGCGCCATCTGGCAGGCGTTGAACATCCGCCGCGACAGCACGCGGAACAGGCCGCCGGCGGGCGTCAGTTCCGCGATCTCGAAGTCCGCCTCCTCCAGCAGATGCCTCAGCCCGTAGCGGGTATAACGATAGAAATCATGCGGCGCCTGGTGAACCTCCCATTCCTGCGGCGCGATCAGCAACAGGGGCGCGCCCGGCCGCAGGACGCGGGCGATCTCGCGCAGCGCCTCCTGCGGGCGTTTCAGGTGCTCCAGCGTCACCACGTTGAGCGCCGCATCGAAGGAAGCGTCGCGGAATGGGAGCTGCTCGAGGTCGGCCAGCGCGTCCAGCCGGCGGTAGTCCCAGCCGGGATCGCCGATGGCGAGGTCCACAGCCACATAGCGCGCGTGCGCAAAGAGGCCGGCATACTGGGCCTCACCGGCGCCGGCATCGAGCACGAGCGAGCCGGCGGGCAGGGATCGGGCAAAGGATGAAACAGAATCTTCAATAAATGTTTCAAACGTATAAACGCGCCGAAGGAGCCAGGCGGGCAAACGGCGGCGGGCTTCGCGGTAGGTCATTGTCTCAGGCGCGCCTCGGCCATGATGGTGGATCCGGCGCGGCAGGCCGCTTCCAGCGCCGTGAACGGAATGGAGGCGAGCATCAGCAGGAAATACGCGGCGTCTTTGAGCAGCCGCGCGCGCGGCGAGCCGTCGGCCCGGCGCACGCGGCGGCCCATCGGATCCAGCGCCGGCGCGAGCGTCGAGGCCAGACCCGCCGGGTTGTCGCGCAAGGAGAAATGCTTGCGGCGGACGATCTCGAAGCCCGCTGAATCCAGCAGCGCTTCCAGGTCGGACTCGCGGAAATTGATCAGGTGGCGGGGCACATCGAGCCCGTTCCAGTGCGCCCCAAAGAGCAGGAACTGCCAGCAGCCAGCATTCGGCACCTGAACCACCAGGCGTCCGTCCGGCACCAGCAGCTCCCGCGCTGCTTCGAGGTACGCGGCCGGATCGTACAGATGCTCGAGCACGTGGAACATCGTGATCAGGCCGAATGAGCGCGGGCGGAAGGGGGCGCGCGTGAGGGCGCCACAGGCCACGGGCACACCGTTGGTCGACCATGCGACAGAGGCGGCGTCGAGGGAGAAGTCCAGTCCGAAGGCACGGTGTTCGGGCAGGTGAAGTTCGCGCAGGAACAGGCCGCCGCCGCAGCCGACGTCCAGCACCAGCGAATCTGGCGGCGCAGCCGCCAGCGCACGGCGCACGAAGCGCACGTGATCGCGGATGACGATGCGGCGCCAGAGCTCGGCCAGCGAATCGGCGGCCGAGGCCGCCGGATCAAACCAGTAGTCCGGCGGATAGTACTGGTGCAGTTTTTCCGGCTCCGGCCAGGGAAAGAGCCGGATCAGCCGGCACTGCCGGCACTCGACGATCAGGAAATCTTCCTGGGTGGTGCCGAACAGGCGGTCCGTGCCGCGGAACAGCGTGCGAAACTCGTGTTCGCCACAGGCCGGGCAGGCGTCGCGCGGCGCGGCGCCGGGAGGCGCGGTTTCGGGGGTGGTCGGCTCGGAGCCTGGCTGCACGGGGATTCCAGAATGTCCGGGAATCGGGATCAGTCCCAGCCAACAGTGTAACCGCCACAGCGGCAGCGCCGCGATGGCCGTTGCCGTGGCGTGTGCTATCGGTGGGAGGCAGGCTACACTGGATGTTTCCCGTATGAGCTCACAGGCCCTGCCCGTGGCGCGCTGGCGCATCCACCGCCGGCTCTATGACTGGATGATGCAATGGGCGCACAGCCCCCATAGCCAGGCCGCGCTGTTTCTGCTCGCCTTTGCCGAATCGAGCGTCTTCCCGATCCCTCCCGACGCGCTCCTGATCGCGCTGGTGCTGGGCGCGCCCGGGCGCTGGCTGCTGCTGGCAGGCATCTGTACCGCAGGCAGCGTGCTCGGCGGCATCGCCGGCTACGGCATCGGCCGCTTCCTGATGGACACGGTCGGCATGCGCGTCATCGAGTTCTATCACGCGCAGCAGTATTACCGGCAGGTGATGGCCTGGTACCAGCAGTATGATTTCTGGATTGTTTTTACTGCTGCCTTCACACCCATTCCGTACAAGGTATTCACCATCGCATCGGGCGCGTTCCAGATGAACGTGGCCGGTTTCACCGCTGTTTCTCTCGCCGGCCGCGGAGCGCGTTTTTTTCTCGTCGCCGGGCTGCTGCGCCTGTTCGGCGAGCCGGTGCGGCGTTTTATCGACCGGTATTTTGACTGGCTCGCGCTGGCTTTCGTGATCCTGCTGGCGGGCGGATTCGTGCTGCTGCGCTACGCGCGCTGACCGTCGGCGGCCGCGGCAATCGCCGCCTGCTCGCTCAGCTCGCGCAGCCCGATGCGGTGGCGCCACAGGAGGCGGCGGATCTCGCTGTTTGACATCCGCCGCAACGGGCGCAACTGCCGCCGTTTGCGCAGCGTGGCCGGGATCCGCATGAACGCCTCGAGGTCGCCCTGGAGCAGTGCGGCGAGAAGGCGCAGACGGGCGCCGGCACCGCGAATGCGGCCTGCCTCGCCCCGTCCCCGCAGCGCCGCCCATGCCCCGGCGGCAAGCCGGGCGGCGTAGAAAAGCGGATTCAGCATTAACAGATCCCACGGAAAATGTTTCGCCACCAGCAGCACGCGGTTGCGCTCGATCAACGCGATCCGCCGCGGGCTGGCCACGCCGAGCGTGGCGCCCCGGTGGTGCCGCACCACTGCCTCCGGCACATACAGGCACCGCCACCCGGCGATGCGGGCGCGCAGCCCCAGCTCCGCGTCATCGCCGTAGGCGAACAGATCTTCATCGAACAGACCGATCTCATCGAGCATGGCCCGGCGGTACATGCAGGCGCAGCCGTCGGGCCAGAGGACCTCTTCCCGGCGGTCGTACTGGCCCCGGTCCAGTTCGCCGGTGCCGCGGCCGCGGTTCTGACCATCCAGGTAGATCAGGTGGCCCGCCTTGTCGATGACGCGCGGGTCCTCATGGACGAGGATCTTTGAAGCGGCCATGCCGACGCGCGGATCGGCAAAGGCTTCGAGCAGCGCCCCAAGCCAGCCCGGCCCGGCCTCGGCGTCGTTGTTCAGCAGCGCGACAAACGGCGCGTGCGAGGCCCGGATGCCCTGATTGTTGGCCGCGCAAAAGCCCAGGTTTGTTTCGTTGCGAATCAGCCTGACACGGAAGGGCGCCCTGGCGGCGAACTCCTCAACCACCTGCACGGAGCCGTCCGTGGAGCCGTTGTCGACCACGACGACTTCGAAATCCGCGCCCTGCGGGGCCAGAAGCGAAAGCAGGCACTGCCGGAGCAGCTCAGCACGGTTGTGGTTCACGACAATGACGGTGACCTGCGGCTCCTGCATCGCGCGCGGCGCTTCTCTTCCCCAGCGTAGCCGACGTGTGTCAGCGCAGGGGCGCGCCGGGCGGCGGGAAGCGGCGCGAGGCGTCGTCGAGCACCAGCACCCAGTCGCTGCCGAACCCTTCCGAAGGGCACTTCATCGTCTGCGGCTGCGAGGCATCGAGCTCGCCGGCGGCTTCCGCGGCGCCGCTGCGCGGGTTGTACCACCAGGCGCGGGCGCGCGGAAACGGAAGCGGGTTCAGCGCAATCCTTCGGCCCTGTGCGCTGTAGACGAGCACATAGCCCTCGCCACGCGTAGCCGCAATATGATCGGCGCCGGAAAGCGCGTCCTGGAGCAGCGTCTGATCCGGCACGCGCGACAGGAACGGACGCGACTCAATCAGCGCTTTCAGATGACGCATCTGCGATGCTCCGGGCCGCTCCAGCGCCTGATGCCAGTACATCAGCGGGCCATTCACCGGCCGGCGTCCCGGCGCATACATCTGCCAGACCGCGTGATTGCCGTAAGTGTGGCCGAAGGCCCCGCTGAAGACGTCCCACCAGGAGTATTGCCGCACGTGAGCGTCGAAGGAATAGCCGAACTCGGACGCGCGGAAGGCAAGCGGATGGTCCTCATACAGCGGCTCGCCGTCGAGAACGGGTTTCACCGGAGTCCGCGCGTAGTCCCCGGCGATATGAACGAAGGACTGCCGCACGCCGGGCAGGCCGTGGCCGTTCTGCTGCATGTTGAAGCTGAGCCACGCGTCGTTGTGAAACCAGCTGGAGGATGTTGCGCCCCCCTGCGGGTGGTAGGTCATCAGCACGGCGCGGTAATTTTCGCTGCCGGTAACGCCGGCCGCAATGCCCCGCGCCATGGCGCGCCAGATGTTTTCGTAGCCGCCGGCCGGACGGTCGCCGCCCAACACCCAGATAATTCCTTTTGATTTATAGCGATTCCCGAGCCATTTTCCGTAGATTTCCGCCTTTTCCGGCGTAAAAATCGGCTCGTCTTTCACCCATCGGCCCCAGGTGGGCAACAGGGCGATGTAGATGCCCCGCGCGTTGGCTGCGTCGATGATGAAATCCACATGGTCCCAATAATCGTAGGATCCGGGTTTGGCGGGATCCGCGCCCGGCGTGACGGCGGGCCGCGCCGGGTCGCGGTCGATCAGTGGCACGTGGCCGTAAGGGTTCGGATCCGCGAGGCCGTCGAGCTCGGCCAGCGCGACCGCCTGCACCACGTTAAAGCCCTGGCGGGCGCGCGTGTCCAGATAGCGCAGCGCCTCTTCGCGGTTCAGGCGGTGAAACAGCTCCCAGGCCGTGTCGGCCAGCCAGAAGAACGGCCGCCCGTCCTCAGTGACGAGAAAGCGGCCGTTGTCGCTGACGCGCAGTCTCGGCAACGGGCGCTGTTGAGCCGGCAGAATCCCGGCCAGCACCATGGCCACTGCGGCAAGTCGTCGCATCATGGGTGTTCCTCCCTGCACGCGCTCACAGACTCATCCTGCCACAGGCAGGCCGGCGAAAATGGAAGTGCGGAAAGCAGCCGGCGCAAATGGCTGCGCGGGTTGCGCAGGCGCCACAGGTGCGAGGGACAGTGGCAATCCGACGCTCCGAAACGCGGCGCTGGATCGTAGAAGCCGGGGTCACTCGCCAGGGCACGAGCCCAGATGCATTCGAGCCGCCGACGGCCCAGACGGGTCCAGACACCAACAGGCGCTGCGATGCGCAACAGGTGATCGATGTGCCAATGCAGCGTGCGATGGGCGCTCAGATGCCTGCCGGCCCGTGCGCGCACGCCGCCCGGTCCGCGCGCGCTGCCCGCGTAAACGTACAGCCCGGCAGGGAAGTGGAATGCACCGAGAGCGCCCACTCGCAGCACGGCCTCTTCATCCAGCCGCAGCACCAGCAGGTAAGACCCTGCCGCGGCCGGCAATCGCTCGGCGATGGCATCATGGTTCGCCAGCCGCATTGAGAATTATGATGACACCATGCGGGTTGCAAAGGACCTGCTAATCCTTTTTTGGGCCGTGGCCGTGCCTGCCCCGGCGGAGATCCGCGGAACCGTGCGGGACGCGGCCGGCGGAGAACGGCTGGCGCTGGTGCGCGTGACGCTCGCCTGCGGAGAGCGCACGGAAAGCATCGTCACCGGCATGGAAGGCCGGTTTGCGTTTGCGGGCGACGTCCAGCCCGGGTGCGTGCTCACGGCGCATCTGGTGGGTTATCGGCCAGTGCGGCTGGAGTTGTCGGGCGAGGCGGAGATCGAAATCGCCCTGACCCCGGACACGCTCACACGGCGGGAGTCCGTGGACGTGCGCGAGGGCGCCTTCTCCGTGCAGGTGGAAGGCAGCCCAAGCGAACGGGTGCTGCGTGGCGTGGAGATGAAGACGTTGGCGGGCGTGCTCGTCGACGATCCGCTGCGCGCCGTACAGGCGCTGCCGGGCGTGGCCTCTTCCAGGGACTACATCGCACAGTTCAGCCTGCGCGGGGCAGCCTTTGAACGGACGGGCGTCCTGCTGGACGGAGTGCTGTTGCACAGCCCCTTCCACACGGTGCAGAGCCAGGAGAAGACGGGTTCGGTATCGATCATCAATGCTGACCTGGTGGAGGAGATGGTTCTGCACGCGGGTGCTCCGCCCGTTCAGTATTACGACCGTACGGCCGGGGCGCTCGAGATGCGGCTGCGCGACGGCAGCCGCGCTGCGCCGGCGATCCGGGTGAATGCGGGCGTCGCCAGCACCGGAGTCATCCTGGAAGGGCCGGTCGGCCGGCAGCGGCGGGGCTCCTGGCTTGCGGCGGCGCGGAAGAGCTACCTGCAATATCTGTTGCGGCGAAGCACGGCCGACGACTGGCTGGCCTTTGGCTACGTCGACGCGGAGGGCCGTTTCACCTGGGACCTGACGCCGGCGCAGCAGGTGACGCTATCGATCCTCGACGGCCGGTCGGACCTGGACCGCACGCACGTGCGCGAGCGGCTGGGGCTGAACTCGATCATGAACGGCGAATATCATGCCACGCTGGCCAGCGCCGCCTGGCGCTGGGCGCCGGCATCGAACGTGCTGGTGACGCAGCGGCTCGCGTGGATGCGGGAGCGCGCCTACAACGTCAACAACCTGGAGCTGGAACTGAACCGCATGGGGTATGGCGAATGGGTATGGAACGGCAGCGTGGCCTGGAGCTGGAATCCGCGTTCGCCGTTTGAGGCCGGCGGCGTGGCGCGGCGGCTGCATGACGACGGCTTCACGGCGCGCTACCAGTTCAACCCGCTCGCGCTGCGACGCAAGGACAACTGGCACGGGACCGGGGTCCGCGGCGGCGCCTTCCTGCGGCAGCTCCATACAACCCGGTGGATCACCGTCGGCGTGGGGGCGCGCATCGACGGCGATAGCGTGGCGGGCCCGGCGGCGGTTTCGCCCCACGCTTCGCTCGCCGTTCGGCTGGCTTCCCGCACGCGGGTGACAGCCGCATGGAGCCAGGCCGTCCAGTACCCGTCGCTGATGGTCCGTTTCGTCGACAAAATGGGCAACCGTTTCCTCGCCCCGGAACGCGCCAATCATTTCGTGACAGGCTTCGAGCATCTATTGGACGACCGGACGCGGTTCCGCGTGGAGACGTTCTACCGGGCGGACCGGGACCTGATTGCACAGCCGCTCGCCGAGCCGCGCCTGCTGGCCAACGGGCTGGTGTTCGTGCCCCCCGTCTCTCCCCCGTATGTAAATTCCGTGCGCGGCTCCGCACGCGGCGTGGAACTGTTCCTCGAGCGGCGCTCCGCCAACCGGCTGTCCGGCTGGCTTTCCTACGGGTGGGTGAAAACGCGGATGCGCGACTCGGTCACCGGCGCCACCTTTCCGGCCGACAGCGAGCAGCGCCACACGGTGACGCTGTTCGGAAGCTGGCGCGTGAGCCCGTCGGTGCATTTCAGTGCACGTTATTCGTACGGAAGCAATTATCCTATTCCCGGCTTTTTGCGCTGGCAAAATGGGCAATATTATCTCAGCGATCATAGAAATACCCTGCGTTTGCCCGCCTATCACCGGCTGGATTTCCGCCTCAACAAATCATTCCACGTGGAAACGGCCGGCGGCTGGACATGGCGCGGCATGCTGTATGCCGAAGTGATGAACGCCACCAACCGGCGCAACACGACCTTCGACGCATTCAACGGCTTCAATTCCGCCACTGGCCAGGCCTATGTCAGTTTCCTGAAGCTGTTCCCGGTGGTTCCCGCGGCCGGGCTGATGATCGAGTGGGAGCGAAGCCTACGCGGCCGCTGATCGTTCCATCGCCCGGCGCACGGCAGCAGCGAGCGCTTCGGCCGAGAAGGGCTTCGCCAGCACCGGCGTGTCCCTCAGGTCCGCGGGATAGCGGGCCAGTTCTTCGGAATAGCCGGTGAAGAAGAGCACCGGCAGCTCCGGATCGATGCCTCGCAGCCGCCGCACCAGCTCCGTGCCATCCATCTCCGGCATCGAGACGTCGGTGATCAGCAGCGCGAACGGGGCCGCCGCAGAGGCATAAATCTCCAGTGCCTTGGCCGCTGAGGGCGCGTCTACCACCTCATAACCGAAATGCTCCAGCAACTGCCGGGTCAGCTGCCGGACGGCGTCATCGTCCTCCACCAGAAGGATGCGGCCTTCGCTCCGGCAAGGGGGCATCCCGGGTTGTGGCGAGCCTGCCTCCTGGGCAGGCAGATCGATGTCAAACCGCGTTCCCTGCTCCGGCGCCGACTCCACCCGGATCGTCCCGTGCAGCGCCTGCACGATCCCGTAAACGGAAGTCAGCCCCAGGCCAGTTCCCCGGCCCGGCTCCTTCGTGGTAAAGAACGGCTCGAAGATGCGTGCCCGCGTGGCTTCATCCATCCCATGTCCTTCGTCCTTCACCGAGAGGCGTACGTAAGTGCCATGCCGTAGGCCCGGCTGCTCATTCTGGCCGGATTGCGGAACGCGGACCAGCCGCGTTTCAATGTCGACGGCGCCCCCTTCCGGCATCGCATCGCGCGCGTTCACAAGCAGGTTCAGCAGGATCTGCTCGAGCTGCGTTCGTTCGGCCAGCACGGGCGGCAATCCCGCCTCCAGGCGGCAGCGCAGGCGGATCTTCTCTCCCATCAGCCGCTCGACCATCGAGAGGACGGATTCCACCGTCAGGTTCACGTCCAGCGGCGCCACAGCCGTACGCTGCCGGCGTGTGAACTGGAGGAGATGGGAGATCAGTTGCGCCGCTCTTTCGACAGCGCGGCGGATCTCTTCGGCGGCTCGGGCCATGCAATCCGGCGGAGCATCGGCCTGGGCGAATGTCTGCGCATAGCCCTGGATCACGGTGAGCAGGTTGTTGAAATCGTGCGCCACGCCGCCGGCCAACAGGCCCACGGCTTCCATTCGCGCCGCCTGCCGCAGGTGCTCCTCCAGGCGCCGCTGCTCGGTGATGTCCACGGCAAAAGCGCCGACCAGGAGCCCGGATTCGGCCGGCACGGGAAAGCGCCGCACCAAAAAGACGCGCTCTTCTCCGCGCACAGGCAACGTGAGAATGCGCTCGGCCACGGGTTCTCCAGCCAGCACGCGGGCATGGTCTTCGTCGGCCAGCGCCACGATGTCGGCGGCAAACAGGTCGCGGGGCTCCCTGTCGACCCAGGCCTCCGTCTGGGCGAAGTTCTCGATCCAATAGCGGTTGGCGTAGACGTAGCGGCCGCTGCGGTCGCGCAGGAATGCGGCCACGGGAAGGTTGTCCATGAACGCGGCGAAGCGGCGCTCGCTGGCCTCCACCGCCCGGCGCGATGCTTCCATTGCCTCCAGCCGCCTGCGGAGCACCATGTAGAGAAGAATCGTTGTGACCAGGACAAAGGCGAGGCCCTTGTACTGGCTGACGCGGGATAGCTGGGCAGGATCCGGGAAAAGGCGCGCCGCCGCCGTGTCGGAAAGAATGATCCAGGCGGCGGAAACCGCGCAGTATGCGGCGGCGAGCTGAAACGCGCTGGAGCGGAGAATCTGGACAAGCCGCCGCCTCATTCTTGCCTGAACAGGCCGCAGACGCCTAAAGCTGCGGCAAAGCGAGGATGACGCCGGCCAGAATCAGCGAAGCCGCCGGCAGCAGCAGCAACGCCTTCTTCAGCCGCTTCGGATCCTCGCCCGCAATGCCGCCGATTATCGGCGAACTCACTACCAGGCCCAGCCACCCGCAGGTGGAGGCGATCCCTGTCGCCGTCGCGTCCAGGCCCGCCGGCTTGAAAGCCGTGCCCACCAGGCCCAGCGCCGTCGGGAACACCGGCGCCATCGCGAGCCCGCCGCAGAACACGGAGACCCAGGCCATCGACGGCCTCGACGTCTGAAGCATGATGTAGGTGGTCACTGCCATCAACAGCGCCGCCGAGAGGAGCACCGCCTTGGGCGTCACGCTGCCCAGCACCGGGACCACGGCCACGCGGCCGACCAGCAGCCCCAGCGCGAAGCCGAGCGACAGGATCGTCAGCGCCTTGTCATCCGGCACGCCCTGCGCAATCAGATGCCGCGCCAGCCAGTTCCACACGCCTACCTCGCAGGCCACATACAGGAACAGCGCAAGGGACAACAACAGAAGAACCGGGCTGGTGATCAGCGAGGCGACCTGTTCTGCCTGAAACGACACCTTGCCGCTGGGCGGCGCCATGGGTGTTGTCGAGTTCACGATCAGCGCCGCGACGGCCACGCAGGCCGAAAACAGCAACAGCCTAGGCACGTCGTTCTTGAAGACACGCGCCGCAATCAGAGGAGTCATCAACCCGCCGAGGCCGAAAAACAGGTTCACCGCATTGAATACGGCCGCGCCGCGCAGCCACGACACCTGAATGTCGTTGGCCGCGGCAAACGAGGAAGTCACCAGCGCACCGCCGCCCGTTCCCAGGATGAACATCATGCCGGCGATCGGCAGAAAGCCTTTGGCCGCTCGCAGGCCGACCAGGGCCAGCCCGATGAGGGCCAGCGACAACAGCATGCCGAGCTTCTTTCCCTGGAGATCCATGAGCGGCCCGGCGAAGAATCCGCCGAACATCAGGCCCAGGGCCTGCATCATGCTGATCTTGCCGTTCTGGTTCGGGGTGAGCTGGAAACGCCGCGACAGCTCGGGCAGGATCGTGCCGAGCATGGCGGCGATCATGCCGTAGGTGAATACGCCGAGAATGACCGCGATCAGGAGCATAGCGCAGTCATGCTATCAGATCGGCGGCGCTGCCGGTAAGCCGGGCGACAGGCTACTCGACCACCGCGCCCGTGCCCTGGATCTGATAGATCGTCACCGGTCCGGTGATGGATGCGGGATCGAACGGCTTGTTGTTCTCCTCTGCCTCGTGCCGCGCCCGCTCCAACGCCTGCTCGCGCGTCAGCTCGATTTTGACGAATTTTCCTTCCGCCACGGCCATTTTGCCGACAGCGTCCTTGGGGAACACGATTTCGCCGTCCTTCACCTTGACGCGGACGCGCGCACTGGTTGCCGGATCCACCAGGTTCATCCAGCAGCCCATCTTCTCGCAGACTTCCGTCACGCGGCCGCGCACCTGAACGATTTTGCCGACGTATTTTTCCGGCTGCGCCGCAAGATCGGAGATCGCCGTGCGCTGCTTCAACGCAGGCGGCTTCCCCAGGGGCTGGCCGGCCGTGGCGGACAGCGTCAGCAGAGCAAAACACGAGAGGAAAAGGGTGAAACGCTTCATGAAATCATTCTGCCCGAAAGCGCCGTGAATAGAAAAGCCGGCCACGGTCAGTTTTCCCGCTTGCCGGCGGCTTCCTTCGCCAGCCGCATCTTCGCATTTTCGAGCTTCTTGCGGACCCGCGCGATCTCCTCCTCGTTCACGTCCGTCGGGGCGCTGGTTCGCCATTCCTCCAGCGACCGCTCCCAGTGCTGCACCGCCTCCTTCAAGCGCCCGAGGCGGGAGTAGACGTCTCCCATATGATCATGTACTGTCGGATCGCGGCTGCTGCGCTCCAGCGATTTCTGGAGCCATTCAGCGGCTTCTTCCAGCCGGTTGAGGCGGTAGTACACCCAGCCCAGCGAGTCAAGAAAAGCGCTGTTGTTCGGCTCGAGCGCCACAGCCTTCTGGATGAGCTCCAGCGCCTCCTGGAGCCGCACATTGCGGTCCGCCAGCATGTAGCCGAGGTAGTTCATCGCCGAGGCCGACTTCGGGTTGATTTCCAGCACCCTGCGGAATTCGGCCTCCGCCAGGTCGTACTTTTTCTGGCGTTCATACATGGCGCCGCGCATGAAATGCACCGCCTCTTTTTCCTCAGGCGTCGTGGAAAGCTCCTGCGCCTTGTCAAGCGCGCGCGCCATTTCGGTCCAGTTTTTCTGCTTTTCGTAGACCTGCGCGAGGGATATCCAGACCTCGCGGTCGTTCTTCCCGTCGAGCAGCCCCCTGAGCAGGGACTCGGCTTCGCGGAACCGTCCCAGGTCGGCGGCGACGGTGGCCGCCATGCTCTTCACCAGCCGGTCCTGCGGGAATTTCTGCAAGGCGGCCTTTGCTTCGCGGTCGGCACCAGCGAAGTCTTTGGCGGCGCGCAGCGCGTCGATGATCTGGGCGGCGGCGCGGGGCGCGGAGTCCGGGTCGACCTCGGCCATTTCGCGGAACGCCGCAATGGCTTCCTGGGTCTGGTCCGACATCCGGTAGAGCAGTCCGAGCCGCTCGAGAAGGATCACGCGGTTGTTGCGGTCTCCGAAGGAAGACGGGCGCCGCTCCTGGGTCGCCAGTATTTCCTTCAGCCGGGCAATGGCATCCTTCAGCTTGCCTTGGGCTTCCAGCAGACTCACCTCGTTGTACTGGACCTCGAGGTTGGAAGGATCGAGCTTCGACGCCCGCCGGGCATACTCCTCCGCCTTCGCGAAATCCTGCTTCTGCCTGTGAATCTGGGACAGTCGCAGCAGCGCCAACAGGTCGTTTGGTTCGGCCTGGAGCAGCTGCTCGAAAACGGCCTGGGCCTGCTCCATCTGGTCGGCCGCGAACAGCGACTGCGCGTAAGCCCGCTTCAGGTCCAGGTTGTCCGGGTTTAGTTCGAGCGCCCTGCGGTAAGTCTCCGCGGCTTCCTTGTATTGCCGGAGCTGTTCGTAGGCCGAGGCGAGAGCGAGCAGCGTCCGCAGGCTCGGATTCTTCTCCGTCACGCGCTTCAGCACCTGGCTGGCCGCGGCCGTGTCGCCGAGATCGGAATAGACCATCGCCAGGCCGGTGAGGGCGTCTTCGTCGCTGTCGTCGATTTCAAGCACTTTCTTGAACGCGCGCTCGGCCGCCGGCGAGTTCTGCAACAGCTTGTACAGGCGGCCGAGCATCAGCCAGGCATCCTTGTCGCGCGGCGCCTTTTCGACAACCTTCTCATACTGCTCCGCGGCCGCCTTGATCATCTCCTCGTTCATCCGCGTGGACTGGCCTTCGCGGATACGGGCCGTGTACAGGCGGGCCAGAATGCGGCGCGAGTTGATGTCATCGGGATTCCGCTTCACCGCCGCTTCGAATTCGCTCACGGCGGATCGGATCTGGCCGCTCTGCACGTAGAGCTCGGCCAGCTCCTCGGCGAGGCTCGGCGCCTCGGGGTCGTACTGCACGGCAAGACGGTAGTTCTCGATCGCCTTCTGCAAATACTCTCCCCGGCCTCCGAACTGCGCCGCCAGCTCGGAATAGAGATGGCCGAGCGCCGCGTGATAGTAGGCCGCCGCCTTGTCGGTCTTCGCCGCCGGCGCCTGGGCCGCCTGAACGGCGCCAGCCGGCAACGGCGCCAGCAGAAGCGCCCAGCCGAAACAGATTGTGGAAAGATGGTTCATGGTGGCCTGTCGCGGGCGGTCCAGACACTCCGTGAAGGCAGAGGTGACGGGCCGCGCTCGCTGTTATCCTAACTATATCTGATGTGCGGCAGCCGCGCGCCGGTTCCTCCCTCTTTGCCGGGGCCGGCAACAAAATGAGCGAACCGGGACTCCCGCACCCCCTTCTGGTTGTCGCCGGACCCACCTGCTCCGGCAAGAGCGCGCTCGCTCTGGCCGTGGCCCGGGCCATCGGAGGCGAGATCGTAAACTGCGATTCGCTGCAGATCTACCGCAGCCTCGATATCGGCACCGCCAAGACGCCGCCGGCAGAGCGGGCTGGCGTCCCCCATCATCTCTTCGATCTCCTTGAGCCGTGGGAAGTGTTCAGCGCTGGGACCTACGCCAGACTTGCCCGGCAGACACTTTTCGACATCCGATCCCGCGGATGCGTTCCCGTCGTAGCGGGCGGCACCGGATTCTACCTCCGTGCCCTGCTCGAAGGGCTTGCCGAGGCGCCGCCGCGCGATGAGGCGCTTCGCGCACGGCTGCTGGAGCGCGAACGCAGACGCAAAGGCAGCCTGCACCGGATCCTTCGCCGGCTCGATCCGGCCACGGCCGCCAGCATCCACCCGAATGACGTCCAGAAGACCGTTCGCGCGCTGGAAATCTGCCTGCGCGCGCGCCAGCCTGCTTCCCGGCTGTTCGAACAGGGACGGAAGCCACTCCAGGGTTTCCGCGCGCTGAAGCTCGGCCTTCGGCCTCCGCGTCAACTCCTCATTGAACGGATCCACGAACGGACCCGCCGCATGTTCGAAGCCGGTCTCCTCAACGAAGTTCGAGGACTGCTTGAACGCGGCGTGCCCAGGGACGCCAAGGCACTCGAGTCCATCGGCTACAAGGAGGCGCTGGCCTGCCTTGAAGGCGCCCTCAGTGTGCCCGAGGCGATCGAGCGGGCCGCCATCGCCACCAGACAATATGCGAAACGCCAGATGACCTGGTTCAGGAAAGATCCCGAAATTCACTGGCTGAATGGGTTCGGCGACGATCCAAACATTGAGGCTGAAGCCCTGATTCATGTACGTCGATTCCTGGCGGAATTTCCAACTGTAAACAGAACATGAGCGCCGGATGGCGCGTATGGACAGGTGTGTGGGCTCGAGCTCGTCTGGCCGGTGCCCAGGTGGCTGCTGATGTGAGAGTGCTAGTGCTTTCATATAGCACCACTAAGAAGTTGGAAATTTAATGTCCGGGACATGGTTTCCGGGCATCAGATCCGGTATACTGAATCCAGGGAGTGTCCACGATGACCAAAACCATGAAGTTTCTCGCCATTTTTCTGGCTGTTGCCGTGTTTTCCGCCTCTGCGGCGACCTACAACGTCACCCTCTTCCAGCCTTCCCTTGTCGCCGGCAAGGAGCTTAAGCCTGGCGATTACAAGCTGATCGTCGAGGATGGCAAAGCCATCATTCAGAAGGGCAAGGAAAAGGTGGAGGCGACCGTCCGCGTCGAGCAGGGTGATTCGAAATTCAGCTCCACTTCGGTCCGTTACTCGGAAGAAAATGGCAAACTGAAGATCCAGGAAATCCGTCTCGGCGGAACCACGACGAAGCTGGTTTTTAACTGAGAAACATTCCTTCATTTCATACGAAAATCCGAAAAAACAAGGGCCAGGGTGGCCCGGAGTGAGGGCTGCCTTGGCGCCTCTCCCGTGTAGCGGCAGTGCCGCCGATCCGGTCTTTTGCCAAGCACGGATCCCTCCCATCTTCCTGTGCGCGCCCCCGGTCTCCGGCCGGGGGCGTTTTGTTGTCCGCCCCCAAAACCAGCCTTTCAGAGCCCTTCTCGCGAAGCAGAAATCGTGCGGTTCCAAAGGCCGCGAATCCGACCGTTCAACGCCCTGAAAGTCTCCCCCGCACGCCTCGCCTTCTGTTGCCCGATATGCCTCCCAAAACAAGAGACGGCTGGATGTTGGAGCGCAGCTCGCGGATGCTCCATCCCGGGTGATTCGCTCCCCCGGCTTTGTCAGGGTAGGAACGGGCCGCGCGTTGGAAAGGATGCACCTCGGGCCAGCGCTCCCATGCCCGCACTCCACGGCCGTATCGCTTGGCCTGTCGGCCGCGGGCCAACCGCGCGGGATCAGCCTGCGAAAAGGAAGGGCCCGGAAGCTCGGCAGAGCTCCCGGGCCCTCCTGGAGTGGGCGGTGAACCCGGCCTAGAAGTGATAGCGGACGGTGAAGATCATGCTCCGGCCGCTCACGTTGGTGAAGCCAAGGTTCAGGAACGTGGTGTTGTTGGTGTTGTTGGACACGGTGTTGGCAGGCAGAGCGTTGAAGCTGCGGTAATTGAAGACGTTGAACACCTCCCACCGCAGCTCCAGGTTCTGCGATTCGCCAACGGTGCGGACGCGCTTGATCAGCGCCGCGTCGGTGTTGTAGGTGTTGCCCACGCGGCGGATGTTGGCGCCGGCGCCGATGAGGCCCGAATTGTTCGGATACGCCACCCACATTGGGTTCGGAACCGTGGGGCTCGTGCCCGTGTTGGGCGTGCCGTTCGGGTTGTAGCCGGCCCGCTGGCTGAAGTTGATGGTCGAGATCTGACCTGGCAGGATGCCCAGCGGGTTGTTTCCGTTCAGGATGCTGTAGGGCCATCCCTGCTGCATTGTGGTGATGCCGGAGATCGACCAGCCATCGACCACGCGGCCCCACAGACCGCGGCCCTTGAAGAACTCGGGGAACTGGTAGACCCCGTTCAGGACGAAGCGGTGCGGCGTGTCAAAGCCCGAACGCGCCTTGTCCAGCCGCATGTTGAACGGCACAGATGGCAGAGTGCGGTTGAGCTGCCCGCCGAGAATGTCATCGTTTTCGCTGATGAAAGTCGACCAGGTGTAGTTGGCCTCGAACTGGTAGCCCTTCGAGAAGCGCTTCTCGACGGTGAGCTGCATGGAGTGGAAGTTCGACATGCCGTAGCCGTCGCCCACGAGGATCGACCCCCGGGTGGGGTCAACGCGCCAGGCGGCCTGCCCGCTGACGGTGGTCGGCTTCATCCCGTAGCTCTGGACGACCGGTTCAAGCAGCGACGGATTGGCCTTGACGGCAGCGTCAAAGAAGCCAAGGTTGCGCTCCGCCTCGCGCACCAGCCGCACGCCGCGGGTCGCCACGTAGAACAGCTTGAAGGCGTAATCCGTGGTGAGCTGGCGCTCAAAGCCGAAAGTGACCTGCTGCGAATAGGGCTGCTGGATCCGCTTGTCTGGCGAGAAGTAGCGGTAGGGCAGCAGCTTCGGGTCGCCAGTATAGTCGCTCGGCTGCGGGGGCGCGGGACGCTTGGCCGGGTCGAAAATCTGCGAACCGTTCAGGTTGGCCAGCGTCACCGTCACGCCGCGCGGATAGTTCCGGGCGGTGTTTAGCAGGATGTTCTGGAACACCTGGTCGTAACTGATGGCGTAACCGCCGCGGAGCACGAACCGGCCGCCGCCGCTGATCCAGCCCCAGAGGCCATCGGTGGCTTTCGGACTCCAGGCAAAACCAACGCGAGGCGCCCAGTTGTTGATGTCCGCCTTGGCGTTGGAGAAGAACCCGAACGGCGCCGACGTGTATTCATAGCGGATGCCAAGGTTCAACATCAGGCTGTTGGTCAGGCGATAGTCGTCAGCGAAGAAGCCCTGGAACTCGTGCGTCTTGGCCGGGACCGAGCCGGTACCCGCATACTGGCTGAACTGCGCGTTGCGGTCGAAGAGGAAGTCCGCCAGGCTGGGGTAGCTGATGACGCCGCGGCTGGCTGGCGCGAAGAACGAATTCAGGCGGTACTGGAGGTAGTTAAAGCCGTACCGCAGGGTGTGCTTGGACTTCATGTGCGACCAGTTGTTCGTGAGTTCATAAAGGTTGTCCGTGCGGTACTGCGGGTAGTTCGCATTGCCGATTGTTGGCAGCCCGGAGCCGGTGATGGAGAACTGCGCGGGCAGATTCTCGGGGAAGGTCGCCTCGCGGCGGGCAAAACTGAGCCGGGTCTCCATGACCAGGGTCGGACTCCAGACGCGGATGTGGTTGATAGTGGCGTTGTTGTTCACGACGACCGAGCCGATCTGGTTCACCGCCAGCGACGCGGGCGAGCCGGGATCGGTATTGTCGTCCTTGATCCAGCGCATCTGGAGATTGTCCTTGTCGGTCAGCCGCCAGTCATACCGCATCAGCCCGCGGTGGATGTCGCGCCCGTAAGAAAGGGCCTGCCCGGCGCCACGGCGGTACTGCTGAATGGGAATCGCCAGGGTCGGACCGCCGGGGATCGCCACGTTCACGGTACCCACGGGCGTCGGGTCATTGGCCACCGGATACCACTGCTTCAGGAACGCCACCGTGCCAGGGGCGAAGCTGTTCTGATACTGAGTCAGCAGGTCCCACCCCTGCTGGGAAAACGTCGTCGTGACCGGGTTCGCCGTCGAGCGGAGACGATCCAGATCGTAGCCGCCGAAGAAGAACAGCTTGTTCTTGATGATCGGGCCGCCGATCGAACCCAGCACCTGGTTGCGCACAATCACGCCTCGTGCGCGCCGCATGGCATCGTAGTCGCTGGCGCCGGCGGCTTTTTGCGCGTTGAACGTCCGCTGCTGACCTGTCGTGAATGCATCCCAGCCGTTGCCCAGCCAGCTCCAGCGGGCGATGCCGTGGAATTCGTTCGTGCCGGACTTGGTCACCTGCATCACCACCGACCCGGAGTTCCGCCCATATTCAGCCGAGAACGTGTTGGTGATGATGCGGAACTCGCCCAGGTATTCCGGCGCCGGCGTCTGCCGCGGGATCGACAGCGACTGGTCGTTGTTGTTGGCGCCGTCCAGCATGAAGTTGTTCGAGCGGGTGCGCGCGCCATTGACCACGAAGCCCGAGCCAGGCCGCCCACCGTTATTTCCGGTCACGCCCGGCTGAAGCAGCGCCAGACCTGTCAGCGTGTTCAGCCCAGGCAGTTCGAGGATCCGCCTGGATTCGACGCCGCGGCTGATCTGCGCTTTGGTGGCTTCGATCAGCGGCGCCTCTTCGGTAATGGTGATCACTTCCTGCGTGCCGCTGGGCTTCAGCGTTACATCAACGGCGCGCTCGACCGAGGCTTCCACCGTGAGCGGGCCGCGGATCACCTTCTCAAACCCCTTGGCTACGACCTCAAGCTGATACCGGCCAATGGGCAGCGAAGGAGCACGCCAGAAACCGGTGTCATCCGTCTTCAGTTCGCGGGTCAGGCCCTGGTCCATCGAACGGATGATGACCTCCGCTCCTGGAATCACCGCTCCGGAGGAGTCCGTCACCGTTCCGGCCAGGGATCCGTAAATCGTCTGTGCTGCCGCCGGGCTCACCAGCGATGCAACAGCTAGCAACGCCAGCGCCCATCGAAAGACAGGCTGGTGTTTCATCGTGTCCATCTCCTGTGCAGAGTCTTGAAAGAGCCTCTGGTCTGGCGGTTGCGATCCTGGCCGGGCGCTCCGAGAGTCCTCCAAATTCACTCAACCGTGTCAGGGACTCCGGAACGATACGGCCGATCTAACCTCTCCAAACCCCTCACTGCTCAACCTATAACACATTTTAAACATGAAGAGAAGTGCAAACGACACGGATCCTCCACCTCCGAGTTGGAGACACTCTGCGGTCGCCCGAAGACATCCGTCGCGGCTTTACTGAAGGGGACTGGCCCGTCCGGCCCTCGTTCAGAGAAGCGATTGATTTTCAAACGAAAAGCGCCGGGCGCCCCGTTTGGGGGCGGCCCGGCGCTCTCAGGCCAGTTTTCCGTGGGAAACTACCAGAAGACCTTAAAGCCGATCTGGACCTGACGCGGATAACCGTTGCCGATCCACGCCTGGTGCGGGAAGATCGTGCCGAAGTTCGGGTCGTTGGGGTTCGTGTTGAAGTGGCTGTCGCGGCCGAAGAAGTAGTAGTTGGTCAGGTTGAACGCCTCGCCGCGGATCTGGGCCCGGAGACGCTCTGTAAACCGGATCGTCTTCGACAGCGCCAGATCCATATTAAAGAGTAGCTGCTTGCGGATCTGGCCGCTGCGGAATGGGTTCATGCGGCTGTTGCTGGGCGTGGATCCGCCGCCCGGGGTGAATGTCGGCACCATCAGCCAGGCGTACTGGCTGAAGTCGGTCGGCGAGCAACCCCGGGCAATGGAGAAGGGCTGAGGTACCACGCGCCCGTCATCAAACATGCGGAGCACGCACGGGTTCCATCCGACGATTTGGTGCCGCTTCCAGTCGACTTTGCCGTTCCAGTCTCCGCCAATGGTGCGCGGATCCCGAAGCATGATGGCATTGGCCGGCAGGTTGTTTGGCTCGCCAGAGCCCCATTGTGTGTAGGTGCTGATGGTCCAGCCCCCGATAAGCGCGTCGGCCAGCCGGCCCATGCTGCCGCCGAATTTCTTGCCGCGGCCGATGGGAAGATCATAGACAGTGTTGAACTTGAAATAGTGGGGCCGGTCATTGAAGTACAGCCCCTGCTGGGGCTTGTTCTCGAAGGGGTCCGCGTAGCCCCACCGCTCGACCATCTTGCTGAGCGTATAGTTCCACAGCAGCGTCAGGTCACGGCCGATACGATGGTTGTAATTGATCTGGAGCGAGTTATACCAGATCTTTGACGTGTTCAGGCCCTGCATGATCATGTCGCCGGAGAACTGCGGGAAGGGGCGGTTCAATTGATACCGGGTGAGGCGGTCGGCCGTAAAATGCGTTGTGCCGCGGAAAGCCTCGATGCCCTTGAACGGATTTGGAATGGTCTCATTGCAGTAAGCGGGACTGCCCCCCTCGAGCAGGTTGCACTGCTTTCTGAAGCTGAGCGGCGGAATGTTGAATGCGCGCTCGTCGTTGGCGCCTACCGTGCGGCTGCCGACGTAGGAGACGTCGATGGTTGAGTTCCCGGTCAACAGGTACTGGAAGCCAAACGAGAACTGGTGTACCCGCGGCGTCCAGAAGTTGGGATTGAACCAGCTCGTGTCGCGCCCCAGGAACGTGTTGTAGCCACCCGTGGCGCCGGCCGGGAACTTGATGCCGCCGGGGTAGGGGTTGGTGAGCAGCGTGTTGGAAACAAGCGTGCGCCCGCCGTCCTCGCTATTGACCATAGGCGTGTTTTCACTGAAGCCGGCGAACTTCAGGAAATCGTTGTTCGGATTCATGAAATACAGGCCATACCCGCCGCGCACGACCAGCTTGCTGGCCAACTGATAGGCTGCGCCGATGCGCGGCTGCCAGTTGTTCAGGTCGCGCCTGGCTGCAATCCGCGGGTTCCCCCCGACACCTACGAACTCGAGTCCGCCGGTGAGGTTGGCCAGATTCGGATACAGGGCAAGCATCGAAGCCGGGATCTGCTTTGCAACCGGGCTTGGGGCGCTCGGGTTGAAGCCGCGATTCAGGCGATTCCACTTCTCATCCGGCGGCCCGTTGTAGTCCCAGCGCAGGCCCAGGTTCAGCGTCAGCCGGCGGGTCACCTTCCAGTCGTCCTGGAAATAAGGCGCCGCGTACCACTGGCGGTTGAACGGATACAGCGGAATGTTGACAGACCCACCGACGCCGCCAATGAGGAACGAAGCATAGGAATCGCCTGCGGTTGGTTCGCTCTGGTTCCACAGCCGCTGCGTCCACTGGGTCTGGCCCTGGAAGTAGAGGATGTTGCCCGTATTCTGCTGGATGAAGTGAATGCGGCGCAGGTCGAGCCCCATCTTCATCGTGTGCCCGCGCCAGATTTTGGTCAGGTTCGACATCAGGTTGTAGTTGTTGGTGATGTTGATCGACTGGTAACGGCCCAGCGAGCTGTAGCCGGGGAACTCCCAGCGGCCGAAGTATCGCGGCGTCGGCAACTGGTTGATGAGCGAGGCCGGCAGGCCCAGGCTGGTGAGATCAAAGCCTTCATTGGCGCGGCCGAAGCCTTTCTCAATAAAGCGGTTGTAGGAGCCGCGGACGTTGAGCACCGTCGTCGGCGTCGCCGTCCAGACCCAGTCGAGCACGTAGGCGTCGTTGATGCGCTGGAACGGTTGCTGGCCGTCGGTGCCGATCTTGTTGTCGAGGTTGTTCACCGCGCGGTCCTCGGTGCGGTCGTTCGAAGCGTGCCGGACGAAAGCGCGGTGGTTCTGCCCGAAATTCCAGTCAAACTTCAGGATCAGATTGTAGAACTTGTCCTTGGCTGCGTACTGTGGATTCAGGTTATTCACGGTGGAATACCGCACCCCCGCAGTCTTGGCGTTCGGCAGCGGCATGTACTTGGTCACCGCGGCCGCCACCGGGCTGATCAGCGATTTCGGGATGATGTTGCCCGGGAAGGGCTGCCTTTGCGGGTCGCCGCCGACCAGCGTATAGGCGTAGGGGTTGTAAATCGTGATGGGTCGGCCGTCAGCGGCGACGAGTTTGGAGAAATCGCCCTCGCGCATTTCCGGCTCAGGGTAAGAATTTTGCAGAAATTGCGGCCATTTCTCGCGGTAATTCTCGAAGCTTCCCAGGTAGAACAGTCGCACGTTGCCGTCCTTGCGCAGCAGTTTGGGCATGTAAAGCGGCCCTTCAAGCTGGAAGCCGTACTGGTCCAGCGTGTGGTCGGGCCGCGGCGCGCCCACGGCGTTATTCTGGTAGGTGTTGGCGTCGAGTGCCTTGCGGCGCATGAATTCCCAGCCGGTGGCGTGAAATTCGTTCGTGCCGGACTTGAGCACGACGTTGAAGATGCCGCCGCCGGTCTTGCCATACTGTGCGTCGTAGGAGTTCTGCTGCACCGAGAACTCCTGCACGGCATCGACGATGGGCACGTAGGCGATGTTGTTGCCGCCCGCCTGGCCGTTGTTCGGCGCCCCGTCCATCAGGAACTCATTGTTGGACTGGCGCCCGCCATTAACCGACCATTCGGCGATGGCGCCGTTGTCAAACGGCCGCTGCCAGATGGCCGCGCCGCGGAAAGTGACGCCGCTCATCATCGCGCCGAGCATGAACGGGTTGCGCGAGTTCAGCGGCATTTCCGCCACCTGCCGTTGCGTGACCACCGCCGCGCGGCTCGCCGTCTGCGTTTCGAGCACCGCCACTTCCGCAGTGACATTGACCGATTCAGTCACCATGCCGACCTCGAGCGTCACGTCCAGCGGAAAGATGCGGCCCACTTCCAGGACCACGTTCTCGCGATTGAACTGCTTGAACCCCTCTGCCTGCACCGTCACCTTGTAGGTGCCGGGACGCAGAAACGGAATCGAGTAGGTGCCGGTAGAGTCTGTTGTTGCGGTCGAAGTTTCATTGGTGGCCGAGTTCACGGCCGTGACCTTGGCGTTCGGAACCACGCCGCCCGTCGGATCGAAAACACGCCCCGAAATCGTGGCGCGGAACTCCTGCGACATGGCCGCCAGGGCCAGAAGGCAGAGCGCGAGGCCTGTTCTGGCAATCGAGAGACGACTCATTCGGTTCAACCCCCTGTCTCTGTGTGATGATCGAATTCCCTGAGCGCAGCTGAACAACGCCTGCGCGGGCGCCGCCCCAGCTGGCGAGGTTGGCAGGATTCTATCAGAAGGCCCGGCCCGATTCAATCGGAAAATTGCTGAGCGTTTACACCGCCTCCGTCCAGGCTTTCAGCCCGAAATAGAAATGCCCGTGGGGCAGCAGCCAGAGCGCGAAGAGGCGCCGAATCCCTCGCGCCGGCAGGAGTCTCCGGTTTGACATGCTCAAACAAAGGGCCGCATCCCCCTTGCCGGGGGACGCGGCCCTGGTGTCGTTTTGGCTGTCCGGAAATCAGAAGTTGATCTTCGCGCCGAGTTGAATCTTGCGCGAATCGCTGACCAGCGAATCGCGGATGCGGCCGAAAGTGGTCAAACTGCGGGTGGCCGTGGGGAAGCCAAACACCGGATGGTTGAAGACGTTGGTCATGTCGGCGCGGAGCTCGAAGTTCCAGCGCTCGGTGATCATCGTGCGCTTCAGCACCGTCATATCCACGCCCCAGCCTCCGGGGCCGCGGAAGAAGTTGCGCCCCGTGTTGCCGATCCAGCCAGGCGCCGGATTGCTGAACTGCGCCCGCTGCTCGGCGGTGAAGTACCACTTCATCCCGTCGATGTCCTGCACCTTGCCCATCGTGGGCTTGCAGCCGTTGCAGTCGGCGAAGCTCTGCACGACGTTGTTGAACGTGTAGAAGCCGGAATAGACCGACATCGGCCTTCCGCTCTGGAACGTGCCCATGCCGGCCACCTGCCAGCCACCGATCAGCCGCTGGGTCAGCCCGGAAGCCGCCGAACCGAACCGCTTCCCGCGGCCAAACGGCAGTTCCCAGATCCAGTAGGTCTGCACAACGTGCTTGCGGTCGAAATCGCTGGGGGCGTAGTTCAGCCTGCGGTTGTAGATGTCGAACGGCGTGCCGCCGGCCGATTGCGCGTTGGCCGAGGCGACGACCGTGAAGGCAGGGTCGTAAGATCTCGTGTCGAGCGACTTGGCCAGCGTGTAGCTGATCTGATACTCCAGCCCGCCGCTCATCCGCTTGAGAAATTGCACCTGGCCGGCGTGGTAAGTGGAGAAGTCGTTCGAGTCGATCACGTTCAGCCCATTGGCGAACTGCGGGAACGAGAGGAAGAAGAATGGGCTGAGCCCGGCCGCCTCGGCCTGCCCGCGGCCGCCGACGACGCGGCGGCTCAGGTCCTGGGCGATGAAGGCCCAGTTATTGTTGCTCAGGTCCACGGAATAAATGCGGCGCAGCGCCTGCGAGCCGGTCTCGGTGGAGCGCTTGCGCGAGTCCACCGCCATGAGCTGGTTGATAAGCTGGCTCTCGCCCCCGGAACTGACCGTGGCGAGTGCATTGTAAAAGCCGTTGTTGCGCCACTCAACCTGGTTCGCGTTGTAGGCGCCGAAAAGGTTGTAGGCGCGGCGGCCGATATAGTTGGCCTCGATGACCGCATTGCGGAAAACCTCCCGCTGCACCGAGAAGCTCCACTGGTGCGTGGTCGGTGTCCTGAAGTTCGGGTCGACCACCGTGATCGTCCGGTTGGAGAACGGCGCCGGCTGGGCCAGCGACTCGGGCGAGACGGCCGGGGGCTTCAGTTCCGGCAATCCTGCCAGACGGCCGCCGCTCTGGCCATAGCTGGCGTCGTTGAGGCCGATGACGATGCCGGGCAGGTTCTGGAATACCTGCGAGCTCAGCACAAACGTGTTGATGCGGTCGTAGGCGATGCGGTAGTTGGAGCGGATGGATGTCTTCCCATTGCCGAACGGATCCCAGGCAAAGCCGATGGACGGCGCCCAGTTGTTAACGTCGTCGCTGTACAGATTGCCCGGCACCCATTTCAGCGTGTTGGTCGGCGCCGCACCGGCCACGGCCACCTGGTCGGGCCGCCGGATCCGGCCGTCGGGATTGCGCGGCGACTGCTTGGCCTCGAGGCGCAGCCCGAGATCAACGGTCAGGTTGCGGTTCACCTTCCACGTGTCCTGGATATAGAAGTCGTATTCGTTGAATTTCGCCAGGAAATTGTAAAGCCCGGTGACGTAGCTGTCTTTTGTCGACGGGAAGCCGCGGTTCGTGTTGCCGACGCGGCCCAGCATGAAGTTGATGTGCGTCTCCAGCGTGATGCGGTCGAACTGCTGGTTGATGTCGGCGGGCAGGCCGAAGGCGGCGGCATCGACGGCGTTCACGACGCGCGAAAAATCGGCCGACTGCGTGGCGTTGTAGCCGCCGATGGAGCCGCGAACGTCGCGGTGACGGCCCAGGCGGAAGTTGATGCCAAACTTCAGGTTGTGCGCGCCTCGCATCCAGGCGAAGTTGTCGACGAACTGCCACGTCTTCAGCTTGCGCGCGTTGCCGAAGCTGTAGACGATCGGGTTGGCCACGGGCGTCGCCAGGTTCACCTTGGTGAGGTCGGCGGTGGGAATGTTGAAGTCGAAGGCGAACTGGTTCAGGCCGAAGACGAATTCGTTGGTCATGGAAGGCGCGGGCATGGTGCGCCAGTTGAAGGCGAGGTTCTTCGGGTCGCGCTTGGTGTTGACGATGCACGGCGCGCCGGGCCAGACGGGCGAGCCGCCGTTGACGCGGTCGCAGTTGGTGTCCTGGCGGCCGAAGCTGACGCGCGCGAAGAACGTGTTCTTGTTGTTGATGATATAGTCGCCGCGCAGCGTCACGTCATGCTGTTTTTCCATTTGCAGCGCGGTGAACGTGTAGGCGGCGGTGTTCAGTCCATCGCCCAGGGTAAAGTTGTTCGGCAGCGGCGCGGCCTGCGCAATCGCCTTGGTCCGCGCGTCCCAGCCCAGCCGCTGCGGGTCCATCGTGATCACGTTGTATGTGCCGATGGACACGCCGGGAAGAACGTTGCCCTGCTCATCCACGGCGGCGCCGGCAACGCCGGCCGGCAGGTTGCGGCCCGCTTTGTTGTATCGCCAGATGCCTTCGCGGGCCTCTTTCGTGTAAACGGTCGAGTTGACCACGGCCGACTCGCGCGTGCGCAGAATCTGTAGGTTGCCGTAATAAAACAGCTTGTTCTTGATCACCGGTCCGCCGATGCCGATGCCGGGGATGTTCTGCTGGTACTGCCGCTTGCCCACGTTGTTGATGTTGTTCTCCCACTCGTTCGCGCTCAGGCGCGGCGTGCGATAGAACCACCAGGCCGTCCCATGAATCTCGTTGGTGCCGCTCTTGGTGACCATCGCCACCTGGCCGCCCGAATTGCGGCCGTATTCGGCAGTGGCGTTTCCCGTGAGCACGCGGAACTCGCTCAGCACGTCCGGGTTCATGCGGATGGGCGCAAAATTTGAGCCGCCGGCGCTGGTCTCGTTAGCGTCGATGCCGTCAATAGTGAAGTTCCAGGCGCGGTCCCGCGCCCCGTTGACGTGCACGCCGCCGCCCGTGTTGGCGCCGCTCACCACGCCGGGCTGGCGGACCACCAGATCCAGCGGGTTGCGCCCGCGCGTGCCGACGATCGGCAGGTCGCGGATCACCTGCTCGGTGAACAGGTTGCCGAAGTTGCCCGAAGTGGAAGTCTGGACGATCTCGGCCGAGCCGCTCACCTCCACGACTTCCGTCACCGTGCCCACTTCCAGCGTCACGTTGACGGTGGCCGGCTGTCCAATGGTGACCGGATTCCGGCGCGACGTAAACTTGCGGAACCCAGGCGCTTCCACCATGACCGTGTACGATCCACTGGGCACAGCCTCAAAGAAATAGGCGCCGTTTTCGGCTGTCTTTGTCTCAAATGTGGCGTTGGTGCCTTCGTTGATGAGTTTCACCACGGCGCCGGGCACGCTGGCGCCGCTCGGATCCGACACGACGCCGATCACCCGGCTGGTGGTCCCCTGCCCCCACACGGCCGCCGCTCCCAGCGCGAGCAGACCCAGACACTGAACGAACCTGGAAAGCATTCGCATGTTGAGGAATGTTAACACAGAAGCCGCCAGCCGTGAAGCGTTTTCGCGAAATGTTTCGGAATTCCGGTCCCTATTCTTCTTTCAGCGAACGCTCCATCAGCTCCCGCAGGCTTTCCCGCGGGCTCTTGTGTCCGCGCAGCACGGCGTTCATTTCCCGCGTGATGGGCATCTCGACCTCAAACCGGCCAGCGAGTTCCACGGCAGCGTAGGTTGTGTGGACTCCCTCCGCCACCATGCGCATGGCGGCCAGGATCTCCTCGAGCCTCCGGCCCTGGCCCAGTTCAATGCCCACCCGGCGGTTGCGGCTGAGCTCGCCCGTGCAGGTCAGCACCAGGTCGCCAAGCCCCGCCAGCCCGGCCAGCGTCCGCGCCTGGCCGCCGGCCGCCACGGCGAGCCGGCTGATCTCCGCCAGGCCGCGCGTGATCAGCGCCGCCAACGTGTTGGCCCCAAGTCCCAAACCAGTGCAGACGCCTGCCGCGATGGCAATCACGTTCTTGAGAGCCGCGCCCAGCTCCACGCCGATGGGATCGCCGTTGGTGTAGAGTCGAAACGTCGGACCTGCAAATGCCTGCTGCACGCTACGGGCCAGCTCGGCATCCTGCGAGGAGATCACCACCGCCGCCGGTTCGCCGCGCGCGACTTCGCGCGCGAAGGTCGGGCCGCTGAGAACGCCTACCCGCGGCGGGAAACGCTGCGAAACCACTTCCGCGATCACCTCGGACATCCGCCGGAGCGTGCGCTGTTCCAGCCCCTTGGTCGCGCTGACGAAAAGCATCCGCGGCTCCAGCCATGGCAGCATCTCCGTGTACAGGCGCCGCACATGGTCCGACGGCATCACGCTCAGCACGATGTCGGCGCCCTCGACCGCGGCCCGCAGGTCTGCCCCCGGCCGTACCTGGGCCGGCAACTCGAACCCGGGCAGGAACAGGTCGTTCACGCGCGTTCGCGCCATCCGTTCGGCCAGGTCCGCTTCGTAGACCCACAGCCGCACCTCGTCGAACTTCGGCGCGAGCACAAGGGCAAGCGCCGTGCCCCAGCTCCCGCCGCCCACCACGGCGAGCCGCTTCACTTCTTCTTCCCTCCGAACGAGAGGGCGTTCTCCGTGCCCGCCATCAGTCGCTCGATGTTGGAGCGGTGCCGCCAGATGATGAACGCGCTGGAAAACACGATGGCCGCCAGCACCTGAAGAGGCGGATGGTACAGGAGCCAGACGGCGAAGGGGAACAGCCCGGCGCCTACCATCGAGCCGAGCGAAACGTACCGGGTATAGGCCACAGTGACCACGAACACCGCGGCCACGGCCGCCAGCGCCCACGGCGCCAGGTGCAGCGCCACGCCCACAAAACTCGCCACCGCTTTGCCGCCGTGAAAGCGCAGGTACACCGGAAAGGCGTGGCCGAGCACCACCGCGACGCCTGCCGCGGCCACCCACCCGGGCGACCCGCCCGCCACGCGTTCCATCAGCGCGCAGGCCGCCCAGCCCTTGGCGATGTCGAGCACGAGCGTCAGCACGCCCCAGGCCCGGCCGGTGGTGCGCAGCACGTTGGTCGCCCCGATATTGCCGCTGCCCATCGTGCGCACGTCGCGGCCGGTGCGCAGCTTCACGATCAGATACCCGAAAGGAATGCCGCCGATCAGATAAGCGGCGAAAATGGCGAGAAATTTCTCAATCATTTTTTCAGCGGAAAACTCGCTAATTTGGTGTAAATGCTGCCGCCGGGGCGCAATTTGCTCTCATAAAGATGGAATTCCGCGGCCGTAAAGCGGCCGAAATGGTCCGTGGCCAGCCCCTCGATCGCACGGCGCAGCGGCCCGAGGTCCACCGGCCGCCGGATGCGCGCCAGCGTCAGATGCGGGCTGTAGGGGCGGTTCTCGCGCTCAATGCCCAGTGCGGCGCAGGCGTCTTCGGTGGCACGGGCCAGCGCCGCCAGCGGCTCGCCGGCCCGGATCCCCGCCCAGAAGACGCGCGGCCGGTCCGCGTCCGGAAACCAGCCCAGCCCCTGGATATCCACTCGAAATTCGCCGGGCACGGCCAGCCCGGCCAGTGCGTCCCGGAGAATTTCCAGGTCCTCTTCCGGCCATTCTCCGATGAATTTCGTCGTGATGTGCAAGTTGGCGGGCGGACTCCACTGAAGGTCCGCCTTCGGCCGCAGCAGTTGCAGCAGCAGCTCGAGGTTGCGCCGCACTTCGTAGGGCAGGTCCAGGCCGACAAACAGGCGCATGGCGCGTGATACTCTCACTTAGCGTAACGCGAGATGAGCGGCCGAGTCCTGCCCCGCAGCTTTTACGCCCGCCCCACGGTGGAGGTGGCCCGCTCGCTGCTCGGCCAGCGGCTGGAGTATCAGGGCCGCGGCGGCCGGATCCTGGAAGTGGAAGCCTACCTGCCCGAAGGCGACGAGGCGGCCCACGCCTGGCGCGGCCGCACGGCGCGCACTGAGGTCCTTTTCGGCCCGCCCGGCCACGCCTATGTCTTCCTCGCCTACGGGATGTATCACTGCCTGAACGTCGTCGCCGAACCGCCCGGCATCCCGGGCTGTGTGCTGATCCGCGCCGTGGAAGGCGTCGGCCGGGGACCGGGCAGGCTCACCCGCGCCCTGGGCATCACGCTCGAACACAACGGCTGGGACCTGGTGAGCAGCCCGCTGCGAATCCTGCGCCAGCACCCGCCGGCACGCGAATCCATCACCGTCACGCCCCGCATCGGCATCCGCCGCTCGGCCCACCTGCCGCTGCGGTTCGTGCTCGAAACTTGATGATCCAGCCGCATTTCCAGTACGCTGAAAAGCAAGCCCCTTATGTTCCGATTCGAAACCGCCGGCGAGAGCCACGGCGAGTGTCTCGTCGCCACGCTCACCGGCCTGCCTGCGGGCGTCCCCATCTCGGTCGCTGAGGTCAACCGCCAGCTCTGGCGCCGTCAGCAGGGCTATGGCCGCGGCGGGCGGATGAAGATCGAGACGGACACCGCCGAAATCGTCAGCGGAGTGCGCCATTCGCAGACCACCGGCGCGCCCATCGCGGTGATCATCCGCAACCGCGACTGGGCCAACTGGACCGAAGCCCTCCCGGTGGAGGCCGCACCGGACAGCGCCGGGAAACAGAAACCGCTCAAACGGCCCCGGCCCGGCCACGCCGACCTGGCCGGCGCCATCAAATACAACTTCCACGACGCCCGATACATCCTCGAGCGCGCCTCTGCGCGCGAGACCGCCGCCCGCGTCGCCCTAGGCGCACTGGCCAGGCAGTATCTGCGGCAGTTCGGCATCGAGATCCTCAGCCATGTGATCCAGGTCGGGGCAGCCAGGCTCACGCGTCCGGTCGCCTGGGAGGAGCTCGTGGCGCTGGCGCAGAAAGAGGATGTCCTGCTGAACTGCGCCGACCCGGAAGCCGAAGCCCGCATGAAAGAGGTCGTCGACGAGGCCTACCGCACCGGCGATACCGTTGGCGGGGTCTTCGAGGTCCGCGCCCGCGGCGTGCCCGTCGGCCTGGGGTCCCACATCACCTGGGACTCGCGGCTTGACGGCCGGCTGGCGCAGGCGATCCTCTCCATCCAGGCGGTGAAGGGCGTCATGATCGGCGAAGCGGAGCTGGCCGCCGAAGAGTTCGGCTCGCGCGTCCAGGACACCATCCACTATGACCGCGAGCAGCGCCGTTTCACCCGCGGCGCCAACCAGGCGGGCGGGCTGGAAGGCGGCATCACCAACGGCGAGGACATCGTCGTCCGCGGCTACCTCAAGCCGATTTCCACGCTGCGCCGTCCGCTCGAAAGCGTCGACCTCGACACTCGCGAGCCGGCCCTGGCCGCCTACGAGCGCAGCGACGTCTGCGTGGTGCCCGCCGCCGGCGTCATCGGCGAGGCGATGGTGGCGCTCGTGCTGGCCGGCGCCATGGTGGAGAAGTTCGGCGGCGATTCGCTCGCGGAGGCGCGTCGAAATTTCGACGGCTACATCCAACAGGTGAGGGAGTTCTGAGACAGGGATGATTCTGCGCATCCGCAAGTATGGCGATCCGGTGTTGGAGACCCCGGCCGAACCGGTGACCGAGTTCAATGGCGAGCTGCGCCAACTGGCCGACGACATGTTCGAGACGATGTACGCGAACAAGGGCATCGGCCTGGCTGCCCCGCAGGTGGGCGTCTTGCGCCGTCTGGCCGTGCTCGATCCCAGCGCCGGCGAGGATCCGGCGGCAAAGCTGGTGCTTGTCAACCCGGTGATCCTCGTCAAGGAGGGCGTCCAGATCGGCGAAGAGGGCTGCCTGTCGATCCCCGGCTTCCGCGAGGACGTCAAGCGGGCCTACCGCGTCCGGGTGCGCGCGCAGGACCTCGATGGCAACCCGTTTGAGACCGAGGGTGAAGAGCTGCTGGCCCGGGCCATCCAGCACGAAATCGACCACCTGGACGGAATCCTCTTCCTCCAGCACCTGAGCCTGCTCAAGCGGGACCTGATCAAGCGCAAGATCCGCAAGCTGGTCAAGGCCGGCGAATGGGACTGAGCCGGTTCAGCCTCGCAGATTGAGCAGGCCTCCTTCCTCTGGCCCGCCGAGCCGGCGCAGTGATTCCGCGTACGCCAGTTCAGCATCCAGCGCCGCCAGATCCCGTTCCACCTGCCGCCGCATGGCCTGGGCCTGGCGCTGGCAGGTTTCGCCGATCTGGCGGATGCGTTCGAGGGCGGCACGGGCGGCCGGAGAAGAGTTCGCCGAGGGGAGCTCCGCCAGCAATTCCGTCAGAAGTTCTTCCCGGGCTTCGAGGGACTCGAGGTAGCGCGGGTCGCGCCGTTCGAGCTGGCGCGCCAGCTCCTCGCTGACGGCCGCGAGCCGGCACAGAATTTGTTCGAGTGAGCCGGCGCGCGTCATGACTGGCTGCGTTTGCCGAAGGCCACGGTCGTGAGGCTCTCGATGGCCGCGTTGAGCATGTTTTTCTGGCCCTCGAGCCGGGCCAGCAGCGTGTCGGCGGCCTGAAGCCGCGCCACCAGCGTCTGGCGGGTCGCGTCGACGCGCGCGTAGATGGCATTGATCTGGTCGGTGAGCCGCTGGTCGGTGCGGTCGAGGTTCTGAATGAAGCTGGCAAGCGAGCCGGTGAGCGGATCGCTGAAGGCGTTGAGGCGGTTTTCAAAGCCGGACAGCCCGCTGGAACCGTTCCCAAGCAGTGTGAACACGCCGGGCAGCTCGGCCGCAGGAATCGACTGGAGCACGCCGGGATCAAAGCTCATCACCCCGTCCGTGCCGATCGAAACGCCGATCTCGAACAGGCTGCCCCGCGTCCCATCGGTGCGATAGCCGGTGATTTCCCGCAGCGCGGCTTTCAGGTCAATGACGATCGAGTCGCCGGCCAGTGGACCGCCATTGTTGCCCGTCTGGCGGTCCAGCTTCTCCACCAGCGTGTTGTACGCTTTCACGAAGTTTTGCAACGCGCCCGCCACGCCGTTGGCGCCAGGCCGCACGTTGATGTCGACCGCCGCGCCCGGCGCGGTGGTCGCCTTCAGTTCCAGCGTCACGCCGGCGATGGCGCCGGTGATCGTGTTGACCGGCGACGTCATCGCCACGCCGTTCAGCTCGAAGGCGGCGTCCGAGCCGGGCGAGACCACCGTCAGCAGGTTGGAGTTGGCATCGCCCGGCACGGTTCTCAGCTCGATCGTGCGCGCGCCGGTCTCATTCGCCGTGATCGACAGATAGTACCGGCTGGCGCCGGCCGATTCGCCCGCATCCAGAATGGCTGCCGTCACCCCAAAGCTGCCCGTGTTGATCGCGTCGCGCAGCCCCTCAAGATTGTCTTTGTCCGGCGCCAGGCTGATCGTGTGCGCCTCGCCGCCCACCACCAGCTCCACCTCGCCGCTGCCGCCGCTCACCGCCACCGCGCCCGGATCAGCGTAGCCGGCGGTCGTCCGCGCAACGGCCTGCGAGGCCAGGCTCGTAATATTGGTAATCCGGTACAGTCCCGGCAAGGCGCCCGGTCCGGCCGTTGCCTGCACCGCGTAGGAACTGCTCGCCGCCTGCATCGCCCCGCCACGCGAAAGCTCGCCCAACTGCCGCAGCGCCGCCGCCAGATCCGCCACGGCCGAACGCAGCTCGGCGGCCGCCATCTTGCGCGTCATCAGTCCCGCCTGCTCCTGCTCCAGCGCCCGCGCCGGCAGGCTGGCAATGGAAACCGAGCGATCCAGGATCACCTGGAAATCGTCCGAAAAACTGCTGATCCCGGTAAATGTCAGCGGCGACAACGGCATCGGGCAAGCCTCCGCACTCGTCGTATCGGCGGCCCGCCCGCCTTTCTTGAGGATTTCCGCCGGACACTCGGCTCAGGAGCGCAGGATCCGCCGCAAGGTGAACATCCCGCCGTGCGAGCGCGAATGCTCCAGTTTCTTCCAGTTGTCGCTGACCGACAGCAGCATCCCGCTCACATGATTCGAACGCGACGAGCAAAGGAACCGCGCCAGCTCGATCTGCTGCTCCGGCCGCGTGCCGCCGCTCGACTGAAGCTTCAGCGCCGCCTCCTGCTCCTGCGGCCCGGCGCGCTCGCCCGCCGCCAGGATCTCCTCGGTCATGCTCGTGTAGGTGGCGCCGGGATTCATGCAGTTGACCTGGATGTTGGACTCCCGCACCTCTTCGGCCAGCGTCTCGGCCAGCCGCGCCAAAGCCGCCTGCGCCGAACTGTAAGAAGAAAAATTCGGCCGCGGGCTCGCCGCACCCGGCCCGGTCAGGAAGACGATCTTGCCCGCCCGCGCTGCCAGCATCTCCGGCAGCACCGCGCGCGACAGGTGCATCGCCCCGCCCAGGTTCGTCCACACGCCCTCCATCCACGCCGCCGGGTCGCAACCGGCCAGCGGCCCAATGGAGCCAAACGCCCCGTGGGCGCAGATCAGGATCCGCACCGCTCCAGCAAACGCGCGGAAGCGCTCCACCGCCTCGCAGACCTGCCCGTAGTCCCTTACGTCGCACAACAGCCCAAGCGCCCGGCCGCCGGCATGGCCGATCTCCAGCTCCGCCAGATCCAGCTCCGCGCGCGACCTCGCCAGCAGCCCCACCCGGGCCCCTTCGGCCGCAAAGGCCAGTGCCAGCCGCTTGCCGATGCCCCGCCCCGCTCCCGAGATCAGCACCGCCTGATCGCGAAATTCACTCGCCTCGGCCACGGCTTTCACGGTCTCCCTCCCGATCCTAGCAGGCACGGGGGGAGCCGGGGGCGCCGGCCTCAGCGCTGGCCCTTGTGTTGGTACAGCGCCAGATCGGCCCGCCCAAGAACTTCCTCAAGCGTTTCGCCCTCGCGGTGCTCGGCCAGGCCCATCGCCACGCCCACTCTCAGCCGCAGCGTCTCGCCTCCCACACTGAATTGATAGTCGCCCGTGAGCGCCTGCTCGAGAAAGCGCGCCCGCGTCATGGCGTCGCTCAGCCGGCAGGGCAGCAGCACGACAAATTCATCCCCGCCCCAGCGCGCCGCCAGGTCGTCGGCCCGGAGCTGCCGCTTCAGCCGCGCCGCAAACAGCCGCAGCAGCTCGTCGCCGGCCAGATGGCCGTGCTTGTCATTGACCCTCTTGAAGTGGTTCAGGTCGATCAGCACCAGGCTGAAGCTGACGCCCGCCTCGATCATCTCCCGGGCGCGGCGCTCGAAGGATGCGCGGTTGGCCAGCCCGGTCAGCGCATCGCGCTGCGCCGCCCGCTCCACCTCGTCCAGCCTCCGGCGGTAGCCCTGCATCTCGCGCTCCAGCTCGGAGATGATCTGCTGGTTTTCGGCGCGCATTTCTTCCACCAGCGCACTGATCCGCTGGATCTGCACGAGAATCTGCTGACGCAGCTCCCGCAGATCCTCGCGCTGGGCGGCGCGTTCAAGACCCGAAGCCACGTCCAGAAACCGGGATTCCTGCCGACTCGAGCGCCGCTGCAACGACCCCGCCGTCTCCTCCAGCAGCCGCACCACTTCGCGCAGCTCGACCGTCCCGGCCAGCTCGCGCGTGATGAACTCATGCGCCGTCTCGAGCGCCCGCCTCAGGCCCGTGCGCGCCTCGGCGAAGGCCTCCGTGTCCGGCTCCTCGCTCAGCCGCCGCCGCGCGACGGCCACCGACGGCGGCGGGCCGGAGATCTTGGCGGCGCACGGCTCGAAAACGTGCTCTTCCACGCCGGCCAGGGCGTCCAGATAGGCGGCCAGCGCCGCGCGGAACAACGCGTGCTGATACTCGGCGCGCTCCAGGTTGGCACGAAGGCTGATGAAATCTCGGGTCGACATGGCGTGCGAAATCGCTCGTCTCAGCCCTCTCTTCGGCCAATCCCCTGAAGGCTTGAGGGATTCATGAAGACCGGTTCAGATGGCCTGGCGTTTGCAGCGCCGTCGCAGATCCGTTAGGATAGAAAGTTGTGGCGCCGAGGCGAGGCGCATCTGCGCGCCGTGGCGCCCGAGCACCCGCCGGGACGGCTCCGGTTCGAGCCCCTGTCGCGTCAACAAGAGGATAAACCCATGTTTGCAGTGATTGAAACTGGCGGCAAGCAGTATCGCGTCGCTCCGGGCGATACGATCCAGGTGGAGACGCTTCCCGGAGAGGCCGGCACTGCGGTCGAATTCGACCGCGTGGTCGCCGTCGTCAAGGACGACGGCCGGCTTCTGGCCGGCCCGGAGGCGGCTTCGGCGCGCGTGCGCGGCGAGATCGCCGGCCACGGCCGCGGCGACAAGATCATCGTCTTCAAGTTCAAGCGCAAGAAGCAGTACAAGCGCACGATCGGCCACCGGCAGAACTTCACCACGGTGAAGATCGCCGAGATCGTGCTCTAGGCAGCAGGGAGGACACGCCATGGCGCACAAGAAAGGGCTCGGCAGCTCGAAAAACGGCCGCGACAGCGCCGCACAGCGGCTCGGCATCAAGGTCTTCAGCGGCGAAATCGTCAAGGGCGGCGCGATCCTGGTCCGCCAGCGCGGCACGCGCTACAAGCCCGGCGACAACGTCGGCATCGGCAGCGACGACACGCTCTATGCCCGCGTGCCCGGCCGCGTGGTCTGGCGCGACCGCGGCCGCCTGGGCAAGTGGGTCAGCGTCGTCGAGCTCGAGCCGGCCCAGTAAGCTGGCCCGCGACTCCCGCTCCGGCATTCGACGAGCCGCCGCGCGCGAACAGCCGCCGGCGGCTCTTTTGCGTTCCTGGCGATCCAGATCGGCGAAATGTTTGTTGATGAGGCCATCATCCGCGTCAAGGCCGGCGACGGCGGCAACGGCTGCGTCGCCTTCCGGCGCGAAAAGTATGTCCCGCGCGGAGGCCCAAGCGGCGGCGATGGCGGCCGCGGCGGCGACGTCGTCCTCGTGGCCAGTCTGCACCACAACACGCTGCTCCACTTCCGCTTCAACCCCGAGCACCGCGCCGAGCGCGGCCGCCACGGCGAGGGCAGCAACCGCACCGGCCGTAGTGGCGCCGACCTGGAAGTCCCCGTCCCCGTCGGCACGCTCGTCTACGATGCCGACACGGGCGACCTGCTGTTCGATTTCACCGCACCGGGGCAGCGCTTCGTCGCCGCCCGCGGCGGCCGCGGCGGCCGCGGCAACCAGCACTTCGCCACCCCCACCCGCCAGGCGCCGGACTTCGCCGAGCCGGGCCAGCCAGGCGAAGAACGCCGCCTGCGGCTGGTGCTGAAGCTGCTGGCCGATGTCGGCCTGGTGGGCTTCCCCAACGCCGGCAAGTCCACGCTGATCTCGCGGATCTCGGCAGCCCGGCCCAAAATCGCCGACTACCCCTTCACCACGCTCGAGCCCCATCTTGGCGTCGTCCAGATGCCCGACCAGCGCACCTTCGTCGTCGCCGACATTCCGGGCCTCATCGAGGGCGCCCACGAGGGACATGGACTCGGCATCCAGTTCCTGCGCCACATCGAGCGCACCCGCCTGCTGCTTCATCTGGTCGATGTCAGCGAGGCCAGCGGCCGCGACCCGAAGCACGACTTCGACGTCATCCTCGCCGAACTGGCCAGCTACAGCGAGGAACTCGCCCGCAAGCCGATGTTCGTCGTCGCCACCAAGCTCGACGTGCTCCAGGACCGCCGGCGGCTGGAAAGCCTCCGCCGCAAGGCGAAGCGCCGCGAGTTGCCGTTCTTTGCGATCTCCGCCGTCACCGGCCGCGGCTTGAATGAGCTCTTGCACGCCGTGGCCGATGCGGTCCTTCCGCCAGTGGCGACCGCCGCTCCGGAAATCCCGCCCGCTCCAAAGCCCCCGGCCGGTTAGCCGGCTCCAGCCGCCGCCCTGGCCGGACGGCTTTGCCTTTTACCGGGGCAGGCAGCCGGGGTTGGCCTCGAGCATCCCGGAGCGGCACACCACGCGATTGCGGCCCGTGCGCTTGGCAAAATACAGCGCCGCGTCGGCCAGGTCGATCAGGTCCATCTCCGTCTCCGCCGGCGCCTGTGGCCAGGCCGCCACCCCGGCGCTTACCGTGACCGTGATCATCTCCCGGCCGTCCGGAACGGGCGCCGCCGCCACCGCCCGCCGGATGCGGTCGGCCGCCTCGGCGGCCTCCTCTTCGCCGGCAAAGGGCAGAATCGCAAGAAACTCCTCGCCGCCATAGCGCACCAGCACATCCCCCTGCCGCAGCAGCGCCCGCGCCTGCCGAACCACTCCGATCAACACCCGGTCGCCGGCCAGGTGGCCCCAGGTGTCGTTGATCGTCTTGAAATGATCCAGATCCAACAGGACCACCGCCAGAGGCGACTCCATCCGGCGCGCCCGGGCGAACTCTTCGCGCAGCCGCGTCAGGCCGAAGCGGCGGTTGTAGCAGCCGGTCAGGCCGTCCAGCGCCGCCACCTTTTCCAGTTCGTCGTAGGCCAGCGCGTTGTGGAAGGCCAGCGCCAGCGGGCGGCTCAGCAGCCGGACGCGGCGGACCTCCTCCTCCGTGTAGGGCCGGTCATTGGCCACAAGCGCCACCCCCAGCCCCCGGCCATGGTGATGCACGCCCTCAAGCAGCACCGAACGGGGCGGGAAATGCGCCAGCAGCCGGTCCAGCACGATCCCGCCGGGCACTTCCAGCCGCAGGCTGCCCTTGTCTTCGAACACGCGGACCACCATCGGATGCGAGGCCAGCGCCGCCGCATCGGCCAGACCGGAAGAGGCGGCCAGCTCGAGCCGGCCTTCCCGGGCCAGATACAGCGCCCCGCCAGCCGAAGCCGTGTGCTGGACCAGCTCGTCGAGCGCCGTGCGCGCCATCTCTTCGATCCGGAGCCGCTCGACCATCCTTTCCGTCATTCGCCGCACCGCGGCGGTCGTGTGCAGCGCCTCGGCCAGTGTGCCCGCCATCAGATTGAACGCCTCGCTCGTGCGGCCCAGTTCGTCGTCGGAATCAACCGGGAGAAAACAGTGCTCCGGGTCGCAGCCGCAGACGTCGCCCTCCTGCTGGATCCGCTCGAGCGTCGCCCGCACCTCTTCCAGCCTCGTCGCCAGCAGCCGCAGCCGCGTCCGCACCACGCCGTTGGCAATCAGTACGTTCATGCCGCCCACGGCCAACCCGGCAGCGAGGCAGTACAGATGAAAACGCCAGTTCAGGATGTGTTCCGCAGGCACGCCCATCCGGTGCACGGCGAAAGGAAAAACCAGGCCCACCAGCAGGCCGAAACCGGCCATCACCAATGCCAGATCCCGGAAGACGCTCCGGGTGAACCGGATGGGAAGTCCACAGAATGACACGAGCCTCACACGTTGCACATCGGCAGCCGGGCCAGTTCCGTGAAGGAAAATCCATCCGGCGGAGACGCGGCCGGAACCCGCCCCTCATCAGGCGCAGCGCCGCTAACGGCCGCCGTCAGAGATCAGCGCCGCAGGCGAATAGGGCCGCTGATTGGCCAGATACTGCTGCTCGGCCAGCGCCTTGTAGACCTGCCCGGCGATGCCCGCCGCCACCGGACCGTTGACCCCCGCCCCGCCGGTCAACAGCACCGTCACCACCAGCTTGCGGCCCCCCACGTCGTTGAAGCTCGAAAACCAGCCCAGATGCGTGCGCGCGTCGGTGCAGGTGCCCGTCTTTCCGAAAATGGGCGTCGAAGGATCAAAGGCGGCCCGGCGGGCCGTGCCATAATCCACCGCCGCCATCATCCCCGGCAGGATCTCCTCGATCTGCGCCGCCATCTCGATGCGGCGCTTCAGCCGGGGCACAAGCCGCTCGGCCTCTTCCTGCGAGCGCGGATGCTGAAGCCAGTACAAAGATCCGCCGTTGGCGATGGCGCTGACGAGCGCGGTCAACTGGAGCGGCGTGATCGAGATCGCCTCCCCGAAGCTGGTCATCATCCCGCAGGGCACGTCTTTCGGCTTCCACTCGGGCAGCATGCCCGGGCTTTCGCCCTCGATGTCGAGCCCGGCCTTCTCTCCCAGCCCGAACAGGCGCGCATAGTGGTAGATGCGGTCGAAGCCCAGCTTCTCGCCGACGTCAAAAAAGAACTTGTTGTTCGAACGCGCCAGCGCCTCCGTCAGGTCGATGCTCGTGCGCCGGGTCAGCCGCAGCCGGGTCTCGCGGTCAATGATTCCTTCCTCAAGGCCCGCCACCGCGGCCACCAGCTTGATCGTCGAACATGGCTGGTAAGCTCCCGTGCGCGCCAGCTTCTGGTTGACCATCGCGAGAATGCGGCCGGTGAAGGGGTCGGCAACAACCACGCTGCCGTTGTAGGGGCCCAGTGCCTCCACCGCCGCGCGGCGCACCACCGGGTCTTCGCCTTCGGGCTCGTCGCCCAAGGTCGAATCGGCGTAGGTGGGAGTCGACCAGGGGCTCCAAGCCCGCCGCCGGACGCGCGGCCGCCGCGGCGCAGGCGTGCTCCGCGCCGCCACCGCCGAGGTCGCTGCTCTCGCCTCCGGACGCGCCTTTCGGCCTGCGGAAGTCCCCCGCGACGAGGAAGCCCTGCTCCGGCTGGAAGCCGCGGCCGAGGTTTTCGTGGCCGCCCGGTCCGAACCGGCGCGGGCGGATGCCGCAACGCCCGCAGAGGTCTTCTGCTTCGCAGTCCGGGCCGCGCCGCTTCCGTGCGCGGCCTGGACAGGCATCCAGAGTGCGGCAAGGAACGCCAGGCAGAGGAAACGGATCATCTTCCCTCAACTCGAATTGGTTTTCGAGGCGGAAGACGCTCGCCGGCGTCCCGCCTGCCGGTCAAACAAGACATCCCCATTCTGTTGTATCGGCGCGCCCTCCGTCAAGATCCAATCTTCTGCCTTCGCTGGAGCGCGCGCCGGTTGTAGAATCGACGCATGGCCGCCAGTCCCCCGCAACGCCGGCCAGCCGCGGGCCATGTTCCCGCCAGGAGGTGCCCCGATTCATGAAGCTCAGCGTCGCCCTTCTCATCGTCCTCGCCGCGGCCGTGCGCGCCCAGCCCGCCTATGATCTGCTGCTGCAGGGAGGTCACGTCATCGACCCGAAAAACGGCATCAACGCCCGCATGGACGTGGCCGTGGCCCGGGGCCGCATCGCCCGCGTCGCCGCCCGCATCGACCCGCGCGAGGCGGCGCGCGTGGTCGACGTCGGCGGCCTCTATGTCGTGCCCGGCCTCATCGACATCCACGTCCACGTCTACGCCGGCACCGGCCTCAAAGGGGTCTACACGGGAGACCTCAGCGTCTATCCGGACAGCTTCTCCTTCCGCACCGGCGTCACCACCATGGTCGACGCGGGCACCAGCGGCTGGCGCAACTTTCCCGACTTCCGCCAGCGCATCATCGAGCGGGCGCGCACGCGTGTCTTCGCCTTCCTCAACATTGTCGGCGGCGGCATGGGCCTCACCAGCGAAGACGACCCCGCCGACATGGATCCGGAGGCGGCCATCCGCATGGTGCGCGCCCACCGCGACCGGATCGTCGGCATCAAGGTCGCCCACTACTCAAAGGAGGGCTGGCCGGACATCGACAACGCGCTCAAGGCGGCCAACGAGCTCAAGCTCCCCATCATGGTGGACTTCGGCTGGACGAACGAAAACCGCAACCTGAAAATCCTCCTCGAACAGAAGCTCCGCCCCGGCGACATCTACACCCATTGCTACTCCGGCCACCGCGACGAACTCGTCGAGGGCAAAACGAATCCGGCCATGTGGGCCGGCCGCAGGCGCGGCGTCCTGTTCGACGTCGGCCACGGCGGCGGCAGCTTCTACTGGAACATCGCCGTGCCGATGACGCGCGAGGGCTTCTGGCCGGACTCGATCTCCACCGACCTTCACACCGGCAGCATGAACGCCGGCATGAAGGACATGACCAACGTCATGTCGAAGATCCTCAACCTCGGCGCGCCGCTGGAGGACGTCATCCGGATGTCGACCTGGGCCCCGGCCCGCGAAATCGGTCATCCCGAGCTCGGCCACCTCAGCGAGGGCGCCGAGGCCGACATCACCGTCCTCAGCCTCCAGAAGGGAAAATTCGGTTTCATTGACGCCGCCGGCGCTCGCTTCCGGGGCGACCGCCTCCTCGTGGCCGAACTCACCATCCTGGGCGGCACGGTCGTCTGGGACCGGCTCGGCTGGGCCGCGCCGGACTGGGAGAAGTTCCCCTACCGCAAGCGGGAGCGGCCGAAGTAGCCGCCTAGCCGGTCCGCTGCGGCTCCCCGGCGGCGCCGTCCTGCGACGCCGCAATCAGCCGCCGCACTGCGTCCAGTTGCAGCAACGGCGCCAGCGCCGCCAGCGCCGCGGCCGGGTGCCACACAAACCAGGATGGCCACAGCAGCCGGGACGGGACCAGACCGGTGTTTTCCAGTCCGACACAGAAGCTGCCCGCGCAGGTCAACCCCGCCGCCCAAAGATAGGCCCGCCAGGGACGCGCCAGCAGCCCGCCCCGCAGCGGCGCCGCCGCCCGCTCGAGCAGAACGCTCAGCACCAGCAGCCACCCCAGCAGCGGATCCGTCAGCCAGCCGATCCACCACAGGGCCGTCCGGCGAACACCGGGCGCGCCCAGCCAGAAGCCGAACGAATGGAGGGCATAGGTGAAGAAACACGCCGCGCCGAGCAGCGCCACCCAGTCCTTCCCCGAAGGCCGCCGCAACAGGCCGAGCCGCGCGTGAACCCGGAGGGCCATCGTCAGCCCGGCAGCCAGCAGCAGCAGATACAGCGTGCCCCCCAGGACGCGCCCGAACTCGGCCAGCACCGGTTGCCACGAAGCGGTCCCGGAGACGGCCAGCGGGTTCACTGCGATCGGCACGGCGAGCCAGTGACGGAAAAACATGCTGACGGCGTGGACGCCCCCGGCGGCTGACAGCAGCAGCCAGGCCGATCTGAGCGGCTCCCCCGGCCCGTACCAACGCATGACCCAGGCCGCGGCCGCCATCTCCACCAGGGCATACACCGTCAGCAGCGGGCCGCCGACTTCCCTGAACCAGAAATCCAGCCCGCGCGCGCTCCCGCCGGAGAGCCATGCGGCCGCGGTCGCCAGCCCCACGGCCACGAAGGCAGCGCACGAACCGGCCACCGCCAGCGCCAGCCCCCAAACCACCGCCAGCGGCTCCGCCCAGGGACGCCTCAGAGCCAGCGCCCTCATGCCGCCCTCCCCCCGGCCTGCTTCCGCCCGGAGGCCATTTCGATGGCCCGGTTTCCCAGCAGTGTCTCCATCAGCACGACCTTTGCCGGACGAGCCGCTTCCGCGGCAGCGGCGTGGCCCAACAGCAGCAACGCCAGAGACTCGCCGGGCAGCGGCCCCGCCCCACGGGCGGCCGACTCTCCTGCAAGCCGCTGCCATCCGGCCTCAAAGAGCTTTTTCACTGCCTCCAAATGGACATTCAGCGCCCGGCGCGCCAGTTCCAGCTCTTCGGCCAGACGCTCCACCCGCTGCTGGCAGAGACGGCACTCGGCCACATGGGCCGCCACATGGCGCGATTCGGCCTCGCCGAGTTCCCCGTCCCGCCAGGCGCACAATCTCCAGTCCTCCGGATGCCGCCGCGCGCGCCGCGTCACCGCCCGGATCCAGCCGGCAAGCATGCCATGCAGGCTCATCGCAGCGCCTCCAGTTTATGCAGGGCGCGCGACAAAAGACAGGCCACCGATCCGGGCCGCAGCCTGAGGATCTCCGCAATCTCCAGATAACGATACCCGAGAACCCGTAGTTGCACGCACTGAAACTCCCGCGGCGACAGCAGCGCGCGAATTCGCGCCTCCAGCTCGCCCGCCCCGCCTTCCGCCGATGACGCGCCCGCCAGCGAGCCGGCCGCCGCCAGGCGTTCCTGCCGGGCGCTGCGTCGCGCGGCATCGCGAAGGAAATTCAACACCACCCGGGCCAGCCAGGCGCGCACGGAGCGGATGTGAACGCCCGTCAGCAACGCCTCCTGATACCGCAGGAAGGCCTCCTGAACCGCGTCCTCGGCCAGGCCCTCATCACGGCACTCGGCCAGCGCCAGCCGGAACAGCAGCCGGCCGTGGCTCTCGTAGGCCGATTCGGCGGCGCGGCGGACGTCGGGCGCCCCCGCCCGGCCGCCCTCGGCGGCCGCATCCATCGCCTGCCAGCAGATCGAACCTTCCTCCGGGAGATCGGGCATGGGGCGACTCCCATTGTCCCGGACACCGGCGGCAAATGCAATCCGCGCCAGCCTCGGGTGTTTGCCTGACTTCCGCCAAAGAACGCACTTAGCCGTCAAGCATGACAGTTTGTTCGTCGTCTTATGGGCGGCATGACGATAAGAGGGGAAAGTGCACCCATGCGACGACGGGCGAGAGGCAACGCGCTGATCGAAACGGCGCTGGTAATGTTGCCGCTGTTTGCGCTGGTGTTTGCCATTGTCGATCACGGGCTCGTGGTGTTCTTGCAGTCCACTTTCCAGCACGCGGTGCGGGAAGGAGTCCGGTATGCGGTGACCTACCAGACGCAGCCGGGCCTGGGCCACGATGACAGCATCCGCGCCGTGGTCGTCCGCAACTCCATGGGCTTCCTCCGCGGCCGGGAAAGCTCGATCAAGATCCGGTACTTCGACCCCATCACGTTCCAGGAGGTGCCGGACAACGTGCCCGGCAACATTGTGGAAGTCTCGATCGAGGGATACGAGCATCGGTGGCTGGCGGCGCTCTGGCGGGCCCCGGGAGCCATCCAGTTGAACGCCCGCTCGTCGGACCGGATGGAGGGCCTGCCGACGGGCGCTTCGCCGCCGCCGCGGTAAGGCCAGCAACACAGGGAGGAGAGCCATGAGGAACCGGCACCGGAGCGGCAGACAGTCGGGCAACTCGCTTATCGAGTTCGCCCTCGGTTTCGCGCTTCTGATGCCCCTCTACGTCTGGATGCTCATCTACGGACTCGACCTGAAGCACCTGATGCAGGTCGGCCAGGTGAGCCGCGACGCGGGCCACATGTATGCGCGCGGAGTGGACTTTTCGCTTCCAGGCAACCAGGACGTGCTGGTACGCCTCGCCGCCGGCATGCGCATGACGAGAACGGGCGGAGCGGGCGTGGTGATTCTAACTAGAGTTCTCAAGGTCGGCGCTCAGGATTGCACCGACGGCGGCATCGCGGTGAGCTCATGCAGCAATCTGGGGCAGGCGGTGATCACCCAGCGCATTGTCGTCGGCAACGCCAGCCTCCGGCCCAGCAAGATCGGCACGCCGCCGGCGTCGCTCCTGCTGGCCGACGGCTCCATTGCCCCTGCCGATTATCTGACCAAGAGCGCCGCGCGGACGGTCAATTTCAACTCGATCCTCAACCTCGCCGACGGCGAAATGGCTTATGTGGCGGAAGCCTGGTTCGAGTCTCCGGTCAAGGATTTTCCAACAAACAACAGCAGGGGGCCTCTCTATGCACGCACGATCTTCTAGGAACGAGCGGGGCATCACGATCATTCTGCTGGCCTTCGGCCTGGCCATGATCCTTCTGATGGCCGGCCTCGCGGTGGATGCCTCTTACCTGTACACGGTGCGGGCCAAGCTTTCGATGGCCTGCGACGCGGCAGCGCTGGCGGCCGCCCGCTCGCTCAACGTGGGTCTCACGATGGCCGAGCAGGAAAGTGCGGCCCGGGCGCGCGCCCAGGCGTTTTTCGACGCCAACTTCCCCAACGGCGCCCTGAACACGCGCAACCGGACCTCTTCGGTGGCCGTCGAGGAGACGGCCCTGCGCACGCGCTCGGTCACCGTCTCGGCCTCGGTCGTCGCACCCACGTATTTCATGCGGATCGTCGGCATCCCTTCCATCCCCGTGTCGGCCCTCGGCAAGGCCAGCCGCCGCGACGTCAACATGATGATGGTGCTCGACCGCTCCGGCAGCATGCAGAGTGCCGGCGCCTGCGAGCCGATGAAATCGGCCGCGCGGAGTTTCGTCTCGCGCTTCGCCGAGGGCCGCGACCGCCTCGGCATGATTACCTACAGCACCTCCTGGTATTACGCCTACCCGCTCACCAAGAATTTCAAGACCCAGTCGCCCACGCTCGACTCCGTCATCAGCACCATCACCTGCACCGGCGGCACCTCGACGGCGATGGCCATCAGCGAGGCATACAACCAGCTTGCCGCCCTGAACGAACCCGGTGCGCTGAACATCATCATGCTGTTCACCGACGGCATCCCGACCGGTCTGACTGCCCAGTTCCCGGTAAAGACCGTCTCCGACTCCCGCTACGGCAACCAGGAGAGCCGCACCGTGGACGGCATCTATCACAACTATCCGAACGTGGGAACCATCTATAACATGCTTCCCAGCGGCTGCCGGGATACCGCCAACAAGACGTATCCCCAGGCCGGCTGGGCGCCGGCAGACCGCATCGGCGTGCTCGTTTCCAGCGGCGATGGCGTGGCCGCCACCGGCCAGACCTACGGCATCATCAAGCCTTACGCTCCCACCATGACTTCGGCCGACAGGTCTCTGGACGGCCCCACCGGCACCATGACCAGCGGCGCCGGCTGCGCGTTCGGATCCGGCACCACCGATTTCAATCTCATGCGCTACGCCCGGCGCGATATCGCTTACGTGCCGAACTTCGACCTCTACAACAACCGCATGGACTGCTGCTACCGGACCGTGCCGAAATTCACCAGCGGCCCGTTCGCAGGCAGGATCCGTCCCGACAGGCCGGATTCGGTCGGCGCAGCCTCCACCAACGCCACCGACAACGCCGCCAAACGCATCCGCCAGAGCACGGCCAACCCCACCCTCTTCTATGTCATCGGGCTCGGCAGCGTCGATTCCGTGCTGCTGAAGCGGATCGCCAACGACCCCTCCAGCCCCACGTACACGCGCGACGAGCCCACCGGCCTGTACGTCTACGCGCCGGACAAGACGCAACTGAACCAGGCCTTCGCCCGCATCGCCTCGGAGATCCTGCGCCTGGCCCAGTAATGCCCCGCGGCTGCGCGCCTCCCCCAGGGTGCAGAATGGGAGCATTGGGAGGCGCACAATGAACCGGACCTTTCTGGCCCTGCTCGTGGCCGGCTGCCTGCTGCCCTGTCAGGCCCAGTCCAGCCGCGAATTGCAGGATCTCAACTGGCGGGAATTCGCCGGGCTCGTGCCCGCGCGCATCCAGACCGTGCTGCTGCCCACGGGCACCATCGAAGCGCATGGCGTGCTGAACAACGGCGCCGACAACACCGCCCCGGTCGACATCGCCCGCGCCATCGCGCCGCGGCTCAACGCGCTGATCGCGCCGCTCATTCCCTACGGCGTCACCGGTTCGCTCGATGGCTACCCGGGCACGTTCCAGATCTCCGAGGCCGCCTACCGGCCGTTCGTCGCCGACGTGCTCAAGGGACTGGCCCGGAACGGATTCCGCAACATCATCGTCGTGAACGGCCACGGCGGGCCGCAGACGGCCATCCTCAATGATCTGGCCGAGCAGGCCAGCCGCGAACACCGCGTGCGCGTGATGGTCGTCAACTGGTGGAGCGCCTGCTCGGATACCACATTCAAGGTGTTCGGCGAAGACGGCGGCCACGCCGGCTGGAACGAAACCGCCTTCATCCAGGCGCTTCACCCGCAGCTCGTGCGCCGGGACCTCTACAGCCCCGACCTGGAAATTCCGCGCCCCGCCCCAGGCGCGTGGGCGGCCTACCCGTTCCCCGCCCCGGTGATCCTGTATCAGGCCGGCCAGGGATCGGTGCGGTTTGACGAGACGAAGGCGAAGCAGTATTTTCAGGCGGTGATAGACTGCATGACGAACCTGATCGAGGGGACAATTCAACGATGGGACCGCATGAACGTCTATCCCGCCGCGGCTTTGCCCGCTTCGCCGCGCTAGCCGGCCCGCTGCCCATCCCGGTGTGGACCGAGAGGGCGCTGGCGCAGTTGAGCTATCCCGGCGAAGCGCCTCCGGATGCCGTGCTGCTGAATGCGAATGAAAATCCGCTGGGGCCTTGCGCCGAGGCCCTGGAGGCCATGCGTGCAGTGCTGCCCCGCGGCGGCCGCTACCAGTTCGGCGAGACCCTCCGGCTGGCGCGCACCGCCGCGCGGCTGGAGGAGATCCCGGAAAGTCACGTTCAGTCCTTTGCCGGGTCGAGCGACCCGCTGCACCGGGTCGTACTCGCCTTCTGCGGCCCCGGCCGGGCCTTCGTCACCGCCGATCCCGGCTATGAGGCCGGCGAGCGCGCTGCGGCCTTCGTCAACGCGCCCGTGCTTCGCCTCCCTCTTACGAAGGACTACGCCCATGACGTCGAGGCCATGCTCCGCGCGGCGGGCAGGGAAGCGGGCGTGTTCTACGTCTGCAACCCCAACAACCCCACCGGCACACTCACCCCGCGCGATGCCATCGAGCATCTCGTCCGCGAAAAGCCCGCCGGCAGCGTTGTCCTCGTCGACGAGGCCTACATCCATTACTGCGGCGCGCCCTCCTGCCTCGACATGGTGCGCACCGGCAGGGACGTCGTCGTGCTGCGCACGTTCTCCAAGATCTACGGCATGGCCGGACTGCGGGCCGGCCTGGCCTTCGCCCGCCCCGATCTGCTCGACCGCATCCGCCCTTATGGCACCGGCTTCCTGCCCGTCACCGGCATGCTGGGCGCCATCGCCAGCCTCGAGGCGAAAGGCGTGGTGGCCGAAAGGCGCGAATATGTCCGGAAAATCCGGGAGGATTTATTCGCCTGGCTGCGTGAAAAGAAGATCGATTTCGTTCCCAGCGTCAGCAACAAGGTCATGATCCGCACCCCGAGGCCAGGCCGCGAGATCGCGGCCGCCATGGCCGCCCGCAAAGTGATCATCGGCCGGAGCTGGCCCTCGTGGCCCAACCACGTGCGGGTGACCATCGGAACGCCGGAGGAAATGGAGAAGTTCAAGGCAGCCTTCGCAGAAGTGACCTCTTCCTGACCACTGCCCCCGTCGACCCGTCGCCGGACGGAGCCAGCCGCCACGCCCAACATTCGCTTCCATGTGTGCCCGCATCCCGTTCGGCCGACGCAGACTTTGCATGTCCCCGGCATCAGCTCCCCGCGTGCGCCCCTAGTTGTTTTCTATACAATGAGAGATTCCGGGCATCTGATATGGCAGGCAGGCCCGGATGCCTGCAAACGTCCTGAGGCTTTCAGGGAAAGCGGAGCACATCGATGGGAACCATTGCCTTGAATGGCGGTCTGGAAAAGACCGCCTTTTTCTATCAGTCCGTCGTCGGCAAGAAGGTGGTGATGGCGGTGACGGGCTGCGTGCTGTGCCTGTTTGTGCTCGGCCACATGCTGGGCAACCTTCAGATCTACCAGGGCCCCGAGAAGCTCAATCATTACGCCGAGTTTCTCCAGGGCCTGGGAGCCGGCCTCTGGGCCGTGCGTCTGGTGCTGCTGGCCTCTGTCGGGCTGCACATCCTGTCCGCCTACCAGCTCTGGCGGCTGAAGCTGAGCGCCCGGCCCACGCCGTATCTGAAGAAGTCCTACGTCGCCACCTCCTACGCGGCGCGGACGATGATCTGGACCGGCCCGATCGTTCTGGCCTTCATCATCTATCACCTGCTGCACTTCACTACCGGACAGGCGCATCCGGACTTCCGCCGCGGCGACGTCTATCACAACGTCGTCGCCGGCTTCAGCAACCCGGCGGCCAGCCTCTTCTACATCGCCGCCAACATCCTGCTGGCGATCCATCTCTACCACGGCGCCTGGAGCATGTTTCAGTCGGTGGGCATCAATCACCCGCGCTACACGCCGTGGCTGAAACGGCTGGCCGCGTTGTATGCGTGGGTCATCGGCCTGGGCAACGTGTCGATCCCGCTGGCCGTGCTCACGGGCGTCGTGAAGTAGAACGGGAGGCAGTCAGACCATGGCATTCCAGCTTGAATCCCGGATTCCGTCGGGCCCGCTCGAACAGAAGTGGGAAAACGCCAGGCGCGACATGAAACTGGTGAGCCCGGCCAACCGGCGCAAGTACACGATCATCGTCGTCGGCTCGGGCCTGGCCGGCGCCAGCGCCGCGGCCACGCTCGGCGAGCTCGGCTACAACGTGCGCTGTTTCTGCTTCCAGGACTCGCCCCGCCGCGCCCACTCGATCGCCGCGCAGGGCGGCATCAACGCCGCCAAGAACTACCAGAACGACGGCGACAGCGTCTACCGTCTCTTCTATGACACGATCAAGGGCGGCGACTTCCGCTCCCGCGAGGCCAACGTCTACCGGCTGGCCGAAGTCAGCCTGAACATCATCGACCAGTGCGTGGCCCAGGGCGTGCCCTTCGCGCGCGAATACGGGGGAACGCTCGCCAACCGCAGCTTCGGCGGCGCCCAGGTGTCGCGCACCTTCTACGCCCGCGGCCAGACCGGCCAGCAGCTCCTGCTCGGTGCCTATCAGGCGCTCGAACGCCAGGTGGACGCCGGCCGCGTCCAGATGTTCGCGCGCCACGAAATGCTCGACCTCGTCGTCATCGACGGCCGCGCCCGCGGCATCATCACGCGCAACCTCGTCACCGGCGCCATCGACTGCCATGTGGCCGACGCCGTCGTCCTCGCCACCGGCGGCTACGGCAACGTCTTCTATCTGTCCACCAACGCCAAGGGCTCCAACGCCACCGCCATCTGGCGCGCCTACAAGCGCGGCGCGGGCTTCGGCAATCCCTGCTTCACCCAGATCCACCCCACCTGCATCCCGCAGACCGGCGACTACCAGTCCAAGCTCACCCTGATGAGCGAGTCGCTGCGCAACGACGGCCGCATCTGGGTGCCGAAAAAGAAGGGCGACACGCGCAACCCGAACGACATCCCCGAGGAGGAGCGCGACTACTACCTCGAGCGGATGTATCCGGCCTATGGCAACCTCTGCCCGCGCGACATAGCCTCCCGCGCCGCCAAGCTGATGTGCGACCAGGGCTACGGCGTCGGCCCCGGCGGCCGCGGCGTCTACCTGGATTTCCGCGAGGCCATCCAGCGGCTGGGCCGCAAGACCATCGAGGAGCGCTACGGCAACCTCTTCGAGATGTACGAGCGCATCACCGGCGAAGACCCCTACACCGTGCCCATGCGCATCTATCCGGCCGTCCATTACACGATGGGCGGCCTCTGGGTCGACTATCACCTCCAGAGCACGATTCCCGGCCTGTTCGTGCTCGGCGAGGCCAACTTCAGCGACCACGGCGCAAACCGCCTGGGCGCGAGCGCCCTCATGCAGGGGCTCGCCGACGGCTACTTCATCATCCCGTATACGATGGGCCACTTCCTTGCGCAGGTGAAACCGGGCGGCGTCGACGAGTCGCATCCCGAGTTCCGCGCCGCGCGGGAACAGGTGACCGGGCGCACGAAAAAACTGCTGTCCATCCGGGGAAAGAAAACGGTGGACGATTTCCACCGCGAGCTCGGCAAAATCATGTGGGAATACTGCGGCATGGCCCGCAATGCCGCCGGCCTGAAACACGCCCTGAAAAAAATCCCCGAGCTGCGCGAGGAGTTCTGGCAGAACGTGAACGTTCCCGGCAGCGGCGACGAGATGAACCAGAGCCTTGAAAAGGCCGGCCGCGTGGCCGATTTCCTCGAACTCGGCGAGCTGATGTGCCTCGACGCGCTGGAGCGCGAAGAGAGCTGCGGCGGCCACTTCCGCGAGGAACACCAGACCGAGGAAGGCGAAGCGAAGCGCGATGACGAGCGCTTCTGCCACGTCGCCGTCTGGGAGTACGCCGGCGAGAACAGGCCCCCGGTCCGCAACGTCGAGCCGCTGAATTTTGAGTTTGTGCATCTGGCGCAGCGCAGCTACAAGTGAGGAAGCAGGCGATGAGGATCATCCTGAACATCTGGCGTCAGAAGAACGCATCCAGCCCGGGCAAGATGGTGCGCTATGAGCTCGACAACGTCAACGAGCACATGTCGTTCCTCGAGATGCTCGACGTGCTCAATGAAGAGCTCACCCGCAGGGGCGAGGACCCGGTCACATTCGAGCACGACTGCCGCGAAGGCATCTGCGGCTGCTGCGGGTTCATGATCAACGGCATCCCGCACGGGCCCGAACGCGGCACCACCGTCTGCCAGCTCCACATGCGTCACTTCCGCGACGGCGAAGAGCTGTGGCTGGAGCCTTTCCGCGCGAAGGCGTTCCCCGTCATCAAGGACCTGATGGTGGACCGCAGCGCCTTCGACCGCATCATTTCCTCCGGCGGCTACATCAGCATCAACACCGGCTCGGCCCCGGAAGCCAACTCCATTCCGGTGAAAAAGCAGGACGCCGACCGGGCCATGGACGCCGCCGCCTGCATCGGCTGCGGCGCCTGCGTGGCGGCCTGTCCCAACGCAAGCGCCTCGCTGTTTGTCGCCGCCAAGATCGCCCATCTCGGCCTGCTGCCGCAGGGCGAACCCGAGCGCGACCGCCGCGCCATCCGCATGGTGCTGAAGATGACCGACGAAGGCTTCGGCTACTGCACCAACACCGGCGAATGCGAGGCCATCTGCCCCAAGGGCGTCAAAATCGAAAACATCGCCAGGATGCACCGCGATTTTACGCGCGCCGTGGCGCTGTTCCGCGAAGAAGCGAAGGTCGGCGGCACTGGCTGACCGGCGCTCTGCAAACCGCCAGATCCTCGTCCGAAACTCGAAAAACGGGGCCGTTCGGTGCTATTCTGGCATCGTGAAGCGGCCCCGTCTGCTCTTCCTGCTCGCCCTCCTCGCGCCGCTGACGCTCCCCATTCTGGAACCAGCCCTGACGGCCGCCGCCCCGCCGAAAAATCCTGCCGCCCGGCAGCGAGGCGCCGCGCCCGCGAAAAAACAGCCGGCCCGGAAACGCGCCGCAAGCACGCGAAAACGCAGGGGCGCGGCACGCACACGCGCACAGCAACAACCGGAGCCGGCGCGCATCCGCGAAATCCAGCAGGCGCTCGCCGCCCGCGGCTATGCGGTGGAGCCCACCGGCGTCTGGGACGCGGCCACCGTGGAAGCGCTCAGGAAATTTCAGGAAGACCACAACATCAACAACCTCAGCGGCCGGGGCAAGCTCGACCCGCTCACCTTGATCGCTCTCGGACTCGGTCCGTCTTACAGCCGCCCGGCGCCTTCCAGCGCTGCGGCGGGCCAATCCAGCACGGAAGGAAAACAACCATGATCATTGGCGTACCCCGCGAAGTGAAGGATCACGAATCCCGCGTCGGCCTCGTCCCGCACGGCGTGACCACGCTGGTCGAGATGGGCCATCAGGTTGTCGTGCAGACCCGCGCCGGCAGCCTCAGCTCCATCACCGACGAAGAGTATCTCGAAGCCGGAGCGCGCATCGCGCCCACCGCGGCCGACGTCTGGAACGTGGCCGACATCATCGTGAAAGTGAAGGAACCGCAGCCCTCCGAGTACGTCTATCTGCGGCCCGGCCTCACGATCTTCACCTACCTCCACCTGGCCCCGCTTCCCGAACTCACCCAGAAGATGCTCGAAACGCAGGTCACCGGCATCGCCTACGAAACCATCCAGGAGGCAGACGGCTCGCTGCCGCTGCTGACGCCGATGAGCGAAGTCGCCGGCCGCATGGCCGTGCAGATCGGCGCGCAATACCTGGAGGCGCAGAACGGCGGCCGCGGCGTGCTGCTCGGCGGCATCCCCGGCGTCGCGCCCGCCAACGTGGTCGTGCTCGGCGGGGGCACCGTCGGCCACAATGCCGCCCGCATGGCCCACGGCCTCTGCGCCAACGTCACCATCATCGACAAAAACCTGAACCGCCTGCGCGAACTCGACGACATCTACAACGGCGGCGTCATCACCCTCGCCTCGAATGCCTGGACGATCCGCGAGTCCCTGCGCCATGCCGATCTCGTCATCGGCGCCGTGCTGATCCCGGGCGCCAGCGCCCCCAAGCTGGTCAGGCGCGACATGCTTCAGGTGATGAAGCGCAACGCGGTCATCGTCGACGTCGCCATCGACCAGGGCGGCTGCTTCGAAACGTCGCGGCCCACCACCCACACGGATCCGGTCTATTTCGTCGATAACGTCCTCCACTACTGCGTCTCCAACATGCCCGCCGCCGTCCCGCACACCTCCACATACGGCCTGACCAACGCAACGTTCCCATACCTGCTCCAGCTCGTGAGCAAGGGCGTGGAGGCCGCCATCGCCTCCAGCCGCGCGCTGGCCCTGGGTGTCAACACGTACAAGGGCCACTGCACGCACCCGGCTGTCGCGGAATCGCAGGGCATCCCGTACACGGAACTCTCCAGACTCCTCTGATCCCCTCCTCCGGCCGCGCCGCCCCGGCGGATCCCCTGCCCCGGGCCGCCGGGCGGCGCGGCGCCCGTTTCCACCCTGACGCGCTCGGCAGCCGTGCGCTATCGTAATGGGTTCCCCATGGCACGCGTCCACCCGTTCCGCGCCCTGCGCTACACGCCCGCCGCAGGCGACATTGCCGGCCTCGCCACCCTGCCCTACGATGTGATCCCGCCAGACCTTGAAGAACAGTACCGCGCCCGCAGCCCGTACAACCTGGTCCATCTGATCCTTCCGCGGGGCGACTACGCCGGAGCGGCCCGCCGGCTGGCCGAATGGCGCGCCGCCGGCATTCTGGCCCCTGAAACAGAAGAAGCGATTTATGTTTACGAGCAATGCTTCCCCGCACCCGGCAGCGGCCAGTGGCTCACCCGCCGCGGCTTCATCGCGCTCGGCGACACCGAACCCTACGGCGAAACCGTCTTCCGCCACGAGTTCACGCTCAGCGGCCCCAGGGAAGACCGCTTCCGCCTGCTTCAGGCCACGCGCGTGCAGTTTGACTCCATCTTCATGCTCTTCGCCGACCCGCAGCACGGCGTCCAGGCGATGCTCGACACCGCCGCCGCGCATCCTCCCGAGCTTGAATACACCGACCATCAGCAGACGCGGCACCGCCTCTGGCGCATCACCGATCCGGCCTGGATCAGCCGGCTTCAGGCGCAGATGGCGGACAGAAAACTGCTCATCGCCGACGGCCACCACCGCTACGAAACCGCCCTCCGCATGGGCCAGCCGCGCACAATGATGACGCTCGTGCCGTTCGAGTCCCCCGGCCTGCGCTGCTTCGCCACACACCGGCTGGTACACTCGCTGCCCGCCTTCGACCCGGCGGCGCTGCTGGCCTCGCTGCCCGGGGTCGCGCCGGGCATCGATCCGCTTGTCTCCCCGCCGGGACATGTTCGTATCGGCATCGTCACCGCGCTCGGCGCCCATCATGCCGACCTCCCGGCGCCCGAGGGCGCGCTGAACGTCGTCGTGCTGCACGATCGGATCCTCGCCCCGCTGCTCGGCATCACGCCGGAAGTGGCCGCCTCGGGCAGCCATCTCGCCTACACGCGCTCCCGCGAGGAGGCCGTCGAGACCGTGCGCAGCGGCCGCGCCCAGGCGGCGTTTCTGCTGGAAGACCTGCCGGTGCAGAACCTCGCGCGCGCCGCCTTCGCGGGCCTGGTCCTGCCGCAGAAATCCACGTACTTTTACCCCAAGCTCGGCTCCGGCCTGGTGATGTACGAGCTGCCAGCCTGAACCGTTCCGCGCGCCGCCGCGTCATTATGAAGGCATAGGCGCGCCGTGCCACGCAATATCGTCGCCCCCCGCCCGCTGCCGGACCGCCGCCAGTTCCTGCTGGCGGGCGCATGGCTCGCCCAGTCTCCTCCGTTCGCCGTCGGCCAGATGCTGGTGGCGACGCCCGCATTGCGCGACCCCGACTTCGCCCGCTCCGTCATCCTGCTCTTCGCCCTCACCGGCGAGGCCGCCATGGGGCTGATGCTGAACCGGCCACTGCCACGCCGTCCCGGCGAGCCCCAGATGTACGCTGGCGGGCCGGTGGCGCAGGGCGTGCGCTCGCTGCTTCCTGAAGCCGCCGACCCGTCGGCCGAACGTCTCTGCCCCGGCGTGTGGATCGTCACCGGCCAGACAAAATCGCCCAAAGGACGCATCTATCTCGGCTACACCGGATGGACCACGGCCCAGCTCCGCCAGGAGTGGTTGCGCGGCCTGTGGCGCATCCTGCCCGGCGACGCGGCGGCCGTCTTCGACCCCGCGCCCGAACGCCTCTGGCACAGGCTTCAGGGCCGCTAAGCCGCCAGCGGCGATAATGGTACCGTGCGCCAGACGTTTCTGCTGATTCCTGTGCTCGCTGCCTGCGCCTGGGCGCAGCCCGTTCTGGACGGGCTGAATGCCACCGCGTGGGTCCAGACCTCGGTCGAATATCGCGCCTGCGCGTTGCAGGCGTGGCGCTCGGCGCGGCTCTCGCTGGACCGCGCCCTCAGGGACAGGCGATGGACGGCCGCCCTGGAACAGAAGGGCGATCCGCGCCGCCTGCCTCCCGCCATCATCGTGGACATCGACGAAACGGTGCTCGACAACTCGCCCGCGCAGGCCCGTTTCCTGCTTCAGGGCAACGGCCGCTACTCGCAGCAGCAGTGGGAGGAGTGGACCTCCGAAAAGCGCGCCCTGCCCGTCCCCGGCGCCCGTGAATTTCTGCAAACGGCCGCGGCCCGCGGCGTCACCGTCTTCTATGTCTCCAATCGCGGCCCGCAGGAGGCAGCGGCAACGCGCGCAAACCTCGTCGAACAGGGCTTCCCCTTCCGCGACTCCGTCGCCGGCGGGCTCGGCGACGCGCTCCTGCTCCGCGGCGAGAGGCCGGAGTGGACGTCGGACAAGACCTCGCGCCGCGCCGCCATCGCCGCGCATTACCGCGTCATCCTCCTCTGCGGCGACGACCTCAACGACTTCTTCCCGGCCCGCCTCTCCCCGCAGGAGCGCATGGAAAAGGCTCGGGCCTGGGACTCCTGGTGGGGCGAGCGCTGGATCATCCTCCCCAACCCGATGTATGGCTCCTGGGAGGACTCGCTCTTCGGCTTTGACCGCACGCTTTCGCCAGCCGACATCCAGCAGCGCAAGCTGAAAGCCCTGCGCATTCGATGAACGCCGGCCGCGCGTATCATGGAAACCGGGCGCACGCCCGCGGCCCGTCCGCGGCGGCGCCGATCCGGCCATGACGCCCCGACGGCGCACCCTGCTGTATGCGGCCGCGCTTGCCATCGCGGCCTGGGCGCTGGCGGTCGTCTTCTCGTTCACCTCGCTGGGCGGGCAATTCGACAATAACGTCTCTGATTTTCTTTACCGCGCTTTCCCGCCGCGGCCCGTGTCTTCGCCCGCAGTGCTGGTGGTCTTCGACGAGCGCACCTTCCAGCGCCACGGCGGCATCCGTCGCCTCCGCGCGAATCTGGCTCTGCTACTCGAGCGGATCGCCGCCGCGCGCCCTGCTGCCGTGGCCGTCGACATCACCCTGGCTGATCCCGGAGATCCGCAGGAAGACGCGCGCCTCGCCGCAGCCTTCGCGCGCCTGCCGGGCCTCGTGCTCGCCTGCGAGATGATGCCGGACGCATCCGGCTGGCAGGATCCGATCGAGCCCTTCCGCCGCCACGCCGCAGCGCTCGGCCATGTGTCCACCCTGGCCGGCCCCTATGACGACGTCAACCGGCGCATCACGCTGGAGCGCGTCGCCGGCCGCACGCGCCGCTGGGCCCTCTCGCTGGAAACGCTGCGCATCGTCTCCGGCGGCGGCGACATCCTCGCCTCGCCCGCGGACCTGACCGTGGGCCCACGCGTCATCCCTTCCCGCTGGGACCAGGGCCGCCCGCTGCGCGTGCGCTATGTCGAAGGCGGCGTCCCGTCCCTCTCCGCAGGCAGCCTGCTCGACGGCGCCGACGCGGACATGCTCGCCGGCAAGGCCGTTTTCATCGGGGTCACCGCCATTTCCGCCGCGCCGGACCGGCTCTTTACGCCCCTTTCGCGCGGCCTGCCAATGGCCGGCGTCGCCATTCACGCACAGGCCTTCCAGACGATGTACGCCGGCGCCTGGCTTGCGGACGTGCCTCTCTGGCTGGCGCTGCTTGTGTCGCTTGCCGGTTCGCTGCTCATCGTCGGCCCGCTCGCCGCGGACCTGCGCTGGCACGGCTGGGCGCTGGCCGCCGCCGTCGCCGCGCTGTTGCACATGATCCCCTGGTTCTGTTTCAAACAGGACCTGGTGATTTCCGCGGCCGCGCCCGCCGCTTCCGCCTGGCTCGCGCTGCTGGCCGGCGGCGCCTTCCGCTACTTCTACGTCCGGCGCCGCCTGGCGGCCAGCGAGGCGGCCACGCGTCGCTACCAGCAGGCCTTCCATTTCGTCGCCCACGAGATGCGCACCCCGCTCACTGCCATCCAGGGCTCCAGCGAGCTGATCACCCGCTACAACCTCCCGGAGGCGAAGCGGCGCGAACTCAGCCAGATGATCAACGCCGAATCCAAACGCCTGGCGCGCATGATCACCACGTTTCTCGACGTGGAAAAACTCAGCGCCGGCCAGATGGAGCTGCGGCTCGCCGACATCGATGCCGCCGCGCTGGTCGATGCCTGCTGCCGCCGCGCCGCCCCGCTCGCTGAGAGGAAACGGATCCGCCTCGCCAACCAGGTGCCGCCGGATCTGCGCCTGCGGGCCGACGCCGAGCTGCTCGAATACGCCATCTACAACCTGCTCACCAACGCGGTGAAATATTCGCCCGAAGACACCGAGGTGCGCATCGGCGCCGCCGCCGGCGACGGGCAGGTCCGTCTCTGGGTCGCCGACCAGGGCATCGGCATGGACGAGACGGAAATGAAAAACCTCTTCCGCAGGTTCTACCGCACACGGCGCGCCGAGCAGTCCGGCGAGACCGGCACCGGCATCGGGCTCTCCATCGTGCGCCAGATCGTCGAGCTTCACCAGGGCGACATCCGCGTGCAGAGCGCGCCGGGCAGGGGCTCGACGTTCACCGTGGTGCTGCCCGCGCGGTAAACTGGGGGTTCGGCATGACCCCGCTGCTGCTCGTCGAGGACGACGATAGCGTACGCTCCACGCTGGCCACGTTCCTGGAACTGGAGGGCTACGCCGTCGATGCGGTCTCGTCAACGCGCGAGGCGCTCGAGAAACTGGCCTCGCGATCCTATCCCCTCATCGTCAGCGACATCTACATCGACGAGCGCACCGGCCTCGACATCCTCCACGCCGCCCGCGCCTCCTCGCCTGACGCCCGCGTGATCCTGATGTCGGCGCGCGGCAGCATGGAGACGGTCATGGCCGCCACCCGCGGCGGCGCCTACGACTACATCGCCAAGCCGTTCGAATTCGACGAGCTGCTTGAGGTCCTCAGGCGCGCCGAAGGCGCCGCCGCCGCGGATGATGAGGAGCTCGAGCCCGAGGAGCCTCTGCCGACGGAAATGATCGGCAGCAGCCCGAAAATGGTCGAAATATACAAGACCATTTCCCGCGTGGCGCCCACCGACGCCCTGGTGCTCGTCGAAGGCGAAACCGGCACGGGCAAGGAACTCATCGCCCACATGATTCATCGCAATTCGCCCCGCGCCCAGATGCCTTTCGTGCCGGTCGACTGCGCGTCCCTGGCGCCCTCGCTCATCGAAAGCGAGCTGTTCGGCGCAATACGCGGCGCCTACACCGGCGCCGACCGCGACCGCACCGGCGTCTTCGAGGCCGCCAATGGAGGCACGGTTTTCCTCGACGAAATCGGCGAAATCGACCTGAATTTCCAGCTCAAATTGCTCCGTTTTCTCCAGGAAAAAGAGATCCGCCCCCTCGGCTCCTCAAAGCCGAAAAAGGTGGACGTGCGCGTCATCGCCGCCACCAACCGCAACCTGCGGAAAATGGTCGAGGAGGGAAAGTTCCGCGAGGACCTCTGGTACCGCCTCGACGTCGTGCGGATCACCGTGCCGCCGCTGCGGGAGCGCCGTGGCGACATCCCGCTGCTGGCCGCCGCCTTCCTCCGCCGCTACAACGAACGCTACGGCCTGGACGCCAGAATCACGGAAAGCGGCATGAGGGCGCTGTGCGAATACACCTGGCCCGGCAACGTGCGCCAGCTCCAGCACATGATCGAGCGGCTGGTGATCCTCGCCCCCGGCGGCCGCATCAGCGAAGACGCGGTCGAGGAGGCCATCCGCGCCTCCAGCCCGCGCGAGGAGGCCGGCGAAACTCTGGCCGAGGCCGAAGCCGAACAGATCCGCAAGGTGCTGGCCGCCACCGGCGGCAACAAGAGCCGCGCCGCCCGCATCCTCGGCATCGAGCGCAAGACCCTCTACCGCAAGCTCGAACGAATGGGCCTCGCCTGAGCGGCCCCGCAGGGGCCGCGCTACACTGGGGTTGTCGGGTCGCCCATGAATTCCACCATGCACGGAACCACCATTCTGGTCGTGCGCCGCAACGGCAGAACCGTCATGGCCGGCGACGGGCAGGTCACCTTCGGCTCAGAAGTGCTCAAGTCCCGCGCCAACAAGCTCCGCCGCCTGCACAAGGACAGGATCCTCGCCGGTTTCGCCGGCTCCACGGCGGACGCCTTTGCCCTGTTCGCCCGCTTCGAGTCCAAGCTTGAACAGTTCAACGGGAACCTGCCCCGCAGCGTCGTCGAGCTCGCAAAGGACTGGCGCACCGACCGCGTCCTCCGCCACCTGGAAGCGCTTCTTCTGGTCACCGACGGCGAACACATCTATCTGCTCAGCGGCAACGGCGACGTCATCGAACCGGACTCAGACTGCGCCGCCATCGGCAGCGGCGGCACCATCGCCCAGGCGGCCGCCAGAGCGCTGATGGAAAACACGGATCTGGACGCCCGCACGATCGTCGAAAAGGCGATGGCCATCGCCGCCGACATCTGCATCTACACCAACCACAATTTCCAGATCCAGGAGATCGGCTGAACATGGTCCTCTATCTCCCCGGCGACGCCAGCCGCGACGAGCCGCTGCTCGACGAGCTCACTCCCCGCCAGATCGTCGCCGAACTCGACAAGTACGTCATCGGCCAGGCCGAGGCCAAGCGCGCCATCGCCATCGCGCTCCGCAACCGCATCCGGCGCCAGAGGCTCGACGCCGAAATCGCCGAGGACGTGATGCCGAAAAACATCCTCATGATCGGCCCCACCGGCGTCGGCAAGACCGAGCTGGCGCGCCGGCTGGCGAAGCTCTCCAATTCGCCCTTCCTCAAGGTCGAGGCATCGAAATTCACCGAGGTCGGCTACATCGGCCGGGACGTCGACTCGATGATCCGCGACCTCGTCGACGTCGCCATTGACATGGTGCGCGAGCAGAAGCTCGACGAGGTGGCCGACCGCGCCGAGGAGCTCGCCGAAGAGCGCCTCCTCGATGCCCTCATGCCGCCCTCCCCGGAGCCCGGCGAGAGCGCCGAACGCACCCGCGAAAAGCTCCGCGAGCGCCTGCGTGCCGGAAGGCTCGATGACAAGCTCGTCGAGATCGAAGTCAAGGAGCGCGGCCCGACGTTCGAAATCTTCGGCAACACCGGCAGCGAAGAGATGGACATGAACCTCCGCGAGTTCCTGCCCCAGCTGTTCGGGCCCCGCACCACCCGCCGCACCATGCGCGTCTATGAGGCCTTCGACTACCTGGTCCAGGAGGAGGAGAACAAGCTGATCGACATGGACCAGGTGACGCGCATCGCCATCGAGCGCGTCGAACGCAGCGGCATCATCTTCCTCGACGAGATCGACAAGATCGCCGGCCGCGAATCCGGCCACGGCCCCGATGTCAGCCGCGAGGGCGTGCAGCGTGACATCCTCCCCATCGTCGAAGGCACCACCGTCAATACCCGCTACGGATTCGTCCGCACGGACCACATCCTCTTCATCGCCGCCGGCGCCTTCCACGTCTCCAGGCCCAGCGACCTGATCCCGGAGCTCCAGGGCCGATTCCCGATCCGCGTCGAACTGAAATCGCTCACTGAGGACGACTTCGTCCGCATCCTCACCGAGCCGAAGAACGCGCTCACCCGCCAGTACGCCGCGCTGCTCGAGACCGAGGGCATCAAGCTCTCCTTCACCCCGGACGCCATCCGCGAGATGGCACGCTTCGCCCGCATCGTCAACGAAACCAGCGAGAACATCGGCGCCCGCCGCCTCCATACGATCATGGAAAAGGTGCTCGAGGAAATCAGCTTCGAGGGGCCGGATCTTCGAAAGAAAAAGGTGGTCATCGACGCCGAATATGTCCGCAAACAGTTGAAAGACATTGTCGAAGACCAGGATCTCAGCCGTTATATCCTGTGAAAACTGCGCTGAAACAGGCCTCCATTTTCCTGCTGCTGATGCTCGCGCGCTGTGGCTATACCGGCGATCCGCTGCCGCCAGCGCTGATGATCCCCCAGCCGGTGCGCGATCTGGAGGGCTTCCAGCAGGGCGGCTCCGTCCTGCTCCGGTTTACCGTTCCCGCAAAGACCACCGAAGACCTGCTGCTGAAAACACCGCCGGAAATCGAGCTTCGCGCGGCGCCCAATCCCGAGGGCGGCTTCGAAATCCACCGCTGGTTTTCGGCGAGCACGCGCATCGAAAACGGCCAGGTGCGCGATGGCCGGGCGGAATTCCGCGCGCCGGCGCAACCCTGGATCGGCCGGGAAATGGTCTTCGCCGTCCGCACCATCGGCCCGAAACGGCGGCCGTCGGAGTGGTCCAACCTGCTCGTCCTTCGCATCGTGCCGCCGCCTCAGCCGCCGCGGGTCGTGCGCGCCGAGGGCACGCCGCAGGGCGTGCTGCTCGTCTGGGAGGGCGAGGGAAGCCGGTGGCGCGTCTTCCGCGTGCAGGGCAACGAGCGCACGCAGGCCGCCGAGGTGAGCGAAAGGCGCTGGCTGGACGAAGCGGCGCAGTACGGCGCCGCCTGCGAATACGCCGTGCAGCAGGTGGTCGAGACGGGCGCCGCGCCCGCCGTGAGCGAGCTCTCCGCGCCCGTCCGCATCGAATTCGAGGACCGCTTCCCGCCCGCCCCGCCCGCGGGATTGCGCGCCATCGCCGGCCCCGGCGCCATTGAGCTGAGCTGGGAGCGCAACACCGAACCGGACTGGAAGGCATACCAGGTTTGGCGCGCCGAACAGGGCGGCGAGCTCGTCCGGCTCGGCCCGCCCATCACCGCGTCTTCCCTCAGCGACACGAACATCGTTTCCGGCAGGCGCTACCGTTACGCGGTTTCCGCCCTCGACGAACGTGGCAACGAAAGCCGCCCGTGCGAACCGGTGGAAATCGTCGCACCATAAAAGAGATGCCCGCTTACGCCAGAATCGCCCGTGACAGCGCCGTGCCGATGGATGCCCCCGACCATCACCCGGGCGTCCTCTGCGGCCGCATCGAAGGCGGCCTCTTCGTCACCGCCACCGGTGCCGCCATGCCGCTCGACCGTGTGCGCTTCCTCCCGCCGGTCTGTCCCTCCAGGATCGTCTGCGTGGGCCGCAACTACGCCGAACACGCGCGCGAGCTTGGCAACGAGGTCCCCTCCGAGCCGCTCGTCTTCCTCAAGCCGCCTTCGTCGTTAAACGCGCACCGCGCGCCCGTCGTCTTTCCCCGCGGCGCGCAGACGCTTTCCTACGAAGGCGAACTCGCGCTCGTCATCGGCTGCCGCGCCCGCCGCGTCCCTGCCTCGGCCGCCTGGAACGTCGTCGCCGGCTTCACCGTACTCAACGACATCACCGCGCGGGACTGGCAGAAGAAAGACGGCCAGTGGACCCGCGCCAAGGGCAGCGACACCTTCTGCCCCGTCGGCCCATGCTGGGTGCCGAAAGACGCACTGCGTTTCGAAGACCTCCGCATCGTCACCCGCGTCAATGGCCAGGTCCGCCAGGATGCGCCGGTCACCGGCATGATCTTCCCCGTCCCGCAACTCGTCGAATTCATCACCTCGTTCATGACGCTCATGCCTGGCGACCTGATCGCCACCGGCACGCCCTCCGGCGTCGGCCCGCTCGAGCCGGGCGACGTCGTCTCGGTCGAGATCGCAGGCATCGGAACGCTGGAAAACCACATCGTCCCGGAGACGCCGTGAGGCGTCCGGTATAAAACATTTCTGTATGGAAGTGGTTTGGTTCGATCCCCGCCTCGCCGCCGGCGCCGCCCTCTCGGCCCTGCTGATGGCGGCGCTCGTCTGGATCATCTGCCGGCGACGGCTGACTCCCGCGGAGAAGGAACGCCGCCGCCGCATGGCCCTGAATCGCTGGCAGCGCACCGCCGAAGGCCTCGTGCTCGATGCGGGCCCGGACCTCATCCACTATCAGTACGAACTGCGCGGCGTCGCCTACTCCGCCTCTCAGGACGTCACCGCGCTGCGGCACCTGCTGCCGCCGGACCCGGCCCGCCTCATCGGGCCCGTCCACGTGAAGTATGATCCCAGAAACCCGGCCAACTCCATCATCCTTTGCGAGGAGTGGTCGGGACTGCCCGCCATCATCGTCACGAAGGAGCCGAAGGATGCAGATCACACCGAACCGCTGGAAAAACTGGGCCGCGGCTGCACTGCTGCTGGCGCTGGGCGCCGCCCTGGGAGCGGCGGCGAATAAGTACTCGAGGCCGAAGACCGTCCTCCACGTCGTCACCCTCTATTACAGGGACGGAACGACCGAGGAACAGAAGCAGGCCGTGCTCGAAGGCGTCGAAAAGATGGCCGCGGAAATCCCCGGCATCCGCAACATCTGGCTCAGGCCCCTGAAGGTGCAGGGCACGCGCGCCGAACGCCAGCCCGACGGCAGCTACCGCATGCGCGCCATGACGGACGCCTTCGTCATCGAGTTCGAAAGCGAGGCCGCCTTCAAGGCCTACGAAGACCATCCCGCCCACCGCGCCTGGGCCGACAACATCTATCTGCCCGTGCGCGGCTATTCCTACACGCACGACATTACGAACTGATCCGGGCGCCAGCCGGTCGGCGGCGGACGTGTATTCTGAAAACTATGCGTCGCTGTCTCCTCCTGCTGGCCGCCGCTGCGGCCGCCGTCTCTGCACAACAGAAATTTGAATTCTGGCCGGGCGCACAGTACGATCCGGCCATCCCGACCGTCGAGAAAGTCCTCGGCTTCGAGCCGGGAACGCGGCACGCCACGCACGCCGACATCGTGCGCTACTTTGAGGCGCTGGCCGCGGCCGCGCCCTCCCGCATCCGCCTGTTCGATTACGGCAAAACTTGGGAAGGAAGGCGCCTCTTCTATGCCGCCATCTCCGGCGAAGACAACATCCGCCGCCTGAACGAAATCAGGGCCGCACAGCAGCGGCTGGCAGATCCGAGAAAGACCACTGCCAACGAGGCGGCGAAACTCATCGCCTCGTCGCCCTCCGTGCTGGCGCTGATGTACGGCGTCCACGGCAACGAGATTTCCTCTCCGGACGCGGCGCTCGTCACCGCCTACCACCTGCTGGCCGCGCGCAACGACCCGATGATGGACCAGGTGCGGCGCCACGTCGTTGTTCTGCTCGACCCGCTCCAGAACCCCGACGGCCGCGAACGCTTCATCCACAACTTCGTCACCAATGTCGGCCTCGAGCCAGACCCGCACCCCGCCGCCGCCGAGCGCGCCGAGCCCTGGCCCGGCGGCCGCGCCAATCACTACCTGTTCGACATGAACCGCGACTGGTTCGCCCTCACCCAGCCGGAGACCCTGGGCCGCGTCCGTTACCTCCGCGAATGGCTCCCGCACGTCGTCGTCGATCTCCATGAAATGGGATCGAATTCTACGTATTTTTTCACTCCAGGCGCGCCTCCTTACAACCCGAATATCACCGCCGGCCAGAAAAAACAGATGCAGTGGTTCGGCCAGAATAACGCGAAATATTTCGACCGTTTCGGCTGGCCCTATTTCACCCGCGAAGTCTTCGACGAATTCTACCCCGGCTACGGCGCCTCCTGGCCCTGGTTTTACGGCGGCATGGGCATGACCTACGAGAACGCCAGCGTGCGCGGACTCGTCGTGCGCCGCTCCGACGATACGCTCTACCGCTATCAGGAGAGCGTCCAGAAACACTTCATCGCTTCCATTGCCACCTGCGAAACCGCCGCGCGCCAGCGCGAACAGCTCCTGTCGAGCTTCTGGCGCTATCAGGTCACCGCGGTGGAGGAGGGCCAGAAGGAACCCATCAAGGAGTATGTGCTCCCGCGGCGTGGGGACACAAGCGCTGTCGACAAGCTCGCCTCTCTTCTGGCCGAGCACGGCATCGAAGTGCGCCGCGCCAGCGCCGAATTCGAGGCCGGCGGGAAAAAATACCCCGCCGGATCCTACCTGATCAGCGCCGCCCAGCCCCGCAAGCGGTTTATCCGCGCGCTGCTCGAGCGCAACGTGCCTCTGGACGAGGCCTTCGTGAAGGAGCAGGAACGCCGCCGGAAAAAGGGGCTGCCGGACGAGATCTATGACGTCACCGGCTGGAGCCTGCCGCTGATGTACAACGTCGAATGCGACCCGCTCGAAGCGCCCGTCAATGTGGCTTCGACGCCCATCACCGCGCCCTACCAGCCCAAAGGTTCGGTCAGCGGGCGCGCTCAGGTCGCCTATCTGGTTCCCTGGGGCACTCAGGCGGCGGGGCGCTTCCTCACCGCCGCGCTGCGCGACGGCCTGCGCGTGCTCAGCGCCAACAAGCCGTTCACGCAAAACGGGCGCAATTATCCTTCGGGCACGCTGATCGTGCTCGTGAAGCAGAATGGAAGCGACATTCACGACAAAGTCGCCCGCCTGGCGGCCTCCAGCGGCGCCGAAGTGATCGCGACAGACTCCAGTTGGGTGGACGACGGAATCAACTTCGGCAGCAATAACGTGAGCACGCTCCGCCGGCCCGGCATCGCTCTGGTCTGGGATTCGCCCACTTCGTCGCTCTCCGCTGGCGCCACCCGGTTCGTGCTTGAGCGCCAGTACGGCTATCCCGTCACCGTGCTTCGCGCTTCCAGCCTCGCCACGGCTGACCTGAGCCGCTTCCACGTGCTGATCCTTCCCGACGCGGGCGGCTTCGGCGGCGGCTACGCCGCCGCACTGAATGCCGCAACGGCGCGCATCCAGCAGTGGGTGCGCGAAGGCGGCGTGCTCGTCGGCATCGGCGGAGCGCTTGCGTGGCTCTCGAGCCCTCAGGTGAATCTGCTCGCCATCCAGCAGGAGCAGCTTGCCCGCGAAGGTGCCTCCGCCACGGCCGCGCGCCAGCCGGAGACAGCCAAACCGGCGGCCGCCCAACAGCCAGCGGCCGCCGCGCCCGGGCAACAGACCGCCGCGGCTCCAGCCGCGGCGGGCCCCGTGCCCGGCAAACTGCTGGTCAAGGAAGAGGACTTCGAGAAAGCCATCGAACCGGACACCCGGCTGCCAGACGCCGTGGCGGGCGTCATCGTGCGCGCGCGTGTCGATCCCGAAACCTGGGTCACCGCCGGCCTGCCGGACACGCTCAACGTCCTCGTCAACGGCCGCGCCATCTACACGCCCATCAAGCGCGACCGCGGCGTCAACGCCGTCATCTTCGACGCCCCGGACAGGCTGCTGCAATCCGGCTACCTCTGGGAAGAGAACCGCAGGCAGCTCGCCTTCAAACCCTTCGTCGTGATCTCCAGTCAGGGCCGCGGCGCCGTGGTCGGCTTCACTGCCGACCCCAATTTCCGAGCCTTCCACGATGGACTGAATGTGCTCTTCCTGAACGCCGTCTTCCGCTTCCCCGGACCCACCGTGCGCGGCGGCGCCGCTGACCAGGAGCAGTAGACGCCACTCGCGGCTCCGCGAGGGGGGCGATCAATGCCAGCGCCACCCCTCGCGGACTCTCACCGTGTACTTCTTCTGGGGGTTCTGTGGATCCCACGCCTCCAGCTTCAGCCGGTGGAAACGGTTGTCCGGCCTCGCGCGGGACTCGTACAGGATCCGGTACTGGCAGCTCAGCATCGTGAAAATTGTCTGCGCGATGTCCCGGTAGGCGGTCTCAAAGCGCGGAAAAAACGCCTGCCCGCCCGTCTTCTTCGCCAGCATGTTCAGGAACGCTTCCGACTGAAGCAGCGTCATCCGCGACATGGAATCCAGGTAAACATCATATTGCCCCCGCAGCAGCGTCCCGGCGCCCATGACGAAGATGTTCAGACGGGCGGCCTCCGCTTTCTTCTCGACATCCCCCATCGTGTGCCGGCTCAGCGTGTTCAGGCCCGAACCAATCAGCACGATCACCTTCCGGCGGTCCAGAAATTCGAGCTTCTCCAGAATCTCGTACACGGCGTCATAGGTGTTCACCTCGCCCCAGAACGGCTGCCCGAGCCCGTCAAAAGCGGACCGCACCTCGCCTTTCAGCCGTGTGAAATCCTGGTGGATCTGAATCTCCTGCGAATAGGTCGCCAGCGAATACCAGTTGCCTTCAGGCGCGGCGTCGATCAGTTCCCGGAACGCCGTCACAATGTCGTTCAGATACAGGCCCGACGCCTGACTGTATTCCACAAGAATGGTCACCGCCACCGGCGTTTCCGGCTCCGCCAGCCGGAATGAAACCGGCTGGCCGTCTTCATAAAGGCGGAAATTCTGTTCCTTCAGCCCCGTGATCAGCTTTTCGCCGTCCTCGACGGTGAAATACAGCGAACGCTGCCCCAGCCCCTGGCCGGGCGCCCCGGCCGCCGCGAGCAGTGCGCCTAGCGCGCACCGGATGAAGACTCTCCGGGTTCGGGACATAGCTTTTCAATCGGCTCCCCAGGTTTGTACTCGATCTTCTCCGGCGCCGGGCAGCCCTGCACGGGGGCGAGCAGACTCGGCCGGTCCTTCTCTTCTTCCTCGGCCTGCGCGGCTACCTTCTTCAGTTCGGCCTTCATCCGGTCGAATTCCGCGCTGTTGACCACCAGCCCTTCCTTTGGCGGCAGAAACAGGATTTCCCGCCTGCTCTGCACCATCCGCTCAAAAAAAGGCGGGTGCGTGCGGAACCAGCTCAGCCCGTTCACGTAGCCTTCCCGCGTGGCCATTTTGTCAAAAAAGTGGATGAATCCGTTTGGATCAAAACCGGCATTCCAGGCGTATTGCACGCCTAATTGATCCGCCTCCAGTTCGAAATCACGGCTGACGCCGAGCAGGTCCAGGCTGAGCACCAGGCCCAGTCCGTAGAAGCCGTATTGCAGCGCATAATACGTGCCGATCGTGGCCGCTCCGCCGGTAAGGATGAGCGCGGCCACCTGCGCCGCCTGGTAAATGATGGATGAAATCGTCGACCGCTTCATCAGCCGGTTCCCGTGCCGCGCGGTGACATGCGCAATTTCGTGGGCCAGCACGCCCGCCAGTTGCGACTCGTTCTCCGCCGCCTCCAGCAGCCCGCGCTGCACGAACAGGAACCCGCCCGGCAGCGCAAACGCGTTCACCTCCTTCGAATTCAGCACCGTCACGTGCAGCGGCACCCTCAGGTCGCTGTGCCTGCCCACACGCTGTGCCAGATCGGCGACGTACTTTTTCACCACCGGATTTTCCACCTCCGGCGGCATCAACCCGGCCAGTTTCATCTCGCGCACCGCGTCCTGGCCCGTCTTGATGTCCTTCTCCTGCCCGGGAATCAGCTCGCGGAATCCGATGTCCCTGACGTCCCCCCATTTGCGCCGCACGTGCGCCCCGGAGGCAATTTCCGCCTGAATCTGCTTCAGTTCCGCCGGCCACTTCTCAATCAGGTCGAGCTTCGCCCTGCGGTTCTCGTAGGCCACCGGAATGGCGTGCTCCGCCAGCACGCGCGCCTGCGACTCCAGCGCGCGCAGGTTCTGAATCGCGCAGTGCCGCTTCTTTCGCTCCGTATCGTCAATCCGCGCCGTGTCGGCCCGCAGCCGGTTCTGTTCGTCCCGGAGCTGGCGGCCGAGATCGTCGGCCCGCTTGCGGAAATTCGCGGTGCAATTCTTCTGCGCTTCTTCCAGAATTTTCCGCATGGCCGCGATCTGCGCCGCCGTAAATTCCAGCTTCGGCGCCTCGTCAAACAGTTCCGCGTAAGACCTCAGCAGCGCCTGCCGCAGCGCCTGGCGCACGGCCGGTTCCAGCTGCGCGCGCTGGCTCTGCGCGGCGGCCGGCGCGAGCATCACCGCAACGGCCGTCACTACGGACACCACGCCCCGCCACACACATGGGGAACTTTTCGAAAGAGAGGAACGCGCCATGGCTGCCTCGTGCTCACTCATTCTAGCATCGGCCCGGTCCGGTCTCCACCGTCCTCGTCAGGCTAACCTGTGGAGAGACCCCCATGAGACCCGCATTTGCCCTTGCCTGTCTCTGTTTTCTCTCCCCCGTTCAGGCCGGAGAGCGCGTCCTCACATTGCGCGAGGCCGTCGAACTGGCCGCCCGGCAGAATCCGGACGTCGTGCTGGCCCGGCTGGACGAGCAGCGCGCCGCGCTGGGCATCCAGGCCGTGCGCGAGCCCGCGCTGCCTCGCCTCGTCGTTGGCAGCGGGCTGGCTTACACGAGCGGCATGCCGATGTCCATTGAAGGCGCAACTCCCGCGGTGATCCAGGCAAAAGCGGTGCGCACGCTCTGGAACCGTCCGCAGGGCTACCAGGTGGCCCAGGCGCGCGAAAGCGCCCGCGGCGCTTCGGCCACCGCCGCCGTGGCCCGCGAAGACGCGGTCCTCCGCGTGGCTTCGCTCTTCCTCGATCTCGAACGCGTGTTTCGCCAGGCCGAAGCCGTCGGGCGCCAGCTCGAGCACGTCCAGAAGATCGAGGCGGCCATCCGCCTGCGCGCGGAAGAAGGCCGCGACGCCCCCATCGAGGCCCGCCGCGCCGCCCTCGAAACCGCGCGCGCCCGGCTGCGCCTCCAGCAACTCACCTCCCAGCGAAGAACCACCGCCATGGCCCTGGCGGCCGCCCTCGGACTCGATCCCGCCGAGGACATCATCCCCGCCCGCGAAGAACGGCCCTCCCCTCCTCTGCCCGTCGAAGAGGACGCCTCCGTGGCCGAGGCGCTGCGCGACGACCCTGAAATCCGGCGCCTGGAGGCCGAGCTGGCCGCCAAACACCTCGAGGCCCGCTCCTGGCGCGCCATGCGGCTGCCGCGCATCGACCTGGTCGCACAGTACGGCCTGCTCGCCAGGTTCAACAACTACGAACAGTTCTTCAACCGCTTCGAGCGCCACAACGGACAGCTCGGTGCCTCCATCCAGATCCCGCTCTTCTCCAACAGCCAGGACGAGGCGCGCGCCTCGCAGGCCGAAATCGAGGCCCGCCGCCTCCGCACCCAGTTGCAGGACCTGCGCCGCCGCATCGAAAGCGATACCCGCGCCGCCTGGCAGAAAGTGCGCGACGCCGAGGCCGCCCGCGAGCTGGCGCGCATGGATCTCGACCTCGCCCGCGAGCAGGTCTCCAACATTCTCGCCCAGGTCGAAGAAGGCCGCGCCTCGCTGAGCCAGCTCGAACAGGCCCGCTTCCAGGAACAGGAACGCTGGATTTTGTACTACGACGCCGTCCACGATCTTGAGCTGGCGCGCGTCGAACTCATGCGCCGCACGCACTCGCTGCTCGCCTCGCTCCGGTGAACGCCCCCGGCCGGGCGTGCGTTATGGTCAACTGAAGAATACCCGGGATGGATTCGCCGCTCATCTTCCACGCCATCCAGTTCGCCGCCGCCGCCCACGCCGGCCAGTATCGCAAGGGCACGCGCATCCCTTACCTGATCCATCCCCTCCGCGTCGCCGCCATCCTGCTCGAGTCCGGCTGCCAGGAGGACCTCGCCGTCGCCGCCGTCCTTCACGATACGGTGGAGGACTGCTTCGTCACGCTCGAACAGATCCGCCGCCTCTTCGGCCCGCGCATCGCCGAACTCGTCGCCGGCGCCAGCGAGCCCGACAAAAGCCAGCCCTGGGAGGCGCGCAAACAGCACACCATCGAATATCTGCGCACCGCCGGCGAGGATCAGCTCCTCGTCTGCCTCGCCGACAAGCTCGACAACATCCGCTCCATTCGCGAGGACCTTGCCATCAACGGCGAGGTCGCCTGGCTCCGCTTCCGCCGCGGACGCGACAAGCAGCGCTGGTACTACGAAAGCCTCGCCGCCGTCTTCTCTACCCGATGCACACAGGGCATCGGCGCGCGCCTGGCCTCCATCTTCGCCGCTGAGGTGCGCTCCGTCTTCGACCATCCACCCACAGGGTCCGGCGCGCCGGCCTGATCCACGCCCCGCCCCGGCTCACCGGTGTCTGACCCACTCATCCCCTGCTCACGCCAGGGGCGGTTCAGGACTCCCGCTCTGCGGCGCCCGTCCCAGCAATGCCCTGTGTCGAAACGACGCAGGCCTGCCCCCGAAAAGACTCAGCCATTCCGCCGCGGCGACGACCCCAGCATCGAGAAAAACAGCCCCAAAATCAGCAGCCCGGTAATGATCGCTCCGATCACCATCGCAACCCCCACTTCCTTATCGGCTCTACCAGCACTCGACGTGCCACAATCGGCGCCAGGTTCCCGCTTCCTGCCAGCGCAAGAAGATTCCCGTGCCCCGCCTTCCTCTGCACCCCAGCCCTGAATTCGTACACTTCGGATAGACATGAATGATTCACGCCAGGCACCCCATGCAGTCCCGCCAATCCGCCTGCATCATCTGGCAGCGCTGTTCGCCCGCATCGGCGCCACCGGCTTCGGCGGCGGCATGGCCGTGGTCGCCCTCATGGAGCGCGAGCTGATCCGCAGGCGGAGGCTGCTGCCGCTGGACGAATTCCTTCACGGCGTCGGGCTCGGCCAGGTGCTCGGATCCTTCGCTGTCAATGCGTCGCTGTTCTGCGGCTACCGGCTGGCCGGCTGGATGGGAGCGCTCGTCTCTGCCGTCTCGTTCCTCGCCCCCTCGGTGGCGCTGGTGATTCTGCTTTCCGCGCTGTACTTCCGCTACCACGCCGTGCCCGCCTTGCAGCATGCCGTCGCCGGGCTCACCCCTGTCGTTGTCGCGCTCATCCTGGCCGCGGCCTGCAACATCGGCCGACGCGTGCTTTCGTCCTGGCCGGCGTCGCTTGTGTTTCTTGCCGCTCTGGCGGCCTCGTTATGGAAAGCGAACCCGGTGTGGATCCTCCTGGCGGCGGGCGCCGTGGGCTTTTTCTTCTCCTCCCCGCCCGGCGGCCAGGGCCGTCCGGCCGGCTCCCCGGAAGATCAACCCAAAAGTCCCCAGCCGCTGCTTCTGCTGGCGCCCGCAGGCGCGCTCGCCGGCTGGGGTCTGCTCCGTCTGGCCGCCGTCTTCTTCCACATCGGACTCGTGTTCTTCGGCGGCGGATTCGTGCTTTTGCCGGTACTGCACACCCATCTGGTGACGCGGCTCGGGTGGTTGACGCCCCGCGAATTCCTCGACGGAGTCGCCATCAGCCAGTTGACGCCCGGCCCCATCGCCGTGCTGGCCACCTTCGCCGGCTATCACCTCGGCGGCGTCGCCGGGGCCCTGGTGGCCACGGCCGCGCTGTTTGCGCCTGGCATCGCCTTCATGCTCTTCCTGAGCAGCCAGTACGAACGCCACCGGGACCAGCTCTGGGCGCGCCGCTTTCTGGCGGGCGTGAACCCGGCCGTGGCCGGCATGATCCTCAGCGCCGCTTTTGTCCTGGGCAGGGGCCAAATGGACTCATGGCGTTCCCTCGCCGCGGCCGCAGCCGCGTTTCTCCTGTTGACGGCCGCGCGCCTCCATCCCGCCATCCTGCTCGCCGCCGGCGCCTTCGCCGGCTGGCGCGGCTGGCTCCCGTGAACCCGTCCGCTCCCGACATGCCCCTGGTTCGTGATATGGCTGACACCATGATGCGATTCCTCCTCGCCGGATTCCTCGCCGCCGCAGCGGCCCGGGCAGCCGGAGATCCACCCATCGAGTGGGTCGATCCCGATACGGGCCATCTCGTCCGGCGCCTCACCGACGAGCCCGGCAGCGCCAGCCTCTACTTCAACCAGAACGGCTATCTCCCTGGCGGTCGCCGCCTCGTCTACACGACGCCCTCGGGCATCTCCGTCGTCGACTGGGAAACCCGCCAGGCCCGTCGCATCGTCGAAGGGCGCGTGCGCCTCATCGAGGCCGGTCGGAAACAGCCCCGCGTCTACTACGTCCGGGATGGCGCCCTCTACTGGACTCATGTGGACTCGGGCGAAACGCACCGCGTCGGCACACTGCCTCCTCGCGCCTCCATCGCCACCATCAACGCCGACGAGTCCCTCGCCGCGGGCACATTCATCGAGGGCGACGCTCAGGTCCCCATCGCCCAGCCCCCTCCCGCCGCCCAGGGCCACACGCTGGAAATGCCGCGCAACCGCGGCCAGATGATCGAACAGCGCTGGGCCGCGCGTCTCCCCATGGCCATTTTCATCATGCGCATCGACTCGGGCCAGGTGCGCGTCATCCACCGCGGCAACGACTGGTTCAACCACCTGCTCTTTTCCCCGTCCGACCCCTCGCTGCTCATGTTCTGTCACGAAGGCCCCTGGCACAAGGTCGATCGCATCTGGCTCATCCGCACCGACGGCTCCGGCCTTCGCAGGGTCCACACCCGCACCATGGAGATGGAGATCTTCGGCCACGAATTCTGGAGCGCCGACGGCCGCACCGTCTGGTACGACCTCCAGACGCCGCGCGGCGAAGTCTTCTGGCTGGCCGGTTTCGAACCGGCCACCGGCGTCCGCACCTGGTATCACCTCCAGCGCAACCACTGGTCCATCCACTTCAACGTCTCGCGCGACGGTACGCTGTTCTGCGGCGACGGCGGCGATCCCGGCCAGGTGGCGCGCGCCCCCGACGGACGCTGGATCTATCTCTTCCGCCCGGAACGCATCCTCAACCGCGGCATCGAGGACCCCTCCTTCATCCGTCCGGGCGTGCTCCGCGCCGAAAAGCTCGTCAACATGGCGAAGCACGACTACCGTCTCGAGCCGAACGTCAGCTTCACGCCGGACGCAAAATGGGTCGTCTTCCGCTCCAACATGCTCGGCCCGGCGTTTGTCTTCGCCGTGAGCGTGACGCCCGCACGGGCCGCCTCAGTTTCCTCTCATCCAGCCGAACAGATCCCGTAGCGGCGCGTTGTTGCGCAGGGTGAGCTGGATGATCACGTTGTGGCGGAACGGCCCCGCCGTGCTCTTCACCGCCTGGTGCATCACGCCCGTCTCCACCGAAAATCGCTGAGCCAGCCTCCAGGTGATGCCCGTATACCCGCGGTGCTGCTCAAAGGCGGAGGCGGCCGGCGAGGCGAAGCTGAACAGCACCTCGCCGTAGGCCGTGAACACCGGCCTCGCGCTTTTGCCGCCGAACGGCAGGGGCCGATCCAGGCGAAGCATGTAGCGCGGCCGGTCCTGCCAGCGCCACGAATCGCGCATCCCCTCCCGATGCGGCGATGACAGCCACCGCTCTTCCATGCGGAAGCGGTGCCGGATCACGTTCCTCCGCCACGGTATCGAATGCTCCACCTGCTGGTGCAGCCGGTGCTCCCGTGTCTGGCCCTCCTCAGCGCCCATCCCGTTCGGATGCGTGTTGAAGTAGCTGTAAGCGAGTGACAGCCGCAGCCGGTCCGACAGCCGCACGTTCACCCCGGGCCGGACCATCCATTGCCGCGCCGGACTGCCCAGCGTGGGCCGGTAGCTGCCGTCGAAATGCAGCTCCCAACGGCCGGAAAGCGGATGATCGGCGTTGTATGTGTACCAGATGACCCGCGTCCACTGCGGGGCTGACTGTCCCCGCAACACCGGCGCGCCCGTCAGCACCACAAGCCACGCGAGCGCGGGCACAACACCGGCCCTCCGCCCCCGAAAACGAAAATCTCTCCGCAACGGCACCGAGGCCCCCGCCCCGAACCACTTACATGTACATCCCGCCGTTGACCCGCAACACCGCGCCCGTGATGTAGCCCGCCTCCTCGCTGGCCAGAAACTTCACCGCGTGCGCAATGTCCTTCGGCTGGCCGAAGCGCTTTAGCGGGATCATCGCCAGCATCCGGTCCTTTACCTCCTGCGGCAGCACTGCCGTCATGTCAGTCTCAATGTATCCCGGCGCAATCGCGTTGACGGTGATGTTGCGCGGCGCCAGTTCCAGCGCCAGGCACTTCGTCAGGCCAATCAGCCCCGCCTTGGAGGAAACGTAGTTGGCCTGCCCCGCGTTGCCCATCTCCCCGACCACGCTCGCGATGTTGATGATGCGTCCCCAGCGCTCCTTCATCATCGCCGGAATTACCGCCTGCGCCATGTAGAAGGCGCCGGTCAGGTTGATCTGAAGCACCCGCTCCCAGTCTTCGGGCTTCATCCGCACCGCCAGCCCGTCGCGCGTGATCCCGGCGTTGTTCACGAGCACGTCGACCCGGCCCATCTCTTTCAGCACCGCCTCCACGCCCTGCTTCACCGATTCGCGGCTGGAAACGTCCAGGTCCAGCGTCATCGTCGTCCCGCCGCACTGGCGGATCGCTTCGGCCACCTCCTCGTTCTTTTCCACCTCCGGCGAGGCCACAACAACATCAAAATTATTGCGGCAGAGCGTCAGCGCAATCTCGCGCCCGATGCCTCGGCTGGCGCCGGTCACCAGCGCCACTCGATGAAACATGAGGGACTCCTTGAGCAAAAAGCGTTTCGTCTCTCATGATAGTAAATGCCGCCCCGGCGGCAGGTTTCCCTCCCATGGCCTACACAGATCTCCGCGATTTTGTTCGCGCCCTCGAACAGGCGGGCGAACTCAGGCGCATCCCCTTCGAGGTCGATCCGCGCCTCGAAATCACCGAGTTCGCTGACCGCGCCGTCAAACGCGGCGGCCCCGCCCTGCTGTTCGAAAAGCCGAAGGGTTCTTCCATGCCCGTGCTCATCAACGCCTTCGCCAGCATGCGCCGCATGGAGATCGCCCTCGGCGTCAGCTCCGTCGAAGAGCACGCCGCCCGCATCTCGGAGATGCTCGAAATGCGCATGCCGCAGGGGCTCATCAATAAACTGAAAATGCTCCCAAAGCTCGCCGATATGGCCGGCTTCTTCCCCAAAACCGTCTCCACCGGCCCCTGCAAGGAGGTCATCCGCCGCGACGGCTTCTCGCTGAGAGAACTGCCCGTGCTCACCTGCTGGCCCGGCGACGCCGGCCCCTTCATCACCCTCCCCATGGTCTTCACCCGCAACCCCGAGACCGGCAAACGCAACTGCGGCATGTACCGCATGCAGGTCTATGACGACCGCACCACCGGCATGCACTGGCAGACCCACAAGCAGGGCGCCGAACACTACCGCCGCCTCCGCCGCCACGGCGTCACTCGCATGCCCGTCGCCGTCGCCATCGGCGCCGACCCCGCCACCATGTATTCCGCCATCCTCCCCCTGCCGCCCGACCTCGACGAGATGATGGTGGCCGGCTTCCTGCGCAACCGGCCTGTCGAAATGGTCCGGTGCGAGACCAGCGATCTCGAGGTCCCCGCCAATGCCGAAATCGTCCTCGAAGGATACGTCGAAATCGGCGAAACGCGCCGCGAAGGCCCCTTCGGCGACCACACCGGCTTCTACTCGCTCGACGACCACTACCCCGTCTTCCACGTCGAATGCATCACCCACCGCCGCGACCCCATCTACGCCACCACCATCGTCGGCCCGCCCCCAATGGAAGACTACTTCATGGGCAAGGCCATCGAGCGCATCTTCCTCCCCCTCATGCGCCTCCAGTTGCCGGAGATCCGCGACGTCTGCATGCCCGCCGAAGGCGTCTTCCACAACCTGATGCTCGTCTCCATCCGCAAGTCCTACCCAGGCCACGCCCGCAAGGTCATGCACGCCATCTGGGGTCTCGGCCAGGCCATGTTCACCAAGGTCATCGTCGTCTTTGACGAAGACGTCGACGTGCAGAACCTGAGCGAGGCCGCCTGGATCGCCCTGAACAACATCGACCCCGAGCGCGACATCGAGTTCGTCCACGGTCCCGTCGATTCGCTCGATCACGCAAGCCGCCTGCCCGACTACGGCTCCAAAATGGGCATCGACGCCACGCGGAAATGGCCCGAAGAAGGCTTCACCCGCCGCTGGCCCGACCGCATCGTCATGTCGCCCGAGGTAAAAGCGCGCGTCGACGAGCTCTGGAAGCGCGCCGGGCTGCCCTGACCGACCCGCAACCGTGGAACCGCTCCGCGGCCCTCTGCTACAATCAGATCAGTGCGGCGCGTGTAGCTCAGCTGGTAGTAGCGCCAGATTGTGGTTCTGGATGTCGTGGGTTCGAATCCCACCACGCGCCCCACTCCGGTTCCTTCTCGTCCCTCGCTGCCTCGCCAATCACGCTCTTTCGCCCTCGGACCCGCCGCCGGAGCCCGTCCGGCAGCGGGCGAAAGCAGCACCCCATCACCCCGCGGCACATTCGCAGGAATGGAAAACGCCGCCCGCGGCGCGGTTGCGCCGCAGGCGGCTCGTTTCGCGGCCTTCAGCGGCCTCCCTCAGCCTGCAAAGAGCCCCGCCGAACGGCGCCCGGCCTCAGTCGAACATCCCCTCAAACAGCGCCGAGGAAAGATACCGCTCGCCGGAGTCCGGCAGAATCACCACGATCGTCTTGCCCTCCATCTCGGGCTCTTTCGCCACGCGCACCGCCACCGCCGCCGCCGCGCCACACGAGATGCCGGAAAGGATCCCCTCTTCGCGCGCCAGCCGCCGCGCCATTTCCATCGCTTCTTCGTTGGTCACCGTCTCCACCCGGTCCACAATCGACAGGTCCAGCGTGCCGGGAATGAACCCTGCGCCAATGCCCTGGATCTTGTGCGGCCCCGGCTGCACCGGCTCGCCCCGCAGCGTCTGCGTAATCACCGGACTCGCCGCCGGCTCCACCGCAATCGAAACGATCGGCTTGCCCTTCACGTGCTTGATGTACCTCGATACGCCCGTAATCGTCCCGCCCGTGCCCACGCCGGAAACCAGCACGTCAATGGTCCCTTCGGTGTCTTCCCAGATCTCCGGCCCGGTCGTCTCGAAATGAATCTTCGGATTCGCCGGATTCTCAAACTGCTGGAGAAGAACATAGCGGTCCGGGTCCGAAGCGGCGATCTCCTCCGCCTTGGCCACCGCGCCCTTCATGCCCTTGGCGCCTTCGGTCAAAACCAGCTTCGCCCCAAAGATCTTCAGGATCTTCCGCCGCTCCAGCGACATCGTCTCCGGCATCGTCAGCGTAATCGGATAACCGCGCGCCGCCGCCACAAAAGCCAGGGCAATGCCCGTGTTGCCCGACGTCGGCTCCACCAGCTCCTTGCCCGGCTTCAGAATGCCCCGCTGCTCGGCGTCCCAGATCATCGACGCTCCTATCCGGCATTTCACCGAATAGGCCGGATTGCGCCCTTCGATCTTCGCCAGCACGGTCGCCCTGGCCCCGTCGGTCACCCGGTTCAGCTTCACCAGCGGCGTCCGCCCAATGCTCAGTGAGTTGTCTGCGTATACCCTCATCGTCGTCGTCTCCTAAATCTCCCAGTTCGGTACAAACTGCGCCTGCCGCTCGCGCCACTCCCGCACGAGATCGGCAAAACTGGTCCGGTCGATGATCTCCGCCACCGCCGCGTCCACGCGCTCCCAGAAAAAGTCCAGCGACCCGCCCCCCTCAAGCGTCGCTCGCCCCGTCCGGCCCCCCTCCACGCTCCGCAGCACCTGGCCCACCGTGATCAGCTCGGCCGGCCGCGCCAGCATATAGCCGCCCTCGGCGCCACGCTTCGACTCAAGAAATCCGCTCTTCTTCAGCTCCGCAAGGATCGTTTCCAGAAATTTCTGCGGAATGTTCTGCCGCTGCGCAATCTCGGCAATCCGCGTCGGCTCGCTGCCGGCTCGCAGCGCCAGCTCAAACACCGCCCGCAGCGCGTATTCGCACTTCACGGACACATTCATCAGCGTCGTCGAGGCCATGTCCCTATTCTCTCTAGAGAATAGTAAGTTCAGCCCCCGTTGTCAACTGCGCACGCAAAACCCTGCCCCAGCAAAAGGACTCATCCCCCTTCCCGCGGAAAATCTCGACTCGGCAGAACCCAGGTGCCGATGCCGGGAATCGCCAGCCGTCTCCGGCTTGCGGGGAAGCCAGCTCCTCCGCCCGCCGGCGGCCTGGCCTCACGCGGGCACGCCCCCTCGAAGCCCGCTTGCTTCTTGGCCACGCGAATACGCAGCCCCGGCGCCGCCAGCCGCCTGCGGCGGTTTTCAGCCTCGCAGGGTCTTCGGGACTTGTTCAGGAGGCAGGCTCACCCGGGCCTTGCCATCGGCGGGAAAACGTCCGCCTCAGGCCAGGCTGCGCAGATAGCGGATGCTCTGCTTCAGGCTCTCCAGCGGGTCCCCGGGCCACCAGTCCTGCTCGACAAGGTAGTGCTTCACGCCGGCTTCTTCGCAGGCCTTCAGGATCTCCGGCCAGTCAAGCTCGCCGTTGCCGATTTCCTTGAACGCCTCGCGCGGCACCTTGCCCTCGTTGTATTCGACTGCGGCGCCGCGGGCCGCGTCCTTCAGATGCACCAGCGAGACCCGCCCCTTCAGCCGCCGCAGCATCCGCGCCGGATCCTCGCCCCCGATCTTCAGCCAGAAGGTGTCCACCTCAAACTGCACCACCTTTGGATCGAACTTCTCCACCAGCACATCAAAGGGGCGCCTGCCTGTCGCCGGGTCGAACTCGAACGAGTGATGGTGGTAGCAGAGCTGCACGCCCAGACGGCGGCACTCTTCGCCGGCCCGGTTCATCTGTTCGGTGAAGCGGTCGTAAAAGCCCGGCTCATCGCGCTGCGGCTTGCCGACGTAGGAGATGACGGCGAACCGCACTCCCATTTCCGGCAGCGGTCCCACGGCCTCGGCCAGCGTCTTTGGCGCGTTGCCGGGCATGGGTGCCCCCGTCACCAGCGGCAGCTCCAGTCCCACGCTCGGCGTGGCCAGTTTCAGTTCCTTGAGCACCGGCCCCAGTTGCGCCAGTTGCCCCCGGCCCGCCTCCACAAATTCGTAACCCATGCCGGCGATGGCCGCCAGCGTGCCGCGCGGATCCTTCGGCATCAGCGTGCGGACGGTGTAGAGCTGTACGCCCAGCGGGCGCGTGAATTTCCTGGCAAACAGGGGCAGCGCAGAGGCTGCCAGCAGGCTGCGGCGCGTTGTCCGGATCATGCTGTGATCCTATCACCTCGGATAGAGGACGAAACGGCCAAAATAGCCGGAGGTGGCCGGTTCGTGGTCATTCCAGACGTAGCCGAAGTCGGGCGCCGTGAAGCGGCTGAGCACGCGCGTCCCCAGCTCGGCCTCCTGGAGCGGCACGAACGGGTCGTACCAGCGGGTGGCGCCGGGCAGGGCGTCATCCGGCAGGATCGCCTTGCGGACCTCCAGCGCAAGCGCCCCGGGGATCCGCACGCGCCCTCCATTGCCATGGACTTCCATCTCGATCTGCGTGTGCGCCACGCGGAGCAGCCGTCCGAAGAAATAACCGTACTTGTCGCGCAGCATCGCCTCCACGGCGCGCCGCTGCTCCGGCGTGGAAGCGTCAATGAACAGCACGCTGGAACGCGTCGCCTGGCCCATCGAGAGCGTCGCTTCGCCCCGGACCACTGCGGCGGCCCTGGCGCCGGCGAGATCCACGCCGCCATAAGCGCCGCCGAGGAAGTGCCATGCAAGCACCGCTTCGCGCCCGCCCGTCTGGCTCTCGCCAGACCACTCGCAGTAGCAGCCGTGGACGTGGTTGGAACGGTCTTCAAGGTACAGACCGTGGATCATCCCGGTCTGGAGCAGCAGGGCAAGCAGGATCCCAGACATCAGACCCTCCTGTCCGATTCTTGTTGCGCAAACCGCAGCCGGTGTCAAGCCCGGGGCACAATGGCAGGCAGGATGTATTGCGGCCGCTTCGCCCCATCGCCCACCGGCCCGCTGCACTTCGGCTCCCTCATCGCCGCCGTGGCCTCATGGCTCGATGCCCGTGCCCACGGCGGACGCTGGCTTGTACGCATCGAGGACATCGACGAGCCACGCTGCCGCCCGGAGTGGACCGATCTCATCCTGCGCACGCTCGAACGCTTCACACTTCACTGGGACGGCCCCGTCGTCCGCCAGAGCCAGCGGAAAGAACTCTACCACGACGCGCTCGAGCGGCTCCGCCGCGCCGGGCTCGCCTATCCCTGCGCCTGCACCCGCCGTGAGAGCGCCGGCCGCTACCCGGGCCGCTGCCGCAATGGGCTGCCGCCCGGCCGCGCGGCGCGCGCCTGGCGCTTCCGCGTGGCCGCCGGTCGCATCGGATTTCGGGACCGTTGGCAGGGCTGGTTTGAACAGGACGTCGAGGCTGAAACAGGCGACTTCATCCTGCTGCGCGCCGACGGCTTCTTCGCCTACCAGCTCGCCGTTGTCGTCGATGACGCCGCCCAGGGGGTCACCCACGTGGTGCGCGGCGCCGACCTGCTCGACTCGACGCCGCGTCAGATCCTCTTGCAGCGCGCCCTCGGCCAGCCGCAGCCGGCCTACCTTCACCACCCCGTCGCCACCGACGGCGCCGGCCGCAAGCTCAGCAAACAGAACCGCGCCCCGGCGCTCGACCCCGCGCGCGACCGTGAAAACCTTCGTGCGGCCCTGTCTTTTCTCGGTCTCGAACCGCCGCCGGACGCGGCCGCTCCTGATCTGCTCCGGTGGGCCGCCGCCCGTTGGCGCCTCAGATTCCCGCTCGAGCGGCCCGCCGCCGGCTACTCGCCGCCCTGCTTCGGCTCGCCCTCGCCGAACGATTGCAGCGCCAGATAGGCCGGCCCGTATCGCCGGATGTGCTCAAGCTGCTTCTCGAACAGGTCGAAGTGCGTCTCCTCGTCGTTGACCAGCGATTCGAAGATCTGCTTCGAGGCCGCGTCGGCGTTGGCCGAACACTCAAGCGCCGCCTTGTTGTAGGATGCCGCGCTCTCCGCCTCCATCTGCATCGCCCGGGCGAGCATCGCCTCCGGCTCGGTGATCCTCTCCACCGGCCCGGCCAGCTTCATCTCCACGTCGCCTTTCAGAAACAGTACGCGCTCGGCGAGCCGCTCCACATGGCCCATCTCCATGATGGCGATGCGTTTGAACAGCATCGACAGCGGCCCGAAACCCTGATCGGCCAGATGAAAGTGAAAATACATGTACTGATGAACGGCCTGCAGTTCGTCAGCGACTGCCTGATTGAGCAGCCGGATGCTGGTCTCGCGATTCATACTCATGACTCTCTTTTAGCACGCCGGACTGCGCCGCCGCCCCGGCCGGTTTTCATATAATTTCAGCGTAAGCTGCCTTTTTCCCCTGCTACTGCGGCTTGGGCAGGCCTCATGAAAAGATTCTTCTTCGCCGCCGCCTTCGCAGGCCTTCTCCTGCTGGCCTTCTGGGGCTGGCGGTGGCACTCTGAACGCCTCCTCCGCGAACGCGTCTGGCGCATCGGCTGGGAAGACGATCCGCCCAACATGTTCACCGGCCCGGATGGCCGCCCCAGCGGCTTCGGTCCCGAACTCGTCAACCAGGCGGCAAAGCGCCGCGGCATCCGTCTGGAGAGGAGCGCAAACCGTATGTCTATTTCTCCGCCCCGTACCTGAACAATTACATGAAATTCGTCGTCCGCAGGAGCTCCCGCCTGCGCACCGTCGCCGACCTGCGCGGCCGGCGCATCGCCGTCAAGGACCTGCCCATCAACATCGCCAAGACGCGGCAGTGGGCGCCGGGCGCTCAGGTGGTGCCGGTGGCAACCACAAATCTCGCCCTCTCCATGCTCTCGCGGGGCGACGTGGACGCGGTCATGGGAGATGACCTGACCATCAACATGGCGCTCATGCTGGGCGCGCTGAAAGAAGGCGTGGAACTGGCTGAAATCGATACCGAAGTGCCCCCCTTCCAGCTCGCCATCGGCGCACGGTTCGAGGCGCGCCAGGCCGCCGACGCCCTCCGCGCGGAAATTGAGCGCCTCGCCGTGCGCGGCGAGCTCGCTCCCATCCTCACACGCTGGGGACGCGCCACCATCCGGGACGCCAACGAAATGACCATCCTCCTGCGCGCCCTGCGCCAGGTGGACCGGCTCCGCATCACCACGTCCGTGCTGGCGGCGCTGCTTGCGCTCTCCGTCCTCCTGTTTGCCGCCTACGTGCGGCAGCGCCGCACGGCGGCCGCCAGCGATCAGGCCCGCCGCGAAGCGCAGCAGCGCCTGGAACTCGTCGCCGACAGCCTCACCGAAATGATCCTGGCCTATGATATGTCCGGCCGCCTCATCTATTCCAACCCCGCCGCCGAGCGCCTCACCGGCCGCACCGCGGCGGAACTGGCCGCCGGCGGATTTGCCTGCTGGGCCGATCCCCGCGAGCGCGACCGCCTCCTCCGCCACTGGAAAAGCTGTTTCGAAGGCCACGAATTCCACCTCGCGCCATACCGCCTGTTGACGAAGACCGGCCAGCCTCGGTGGATGGCCTCTTCCTGGGGGCCGCTCTGGGACGCCCACGGCCGCCAGATCGGCGTGCGCGGCAGCGAGCGCGACATCACCGAACTCGTCGAGGCCCAGGCCGAGGCGCGGCAACTGGCCGAGGCCGTGCGTCAGACCTCGGACTCCGTCGTCATCACCGACCGCAACGGAACCATCCTCTTCGTCAACCCCGCCTTTGAACGCGTCACCGGCTACCGCCGCGAGGAGACCATCGGCCAGAACCCGCGCATCCTGAAAAGCGGCCGCCAGCCCCAGGAATTCTACCGCCAGCTCTGGGACACGATCCTCTCCGGCCGGAGCTGGGCGGGACGTTTCGAGAATAAAAGAAAAGACGGCTCCATTTTCGTCGAACAGTGTACAATTTCCCCGGTCTTCAATCAGGCCGGAGAAATTGAATATTTCGTCGCCGTCAAGCGCGACATCACCCAGGAACTCGCCCTCAGCGAGCAGGTCCGCCAGGCGCAGAAGATGGAGTCCATCGGCACGCTCGCCGGCGGCGTGGCCCACGACTTCAACAACCTGCTCACCGTGATCAACGGCAACTGCCAGCTCGCCCTGATGCAGACCGCCCCGGAGCACCCCGCCCGCGGCCGGATCGAGGCCGCCCTCGCGGCCGGCGACCGCGCCGCCGACCTCACCCGCCAGTTGCTCGCGTTCAGCCGCCGCCAGCCGAGCCAGCCCGAGCGGCTCGATCTCGGTCAGTCCCTGAAGAAGATGGAGCCCGTCCTGCGCAGCCTGCTCGGCGAGACCTGCGAGCTCCATCTCGAGCTGCCGCCCGGCCTGGCGCCGGTCCTGATGGATGCGGCCCAGTTCCAGCAGGTGATCCTGAATCTCTGCGTCAACGCCCGCGACGCGATGCAGGGCCGCGGCCGCATCGACATCCGCGCATGGGGAAATGACAGCCGGATTTTCCTCGAAGTTTCCGACACCGGACCCGGAATTCCCCAGGAAATTATCGGCCATATTTTCGAGCCTTTTTTCACCACCAAGGCAAAGGGCCAGGGCACGGGACTCGGCCTCGCCGTCGTCTACGGCATCGTGACCCAGAGCGGCGGCCGCATCGGCGTGCGCAGCCGCCCGGGAGAGGGCGCCCGCTTCACCATTGAACTGCCCGCCGCCGATGGCGCGGCCGCACCCCGTTCCGAACCCGCCCCCACCAGCGAGGGCCGGCTCGACATCGCCGTCCTGCTCGTGGAAGACCAGCCCGAGGTGCGCCGCTTCGTTTCCGAGATCCTCCGCGGCGCCGGCTGCCGCGTCTTCGAAGCCGGCGACGCCCTCGAGGCGCTCCGGCTGGCCGAGACAACTCCTGACATCCACCTGCTGCTCACCGACATCTCCATGCCGGGCCTCGATGGAGAAGAACTCGCCCGCGAGCTCACCCGCCGCCTCCCGAATTTGCGCGTGCTGCTGATCAGCGGCTTCGCCAGGCGCGGCGAATCGCTCCGCTGGCCGGTGCTGGCCAAGCCCTTTTCGCCCGGCGCGCTCCTGGCCGAAGTCCGGCGCGTTGTCAGTCCGCTCGCCTGACCGCACCCCCCGGCAGCTGGGTTATTCTGGTGTTTCCACTGCAAGCCGTGAACCTCAGCCAGACTCTGCGCGAAATGGGCGTCGTCGGGGCCGGCGGCGCGGGCTTCCCCACGGAAGTCAAGGCCGCCTCGAAGGCCGAGTACGTGCTTGCCAACGGCGCCGAGTGCGAGCCGCTGCTGCACAAGGATTACGAGCTGATGAAACGCTACCCGGAGGAGATCGTCTCCGGCATGAAGCGCATGATGGAGGCCGTCTCCGCCACGGAAGGCCGCTTCTGCGTGAAGGAAAAGAACCGGGAGGCGGTGGAAGCCGTCGAGCCGGTGGCGCGCAGGGCGGGCATCGGCCTCACCCTGCTCGGCGACTTCTACCCCTCCGGCGACGAGTACGAAATCGTCTACGCCGCTACCGGGCGGCTGATCCCGCCGGCGGGCATTCCGCTTCAGGTCGGCTGCGTCGTCAACAACGTGGAGACGCTGCTCAACGTGGAGCGCGCCGCCCGCGGCGAGCCCGTCACGCAGAAGTTCGTCTCCATCAGCGGCGCGGTCAGGCGGCCGTGCGCCTTCTGGGCGCCGGTCGGCACGAGCTTCGCCGACCTGATCGCGGCGGCCGGCGGCATGACCGTCGAGCGCGCCGGCGTCTTCGTCAGCGGCATCATGATGGGCACGCTGACGTTTGACCTCTCCGGTGTCGTCACCAAAACCACCTGCGGTCTCATCGTGCTGCCCGAGGATCACATGCTCGTCGAGCGCCGCAGCCGCCCGGCGCAGGCGATGGCCCACATCGGCAAGAGCGCCTGCGACCAGTGCAGCTACTGCACCGAGTTCTGCCCCCGCTACCTGCTCGGCTATGACGTGCAGCCCCACAGGGTGATGCGGACTCTCGGCTTCACCCTCAGCGGGAAGGAGAACTGGAGCCAGTGGGCCGAGCTCTGCTGCGCCTGCGGGCTGTGCACGCTCTACGCCTGCCCCGAAGACCTGTACCCGAAAGAGGCCTGCGACCAGGCCAAGGCCGACATGCGCGCCGCCGGCCTCCGCTACGTTCAGACCAAACCGGTGCGTGTCCATCCGATGAAGGAATACCGGCGCGTGCCGCAGACGCTGCTGCGGCAGCGCCTCCAGGTGGAATCCTACGAGACGCCCACGCCCTTCACCGGCGCCGGGCCCGAGCCGGCGCGCGTGCGGATCCTGACCAGACAGCACGCCGGCCGGCCGGCCACCCCGGTGGTGGCCGAAGGCCAGCGCGTCCAGCGAGGCCAGCTCATCGCCCGCATGAACGAGGGCGAGCTCGGCGCCTTCGTTCACTCGAGCATCAGCGGCCGCGTCGTGCGCGTCACCGCCGAGGCCGTGGAGATCGAAGCCTGATTCAGGGAGAGAAACGCATCGTGACACGCAATTCCATCGGGCTCATCGAACTGTCCAGCATCGCCGCCGGCTTTGAGGTCTGCGACGCCATGCTCAAGGCGGCCGACGTCGAACTCGTGCTCGCGCGGACGATTTGCAGCGGCAAGTACATGGTGCTGGTGCGAGGCGACGTGGCCGCCGTCCGCGCCGCCGTCGAGGCCGGCTCCCAGGCCGGCGATTTCTCGGTGATCGACACGTTCGTCATTCCCAACGTCCATGAGGACATCTTCCCGGCGATCAGCGGCACGGCCGTGACGGGCGAACTCGAGGCGCTCGGCATCGTCGAATCGTTCTCCGTGGCCAGCCTCATCGAGGCCGCCGACGCCATGGCCAAGACGGCCAACGTGCGCCTGGTGGAAGTGCGCCTCGCCATGGCCCTCGGCGGCAAGGCCTTCGCCTCCTGCACGGGCAGCGTCGCGGCCGTGCGCGCCGCCGTCGAGGCCGGCGCCCAGACGGTCGCGCGCAAGGGCCTGCTCGTCAACAGGGTCGTCATCCCCCAGCCCCGCCCCGAACTGCTGCGCGAAATGATCTGATTCTGCCCGGACCGCGGACGGCTTATCATGGCAGCATGAGACCGCTTCGACTCCACCTGCTTCCTGCCCTGCTCTGCCTGCTGCCTGCCGCGGCTCAACAGCAGCCGGGGCCTGCTCCGTCCGACTGGATCCAGCTCTTCAATGGCAGGGACCTCGACGGCTGGATCCCGAAAATCACCGGCTACGAATTGGGCGAGAATTTCGGCAACACTTTCCGCGTTGAAAACGGCGTTTTAAAAGTCTCTTACGACCAATATGACCAGTTCAAAAACCGCTTCGGACATTTGTTTTATAAAGAGCCTTTTTCCTATTACCGCCTCGCCGTCGAATACCGCTTCGTCGGACAGCAGTGCCCGGGCGGTCCGGCGTGGGCGCGGCGCAACAGCGGCATCATGATTCACGGCCAGCCGCCGAAGACGATGCGGAAAGACCAGGATTTTCCCATTTCCATCGAGGTGCAGCTGCTCGGCGGCCTCGGCGAAGGGCCGCGCACGACGGCAAACCTCTGCACGCCCGGCACGCATGTGGTCATGAACGACCGCCTCGAAACGCGACACTGCATCAGTTCGAAGTCGAAGACCTATGACGGCGACCAGTGGGTGCGCGTCGAGGTGGAGGTCCACGGAGACGGCACGATCAAGCACATTATCGACGGCGAGGTCGTGCTCGCCTACGAAATGCCGCAGATCGGCGGCGGCAATGTGAACAACTACGACCCGCAGGTGAAACGGGACGGCGTGCTGCTGCGCGGCGGCTCCATTTCGTTGCAGGCAGAGAGCCACCCGGTCGAGTTCCGCAAGGTCGAGCTGCTGCCGCTGGCCGGCTGCATGGACCCGAAAGCGAAAAACTACAGGCCCTGGTACATCAAGGCCGAAAACCACCTCTGCCAGTACGACCAGTAAAGCAGCCGGCGATGGGGCCGGAGGCCGGAGCCGTCTTCAGACGGTCGAACGCCTGTCCGGATTTTCATCACAGGCGGTGACGATCCGGCGCCAGAGCGGTCCCATCGCGCCGGAAAAGTCCGTTGGGCCGCCGATCATTCCGGGTGTTATTCTTGACAGGGTGCCGGCGATGCACTCCGCGAGCAGTCCGTGGCAGGGAAGCACCAACCCGCTGGCCGATGCCGTGGCGCTGGTTCAGCAACTGGCGCACGACCTGCGTCAGCCGCTGTCGGGCATCGAGGCATCGGCTTATTACATCGACATGGTGGTGAGCGGGGCGCGTCCGGATCTGATTCCGCATTGCCGCCGCCTGCGGCGCATGGTTCAGCAGGCGAGCTGGCTGCTGGATGACGCGGCCCTGGCCGTGGCGTTTCAGCCCGGGCCGCTGCGGGCGTTCTCCCTGGAGCGGGTCTGCGCGCGGGTGGCCGAGCGGCTGTTCGCCGAAGAAGAGGCCGTGCTGGACCTGCACCTGAGCGCGTCCGTGCCCGCCGTGCTCGTCCCGGAGGCGCTGCCGCGCGTATTCGAACATGTGGTGGCATTCTTCCGCGATGCGGCGGGCTGCCCGGATCCGCTTCACCTGCGGCTGGGACGCGAGGGGCCGATGGCCGAGGCGCGGTGGTGGTCGGACACGTGTGAAGACCCGGAGGAAGCGGCGCGGCTGCTGACCTCGTCCGGCGCCCGCAGCTTTCTGATGCGATTTGCGCATGCGGCGGGGGGCTCGGTCACCACGGAGGCGGGATCAGCCAGGCTGGCCGTCACGCTGCGGCTGCCCGCGCTGACCGATCAAGGCGAGTAGTTCGTCGTCGCCGGGCGGCGCGCCGGCGCCGGCGGTGAGCACGGCGTCGCAGCGGATTCGCTTCGAGGCGCGCGTCGACTCGACGATCCAGTTTTCGGCCGTAGCGAGCAGCCGTTCGAGTTCGGGCAGGGCGGCCTCGAAGTCGCCGCGCACCCAGAAGGCGCGGGCGGCGCCGGCGGCGAGATACCGGCGCGTGTCGCCCGTCCCGCCAGGCGCGGTCTCTTCCGTGATCTCGTATGGCGCGCCTGACTCCGGGGCGTGGTGGGAGATTTTCACTGCCGTCCAGCCGAGCCCGGGCGCCAGGCGCAGGACGCGGCACACGAGCGTCGTCTTGCCCGATTTGCGGCCCGTGCCGGCGACGATGATCCTCATTGCCCGCGCTCGCGTTCGAGTTCCGCAAGGCGGCGGCGCAGCTCGTCCAGTTCGCGGCGCATCTGCGGGAGGCGGGCGAGGTTGGCGAGCGTCTCCAGATATTCTTTCAGCGGCCGTGCGGGCGTGCCCCACCAGACCTCGCCGCCGCCGCGCACGACCTTCGAACTGAGAATGCCCGCGCCCGAGCCGATGACGGCGCCGCTTTTGACGGTGACGTTGTCGCCCATGCCGACCTGGCCGCCGATGACGGCGTAGTCCTCGATGACCGTGCCGCCGGCGAGGCCCGTCTGCGCGGCGATGACCACGTGGCGGCCGATGCGGCAGTTGTGGGCAATGTGGACGAGGTTGTCGAGCTTGGTGCCGTCGCCGATCGAGGTCACTCCAAGAGCGGCGCGGTCGATGGTCGAGTTGGCGCCGATCTCGACGTCGTTGCCGATGACAACGCGGCCCACCTGGGGGAACTTCTCATACCGGCCGTTCTCGAAGACGAACCCGAAGCCGTCGGCGCCGATGACGGCGCCGGAATGGATGATGCAGCGCTCGCCGATCTCGACGCCCGGATAGACGTGGACGCCGGGATAGAGCACGGTGCCGGAGCCGATGCGCACGCCATCGCCGATGACGCACAGGGGGCCGATGCTGGCGTCTTCGGCGATGACGCAGTCGTCGCCGATGAGCGCGGCCGGATGAATGCCGCGGGGCGGGCGCGGAATGGGGTGCAGCCACGGGATGACGCGGGCGCAGGCGGCGCGCGGGTCCGGGCAGCGGATGACGGTGCGGCCGCCGGGATTTTCGAAGTCGAGCGGAACGAGAAGGCAGCCGGCGGCCGAAGACTGCGCCTCGCGCAGGGCGCGGCGGCTGTTGGCGAAGGCGAGCTCGCCCGAGCCGGCGCTGTCGAGCGGGGCGACGCGCAGGACCTCGCGCTCGCCGTCGCCTTCCCATGTCAGGCCGAGCCGTTCGGCAATCTCGCGGACTTTCATGCGGGCCTCCCCTGGCCGGCGCGCGCCGGTATCATACCCAGTGTATGCCTGTCGATCCATCGGCCTATGTGGCCCCGACGGCGAAGGTGGACCCGGAGGCGGTCGTCGGGCCGCAGACGCGCGTCGGCGAGTTCTGCGTGATCGAGCGCGACGTAGTCATCGGCGCCCGCTGCGTGCTGGAACCGTATGTCTACATCAAGCGCTGGACCACACTGGGCGACGACAACGAGATCAGCGCCGGCGCGGCGCTCGGCACCGACCCCTTCGACAAGAGCTTCACCGGCGAGAGGAGCTACCTGGTGATCGGCTCGCGCAACCGCATCCGCGAGCACTTCACCATCAGCCGGGGCACGGCGCCGGAGAGCGTGACGCGGGTCGGCGACGACAACTTCATCATGAGCTCGGGCCACATCGCGCACAATGCGACGGTGGGCAACCGGACGGTGATCGCCAGTTGCGCGCTGATCGCCGGCCACGTGACGGTGGAAGACCAGGCCTTTGTGAGCGGCTGCGTGGTGGTGCATCAGTACTGCCGGATCGGGCGGCTGGCGATGATCGGCGGGGGGGTTCGGGTGAACCAGGATCTGCCGCCATTCTTCCTCTATAGCGGCGTGTATGCGAGTCCGGTGGGGCTGAACCTGGTCGGGCTGCGGCGGGCGGGGTTCACGGCAGGCGAGATTGCCGACATCAAGCGGGCCTACCGGCTGCTGTACCGTTCGAAGCTGAAGCTGAAAGAGGCGCTGGAAAGAATCGAGCGCGAGATCGACTCGCCCCATGCGCGGCACATCGTCGAGTTCGTGCGCGGCACGAAGCGCGGCATCGCGCATGAACACGAGGGGCGGGCACGGTTCCGGTTCGAGGGGTGAGGGGCGAGGGGACGATCTGGCGCCCCGCAGCCAGGCCGCGGGGCGCATTTGCACATATAAGTTGTTGATTGTGAAAGGCTTTTTGTTTTTTCGGTTCGTTTCGTAAATTTCGGTGCTTGCGCCGGGCCCGCCATAGGGGGTGGTCTCTGGACCGGGGCGGCGGGCGACTTCCCGGGCCGAGGGCTCTGGCGGGGACGGTGTTGAACGAATCCAGCGGCGACGATGGCCTGGGAGCCGCGGCTGGGGGGCTGGGGCGGTTCGATGGGGGTTGGGGAAAAGGGTTGGCGTCCCCAGCGGGATTCGAACCCGCGTTATCGCCGTGAAAGGGCGGTGTCCTAGGCCTGACTAGACGATGGGGACGCTTGAGTTGGCGGCGGCCTGACAGCCGCCACGCTCTCATTCTAGCCGGTGCGGGGGCCGCCGGTCAAACGGGCCGGCCGCAGCCGTCAGAGGGTCTTGAGGTAGGCGAGCAGATCCGCCTTTTCTTCCTTGGTCAGCACGTCCGCGAAGGCGGGCATGGTGCCCTTGCCCTTGTCGATGATGGCGAGGACGTTGGCCTCGGTCGGCTTCTGGCCGTTGGTCATTTTGGGCTTCTTGAACAGGCCCTTGAGGGAGGGGCCGATCTTCTTCTCGTCCGTGGTGGCCGAGTGGCAGACGGCGCACTGCTCGTAGACCTCTTTGCCCTTGGCCGGGTCGCCCGGCTTCTGGGCGGCCAGCGGGGACAGGGCGGTGAGCCCGAGCGTGAGAGCCAGCAGTGGTGAACGGAACATGGCGATCGGAAAGACTCCTCGGAAAATCAACATCCAGTCGGGATAGATGATGGGCGCGGCGCGGTGGTCGCGCCTTTTCATTGTATCGGGCCGGGCAATCGGGGGGCCGGCACATGGTCTTGAGGAAGGGACCAAACTGTGCGGGGCATGCTGGCGTTGGCCGGAGTTCGCCGGGTGAGCGGGCAGGGTTGGTAACCTCGGCGCGGCGGAGCGCGCAGAGGCCGGTCGTTTTTGGGCGCTTTGCCCCTTTGCCCGCGGCTCTGGGGGCATGATTTTTCGATGGGCCGGTCGGAGGCGGGCCTGTTGGGCGGTAGAGGGAGGAGATGTGCGGGCCGGGGCCGTGGCGCGGTGATTCAAATTTCCCCGATTTGCACCGATGAGACAGAAGCGGGCCGTGAAGATCATCACCCTACGCCGATTTCTGGACCAGGCTGGCGGCACGGGAGAGTGCCCGATGCCGTGCGTGGCGTTTGCGGGGGTGCTGAGCGAGGAACTGGCTCCCGGCGGGTCGCCGGTGGAGTTTGAGACGCTGAGGGCGGACGCGGGCCAGAGGCAGGAGTTTTTCGAGGATCTGGCGGAGCGTCTTCGGGGGCGGCGGGAGGAGGAGGCGCGCCGACAGGAGGAGATGCGCCGGGAGATGCAGCGTCTGGTGGCGGCTTTTCACCAGGCGGTGATGGCGCTGGCTGACGGGGGCGAGCGCGCGGCGGGCCGGTTTGCGGCGGTTCAGGCCAAGCTTGACCGGGCGGCGCGGGCCGAGAGCCTGGCGGCGATGCGGGCGGCGGTGTATGAAGCGGCCGAGGCTCTCAAGCGGGAGAGCGAGGCGCAGCGGGCCGAGACGGCGTCGCAGGTGGAGGCGCTGGGCCGGCGGCTGGAGGAGGCGCGCGAGCGCCGCGCGGCGCGCGTCGAAGGCCGGATGGCGGGGCGCGAAGCGGGCGTGCGTGCGTTGCGCGAGGCGGTGGCGCGGGGCAGCGGGCTGGCGGTGGCGGGCGTCGTCTTTGACCGGCTGCCGATGGTCGAAAACCGCTTTGGACGGGTGGTGGCGCAGGAGGCGCTGGAGGCGTTCGAGCAGGAGAGAGTCCTGCCGAGTGGCTGCGTGGGGCCGGTCTACGCGTGGACGCCGCAGATGCGGGTGTGGCTGGTGGAAGCCGGGGGCGACGGCGAGGCGGTGCGGGACCGGCTGAACGCCGCGCTGGGCGAGCCGTTCGAATACCGCACGGTGGTCGGCGGGCGCGTGGTGACGCTGGTGCTGGAGGGGCGGTGGATGTGGGGCCTGCTGGGGCGGACGGACGTGGAGACGCTGATCGAGGAGGTGGACCTGTTTGCGGCCGGCGCACCTTCAAGACGGTGAAGCGGCGGTGGACACCGGGCGGAGCGCCGTGAGGCGGGCGGATCTGCTGAAGAGCGCCTACCGTGCGATTGCGGCGCAGGCGCCGCTGGGCGAGGGTCTGGGCCTGCTGGCGGGCCTGGCGGCCGAAGCGGCGGGGGCGGAAGTGGCGGTGGTGTTCGGGCTTCGGGGCGAGGATCTGGAGACGCTGGCGGCAAGCCGGGAGCTGCCGGTCTGGCTTCAGGCGCCGGCGCATGTGCCCGCGCTGGCGGCGCCGTGGTGGCGGCTGCGGGGCCAGGCGGTGGAGATGAGCGGTTCGGCGGCGTGGGCGCCGTATGCGGGGCTGGCTGGCGGTGTGCGGTGGTGCTGGTCGAACCGGCTGAAGACGGCAGCCGGGGAGATAGTGGGATGCCTGACGCTGTTCCGGCGGGGGCCGTTCGGGGAGGGGCCGCCGGCGGAGCTCTTTGAGGAGCTGGAAGAGCTGGCGGCGCTGGCGATCGAGCGGGCGAATCTGCTGGAAGAGCTGAAATTCCGGGCCGAGCGGGATCCGGTGACGGGATTGTGGAACCGGCGTCAGCTTGAGGAGCGGATCGAGCAGATACGGCAGGCTGAGGGGGGCGCGCCGGCGGCGCTGGTGCTGGTATCGCTGGAAGGGGCGCGGCGGGTGCGGGAGATTCTGGGCGAAGAGACCGGGGACGCGTTGTTGCGGAGCGCGGCGGAGAGGGTGGTGGGGACCTGCGGGGCGGGGTTTGCGGCGCGGCTGAGCGGGGATGAGATTGCGGTGCTGACGCGCGGGTCGGGCGAAGATCCGCGGTCGTTTGGGGCGCAACTGTTGCGTCTGCTCGATGAGCCGTTTCTGGTGGGGGGCCACGAGATTCACGCCCGGCCGGCCGTTGGCGTGGCGGCGGCCGAGGGGGTTGAGGAGGCGCGGCAGTGGCTGCGGCGCGCGAGGGCGGCCGCGGCGGCGGCGCAGGCGAGGCGGAACGGCGCCCGCTGCGTGGTATTTGATCCGACGATCGCGATCGAGGCGCCGGAGCGGCTGGAGCTGGAGCGGAGGTTGCGCGGGGCAGCGGGGCGGGGCGAGCTGCTGCTGCACTATCAGCCGCAGGTACGGCTGCGGGACGGTCGCACGGCGGGCCATGAGGCGCTGATGCGGTGGCGGAATCCGGAGATCGGAACGGTGTCGCCGGCAGCGTTCATCCCGGTGGCCGAGGAGACGGGGTTGATCGTCGAGCTGGGCCGTTGGGCGCTGGAAGAGGCCTGCCGCCAGGCGCGGCGCTGGCACAAGCGCGGGCTGCCGGCGCGGATCGGCGTCAACGTCAGCGCGCTGCAACTGGCCGACGAGAGCTTTCCGGAGGATGTCCGGCGTGCGCTGGCCGCGAGCGGCGTGGAGCCGCGGTTGGTGGAGCTGGAGATCACCGAGAGCGCGGTGATGGAGAACCTGAAGCTGGCGGCGGAGCGGATGCGGGAGCTGCGCGGGCTTGGGGTGCAGTTTGCGCTGGACGATTTCGGCACGGGGAGCAGTTCGCTGGCGTATCTGAAGGAGCTGCCGGTGGACCGGCTGAAGGTGGACCGGAGTTTTCTGGGCGAGCTGGAGCAGGGGCGGGCGCCGCTGCTCGAGTCGATCATCCGGATGGCGCACGGGCTGGGGCTGGAAGTGATCGTCGAAGGGGTGGAGACGGACAAGCAGCGGGCGGCTCTTCAGGCGATGGGCGCCGATGAGGTGCAGGGGTACCTGACCGGGCGTCCGATGCCGGCCGAAGAGGCGGAGGCGCGGCAGGCCTGAGGGAGGGGGGCGCCGACGCAGGCGGTGGCGGCGGCTGGCGCGGGGTGGTTCACGGGACAATCGGACATTTGACACCGATTTTGCCGGCGTGATATCCCTGAAACTTCAGTCAGGAATCTGCGATGCCAGACGACGCGAAGCCGGAAGGCGCTCCGGCGCCTGAGCCAAGCCGCGAGCCGGCCCAGCTGCCGGCCGCATCTTCCGGGGCCCAGCCGCCCGGCGGCGAAGCCGCCGCGCCCGCTGGAGAGGGCGGGAAGCCCGCAGCGAAGGCGGCGGCTGCGGCCGAAGGAGGCGCGGGCAAAGCGCCGGCGGTGGCCGGGGCAGCGAAGCCGGCCGCGCCGAAAGCGCCGGCGGCGATGGCGAGCACGCCCTGGGAGAGTGAGCTGACGCAGGCGCTGAGGGAAGAGTTCGGCGATCAAATTCTCGAATTCAGCTCGTATTTGGGGCAGAATTTTCTTGTCGCCAGGCCCGAGGCGGCCATTCCAATTCTCGAGTCGCTCAAGGAAAAACACGGCTTTGATTATCTGGTGGACATCACCGCCGTGCACTGGCCGGAGCGGCCCGAGCCGTTCGACATCGTCTACATCATTTACAGCTTCGCGCGGAACGAGAGGATCCGGATGAAGATCCGGATTGCCGAGGGCTACCGGCCGCGGACGGCGGTGCCGGTGCATCTGACGGCGAACTGGCTGGAGCGCGAGGTGTATGACATGTTCGGCGTCGAGTTCGAGGGCCATCCGGACATGCGGCGCATTCTGCTGCCGGAGGAATGGGAGACCTTCCCGCTGCGGAAGGAGAACAGCATTCTGAAGATGGACCAGCACTGGGTGCAGGAGAATCTGGGCATCGAAAGCGGGCAATAGCCATGGCGGACACCTTTTTAGACGCGACCGAGCTGGTTCTGAACATGGGTCCGCAGCACCCGTCGACGCACGGGGTGCTGCGGGTGATCCTGAAGCTGGACGGCGAGCGGGTGCTTTCGACCGAGTGCGTGATCGGCTATCTGCACCGGGGCGTGGAGAAGATCGCCGAAAACCGGACGTGGCAGATGTTTGCGCCGTACGTGGACCGGATGGACTACGTTGCGGCGGTGTCGAACGGGCTGGGCTACTGTCTGGCGGTGGAGAAGCTGCTGGGGGTGGAGGCGCCGCCGCGGGCGCAGGCGGTGCGGGTGATCCTGACGGAGCTGAACCGGATTGCGAGCCACCTGCTCTGGCTGGGCACGCATGCGCTGGACATCGGCGCGATCACGCCGCTGTTTTACTGCATGCGGGAGCGGGAGCTGATCCTGAACATCTACGAAAAGTACTGCGGGGCGCGGCTGACGACGCACGCATTCCGGATCGGCGGCCTGCAATACGAAACCTATGACGGTTTCGAAAAAGAGGTGCTGCATTTCTGCGATATTTTTGAAAAAAAGATTGACGAATACGAGGAACTGCTGACCGGCAACCGGATCTGGCAGCAGCGGCTGAAAGGGGTGGGGATCCTTACGGCGGCCGACTGCAAGGAATACGGCGTGACCGGGCCGATGCTGCGGGCGGCGGGAGTGAAATGGGACCTGCGGAAGGCGCAGCCGTATTCGGGCTACGAGAAATACGAATTTGAGATTCCGACGGGGCAGAACGGCGACACTTACGACCGCTATCTGGTGCGGATGCAGGAGATGCGGCAGAGCGTGCGGATCGTGCGGCAGGCGGTGAGCGACATTCCGGCGGGGCCGATCATGGCGAAGGTCGGCAAGGTGATCAAGCCGCCGGTGGGTGAGGCGTATGTGTCGATCGAGGCGCCGAAGGGCGAGCTGGGCTATTACGTGGTAAGCGACGGCTCGACGCAGCCCTACCGGGTGCGGATCCGGCCGCCGTCTTTCGTGAATCTCCAGGCGCTGGACAAGATGTGCCGGGGCGCGCTGGTGGCCGACGTGGTTGCAATTATCGGCACAACGGACATCGTGCTGGGCGAGGTGGACCGGTGAGGGCCGCGCGGCGGAAAGGAGGGGCGCGATGAAGGAGCTTCTGCGCAGGATTTTTCTCGTCGACCTGATCGAGGGGCTGCGGGTGACGTTCCGGCATCAGCATCCGAAGCAGATTGTCACCGAGCAGTACCCGTTCGAGCGGCCGAAGATCGGCGAGCGCTACCGGGGCGCGCCGCGGCTGAACATCAATCCGGAGAACGGCGACACGCTGTGCATCTGCTGCGACCTGTGCGCGCTGGCCTGCCCCGAGCAGCTGATCGTGGTGGGCTGGGAGCGCAATCCGGAGACGAAGAAGAAGGAGCTGGTGACGTTCACCTATGACATCAGCCGGTGCATGTTCTGCGGGCTGTGCGAGGACGCCTGCCCGGTGGATGCGCTGGAACTGACGCAGGATTTCGAGATGGCCAGTTACACGCGGGAAGGGGCGATCCTGGACCGGCAGACGCTGGAGCAGGGATTGCTGCCGACGCAGTACCGCTGGTGAAGCGTGCGCGTGGAGGCGCGCGGGAGCGACCGATGACGGAAGCGGTTTTCTTTTACAGTTTCGCGGCGCTGGCGGTGGCCGGCGCGATCCTGACGGTGACGATGCGCAATGCGGTGCACTGCGCGATTGCGCTGATTGCGTCGCTGGGCGGGGTGGCGGGGCTGTACCTGATGCTGCACGCGGAATTTCTGTTTGCGGTGCAGATCGTACTGTACATCGGCGGCATGATGGTGCTGTTCCTGTTCGTGATCATGCTGGTGAACCTGGAGCAGGCGGCGCGGGAGCGGCAGTTCCACCGGAGCTGGCCGGGAGCGCTGCTGTGCGCGGGCGGCACGGCGGGGCTGGTGGCGTGGTTCTGGCTGCGGGGCGTGGATACGCTGCGGCTGCCGCCGGGCGTGCAGCCGACGCCGCGCGAAGGCGGCAACGTGGAGAGCCTGGCGATGGTGCTGTTCCGCGAGTACCTGGTGCCGTTCGAGCTGGCGTCGCTGCTGCTGCTGGTGGCGATTGTGGGCGGCGTGATGATGGCGAAGAAGAGGATCTGAGAGGGGGCGGCGATAATGGGACCGATCACGACGGCGCATTACCTGGTGCTGAGCGCGATCCTGCTGCTGATTGGCGTGGTGGGCATCCTCACGCGGCGCAACGTGATCGTGCTGATGATGTCGATCGAAATCATCCTGAACGCGGTGAACGTGAACCTGATCGCGTTCTCGCGGAACCTGGACCAGCTGGACGGGCAGGTCTTCGCCATATTCGTGATCTGCGTGGCGGTGGCGGAGGCGGCGGTGGGTCTGGGCATCCTGATTGCGCTGTTCCGCAACCGGGAGACGGTGCAGGTGGACGAGATCGACCTGCTGAAGTGGTAGGAGCCGGAGCATGAATTTTCTGGAAATGATCTGGCTGATTCCGCTCGTGCCGCTGGCCGGCGCGGCGGCGATGCTTTTTTTCGGGCGCAGGCTTTCGAAGGCGGCGATCAGCGTGATCGGGCCGGGGACGGTGGGAGCAAGCCTGTTGCTGTCGCTGGGCGCGGTGGCGCAACTGGCGGGCCTTGAGAAGAAAGCGCACGAGGTGGTGCTGTTCGAGTGGCTGCCGCTGATCGGGGCGCAGTGGGGCTTTCTGCTGGATCCGCTGTCGTCGGTGATGATCCTGGTGGTGACGTTTGTGGGCTTTCTGATTCACATTTACGCCACCGGGTACATGGGGCACGAACACGGGCCGCATCACGGCGGGTTCTACCGGTTTTTCGGCTATATGAACCTGTTCGTCTTTTTCATGCTCACGCTGGTGCTGGCGAACAATTATCCGCTGCTGTTTGTGGGCTGGGAAGGCGTGGGGCTGTGTTCGTACCTGCTGATCGGATTTTATTTCCACAAGAAGAGCGCGTCGGACGCGGCCAACAAGGCGTTCATCGTGAACCGCATTGGAGACGCGGGATTCATTCTGGGGATGTTTTTTCTCTGGACGACCGTGGGTTCGCTGCGGTTCACCGAGGTGAACGAGACGCTGGGCTCGGCGCGGTTTGCGCCGGAGACGGGCGTCTTCGGGGCGCTGAGCATGACCGCGCTGCTGCTGTTTGTGGGCGCGACGGGCAAGAGCGCGCAGATCCCGCTGTTTGTCTGGCTGCCGGACGCGATGGAGGGCCCGACGCCGGTGAGCGCGCTGATCCACGCGGCGACGATGGTGACGGCGGGCGTCTACATGTGCGCGCGGTCGAACGCGCTGTTCGTGCTGACGCCGGAGACGTCGCACATTGTTGCGGCGGTGGGGGCGGCGACGGCGATTCTGGCGGCGTCGATCGGGCTGGTGCAGAACGACATCAAGCGGGTGCTTGCCTATTCCACGGTGTCGCAGCTCGGCTACATGTTCGTCGCGGTGGGCGTTGGCGCTTACTGGGCGGCGATCTTTCATCTGTACACGCACGCGTTTTTCAAGGCGCTGCTGTTTCTTGGGGCGGGCAGCGTGATCCACGCGATGGGCGGAGAGCAGGACATGCGGCGGATGGGCGGGCTGAAGGAGAGGATCCCGGTGACTTTCCGCACGATGTTCATCGCGTCGCTGGCGATTGCCGGCATTCCGCCGCTGGCGGGTTTTTTCTCGAAAGACGAGATCCTGTGGCAGGCCTGGAGCAGCCCGCTGGGCTCGAAGGCGCTGTGGACGGTGGGTTGGGTGACGGCGGCGATGACGGCGTTTTACATGTGGCGGCTGATGTTCATGACGTTTTACGGCGAGGGCCGGATGGACGAGCACACGCGGCACCACATTCACGAATCGCCGCGTTCGATGACCGTGCCGCTGACGGTGCTGGCGGCCGGGTCAGTGGCGGCGGGCTGGATCGGGATGCCGAAGGTATTTGGCGAAAACGCCCTGTTTCAGGCGTTCGAGCACTGGCTGGAGCCGGTGTTTGAAGCCGCCGGACGGCTGGCGGGCGCGGGGCACGAGGCGGCGCACCACGACGCGGCGATGGAGTGGGCGCTGATGGGGCTGTCCATTGGCGCGGCGATCGGGGGCATCCTGCTGGCACGGCACATTTATCTGGGGCTGAAGGAAGAGGAGCGGCCGACGGGCGGCGTGCTGTATCCGGTGCTGTACAACAAGTGGTACGTGGACGACGTCTATAACGCGGTGTTTGTGGAAGGGCTGGCCAAGGGCGGCGGCAGTGCGCTGGCGCGGTTTGACGCGGCGGTGGTGGACGGAGGCGTCAACGGCACGGCGTGGATGACGCGCGTCATCTCGAAGATTTCGATCTGGTACGACACGTGGATCGTGGACGGGCTGGTGAACCTGGGGGCGTTCACGGTGCGGGCGCTGTCGTTCCCGGTGCGGTTCGTGCAGACCGGTTACATCCATTCCTATGCGCTGCTGTTTCTGGCCGGCGTGCTGGCCATCTTCGGCTATTACTGGTGGCTGCGCTAGAGGAGACTGCGCGCGATGACATCGAACCTGCTCTCGATTGTCCTGTTCACGCCGCTGGCCGGGCTGCTGGTGCTGCTGTTCATTCCACGGGAAAACCGGACGCTGATCCGGTGGTGGGCGAACCTGACGGCGGCGGCGGGCTTTCTGGTGTCGCTGCCGCTGCTGTTGCGCTTCGACCGCCATGCGGACGGCTACCAGTTTGTCGAAAAGGCGGCGTGGATTCCGTCGCTGGGCGTGAATTATTTCATTGGGATCGACGGCATCAGCCTGCTGCTGGTGATGCTGACGACGGCGATGGGATTCATCGCGATTTTCTATTCCTGGGACGCGATTCAGACGCGGGAGAAGGAATATTACGCGATGTTTCTGCTCCAGCAGACGGGCATGATCGGTGTATTCGTCTCGCTGGATTTCCTGCTGTTTTACATCTTCTGGGAGCTGGTTCTGGTGCCGATGTATTTCATCATCGGCGTCTGGGGCGGCCCGCGGAAGCTGTATGCGGCAATCAAATTCTTTCTGTACACGCTGGCCGGCGGCGTGTTGATGCTGCTGGGCATTCTGACGCTGTATTTCCAGTACGCGGCGCAATACGGCCGCTACACGTTTGAGATCACCGAGCTGATGAAGCTGAACCTCCCGCTGGGGCTTCAGCAGTGGGTGTTCTGGGCGTTCTTCCTGGGGTTTGCGATCAAGGTGCCGATGTTCCCCTTCCACACGTGGCTGCCGGATGCGCACACGGAGGCGCCGACGGCGGGGTCGGTGATTCTGGCGGCGGTGCTGCTGAAGATGGGGACGTACGGGTTCATCCGCTTTTCACTGCCGCTGCTGCCGAAGGCGTCGTCGGACAAGGCGATTGTGACGGCGCTGATCGTGCTGTCGCTGATTGGCATTCTGTATGGGGCGCTGGTGAGCCTGATGCAGCAGGACTGGAAAAAGCTGGTGGCTTATTCGTCAGTGAGTCACCTGGGCTTCTGCACGCTGGGGATTTTTGCGCTGAACCAGGCGGGGCTGGCGGGTTCGGTGATCCAGCAGATCAACCACGGCATTTCGACGGGAATGCTCTTTCTGATCGTGGGCGTGATTTACGAGCGGCGGCACACGCGGCTGATTGCCGAATACGGCGGGCTGGCGCATGTGATGCCGAATTACGCGATCGTTTTTGCGTTCGCGATGCTTTCAAGCGCCGGGCTGCCGCTGCTGAACGGATTTGTGGGCGAGTTCACGATTCTTCAGGGGGCGTTCCAGGCGAACCGCTGGTGGGCGGCGTGGGCGGCGCCGGGCGTGGTGCTGGGCGCGGGGTATCTGCTGTGGCTGTACCAGCGGACGATGCTCGGCGAGGTGACGAATGAGAAGAACCGGGGGCTGAAGGACCTGACCTGGCGCGAGTGGGCGGTTTTCGTGCCGCTGATGCTGTGGGCGCTGTCGATTGGCGTGTATCCGAAGCCCTACTTCGAGATCCTGGAGAAGCCGGTGGCGGAGATCGTGCACCGCGTGCACCAGACGGCGACGTCGGTGGCGCAGGCGCCGGAGCCGGCGCGGGAGGCGATTTCGCGATGAGCCAGTATTACACGGCGACGGACCATTTTGTGCTGCTGCCGGCGCTGCTGCTGGCGCTGTTCGGCTGCGCGACGCTGCTGTTTGATTTTCTCGTATTTCCGGACGCGAGGCAGCGGCGCTGGCTGCTGATTTTTCTGGCGCTGGGCGAGGTTTTCGCGGGAGTGGCATTCTGGCGCCAGCAGCAGTTTCTGATGGAACATGGCGGATCGCTGACGGCATTTCGCGGGGCGCTGGTGATGGACCACTATGCGCTGTTTTTCCACTGGCTGTTTCTGGCGGCGACGCTGATCACGGGGCTGATCAGTTACCGGTATCTGGAAGTCCGCGACGAGCATCATGGGGAATATTACGGGCTGCTGCTGATTGCGCAGACGGGGATGTATTTTCTGGCGAGCGGGACGGAGCTGGTGACGCTGTTCGTCGGGCTGGAGACGATGGCGATCACGTTTTACATCCTGGTGGGATTCCTGCGCGCGGACCGGCGCTCGAACGAGGCGGCGCTGAAATACCTGATTCTGGGTTCGCTGAGTTCGGGCTTCCTGGTGTACGGATTTTCGGTGCTGTACGGGATCAGCGGCTCGACGCGGCTGGGCGAGATTGCGGCGGCGGTGGCGGCGCGGGACGCCTGGGACCCGGTGCTGGTGCTGGCGATCGGGACGGCGGGCGCGGGGCTGCTGTTCAAGATCGGCGCGGCGCCGTTTCACATGTGGGCGCCGGACGCCTATGAGGGCGCGCCGACGATGATCACCGGATATCTGGCGACGGCGTCGAAGGCAGCGAGCTTTGCGCTGCTGGTGCGGCTGTTTGCCGGGCCGCTGGGGCCGGCGCGCGAAAGCTGGGAGCCGCTGCTGGCGGCGGCGGCTGTGCTTTCGATGACGGTGGGCAATCTGGCGGCGGTGACGCAGACGAACACGAAACGGCTGCTGGCGTACAGCTCGATCAGCCATGCGGGGTACATACTTTTGGGGCTGGTGGCGGGGTCGCCGACGGGGCTGAAGGGCGTGCTCGTGTATCTGCTGGTGTACCTGTTCATGACGCTGGGCGCGTTCCTGGTGCTGACGTCGCTGGCGCGGCAGGGCATGGCGGGCGATGACATCAACGACCTGCGGGGGATGATGAAGCGGGCGCCGGGGCACGCGCTGTGGATGCTGGTGTTCATGGTGTCGCTGGCGGGCATTCCGCCGACGGCGGGATTTATTGGCAAGTTTTACATCTTCTGGGCGCTGATCGAGACTGGGCATTATCTGCTGGCGGTGATCGGCGCGGTCTATGCGGTGGTGGCGATTTATTACTATTTCCGGATCGTGAAAGCGATCTTCGTCGAGCCGGAGGAGGCGGAAGCCGGGCCGCTGACGGTGAGCTTTGGCACGCGTGTCGGGCTGGCGGTGACGGGCGCGCTGACGCTGGTGGTGGGCGTGTATCCCGAGCCGTTCCTGCGGCTGGCGCAGATGAGCATTTCGCGGTAAGGACGGACGGCAATGAGCGACTTTTTTTCACAGCCCTGGCTGATTCCCCTGGTGGTGGGGGCGTGCATCCTGCTGCTGGCGCCGCTGGCGGTGGCCTTCACGGTGCTGCTGGAACGGAAGCTGCTGGCCGACATGCAGGCGCGGCTGGGGCCGATGCGGGTGGGGCCGCACGGGCTGTTGCAGACGATCGCCGACGCGGTGAAGCTGCTGATGAAGGAAGACGTGGTGCCGGCCGAGGCCAACCGGATCATGTTCCGGCTGGCGCCGGTGGTGACGTTTTTCACGGCGGCGACGACGCTGACGGTGATTCCGTTTTCGCCGCGGTTCCAGGTGACGGACACGAACGTGGGGCTGCTGGTGATCACGGCGATGTCGTCGGTGGGCATCCTGGGAATCATTCTGGGAGGGTGGTCGTCGAACTCGCATTATTCGCTGCTGGGCGGACTGCGCTCGGGCGCGCAACTGATCAGCTATGAGGTGGCGCTGGGGCTGGCGCTGGTGTGTGGGGTGATGATGGCGAACACGCTGTCGATGCAGGGCATCGTACGGGCGCAGATGGAACGCGGGGTGTGGTTTGCGTTTGACAATTTCGGGCTGATGCTGATCCCGACGATGATTTTTCTGATCGCGTCCGTGGCGGAGACCAACCGCGCGCCGTTCGATCTGCCGGAGGCGGAAAGCGAGCTGGTGGCCGGGTTCCACACCGAATACAGCGGCTTCCGCTGGGGCGTGTACATGCTGTCGGAATACATCAGCATGTTCGCTATCGGCAGCGTGCTGGTGACGCTGTTTTTCGGCGGATGGCTGCGGCCGTTTCCGAATGTGGCGTGGCTGGAAATTCCGTTCAACTACGGGATGCCACTGGCGGTGTTTGGCGGCTTCGGGCTGCTGTGTTTTTCCCTGATGCGGAAGCAGCCGACGCGCGGCTACGCGGCGGGGCTTGCGGGTGTGGGCGCGCTGTTGTGGCTGGTAGCGATTGCCTTTCTGATACCGGGCTTCAACCGCGAGGCGGCCCCCGTGTTCTGGTGGATGCTGAAGCTGGTGGTGGTGCTTTACATTTTCATCTGGCTGCGCGGCACGTTCCCACGTTACCGGTACGACCAGTTGATGAACATCGGGTGGAAGGTGCTGATTCCGACGGGGCTGGGCGCGATTCTGGTGAACGCGGTGGTGGGCATGGCGCGGGCGGCCAGGTAAGAGGTGCCGCCGCGCGCCGCCTGGATGGGGGAGTTGCGGGGACTCAGCCCTGGGCGAGGCCGGCGCGGATGTGATTGAGGTGCTTCTCGCCGTGGGCGGCGTAGGTTTCGAGCAGCCGCTCGAGCGTGACGGGGCCGTACTCGGGATGGTAGCCCTTGCGTGACCAGGCGTCGTCGGGGACGGCGCGGAAGAAGGCGGCCCAGCGGGCGTGGAGGCCGTCGAGGATCTGAAGCGAGGGCTCGATGGGTCCTTCGGCGGCGTCTGGCAGGAGCGCCCAGGCGTTCTGGTCGTAGGGCTTCAGCGGGGGGTCGTTTTCGAGCAGGATGAAGCGGCAGCGGATGTAGGCGTGCATGTGGGAGTCGGCCAGGTGGTGGATGACCTGGCGCGAGGTCCAGCCGCCGGGGCGGTAGGGGCGGTTGAGCTGCTCGGGCGAGGCGCCGGTGATGAGGCGGCGGAGCTCGGCGGGAAGCGCTTCGATTTTTGCGATCAGTTCTGCGCGGGTCATGGTCCCTCCTACTGTCAGGTCCGGCCATTCATTGTGACAGATCGCGGCAGGGCGCGGTGACCAGAGTCACGGAAGACCGTGGAGGGGCGCGCGAGGATGGAATCATGATGGCCGCGCCTGCGCGGGTCCGCCGCGAAAAGAAGGCATACCGGAAGCGGGAGGGAAAGGACCGTTCCCAGGCGATCCGCTTCGGGGTTCAGGCGGCGTTTCTGCTGCTGAACGTGTGGATCGGGGTGGAGTTTTATCTGTGGGTGAGGGCGTTTGAGACGGGCGGCGTGCCGCCGGTTTCCCGGCCCCCCGGAGTGGAGGGGTGGCTGCCGATCGCCGGGATGATGAACTCGAAGTATTTTTTCACCACGGGTCAGATTCCGGCCATTCATCCCGCGGCGATGGTGCTGTTTCTGACGTTTGTTGGGCTCTCGCTGCTGCTGCGGAAGGCGTTCTGCGGGTGGCTCTGTCCGGTGGGGACGCTTTCCGAGTATTTGTGGAAACTGGGCCGGGAGACTTTCCGGAGGAATTTCTCTCCGCCGCGGTGGCTGGATATCGGGCTGCGGAGTCTGAAATACGTGCTGCTGGGGCTGTTTGTGTATGCGGTGGGATCAATGCCGGCCGAAGGGTTGCATCAGTTTCTGACATCGCCATTCGGGATTGTGGCGGATGTAAAGATGCTGAATTTCTTCCGGTATCTGAGCGTTACAGCGGCAATCGTGATCGGAATTCTGGTGATATTGTCCATCTTTATCCAGAATTTCTGGTGCCGGTATCTCTGTCCATACGGGGCGCTGATGGGGCTGGCGGCGCTTGTGAGCCCGCTGAGGATCCGGAGGAGGGTGGAGACCTGCATCGACTGCGGCAAGTGCGCGAAGGCCTGTCCGGCGCGGCTGCCGGTGGACCGGCTGGTGCAGATCCGTTCGGCGGAGTGCATCGGGTGCCTGGAGTGCGTGGCCGCCTGTCCGGTAGCGGACACGCTGGAGATGCGGGCGACGGGAGTGAAGCGGCGCGTGCCGGCGTGGGCGATGGCGGCGGCGATCGTGCTGATCTTCTGCGGAGCGACGGGGTGGGCGATGTGGGCGGGGCACTGGCAGACGCACGTGCCGGATGAGGCGTACCGCGAGCTGATCCCGCGGGCGCACGAGTTCAGCCATCCGTAGGTCAGGCGGGTGAGGCGCCGAGGGGGAGGCGCTTTTTCCGCATGGCGAGCAGCGGTTCATTGAGAAAATCAATGACCGGTTTCATCAGGCGGAAGCGGCTGACGACTTCCGGCACGAGTCGTCGCGTGGTGGCGAGTTCGGCGGGGAGCTCTTTCCAGAAATACCAGTGTTTGAATTTCAGCCACTCGACCGCCGGGTGATTTGCCGGAAAGCCTTTGGGCGGGCGGGCGAGGCGGTCTCCGTTGAGCGGCCCCATGGCGGCCAGCAGCTTCTTTTCCCGGGCGAGGGAGTCGAAGCGCTCATGATTTTCCATGATGTGGACGCGGATGAGGCGGAGATTTTCCGGCGTAGGCATGTAGACGCCGCCGGCGATGCCGACGGCGCGGTGGGAGATTTCGACGTAGTAGCCGCCGGCGACATGGCGGCCGAGATCGGAGCGGAAAAACGAGGCGGCGATGTGCGTTTTGTAGGGGCTCTTGTCGGCCGAGAAGCGCGTGTCGCGATAGATGCGGTAGATGGCGCGTTCGGGCAGGGTGACCGCCTCCGGGGCAAAGAGGGCGAGCGCGGCGTCGATGGCGGCGACGAACTCCTCCATGGGCGCGCGGACCATTTCGAGAAAGATGTGTTTGCGGGGTTCGAACCATTCGCGGCGGTTGTTGCGTTCGAGCTGGCGGAAGAACCTGAGCGCCTCGGGCGGAAAGCCCGCGAAGCTGGCAGCCATGACGACGTCTCCCCTACAATTGAGAGCGATGGAAGGCCTCGAGGAGGCGCAGCGGCGCCTCGCCCGGATCCCACTGTTACAGGTTACTCTGGATGAACCCCTGGCGCGGCACACGCGGTTCGGGCTGGGCGGGCCGGCGGCGGTATTCGCGACCACGGAGGACGAGGGTGCATTCCTGGAAGCCCTGCGCGCGGTGCAGGCGAGCGGTGTCGAGTGGGTGCTGATCGGAATGGGGACCAATCTGATTGTGGCCGATGCCGGGTTTCCGGGCGTGGTGCTGCGCTATGACGGCGGGCAGATCGCCGTTCAGGGGCGGCGCGTGACGGCGCAGGCGGGCGCGCCGCTCCAGAAACTGGTGGATGCGACGATCGAGGCCGGGCTCCGGGGATATGAGCCGATGACCGGAATTCCAGGCAATGTTGGGGCGGCGATCTACGGCAATGCAGGGGCCTACGGGGCGTCGATTTCCGACCGCGTTATGAGGGTACGCTATTTCGACGGGCAGCAGGTGCGCGAGACGGACCGCGCGGGCTGTGGCTTCCGCTACCGGGAGAGCGAATTCAAGCGGCGGCGGCTGGACGGCGAGCCATGGCTGGTGCTGGAAGCGGAGTTTGAGTTTCCGGAAGGAAATGCCGCGGAAATGCGGAAGAAAGCAGAAGAGATTCTGGCCATCCGCAACCGGAAATATCCGCCAGATATGAAGTGCGCGGGCAGCATATTCAAGAATCTTTTCTGGGACAGCCTGCCGCCGCAGGCGCAGCAGGCGGCGCCGCCGGAGATCGTCAAAGGCGGCAAGGTTCCGGCGGCGTGGTTTCTGGAGCAGGCGGGGGCCAAGGGGCTGGCGCGCGGCGGGGTGCGCGTGTCCACCGAACACGCCAACACGCTGTACAATGCCGGTGGCGGGACGGCCGCGGATTTCTGCGCCCTGGCCGCGGAGCTGAAGCGGCGGGTGCGGGAGCGGTTCGGGATCGAGCTCGAAGAGGAAGTCCAGTACATCGGATTCCGGGAGGCGCCGAAATGAGATGGATATTGGCCTGGATGGCCGTGGCGGCCTGCGCGTTCGGGCAGGCGCCGCTGAAACAGGGCAGCCCGCTCGAAAATCTGCCCGACGACACGGAAATTCTGACGCATTTCGGCGAGCGGGCCGATTTTTCGCCCGACAACCGGCATGTGGCTTTCATGGCGAAGAGCTTTGGCGACGCCTTTGTCATCGACCTGGAGACGCGCGTGATCCGCTGCCTGACGTGCCGTGTGCCGGGGGCGGCGTTCCTGCGGGTGATGCATCTGGCCAACGGCGACTATCTGCTGATCGGGCCGGAGCGTTTCACCGAGATCCGCACGAGCCGGCACCGGGACAATGAGCTGTGGCTGCTACGCCGCGCGTCCGGCGCCCGGCCGGTGCGGCTTGGGCAGAGGATGAGCGAGGGGGCAGCAGTGTCGAAGCGCTCGCTGCGGATCGCGTTCGCCGAGACCGCGGCCCAGAACCCGGAGCTCGCGCCGCGGCGCTCGCGGATCTGGACCGCGGACGTTGACGTGGAAAGCGCCACGTTGCGGAACCGCCGCGTGGTGGTGGAGAGCCCGGATGACGCCTGCACGCTGGAGGCGCAGGACTTTTTCGACAACGACCGGCGGCTGACCTACACCTGCTACGAGCGGGGCGGCACGGCCTCCGTGTGGACGGTGGATCTCGAGACCGGCGAGCGCGTCAACCAGACGAAGAACATCGGCAGCTACAACGAAGTGGAGGGGATCTTTCCGGACGGGCTGCACACGTGCGTCGAGAGCGACCGGCAGGCCGTGCTGCGCGGCCGGACACGTCTTTTCCGCGACATTGACATCTGGAAGCTGCGGCTGGACGGAAAGGGGCAGAGCTTCGAGCGGCTGACCTTTTTCAACGACTACGAAGGGTGGAAAGCGTCCAACCCGGTGGTGAGCACCGACGGGCGCTACATGGCGTTCCAGGTGGCGCGCTCGGAGGACGAGGCCGGCGTGGGCTACGGGATCCTTCTGAAGCGGCTGCGCAGGTAACGGAGAAACGCGTGAGGATGGAGGGGAAGAAGGTTGTCGCCGGCATGGCGGTGGTCGTCCTTGGCGTGACGGCGGTTTTCGCCGGGCTGACGCTGGGTAACCTGGACAAGATCCGCACGGCGGTGGCGATCCGGCGTTCCGAGCGCCCGCTGCTGAAGACGCCGACAGGCGTGATGGTGATTGTTCCGGAAGGGGAATTTCAGGTTCCGGCCTGGGAAAAGCCGCCGGAATTAAAGGCCTTCTACATTGATCAGGATCCTGTTTCGGCGGAAATCTACAGGCGCTTTTTGCAGGAAAGCGGCAGGAGGCAGGAGCCCGGGGCGGAGCCGGATGTGGAGGGTTTCTGCGCCTGGGCGGGAAAGAGGCCGGCCACTCCGGAGGAACTTGCCAAGGCGCGGCGCGGGGCGACGCTGAGCGAGGACACAAGCATATACGGGGTGCGTGGCCTTGTGCGCGGGCGGGGGTTCCGCTGCGCGCTCGATGTCAACGAGGCGCGGAAATTCCGCTGAAACGGGCGCTATTGTGCGGCCATTTCCGGCACATAATAACCGGCGCGATGATGCAATTCGGCGCCCGGATAACGGGCCTGCGCGGCGGGGACGAGCCCGACCGTGAGCGAGCGGAACGTGCCGGGCGGGGCAGGAGAGGGACGGATCATCAGGCTGTAGCGAAGGCGGATGCGGCTGATCAGGTCCCGGAGGCGCGGGCCGGCGTCCGAAGACTGGATGACTTCGCCTCCCGTGGCACTGGCAATGCGGAAAATGTCAGCGGGTGTGAAATCCGGGTTGACATCCGGGCCGCGAACCGGACGGGGAGGACGGACATTTTCAGGAACGATGGCGTTGACGACGGCGTTGACGCCGGAGAGGGCGCGGATGACGATCTCGTCGGGAAGGCGGTAGTGGACGCCGCCGTTATCGGTGAGGACGATGAGCACGCGGCGGCCGGAAAATGGCGGGAGTTTTTCGAGATAACGGGCAGCTTCGAGAAGCGCGTCATTGAGCGAGGTTCCTGCGCCGAGGCCGCTTTCGACCGCGGCATCCTGAAGGGCGCGGGCGGCGAGGCGCCGGTCGGTGGTGAGCTCCTGCACGAGCCGCGCGCGCCGGGCAAAGAAAAGCACGGCCACCTCGTCCTGCGGCGCGAGCTGCTCGAGGGCCTGGCGGCCGGTTTGCGCGGCCGAGCGGAGCATGCGTCCCATGCTGCCGGAGACGTCAAGCAGGAGGAGCACCTGGAGCGGCGCGGCCTCGTGCGCGAAGGCCTCAATGGAGCGCACGGCGCCCTCGTCACGAATGATGAAATCCGCGGCGGTCAGGCCGGAGACGGGCCGGCCGCGCCAGGTGACGAGCGTGTCCACGGCGACCAGCGCGGCGGTGGAACGGAAGACGGGCGGCTCGTCCGGCGGTGCGGGCGGGATTTGCGCCGCAAGCGGCGCGGCGGCGAGGATGAAAAGCAGCGGGCCGCACGGGAGGCCACGGCGGGCCGCACGGAGTCCCATGAAAGACATTATCGTCGGCACGGCCGGCCACATTGATCACGGCAAGACGGCGCTGGTGCGGGCGCTGACGGGGATCGACACCGACCGGCTGGAAGAGGAGAAGCGCCGGGGCATCTCGATTGATCTGGGCTTCGCGCATCTGGAGACGGGCGAGGTGCGGTTCGGATTTGTCGATGTTCCCGGCCACGAGCGATTCGTGAAGAACATGCTGGCGGGGGCGGGCGGCATGGATCTGGTGGTGCTGGTGGTGGCCGCCGATGAGGGGGTGAAGCCGCAGACGCGCGAGCATTTTGCCATCTGCCGGCTGTTGGGCGTCCGGCACGGGATGATCGCGCTGACCAAGAAAGACCTGGCCGACGGGGAGATGCTTGAGCTGGCGCGGGCGGAGACGGCCGAGCTGGTGCGCGGGTCCTTCCTGGAGGGCGCGCCGGTGGTGGCGGTGAGCGCAGTAACGGGCGAGGGGCTGGACCGGCTGCGGGAGGAACTGGTGCGGCTGGCCTGGCGCGTGCCGGCACGGGACGCGGCGGGAATCCCGAGGCTACCGATTGACCGGTCGTTCACATTGAGGGGCTTCGGCACGGTGGTGACCGGGACGCTGGTGGAAGGCAGGCTTCGCGGGGGCGAAGAGGTGGAAGTGCAGCCGGGCGGGCGGCGGCTGCGGATCCGCGGGCTTCAGGTTTACGGGCGGCCGGTGGAGGAGGCACTGGCGGGCCAGCGCACCGCGGTGAACCTGGCGGGCGTCGAGGCGGGCGAGCTGCATCGGGGGATGACGCTGACGCGGCCGGGCGTGTGGGAGGCGACGGGCATTGTGGACGTCCGACAGGAGCTTTTGACCGGGGCGCCGCCGCTGCGTCATGGTACGCCAGTCCATTTTCACGCCTGGACGGCGGAGACCGAGGCCGAAGTGCGGCTGTTTTCTGCGGCGGCGCCTGTCGAGCCGGGTGAGAGTGGCCTGGCGCGCCTGCTACTGCGGGAGCCGGTGTTGCTGAAGCCCGGCGACCGGTTCATCGTGCGGAGGTTCTCGCCGCTGGAGACGATTGGGGGCGGGGTGGTCATCGACACGCAGCCGCCGCTGCGAATGAAGAAGGCGCTGGCGGCGGCGAGGCTGGCGGAACTGGAGGGCGCGGCGATCGAGCGGCGACTGGCGCTGTGGGCGGCGGAAGAGCCGAAAGGCGCGGTGGCGGCGCGGCTGGCGGCGCGCGCCGGGCTGGCGCCCGAACAGTTGCCGGTGCTGATGGCCGCGGCCGGACTGATGCTGCTGCGGGGCGATCCGGTGCGCGTGACGACGCGGGAGAGAGTGCTTGAAGAAGCAATGCGGTTGCGAGAACGTGTGGAGCAGTTCCACCATGAAAACCCGCTGCTGCCCGGGATGCCGCGGGCCTCGGCAGGGCTTGACGCAGGATGGCTGGAGGCGGTGCTGGCGGCGGACGAGGAGATGGTGGCGGAGGGCGACGTGCTACGGCTGCGCAGGTTCACGCCGGTGCGTCAGGCCGAAGAAGCAGCGGCCGAAGAGCGGATCGAGCGGGTGTTCCGGGAGGCCGGGCTGGCCGCGCCGGCGGTGCGCGAGGCGCTGGAGCGGGCGGGCGTGGATGAGACAAAGGCGCGGACGTTGTTGCAACTGATGATCAAAGACGGAAGGCTGGTGCGGGTGACGCCGGAGCTGATCTTTCACCGGGAGGCGATTGCGCGGCTTCGGCAAGAGCTGGCGCGGAGAAAGGGCCGGCGGTTCAGCGTCGGCGAGTTCAAGGAGTGGACGGGGGTTTCGCGGAAGTATGCGATCCCGCTGCTCGAATTTCTGGACCGGGAGCGGGTGACACGACGGGAGGGCGACCGGCGGGTGGTGGTGTGAGAAGACCGGCTCGATGAGGGCAGGAGATGGGTTCGGGGAAGGCGAATAACGGAGCGGCGCGTCCGGCTCGCGCATCCGAAGGTGCCGGGTGAAGCCGTGATTGCCGCCCTGAGCGCATTACCGTTGATGAGCGACTGGAGGGAGTCCGCCAGGGTGAGTGAAAGGAGCGTTCATCGGCCCGATGCGCGCGTTTTGGCCGGAGGCTTTGACCGCTCGTTCTCGCAGCGCTTCGCGCCGGGTCACACGCGGCTGAGAAGAGTGTGGTTTCGTGTGTGCCGGCGGGAGAATGGAGTCACGGCTCCATTCTTGAGGGTTTTTATTCCTCCTTGCGGGGCGGCTCCGTCTGGAGTCGCCTGAGGATGCCGGTGACGTAACCGAGCGTCTCTGCGATGGGCGGAATGGTCCCATAGGCCTGGACGCGCGCCGGGCCGGCATTATAGGCGCTGAGGGCGAGCGGGAGGTCGTTTTGGAAGCGGTCGAGCAGCAGGCGGAGGAAGCGCGCGCCGCCGAAAATGTTCTGTTCGACGTCAAAGGGGTCCGTCACGCCGAGAAGCGCGGCGGTCTCCGGCATCAACTGCATGAGGCCCGCCGCTCCGGCCGGGCTGACGGCGCAGGGACGAAAGGATGACTCCTGGGCGACGACGGCGTGAAGGAGCGAGGGCGCCAACCCGTAGGTGCTGGCAGCACGCTCCAGGACAGGCGCGAGAACCGGGGGAGGAATCGGCAGGCAGTCGGGCAGCCGGGCGATTGCGGGTGGTTCGGGCCAGGCCAGGCGCGGTTGTCTGGCGATGGAGCGGGCCTGAAGTTCGATGGCAGTAGCCCAGCGCTCAGGAGCAACTTCCTCCAGCTGTGATTCTGGGGGCAGGGGCGGAGCGAAGGACCGGGCCGTTTGCAAGGGCTGAGGGAGCTGCCACACGGACGACGCCTGAGCGGCGGCCACCTGGCGCGCCACGGCAGATTTCTGGATCTTCAGGGCGGACTGTTGGTCCTGAGGATGGGGTGCTGTCGATTTCAGCAGCCTGCTGCGGAAATCCTCAGTAAAATTCTCGGGCGGACTTGCGGCGCGCGCCGTTTGTACCTGGCAAAGGATGGCTTCTTGCTGACGTGCGATGCTTTCCCGCTGACTGGCCAAGGCCGCTTCCTGCGGGGACTGCGCCCGGCAGAGGCAGGCCAGCACGGTGAGGAGCGCGGCGCGCCTCACAACTCATCGATCGGCTGACCAATCTGCGGACTTTAGAGCGTTTATGAAGCCGTGGGTCCGGTGGCATGAAGAGCGTTTTCGCTGAAGAAAGGTGGTCGGAACGCGTGTCCGACTCCGAAGCGGCAACCGGAAGAATGCTGTACCAGGCGATGGGGCGAGCGATCCAGGAGAGGAGAGGGATGCGGGCGCCATTTCGGGGTGTTGGGGTGAGGGCGCCCGCACTCGTAACGGGGATTGCCTATTACGACGGAGATGAATGGCCTGTGGGTTACAGGGGCGGCGATGGAATCGCCCAGTTCAGGCGCCACCGCAGTGGAAGGCTGATTGGGGAAGACATGCTGATCGTTTCGTCACAGCCATCGAGACCAGGGTACATTCCGCCTGGGTGATGAAAAGACCCGGCTGGGGTGCACTGTGCCCCCCGACCGCCCGTATTCCTGTGCCGGATCGTTGGCATGACGGATGTTGTCCTGCCTGATGTGCATTTGGCGGGCGTCGCCTTTGCGCGCGGCATTCTGATACAACGCCTGTATGCGGTGGGCATTGCTGCTTTCTGCGGCTGTGGCTGCCCTGGGCCACGGTCAGCCGGCATGGCAGGATGAAGGGCTGCTGCACTTGGCGCGAAGCCCGCATGCGCGCTTACATCCGGTTCCGGTGCGTGCGGTGCGGCTGGAGAGCGGCTTCTGGAAGTCCCGGCAGGAGGTCACGATAGAGCGGTCCATCCCCACGCTGTTCCAATTGCTGGAAGAGCATGGGGTGGTGGACAATTTCCGCCGGCTGGCGAGAGCGGACCGGCAACCGCCGCGCCGCGGGCCGCTGTATACGGATTCGGACCTCTACAAGTGGATGGAGGCCGCCGCGTGGAGCCTGCAAGTGAGGCCGGATGCGAAGCTGGAAGCGAAGCTTGATGAGCTGACGGACGTCATCCTGGCGGCGCAGGAGCCCTCCGGGTATCTGAACACATGGTTTGTGGATGAACGGGTGGCGCTGCGGTGGCAACAGCAGGTGTCGGGGCATGAGCTGTACTGTCTGGGACACCTGCTCCAGGCGGGGATCGCATATTACCGCTCGACCGGAAAGAGGAAGCTGCTGGATGGCGGAATCCGGTTTGTCGAGTATCTGCTGCGCGATTTTGGTCCGGCGCCGAAGCAGCCGCTATTGACCGGACATCCGGAGCTGGAGCTGGCGCTGGCGGAGCTGTATCGAACGACCGGGGACCGGCGGTATCTGGAGCTGGCCGCGTATCTGTTCAGCGGAGTGGAGCGGGAACGGCTGAAGCTGCGGGAGCGGGATGTGGTGTACATGTTCTCCGGCAAGCCGTTCACGGAGCGGACGCAACTGGAGGGTCACGCGGTACGGGCGCTTTATGCGTCGACCGGCGCTGCTGATTTTGTGCTGGAGACCGGCGACGAGGCGTTCCGGCGCACGGTGCTCCGGCTGTGGGAGGATTTCGCCCTGCGCAAGGTCTACGTGACCGGCGGGGCCGGGGCGCGGGCCGCGGGGGAGACGTTCGGCGAGGCCTATGAGCTCCCGAACCGGCAGGCGTATTCGGAGAGCTGTGCGGCGATTGCGGGGATGCTGTTCAGCCAGCGTCTGCTGCATCTGACCGGCGAGGCGAAGTACGCCGACCTGATGGAGCGCGCTCTGTACAACGGGATCTGCTCCGGCATGTCGTCAGACGGGACGCTTTACTGCTACCGGAACCCGCTGGCGGCGCCGGCAAGCGACCGAATCCGCAACCCGTGGTATGACACGACCTGCTGCCCGCCGAATCTCCAACGGACCTTCACGGCGCTGGGCGGGTATTTTTTCAGCACGTCGCGCGAGGGCGTGTGGGTGCATTTTTATGAAAATGCGGAGCTGAAGTGGCGGCTCGAGTCCGGCACCGGAATGGAGCTTGCGGTGAAGACGGGGATGCCGTGGCAGGGCGAGACGGAGATCGGCGTGTCACCGCAGAAACAGGAGGAGTTTACTTTGTTTCTGCGGATTCCTGCCTGGTCTCTGGCGACGCGCGTGGAGGTGAACGGGCAGCGGGTGCGGGAACCCGTGCGACCGGGCGGGTATCTGGCGCTGCGCCGCGTCTGGAACAAGGGCGACCGGGTGCGCGTCGAGTTTGACATGACGCCGCGGCGGGTGTTTGCGAATCCGAGGGTCAGCGAAGACCACGGGAAGGCGGCGCTTCAGCGCGGGCCGTTCATTTATTGTCTGGAAAAGCACGACAACCCGGACGTCGACGTCTTCGAAGTGTCGCTGAACGGACGTGCGGGGCTGGAGCCGGTGCGCGGAAGCGGTGCGTTGAGCGGCGCCATTCTGCTGCGGACGGAGGGCCTGGCCCATGACGGACCGCTCAGTGAAAGGCCCCTGTACGAGTTTCAGCCGGCGGCCCCGCGGCGGCGGGTCGGGCTGGTGTTTGCGCCGTATTATGCCTTTCACGACCGCGGGCCGGCGGATTTCACCGTGTGGTTGCCGTGCGTGAACTGCGGGCGGTAGAAAAATCGGGAGTGACGTCGAACACACTCGCCGACGTTTGGTGTGGCTCGACAACGGGGCCTGACACCGGCGGGCACTTCCGGAGGCCCGGGCCCGCTGTTTCTGGCGTCCAGATTGGGGGCCCGGCGCAGGCGGAGCGGCGACACGGGCAATTGAGTCCACATTATTTTCCGTGCTCGCGGCTGTGGCGCTCGTCGTGGTCTTCGGCCGCTTCGAGGTGGGTGGTCACCTCAATGGGGTGCGCAAAACTGCGTTCGAGTGCCTCTTCGATCAGCGTTGCCGTATGGTGTGCCGCGCCCAGGCTGGTGGCGTAAGGGAAGATGAGGTGGGCTTCGGCCAGGAACCTGCCACCGGTGGCCCGGAGGCGGAGGCCGTGATATGCGATGCCATGCTCGCGTGTCAGCCCGTCGAGCGCTTTGCGCAAGGCCTTTTCGACCTCCGGATCGGCGTAGTCCAGCAGCCCCTGCGCGCTGCGCCAGACAAGCTGCGCCCCCGACCACAGGATCTGCAAGGCGACCAGGATCGCGACGATCGGGTCAAACGGCTTCCAGCCGGTGAGGATCACCAGGCTGACGCCGCCAAAGGCAGCCACGCTGGTGATGCAATCCGTCAGCACGTGCCTGCCGTTGGCTTCGAGAATTAAGGAGTGATGACGGCGGCCCGTGCGGATGAGGTGCCAGCCCAGCGCCCCGTTGGCCAGGCCGAGCGCGAGCGTGATGCCGGCGCCGAGCGAGAGCCGCTGGAGCGGCAGCCCCTGCCGCCACTGGTAAATCGAAGTCACCAGAATGGAAACGGCCGCAGCGGCAATGAGCGCGCCTTCGAAGCCGGCGGAGAAGAAGGCGACGCGGTCGAGTCCATAGTGATAACGGCCGCCCGCCGGCCGCCGGCTCAAGCTCAGCGCGAAGGCGGCAAAGCCGACCGCAGCCACGTGCACCACGCTTTCAATCGCATCGGAGAAAATCGACGAAGAGTTGGTCAGATACCAGGCGGCGGACTTCCCCGCGAGCATCAGCGCCCCGAAGGCGAGCGAGAGGCGCATCGCCGACGATGTGGCCCCGGAGTGCGCCGCGTGGTTCACACCCCGGATTCTAGCGGAAATGCGGCCGGACACCCAGGGCGTCTGTTCCGCGGGGCGGGTTCTGTGATACGGGCCTGAAATGGGCCGCTGTAGCCGCCCGAAACGCAGACACAAATACCGTGACAAGACGCATACAAGCGTTTTTATTTTTTCCAGGAAATGGATAATCCCTGAGGCGATTCGCGCAGGAATTCGGTTTTCACGGCCGGGTCATTCTGGATCCGTTCGAGAAAAGGCCGCAGTGTAAACGCGGCGTTGCGCGTGTTATGGGCAAGGATGGCGCCGCCGGAGCGGACCTTCGGCAGAACGAGCTCGTAGTAGCGGAGGTAGTCCGGTTTCCAGGCATCGATGAAGACGATGTCGAACGGCCCGTCGATGCGGGCGACCTCAACCAGAGCGTTGGCCAGGCGTGCGTCGACGACATCCAGAACGCCCATGGCGGCGAAGTTCTTCAGCGCGGCTGCGTGGCGTTCCGGGTCGATCTCAAGCGTGATCAGGCGTCCGCCGGTCTTCTTGAGCGCCATGGCGAACCAGCCGCCGCTGTAACCGGCCGAAGTGCCGATCTCGAGGACGCGTTTGGCCCTGAGTTGGAGCGTGAGCCGGTAGAAGAACAGCCCGTCTTCCGGGTCGACGCTCATGTAGCGCCGGGCGTCTTTGCGCATGGATTCGAGCACGGCGCGGGCGTGTTCTTCCGAGTAGGGATCAGCCAGCAGACACAGGAGCAGGATCAGGGTCATCGTCGGGCCGGGCCGCTGCGGGCCCTGCCCTCTACCATATCAACGCCAGGCGTCTATGCCACCGCGAAGGTTGTACACCTGGCGGAAGCCCATCCGCTGAAGCAGCTCGCAGGCGGCCGCAGAGCGGACGCCGCTCTTGCAGTGCACGATCACCGGCCTGCCGGGATCGAGCCGGTGGAGATGGCGCGGCAGTTCGCCGAGCGGAACATGGATCGTGCCCGGGATATGCCGTGTCCGGCGCTCGTGGTGCTCGCGGACGTCGATGAACTGAACCCCGGGATCCTCTTCCATCAGGCGTCTGGCTTCGACCGGGGACACTTCAGGCACGCGGGAAAACAGGGATCTCAACATCTGCCTGAGAGGATGCAATCAGGCCGCAAGAGTGACATCCGGCAGGAGAACCGGGGGCGGGCACAAGAAGCATCAGATGGCGCCCCGTCTGGGGCCGACACAGGGGACAGGGAATCAGAGGCCGCCTTCAAAAGCGGCGCAGAGAACACGAACCGCATGCCGGAATCCGCTGACGATTTTTCCGGTATCGCGCACTCTGGTCAGAAGAAGATGTGCAGGGAGCATTCCTGCCGGCGGGAAACCGGCCTTTCCCTTCCACGTGACTGCTGACTCTCACGCGTGACCAACGAGGGGTTCTTCGCGGCAGTGGCCGGCCTCGAACGTCCAGGCGCGGGCCACCGGGTCCGGGCCCTCCCCGAGGCCCACGATCAGCATCAGCGCCCACGGGTGGGCCTGCTCGCGGTCTTCGGCGGAGGGCAGCGCGGTTCCCTCAGGATGCGAATGATAGAAACCCAGGATGGCGAGCCCGCGCTCGCGGGCCTCGCGCTGGACGGCGAGGTGGCGTTCGGGATCGATCAGGAAGTGCCGCCGGCGGTCTCCAGGATATACGTTGCGGCAGGGCTCGGCATCGAGCACGAGCCGTTCCTCGCCGTTTCGCTGGCCAATGAGAATGCCGCAGGCTTCTTCCGGGGCCGAGGCAGCCGCATGGGCAGCGATCCGCTGCCAGGCCGCTGGTGTCATCCTCACCACGCCCGCAATGTAGCATGGACCAGAAGCCGGACTGGAAGGTCAGAGTGCTGGATGGAGGCGGCGAAAGGACGTCGTGCGCTGTCAACCTCCAGAAACCGGGCGTCGGAACGCGGCCAGAAACCCAATCCGGGAATGATTGACCGAAATTGCAGAGCTGGCGATAGGGCCAGACACACAAGCTCTTCTTTCTGGGCAGGCACATGAGCGAACGGGCGGCAACGGGGAGCATGAAATCGGGTCAGGCAGCGCATAAACAGGGTCAGAGGTGTCTACCCCGAATCTCTTCTGATGGGAGCTTTGAACGGGCGCGCGTCGGGATCCGTTCCCATGGCCCTGTGCCCGCGGCGGCCGGTCCGCCGACGAGTCGCACTGGCCGCACCTCGCGCTGCGTGCGCCTCCGCAGGACAAGGGCGAGCCAGCCTCGCCGTCACCGAGGGCGTTGATGTTGCGGTCCGAGGCCGGCAAGACCCGGCGCCCTCAATAAGGAAACTCGAAGCTCACTGTGCCCAGGCGGAGCTGAACGATCGCACTGTTCATCTTTTTGTCGCGTCTGAAATATACGAATCCGCTCACTTCCTTGCCAGGGAATACGGTAGTTTTCTTCAGGGCATCGTTTAACATTTCATTAGCCAGACGCGAGGCATTCGCCTGTATATTTTGAGCAACCTGAATCGCCCGGGCGCGCGCTTCTTCATCCGGAATTGTGACAGTTGAATATCCCGCATAACTTCCAGAGAAAGCTCCGCTGCCAACGGAACCGCTGTAGTAGCCGCTGACCTGGCCGGAGGAGCTCAATGTAGCTCTTTTCGTGGCCAGCGCCCCGGACATGGCGACAAGAGCCGCTCTCCATTGGGCGCTTCGGGTAATCGACCGGGCGACAGATTCCGCCGGCAGGCGTTCCATCCAGCCCAGCTTCGGAGCAATCTGAAGCAAGCGGACGTTCTCCGGAGCCACCAACATTTCCGGCCCGTCGCTTTCTGCCGACCTCACATAGACCCAGACACGAAGCAGTTTTTCAGCCTCGACCAGGGAGACTGCCACCGCAGCCGACGGCAGGGCATACACGCGGAACCTGATTCCTTGACTAAACCATTCTTTACAGCAGGGATTACCAGAATTCCAGATCGCCGCAACGAAGGGTTCCTGCCCGGCTTTCCGGTAGTATGCAAGATGCTTCTCAAGCAGAAACTTCGTCAGATCCTGAGGGGAAACATTCTGCATTTGAGGCCAACCCCGCAACAGGAAATAGAGCTTCCCGACCAAGGGCAGGTCGCCGACCCGCGGATCTTCGAGGCTCGACGAGGGCTCAGCTTTCCTGAAAACTTTCAGAAGATCCTCACCAGCCTGCGCCGGCGCTGGCAAGAAAAGGGCGGCTAAAACCCAGACTGGCACCCATATACGCTGCATCGAATTCTCCTGTGGAGTAAATCACGGTCCGTTGCAGGAGTCAATGGGTTCCTCCGGACGCAGCCGTGAATCATTCCCAATGTCTGCCGACCGCACACATCCCTGACCAGCAACCGCTCACGCGGCTCCGCCGTTCGTGAGGCGGCAGCCTGGGGGCCGGGCGGTGATCGTCGTTTCTGTCCCTGATGTTTCCAAACCAGCGAAGAAGCCGGGCAGGACGCCCAGATCCTCAAAGTGCTGATTCCCGGTGCACGAGAGGGCGAAGAACTGCGGCCTTCATCCTGTGACTGCACAAGGCACCCGGTCGGCGCGCTCCGTTGCTTCTGGTTTCGGGGGCGTTGCGGGCACCGGTTGAGTTGAGCCAGCGCTGTACGTCCGGTCACCGCGCCCTCGATAGTCATGCTATTCAGAGCCGCGACGAAGTTCGGCGCACGCCGCGAGAACGGGATGCCAGCGGCAGGGCGAAAACCAAGCCGGGCGCAATTCCGCCAGCCGCTCCCTGCGCCCGCCGGGCGGGCGAGCTGCATTCGCGGCTCTGGAAGGAGCGCGGCACGGGCATGGACGGAGCTGGCGGACTTCCGGGGGCTTCCGGCCGTTGCCAGACGCGGGGCCAGTGAGAAAGACTGATTGCCATGACCCGTTTCCCGCGCCGGCAGTTTCTTTCCACGATGCCCGTTGCCGCCCTGGCTTCGCAGAAGGCGTCCGAGCTCGTCAAGCCCCGGGCGTTGCGCCCTGGCGACACGGTGGGGCTGATCACGCCTTCCACCTACGTTTCCGATCCGGACCGGTTGTGGCTGGCGCAGTGGACGATCGAGCAACTGGGGCTGCGGTGCCGGATGGGCCGGAACGTCGGCCGCCGGGAGGGCTACCTGGCGGGCACGGTGCGCGAACGAGTCGAAGACCTGCACGCAATGTTCGCCGACCCGGAAGTGAAGGCAGTCTTCTGCGTCCGCGGCGGGTACGGCGCGGCGATGCTGCTGGATTCGATCGACTACGGGCTGATCCGGCGGAATCCGAAGATCTTCGTGGGCTATTCCGACATCACCGCGCTGCACCTGGCCATTCACCGGCTGGCGAGGCTGGTGACGTTCCACGGGCCAGTGGTGCTTTCCGGCCTGAGTGATTTCACGATAGAACATTTTCGGCGGGCCCTGTTTGAAACAAAACCGCTGGGGCGGCTCGCCAACCCGCCGGAGCCGCGTCCCATCCGGCCGCGCCACCCCTGGCGCGCGGTGCGGCCAGGCCGGGCGCGCGGGCCGCTGGTCGGGGGGAACCTGACGCTGATCTCGACCACGCTGGGAACGCCCTACGAGATCCAGACCGAGGGCGCGATCCTGTTCCTGGAGGACGTGGGCGAGGAGCCCTACAGCATCGACCGGATGCTGACGCACCTGCGGCTGGCGGGCAAGCTGCGCGGCATCCGCGGGCTGATTTTCGGCGAGTGCAGCGGCTGCCGGCCGCGGGAATTCCAGCCGGGGTTTGAGTCGACCTTCTCGACGGGCGAAGTGGTGCAAAGAATCCTGGGCGAGCTGGACGTGCCGGTGCTGAGCGGGCTGGTGATCGGGCACACCGACGACCAGCTCACGCTGCCGCTGGGGGTGATGGCGGAGCTGGATGCCGACGCGGGCACACTGACCATTGAAGAAGCGGCCGTAGTGGAATAGACAGTATGCGAACCGCCCTGTTGTTGCTCTTTGCCCTGACGGCCGCGGCGCAGTCGCCGCGGACCGAACTGCTGTGGCCCGAAGGCGCTCCTGGCGCTGCCGGCAATGAAGACGCCGACAGGCCCACACTGACGATCTATCCGGCCGCCCAGCCCAACGGGGCCGCCGTGCTGATCTGCCCCGGCGGCGGGTATGTCAACCTTGCCATGGATCACGAAGGCAAACAGGTGGCCGAATGGTTCAACTCATTCGGCGTGACGGCGTTCGTGCTGAAATACCGGCTGGCGCCGCGCTACCGGCACCCGGCGATGCTCGACGACGCGCGGCGCGCGATGAGGACGATCCGTTCCCGGGCGAGGGAGTTTGGCATTGACCCGGCGCGGGTGGGCGTGATGGGGTTCAGCGCGGGCGGGCACCTGGCGTCGACGCTTTCCACGCACTTCGGCGAGGGAGAGCGGCCGGACTTCGCCGTCCTGTGCTATCCGGTGATCAGCCTGACGACGCGATACACGCACAGCGGATCGATGCGCGCGCTGCTGGGCGATCCACCCGACCCGTCGCTGGTCTGGGAGCTCTCGAACGAGTGGAAAGTGACTTCGGAGACCCCACCGACGTTCCTGTTCCACACGAATGCAGACACGGGCGTGCCGCCGGAAAACAGCATCCTGTACTATATGGCGCTGCGGCGGGCGGGCGTGCCGGCCGAGCTGCACATCTACCAGGAAGGGCGGCACGGGGTGGGGCTGGCGCCCAAAGACCCGGTACTTTCGACATGGCCCGCGCGGCTGAAGGACTGGCTGGCGGTGCGCGGCATCATTCCGGCGCAGTAACCGCAGCGGGGCCGCGCGCGTCAGAAAGGCGGCGATGAGACTCCGGTTCTGGCTGGCAGGGATCGTGTGGCTGACGCTGGCGGCTCAGCAGACGCCGGAGCCGCCGGCCGATCCCGGCCGGCCCGCGCTGCGGCGGGGCGGTCCGGCGCAGAAACGCGAGCCGGTGGAGGCGCCGGAGGGACGGCGCACGCCCGATGGGCCGTACCGTGAAGTGGTGGTGGATGAAGAGGGGAAGACCGAAAAGGTGACCGGGGGCGGCGCGGCGGCGGAGCGCGACGATCTGCTCGACCGGGCGCGCGAGGCGGCCTTTGAGTTTAACGAGAAGCTGCCGGCGTTCATCTGCGATGAGTTCGTCCGCCGCTATGAGAGCAAAACGCTGAAGCCGGAGTGGAAGCTGCGCGACCGGGTGCAGGTGGAGCTGGCCTACACCAAAGGAAAGGAGGAGTACCGCAACATCCGGCTGAACGGGAAGCCGCTGAAAAAGGGCACGCCGGAGGACTCGGGCTCCTGGTCCACGGGAGATTTCGGCTCAACGCTGATGAGCATTTTTCTGTCAACACGGCGCGAGGATTTCCGTCTCCGGGGCGAATCGGAGGCGGCAGGAATCAAGGCGCGCGTCTACGATTTTTCCGTTCCGAAAGATCGCTCGCAGTGGACCATCCGGTATGGGTATGCGGTGAAGCCGGCGCACGAGGGTTCGCTGTGGATCGACCCGGACAGCGCGCGGGTGCTGCGGATCGAGCTGAGCAGCCGCAGGCTGCCTTCCAACTACGAGATCGACAAGGTGGAGATGACGGTGGACTACGACTGGGTGGACATCGCCGGGACGCGATATCTGCTGCCGGTCCGCAGCGAAAACCTGGCCTGTTTCCGCGGGACACTCACCTGCACGAAGAACGAAATCGAGTTCAAAAATTATCGGAAATTCGAAGTCGAATCGCAGGTACTGCAGGTGGAAAGCGAAGTGACTTTTCCTGAGGCGGACGAGGAAAAGCCGAAATCGAAAACAGTCCCGCCGTCGATCACGCCGGAGCCGGCGAAGAAAAAGAAGTAGTCAGGGCGCCGCCCTGACCGCAGCGATGAGGTCGGCCGCCTCGCGGCGGATGCCGGCGAAGCCGGCCTCGCGGAGCCAGGCCGAATATTCCTCCTCGGTGTAGGTGGAACCTCCGCGCGTGTTGACAAGCATGTTGACGGCGAAGAGGGCGGCCTGAGGAGGGGACGTCTTTTCGGGGTCGAGGATGAAGTCGCGAATCAGCAGCCGCCCGCCGGGCGCGAGGGCGCGGAAGCAGCGCGCCAGCAGCGAGCGGTTTTCCTCCGGACTGAGCATGTGGCAGATGGCGGAAAGCAGCACGAGGTCGTAGCCGGAGCCCAGATCATCCCGGGTGAGATCGCCAACGCGGGTGGTGACGCGGTCCTCGAGTCCTTCGGCGAGGATGTGGCGGCGGGCGATGCGGGTGACGGGCTCGCGGTCGAGCACCTCGGCGTGCAGCGCCGGATTCGCTCTGGCGAAGGCGATGGAGTAGACGCCAGAGCCGCCCCCGACATCCAGCATGCGCCGGACGTCCTGGGCGCGGCCGATGCGCGCGAGTTCGGCGGCGTCTTTCTGCGCTCGCCAGTGCATGGCTTCGATGAAGCTTTCGGTCCACTGCGAATCCTCCGCCCCGGCGCCGGCGCGGACGGCCGTGCCGGAGCGGACGCAGCGGGTGAGCGTAGCCCACGAGTCGAACAGATGAACGGTGTGCATGAGCGCGGGCCGGGCGCAGTCCGGGCTGCCGGCGACGAGATATTGGGCGGTGGCCGGGGTGTTGAAGAACGTGCCGTCCCGTTTGAGGAGCGCCCCGATAGCGGCAAGGGCGTTGAGCAGGACTTCCGTAGCGCGGGGATCCGTGCCGGCCCTGCGGGCCACCTCGGCGGCGTTGGCGCCTGTGCCGACGTGGGTGAAGAGGTCGAGTTCGACGGCGGTGAGCAGGATGCGGCTCTCCTGGAAGCCGCGCATTTTTGACTGGAGTTCATCAAATGTGAGAGGCTGCATGGCTGTTTCCGGGTATGTCCGCGCCCTTTTTCATGCTAGACCCGGGCATGAGGGGTGAGGGATCCCCGCCGGTCCTTTCGTGGAAAAAAACTGAAACGCATCCGGGCCGGGGCACGTTTTTCAGGTAGAAGCGAAAGCTTCGACAACACATCGAGAGTGGCGCGAGGGAACTGACCCGCTGACCGCCCGGCAACCTGGCTTCAGCCGCCAAGGTGCCAAAGTCAGCCCGGCAACGGGACCGATGTGGCGCGAGATGGCGCAAACAAAGGCTGTCCTCCCACCATCGTTCCTCGCCTGCGGATCCTTCGCGCCCGAAGGAGCGTGAAGGATGAGTACGACAGCAAGGTTGACAGGAACGAAGGCCCGCGCGGAAAGCGCGCTGCGCAAACCGCCCAGATCAGAAAACGCCGACGCCACCGCGGGCGCTGCCGAAGCGGCTGCGAAATCCACCGATGAATACGAGGAAGGCGCTGAGCCGCAGGGGATTCTTTCGAGCCTTGGGCTGCATGGCCTGGAGGCGGTGGAGCCAGCGATCCTGGCCTCGCTGGTGACCGAGGACCCACTGCTGCTGATTGGCCCGCACGGGACGGGTAAATCCATGCTGTTGGAGCGGCTGGCGCAGGCGCTGGGGCTGTGTTACCGCCACTACAATGCCAGCCTGATCTGTTTTGACGACCTGATCGGCTTTCCGGTGCCCGACCGGACCTCGTTCAAACTGAAGTATCTGCAAACGCCGGCGACGATCTGGGAGGCGGAAGCGGTGTTTTTTGACGAAGTCTCGCGATGCCGACCGGACGTTCAGAACAAGCTGTTTTCGATCATTCACGAGCGCAGGGTGCAGGGCCTCAAGCTGGAGCGGCTGCGCTACCGGTGGTCGGCGATGAACCCGCCGATGTCCGGCGAAAGCGGGGACAGCTACCGCGGATCGGAGCCGCTGGACACGGCGCTTGCCGACCGGTACGCGTTCATCGTTGAGATCCCGCACTGGTTTTCGCTCTCCGCGGAGGCGCAGAAGAAACTGCTCGAACACGGTGACAAGCCGCCGGACCCCAAGGCGGGCCCGAGGCTCAAGGATCTGCTGGAGCGGGCGCGCCCGCTGTGGCGGACGCTGCGTGAGGGGACGAGGGAGCTGTTGACGAACTACCTGCGCTACCTGGCGGCGTTGCTGCTGGAGGGCGAGATTTCGCTGAGCGGGCGCCGGCTGGTGACAATGATGCGCAACATCACGGCGGTGCACGCGGTGCGGCTGGTGCAGGGGGGCAGACAGGAGGAGCTGGACGAGTCAGCCCGCATGGCGATTTTCTCCTCGATTCCCGCCGTCGCGGAAGGGCGCCCAGTGGACCGGGGCCGGCTTGCGGCGGCGCATGCGGAGGCCTGGCGCAGCGCCGGCTCTCCGGAAGTGGACACGCTCATCCAGATTCTCTGTCTCAGAGACCCGCTGGAGAGGGCCTATGCCGCCGCCAGGTCGGAGATTCTGAGCCGGCATCAGCGGTCCATCATCGTGGCCGACTGTTTGCAGTTCCTGCCGGACGGGGCGCGCCACGCCATGTCATTTTTCCTCGTTGAGAGCGGCCTGGCCGCGCGGCTGGTAGGCGCGGTGGCCGAACAGGTGGTGGAAGAGTACACTCTCGCGGCTATTCCGGCACAGGGTTTCACGTACAATCACCCGATCGCAAGTACGGGCTCTTGCGTCAGGGACCTGATTGCGAAGCTGGATTGCAGCGACCGCCGTTCGCTGGCGCTGGCGCAACTGATCACCGGATTGCACGCGCGGGACAAGATCCATAGCTCGGCAGAGGGGGAAAAAATCGCCGAGGAATGGGAGAGAGCCTGGAGAACCATCTCCCGGCTCACGCGGGAGGAAGCCACAGTGGGCAAGTAAGGAGGGCCGCATGCCGATTCCGACGGGTTCGTACATTTTTGTCCTGAGCGGCGCACGGTTTGTCCGCCGTATCATCCTTCCCGGACCGAAGCCTTGGCCGCGCGATGTGACGCCGGCCGCGGTGCTGAGTCTGCTGGACGGAGAACGCTGGCTCGGTTCCCGGGAGGCCGCCGAGCGCGAGTTAATCCGGAGGATCGAAAACAAAGCTCAGGAACTGGACTGGCCGCCACTGGCCTTCCGCACGGACGTAGGGTGCCTGGGCGATCCAGTGGAGACGGATCCGCTGACCTGGTGTGTGGCTGCGAGCAAGCGGGTCGGCGCGCTTGTCCTGAAGGACAAGCCTCCCAACCTGGATCGGTTGCGAGTGTCGGAAGAACTGGTGCTGAATTTTCCCATCCCGGAAAGGAGTCAACGATGAAGCTGGAGGAGCTTTTCGATGCTTTCCCGGCGCGCAGCTATGAAATCAGCGGGTTGATGCGGCTGATCGATATTGTGGAAGACGAGCGAATTCCCACGGCGCAAATCGAGTCGAGGCACGCTCCGAGGATCCGCGTCAACCCTCAGTTCCTTGAGCGATACGCGCCGACGCCGGAGCGGCGCGTGGCGCTGATTCTGCATGAACTCCTGCATCTCCTGCTCGGCCACCAGCTCAAGCCTCTAACGCTATTGGAAAATTTCGTGTTTGACGCGGTGATCAATGCGATGATCACGCGGATGACCGAGAGCCCGGCCTATTGGTCGCTGTTTACGGCCTTCTACCGCTCAAACCGGTTCCCGGAGTGCCTGCTGCGGCCGCCGACAGGATATCGGCCACACGCGAGGTTGGTGGCCCCGCACATTCTTTACAGGCCGGAGCTGAAGGGGGTGCTGGCGGTCTACAAGGACCTCTATGGCCGCTACGGTGCGTCCTACTCTGACCTATTAGAGGCGCTGCAACACGTCTACCGGGATCACCGCCTGCTGTTTCTGAAGCTCGGGGCTGGCGGCGACGAGACCGAATTGGAGCCGGCGGGGGAGGGACCCTGTGGTGAGCCCGGGGAAGAGCTGGGGCGCGGCAACGGCGACGCCCGGAGCACGGCGCAGACGCTGGATGCACAGACTGCCTCAAAGGAATTGACCAGGGTGTTTGGGGAGATGGGGCCGCCCTTGCTGGGCAGCCATCCCATCCGGGCGGCGGAAGTCCGGGGCCTGGGGCAGGAGCTTCGCATGACGATTTGGCGATTGCGGGAAATAGTTGGCTACAGGCTGCCTTCCCGCTCGCCGAAAGGGCACGAGAAGGTTTCATACCAGGTGGCGCTGCCCAAGGAGGTCACGCGGAAGAATGCGGCGATCCTCATGGGTCTGATCCGACAGGTAGCTCTCGCCGGCAACCAGGGGGATCCGCTTAAGCGGTCTGAGAGTCAACAGAGAGCGATTTCCGCCGTTCCGGCGCTGGACCGCCGGAGCAACGTGCTCCGCTGTCTGGGACTGCAACCCCTGCTGTACGGGTACGAGACGCCCATGCCGAAGCGGAGCGGGGTCGAGCCAGTCCATGTATACGTGGACGTGAGCGGCAGCGTTGAGAAGTACATCCCCAGCCTGTACCAGGCGGTGGTGCAGTCGGCGCCCCTTGTGTATCCAAAAGTGCATCTGTTTTCGACGAGAGTCTATACGGTCACCCTGGACGACCTGCATCGCGGGGTCTGCCAAACGACCATCGGAACCGAGATCAACTGCGTTCTCCAACACATGGAGCGCGAACGGATCCGCCGGACGGTCATCCTGACCGACGGCTATGTGGGGTGGCCGTCTGACAAGTACCGTGACATGCTGAAATGCTGCCATATCGGATTGGCCGTAACGCCGGGGGGCGGCTTCCACGCCCTGGATGGCCATGTGAAGTTCAGGGCGATGCTGAAGCTTTGAGAGGCGCGGGAGGCTGCCTCAATGGCAGTGGCAGCCTTCGCCACGCCAGGCGAGCCAGCCTTCGCGGGCGATGATGGGCGTCATGACGAGGCCGGCGAGCGGGTCGGCCCACCACCAGCCGAGCGTGGCGTTGAGAACGAGTCCGCCGAGAAGGATGGCGGACAGATAGCTGCAAAGGAGGGTCTGACGCGAGTCGGCGGCCATGGCGTGACTGCCGAGCTCGATGCTGACGGCGCGCTTTCTGCGGGCAAGCACGGGCATGATCAGCAGGGAGCAGCAGGCGAGGAGGATGCCGGGGATGGAACGCTCCGGCGCCTCCTGCCGCCAGAGCTTTTCCGCGGCTTCGTAGCCGACATAGGCGGCCAGCAGCCAGAAGGAGAGGCCGATGAGGCGCTGGGCGCGGCGCTCGAACTCCTCGCGGCGGTGATGGTCATCGACTTTGAGGCGCCATAGCATGACGGCGCCGGAGATGCTTTCGATGACGGCATCGACGCCGAAGCCGACGAGGGCGATGCTGCCGGCGGCCAGACCGGCAAGGATCGACACGACAGCCTCGGAGACGTTGTAACTGAGCGTGAAGTATTCGAGCCGCAGGCCCCTCTTCACCAGCAACTGCCGCTCGCTGAGTCCGGTGTCGGCCATCTCTTCCATTGTGCGACAGCGCGCCGCGCCGCCGGAATTCACACCTCGCTATCCTGTGAAGGAAAGGTCTCTGAACGATGAAACGAACCAGGTTGTTCCTTTGCGCATGGCTGGCCATGGGCCTCGTCCAGGCCGACGAGGGGATGTGGCTGTTCAACGCGGTGCCGGAATCGCAGCTCGCGTCGAAACACGGCTTCCGGCCGACCAAAGAGTTTCTGGACCATCTGCGGCTGTCGTCGGTGCGGTTTGGCGGGGCTTCGGGCTCGTTTGTCAGCCCGAATGGACTCATTTTCACGAACCACCATGTGGCCTCGCGCTGCATCCAGAACGTGAGTTCGAAAGAGCACAACTACATGCGGGACGGCTTCTACGCCGACTCGCCGGAAAAGGAGCTGAAGTGCCCGGGCCTCGAAGTTCAGGTGTTGGAAGAGATCACCGACGTGACCGACCGCGTGAGGCAGGCGGTGACGGCGCCGCCGTCCGATGCGAAGGCGGCGCAGCAGCGGCAGGCGGCGATCAACACGCTTGAGAAAGAGTGCATGGACCGCCACGGCGGCGCCTGCTCGGTGGTGACCCTGTATTCAGGCGCGCTCTATCATCTTTATCGCTACAGGAAGTACACGGACGTCCGGCTGGTGTTCGCTCCTGAAGAAGCGATCGCCTTTTTCGGCGGCGACCCGGACAATTTCACGTATCCGAGATATGACCTCGACATCACGTTCCTGCGAGCCTATGAGAACGGCCGGCCGGCGCAGACGCCGCATTATCTGAAGTGGTCGCGCACGGGGCCGCGCGAGGGCGAGCTGGCGCTGGTGAGCGGACATCCGGGGTCGACTGACCGCTTCATCACGGTGGCGCAGTTCGAGTATCTGCGCGACGTGAGCTATCCGCGCTCCCTCCGCAGCCTTTCCGCGGTGATCAGCGCGCTGAAAGAGTATGGCTCGAAGAGCGAGGAGAACCACCGGGTGGCGCGCGACAAGCTGTTCGGCGCCGAGAATTCTTTCAAGGTGCGCGATGGCGAGCTGAAGGGAATGCGCGAAACCTGGCTCATGGAAGCCAAGCGCCGCAGCGAAGAGCAGTTTCGCAAGGCGGTGGCGGCGAATGCGGCGGCGAAGGATGAAGTGGGCGACGCGTTTGAGAAGATTGCCGCGGCGTATGAGAAATGGAAGCCGCGTTCAGCCGAATATCTGCTTGAGAGCGGCGCGATGCTGTGCGACATGTTTTCCTACGCGCGCCATCTGTACCGGCTGGCCGAGGAGCGGCAGAAGCCAAATGCCGAGCGGCTGCGCGAGTACAGCGATGCGGCGCTGCCGTCGCTGGAGCACCGGCTGACGGCGCAGACGCCGGTGACGCCGGAGCTGGAGGCGCTGATGCTTCAAAAGTGGTTCGAGCTGCTCCAGGCCGAACTGGGCGAGTCCAGTGCAGTGGTGCGGCAGATTCTGAACGGGAAGACTCCGGCCGAAGCTGCGCGAGGCTACATTTTCAGCTCGAAACTCCAGGACGCGGCCGAGCGACGGAAGCTGCTGGAAGACCCGGCGGCGGCTCGCAGCTCCGACGACGGCATGATCCGGCTGGTGCGGATGATCGATCCGCAGGCGCGGGCCATCCGGAGGGTGTATGAGGAGGAGTTTGATGCGGTGGTGCGCGACGCGGCGTCACGGATCGCGCGGGCGCGCTTCACCCTGTATGGGACGAGCGTGTATCCGGATGCCACCGGCTCGCTGCGGCTGTCGTTCGGGCGCATTGAAGGGTACCGCAACGCGCAGGGACAACCGGTGCGCTGGTACACGGACTTCGACGGGCTCTACGGCCGCGCCACCGGCAAGGACCCCTACAGGCTGCCCGAACGGTGGCTGGAGCGGAAGGGCGCGCTGAAGCGCAAGACCGCGTTCAATTTTGTTTCGACGGCGGACATCATCGGCGGCAACTCCGGCTCGCCGACGGTGAACACGCGCGGCGAAGTGATTGGCATTGTCTTCGACTCGAACTACGAAGCGATGCACAACCGGTTCCTCTACGGGATGGAACGCGGCGAGCGCTGCGTGCATGTGGCCTCGGACGGCATCATCGAGGCGCTGCGCGCCGTCTATGGCGCCGGGCGCGTGCTCGAGGAGCTGGGCTTCGCGAAGGCGGCGAAGTAGGCATCGAAACAGACATTGCGGCGGGCACCGCCAAAGACGGCGGGGAGCGTGCTGTCCATCCAGGCGCGGATACGGGCAGCACTCTCCCCGGCAGCGATGGCGGCGGCCACGTTGGTTTCGGTCATCAGATAGCCGGCATAGGAGCCGGCATCCCAGGGTTCCTGCTCCTCGAAGACCTGCGCGGCAACGGGCTCCAGCAGTCCTGCGCACAGGCGGCAGAGCGTTGGCGGATCCAGGGCGGCGGCGCCGTCATCCGGCTTCGGATAGCGCGCCAGGAAGTCCTGGAACCAGCGGGCAAGTGAGGGGTCTTCCGGAAAGCGGCTGCCAGGGGCGAAGTCATAGACAACGAGCATCCCGCCGGGCGCGAGCACGCGCGCAGCTTCCCGCAGGGCGGCGGGCACGTCGGTGTAGTTCAGGCTTCCGGCGGCGGTGATGACCGCGCAGGACGCATCCGCCAGCGGAAGCTCCTCCATGCGGGCAACGAAGAACGGGACCCCGGGCAGCAGCCGCGCTGCCAGCCGAACCATAGGCGGGGCCGCATCCATGCCGGCCACCCGGGCGGCGTGGCCCAGCAAAGCGCGTGTGGAGAGACCGGCACCGCAGCCTGCATCGACCGCAAGTCCTGCCACGGGCGCGCCGCTGATCCAGTGCAGGGCGCGGCGGAGGATCCGTGGATGGAGCGGCGGCCGGGCGGCGGCGTAGCCGGCAGCCATTGCCGGAGAATCGAATGGGCTGGCGGATCCTGTCGTGTGTGCCTCCGGGCGTGAAGTGTAGCATGGGGATATGTTGCGCACGCGAACCCTGCTCGCCGCCATTGTGCTTGTTGCCGCTGGCACGCACGCCCAGCAGAAAAAGGGGCTGGACGCCGAATCGCTGTTCGAGATGGAGTCCATCGCAAACCCGGCGATTTCGCCGGATGGAAAGGCGATTGTCTTTTCCCGCGGGTTTGTGGACAAGGTGAAAGACCAGCAGCGGTCCAACCTGTGGATGATCACCGGGTGGCAGGAACCGGGCGGGCCGAAGCTGCGGGAGCTGACCGCCGGGCCGTGGCGCGACTCAGCGCCCGTGTGGTCGCCCGACGGAAAACGCATCGCGTTTCTGAGCGACAGGGACGGGAGCACGCAGATCCACGTCATGTGGGTGGACTCGCGCGAAGTGGCGCAGTTGACGCGTGTGGAGAAGGCGCCGTCGCAGATCCGGTGGTCGCCGGACGGCAGGAAGATCGCATTCGTGATGACCGTACCGGACGAGGATCCGATCCTGCCCATCAAAATGCCGAAGAAACCCGAGGGCGCGCAGTGGGCCAAGCCGGCGGTGATCGTGGACCGGCTGAGCTGGGCGAGCGACGGCGTGGGGCCGGTGCCAAAGGGCCATTTGCACATCTTCATCGTGGACGCGATCACCGGCGGCACGGCCAAGCAGGTGACCACGGGCAAGTACAATCACCAGTCGCCGCGGTGGTCGCCGGACGGAAAGACGCTGTACTTCAGCGGCATTCGCAAGGCGGACGCCGAATATCTGCGCAATGACAGCGAGATCTACGCACTGGATCTGGCCACCGGCGCGATCCGCCAGCTCACGGACCGCAAGGGACCGGACAACAACCCGGCGCCGCACGGAAAATGGATCGCATATACGGGCTACGATGACCGGCTGTACACGTATCACATTCCGTCCATCTACCTGATGGACAGCGAGGGCGGGCAGAAGCGGCTGTGGGCGGGGAATCTGGCGTCGGCGCCGGGCGAGCTGCACTGGGCCGCCGATGGCTCGGGCGTCTATTACACGATGGAGGAACGCGGCTCATCGAACCTGTATTTTCTGCCGCTGACCGGCGCGCCGCGCCGGGTGACCGACGGGGTGCAGATGATCACGCAGGCTTCGCTGGCGCGGACGGGCGAGATCGCGGCGGTGCGGTCGTCCTTCCATGAGCCGGGCTCGCTGGTGCTGATCCGCGGCGGCCAGATCCAGAAGATCCTGAACGTGAACGAAGACGTGCTGGATGGCCGCGCGCTGGGCGAAGTGGAAGAGCTGTGGTGGGACGGCCCCGACGGGTTCCGCATCCAGGGCTGGCTGGTAAAGCCGGTGGATTTCGATCCGAAAAAGAAATATCCGATGGTGTTGTACATTCACGGCGGGCCGTGGTCGATGTACAGCGTCGCCTTCAACTGGGCATGGCAGAATTTCGCAGCCAATGGGTATGCGGTTCTGTATGCGAACCCGCGCGGCAGCACGGGCTACGGGCAGGATTTTGTCAATGGAATTCAGTACGCGTATCCGGGCAAGGATTATGACGATCTGATGGCGGGCGTGGACGCGGCGCTGAAGAAAGGTTTCATTGACGAGCGGAACCTGTTCGTGTGCGGCGGCAGTGGCGGCGGCGTGCTGACGGCGTGGATCGTCGGTCACACAAACCGTTTCCGCGCTGCCGTGTCGATGCGGCCGGTCACGAACTGGCACAGCTTTGTCGGCACGACTGACGGAGCGATGTGGTACCACCAGTTCCGGAAGAAGCCGTGGGAGGACCCGATGGAGTATGCGCTGCGCAGCCCGCTGCACTACGTGGCGAACGTCACCACGCCGACGATGGTGATGACGGGCGAGGCGGACCTGAGGACGCCCATTTCGCAGAGCGAGGAATATTACCGGGCGCTGAAGCTGCTGAAGAAGGAGACGCTGCTGGTGCGGGTGCCGGAGGAATTTCACGGGTGGCGGCGCCCGTCGCACCAGCTGATGCAGCAGCTCTACCTGCTGGCGTGGTTTGAAAAGTACCGGGTGAAGGACAACTGATGACGTTCGACCTGCCGCAGGCGCTGCTGAACGTGACGATTTTCTGGATCCTGACGACGCCGCACGAATATGCGCATGCATGGGTCGCCGACCGGCTGGGCGACGACACGCCGCGGCTGGAGGGCCGGGTGACGCTGAACCCGCTGGCGCACGTGGACTGGATGGGCACGGTGTTCATTCCGTTGATGGCCTCGCTGCTCGGTGGCGTCTTTTTTGGATGGGGCAAAGCGGTCAACACCAATCCGGCAAAGCTGCGCGGGGGCGTGAACGGGCTGGCGGCGGTGGCGCTGGCGGGGCCGGCCAGCAATGTCGTCTTCGCCGTGCTTCTGGCCGGGCTGGCGGCCGTGTTCCCGGCCGGGGTGGAGATCCTGTTCCGCGCCGCGTTCATCAGTCTGCTTCTGGCGCTGTTCAACATGATCCCGGTGCCGCCGCTGGACGGCTCGAAGCTGCTGATTGCGGCGCGCATCCCGCCGGCGGCCTATGTAGAGCTGTCGCGCTTCGGATTCATTCTTCTGCTGGTGCTGATGTATTCGACCGGCCTCGGCCGCTGGATGGCGGAGGCCAGCTACACGGGCGCGCTGCGCCTGTTCCTGATGTTCCGCTGAGAGGTGCCGACGATGATCTCACGACGTCTGCTGCTGGCAGCGCTGCTGCCGCTGCTTGTCCCCGCACAACCGAGAACCGTTGCCCAGACGGCGCCGCCGGCCAGCGACCGGGCGGCCTACATCCGGCAGCATTATACGAAGCATGAATTCCTGATCCCGATGCGAGACGGCGTGCGTCTGTTCACGTCCGTTTACGTGCCCAAGGACCGGAGCCGCGCCTATCCAATATTGCTTCTCCGGACGCCCTACACGGTGGCGCCGTATGGGGCGGAAAATTACCGCGCCAGTCTGGGCCCTGCCAGCGAGAAGTTCATGCGCGAGGGGTTCATCTTCGCCTATCAGGACGTGCGCGGACGCGGCCGCAGCGAGGGCGAGTTCGTCCATGTGCGCCCGTACATCCCGGACAAGAAGACAAACAGGGACGTCGACGAGGCCTCGGACACCTACGATACGATCGACTGGCTGGTGAAGCACGTTCACGGAAACAACGGCCGCGTGGGCATGTGGGGCATCTCGTATCCGGGATTTTATGCGGCGATGGGAGCGCTGGATTCGCATCCGGCGCTGAAGGCGGTGTCGCCGCAGGCGCCGGTGATCAACTGGTTCATCGGCGATGATTTTCGCCACAATGGCGCGCTGTTCCTGGTGCACGCATTCAATTTCCTGGGCATTTTCGGACGGCCGAGGCCGTCCGAGGGCCTGCTGCCGGAATCGCGCTTCGAAATCGACGGGCCTGACGCCTATACGTTCCATCTTTCCATCGGACCGCTGGCGAATTACGAAGAAAAACTGTTCAAAGGCCAGGTGAAATTCTGGCGTGAATTGCTGGAAAACGACACTTATAACGAGTTCTGGAAGTCGCGCGACCTGCGGCCGCACCTCCGGAACATGAAGGTGGCCATGCTCACCGTCGGCGGGTGGTTCGATGCCGAGGACGTGTACGGTCCCTTGCGGCTGTATGAGTCAGCGGAGAAGCAGAACCCCGGGGCGGTGAATCTGCTGGTGGAGGGGCCGTGGAGCCACGGCGGCTGGGCGCGCACGGATGGCACGCGGCTGGGCAACGTGAGCTTCGCCGTAAATACGTCCCGGTTTTTCCAGGACGAAATTGAATTTCCGTTTTTCATGCAGCACCTGAAGGGCGCGGGCGGCGGAAATCCGCTTCCCGAAGCCTACGTTTTCGAAACGGGCCGCAACGAGTGGCACCGCATGGACGCCTGGCCGCCGCAGCAGGCGCGCCGGCGCACCTACTATTTCCGGGAAGAGGGCCGGCTTTCGACGCAGCCCCCGGAGACCGCAGGCGAGGCCTTCGACGAGTATCTTTCCGATCCAAACCGGCCCGTCCCCTTCCTGCCGTTCATCGACCGCGGGATGAACTACGACTACATGGTGGAGGACCAGCGTTTCGCCTCAACGAGGCCGGACGTGCTGGTCTATCAGACCGGGCCGCTTGAAGAGGACGTGCGCGTGGCCGGGCCGCTGCGCGCGGTGCTGCATGTGTCGACGAGCGGGACGGATGCCGACTGGGTGGTGAAGCTGATCGACGTGTTTCCGAACGACGCGCCGGATCCCCAGCCGAATCCGAAGGAGATTCGCATGGGCGGCTATCAGATGCTGGTGCGCGGAGAGCCGTTCCGCGGGCGATTCCGCACGGGCTTCGACCGGCCGACGCCGTTCACGCCGGGCAAGATGGAGCCGGTCGAGTTCGAGCTGCCCGACGTATTCCACACATTCCGGCGCGGACACCGCATCATGATCCACGTGCAGAGCTCTTGGTTCCCTCTAGTGGACCGGAACCCGCAGAAGTTCGTGCGGATCCACGAGGCGAAGGCCAGCGACTTCGTAAAAGCGACACACCGCGTCTACCGCTCCCGCCAGGCGGCGAGCGGCGTGGTGCTGCCTATCCTCGAGTAGAAGCCCAGAGCACGAGCAGCGTGGCTGCGGCAATGGTGACCGCCCGCGGCAGCCCCAGGGACTTTTCGCCGCCGGCTTCGAGCTCGCTTTCGCGCTGGAAGCGGAACATGCGAGGGATGTTGCGCAGCGTGCGCAGGAAGCGGCCGCGGACGATGACGAGCACCAGTGCGGCGATCCCGCCGAGGATGGCGTCCAGAACAAAAATGACGAACATGTTCTGGGCGCCGGCCAGCGCACCGACGGCGCCCATGAGCTTGACGTCGCCTCCGCCCAGCCAGCGCATGACGAACAGCGGAACGAAAATCAGCGCCGCCAGCCCGAGTCCCGCGGCGGAGAACTTCAGGCCCTCCCAGCCACGCAGCCACGTATGCAGGCCGAGCCCGGCGAGGATGGCGCCGAGGGTGAGCCAGTTGGGGATCTCGCGGCGCTTCAGGTCCGTGACGGCGGCGATGAGCACGACGGCGGCAAGCACCGGCTCGATGAGCTCTGGCAAAGGCTTCATGGCAGGATTGCGACGGGCGAACCCACCATTGTGTCAGAGCGGCAGGCGGAACCGTCAATTGGCCTGCGTGGCCAGTTGCGGGTGCAGCACAACCGGATTGTAGACGGGCCTCAAAGTGCGCAGGTAGGCGTAAATGGCCCGGAGGTCTTCTTCTTTCATCCGGGAGAAGCCAAACCACGGCATCAGGGTGAAATTCGCCTGGACAGCTCGTGGCGCGGACGCATACGTCAGTCCGCCATAGTCGCGAAATCTGCGCACGAAGCGCTCCTCTGTCCAGGAGCCGATACCGGTTTCGTGATCCGGGGTCAGATTGGCGCTGCGGACGATGAACTGTCCCACGGCGAACTCGTGCCCGCCGGCAAATTCCCTGCCCTGAACCGGCTTGCCTTTGCTCAGCTCCGAGTGGCACTGAATGCAGGCAAGGCCCGCGAGAAACTCGCCATAGCGCACGGCATCGCGGGGGGAAGGCGGCTGGGGCGGCGTGAGCATCGGCGCTGGCTCGAAGCGGTTCAGCACGCTCACCGGAAACTGGAGCGAAGTGCGGGGCAGAGGATTTTTCACCGGCGGCAGGCTGTTCATGTAGGCGACGAGGGAGTAGATGTCTTCATCGCTCATCTTTGCAAATTGCCGGTATGGCATCAGGGAAAAGAGCGCGCGCCCGTCGCGAGAAATTCCTTCGCGGATGGCGCGGATTTTTTCACCGTCCGTCCAGCGGCCAACGCCCGTTTCCGGGTCAGGCGTGATGTTTGGTCCGACAATGGAGCCTGGGAAACCGAGCTCCTTCGGGAAGACAAAACCGGCTCCGGTCCTCGCCGGGTCGGCCGGCATGGCGAATTTCGAGGCGTCGCGGGGACTGTGGCAGCCGGCGCAGTCGGCGACACTGTGAAAGAGATAACGCCCGCGCTCGACCCGCTCAGGGGTGATCTCGACGCGGATTGCAGCCGCAGGCCGTGATTTCGGCGTGGCGAACGCCACGAAAATTCCCGCGGCCCCGGCTAGGGCTGCCAGAGACACGGCGACAGTGATTCCCGGATGTTTCCAGCCCACGACTCCTCCTTCTGACAGGTTCCATGAGACGGAACGGGCAGTAAAGCGATTTGTTCCCGGCCGGACGGATTGTTACAACCGTAAACGCGGCCTTAAACCGCTTCGCCGACGCGGTGGAGCTTCATCATGTTGGTGGTGCCGGGGCGGCCGATGGGCTGGCCGGCCACGAAGACAACGGCATCGCGCGGCTTGACGAGGCCGCGCTCGAGCAGCACGCGGTCCATCAGGGCCATCATTTCATCGGTGGAGGAGACGTGCGGCTGGAGAATGGCATGGACCCCATAGACGACGGAGAGAGAGCGGGCGGGGGCCATGGAGGGCGTGAACGTGAAGATGGGCACGGGCGGGCGGTAGCGCGCCACGAGCCGCGCCGAGGCGCCTGAAGCGGAGAAGACAACGATGGCCCGCGCGCCAGCGAGGCGGGCGGCATGGAAAGCGGCGTCGGCGACGATTTCGGCGTGCGTGACGTAATCGCGGGCGGGCAGCTCGCGGAAGCCGTATTTCCGCAGGGAGAGTTCGGCCTCATGGGCGGTGCGGTCCATCATGCGGACGGCTTCCACCGGGTATTTGCCCACAGACGTTTCGCCGCTGAGCATGACGGCGTCCGTGCCGTCATAGATGGCGTTGGCGACGTCGCTGACTTCGGCGCGGGTGGGAAAGGGATTTTCGATCATCGACTCGAGCATCTGAGTCGCGGTGATGACGAATTTCCCGGCCTTGCGAGCCTGTTCGATGATTGATTTCTGGATGAACGGAACCTTTTCCATCGGGCATTCCACGCCGAGGTCGCCGCGGGCCACCATGACGCCGTCGGCTTCGGCCAGAATGTCCTTCAGATTTTCCACTGCTTCGGGCTTTTCGATTTTCGCAATGATCGGAATGTTTGCGCCCTTTTCTTCGAGAAAAAGCCGGAGGCGCAGTATGTCGGACGAGCGCCGGACGAAGCTCAGGGCGACCAGGTCGATGCCTTCTTCGAGGCCGGCCTGGAGGATCTCCATGTCCCGGCGGGTCAGCGACGGGGTGGAGAGCTGGACTCCTGGCAGGTTGATGCCTTTCTTGTCGCTGATGACGCCGCCGCGGACGACGCGGCAGCGCGCGCTGACGCCGTCGGATTCGAGCACGCGCAGTTCGAGCGCTCCGTCGGCCAGCAGGACGCGGTCTCCGGGCCGGACATCTTTGGCGAAGTCCTGGTACGTGGTGGAGGCGGCCGTCGCATCCCCTTCGATGGGCTCCGTGGTGATGGTGAACTCAGCCCCCTCCTCGAGAACGGCAGATCCGCCCCGGAAGGTGCCAAGGCGGATTTTCGGTCCTTGCAGGTCCAGCAGGATGCCGATGGGGAAGGGAGCGCCTTCAGATGCCTCGCGGACCGAGCGGATGACCTGCGCGCGCCATTCCGGCGTCCCGTGGCTCGCGTTCAGCCGGAAGACGTCCGCGCCTGCTTCGATGAGCCGCCGGATCATGTCCGGCGATTCGGTGGCCGGGCCAAGAGTGGCGATGATTTTTGTGTTTGTCATACAAGACGCGGCCGCGCCTGCGCTACCATGAGTCTTTCTCCATTATGCCCATCCACCAGGCCATTCTACTTGCGGTGATCCAGGGCCTCACCGAATTCCTTCCCATCAGCAGTTCGGCGCATCTGGCGCTGGCCCCCTGGCTGCTGGGCTGGAAAGACCAGGGACTCGCCTTCGACATTGCGCTGCATTTCGGCACGCTGCTCGCCGTGCTGCTGTATTTCGCCGGGGACTGGTACCGGATCGTCCGTGCGGGGCTGGGCCTTGGCGGAGATGATGAAACCTTTCCCCGGCCCATGTTGTGGATGCTGGCCGCGGGCACGATTCCGGTGGGCGTGGCCGGGCTGCTTTTGAAGCACGCGGCGGAGACGGTGTTCCGAACGCCCTGGGTGATTGGCACGATGCTGATCGTGGTGGGCGTGCTGATGGGCTGGGCGGAGCGAAGAGCCCGGCTTGGACGCCAGATCCGCAGCATCACCTGGACGGACGCGATGACGATCGGGGCGGCGCAGGCGCTGGCGGTGGTTCCGGGCACTTCGCGCAGCGGCATCACGCTGGTGGCCGGGCTGTTCCGCGGGCTGGATCGCGCGACCGCGGCGCGGTTTTCATTCCTGCTGGGGACGCCCGCCATCGCCGCGGCCGCGGCCGACGCCTTTCTGGACCTGCACCGCGCGGGCGGCATCCCGGCCGGCGAGCGCGCGCTGTTTTTCTCCGCGATGGCGGTCAGCGCGGCCACCGGCTGCGCGGTGATTGCCTGGTTCCTGCGGTTCCTCCGGCAGCGGACGCTGAAATTCTTTGTTGCATACCGGATTGTTTTTGGTATACTCATTTTCGCTCTGGCTTTTTTCCGCCGGCTGGCGGAATGAACACGATTCAGCCCGCACCTCCTGCGCGACTGCGCGAACTGGCAGGGATTGTCCTGCTGTTTTTCGCCCTGGCGCTGCTGTTTGCGCTGGCCTCCTTTGATCCTTTTGATCCGTCGTGGAACACGGCGACCGGCCGGCATCCGGCCGCGAACCAGATTGGCGTGGCCGGCGCCTGGGCGGCGGACTTCCTGTTTCAGTCGATCGGATATGCCGCCTGGCTGTTGCCGCCGCTGATGATCTGGGCCGGCATCCGGCGGCTGCGGCGCAGGCCCGGCGGCGCGCCGCTCGTACGGCTGACGGGCTACGGGTTGCTGGCGCTGTCGGTGGCCGCGGGGCTAGAGCTGGCGCGGGTCCAGAATCCGCTGGCTCATTCTTTCACCGTAGGCGGGCTGTTCGGGTTTCTCATCGCCAGCTCGCTGGAGTCGGTGCTGAACCGGCCCGGCACGGCGATCCTGCTGGCGCTGGCAGTGGTGCTTTCGATCTACCTGGTCTCGTCGTTTTCCGTGGAGAGCCTGGCTTCCGCGCTGGAGACGCGGGTGGCGCCCTTCCTGCCGCGCTGGCGGCGGAGACCGCGCGCGACCGGGACGACGGCCGAAGAAATTCCGGAAGCTCATCCGGAACCGCCCCGGCGCGCGGCTGCCGCGGTTGCGGCCGCGTCCGTGGCACTGACGCCGAACGGGCTCCAGGCTGATCTGGACGCCATGGCCGAACGCGAGCCGGAACCGCTGGCCGTGGCCGCAGGCGCAGCGGCTCAGGCGCCGCCCTTCGTGGCGGACTCCGAACCGCCGGCCACGGATGACGACATTCCGATCCACGAGCTGGAAGAACCCGAGCCGCCGCGGCGCCGGAGCGAACCCGCCGAGCGTGAGGACGCGCCCCGCCGCGCGTCTTTCCGACTGCCGCCCACGCGGCTGCTGAACCCGCCGCCGGAGCGAGAGGGCTACGACTCAGAGGAGCTGAAGGAGATTGCGGCGCGCATCCGCAGCAAGCTGGAAGAGTTCAACGTCTACGGCAACGTCGTCCAGATCAATCCCGGCCCGGTGGTGACGACGTTCGAGTTCAAGCCCGACGCAGGCGTGAAGATCTCGAAGATCACCACGTTGAGCGAGGACCTGTGCCTGGGCCTTCAGGCCGAGTCAATCCTGATCGAGCGCATTCCGGGCAAACCGACCGTGGGCATCGAAGTGCCGAACCAGCGGCGCGAGACGATCAGCCTGCGGCAGATCCTCGAAAGCGACGACTTCATCGACTCGCCGTCGCGGCTCACGATCGCGATGGGCAAGGACATCCAGGGCCGCATTCGCGTGGCCGAGCTCGACAAGATGCCGCACCTTCTGATTGCCGGCTCCACCGGCAGCGGCAAGAGCGTGATGCTGAACACGCTCATCATGAGCGTGCTGTACAAGTCCACGCCCGACGAGGTGCGGATGATCCTGATTGACCCGAAACGGGTGGAGCTCGGCATCTATGACGGGATTCCGCACCTGCTGACGCCGGTGATCATCGAGCCGAAGAAGGCAGTGAACGCGCTGCGCAACGCGGTGCTCGAAATGGAGCGGAGGCTGAAGCTGCTGGCCGCCTATGGCGCGCGCAACATCGAGCAGTTCAACCGCAAGGTGCGCGAGCTGAACCAGCGGCCGCTGTCGCTGTTTGACGAGCAGCAGGGCGCCGAGGCGGCCGAGCGGGAGCAACCGCTGCCCTACATCCTGATCGTGATCGACGAGCTGGCGGACCTGATGATGCTGGAGCGGGCCGGCGTGGAAGAAAGCGTGATCCGGCTGGCGCAGATGGCGCGCGCGGTGGGCATGCACCTGGTGCTGGCCACGCAGCGGCCGAGCGTGGACGTGATCACCGGGCTGATCAAGGCGAACTTCCCGGCGCGGATCAGCTTCCGCGTGGCGACGCGAGTGGACTCGCGCACGGTGCTCGACGTGATGGGCGCCGAGCATCTGCTGGGCAAGGGCGACATGCTGTTCCTGCCGCCGGGCTCGTCGCGGCTGGTGCGCATTCACGGGGCGTTCGTCACCGAGAGCGAGATCACGCAGGTGGTGGATTTCTGGCGCAAGCAGGCCGAGCCGGACTACGATCCGAGCTTCCTGATCGCGCCGCGGGAAGAGGACGACGAAGCCGGCGGCGAGCCGGAGGAAGAGTACGACGACCCGCTTTATGTGGAGGCGGTGCGGGTGGTGTGCTCGGTGGGCAAGGCCTCGACGTCGATCCTGCAACGCCGTCTTCGCGTGGGTTACGGCCGCGCCGCCCGCCTGCTGGACCGGATGGAGCGCGAGGGCATCATCGGCCCGCCTGACGGGTCGCGTCCTCGCGACGTGCTGCGGCGGCCGGACTGGCTGGATGGCGACGGCGGCGCCGCCACGGGACCGGCCCGCAGGACATAGGTTTTGCGCTGAAACGCTTCCCCCCTCGGGGACCGAACCTGAGCCCGGTCCCCGAGGGCTTTTTTGTATAAATCATTTTTCGTCGCTTTTGTTTTGGCTGGCCAGCTCCGCACGGGAAACGCGTTCGCCCTTGAGGAACACGCTGTGGATGCGGTTCAGCGCGCCGATGTCCTCCAGCGGGTTGCCATCGACGAGCAGCAGGGTGGCCTCGCAGCCTTCGCGGACGCAGCCGAGCCGCCCCTGCGCGCCGAGGCGCGCGGCAGCGCCCGCCGTGGCGGCCTCGAGCGCCCGGGGCGCGGGCACGCCCGCCTGGGTCCAGAGCGTGAGTTCATGAACCAGGGCCGGCCCAGGCAGGCCCAGCGGGCCGGCGGCGGCGCCCGCCGGGGCCGGCAGCTCGCCGCTCTGCCACAGGGCGCGGAGCCGCTCGCGGGCGGCCTGAAAGAGTTCCGGCTGTGCTGGCCGCCGGGCCGCATTTGTGGCCAGCCCCTGGAGCCATCCGGGCGCATAGAACTGCTGGGCAAGGTCGCCGGCGAGGATGGAAGTGTCGCCCGAGGCTGCCTGTGCAGCGGCCAGGCTGATGGCGGGCGGAGACATTGCGAAGAAGATTTCCGGGCCCAGCAGTTCGCCGTCATCGACACGGCGCTTCAGGGCCAGAACGGCACCGCGGGCGTCCGGCGTGACGACGATGGCGCCGACGCCGCAGTAAACGTAGCTGGCCAGCCCGCGGTCCTCGCCGGCATTGTCGGCCGGCAGGACCGCCCCGGAATCAATCAGCGCGGGCAGCAGCGTCCGCCCCCCGGCTTCGAGCGTCTCGGCGCGAAGCTCTTTGGGGGAAGGCGCCGACCCGTTGAAGACGCGCTCGATGCGTCCGTTGCGGACGAGCACGGCGCCGCGTTCCATCACCGGGCCGCTGCCCGGGAAGATGCGCGCGTCGCGAATCAGCCAGCTCTGTGAACGGCGCGACTGCCGCTCCAGGATCCTCATCTTGCGCTGGCTGTCCTCGCTTCGCAGTTGCCAGGCGCCGATGGCAATGAAAGGCAGCAGCACGGCCGCCAGCCAGAGCTTGGCCGCGGGGCGGATTTTTTCTTCCTTCTCCCAGCGGAAGAGCTTCAGGCTGATGAGGAAGCCGGCGGCGGCGGCCAGCAGCATGGCGCCGATGGCGGCCCGGTTGTCCCAGGCCGTCTCGCCGCGCACAAGGATCCCCTGCGTGCCGAGGTAGAGGTGCGTGGCCGGGAGGAACTGGGCCAGCTTCTGGAGCCATGCCGGCAGGATGTGCAGCGGAACGGTAGCGCCGGACAGCAGCAGCAGTGGCATGTAGAAAAGCTGGGCGATGATCTGGCTTTCCTGCATGCTGTTCACGACGGAGGCGATGATCAGCCCCATGGCGCGGAAGGCGAGCACGCCCGCGGTGACCACCACGAGCAGCGAAAAGACGTTGCTCGGGACCTGCCAGCCATAGCGCCACTTCGCAAGCAGGATGAACAGAAACACCGACGGCAGGAACAGGGCCCAGCCCGTCACCAGCGACGCCGCCAGGATGGGCGCGGGCGTGATCGGCGCCACCTTGAAGCGGCGCAGAATGCCGGCCTCGCGGTCCATGGTGGCGCGGATGCCTCCCCCGAAAAAGCCCGTGCCGAGGACGCCGAAAATAATGACCATGCTGACCACCTGGGACATGGCGCCCGGATTGGTGCCCGCTCCAAGTCCCTCGCTGAAGGCGATGAAGAACAGCAGCGGCATCAGGTAATTGAAGAACAGCACGACGCGGTCGCGGGAGGTCAGCAACAGCGTGATCCTGAGATAGGCGAGATATGCTCTGAGCCGCACGGTCAGTCCCTCAGCGTCTTGCCGGTAAGTTCGAGGAAGACGTCTTCCAGGGTGGGCCGGCGAATATGGAGGTCTTCGATTTCGACGCCCGCCCCTTCGAGCCACCTGACCAGCTCGACGATGAAGCGGGCCGGATTTTCGGCGGCGGCCGTGAGTCTCCGTCGGCCGTCGGCGAAGGCGATGGCGGCGGCGTTGTTCCAGGCATCCGGCAGCTCCTCTGGCATCGGCTGCACGGTGGCCGCCTCGACGCGCGCGTGGCCAAGCACGCGCTGCTGAAGTTCGCGGGGGCTGCCAAGGGCGACGATGCGTCCTTCGTCGATGATCGCCACGCGGTCGCAAAGCCGCTCGGCTTCTTCGATGTAGTGGGTGGTGAGAAGCACGGTCCGGCTCTGTTCGCGGAGGCGTCCGATGAGGGAGTGAATTTCGAGCCGGACCTGCGGGTCGAGCCCGGTGGTCGGTTCGTCCAGGAAGATCAGCTCCGGCTCGTTGACCAGCGCCAGCGCCAGCGCGAGCCGCTGTTTCTGCCCGCCGGAGAGCGTGCTGTAAAAGGCGTGGCGCTTGTCCCAGAGCTGAAGACGGCGGAGCAGGTTTTCAATGTCGGCGGAGCGCGAATAGAAGGACGCGAACAGCTCGGCGGCTTCGCTCACGCGGATCTTTTCGGGCAGATTGGTGGCCTGCAAGGCGACGCCGACGCGGTCCTTCACCGCAGCGGTTTCTTTTTCGGGGTCGAAGCCGAGCACGGCGACCTCGCCGGCGGTGCGCTGGCGCAGTCCTTCGAGAATCTCCACGGTGGTCGTCTTGCCGGCGCCATTGGGGCCGAGCAGGCCGAAGATCTCGCCCTCGGCGACTTCAAAGTCAATGCCCCGCACCGCCTCAAAATCGCCATACTTCTTGCGGAGTCCGCGAACGGAGATCGCTGTCCGGTCTGGCATGCCGCCTACCCGCGCGTCAGCACCTGCATGCAGGCCTTGAGAAAGGCGGGCAGGTCGTCCGGCTTGCGCGAGGAAACCATGTTGCCGTCCACCACGACTTCGCTGTCCTCCCAGAGGCCGCCGGCGTTTACGACATCGTCGCGGATGGCGAAAAAGGACGTGCAGCGCCTGCCGCGCAGCACGTTGGCCGAACACAGGCACCACAGGCCGTGGCAGATGGCGGCGACGAGCTTGCCCTGAGCGTTCAGCTCGGCAATGAAGCGGCTGGAGGCCGGGTGGCGGCGGATGAAGTCCGGGGCGAAGCCGCCGGGCACGATGACGCCGTCGTAGTCAGCGGCCCGCACGGCTTCATAGGTCTTGTGCGAGGTGCAGGGATAGCCGGTCTTCGATGGATACGTCTTCGGCGCTTCGGCAGCGACGAAATCGACGCTGGCGCCCGCCTCAATGAGCCGGTAATACGGGTACCAGACCTCCATCTCCTGATACTGCTGATCCACAAGAATCGCGACACGCTTCCCGGTGAGATCCATACTTCACAGTGTAGCGTTCCCTGTCCCGGCCTTTACCGGTGCACAGGCCCGGCGCGTTTCAGGCGCGGCCTGAGCTGTTCGGGGAAGTCCGCCGCCTTTGAGCGGTCCGGATGGCGCAGATTCATTTGAGGTCCGCGGTCCGGCTGGAGCGGAATGTACATGCCGCCGGTCTGCTCGAGCACGCGCCAGAGCCGGGCCCGCAGCTCCTCGGCCGTGCGCCGGTGCGCGGGGTCGAAGATGAGGTTCCGGCTCTCGATCGGGTCTTCTTCAAGGTCGTAGAGTTCGTCGATGTCCCACAGCCCGTGGACGCGCACGAACTTGTGGCGGCGCGTGCGGAGCGCGTGGACCGTGGGCGTCTGTGGGAAGTTCCGTTCCCAGTAATACTCGTAGAGCAGCTCTTCCCGCCATGGGACGCTTTCGCCGCGCGCCAGCCGGAGCCAGCTTGTGCCGTCGAGGCCCTGCGGCGGCGTCACGCCGCAGGCTTCGAGCACGGTGGGCATGATGTCCAGGTTGGCGACCATTTCGTTGACGGCGGTGCCCGCGCGGAACAGCTCCGGACAACGCGCCAGCAGGGGGACGCGCATGGACTCCTCATACGCGGTGCGCTTGTCGATGAGGCCGTGCTCGCCGAAGGCGAAGCCGTTGTCGCCCATGTAAATCAGGAGCGTCGAATCGAGCTCGCCGCGCGCTTTCAGCGCATCCAGCACGCGGCCGATGCTTTCGTCGACGCCCATCAGCGTCTCGGCATACCGCTTGTAGTATTCGCCGATGTCGAGATCCGAGTGGTAGGGATATTCGACGCCATGCCAGGAATTGCGCTGGTTCTGGACCCACATGGGGCGGCCCTGCGCATATTCACCGGTGGCAGCCATGGTCTTCGGATAGACGAACTGCGCGTCCCGGTACATGCCCTTGTGGCGCGGGGCGGGCTCGAACTCGGCATGGACGGCCTTGTGGGAAAGGTAGAGAAAATAAGGCTGATTTTTTGGCAATGAATCCAGCCATTCCATCGCATAATCAGTGAGTTCGTCCGTAATATAGCCTTTTTGCGGCACTTTTTTTCCATTGATGTTCAGGCCGCTGGCGCTGGGATTGTACGTGCCCTGGCCGCGGAAGCTGATCCAGTGGTCGAAGCCTGGCTGCGGGTCATCGCCCTCGTGGCCCATGTGCCATTTGCCGATGAAGGCCGTCTTGTAGCCTGCTTTCTGGAGATACGAAGGGAAGAACACGGTGCCTTGCGGAATGGCCGTGTTGTTGTCGACGATGCGGTGCCGGTGGGCGTAAACGCCGGTGAGGATGGTGGCGCGGCTTGGGCTGCACAGGGCAGTGGTGACGAAGGCATTGCGGAAGTGCACGCCTTCGGCGGCGAGCCGGTCCATCTGCGGAGTGCGCAGCCAGGGCTGCGCCTTCATGAAGCCCATCGCGTCCCAGCGATGGTCGTCGCTCAGGATGAAGATGACGTTGCGGCGCCTGGCGGCCTGCGCGGTGCCGCGAAGAATGGCCGGAGCTCCGGCCAGGAGTCCGCGTCGGGTGAGCATGGAGCGTGCCTCGGCGGGAGAATATCACACCGTGCGCTGTTGCGGCCCGCCAGGAGACCTTTTCAGATCCCCAACTCTGCTGACGGCGATCGACGCCGTCCCTGCTACACTCCGGAGTGTATGCTCTATACGGGACTGGAGCACACGGCCATCGCCTCGCCGGATCCGCCGCGGCTGGCACAATGGTATGTGGACAAGCTCGGATTTGTCATCAACTACAGTTACGGCGGCAATTATTTTGTGAAGGCGCCCAACGGAGCGATGCTGGAAATCATCCCCAGCGAGGGCGATCCGTTGCCGGCGCAGATGAAGACGCCAGGGCTGCGGCATCTGGCGGTGATGGTCTCCGACTTTGACGCCGCCACCGAAGACCTGAAACGGAAGGGCGTGAACATCGTCGCCGGACCGCTGGATCTTTCCGGCAACCGGCTGCTGTTTTTCACTGACCTGGACGGCAACCTTCTGCACCTGATTGCGCGCCCGGCGCCCCTGCCCTAGAGAAAGCGCGAAGCACGCCTTGATCCGCAGGATCTTTTCCGCCTTTCACTCGCGCGATTTCCGGCTGATGTGGACCGGAGCCTTCGTGTCGAGCATCGGCACATGGATGCAGAAACTGGCGCAGAGCTGGCTGGTGCTGCAACTGTCCGGGTCGGCGTTCTACCTCGGCCTGGACAATTTTCTGGGCGAGATTCCGATCTTTCTGCTGGCACTGGTGGCCGGCGTCGCCGCCGACCGGATCGACAGGCGGCGCCTGCTGATCGGTTCGCAGTTCGTGCAGATGAGCTGCGCATTTACGCTGGCGGCGCTGTTTGCGTTGGGCCACGTCCGGGTCTGGCACATCCTGACGCTGTCTTTCATCGTGGGCACGGCGCAGGCGTTCGGCGCCCCGGCCTACCAGTCCCTGCTGCCCTCGCTGGTACCGCGCGAGCACCTGCCGAACGCGATTGCGATGAACTCGATCCAGTTCAACCTGGCGCGCGTCATCGGGCCGGTGGCCGGCGGGCTGGCCCTGACGCACCTGGGCGCGGCGTGGTGCTTCGGGCTGAACGGACTCTCCTATGTGGCCGTCATCACTTCGCTGCTGCTGATCCATGTGCGTTACATCCCGGCGCCCGCGCAGGAGTCCGTGATCGAGTCCATGAAGCAGGGGCTCGGTTTCATCCGCGGCCGCGAGGGGATGCTGCCGCTGATCGTGGTGGCGTTCATCTGCACCTTTCTCGGCATTCCGATCCTTGTCTTCCTGCCGGTGTTCGCGCGCGACATCTTCGCCGGCAACGAGGCCACTTACACGGTTCTGCTTTCGACGGAAGCGGCGGGAGCGATCACCGGGGCGCTGCTGGTGGCGGCCCGCGGACGCCGGCCGAATCTGGGCCGCGACGCGCTGATCGGGCTGATCGCGCTCGGGGTCTTCGAGGCGCTGTTTGCGTTTTCGCGAGACTTCCGTTTCAGTCTCGTGTTCGTCTACTTCGGTGGCATGGCGCTGATCGGCTGCTTCGCGCTGCTGAGCTCGCTGGTGCAACTGATCGCCACCGATGAGATGCGCGGCCGCGTGATGAGCCTGTACAACATCGCCTTCCGCGGCGGGATGCCGATCGGCAGCCTGGTGACGGGGGCGTTGGCACCCGTTTTCGGCATCTCCGCCGTGGTGGGGACATATGGAATCGTGCTCGCCTGCCTGGCGGCGTACCTGCTTTTCTTCCACCGCCGGCTGGCGGCCCTATAGCGCGAACTAGGCTTCGGCCCAGTTGCGGCGTTCAATGAACGTCTGCGGCTCGTAAGTCACACCCCGGGAGAGCCGTTTCTCTTCCCGACGCGTGAGCCAGAGCAGGACGGGACCGAACGCCGCGCCCGCGGCGGCGGCCAGCGCGCCGCATTCGCGGCGGATCTCTTCGCGCAGCTCGTGGACGCGCGCGGCGATTTCGGCGTTCTTCTTCCGCATGTGCCGCTCCATCGCCCACAGCACGGCGGCGTAGGAGGTCCGAAGGGCCTGAGCCTCGCGCTCGAAGCGCTCCCGCACGCGCCAGTCCGGATAAAAGCGGTATTTCTTCACGCCCTCCAGCGTGGTGCGGCAGATGCGGTACAGCGAGGGGCCATTCAGCTCGAAGTCCCGCCAGAAGGCCCAGTCGAGGAACTTCTTCGAGTCGTCGCGGCTGATGTGCGGATGGCGCCAGTTGAACTTGTACTGGCCGTGGACGTCGGCCAGATCCACGTCGATCAGCGTGCCTTCCTTCTCCATGCGCTGGTGCAGCGGGGTGCCAGGCAGCGGCGTGTAGAGCATGAACTGGTGGAAATCCGTCTCATGCCTGCAGGCGTAGTCCACTTCATCGCGGATATTGTCGGGCGTGTGGTGGTGCATGCCGATGATGGTGGAGCCGAGGACGCGGATACCGTGGCTGCGCAGCTCGCGCACCAGGCTGAGCGTGTCCGAACCCGCCAGCTTGGCGTAGCCGCTCTGCGGCGACTCAAGGCCCATCCAGATCCACGACACGCCGAGCTCGACAAGCTCTTCCATGCTGTACTTGCGGATGGCGTTGGCCGAAGAGAAGACGTACAGGTCCCAGCTTTTGCCGCCTTCCTTCATGCAGTCAAGCAGCTCCATGGCGCGGCGGCGGTGCAGCAGGAAGTTTTCGTCCATGACGAAAAACGATTTGAATCTGAAGGCGCGCTCGGCCTTTTCCATGGCCTCGTAAATTTCACGCCCGGTCTCGAAAAAGTTGATGAAATTGCCCTTGCCGCCGAAAAAGGCCGACGTGGTGCAGAAGTCGCAGCCCATGGGACAGCCGACGCTGGGGATGATGGTGGCCGCGGTGGAGCCAAGATTGCCGGGCAGCTTCAGTCCCATGACGCGGTGGCCGAAGCCGCTGGCGATGAGCGGATGCTCGATCTTCCGGTTCGGGTCCTGGCCGAGGAACTCGCGCATCCAGCGGACGCCTTCGCCCTTGACGATATGGTCGGCGTCGATCATGTGCTCGAGGCCCGGGATGGCGGCCACATGGCCGCCGACAACGATGACCGATTTCGGTGAGACGCGGCGGACGATGCGGCACATTTCGCGCACCTTGCCGACGTTGACGATGATCGAGCTGATGCCGACCACGTCGTAGTCGTGGTCGCGCAGCTCCTGTTCGAACTGTTCCTTCGTTGGGAAATCGAGCACCGTCGAGGGGTTCTCGATGTTGGCCTGGATGAACATGATGCCCCAGGAACGGTGGAACATGCGGAGCGAATACGGGCCCTGGGCCCGCGTCACCTGGTTATGGTAAAGCTCCATCGGGTTGATGGAGCGGCTTCCGTACTCGTCGTCCCTTGCATAGGGGCCAAAGACGCTCGTCAGCAACACCCGGGCCCTGGGCCCTTTGGGATGCACAATCATTCGGACACTCACTTTCTCTTGGGGGAAACTCGGACTACGAGCCCCGGATGTCCTAATTGTACACCCCACGCATGCCCTCAGCCGGGGAAACCGCGAAAAGACGCCGCCGCGGTCAGACGCTGACGCTGGGCAGACCGGCCAGCGCCATCGCCAGCTCGCTTTCGTCGTACTGCTGATCGACGAGCCTGCCGGCAAAGTAGTCCATGTAAGCCTGCATGTCGAAGTGGCCGTGGCCGCAGAGGTTGAACAGGATGGTCTCGCTGCGGCCTTCCTGTTTGCAGCGCAGCGCCTCGTCGATGGCGCCGCGGACGGCGTGGTTGGCTTCGGGCGCCGGCAGGATCCCTTCCGCGCGCGCAAACAGCACGCCCGCCTCGAAGCAGGCCAGTTGCGGATAGGCCCTGGCCTCGATCAGGCCCAGCTCCTTGCAGTGGCTGACCAGCGGCGCCATGCCGTGGTAGCGCAGGCCGCCGGCGTGGAAGCCCGGAGGCGTGAACGTGCTGCCGAGCGTGTGCATCTTCACGAGCGGCGTCAGGTGGGCGGTGTCGCCGAAATCGTAGGCGTATTTGCCGCGAGTCAGCGACGGGCAGGCCGCCGGCTCCACCGCCACGATGCGCATCTTCCTGCCGCCGCGCAGCATGCGGCCGATAAACGGGAAAGCAATGCCGGCGAAGTTCGAACCGCCACCGGTGCAGCCGACCACCACGTCGGGTTCGTCGCCAGCCATGGCAAGCTGCTCGATGGCCTCCTGGCCGATGACCGTCTGGTGCAGCAGCACGTGATTCAGCACGCTGCCAAGGGCGTACTTGGTGTCCGCGCTCTGGGCGGCGACTTCGACGGCTTCAGAGATCGCAATGCCGAGGCTGCCGGGATGATCGGGCCTCTGGGCGAGGATTGCGCGTCCGCTCTGCGTTTCGTTCGAGGGGGACGCCACGCAGCGCGCTCCGTAAGTCTCCATCAACGCGCGCCGGTATGGCTTCTGCTCATAGCTGACGCGCACCATGAAGACCTCGATCTTCAGCCCGAAGAAGGCTCCGGCCAGAGCCAGCGACGAGCCCCACTGCCCGGCCCCGGTCTCAGTGACGATGCGTCGCACGCCGGCCTCCTTGTTATAGAAGGCCTGGGCGACGGCCGTGTTCGGCTTGTGCGATCCGGCCGGGCTGACGCCCTCGTACTTGTAATAGATCTTCGCCGGCGTGTCGAGGGCCTGCTCCAGACGGCGCGCGCGATACAGCGGCGTGGGGCGCCACTGCCGGTAGATGTCCCGCACCGGTTTCGGGATCTCGATCTCGCGTTCCCCGGAGACTTCCTGCTCGATGAGGCTCATCGGGAAGATCACTTCCAGGTCGGCCGGCGTCACTGGCTGCCTGGTGGCCGGATGGAGAACCGGGGGCGGAGGGACGGGCAGATCGGCCGCGATGTTGTACCAGAATTTCGGCAGGCGGCTTTCGTCCAGAACGTATTTGATCTCGTCGCTCATATGTATCAGGTCTCCCACGCGAAGGGTGAACCCGCGATTGTATCAACACCGCGCCGGCGTCCGGCCAGGCAGGACGCACGCCGCGGAAGATGGCAGGAGGCCCAGCACAAGGCCGCCCCGTCCGTTGCCGCGAGCGGGGTGGTTAGAATGAAGGTGAGCCACCCGCAAGCCTCGGGCGGATCGTCAAAACATATCTTCCGGTTCGTGTTCAGACCCAGTGGACGTGACGTTGCATCCGGCTGCCCCCTTCCGCATCGCAGTCTCCGCTTCTTTCACGGCGGAGCCTCTGGAGGCGTTCTTCCGGTTTTGGAGCCGGAGACTGAGTGCAGGGTTCGAGCCGGTGTTCGCGCCCTACAACCAGATCCTTCAGACGCTGCTTGACCCGGGCTCCGTGTTCGCGGCCAACCACGCCGGGGTCAACGTCATCCTTGCGCGCGCGGCGGACCTGGCCGCGTCGCCGGCCTCCGGCCCGGGGCAGCGCGAGCAGCTGGCCGCGCACGCGCAGGAGCTGGCGTCGGCGGTGCGCAGTGCAGCGGCGCGGTTCGCCGTCCCTCTGCTGTTCGTGCTTTGCCCCTCTCCGGACGAAGAAGAGTTCCAGGCTGCGGAGATGATCCTGCGCGATGCACTCGCCGGTGCGGCGCAGATCCACTTCATTGACCATGGGGAGATCCTGCGCCTCTATCCCGTGGCCCAGGTCCATGATGCGCACGCGGCCCGGATCGCACGGATCCCGTACACGGAGGAGATGTACGCAGCCCTGGCCACGATGATCGTCCGGCGGGCGCACACGCTTTCGATGCCGCCCTACAAGGTGATTGCCGTCGACCTGGACAACACGCTGTGGCGCGGCATCTGCGGCGAGGACGGGCCGGCCGGCGTCGTGCTGGACGCGCCGCGCCGGTGGCTGCACGAGTTTCTGCTCCAGCAACGAAACGCCGGCATGCTGCTGGCCATCGTTTCGAAAAATAATTTCGCGGACGTGGAGGAGACATTTGCCGCGCACCCGGAGTTCCCGCTTCGGCTGGAGCATTTTGCCGCGTGGCGCATCGACTGGAACCCCAAGTCCGTGAACCTCGCCTCGCTGGCCGCCGAGCTGAACGTGGGGCTGGACACGTTCATCTTTCTGGATGACAACCCGAAGGAGTGCGCCGAAGTGGCATCTTCGGCTCCGGAGGTTCTCTCCATCGCGCTGCCGGCCAATCTCGAGGAGCTGCCCGAATTCCTGGCCCACGTCTGGGCCTTCGATCATCCGAAGGTGACTGAGGAGGACCGGCGGCGGGCGGAGATGATCGGGCGCTCGCTCGAATTCTCGCGGGCCGCCCGGTCGGCGGGGTCGCTGGATGAGTTCATCGCCTCGCTGAACCTCCGCGTGGATGTACAGCCGCTCGATCCGGAGCGGCTGCCGCGCGCGGCGCAACTGACGCAGCGGACCAACCAGTTCAACACGACCACGATCCGGCGCACGGAGACCGAGCTGGCCGCGCTGGCCGCCCAGCCGGGCGCGCGCATTTTCACGGCGGAGGTGAGCGACCGTTTCGGCGAATATGGGCTCACTGGGCTGGCGATCGTTTTCACGCGGCTCAACGAGCTGTACGTCGACTCGCTGCTGCTTTCCTGCCGTGTGCTCGGCCGGGGCGTGGAGCACCGCATTCTGGCGCGCCTGGCGGAGCTGGCTCTCGACGAAGGCGTTTATACGGTGACGGTGCCGTTTGTGCCGACGGCGAAGAACGCCCCGGCCCGCGCGTTTTTGGACTCCATCCCGTTTGGCGCCTGCTACGAGGACAATGGCGGATTCGTTTACCGCTTCCCGGCGGTCGAATTGCAGACGCTGCGATGGGCGCCATCGGCCGCGGCCCCGGCGGTGCCGGAGCGGCCCGCGACGGCGGCGCCGGCCGTACGCTCTTTTGCCGGATATGCGGACATCGCCGCCGCCCTGCGCCGACCGGCGCAGATTCTTGACGCGGTGCGGCGGGAGGCCGCCGCCGGGCGCGAGGCGCCGCAGGCGGGAACATTTTCTTCAGAAACCGAAGAAAGGCTGGCCAAAATCTGGTCTGAACTACTGCAAAAGCCGGTGACCGATCCGGCAGCCAATTTCTTCGATCTCGGCGGTCATTCGCTGCTTGCCGTGCTGCTTCTCATGCGGATCCGCGAGGAATTCGGTGTCGAATTGTCGGTGGACGAGGTCTATTCCGCGTCGCTGACGCTCGGCTCGCTGGCCGCCGCCATCGAGGCGAGGCAGCTGGGTGCGGCCGATCCGGAAGAATACCAGGCGCTGCTGGCCGAGATCGAGAACCTCTCTGACGAGGAAGTGCGGGCGCTGCTGGAACGCGAACTCGGCCAGGAAGAGTGAGCCGTGCGCATCCTGCTCGCCTCGAACGCGTCCTATGATCCCCCAAGGGGCGGCTCCACGCGGTCGAACCTGGCCTGGTTGCGGCGGCTGGCCGCCGCCGGGCATTCCTGCGCCGTGGCGGCGTCGGCGAGCGGGACGGCGCGCGTGTCCGAAGTGGACGGCATCGTCATTCATTCCGTTCCGGCGCTCTCGCTGCATGCGGCCGAGCTCGGGCGCCTGATCCGGGAGTCCGGCCCGGACTGGGTGCTGGTTTCGAGTGAAGACCTCTCCCATACGCTGCTGCGCGAGGCGGCGCGTTCGGCGCCCGGGCGCGTGGTCTACCTCGCCCACACGCCGCAGTTCTTTCCCTTCGGGCCTGAGTCCTGGCACACGGACCCGCCGGCGGCCGAGCTCGTGCGCCGCGCTGCCGCCGTGGTCGCCATCGGCCATCACATGGCTGCCTACATCCGGCAGCATCTCGGCCGGGATGCCGCCGTAATTCACCCTCCCATTTACGGGGATCCGCCGTGGCGCAATCTTTCCGATTTTTCGAGAAAACGGGTTTTGATGATCAATCCCTGTGCGGTGAAAGGAATCTCGATTTTCCTTGAACTGGCCAGACGTTTCCCGGAAATTCCCTTCGACGCGCTCCGCGGCTGGGGCACCACACCGGAAGACGAGGCCCGGATGGCGGCCCTTTCCAACATCACTCTGCTGGACAGCGTCGCCGACATCGAAGAGTTTCTGGCCCGGGGCTCCGTGCTGCTGATGCCGTCGCTCTGGTATGAGGGATTCGGGCTGATCGTGATGGAAGCGATGCTGCGCGGAATTCCCGTCATCGCGTCGGATTCCGGCGGCCTGCTCGAAGCGAAGGCCGGCACCGGGTACGTGATTCCGGTGCGGCCGCCGGAGGGCTACCGGATGGAATTCGACGCGGCCCATATGCCGCGACCGGTGATTCCGCCGCAGGAGATCGGGCCGTGGGAGGCGGCGCTCGGAAAGCTTCTGGAAGACGAAGACGAGTACCGCGCCGAAAGCGGCCGTTCCCGCCGCGCCGCGGAAGCGTTCGTCGGCGGCATCCAGCCTGCCGCGATGGAGGATTTTCTCGCTTCCCTGCCCCGCGGGGCGGCCCTGCCGCCGCCCGCCGAACCCGAGCCGAAGCCGACGGACGCGGCCCGGCGCGCGCTGCTCGTGAAAAGGCTGAAAGAGCGGAGCCGGCGATCATGAAGATCCTGCTGGCGCACAATTCGACCTACTTCCCCTCGCTGGGCGGCGGCGACAAGAGCAACCGGCTGCTGATGGAGGCGCTTGCCGCGCGGGGGCACGACACGCTGGTGGTGACGCGCGCCCCGGACTTTTCAGAAAGATCGCATGCGGAGCTGAAACAGGAGCTGGCGGCGCGCGGCATCGGGGCGGAGGAAGACCACGAGTCGCTCAGCTATACGCTGAACGGCGTGCGTGTGCGCGCGCTGACGCGGCAGCCGCACCTGCGCGCGTTTTTCCAGTCCTGTCTGCACGCGTTCGACCCGGACATCATCATCACGTCCACCGACGATCCGGGACAGATCCTGTTCGACCTGGCGATCCGTCACCCGCGGGCGCGCGTCGTCTATCTGGTGCGCGCGACCATTGCGGTGCCCTTCGGGCCGGACAGTTCGATGGTGAGCTCGGCCAAGACAGCGAATCTGCGCCACGCGGACCTGATCATCGGCGTCAGCCACTATGTGGCCGGCTACGTGCGGGAGTGGAGCGGCCTGGACGCCATCCATGTGCCGATCTCGCTGCTGGAGCCCGGTTCGGAGTTCCCGCAGCTTGGTTCGTTTGACAACGAGTTCGTCTCGATGGTGAACCCGTGCGCCGTAAAGGGCATCACCATTTTTCTGGAGCTGGCGCGGCGGATGCCGCAGCTCCGCTTCGCCGCCGTGCCCACGTGGGGCACGACGCCCGTGGAGCTCGACGAGCTGCGCCGCGTGCCGAACATCACGCTGCTGCCGCGGGTCGACAACATCGACGAGCTGCTGCGGAGGACGCGCGTGATGCTGGTGCCGTCCATCTGGGCAGAGGCGCGTTCCCGGATCGTGCTGGAGGCGATGAGCCGCGGCGTGCCGGTGGTGGCTTCCGACGTGGGCGGTCTGCACGAGGCCAAGCTGGGAGTCCCGTATCTGATCCGCGTGAACCCGATCGTCCGCTACCAGCCCGCGCTGGATGCGTCCATGGTCCCCGTGGCGGAAGTCCCACCACAGGACGTGGCTCCCTGGCAGCGCGTACTCGAGCGGCTGACAACGGACCGCGCGCACTGGGAAGAGATCGCCGCCGCGAGCCGCCGTGCGGCGCTGGAATATGCCGCCTCGCTGTCGATCGAGCCCTTCGAACATGCACTGCTCGAGCTGCTGAAAAAGCCGAAGAAGGCCCCGCCGCAGGCGGCGCCGAAGCCGGCGATGAGCGAGGAGAAGCGCCGGCTGCTGGCACTGCGGCTGGCGCGGCGGGCCGCCGGCAAGCCGCCTGCCACGCATGACTGGTTCCCGAACATCCACTCGGCGCCGCCGGACCGGCTGCGGCTGTTCTGCTTCCCCTGGGCCGGGGGCGGGGCGTTGCCGTTCCGTTCCTGGAGCGAAGCGCTGGGGCAGGTGGCGTTCGTCGTGCCGGTGCGGCTGCCGGGGCGCGAGTCGCGCGCGTCCGAAAAGCCCTTCGAGCGGATGGAGCCGCTGATTGAAGAGCTCGTCGCGCAGATCCGGCCGTTCCTGGACGCACCGTTCTCTTTCTTTGGACACTCGATGGGCGCCGGCATCGCTTTCGAGCTGACCCGCGCACTGCGGCGCGTGGGGCTGCCATTGCCACGCTCGCTTCATGTCTCCGGCGCCAGGGCGCCGCAGTTCCGTCTGAACCATGTGCCGCCGCCTGAGCCGTCCCTGCGCGATTTCATTGAGGAGCTGCGCCGCCTGGAAGGATTTCCACCGAGCGTTCTCAACCAGCCTGAGCTCCTGAAACTCGCCCTGCCGGCGCTGCTTGCCGACGCGCGCCTGTACCGCCATTACGTCTATCGGCCGGAGGCGCCGCTCGACATCCCTATCTTTGCCTATGGCGGCGACGCGGACCCGAACGTCACCGCGGCGCACCTGGAAGCCTGGCGCGAACAGACGACGGCGCGCTTCGAACGCGTGGATTTCCCCGGCGGGCATTTCTATTTTGAGGCGGCGTTGCCGGCCCTGCTGGCGGTGCTGCGAACCCATTTGGCGGCACTGGAAAGCCGTTAAATCTCACACAAGGGTCAATTCCGCCGCCGGCACGTTCCCGGTCGGCCAGGATGAATGGAACTGACACCGGCCTATTCCTGCGCAGAAGGCAGACATATGGAAACCGGCGTCCAGAGAGCCGAATTCATGGGCAGAGATGACGAGGCACGTTGGAAATCAAAAGGCACGATGGACTGCGAAGGCGGTAGTGATTTGGATCACCCTGATGAGCGGGCTGGCGCTCAAGTCTGCGGCCGCGGCCGATTCCCGCGACGTGCAAGTTCCCATTCGAAACTGGCCAGTCCCACAGTATTGGATGCCGACATGGACATTCCCGGAGGTGGGCTCTACGAGCGCAAAGAGCCAGGGTCTCACAGCGGCGGCGGGGCCGCGCCTGGGCAGCGTGACGCCGCTCGCCGGCCCCCTGGCGTTCGTCGGCATCACCCCTTGCCGTCTTGTGGACACGCGGGCCTTCGCCGGGATGCCCGCACCCTTCGGGGCGCCGGCGTTGTCCGGATATGTGACCCGCAGTTTTCCGCTCAAGAACCACCCGAATTGCATTCTGCCGCCGGAGGCGAAGGCATTTTCGCTGAATCTGGTGGCAATCCCGCATGGGACGCTGAGCTTCCTGTCTTCCTGGCCGGATGGCTATCCCTACCCGGGGACCTCCTTCCTGAATTCCCTTTCCGGGGACATCGTCAACAATGCGGTCATCATCGCTGCCGGGGTCAATGGCGGCATCAACGTGGTCGCCGGCGAACCGACAGACCTGCTGATTGACATCAACGGCTACTTCATCGACGTCTCCGGAGCCAAAGGCTCTCTCGGCGGCGTCGTCTCCGCAAACGGAACCGCGCAGAGCCTGCCCGCCGGTTGGACCAGCTCGCGAAATGGGACCGGGCAATATGTGATCACGTTTCCTGCCGGGACCTTCCAGGCCGGCTCCGCGCCGGCGCCTGTCCTGAGTCCCATCGGTGCGGTGGCCACACTTCAGGGGGCCTCGATCGTGCGCCTCTCAGATGGTTCCGGCACATTGACCGTCAACTGGTCCAACGACGTGGCGTTCAGCTTCGTGGTGGCATCGAATTAACGAGCAACGGGCGGTTGCGCAAGAGGATTGGGCACGAAACCTCTGCGGCTGAATCCGACTCGCGCCACCGGACGGGCGCCAATCGCGAGGGCGGCCAGAGGCCGCTGGCCTGTCGGCCGCCCTTTCCTCCGAGGTCCGCCGCCAAAATCGCAATGGTCTGGTTCAGTGCACGTCCCGATGGCGTCTTTCAGAGCGCCGCCGCGGGCGCTGCATGTTGACGAAGTCCAGATCCGGCCGCTGATGGCCGCCGTCTCCGGCCGGGAAAGCGCAAAGGTGGAGGTAACGGTCCTCCGCCCACAGGGCCGCGCCGGCAACGGCAGTACTCTCAATGCGGACGTCCGTCCCCATGCCGATGGCCGGCCGGCTGAACGTTTCCGCCTGTCCGATCGAAATCGCCCAGGAGCGCAGCGTAGCCTCCAGGGAACTGGCAGTGCCCGGTTTGGAAGAGCATGCGGGCTCTTCACTCCGAAGTTCGGTCTTGCAGATTTGTTGTTCGAGAGCGTCCAGCGCATAGCCGCGGAGCAGTCTGGGCAGGATGCGTGCACAGGTCTTCTGATGGTCGAAAAGGTCGAGCCCGGCCGGCTGGCCGTCCAGGGCGAAGACGGCGCCAACCTGTCCCGGGCACCAGGTCAGGACGCGGATGTAGTCTTCGAGCTCTGGCAGACGTTGATCATACGCCGCGCGCATGGAGGAGGTCGGAGATGTAACTCGCAGATTGGCAAGCTTTTCCTCCACGTCCGCCCAAACGGCCCACTGATCGGTTCTGGCCCTGCCGACGGTGCGCAAGGCCCTTGTCACCTGGGCAACCGTTCGGGCGCGCAGTTTGCGAAACGCGAGTGCGGGAGTCGGCGCGAACTCCCGGCTGATCGGGCGCCAACGCCCTGCTTCCACGCACGAGACGGGAATCACGATCTTTGCCTGCGGCGGCGCGAGGATGGTGAGATTGATGATCCGGTTCTGCCGTGCCCCGGCCAGCTCTTCGCCGCCAAGCATCAGCACCGGGCGGTCCGAAAGGTTCTCGAACATGATCTCCGGCACGGTGGCCATCTCGAGCTCTGCCACCCGGATGAGGCCGGAAGCGGCAGCATCCTGCAACAGGAGATAGGGTGGGTCCGCGTCAGCGTCAGCGTCAGCGTCAGCGTCCGGCGCATGCAGGATCGGCAACATCGCCAGACCGCCGTGCTCCACCAGCCCGCCAAACTGCAATCCATCAACAAAGTCCTTGATTGTCACCATCGGAATTTCCCTCCTCTCCGGCGTGCGTGCGGCTCGGCTCGGACGCCGTCCGCTGTCGTGAATCCGGCGCGCCCGGCGGCGGTCACCTCGCCGCCAGGCGCACCGTCCGGCAGCAGAGCGGCCGGAAGACTCCCGGCCGCGGCCGCCACCGAACCTGCCGGGCTGCCCGCGGTTCCAAGGCTCCGAGACCGTGGCTCCGCACCGGACAGCCTGTTAATGAAGCGTGGTGAAGGTGGAGCGCAACTGTTCCTCCTGGTCGAGAAGATTGAAGGCCGATGGGAGAAACAGGAGGCCGAACATGTCCTCCCACAAGAGCCCTTCCGGATACTGGAGTCTGGCCAGTTGCCGTCCGATCTCCGTGAGAGCAGCGCCGATCACTTCCTGCGCCTCGTCGTTGATGTGCTCCCGGACAAAACGCAGTTCCAAAGCAACACTGGCGAAGGCCCGCAGGTAAGCGGCCTGCCGGGCCTCCAGGTGAATGCCTGTCGTTTCGGATCCTTTCTGCATGGGATGGCCCCATTTTGGCCGGACAGGGGGCTCAGGAAGTGAGCCCGCGCGCGGCCCGGGGAAATATTGCCGACATCCGGTTCCGGCGCGGCAGCGTCCCCGTGGTCGTCAATCCATCGAGCGTGTCCGGTGAAGGCGGCGCTGCTACTTCCGGCCCGCAACTCCGGGTCTGGCAGGAAGGCTCGCCGCGCAAGGCCACAGACGGCGCGCGGGCTCAGCCGCCGGGCGCCCGGCCCGGAAAGCCGGCAAGTCGTGCCGGAGGACGGGTTTGCGGAAAGCGCCTGCGGCCGGCAGGCTACAATGGTGGATTCATGCCGCAACTGCTGAAGGACAGGACTTCGCTGATACTGGGGCTCGCCAACCGCTGGTCACTCGCCTATGCGATCGCCCGCGCCTTCCGCAGGGAGGGCGCCCAGCTCATCCTCACCTATCAGGGCGACCGCCAGCAGGAGACGGTGGAGGAGCTGGCGCGCGAGCTCGGCGCCTCGCGCGTGGTCTCCTGCGACGTCACCCAGGAGGCCGACATCGAACGGCTGGCCGAGATGCTCCGCGCGGAAGGCGACGACCTTCACGCGGTCGTCCATTCGATCGCGTTCGCCAACAAGGAGGATCTGGCGCGGCCATTCTACATGACCTCTCGGGAAGGCTTCCTGCTGGCGCAGGAGATCAGTTGTTATTCGCTGGTGGCCGTGGCGCGGGCGGTGGCGCCGGTGATGCGGCAGGGCGGGTCCATTACGACTCTCACTTACCTGGGCAGCCAGCGCGTGCTGCCCAACTACAACGTGATGGGCGTCGCCAAGGCGGCGCTCGAAGCCAGCGTCCGATACCTCGCCAGCGAACTCGGCCCCCAGCAGATCCGGGTGAATGCCATCAGCGCCGGCCCCGTCAAGACCGCGTCGGCACGGGGCATCAAGGACTTCTCGAAAATCCTGGAAACGGTGGCCGAAAAGGCCCCACTGCGCCGCCCCACGGACCCTGAGGAGGTGGCCGACGCGGCCGTGTTCCTGGCCTCCCATCTGGGCCGCGGCGTCACCGGCAACATCCTCTACGTCGATTCGGGCTACCAGATCATGGGCATCTGACCCGCCGGCGGATGCTACACTCCGTGTATGCCGGCCGGGGATCCCTTTCCCATCCTGGGCCATGACTATCCGCTGACGGCGATGCCTGGCCCGGCGCCGCGCATCGGGTCGGTTCTCGTCAAGCCGGCCTCCGCCGTCTGCAATCTGGACTGCGAATACTGCTTTTACCTCGACCGCGAGGCGGATCCTTACCGGGACCTGCCGTCGCGGATCATGCCGGCAGAAGTCCTGGAGCGCCTGGTAGACGGATTTCTTTTCTATTCCTACCCAGTGTCGGTTTTTGCATTTCAGGGCGGAGAGCCAACGCTGGCCGGACTGGCATTTTTCGAAAAGCTGGTGGAATTGCAGCAGAAATACGGCCGGCCGGGACACACCATTTCCAATTCGCTCCAGACGAACGGCATCCTGCTGGACGACGCCTGGTGCGAATTCCTTCACCGGTATCAGTTCCTCACCGGCATTTCGCTGGACGGGCCGGAAGACGTCCATGACCGCTACCGTTTCAACCGTGCCGGCCATCCCACCTGGCGCAGGGTGATGGAGGCGGTAGAACACATGAAAAAACACGGCGCGGAATTCAATATCCTCTGCGTTCTTTCCCAGGCCAACGTGGAAAAACCGCGCGAATTATACAGGTTTTTCCGCTCCATTGGTGCCGATCATCTGCAATTCATTCCGCTGGCGGAGTTTCACCGGGACGGAACGCCGATGCCCTTTACGATCACACCGGAGCAGTACGGACGCTTCCTCTGCGAGCTGTTCGATGTGTGGTGGCCGGACCGGAGGCGCGTGCGCATCCGCTTTTTTGACAACCTGGCCGAGGCTCTTGCCGGCATGAAGCCGGGCTCGTGCACGATGCACAAGGCGTGCGACAGTTACGTGGTGGTGGAGTACAACGGCGATGTCTACCCGTGCGACTTCTTCGTGGAATCCGGCTGGAAGCTGGGCAACCTGATGCTGGATTCCTTCGCCGAAATCGCGCGCCGGCAGCGCCGCCATTCGTTCGCCTTGAAAAAATCCCTGCCGCACGAAGAATGCCGCGCGTGCGAATATCAGACGATCTGCCACGGCGGCTGCCCGAAATTCCGTCATGGGCCGGCGGGCCGGTTTGAGGACCTCGACTATTTCTGCCGCGCTTACAAAATGATCTTTGCGCGGGCCGCCGGGCCGCTGCGCCGTGAAGTGGAGAAGATCCTCGGGACAGGCCGCAATGCCGCGGCGGTCCCCAGCCCTTACTGACGGGTTACGGCGCCTTCTCTTCCGCTGCCTCGCCGCCTTCCTGAGCCTCCAGCCGCTCGATCCGCACCCGGGCGATGCGATTAAACTCCATGGCGAGGACCGTGTAGCGCCGCCCGCCATGCTCCACCCACTCGCCTTCGCGCGGGATGCGGCCCAGCCGGTAGAGGATGTAGCCCGCCAACGTCTCGTAGTCGCCTTCCGTTGGAAGTTCGATGCCGTACTGCGTCTCCAGATCCCGGATCGGGATCGTGCCATCCACTTCCAGCGCCTCCGATTCCCGGGAAACCGACTCCAGCCGCAGGTCGAACTCATCCTCGATCTCCCCGAAGATCTGCTCGAAGACATCCTCGAGCGAGACCATGCCGGAGACGGTGCCGAATTCGTCCACCAGAAACGCCAGGTGGGCGTGCTGTTCGCGCAGGTCCTCAAGCAGCAGATGAAGCGGGCGCGACTCGGGCAGGATGGGCGCCTTGCGGAGAATTCTCCTCAGCGAGAAGGGCTCGACGGCCCGGCGCCGGAGGTTGGACAGGCGCCGCTGGGCCCAGAAATCCAGCACGTCCTTGACATGCACGAATCCGATGGGATTTTCGTTGCCTTCTTCGACGACCGGGAGCCGCGAGTATCGTGTCTCGCTGACTTTCTGGAGCACTTCGTCGATGTCAGCCCCGGCATCGACGGTCGCCATCTGGCTGCGCGGCACCATGATTTCGCGCGCGATCCACTCGGGCAGATCCAGCAGCCGCTGCATCGCCTCGGCCTCAAAACGGCCCAGTTGCCCGGCCGAACAACTGGCCTGGAGCACGAATTTGAGTTCCTCGGCCGAGTGGGCTCCCGGATGTTGCTCCTTCACCCCGAGCAGCAGGCTGACCGCCGCGGAGGACCGTTCCAGGACCCAGACAAAGGGCTCCACCAGCCGGTAGAAAACCAGCAGCGCCGGGGCGACGATCACGGCCAGCCGTTCGGCGCGCGCCATGCCGAAGTTCTTCGGAGCCACCTCGCCGAAGACGACGTGGACGTAAGTCATCACCAGAAAGGCCAGGCCTACGCTCACGAGGCTGATCGCCGGAAGAGCGGCCGCCGGAATCGCGGCCGGCAACAGCCGCTGAAACAGGGCGTGAAGCGTCTCCTCGCCCAGCCAGCCGAGGCAGAGACTGGTGAGCGTGACCCCCACCTGGACCACCGAAAGCAGGCGCTCGGGATTTTCCAGCAGCGCCGCCGCGGCCCGCGCTCCCATGTGGCCTTCCTCGCAGAGCTGCTTCAGCCGGCTGCGGCGGATCGAAATGAGCGACATCTCCGAAGCCGCAAGGAAGGCGTTGGCCCCGACGACAAGCGCCATCAGGATGAGCCGGTATCCATAATGGGGACTGCCTTCCATGGAGTCCGCTCAGGGCTGCGCGCCATCCGGCGGCGCCTCTGCGTCGGCCGCCGGTCTGCCTGGCTGAATGAGCTCCCAGGAGTCCCGGCGGAACTCGATGGTGCGCACCTGGCCGCGCGGCCCGAATGGCGCCATTTCCTTTCCGTTCCACTCCACGCGGACGCCGCCGGCATTGCCGATCTTCACGCGCAGCACGTCGTCGCCGCCGAAGCCGCGGACCTCGCCCGGACGCATCAGATCGCCGAAGAGGTACTTCCTGCCCTGCCAGACGCCCACCCAGGTGAGTTCGCTGGCGCGGACGATGACGCGGACCGGCGAGCCCGCCACCGCTGCGACGGCGGAAGCGGGGGCCAGGGCCGTCTCCTGTGTCTCCTGCGGGGACTGAGCCGGAGCGACGGCACCCGTAGCGGGCATCGGAGATGGCTGAGCCGCTGCCGGCGCCTGTTGTTGCGCCGCGGCGGGAACGGCCTGCGACTGCTTCCACCGCTCCCATCCGATGTAGAGCCCGGTGCAGGCGGCCACCGTCAACAGGAGTCCGCCCGCGCGCACGGCCCACCACACCGCCTCTTCGCGCCGGCTGCGCTTCGGCGTGGGCAGCGGCGGCACGTCGATATGACGTTCAGGCACCGTGTAGGGTCTGCCGGCTTCCTCGGCGAGGCTCCTTTCGATTTCCGCCTGGTAAACCTCCTCCGGAATGCCCAACAGGCGCGCATACTGGCGGAGAAAGCTGCGGTAGAAGAATCCGCCAGGCAGCGAAGCGATGTCGTCGCGCTCAATGGCCTCGAAGTACCGGGCGTGGATCCGTGTCTGCCGGGCAAGCTCGTCGATGCTCAGGCCGCGCTTTTCCCGTTCTTCGCGCAGCCGCTTGCCCAGCGTGGCCATAACAGGTGGATGGAACTATCAAGCGTATGATACCGCACGCCTGCCACGAGCGCCGTGCCGCTGCGTCGCGGAACGTAAAATACAGACATGCGTCTCCTCTGCCTGGCCCTACTTTTTCCCATGCTGACGACGAACCTCGCGGCGCAGCCGGCGCCGCGCCCGGAACACCCGCAGCCGCAGTTCCAGCGGCCGGAGTGGCTCACGCTGAACGGCCCGTGGCAATTCGCCTTCGACGACCGGGACGAAGGGCTGGCCGCCGGCTGGCACCTCAGCGAGAAGCCGTTCACGCGGATCATCTCCGTCCCGTTTGCCTTCGAAAGCCGGCGGAGCGGCATCGGCGACACGTCGTTCCATCCCGTGGTCTGGTACCGGCGGCAGTTCGAGGTCCCGGCGGCCTGGAAAGGACGACGCGTGCTGCTGCATTTTGGCGCCGTGGACTACAAAGCCACCGTCTGGGTGAACGGGCTGACGGCGGGCGAGCACGAAGGGGGCAACACGCCCTTCCGGTTCGACATTACCGGCTTGCTGCGTCCGGGCGCGAATACCGTGGTGGTACGCGCCTGGGATCCGCCCGAGGACCGTTCCATTCCGCGCGGCAAGCAGTATTGGGAGCCGAAATCGCGCGGCATCTTCTACACGCGCACGTCGGGCATCTGGCAGAGCGTATGGATGGAGGCCGCGGGCGAGAGCTGGCTCGAATTTGTGCGGATTGCGCCCCGCCTCGACGGCACGGTGACCTTTCACGGCCGCGTGGCACGGCCGCAGCCGGGGCTTACGCTGCGCGTCACCGTCCGCTCCGGCAACGAAACGGTGGCCGGCGGCGAGGGCGCTTTGACAGACGGCAAATATGTGGACGCCGCCGCCTTTGTGCGGAATCCGCGGCTGTGGACGCTCGAGCGGCCGCATCTTTATGACGTGATTTTCGAGCTCCGCAAAGACGGAAAAACGATCGATACGGTAAATTCCTATTTCGGTTTCCGCGAAGTCGCGATCGAAAATGGCCGGTTTTGCCTGAACCACCGGCCGATTTATCTCAAATTCCTGCTCGACCAGGGCTACTGGCCGGAGAGCCTGCTGACGCCGCCCTCCGACGAGGCCATCCAGTACGACATCCGGATGGCGAAGGAAATGGGCTTCAACGGCGTGCGCAAGCACCAGAAAGTGGAGGACCCGCGCTTCCTCTATTGGGCGGACAGAATGGGTTTTCTGGTCAGCGGCGAGATGGCCAATGCCTATCTCTACGATGAGCAGTACGTGTTGCGCTTCCTGCGCGAGTGGACCGAAGCAGTGGAGCGCGACATCAACCACCCGTCGCTGGTGATCTGGGCGCCCCTGAATGAGAGCTGGGGCGTGCCCGACCTGCGCGATCCCCGGCAGCAGGCGCACCTGCGGACGCTCTATCACCTCACCAAATCGCTCGATCCCTCGCGTCTGGTGATCGACAACGAAGGCTGGGAGCACGTCGACACGACCGACCTCTATGCGGTGCACGACTATTCGGCCAACTACGAGGCCCTGTACGGCCGCTGGGCGAAGGTCGAGCCGAAGGCCGGCTCGGCGCTGCCGCCCAACGGCCGCCCCTATGTCGCGGCCGGCCATGTCTACAATGGCGCGCCGCTGTACCTGAGTGAGTTCGGCGGCATCGCCTACATCCCGCCGGAAGCGAAGACGCCGGAGGGCTCGTGGGGCTATGCAGGTGTTGAAAAAACTCCGGAAGACGCGCTGAAGCGGCTGGCCGGCCTGTATGACGCCATTGCGAAGCTCCCCTTCATCGGCATCTGCTACACGCAGATCACGGACGTCGAGCAGGAAGTGAACGGGCTGATGACCTACGACCGCAAGCCCAAGTTCGACCCGAAGGCGATCAAGGCGCTCAACGACCGTCTGCGCTGAGGCGCCCCGCCCTCGGCGCGGAAATTCGCGGAACCCGGGCGGTGCTGGTTCGTAAGAGCTGACAGATGGACGCAACGCCCGACTTTGCCGAGATCGTCCGCGAGTATCAGGGCATGGTCTACAGCCTGGCCTGGCATGCGCTGCGGGACCGGGCGGCGGCGGAAGACATCACGCAGGACGTCTTCCTGGCGCTGCACGAGAACCTGGGCCGGCTTGAGGGCCGGGAACACATCCGCCACTGGCTGGCGCGGGTAACCAGCCATCGCTGCATCGACGAGATCCGCCGCCGCGGTTACCGCCGCGGACCGTCGCTGGAAGAAGTGCCCGAGCCGGGCATGGACGGCAACGGCCAGGACCCGCTGCTGCGCAGCCGCCTGCGGCAGATGGTGGCCTCGCTGCCCGCGCCGGCGCGAATGATGATTCTGCTGCGGTATCAGGAGGAAATGGAGCTGGCCGAAATTGCCAGAGTCCTGGAGATTCCGGTGCAGACGGTGAAGAGCCGCCTGCACCGGGCGCTGAATCTGCTGCGGGCAAAGATGGCGCGGCGCCGGCCGGCGCCGAGGGAGGCAGCCAGATGAGCGGGATGGAGCAATTTGAACAGCAGTTGCGGGAAACGTTTCGCCGCGTGGACCCGCCGGCAGGGCTTGAGCAGAAGATCCTCCGGCGCCTCCGGCCGAGGGCGGCCCGGCCGTGGCCCGCATGGGCGTCCGTGGCGGCGGGGCTGCTCATCGCCGTGGGCGGATCGCTCGGCTGGATGCGGTGGCAGGAACAACGGTTGCGCGCACGGCAGGCCGAGCAGGTCCGCCAGCAGCTCGAGGTCACCCTCCGGGTGACCGCGCGGACGCTTGCCAGGACAGAAGGGCGGCTGAAGTCCATCGGCGTGCAACAGATCCAGTTACAGGAGGCATCATGGCAAGACTGACCGTTCTGGCGGCGGCATTGCTGCCGCTCTATGCACAGCAGATCGACTACAGCCTCTTCGACCGGCTGGCGGAGAAAGCGAAAGAATCCGCCATCGTCAACCTGGGGCCGGAACAACTCTCGCTTCTGGCCGGCATGCAGAAGCAGGAGGGCAAGGACCTGGCAGAGCTGGCGAAAACGCTCAAGGGGATCATGGTGCGGAACTTTGAATTCGACGCGCCGGGCCAGTACGACCTGGCGCAGGTCCGCGCCCTCGGCGAAAAGATCAAGAGCGGCGGAAGCTGGAGCCCGATTGTCAGCGTGCGGGAAAAAGGCGAGTTCACCGAGATCCTCATCCGCAAAGGCGCCGACGGCAAGGCCGACGGGCTGTTGATCATCGCCGCAGAGCCGAAGGAGCTGACGTTCGTGCACATCGATGGCATCGGCGACCTGGCAGCGCTGGCCAGGCTGGGCGGGCTGGCCGGGATTCCGGAGGTGGCCGGCAGCCTGCCTGGCGGGCAAAAGGCCGCGCCGAAAAAAGCCCCAGAATCCAGGAAAGAAGAGTAGGCAGTCGCGATCCATGAACGCTCCGGAGCCCTGCGCGGCGCTGAAGCGGAGGGCCTTCCGGGGCGCATGGCGTCCGGCGGCGACCGGATCGTCCGCGCCTCGCCACGCCGGGTTCTATCCTGCCCGTGAGTACAATCAGGGGCATGGTACGTAGCCTGTGCTGGCTGGTTCTCGTTGCGCTGACGCTTGCGCCGGCGCCAGCGCGCGTGGTACGCATTGAGGTGCTCGCACGCAGTCCGGTGCTGGGCGGGAAGGCTTTCGGCGCCGGTCCCTATGAGCGTGTCGTTGCAAGGGCCTATTTTGTACTGGATCCCGGGCGGGCGGAGAACCAGCGGCTGGTGGATCTGGGCCTCGCGCCCAAGAACCCGCAGGGGCTGGTCGAATTCTCCGCCGACCTGTATCTTTTGCAGCCCGCCGAGCCGGCGCGCTCGAATGGCACGTTGCTCGTCGAAATCCCGAACCGCGGCGGCAAGGCGATGCTGGCCCGCTTCTGCTACGCCCGCGGCTCGCTCGATCCGCACAGCGCGGAGGAGTTCGGCGACGGCTGGCTGCTCGACCAGGGCTACACGCTGGCCTGGATCGGCTGGCAATGGGACGTGCCAGCCGGCGATCCGCGCCTCCTGCGGGCTCATGTCCCGGTGATCCACGGCGTCGAAGGCGTGGTTCGCGCGGAGTTTCTTCCCGAGCAGCGCAGCACGCGCATGCCACTGGCCGATCGCAACCACATCGCGTATCGGGCGCTGGAGAGACCGGCCGTGCTGACCGTTCGCGATTCGGTGACCGGCCGCCGCACGCGGATCCCCGAGTCACAATGGAAGTTCACCGCGGACCGCACGGCCATCGAAATGAGCGTCGGGTTTGAGCCGGGGCGGCTCTATGAGCTGGTTTACACGGCCGCCGATCCGAAGCTTTCCAGCGCCGGACTGGCCGCCGTGCGCGACCTGGTGGCCTGGTTGAAGCATCCGCCAGAGCAGGGCGCTTTCCCGAAGCCGTCGCCGCGAGTGACGCGGGCCATCGGCTTCGGCATCTCGCAGAGCGGGCGGTTTTTGCGGTCCTTTCTGTATGAAGGGATGAACGGGGATGAAGACGGACGGATCGTCTTCGACGGCGTCTGGGCCGATGTGGCCGGAGCGGGCCGCGTGTTCCTCAACCACCGCTTCGCGCAGCCATCGCGCGACGGCTGGGCCTGGTGGAACACGCTGTACCCCACGGATCTGTTTCCGTTCTCGGACACGCCCCAACCTTCGCCCTCCGGAAGCGGGGAGGAAGGGCTGCTCAGCCGGTTGCGGCCGGAGCACATCCCCCGGCTCGTGCTCACGAACGGCAGTTGGGAATACTGGAACCGCTGCGCCGCGCTGGTTCACACCGACGTCCGCGGCAGAATGGACGTGCCGCTGCACCCGAACACGCGGCTGTATGTGCTCTCCGGTTCCCAGCACGGCCCGGGTCGGCTGCCCGCACAGGACGCACTGCTTCAGTACCCTTCCAATCCGAACGACACGCGGCCGTTCTTTCGGGCGATCCTCGCGGCGCTCCACGCGTGGGTGAAAGACGGCGTGGCGCCACCGCCGTCGCAGTACCCGGCGATCACCGAAGGTCAACTCGTCGAGCGCGAGCGGATCCGCTGGCCGAAAATGTTGCGCGCGCCGCTGCCCCGCCATCCGAAGCAGGCGTTTGACCTGAATTTCGGCGGCGAGTTCCCCTTGAGGGGCGTCATCACGGTGGAACCGCCACGGATTGTTCGGAAGTTCCCGGTGCTGCTGCCGCAGGTGGACGAGGACGGTATCGACCTGGGCGGCATCCGGCTGCCGGCAGTCGCCGTGCCGCTGGGGACGTTCACCGGATGGAACCTGCGACATCCGCAGACCGGCGCCCCGGAGCAGATTGGCGGCACGGCAGGATCGTTTTTCGCATTCGATGCATCCGAAATCCTGCGGCGGTATCGGAACAGAGAGGAGTACCTGCGGCGCGTGGATGCGGCCGCAGGAGAGCTGGTCCGCCAACGCTTCCTGCTGGAGGCCGACCGCCGCCACGTGCTGCGCCATGCGGGCGAGCTCTGGGACACGGTGATGAAACGCTAGACTGGACGTATGGGCGCACCTCCACACGCAGAACCGCCAAGGCAGCCGATTGAAGGCGTCAGGAACCTGATCGCGATCGGGTCCGGCAAGGGCGGGGTGGGCAAGACGACCGTGGCCGTCAACCTGGCGATCGCGCTGGCGAAGCTGGGCCAGAAGACGGGCCTGCTGGACGCCGATGTGTACGGGCCGAACGTGCCGTTGATGATGGGTATCTGCGAGGCGCCTTACGCGATCGGGAACCGCATTCAGCCGCTCGAGCAGCACGGCATCCGGCTGATGTCGATGGGCTTCCTCAACCCCGGAGACAAACCGCTCATCTGGCGCGGCCCGATGCTGCATAGCGTGATGCAATCCTTTATCCGCCAGGTGGACTGGGGCGAACTGGACTACCTGCTGGTGGATCTGCCTCCGGGCACGGGCGACGTGGCGCTGAGCCTCATTCAGACAGTGCCGATCACCGGAGCGATTGTCGTGTCAACGCCTTCCGAGGTGGCGCTGGAAGACGGGCGCAAGGCGGTGCTGATGTTCCAGCAGGTGAGGGTGGAGCTGCTGGGTATCATCGAGAACATGAGCTATCTGCAGGTCCCGGAGACGGGCCAGAAGCTCGACGTCTTCGGGCAGGGCGGCGGACGGCGGACAGCCGAAGCGATGGGCGTGCCATTTCTGGGCGAGCTCCCGCTGAATCCGCAGGTGCGCCTGGGCGGAGACACCGGCCGGCCAGTGGCGCTGGCGGGACCCGAGGATCCGCATGCGGCGCCATTTTATGAGATCGCCCGGCGCGTGATGGAGCGGGTGGAGTCGCTTGAGCGGAAATCGCCAAAGATGACCATCGAGGACTGAAACGGCGAGAAACTGAGGGCAGGACGGTTTCGTCCTGAGGGACGTATGCGGCGCGCGCTGATTTTTCTTTCCGCACTGACTCTAGTCATGCCGGGCGCTTCGGGGCAGTGGGGCAAGGGGTGGCACCCCCGCCATCACATTTACACGGGACTCGGTTTCGCCGTGCCCGGCATGGATCTGACCACGTTTTACCAGAGCGCCTTTCTCTGGAATTTCGGCTATGGGTACCGTCCGCTGAAATATTTCCAGATCGACCTCGGATATGAGGGCGCCTACAATGCGGCGCGGGTGAAAGATTACATCTACAACCCGGCGGCAGGCTACCTTCGAATTCGCGATTTCCAGACGTATCTGCCGCTGGGCGCGCGCGTGGTTGCACCGCTGGCCGGGGGCCGTGTCGAGCTGTACGGGGGCGGCGGCGGGTCGTACGTGAGGACGGCGGAGAGTCTTCGCCAGCCAAGCCAGTGGGTGCGGTTCGAATGTCCCGACTGCGTGTCCCGCGATGGGTGGGGCTACTTTGCGCTGCTGGGGACGGGCATCGCGCTGAACACGTCGCAGTCGGTGCGGCTGACGGTGACGACGCGAGTCTACCGGGCCGAGACATCGGGGCCGCCCATCGGAACGAACCCGGCCATTTTCACGCGCGAGCGCTGGGTGAACACCACGTTCGGCTTCGCCTTCAGCTTCTGACGCCAGCAGCATCGGGCGGCGCTGTGGATGGCCGGCATCACCCGTAGCAGACGTGTTTTTCGCCGACGGCAGAGGCCGTTTCCGCGACGGGGATCAGGCTGCTGGGGGGATTCGCCGCGCCTTCCAGTGGGCGGCAGAACAGAAGGCGGCCGCCAGCCCCACGGGGCCGGGCGGCCGCCAGCAGTAGAATGAACGTCCCTGTCAGACGCTCGCGGCGAGCAAAGCGCTGGCCGTTTTCTCCGGCACGTGGCGCTCGCCGTGGCCGATGTAGATCTGGCGCGGACGGGCGATCTTCTGCTCCGGATCGAGCAGCATCTCTTCCCACTGCGCCAGCCAGCCGACGGTGCGCGGGATGGCGAACAGCACGGTGAACATCTCCGGCTTGAAGCCCATGGCCTGGTAGATGATGCCGGAGTAGAAGTCGACGTTGGGATAGAGCTTGCGCTTGATGAAGTACTCGTCCTCAAGGGCGATGCGCTCGAGTTCGAGAGCGATGTCGAGCTTCGGATTGCGCCCGGTGACCTCGAAGACGCGGTCAGCCGTCCACTTGATGATGCGGGCGCGCGGATCGTAGTTCTTGTAGATCCTGTGGCCGAAGCCCATCAGCTTCACTTCGCCCTTCTTGACGCGCTCGATGTAGGCCGGCACCTTGTCTTTCGAGCCGATCTCGTCGAGCATGCGGAGCACGGCCTCATTGGCGCCGCCATGAAGCGGGCCGGACAGCGCGGCCGCCGCGGCGGCCAGGGCGACGTAGGGATCGGCGTGCGAACTGCCCACGCTCCGCATCACATTGGCGCTACAGTTCTGCTCGTGGTCGGCGTGCAGGATGAAGAGAATGTCGAGCGCGCGGGCCAGCACCGGATTGGCATGGTACTTGGGCTCGGCCATCTTCCACAGCATGTTCATGAAATTCTCGGTGTAGCTGAGGTCGTTGTCCGGATAGACATACGGATAGCCGAGGCTGTGCCGGTAGCAGTAGGCAGCGATGGTGGGCACCTTGGCGATCAGGCGCTTCATTTGCAGCCGGCGCACGTCCTTGTTGAAGATGTCGTGCGCGTCCTTGTAGACGGTGGACAGCGCGGCTACGGTGCTGATGAACATGGCCATGGGGTGCGCGTCGTAGCGGAAGCCTTCGAGGAACTTCTTGGTGGTCTCATGAAGCATCGTGTGGTGCTTGATTTCGTCCTCCCAATGCTTCAGTTCCTCGGGGGTGGGCAGTTCGCCATTGAGCAGCAGCCAGGCCACTTCAAGGAAGGTGCAGCGCTCGGCCAGCTCTTCGATGGGGTAACCCCGGTAGCGAAGGATGCCCCTGTCTCCGTCGATGAAGGTGATGGCGCTCCGGCAGGAAGCGGTGTTCATGAACGCCGGGTCGTAACCCATCACGCCGAAGTCCTGTTCGTCCTTCTTGATCTGGCGGAGATCCATGGTACGGATGCAGCCGTCGATGAAGGGAATGGTGTAGCTCTTGCCAGTGCGATTGTCGATGATCGTAAGAGTGTCCTGCTTCTCCATGACTGCAGCTCCAGCATGAACCGGTTGTGCCGGCCGCCCGGCGCCCTCGGCGCGCCGGGGCAGCCGGCGAGCCCTTGCCTGCCACCCACCGGTCGGTGGGCAGCGAACACGTCGGACCGCCGGGGATCGCAAGCCCCAAATTCCGTGTATCACCGTACGGCGCCGGACGCAAGGCCCAGGCAGATGATTAGATCCGATTCTCCGGGAGATATACTGCAAGAAGCCGGCGGCCAGGCTGGGCAAATTCCCGGAGGCTGCCGGCGATACCAGCAAGAGGTGAATCAGAATGGAATCCTATAAATGGTATTCCGGTGCCCGCAGAGGGGCAGCCCATTGAGTTCCGGGAGGGCCGCTTTGCCGTTCCGGACAGGCCCATCATCCCCTTCATCGAGGGCGACGGCACGGGCCCCGACATCTGGCGCGCCGCAAAGGCGGTCTTCGACGCCGCCGTGGAAAAGGCTTACGGGGGAAAGAAACAAGTTGTCTGGTACGAGGTCTTCGCCGGCGAGAAAGCCTTCCAGAAATTCAATACCTGGCTGCCGGAAGACACGTTGAAAGCAATCCAGCGCTTCCGGGTGGCCATCAAGGGGCCGCTGACGACGCCGGTCGGCGGCGGCATCCGCAGCCTGAACGTGACGCTGCGCCAGCTTCTGAACCTGTATGTCTGCCTGCGGCCGGTGAAATATTACCCGGGCGTGCCGTCACCGATGAAGCGGCCGGAGCTTCTCGATATCGTCATTTTCCGCGAAAATACCGAGGACGTTTATGCCGGCATCGAATGGAAACAGGGGACGCCGGAAGCAGCAAAAGTCATCGAATTTCTCGCCAGGGAGATGGGCGCGAAGGTCCGGCCGGATTCAGGCATTGGCGTCAAGCCGATCAGCGTGGAAGGGCCCAAGCGACTGGTGCGGCGGGCCATCCGCTACGCGATCAAGAACGGGCGGAAAAGCGTCACGCTCGTCCACAAGGGCAACATCATGAAATTCACCGAAGGCGCCTTCCGCGACTGGGGCTACGAGGTGGCACGGGACGAATTCGCCGGTCAGGTGATCACCGAGGCCGAAGCCGGCGCCAGTCCGCCGGAAGGCAAGGTGATCATCAAGGACCGCATTGCGGACTCGATGTTCCAGCAGCTTCTGCTCCGTCCGGACGAATACGACGCGCTGGCAACGCCCAACCTGAACGGCGATTATCTGTCCGACGCGGCGGCGGCGCAGGTAGGCGGGCTGGGAATGGCGCCCGGCGCCAACATCGGCGACGAGCAGGGCGTGTTTGAGGCAACACATGGCACGGCGCCCAAGTACGCCGGCCAGGACGTCGTGAACCCTTCCAGCGTCATACTGTCCGGCGTGATGATGTTCGAGTTCATCGGCTGGGAGGAAGCCGCCCGGCTGATTGAAAAGGGCATCACCGAAACGATCCGGCAGAAGCGGGTCACTTACGACCTGCACCGGCAGATGGAAGGCGCCACCAGACTGAAGACGAGCGAGTTCGGCCAGGCCATTATCGAGAACATGTGAGGCGTTTTCTTTCCTGAAGGCGGAGAAAGCGGCAGCGGAAAGGCTTACACTTTTTTTCGCGCCGTTCCCCGTGCCGACTCACGGAAGCGGCGCTGCCGGATTTTCGATCGCATCCGTGATGCGCGAATCGACCTGGAATTTGCGATAGTCGCGCCAGAAAACTTCCACTTCGCCGCGCAGTTTCCTCACCAGCGCCAGCCGGGCGCTGAGCTGCATGTGGGCGTGCGAGGGCAGCCAGACTTCTCCCTGGACCCGGCGCTGCTCGAAGACCATTTTCGCGCCCGGGTCGAGCCGGGCCAGAATCCAGCCAAAGCGAACCGGAGCGATGGTTTCGGCCTCGACGCGCACCCACTGGTAGTCTTCCTGGTCGATCCACAGCCGTCCGCGGAATTTCGTCAGCAGGTCGGCGCGCTTCGCCCGGCCGCGGTAGCCGGGCCTGGGCTCGGCCTCAATGATCCAGACGGGGCGGCCCTCGATGCTTTCCACGCCGGTCAGGCGGAACGTGAATGCATCAGGGATCTCGAGGGCAAACTCGCGGCCCTGCTGGCGCCGTTTTTCCGCCTCCGTGCGACGGCGGGCGCGCGCTTCAGGGTCCTGGCCGCGCCGGCGCGCCAGTTCGCGGTCCAGCTTCTCCTGTTCGCGCCGCGCTTCGGCGCCGGCAAGCGGGCGGCCATCGCGCGCGATCAGTTTCTCATAAGGCTCGCCGTCGAGGACGATTACATCATAGGTGCGGGATTCAGTCTTTTTCACGCGGCCCTGGCTGTCGAGTTCGCGCTGCTCGATGTGCTGGACATAGCTGTAATCGTTTGCCCGGCGGAAGTTCAGCCGGTCCCGTTCGACGCTGCGGCGCACGATTTCCCGCGGATCCGGCGCCTGTGCGGACGCGCCTGCCGCAAGCAGGGTCAAAAACAGCACAGCGCACGACGGCGAAGACATTCGATTTTTCAGACGCTCAGCGACCGCAGGCGATTGCAAAGATTCCGGCGCGGCGGTCATTCCTGGGGCAGGGGCGCGCGGATCGTAAAGACGGCGCCTCCCTGGGCGCTGCGGTTGGCAGCGGTGACGGTGGCGCCGTTGCTTTCCACCAGTGTGCGCACGATATGGAGCCCGAGGCCCGCCTGTTTGGACCGGGTGGAGAAGCGGGCGGCGAAGATGCGAGGCAGAATGGCCTCTTCGATCCCCGGCCCGTCGTCGAGGACCTCGATGACGAGCATGTTTTCCTCGACGCGTGAATGGATTTCGATGGTTCCGCCGCCGCGGTCCTTCATCGCCTGCGCCGCATTGAGCAGGAGGTTCATGAAGACGCGTTCCCAGTCGCCCGGGTTGCCAGGGAGGCGGTGGCGGCCGTCGAGGCGCCGCTGAAGGCGGATCTTCGTGCCTGCCAGATGGCGGAGGAAGTCGCGGAGGAAGGTCTCAGCGCGGTCTACGATCTCGCCCAGGTCGGTGCCGGCGCGGCTCTGGTCAGCATAGACGCCGACGATGCGGCGGCCGCGGTCCACGCTGCGCGCGAGCGTCTCGGCCAGTTCGCGCCAGCGCTCGTCCGACGCCAGCAGTTCCGCCGCTTCGGAGATCGTTTCGAAGACGTTGTTGAGATCGTGGACGAGTCCCTGAACCGTGAGATCGGCGCCTTCGCGGGCGGTCGGATCGCTCACGCCCCGTCCCCCTCTCAACCAGCGATCTCTCGCAGTTTACTCCAGAACTCGGGGAAAGACACGGAGGCCGCCTCGGCGCCCTCGATCTCCACCGGTCCGTCGGCGGCCAGGGCGGCGACGGCGAACGCCATGGCGATGCGGTGGTCGCCGAAACTCGCCACCTTGCCGGCGCGGAACCGCTGGCGGCCTTCGACGCGCAGGCCGTCAGGGGCGGTTTCGACTCGAATGCCAAGCCGGCGCAGGTTCTCCGCCACCGTCTCGATGCGGTCCGTCTCCTTGACGCGGAGCTCGGCGGCGTCGCGCACGGTGAGTCCTTCCTCGCTCACCGCGCCCAGCACCGCCAGCACCGGAATCTCGTCGATCAGCGCCGCAGTGAGGCCCTTTTCAATGAGGCCGCCGGCGAGCCTTGATCCGCGGACCCGCAGCACGCCCACCGGTTCGCCGTGGCGCATGCCAATGTCGAGGATCTGAATGCGCGCGCCCATCGAGGCCAGGAAGTCCACCAGCGCCGCCCGCGTGGGGTTGAGCCCGACGCCGTCCAGGATCAGGTCAGAGCCTTCGAGCATGGCCGCCCCTGCCAGAAAGAAGGCGGCCGAGCTGAGATCTCCAGGCACGACGAGCTCGCGCGGTTCGAGCCGCGCCGGTCCCTTCACGCGCGCCCATCCGGGGCCCGCCTCGATGGCGGCGCCGAATTCGCGCAGGGCGACTTCCGTGTGGTCGCGCGTGCGCGCCGGCTCGCGCACCGTGGTGACGCCCTCGGCCATCAGGCCCGCCAGCAGGACGCAGCTCTTGACCTGGGCGCTGGGGACGGGCGTTTCGTACTCGATGGGCTGGAGCGCACCGCCGCGAATCGTCAGCGGCGGATATTTCCCTTCGCGCGCCTCGATGGAAGCTCCCATCCGCCGCAGCGGCTCCATAATGCGCTGCATCGGGCGGCGGGACAGGCTCTCGTCGCCGCCGATCCGGGTCTCAAACGGCTGCCCCGCCAGCAGGCCGCTCAACATCCGGATGGTGGACCCGCTGTTGCCGGCGTCCAGCGGCTCGTGCGGCGGCCTGTAGCCGTGCAGGCCGCGCCCGTGAATGCGGACCTCGTCTCCCTGAACCTCCACTTCGATGCCCAGTTCACGCAGGCAGGCAAGCGTCGAATGGCAGTCGGCACCGGACGAGTAATTGCGGATCGTCGTCACGCCCTGGGCCACCGAGGCGATCATCGCGTAGCGGTGGGAAATCGACTTGTCGCCGGGAAGGCGCAGGCTGCCGTGCAGACGCCGCGCCGGGTGGATCACTTCAACCATCCAACGGTCCTTTCACGCGAGTCATTCGATGGGGTACGGCCCGCCGCGGTCGAGCGGATACCAGCGCTGCGTGCGGTCGTACATCTCCAGCCGGATCGAGACCGCGCGCGCGGGCGGCAGCGACTGAAGCATGAACGAGGCTTCGTCGCCGGGTGCGAGCTCTTCGGGTTCGAGGTCCGTGCGCCGCGTGGAGACCACCCGCTTGTCCGAAGACAGGAACTGAAAGACGAGCACCGGGAAGCGCACCGCCACGTCGCCCTTGTTACGCACGCGCCCGTCGATCCAGATGCGATCCTCGTTGCGCTGCGCCTTGAACTCGACCACTTCGAAGCGGGGCGGCTCCGGCTTGCGCCGTGCCTGTCCCAGGGCCCAGAATAAGGAAGCCGACGCGGTCAGCACCAGCAGCCGCGAAATCATCAATCACTCAGTGTAGCGAACAGCGAGGACCGGAGAAAAATGCGGAGAAGAGACTGGCTCATGGCAAACGCGGCCTGGCCGCTGGCGGCCCGGGCGGCGCAGGAGGCGCCCGGAGGCCCGAAAAACCTCGTCATTTCCAGCGCCAACGGCCTGAAGGCCTGCGCGAAGGCGATGGAGGTCCTCAAGGCGGGCGGTGACACGCTGGAGGCCGTGGTGGCCGGCGTCACCCTGGTTGAGGACGACCCGAACGACACGAGCGTCGGTTACGGCGGCCTGCCGAACGAAGAGGGCGTTGTCGAGCTGGACGCCAGCGTCATGCACGGCCCTACGCGTCGCGCCGGCGCAGTGGCGGCGGTGCGCAACATCAAGAACGTGGCGCGCCTGGCCAAGCTCGTCATGGAGCGGACCGACCACATCATGCTGGTCGGCGAGGGCGCGCTGCGCTTCGCCCGAGCCTGGGGATTTGAGGAGACGAACCTGCTCACCGAGCGGGCCCGCATGGCCTGGATCGCCTGGAAGCAGTCCCTGCGCGACTCCGAAGGCAACAACAACTGGACCGACGGACTCGACTCGCCGGCCCTGCTCGCCGCCGCCGAACGGCTAAAGCGGCAGTTCCCGGGGGCCAGCGACGAGCTCATCGCCTGGGCGCTGGACGTCGCTGCCGACCCACCCACCGGAACCATCAACTGCCTGGCACTGAATACGAAGGGCGAAATCAGCGGCGTCACCACCACGAGCGGGCTCGCCTGGAAGATCCCCGGCCGGGTGGGCGATTCGCCCATCATCGGCGCCGGACTCTATGTCGACCAGGACGTCGGCGCCGCCGGCTCCACCGGCCGCGGCGAGGAAAACATCCGCATCGCCGGAGCGCACACCATCGTCGAGCTGATGCGGCAGGGCAGGACTCCAACGGAGGCCTGCCTCGAGGCGCTGCGGCGCATCGCCCGCAATTTCCGCAACAACACGAACTTGCTGGGCCGCTTTGACATCAACTTCTATGCCCTCCGCAAGGACGGGCTCTATGGGGCCGCTTCCCTGTGGGACGGGCGGATGCGGCGCGGCTACTGGGCCGACGCCCGGTTCGCGGTCAACGACGGCACGGGCGAGTCGCGGCTGGAGAAGTGCGCGCATCTGCTGGAAAGAAAGCGCGGATAAATCCAGCAGAGGGAAGCCCGAATCCGTCCGGCTGATTCCCGGTTCATCAGCCGTCTTGACAATTCGAATATCAAGATGATATTCAAGGATTGAAGGCGCTGATTTCCGGCGGCGGATCGCGCCCCAACCTGAGCTTGCTTTTTGCGTTCCACCGCCTCTTTTCCTTTCTGCGTGGCGCCTGCAAAGCGGCGCGTGTGCGCCTTTTTGTCGCCATGCGGGCCGCAGGCGAGAGCCGGCCTCTGGCCTCGGCGCGCCCGGAGCGCGCATCCTCGAGCCCCAGGATCGGGCCATCAAATTAGGAGAGGAGTGACACCGGGATGTCTACCGCCGTTCAGAGCCTTTCCGCACCGGCGCTGCCGCCGGCTTCCGTGACCCTGCGCAAGATCGCGGTGGTGGGCAACTATCTGCCACGGCAATGCGGCATCGCCACCTTCACCACGCACCTCTGCGAGGCGCTGGCCGGCGTGGCCCCCGACCTGACGGTGATCGCCATCCCGGTGAACGACCGCCCCGAGGGCTACGAATATCCGCAGCGGGTGCGCTTCGAGCTGGAGCAGAACGAGATCGCGTCCTATCTTTGCGCGACCGATTTCCTCAACATCAACAACGTCGACCTCGTCTGCGTACAGCACGAGTACGGCATCTTCGGCGGACCGGCGGGCAGCCACATCCTGGCCATGCTGCGCGAGCTGCGCATGCCGGTGGTGACCACGCTGCATACGGTACTGAAACAGCCGGACGAAAATCAGCGGCGTGTTCTTGAGGAAATCGCGCAGCTTTCGGACCGGATCGTGGTGATGACGCGGCGCGGCGTGGAATTCGCCCGCGATATTTACGGCATTCCGGAGGAAAAAATTGACCTGATTCCTCACGGAATTCCGGACATGCCCTTCGTTGATCCGAATTTCCACAAGGATCAATTCGGACTTCAGGGCCGGACGGTGCTGCTGACGTTCGGCCTGCTATCGCCGAACAAGGGCATCGAATATGTCATCCGGGCGCTGCCCGAGGTGCTCAGCCGGTATCCCAACGTCGTCTACGTGGTGCTGGGCGCCACGCATCCGCACGTCCGCCTGCATCACGGGGAGAGCTACCGCTACTCGCTGGAAAGGCTGGCGCGGCAGCTTGGAGTCGAGGACAACGTCGTCTTCCACAATCGCTTCGTCAGCCAGGAAGAGCTGCTGGATTTCATCGGCGCGGCCGACATCTACATCACCCCGTATCTCAATCCGGCGCAGATCACTTCGGGCACGCTCGCCTACTCGGCGGGCGCGGGCAAGGCGGTGATCTCAACGCCCTACTGGCACGCCGAGGAGCTGCTGGCCGACGGCCGCGGCGTGCTGGTGCCCTTCGCCGACCCGCACGCGGTCGCCGCGGCGGTGCTGCGGCTGCTGGACAACGAGGCCGAGCGGCACGCGATGCGGAAACGGGCCTATCTGGCCTGCCGCGACATGATCTGGCCCAACGTGGCGGCCATGTACCTGCGCACGTTCGAGCGCGCGCGGGAGGACCGCAGCCGCAGGCCGCGGCCGGCCTTCACGGCAGTGACGCTGCGGCAGCGGGCGGTGGAGCTGCCGTCGCCCAACCATGCGCATCTGCGGACGCTGACCGGCCCGGCGGGCATCTTCCAGCACGCCATTCACACGGTTCCCAATTATGCGGAAGGCTACACGACGGACGACAACGCGCGGGCGCTCATTCTCAGCGTGCTGCTGGAACGGCGCGGCACGGAGTGGCCCTACGCCCCGCGCTACCTCAGCTTCCTGCACCACGCATTCAACCGCGAGACAGGCCGTTTCCACAACCGGATGAGCTTCGATCACCGCTGGCTGGACGAGGTGGGCTCGGAGGACTGTCACGGGCGTGCGGTGTGGGCGCTGGGCGTCGTGCTCGGCTCAAGCCGCAGGGAGGGACTCCGGGGCGCCGCCGGCCAGTTGCTGGAGCCCGCGCTGCATGCCGTGGAAAAGTTCACAAGCCCCCGTGCGTGGGCGTATGTGCTGCTGGGGCTCAACGAATATCTCCGGCGCTTCCCGGGTGACCGCGCCGCTCAGGCGCTGCGCGAGGAACTGGCCGCAAGGCTGATGCGGCTCTATGAAGCCGTCAGGACGCCGGACTGGCTGTGGTTCGAGGATATCGTCGCCTACTGCAATGCGCGGCTGAGCCAGGCGCTGATCGTCACCGGACGGAGCCTCGAGCGGAAGGACTGGCTGGATGCGGGACTCGAGTCGCTCGAGTGGCTGGTTCGCGTGCAGACCGACGAAGCCGGCCACCTGGTGCCGGTCGGGTCCAACGGGTTCTGGCGCCGCGGCCAGGAGCGGGCGCGCTTCGACCAGCAGCCGGTGGAAGCGCACTGCATGGTCTCGGCATGCCTGGATGCCTGGCGCGCTACCGGCGAGGAGAAGTGGCGCGCCGAGGCGCGCCGCGCCTTCGACTGGTTCCTCGGCCGCAACGACCTCGGCCTGCCGCTCTACGACGCCGCCACCGGCGGCTGCCGGGACGGCCTGCACCCGGACCGCGTCAACCTGAACGAAGGCGCCGAGTCCACGTTGAGTTTTCACTTCGCCCTGGAGGAGATGCACCAGGCAGGAGACCTTATCGGGAACTGACGATTTCAGATCGAGCCATGACCGTCGAGCTGAACAACAAGCACGAGATCCTGTTCCACCGTTATCGTCACAACCCGATCCTGCGGGCCGAGGACTGGCCCTATCCGGTCAACAGCGTCTTCAACGCGGGCGCCACGCTGCTGCCCGACGGCACGACGCTGCTGTTGTGCCGCGTCGAGGACCGCAGCGGCATCTCCCACCTGTGCGCCGCCCGCTCGCGCGACGGCATCACCGGCTGGGAGATCGACCCGGAGCCGACGATGCGGCCCGACCCGGCGAATCACCCCGAAGAGATCTGGGGCATTGAAGACCCGCGGATCACCTTCGTGCCCGAGCTCAACAAGTACGCCATCGCCTACACGTCGTATTCCAGGGGCGGCCCGGGCGTCTCGCTGGCGCTCACCGAGGATTTCCGCCACTTCGAGCGCTTCGGCGTCATCATGCCGCCCGAGGACAAGGACGCGGCGTTGCTGCCGCGGCGCATCGGCGGCCACTGGGCGCTGATCCACCGCCCGGTGACCACCTGGCGAGGCGCCCACATGTGGATCTCCTACTCGCCCGACCTGCGCCACTGGGGCAGCCACAAGCTGATCCTGCGCGCCCGCGAAGGCGCCTGGTGGGACGCCAACAAGATCGGGCTTTCGCCGCCGCCGATTGAGACCGAGCGCGGCTGGCTCGTCATCTACCACGGCGTGCGGCAGACGGCCAGCGGAGCGCTCTACCGGCTCGGCCTGGCGCTGTTCGACCTCAACACGCCCGAGCGGTGCCTGCTGCGCAGCGACAGCTGGATCTTTGGCCCCGAAGAACCATACGAGCGGCAGGGCGACGTGGCCAACGTCGTCTTCCCGTGCGGCTACACGATGCGGCCCGACGGCGACACGCTGTACATCTATTACGGCGGCGCCGACACCTGCGTGTGCCTGGCAACGGCGAGCGTCCGGGCGATGCTCGAGTGGCTGGACCGCCACGGCCGCCCGGACACCGGCGGCTACGCGTAAGTGGGGAAGTGTGATACTGGTGAGAGGGGGCTCAGCACTGGTGGTGCCGCCGGGCCGAGCCTCACAGGCCTCGAAATAGCAGACGATTTCGTCAGGCGCGCCTCGGGAAGCTTATGTCCGAGCAACTCTCTCTCGGCGGACCTTATCTTGCCTATGCCGTCATCTGTGAGCGAGTTCTGACTGAGACGGATGGTACGATCAGCCTGATCCGGATCATTGATCGGTTTACGATCCGGGGACCGTCGCCCTCGCTGGCGCCCACGGTCGTCTCTTTCTGGCTGGCGATTCTGTTCCGCCGCGGGTTCCCCCGGGGCGTCATGAAGCTGACCTTACAGCCGACGACTCCCTCGGGGAAGACTGTGGCAGCCATGGAGATCGCCCTTCATTTCGAAGGAGATGAGGAACACGGCTGTCAGGCTGCACTTCCAGTGCAATTTCTAGTCGAAGAGGACGGACTTTACTGGTTTGATGTCAGGCTTGAGGGCCAACTGATAACCCGGATCCCACTCCGGATTGTCTACCTGCCCACGGTGACCATGCCGGGACCGGGACCCGAGTCACCGATGAACCGCTAACGACGCCAGTGTCCTCGAAGGTCGTCAGCATGCAGTGCCTCAGCAGTTCCTCTCTCAGCTCGTCTTCGGTCAGATGGCCAGCCTCGAACTCCGAGAGGGCGAGGTCGATCGAGCCGGCGAGTTCCGCCTCCCGCTGGCTGCCCCACGCCCCAATGCCCCAGCTCAGGACAGAAACGCTTCTTCTCAAGTCCCCAGCAGACAGCTTCCCCTGCAGGTACCAAGCCACGTCTTGAACCAGCTGTTGAAACACGCCCATGTCTATCCCCATTGTACGGCTGCCGGCAAGGGATCTACGGCGAATGTTCAATGAATGGTTCGCCAGCAGGCCAGCCGGACTACGGGAGGTGATCCTGAAGGAGCGCCACCCTTCTCTGCCGCGTGCGAATGAGCCTTTCTGCACGCGAAGCCAGATGGTTTCCTACATGGTAGGGGGAACGGAAATCGCGAGAGCGCACCGCTATATCCGACCTGATGGTTCGGTCGGAGCGAGCGGACAGCCGGATCCAAAGCTTTTCTTCGACGGAGCCACACTGTACCTGCCCGGGTAAGGCCTGACAAAGCGTTGGCCGGGCGCGGGGCCCAGCTCACGCGCTCATCAGGTCGCGCAGGCTGAGAATGACCAGCGCCACGGTGAGGCCGATCAGGATCACCACGCTTGTCCAGCCGACGAAGTTGTAGAAGCGCGTGTTCTTCCACTTCTTCATCAGCCGGTCCTTGTTGACCAGCAGGATCATGTAGATCAGCACCAGCGGCAGCAGCGCGCCGTTGATCACCTGGCTGAGCAGGATCATCTTCACCAGCGGAAAGCCGGGGATCAGGATGACGCCTCCGCCAACCACGATGAGCAGCGTGAACAGCCAGTAGAAGACGGGCGCCTCGCGGAAGCCCTTGTTGACGCCCGACTCAAACCCGAGCCCCTCGCACACCGAATACGCCGTGGACAGCGGCAGGATGCAGGCGGCGAATAACGAGGCATTGAACAGCCCGATGGCGAACAGCAGGAACGCATACTGGCCAAAGGGCTTCAGGCCGAGCGCGGCGTCGGTGGCGTCCTGGATGTCGCGCGGAGCCACGTCGTGAATGGCGCCGGCGCAGGCGACGATGATGAAGAACGCGATCACCGTCATCGCCACGCAGCCGACAATCACTTCCAGCCGGCTCTCCTTGTATTCGCGTGCGGTGATGCCCTTCTCGACCACGGCCGCCTGGAGATAGAACTGCATCCACGGCGCCACCGACGTGCCAACCATTCCGACGAGCATCGTCAGGTAGCCCGGCTCGAGCATCAGCACAGGACGCACGCTGTAAATGGCTGCCTGCGTCCAGTCCGGCTTCACCAGGAAGCCGGAGATCACATAACAGATGTAGACGGAGGAAGCGGCCAGAAAGACCTTCTCCACCCGTTCATACGTCCCCTTGACGACCAGCAGCCACACGCCGACGGCCGCCGCCGGCACGGTGATGTAGCGCGTGATGCCGAACAGTTCGAGCGAACTGGCCACGCCGGCAAAGTTGGCCATCACGTTGGTCAGGTTGGTAAGCACGAGCAGCAGCATCACGACGAACGTGGTGCGCAGCCCGAACTCCTCGCGAATCAGGTCCGAGAGCCCCTTGCCGGTCACCGCGCCCATGCGTGCGCACATCTCCTGCGTGACCACCAGCAGCAGCGTGATCGGCGCCAGCGTCCACAGCGGCAGGTAGCCGTATTTGGCGCCGGCCTGTGAATAGGTGAAGATGCCGCCGGCGTCATTGTCCACCATGGCGGTGATGAAGCCGGGGCCGATGACGGCGAAGAACACGGCGATGTGCCGCCGCAGGCGCTTCAGCATTTACCGGCCCCTCAGCACGGAAATGATGTCATCGGCGGTGATCACGCCGGCCAGCCGCTCCTCCTCGTCGACGACGGGCAGCGTGAGCAGGTTGTATTTGTCGAACAGTTCGAGCACGCGGGAAGCCGGGGCGCCGGTGTTCGTCCGGATCACCTCATCATCCTCGCGAACCAGCTCGGTGACCTTCGCCGAAGGCTTTGCCAGGAACAGACGCCCGACGGGCAGAGCGGCGCGGAGGCGGTCGTCGGAATCGATGATGAACACCGTATTGATCGAATCCACCAGGTCCTGGCGCTGGCGAAGCGCTTCGACGGCGTCGGCGACGGTGGCGTCCTCGTGCACGGCGATGAATTCGGTGTTCATCAGGCCTCCCGCGGTGTTCTCGTCATATTCGAGCAGCTCTTCGACTTCCGCCTTCGGCGCGCTCTCCATCTCTTCGAGGATCTCTTCGCTGGTCTCCTCTTCCAGTTCGCCCAGCACATCGGCGGCCTCGTCCGGCGCCATCTCTTCCAGAATGTCGGCAGCCTTGCCCGCATCGAGCGACTCGATGATCTGGGCCTGTGTCTCCGGATCCATCTCCGAGAGCGCCTCGGCGGCCACCTCGGTGTCGATGGCTTCGATGATGGCTTCGCGGTCCTCGGGGCTGAGCTCCTCGACGATGTCGGCCAGGTCGGCCGGGTGCATCTGTTCGAGCGGCTCCATCGAGATGTTGAGCCGCAGGCGGCGTTGCGGATCGGGCTCGACGATGTTGCACAGCTCCCAGCGGATCGAGTTGGGCGGCACGCGCCGCTGAAGCTTCCGGATCCAGCGCCTCGGCACCCAGCCCTGGAGCAGCCGCCGCAGCACCGCCCGCATGCCGATGTCCACTTCGAGCACGTGGAGCACGTCGTGGCCCGCTTCCTGGCGGATCTCAAACGTAATGTCAGTGACGCGGACCACCTTGCGCCCGCGCGCGTCGATGATCTGCTGGTCGAGCACATCGCGCACCAGCCGCAGCGCGTATTCGTCGGCATGGTAGGGAACCAGCAGTTCGTCGGAGAGATAGATCCCGTCCAGCGTGATGCGCGCCACCTGGTCGTGGCGCACGTACAGCCAGACATAGCCGCCGCCACCGGCCACCAGATAGCGGTCCACGCGGACCGGATGCAGGCGGGGAACCAGGACGGCGTCCCGGACGCGGCCCAGGGGTCGGCGTCTCAGGTCATAGACCTTCAGCCCAAGCAGCTCGGTGAGATACAGGATTTCCTCGGCCATCGTCCATGGCTGCCTCAGGGCGTCATTCACAGGATGTCTCAGCAGGGCCGGGACTGGCAAGCTTTGCCTCCTCCCCCCTCTGGACACCGGGTCTGAAATTCCTCAATGTAGAAGCAGGAGGCTGGCCATGGATCCAACCCGCCGCGAGTTCGCCGCGAGCATGGGCGCGGCGCTGGCCGCCCCGGCGCCGGCTTTCGAGCCTGCTTACCTGCGCCTGGCGCGCACCGGCGAGCTGGACGCGCGCGTCCAGGCGTTGCGCGAGATCTACCGCGCGTGCCGGCTCTGTCCGCGCCAGTGCGGCGTGAACCGGCTGAAAGGCGAGCTCGGCGTCTGCGCCCTGCCGGCGCGCGCCAAGGTCTATTCGGCGCACGCGCATTTCGGGGAGGAGCCGCCGCTGGTGGGCAGCCGCGGCTCCGGCACCGTGTTCTTTTCGCGCTGCAACCTGCTGTGCGTCTTCTGCCAGAACTGGGAGATCAATCACCGCGGCGACGGCTCGTTCTGCTCTGATGAGGAGCTGGGGCGGATTTTTCTTTCAGTGCAGAACATGGGCTGCCACAACCTGAACCTGGTCACGCCCACGCATCTGCTGCCAAACATTGTCGCCGCGCTGCGGCACGCCGTGAGCCGCGGGTTCCGCCTGCCCATCGTGTACAACTGCGGCGGCTATGAGTCGCTCGAAGCCGTGCGGCTGCTGGATGGCATCGTCGACATTTACCTGCCGGACTTCAAGTACACGGACGGGCAGGTAGCGGCGCGGCTCAGCTCGGGCGCAGCCGACTATCCAGAACGCGCCGCCGAGGCCATCGCCGAGATGCACCGTCAGGTGGGCGTCCTGCAACTGGACGAACGCGGCATCGCACGGCGCGGTCTGCTCATCCGCCACCTGGTGCTGCCGGAGAATCTGGCGGGCACGGACCGCTTTGTGAGATGGGTGGCGGAGAAGCTCTCGCCGGATACGTGGGTCAACATCATGGCGCAGTACCGGCCCGAGTACAAGGCGCGCCACTACCCGCCGCTGGACCGCCGCATCACCTGGGCCGAACACCGGCGCGCGCTGGCCTGGGCGCGCGAGGCCGGCCTGAAGAACGTGCTTTCGTGATCACTTCGCCGCGCGGGCGCGGTCCATGTATTTCATCGTGTTCAGGTCGAGCCGGATACGGTCGCCCGTCTTGATGAACTGCGGCACCATGATTTCGACGCCGTTTTCGAGCCGCGCCGGCTTCCACGTGCTGTCGTTCTGCGCATGGACGGGCGGAGCGGTGTCGGTGACGGTCACTTCCACAAAGTCGGGCATCTCGACGCCCACAGCCCTGTCGCCGAGGAACTCCACCGCCACGCGCATCTCCGGCAGCAGGAAGCGCGCCGCCTCGCCAATGACTTTTTCCGGCACTTCGGCCTGCTCGCAGGTGTCGGGATCCATGAAGGTGCACACGCCGGAGTCGCTGTAGAGGAAGTCCATCGCCTTTTTCTCGATGGGCAGATCCTCCACCTTGAGGTCGCCGCGCAGGCTCGTCTCCCAGATGGTGCCGGTGTCGAGGTTCTTCAGCCGCACGTGCGCCACGCCGCCCATCTTGCCCTGGCCGGGGTGATAGTCGGCGATCAGGACCTTGTAGATCTGGCCCTCATAGCGGATCGCCATTCCATTGCGCAGTTGGGAAGCCGGGATCATCGTGTCGCAGTTCCTCCCTGCCTGGAGATTTACCACATTGCCATGCCGGGAACCATCGTCATTAAGATGGAAACATGCCTGCCGCCACCCATCTGGCTCCTCATCCCGTACCGCGCGTGGAGACGCGCTTCCGCCGGATCGTCACGGACTTTCCGGTACCGGAGTCGATTCCCATTCTCGAAGCGCTCCAGCGCTACGAGATCCGCGCCATGCAGGGGCAGCCTCCGGTGGTCTGGGACCGCGCCGAGGGCTTCCAGGTCTACGACCGCTGGGGCAACATGTGGCTGGACTGGTCCTCCGGCGTACTGATCACGAATGCCGGGCACGGGCGCCGGGAGATCATCGAGGCGATCACCCGGCAGGCGCAGCACGGACTGCTCACGAATTACTGCTTTCCATCGGAGATCCGCGCGCGCCTGGCCGAGCGGCTGGTTTCCCTGCTGCCGCCGCCGCTCAACAAGGTCTTCATCCTGACCACCGGCAGCGAGACCGTGGAGTTCGCCATCAAGATCGCGCGGATGCACGGGCTCAAGACCGGCGGCCGCAGCAAGAACGTCATCGTGTCCTTCGAAAAGGCCTTCCACGGCCGCACGCTCGGCGCACAACAGGCCGGCGGCATTCCCGCGCTGAAGGAATGGATCGGCAACCTGGATCCGGGCTTCGTGCAGGTGCCGTTCCCGGACGGTTACTGGACGCCGGACACGAGCTTCGAGCTGTTCGAGAGGTCGCTGGCCGAACAGGGCGTCGCGCCTGGCCAGGTCTGTGCGGTGATGCTGGAGACCTACCAGGGAGGCACGGCCGCTTTCGCACCGGCGGACTACATCCGGACGCTGCGCCAGTGGTGCACCGGACATCAGGCGCTGCTCATCTTCGATGAGGTCCAGGCGGGCTTCGGCCGCACGGGCCGGCTTTGGGGCTTCGAACACTACGGCGTCGTGCCGGACCTCACCACCTGGGGCAAAGGGATTTCGAGTTCGCTCCCCATCGCTGCCGTTGCCGGGCGGGCAGACCTGATGGACATGCCGGACCCGGGCTCGGCGTCTTCCACGCACACGGGCAACCCGGTCTGCTGCGCCGCGGCGCTGGCCAACATCGACATCATCCTCAGCGAGGACCTGGCCGGCAACGCCGCGCGCCTGGAGCCGGTGCTGCAAGAGGGGCTGCGGGCCATTCAGCGCGAGTTCCCGCAGGCGGGCTTCGTCGCCGGCAAGGGCCTGGTGGCCGGGCTGGCCTGCGTGGATCCCCAGCACCGCACGCCGGACGGCAGACTGGCCCACGACATCGTCTGGCGATGCGCGGAAAAGGGACTGTTGATGTTCAACCCGGTGGGACCACAGGGCTGTACCATCAAAATCTGCCCCCCGCTGGTCATCACCGAAGAGGCGATTCGCGAAGGCTGCCAGGTGCTGCGCGAGGCCTTCGCGGAAGTGCTGGCGGGGAGATAACAGGCGATGGCGATGCGAGTGGCCATGATCGGCGGCGGCATGATCGCCCACGACCAGCTTCTTCCGTCGCTGTACCACCTGCAGCGGCTGGGACGCATCGGCGCCATCGACGTCTGCGCGCGGCGGCGCGAAACGCTCGAGTCGCTGGCCGAAGCGCCCCTGCTGCGGCGCGCCTTTCCCGGACAGACCTTCCAGCCGCGGCTTGAGCCGTACGAGGAGGTCATCGCCTCGTTGCCCCGGCATTCGCTGGTGGTGATCGCGCTGCCTGACCAGCTCCACTACGATGCGGTTCTGTGCGCGCTGCGCCATGACCAGCACGTGCTCGCGGTGAAGCCGCTGGTGCTGAAGCTCGATCACGCGCGCCACATCGAGGAAGAAGCGCGCGGGCGCGGCCTGCTGGTGGGCGTCGAGTATCACAAGCGATTCGACGACCGCTCGCTGCTGGCGCGGCGCCGCTACCGGGAGGGGCTCTTCGGCGAGTTCCGCCTCGGCACGGCGTGTCTGCTCGAGAAGTGGTACTACCGCCACTCAAACTTCCAGAACTGGTTCAGCTGCGACGCCACCGATGCCTTCACCTACATCGGCTGCCACTACGTGGACCTGGTGGCCTTCATAACCGGGCTCGAGCCAGTGGAGGTGTCGCTGTACGGCCTCCGGGACCGTTTCCCGAACGGCGTCGAGGGCTGGCTGTGGACGGACGCGCGCGTCATCTGGTCCAACGGCGCCTGCCTGAACGTGCAGAACGCGATCGGCTTCCCGGACGCCGCGCCCGGCACCAATACGCAGGGCTTGACCCTGTATTGCTCGACCTCCGAGCGCGGAGCCTGGATCCGCCACGACGATCAGTATCGCGGCATTCAGTACTGTTACACGCGCAACCCCGGAGGGCCGGGCGCGACCATGTATGCGGAGCCCTCGACGGACTATTTCCAGTACGTGGACTTGGGCGGGCCCGGCCTCGTCCCGGTCGGATACGGCTACCGGTCGGTGGCGCACATCGTGGAGCGCGCCCTGGAACTTCAGGGACTGGGCCTCGAAGAGCGCCGGGCGAAACTGGCTGAATGGGACCGGGCCGGCATCATGGCCACGCCCGCCAATTCCGCTTATAACGAGGCCGTGATCGAGGCCGCCCGGCAGTCGCTGGCCGAAGGCGGGCGGCCGATGGCCGTCCGCTCTGCCTGATTCTGGCAACCGCAGGCGGGCGCCGGACATCGAACAGAAGTACCCAGCCCGTCCATCATGCGATACCCGCTCTGTCTTTCCGCTCTCTTCGTCTGCGCTGCGTCGGCACAGCCGCTCCCAATGGCCGGAGTGATCGTGGATCAGGTGAGTCGCACCATCCGGCCGGTGATGGCAGACGGGGAAAGCGCCAGCGCGGGCCGCGCGCGGGTGCGCGAGTTTGACGCCGCCTGGCCGGCGCCCGACGGCCGCACGGTGCTGGTGGCACGCGCCGGCAGTCTGCACCTGGTGCGGAGGCTGGACGGAGCGATCCCCGTCTGGCGCGAGTTCAGGGAGGACGGACCCGCTGTGGGCCGCGCCGCCTGGAGCGAAGACTCCACCGTACTGGCCCTTTATCTGCCGGACGAGAAGAAGGTGGAAGTCTGGAACCACTGCCCCGCCGACCCCCGGCACGCTTTCGCGGCGGACCTCTCCACGGTCGGCGAACGCGTGGTGTCCCTCACCGTGTCGCCGGATGCGAAGGTGGCGTTTCTGGCCACGCAGGGGCAGGAGTCCGGGACGCTTTGGATTCTGGAAAAAGACCGCCAGCCGCGCATGCTGATGCCGCTCGGCAAGGCGGGCGAGATCCGCTACGCCGGCGGCGCCCTCTACATCGCCGACCGGGCCCGCAACGAAGTGCTGCGCTACAGCGGCTGGCAGGCAATGCCGCAGGTGGAAACGCTGGTCGCCGCCGGCCATGGACTGGCTGATCCGGTGGGCTTCGCGCTGCTCGCCGAGCAGAAAAAGCTGCTGGTGGCAAGCGCGGGAACGAGCCAGCTTCTGGTGCTGGACCTGCGGTCCAACCGGATGGAAGAGCCGGTGGAGCTTGCCGATCCCCCGGCGCGGCTTGAAAGACTCGGCCCGGCTCCCCTGTTCGAACTCGACGACGCCCGGCGCCGCGCGCCGGCGCGGCTCTTTGACGCCGCCTCGCAGCGGCTGCTGGCGCTCGCCGGCGCGGCGCCCGGGGCCGGCGAGTAACAAACATTTTGACAAGCTTCTGTTTCGGGCGCGACAATCGGGGCATGGCCCTCTTCCGCATCCACAAGATGAAGGAACACGTGCGGCAGAACTTCCGCTGGGCGCCCCATTCCAGCGGACTGGCGCTGATCAGGCCGCGCGACTTCGAGCCCGGCGGCGAGGTGGAAGCGTCCGGCTTCTACGACGCCTGGATGCGCCTGCGGGGCACGGCCAGCGCGCTCGACATCGGCGACGTGCTCGAGTCGCCCGCCGGCGAGCTGCGCATCTGCAAGTACGTCGGCTTTGAAGAGGCCCGCTGGCGCGAGCCTGAGCCGGAGCAGCCACCGCTGGCCGCCGCTCCGGCTGGCGCCGGCTAGCCGCGGATTTTCTCACACCGCCTCACGCTATGATCGGGAGAAGGAGGCCCGATCATGCGATCTTTTTTGCTGTCTTTCGCACTTGCGGCGGCGGCCCTCGCCCAGCCGCCCGGCTACCGGCTCGTCTGGGCGGACGAATTTGACAAACCGGGCCTGCCGGATCCGGTGCGCTGGAACTACGAATACGGCATGATCCGCAACAACGAGGCGCAGTTTTACACCTTTGCGCGCCCCGAGAACGCGCGGGTCGAAAACGGCGTGCTGGTGATTGAAGCCCGGCGCGAAGACTGGAGCGAGGCGGGCAGGACCGCCCGCTACACCTCGGCCAGCGTCACGACCGAAGGGCGCCAGTACTGGCGCTACGGACGATTCGAGATCCGCGCCAAGCTGCCGACGGGCCGCGGCACCTGGCCTGCCATCTGGATGCTGGGGCAGAACATCGGTCTCAAGGTGGGCCGCGTGGACTGGCCGAAGTGCGGCGAGATCGACATCATGGAGAACGTCGGCTTCGACCCGGAGACCATCCACGCCAACATCCACACCGAGGCGTACAACCATGTGAAGGGAACCAACAAGGGCAATCGGATCACGGTGAAGGAGCCCTGGAAGGACTATCACGTGTATGCGCTCGACTGGTCGCCGGACAAGATCGTGATCTCCGTGGACGACATCCCGTACTTTACCTACAACAACGAGGGAACCGGCGAGGCAGTCTGGCCTTTTGACCAGCCTTTCTACCTGATCCTCAACCTCGCCATCGGCGGCAGTTGGGGCGGCCAGCAGGGCATCGACGATTCGATCTTCCCGCAGCGGTTCGAGATCGACTACGTGCGGGTCTATCAGAAGGAGACGCCAACGCCGACCGCGCGTCCCCCAAGGCCGCGCTAGTCACAACCAAAGCACTCGCGGCCGGCAGGCCCGGATCGAAAGAACCCGGAGCGGCTCACGCGCATCTGTACGGGTGGGAAGTGGCCAGGCAGCCCCGCCTCCGGGCCGGCTGAACGGCGAAGTACAATTGACACGAATGGAGTCTATATCTGGCGGCCACCGCGGCAACCGGTCTTTCATCGGTTTCTACGCCGTGGTGGCCTATATCCCAGACCCGCTGGGGAGCTACCTGAGCGCCCTGCGCGCCGAGCTGGTTCCCGGCTGCACGCTGCGCTCTCATCTGACGATTCTGCCCCCGCGGCGGCTCACTGCTCCGCAGGAAGCGCTGGCAGCCGAGCTCGACCGGCTGGCCGGGCAGCAGTCCGCCTTCGAGGTGACGCTCGGCGACATTGAAACCTTCGACTCTACCGGCGTGATCTACCTGGCGCTGGCCTCCGGCCAGGATCGGGTGGAACAGCTTCATGCGGCGCTGAATCACGGGGTTCTCTTTGCCGAGGATCAGTTTCCCTTTCACCCGCATGTGACCGTGGCGCAGGACCTGGGCATGCTCCCATTCGAGGAAGTTCTTGATCGCGCCCGACGCCGCTGGCAGGAATGTCCGCTGCCTCGCAAGTTCACACTGAACGAGCTGACGCTGGTGCGCAACATGGACGCCGCCTGCTGGGAAGACCTGAGCACGCACGCCCTGGCGCCGCTTACTCTTCTCCGAACAGCCTGATCTGCCGGGCCGACTCCGGCCGGGCCTGCGCGCGCCGCCGCGTGGCCCCGACCACGCCGAGCACGGCCGCTCCAGCCAGGCTCTCCCGCGGAGCAAAGACGCGCTGCGTGTTGCCGGCTGGGTCCGGCGGCGTCAGCGTCACGCCCTGGCCCTCCATCAGCAACAGGTCATTGGGCGCGACGCCTTCCAGGCGGCTCCCGTCCCGGAAGCGAAGTTCGATCCACAGTCCCGGCGTCTTCGGGCGCGAAAGAAATTCGCGGCGCTCGGTCCACACGGACGGGCCATTGAGGTCGCGTACGAACGACACGGTCTTTACCTGGCTCACAGGGACGCGCAACACCGCCCCTTCCGTGCTCAGCAGTTCAATCTCGCCGCCCTGGACAAGGGTCTGCGTTTGCACAAAGCCCTTCACCTGCGTCCGGTCGTACCGGTCGACGAGCACCTTTTTTGCGGTGGATCCGCTCAAGCTGAAATGCGCTCCCTGCCACGCGCGGCGTCAGTGGTTTGCGTGAGCCTTTACTTTCAAAGAATTACGCTGGTATTGTATCATTACACAAATGAGTGCCGAGCCAGGCCTGGCGGCCGCCATCGAAGCGTTTCTCGCCTGCGCCCGGGTGGAAAAGGGGCTTGCGGCCCACACTCTGTCTTCCTATTCCCTTGATTTGAAAGACTTTTCCGAGTTTTGCCGGCGCCGGAACTTCGGCTGGCCTCCGTCGGCCGAGCACCTGCGCGCCTACCTGGATTCGCTGCACGCCGCAGGGCTGTCGCCGCGAACCGTGGCGCGGCGGCTGTCGGCGCTGCGCCAGTTTTTCCGTTTTCTTCTGCTGGAAGGAAGGATCAGCGAAGATCCGACGGCGCTGCTGACGACGCCGCGGCTGTGGCGAAGCTTGCCGAGGTATCTCACCACGGCCCAGGTGGACGCGCTGCTGGCGGCGCCGCCCACGGACACGGCCCGCGGCCTGCGCGACCGGGCCATGCTCGAAACGCTATATGCCACCGGGCTGCGCGTGTCCGAGCTGGTTTCGTTGCGATTGGCGGATGTCAACCTGGAGCTTGGCTTTGTCCGCGTGACCGGCAAGGGCGGCAAGCAGCGGCTGGTTCCGCTCGGCTCCAAGGCGCAGGAGGCGCTGCGGGACTATCTTGCAACGGGGCGGCCGGCCCTTCTGAAGGGACGCCCAAGCCCGCACATCTTCGTGACCTCCCGGGGCGGCGCAATGACGCGCCAGGCGTTCTGGGTCCTCCTGAGAAACCATGGCCGCCAGGCTGGCATCGTTCAGAAACTTTCTCCGCATGTGCTCCGCCACAGCTTCGCCACGCACCTGCTGGAAGGCGGCGCTGGGCTGCGAAGCGTCCAGGCCATGCTGGGCCATGCCGACATATCGACGACCGAGATCTACACCCATGTCATGCGCACCCGCCTCCGGAGTGTGATCGATGAGCACCACCCGCGAAGCGGATAACCACGTGCGCCGCGAAGAAAGGCCGGCAACATGAGCGATTACATGTTCATCCTGGAGAACCACCTCAGCGTGGAGCAGCGCGCGGTTCTCGACCTGGTGCAACAGGCCGCCGCCGAAGCCAACCTGAGCCTGTTTCTGACCGGAGGCGCGCTGCGGGACATGCTGGGCGGCTTCCCGATCCGCGACCTCGATTTCACCGTGGAGGGCCCGGCGGTGAAGTTCGCCCGCGACCTCGCCAAGAAACACGGAGCGGAAATTCTCTCCGTGGACGAGCTGCGCAAGTCCGTGGAACTGCGGTTTCCGTCTGGAGCGCGCTGCGCCATCACCATGGCGCACACCGAGAAATACACGAAACCCGGCGCCCGCCCGCAGGTGCAGCCGGCGTCGATTCACGACGACCTCCGCTGCCGCGACTTCACCATCAACGCCATCGCCCTGTCGCTCAACCGCGCCTCGCGCGGACTGCTGATTGACCCGACCAACGGCGCCGGCGACATCGAACAGAAAGAACTGCGGGCGGTGAGCCCGTATTCCCTTTATGACGATCCCGTCCGTCTTCTGCGCCTGATCCGTTTCCGCACGCGGTTCGGCTACAAGGTGGAAGAGAAAACCTGGCAGCAGTTTCTGAACGCGCGCGAGGCGGGCGTCCACAGGCTCATTCCTCCGCGGCAACTCTTCGCGGAGCTGGATCAGATCACGCAGGAGCCCAATCCCGGCGACGTGATCGCCGCGCTGGACCAGGAGGGGCTGCTGACGCTGTTTTCGCCGGCGCTGACGGGCGCGAAGATCAACCTCCCCGCATTCCAGAAGCTGGCGAAGCTGAAGGCGATGATCCCGTTCGGCGCGCCCATCACCATCGACTGGTACGCGCTGGTGCTGTATTGCCTCACCGAAAAACTCACGCCGAAGGAGCGAAGCGCCCTGATCTCGGCGACGGCGATGACGAAGGAAGAGGCCGCCCCGTGGCAGAAGCTGCCGGCGGCGGCGAAGAAACTCGAGACCGCAATCAAGTCGCCGAAGCTGAACCGCGCCTCGCAGACATGGGCCATCCTCTCCAAAGCCCCTGGAGAGCAGGTTCTCTACCTCGGACTGACGAGCGAGCAACGCCTGGTGCAGGATCGGGTGAAGAATTTCCTCAGCCGTTGCCTCGCGGTCGCCATGGAGGTGACCGACGCGGAAGTCAAAGAGGTCTCCGGGCTGGAGCCGGGGCATCCGAAGTTCCAGAAAGCGAAGGAAGAGCGGATTGCGGCCCATCTCGACGGCCGCGTGCGCAAGCCGGCGCCGCCGCCGGAGCCCGAGCCGCCGCCGCAACAGCCGCTGCGCTCGCCCATCGTCCGCGGGGCCAGGTTCCGGTGAGACAATTCCATTTTTCCCTGCTCGTCACAGGATGAATTTTCCAGGATTTGCCCATGTTTAAAGCAGCCGTTCTTGTCGATGGCGGTTATCTGCGCGCCGTGGCCACCAAGGCGCAGTATCTCTATACGCCGGATTTCATCGAGAAACTCTCCCTCTCCTGCTACGATCCGCGCCAGGAAATCCTGTACCGCATTTTTTATTACGACTGTCCGCCATTTCACGGCGAGCTGACCCTGCCGGTTTCGCAGCAGCGCCTCCCGCTCCGTGGCAGCGCCCAGTGGCTGGCGGATCTGTCCCGCCGGGAGTATTTCGCCGTGCGGCTGGGCATCGTCAAGTTCCGCGGATTCGCGCTGAAGCGGCTCCCGCCGCCTTCGGACCGCCCGCTGGACGACAATGACTTCCGCCCGGTGTTCGAGCAGAAGGGCGTCGACATGCGAATGGGCATTGACATCGCCTCGCTGTGCGAAAAACGGCTGGTGGACCGCCTGGTCGTGCTCAGTGGCGACACTGACATCGTTCCCGCGATGAAGCATGCGCGCAAGTCCGGGCTCCAGGTTGTGCTGGCCCTCCTGCCTGACGAGCGCCTCACCGGCGATCTGTTTTCGCACGCCGATCTGCGGCGCCAGATCGCCTGGCCGGAAGGCGCGCAACGGCTGGCGGGCTACGTGCCCGAGGACCTTCCCGTGGACGAGACGGCCGGAGAATGAAACCAGCACTCTTTCGCGGAGAAACTCCTGACAATTCCCGATGGATCACGAGAAAAGGAATCCTGTTTTTCCTGGTCCTGGCTCCCCTTTTTCCGGCTGCCAACGGGCAGTCTTCCTCCCCGGCCGGTGATTTTCTGCGGGATTTTGCGGAGGATCAGAAGCGGATCTGGACGGCCCCCTTTCACATGACGCGGCGGCAGGCGTTCGCCATTGCCCTGCCGCTGGCGGCCGGAACCGTAGCGCTCAGGTCTTCTGACCGGGCGATCGTCGACGGCCTGCCGGACACGCCCGCGCAGCGGGACTGGAGCCGCCGCGTTTCACTCATCGGATCCATGGCCGGGCTCGCGATGGCCACGGGCGGGACCATCGCCTATGGGCACTTCGCAGGCCGGCCTTCGTGGACCCATATTGGACGTGATGCGGGCCTGGCGCTCTCTTCGGCCCTCACGGTCACCTATGCCCTGAAAGCCGTCACCTGGCGGGAGCGGCCCGACGTGCCCGGTTCGCGCGGGTCGTTCTATTCGGGCGGGGACTCTTTTCCCTCCGGCCACGCGATGACGTCGTTTGCAGTGGCCACGGCCGTGGCGGCGCACCCGGGCGTCCCGAAATGGCTGAAGGTGACGCTGTTCGCCACGGCCACCGCCATCAGCGTTTCGCGTGTGACCGGGCGCCGCCACTGGCCGTCCGACGTCTATTTCGGCGCGTTCTCCGGGATTCTGATTGGCCGCTCGGTGGCCCGCGCCCCGCATCTCCGCTGACACCGGCTGCCTTGTCACCGCGTCACCGTGCGGTGTATCCTGCATCTGCCTGAATTCATCGAGGAGTGGCCCGCGATGTTCGACGAACTGAAACCCGAAGTTCTTGTGGTTGGCGCCGGCCCGGTGGGGCTTTTCACCGCGCTCTCTCTGGCGCGCCGCAATGTCAATGTGCGGATTATCGACACCGGCGTCTGGGCGTGCACGCACAGTTACGCGCTGGCCGTCCATCCGCAGGCGCTGGACCTGTTCGCGGCGCTGGGACTGCGCGAGAAGATTCTCGACTCCTCCTATCTGGTCCGCCGCATCGCTTTCTGCGACCGGGGCGGCACGCGGGTCGCCATCGACTCGGGCGACGCCGACCATCCGCTGGCAGTGGTGCGGCAGGACACGCTTGAAAATCTCCTGGAAGAAGAACTCGAAAAGCTCGGCGTCAGGGTCGGATGGCGGCAGGAGGCCGCCGCCATCACGCCGCGCGAGGACGCCGCGCGGGTGCTGGTCCAGAAATTCGAGAAGGAATCCCGGGGCTATATCGTCGCCCACACCGAGTGGGTTGTCTCAAAAACGTGGGAGCTCGAGCCGAAATTCGTTGTCGGCGCCGACGGATACAATTCGCGCGTGCGGCGCACGCTGGACCCGGAATTCCCGGAAATTGCCCCGGCGCAATATTTCGCCGTTTTCGAATTCCGGACTGACGCAGACCTGAAAAATACCGTCCGGATCGCCTTTGACAACGGCGCCACCAACGTGCTCTGGCCCCTGCCCGGCGGCATGGCCCGCTGGAGCTTCGAGCTGCCCGGCTATAACCCGCAGGCACCCGATCCCGTCGAGGCGCTGCGCCGGGCGGGCTTCGGCGACTTCCCCGCGGAGAGGCAGAAAGACCGCGTGCCGCTGTCTCACGGGCTGGATCTGCCGGTGCTCGATGAGGAACACCTGCGGCAGTTGCTGAGCCAGCGCGTCCCCTGGTTCACCGGGTCCATCGAAAAACTCACCTGGCGCATTGTTGTGCGCTTCGAGCGGCGGCTGGCGAAGCGCTTCGGCGCAGGGCGGCTCTGGCTGGCCGGCGACGCCGCGCATCTGACCGGCCCGGCCGGCGTGCATTCGATGAACCTGGGCTTCTGGGAAGGAAGCGACCTGGCCCAGCGGATCGAGTCCGTGCTGCGCGGCGGCGCCGATCCGTCTTCGCTTGAAGAATACAATGCCCGCTGGCTCGGCGTCTGGCGGCAGTTGCACGGGCTGGAGCGCGCGCCCTCGCCCGGGCCGCAGACCGACGCCTGGGTGGCGAGCCACGCCGCGCCGATCCTTGGGAGCCTGCCCGCCTGGGGCCCCGCGTACGAGGACATGGCGGCGCGGCTCGGGCTCACGGTTTCATAGCCCGGCGGAAGGCCGCCCGCGGCCGTGCCAGAGGCTGAAAAGCGCAATCGCAGCCACGGCAACATTGGCGGCCACCACCGGCGCGGCCTTCATCAGCACGCCGTACAGGATCCACATGACCGCGGCCGCCGCCTGCACCAGCCGCAGGCGGCGCGGATCCCGGGCGAGATAAGAGGCGGCAAAGACGGCCGTCGCCGCCCATCCGATCCAGTCCGCCGCCGGCGTGTTGCCGCTCATTGCTCCACCGGCGCGGCCAGGGGCTGGCCGGAGGCGAAACTGAGCCGGTCCGTACGCGCCTTGCTCCATTCGCGAAGCGTGACGCCGTGCGCTTCAAAATAGGCCCGGATTCGCGCCGAATCCCAGCCAAGGATCTCCTCCATGACCGGCACGGCCACGCTGAGCGCGTCGTCGCTCAGCACCGTGCGGCGCGCGATCTGGGTAATGAAACGGTTTTCGCTGACGGCGATGGTCAGGCCGTCGTTGCGGTTCAGGTGCAGCATGACGTGCACGTCCGAGCTGCCGTCGCCCACGTAGACGACGCGGTTGTAGCTGATCGCCATGGCCTGCCGGATCTCCTCAAGCACGGCCACCTTGCCGTAACCGGCGCTCACGTGCAGGATGCGCTGGATCTCGCCGGACTCCGGATGGTAAAAAAACCGGGTTCCGTGAATGTTTTCAGGCGGAACAATTCCTTCGAGCGCTGAGTGAATCACCTCTTCCGGCGCAGCCGAAATCACATGAAACCGAAACTCGGCGCCGTCCAGGTTCTGAAGCATTTCGAGCAGCAGCGGGATGTTTTTCTTCAGCCGGATCCGCTTGCCGGCTTCCCACAGGTGCTCGCGGCGCACGCAGCGGTATTCGGGATCATGCAGCAGCAGATAGGACAGCTCCCCGCCCTGCTGCACGAGGTGAAGCTGTTCGAGACCGCGCACCTTTTCTTCAAAACCATGCGTGCCGAGCAGTTCGCTGAGAACGATGCCCGAGTCGTTGAAGCTGAGCGTGTGGTCGAAATCGCTCGCGAGCAGAAACGTTTTTCTCCCTTTGATCGCAGCCATGAGACGACAATCCTCCTGTTCTCCGTCCCGTTTTCAGGTTTGCAGCCCGCAGTGACGGCCGCGTTTCAGCATGGTGACAATCGCCTGACGTGGCGAAAGACGGCGGGGAAAGCCGGAATTCGACGGGGGATTCAGGTGCGGGAAGAGGCCACAGGGCCTGTGTTTCCAAGGATACCATGCGCGGCAGTGCGGCGCGTCCCGCGATTGCCGCGCGCGACCCGTCCAGAGGTAGCCTGAGAACGATGTGGAGCCGCTGGCTGGTCCTTTCGGCCGCGCTGCTGTTTTCCACCGGCGGCGTGGCGATCAAGTCCACCGCATTCGGCGCCTGGCAGACGGCAGGCTTCCGCAGCGCCGTGGCCGCTTTTGTGCTCTATGCTCTATTGCCACAGGCGCGCCGGCTGCGGGACGCGCGGGCGTGGCTGGTGGGCATCGCCTATGCGCTGACGCTCGTCTTTTTCGTCCAGGCCAACAAGCTGACCACCGCCGCCAACACGATCTTCCTGCAATCCACCGCCCCGGCGTATCTTTTGATCCTCGGCCCGCTGCTGCTTCATGAAAAACCGCGGCGGCGCGACCTGCTGGTGGCGGCGGCCCTGGCGGCCGGCATGGCGCTGTTCCTCACCGGCGCCGAGCAGAGCGCCTCCACCGCGCCGAACCCGCGCGCCGGCAACCTGTGGGCCGCAGCCTCAGGCCTCACCTATGCGTTCGCGCTCGCCGGCCTGCGCTGGCAGGCACGTTACTCCGGCCACAGCGCCGCCGCCCTCTCCACCATCACCGCCGGCAACCTTCTCGCCGCGCTCTTCTGTCTGCCGTTCGCCGTGCCTGTCGGCAGCGCGCGCCCGTTCGACTGGGCGGTGATTCTCTATCTGGGCGTCTTCCAGATCGGCCTGGCCTACTGGTGCCTGACGCGCGGCATGCGCGAGGTGCCGGCCTTTGAGGCCTCCATCCTGCTGCTGGCCGAGCCGGTGCTGAATCCGTTATGGACGTGGCTGCTGCTGGATGAGAAGCCGGGCCCACAGGCGCTGGCCGGCGGCGCAGTGATTCTGGCGGCGACGCTGTGGAAGGCGCTGAGCGAGAGGCAAACGACGGCGGCCGATGTTGCGGAGCTTACACGCCACAGCTCCGGCGACAGCCAGGCTTGAGCGGGCCGGTTTACTCCATCGGATCCACAGCCGCAAAGCGGAACAGTTCCTGGAGCGCCAGCTTGCTGATCACCGCGAATTGCTGGCCCACCCACTCAATGATTCCCTCCCAGCCAAGGTAATTCGGGACAAACATCACATAAGAGGGTATGGGATAGGAGGGCGGAAGGCACCAGGCGCCTAACCGCGGTGCAATCAACAAACGGTGGCGCCAGGCGCGGTTCAGGTGGGTAACAAATCTCCGCCGCGGCTCCAGTGAGTTTGATATGGAACAGGGCAGGCGTAGAATGGCCACCATCCCGTTGCCAAGGACCGGGTGAGCGATGTGAGGCCAGCACTGAAAGAGGGAGGTTTGCAACGGCGAGTGATCGGCCACACCGAGGAGTTCTTCAAACAGAGACTGCATGGCACTCTTGCTTCCGTAGAAAGGGAGTTCCGCCGTCAGACCTGCCTCACCGGCGTTGGCCAAAAGGCCTTGCGAGCGGAACATCATCGCCGCCCGCTCGAGCCATTTCTGACCGAAGCGGGAAGGCAGAAGGCCGAAGGGCAGGTAGCATTTTTTGATGAATTCCAGGCAGGGATGCGGCTCCGGACGCGGACCGCGTGAAGGATGGTGAGTGCAATCCGGTGCGGCTCCAATCATTTCCGCAATCGACGTGGCCAGTTTGCCCGCCATCTCGGCCTGGATGGCCATTGCGGCCGAAAGAACCACGGAGACCCATCCGGCATTGCCCTCATGCACCACTCCGACGCTCAGCAGCTTGATCCGCTTCCGCGTCCGGTCCCACACGTAAGAGTGCATCACCGTAGTGTGGTTGAGCTTATCCAGGACCTCGAGCGTTTGCGGCGTGTCCGGAACGTCTCGCAGAAAATCGGAGCAGATGAGGATGCGTGTCAGCAGAAACCGTTCCTGTCGCACCGGGGGAAGGGCACGGATGACCTGCCGGAGCCGGTCGGGCCACCAGCAGAAACCGCGCTGTTCCTGCACGCTCCACTCCTCCTCAATGGCGAGGAAGTCGTACAGGAATTTCAGGACCTCCGGCCCCATGTCCCGCCGGCAGTAGCCGTCCCACTCTGGTGGAGGGTTCGGGATAGGCCGAACCCGCCAGCTTCGGGCGACGGCCGGGTGCACGGCCGCGAGCTCCTCATCGGTCGGCATGGGTGGATGCGAAAGCCAGTAAAAAATCTCGTCCGGGGACAGCTCCCCATCGATGCCTGTATCGGCACGGGTATTTCCGGCGCCGTCGTCAAATGGCAGCCCGGTTTCCCGTTCCTTGTCCTGCGGCGGCAATGAAGACATTGTGGAATTCCTCCGGACGGCAGACCGTCATCTGGATCAGCCGGGAGAGCTCCTCGCAGACGCCCGGAGCCACGCCGGCCAGAACGAGGAAGCTTTGACGTGCGCCCAGGCCAAACATGCGGGCCATCTGCGAGTACTTCCGCACGTACTGCTGGTAGGCGCCCGTCTTCGCTTCGATCCAGCAGATGGACCCCTGGAATTCCACCAGCAGGTCGAGCTCGAAGTCGTCGTTGTTCGGCAGCACGACCTGGGCGTTGGCCAGCACGGCCACGCCGTTCGACCCGGCGCCGGCCGCTTCCACCTGCTGACGGACAAAGCGCTCCAGCCACTGGCCGGAGAAAAAGTTCTGCGCCTCCGGCGCCGGCGAAGTGCGGGCTTCAATCAGGCAGCGCGGGGCGCGGTGGTAGCGGTATTCGGTGAGAAAGGCGAGCTGATGCAGGCGGTGACAGAACTGGCAGCAGGCGCCAATGACCTCCTGTGGCCGCCCGGCCAGCTTCAGGTGCCAGTTGCCGCCGGTCTGCATGGTTCTCCGGATCCAGCCGAGCACGTCCTTCAGCGCCTCATATCGCTGGCCGAGGTACAGCGCGAGCTGGTCGAGAACCGGATCCGCAGGGTGCGGGGGCGGCACGCGCCGCACGCGGATGCCGCGGCTGTCCAGAAAGCGCCGGAGAGACTCCGGCACCAGCGTCACCGGCTCGGCGGCCGCGACGGCCGGGACGGCTTCCGACTCCGGTGCCGTCGCCAGCTCAGGATCTGAACCGGCGCCGTCGGAAGTCCCGGCCGTCTCAGTGGCCGGGACCATGCGTTCGAGTGCATTGGCGATGCGCTCCATCAGGGACAAAAGCCGTTCAAGTTGCCCGTCGGTCATGAGATACTCATCGTCCTTTCCGGGGCTGTGCCTGAGATCATTCAGCCATGACGGGTGGCTCAGGGGATGAGCCGCCAGACAAGCCGGTCGGCGGGCCCGGGCCACCAGCCGGTGACACGGCCCCGTGTCCACGCGGCAGGCTAACGAGGGATCTGCGAAGCAATCAATCGCAGGCCGGGCCGTTCACTCGAGGCCCATCTGGGACAGCCGGTAACGCAGCGCGTTGCGCGTCAGGCCAAGCAGGCGCGCCGCCTGGCTCTTGTTGCCGCCTGCCCGCCGCAGCGCCTCGCGGATCAGGTGCTGCTCGTATTCGTCGAGCGTCATGCCTTCGGGCAGGAACCCGTCTACCGCGCCGGCCATGCCATTGACGGCGCGGCGCGGCGCGTAGTCCAGGCGGATGTGTTCGGGCAGCAGCACCCTGCCGTCGGCGTACAGCAGGCTCCGCTCGATCACGTTTTCCAGCTCGCGCACGTTTCCGGGCCAATGGTATTCGACCAGCTTCCGCATCGCCTCCGGCGAGATCTCTTCGACGCGCGAGCCCGTCTCGGCGGCGAACTTGCGCAGGAAGCGCTCGGCCAGCAGCGGAATGTCCTCGCGGCGTTCGCGCAGCGGGGGAATGGTGATCGGAAAGACATTCAGGCGGTAGTACAGATCCTCGCGGAAGTTGCCTTCCTCGAGCGCACGGCGCAGGTCGGCGTTGGTGGCGGCGATGACGCGCACGTCGATCTGCCGCGTGCGGTTGCTCCCGAGCCGCTCGAACTCGCGGTCCTGAAGCACGCGCAGCAGCTTCACCTGCACGGCCGGGGGCACGTCGCCGATCTCGTCGAGAAACACCGTCCCCCTGTCGGCCAGCTCGAACTTGCCCGGCTTGGAGGCGGAGGCGCCGGTGAAGGCGCCCTTCTCATAGCCGAACAGCTCGCTCTCCATCAGATTCTCGGGGATCGTCGTGCAGTTGATCTTGACGAACGGCTGCGCGGCGCGCGGCGAATGATGGTGGATGACGCGCGCGATCAGATCCTTGCCCACGCCGCTTTCGCCGCACAGCAGCACCGTTGTCCGCGTTGGCGCCACGCGCATCACCGCCGCCAGCACCTCCTGCATCTTCGGTCCGGTGCCGATGACGTTTTCGATCCGGTAGCGGCGGCCCAGCTCCTCGCGAAGCTGCGCGTTCTCCTCGCGGAGCTGCTGCACTTCGAGCGCCTTGCGCACCACCGTGGCCAGATGGTCCAGCGAGAACGGCTTGGGCAGGAAATCCGCCGCGCCCTTCTTCATCGCCTCCACAGCCGTTTCCACCGACGAATAGGCCGTCATCACGATGACCGGGAGCCGCGCGTTCTGCCGCTGCAACGCTTCCAGCAGATCCAGGCCATTCATGCCGGGCAGGCGCAGGTCGGTGAGCACCAGGTTCGCCTGCCCCGCCAGCCGGAGCGCCTCCTCGGCGCTGGCCGTGGTCATCACCTCGTGGCCGAGGCCCTCCAGGTGCAGAGCCAGCACGCGGCGCAACTTTTCCTCGTCCTCGACGATGAGGATGCGCGTCTTCATGCCCGCCTTCTGATTATTGCCTTCGCCGCGCGCCATTGCAGGGGCCTGCCATCCGTTGGGACGCGGGCGGCCGGGCGGGCGGTTTCAGGCCCTGACGGCGCTTTCGGGCAGCCAGCAATAACCCATGCGAACAATCGTCTTCAAGGCGTCGGCGTGCGGCCCCAGCTTGCGGCGCAGCCGCTGCACGTGCACGTCCACGGTGCGCGTGCGCGCATCTTCAGCGTAATTCCAGACCGTCCGGAGCAGCGCCTGGCGGCTGATGCAGCGGCCTGGATTGTTCATGAGGATTTCCAGAAGCGCCCTCTCCTTGCGCGTCAGCCGCAGCCCCTCCGGAAATCGGCCGGCGCCAGGCAAGGCAAGGCGCGCATCGGACAGACGGGAATCCATCGCTCGGGCTGGACTCATCGCAAGCCAGTACCTCCGCTGGTGAATTGACACACGGGCCTGCGCGCCGCACGCCCTTCTCACCCTCGGGTGCGCGGCTCGCCGCTCCTCTGTCAGTTAGAGACGCTCCACGACCTGTTCTGTTCGCAGAAATTTCCGCGTCCGGCGCCGCCCAGGCGCCGGCGTGCCCGTTTTGTTACACAGATGAAGGCCCCGGCCGGCCTGCGGGCAGCATCACCAGAAACGTGGCGCCCTGGCCGGGCTCGCTGTCCACGGTGATGGTGCCGCCGTGGTCGTCGACGATTTTGGCCGAGACTGCCAGGCCAAGCCCGACGCCGCCAGGCTTGGTGGTGAAAAACGGGTTAAAGATCTGCTCGCGGTTCTCCGGCGCGATGCCCGGCCCGCGGTCGATGACGGCGATCTCGACACCCGCGCCCGCGCGGCGCGTCTTCACCGTGACCACGGATTCCGTAGGCGAAGCCTCCAGCGCATTGCGCAGCAGGTTGAAGAAGACGCGTTCCAGCAGCTCGGCATCGGCCTCGATTACGGGCACCGCCGGGTCGAAATTGCGGTGAATGCGTGCCGCCGCGCCGGGGGTCTGGCGCTCGAGATGATCGATGGCGCTGTCGATGACGGCGTGGACGTCCGCAGGCGCGCGGCGCAGCTCGGTCGGGCGGGCGAATTCGAGGAAGCGCGTGATGAGCGAGTTCGTGCGGTCCACCTCGCTCGAAATGTATTCGGCCAGCTCTTTCACGATGGGACTGTCGCCGCCGGTTCGCTCCACGAGCATCTCGGCCGAGGCCTTCATCGTTCCCAGCGGGTTGCGCAGCTCGTGCGCCAGCCCGGCGGTGAGCTGGCCAAGCGCGGCCAGCCGCTCGCTGCGTCGCGCGCTGGCCTCCGCCTCCAGCAGCCGGCGGTTGGCCTCGGCCAGCTCCCGTGCTGCCGCCTCCGCGCGCCGGGCGGCGCGGCGGTTGGCCTCGGCCAGAGTGTAGGTCAGCCAGGCCACCACGGGCAGGAACAGCACCCGCAGCGTCAGGTCCCGCAGATAGAGCCCTTCGAGGATGTAGCCGAGATTGTAGGCCACCGGGATGAACGCCAGATAGGCCAGGCAGGCCAGCGCCGTAAAGACGGCCGTGCCGACGGCGCCGAGCGTGGTGGCCGCGGTCAGCACCGGGAGCAGAAGGATCAGATAATAGCTGGACGCGATGCCGCCGGTGACGCCGATCAGGAGAAACCCGAGCAGCAGTTGGAGCGAGATCAGCGTCACCGTGCCGCGCGGCGACGAGAAAGCGCGGATGCGCGGCGCAGCGTACTGAAGCACGGCCAGTGCGCTCAGCACCTCGAGTTCGGCGGCGCTGCGCGTCGGGCTCACCCAGGCCAGCGCGGAAAACAGCAGCAGCCACACCACGTCCGGCATGCCGGGCAGCAGGCGCTTCCATGCCATGTTGTGGTCGGGCTGCAAGCCGCCATCTTAACAGGCCGCCTGCGGCGCCGCCGCGGCGGGGGCGGGTTGTGTCAGAATATGAGAGGTCTCGCGAGTTTGTCCATGAATCCCGCCGACACCCCGAATCTGACTGAAGTCCCGCCTGCCGAAGAGGCCGCCGCGCCGCAGGACGCCTCCTTCGGCGACCTGCTGGCCGCCTACGAGGCAGCGCAGGGCAATGGCGATGAAGGCGCCGCGCTGGAAGGCACGGTGGTCTCCATCAACGATGAAACGATCGTGGTTGATGTGGGCCGCAAGATGGAGGGCATTCTCCGGCGCGATACGCCCGGCCTGCCGGCGGACCTGGCGCCCGGCGCCACTCTGATGGTCAACATCACCGGACGCACCGACGACGGCTATTACCTGCTTTCCACGATCCGCGTCGAACAGCCTCGCGATTTCAGCGGGCTTCAGTCGGCCTTCGAAGGCAAGCATGTAATCCTTGGGGTGGTGACCGAACCGGTGAAAGGCGGACTGCGCGTGCAGGTGGCCGACGGCGTTTACGCGTTCCTGCCCGCCTCGCGCAGCGGCATCCGGGAGATCGCCGAGCTGCCCACGCTGGTCGGCCAGCAGATCGAGTGCCGCATTACCAAGCTCGACATTGAGAACCCGGACCGGCCGGACATCGTTGTGGACCGCCGCTGCGTGCTCGAAGAGCAGGCGGCCGCAGCGCGGCAGGCGGCATTCGAGCGGCTCCAGGAAGGCATGGTGATCGAGGGGCGCGTACGGACGGTCACGGATTTCGGCGCCTTCGTCGAGATCGCGCCCGGCATCGACGGGCTGCTTCATGTCACCGACATGAGCTGGCAGCGCGTCGACAAGCCTTCCTCCGTGGTGAGCCCGGGCCAGACCATCGAAGCGAAGATCCTCAAGATCAACCGCCAGAGCCGCAAGATCTCTCTCGGCCTGAAGCAGCTTCAGCCGGATCCCTGGACCCAGGCCACGTCCACGTTGAAGCCGGGCGACCGCGTGCGTGGCAAAGTCGTGCGGCTGGCCGAGTTCGGCGCGTTTGTCGAGATCGCGCCAGGAGTGGACGGGCTGATCCACCTCTCGGAGATGTCCTGGACGAAGCGGGTGCGCCGGCCCGAGGACGTGGTGCAGGTGGGCGACATCGTCGAAACGGTCGTTCTGGACGTGAAGCCCGCCGAACGGCGCATCTCGCTGGGTCTGAAGCAGGCCCTGGGCAATCCGTGGGACACCGCCGCCACACGCTTCGCCCCTGGCACGGTGGTTGAGGGGCCCATCACGACCGTGGCGGAGTTCGGCGCCTTCGTCGACCTGGGCGATGGGATCGAGGGCATGGTCCACGTCAGCGACATCACGCGCGAGAAGCGCGTGCAGCATCCGAAAGAGGTGCTCTCGCCCGGGCAGGTGGTGAAGGCCCAGGTGGTGGAAGTGGACCCCGAAAAGCGCCGCATCCGGCTCTCGATGAAGGCGCTGGAGCCGACCTCGGCCGACATCTTCATCAGCGAGCACCAGGTGGGCGATGTCGTCACCGGGCGGGTGGTGGAGACCCACTCGACCCACGCCAAGATCGAGATCAGCGAAGGCGTCCACGCCCGCTGCCGGCTGAAGGAGGAGGCCAAAGCCGACGGCAAGGCGCGCGCTGCCGCTGCCGATGTCGACGACCTGGCCGCCATGCTGGCCGCCCGCTGGAAGGGCGGCGCTTCGCTTGAAAGCGACCGCAAGACGCTGCGCACCGGCCAGTTGCGCCGGTTCCGCATTACCGCGTTGGACCCCGCCCACCGGCGCATCGAAGTCGAACCGGCCGACTGAGATTTTTTCGGCGAGACGGTTTTCTTCCGGCTCCGTCTGTGTTTGATGAGGGCGTGCTTTGCGCCCGCGAGGAGCCATGACGGAAGAGGGAGCGACTCTGGCGATCGAAGGCGCTGCCTGCCGCGGCGCCAGAATCGATGCTTCAATGGATGAGGCCGCCACCATCCGCGCGGCGCAGTCGGGCGACGCGGAAGCCTTCGAGCGCCTGGTGCGCTCCTACGACCAGCAGGTCCTCCGCCTCGCCATGAACCTGCTGCGGAATCCCGACGACGCCCGCGACGTCTACCAGGAGACGTTTCTCCGCGTCTACCGCAACCTGCCGAGCTTCCGCTTTGACTGCCAGTTCTCCACCTGGCTGTACCGAATCGCCGCCAACCTGTGTCTGGATCAGTTGCGGAAGCGCCGGGTGCGGCGCACCGAATCGTCAACGGTGGAAACGGACGAGGGCACAGTGGACCGCCTCGAGGCAGTCCCGGAGTCACGACCGCAGGGAGACCCGCAACGCGCGGCGCTGAACGTCGAGCTGCGCGCTTCCATTGAAAGCGCGCTGGAATCACTGACGCCGCGCGAGCGGCTCGTCTTTGAGCTGCGCCACTTCCATGGCATGCGGCTGCGCGAGATTGGCGAGGCGCTTGGCTCGAGCGAAGAAGCGGCCAAGAACTGCCTGTTCCGCGCGACGCAGAAGATGCGGCAGGCGCTGGGAGAGTTCCTATGAACTGCAAGGAGGTTCGCGAACTGATTCCACTTTACGTGTACGGCGAGCTCACCTTCGACCAGGAAGAGACCGTGGAACGGCACCTCGCACAATGCCCGGCCTGCGCCGCCGAGCGCGCGCGGTGCGAGAAGCTCTCGTCGCTGCTGACGCAGGGCGAAGCGGATGTCTCGGCGGAGCTGCTTTCGCGCTGCCGGCGCGATCTGGCCGCGGCGCTTGAAAAGGAACGGAAGCAGCGCGGCCTGGCGTTGCTGCGCACATTCTGGCGGAAATGGATCCTGGCCCCGCCCGCGTGGTTCCGTCCCCTCGAGGCAGCGGCCCTGCTGGCGCTGGGCTTTTTTGCCGCCCGGCTGGTGCCGGAAGACGCGGTCCTGTTCGGCAGGCCCGCGCAGCCGCAGCCGGTGGTAGGGCGCGTGCGCCTCATCGATGCCGCGCCCAATGGAATGGTGCGCGTGCAGTACGAGGAAGTCCGGCCGCGCGAGCTGCGCGGGTCGTTCCAGGATGATCGCATCCAGCGCCTGCTGCTGGCGGCGGCCATGGATCCGGCCGATCCCGGAGTGCGTGCCGAATCCATCGATCTGCTCAAGGACCGCACGGCGGACTCGACAGTCCGCCGGGCGCTGATCAACGCACTGCTGACCGATGAAAACCCGGGCGTGCGGCTGAAGGCGCTGGAGGCGCTGAGGCCTTACGCCAGCGAACCCGAGACGCGGCAGGCCCTGGCGCGCGTGCTGCTGTCTGACAAGGACTCCAGCGTGCGCATTGCGGCCGTCGACCTGCTGGCCCCGGTGAAAGAACCGGACGTCGCCGGCGCTTTGCAGCAGTTGCTGCACAGCGAACAGGACCACTATATCCGGCAGCGCTCCATTCAGGCGCTGGCGGCGATGAAGGCGTCTTACGGCACGTTCTGAGGGCCTGACGGCCTCAGGCCCGCCTCCGGCGACGGGCTCGCCTCAGGGGTCTCCTGGAAGCCGCGCGCCACGAAACAAAGCATGGCGGCCCAGGCTCCGCCGGCCGGCCGCAATTTCACTCCGGCCATGGCCAGATACGAGAGCACGGCGCCCATCACCGCGCCCGGCGGCGCAAACACGATGGACTGACTGAACTTGCCCAACAGTACTGGCGTGGCCGCAGCGGCCGCGGCGCCAATCCATGCGCAGCGGACAAGCCCGGCTCCTGCGCCGCCCGTCTTCGGGAGAAACCTCACACCGAGACTCCACAGGACTCCCGACGCAAGCCCCAGCAGCGCAAAGACGCGGGCAAACGCCGCCGGTTCGCCCGGATCCAGGCTCTCCGGATCCACGACGACAAGCATCGCGAAAAAGGACAACCAGAAGCCGGCCCAAAGCACCAGCCACGAAACCAGGAGCCGCCACAGGGCGGCCGCCGTGCGCCCGGCAGACAACATCCCATGAGTCTACTCCGCCAGAGGCGCCTCCGTGGGGCATGAGCTTTTTCTCTCGCCTGCCGCAGCAGGATGCCTGCGCCAGGCCTTGCAATTCGGCGCGCCGGCGCGAGACCTTCCGCTGCGCGGGCCGTCTGAAATCAGGGAAGACAACCAGCGCCGCAGAACGGCCACTCGAGGACGAATCCGCGGCCTAAAGAAACGAGGTATCGCTGCCATGATGACTCCCGCAAGCAGGATCTGGCTCGGCGCGCTGCTTTGCGCCGCGCTCTGGCTTCACCCGGCCCCCGCGGCGGCGCAGCCCGCCCAACCCGGCAACGAGTCTGACCCGGAAATGGCCATGCAGCCCCCGCCGCCGCCTGAACCGCCCGACCTGATGGTGTTTTTCCAGCCCGGCGGTGCGTGGCTCGGCGTGGGCGTGAAGGAGATCACCGCAGACCGCGCCCGGGCGCTCAACCTGAAAGACGAACACGGCGTGGAAATCACCACGGTCGAACCGGACAGCCCCGCCGACAGGGCGGGCCTGAAGCCCGGCGATGTGGTGCTCGAATACAACGGTCAGCGCGTGGAAGGCACGGCGCAGTTCATCCGCTTCGTTCGAGAAACGCCCCCGGGCCGCACGGTGCGCCTTACGGTGTTCCGCAACGGGTCGACGGAGACGGTCAGCGCCACGCTGGCCGAACGCAGGGGCCGCGCGTTCAATTTCCGCGCGCCCAACGTCGACAAGGACATCCGGATCCGCATCCCCCGCATCGAGGCCCTGCCGGACGTGCCGCGCGTGACCATGAGCTGGCGCACGGCGATGCTCGGCATTGAAGGCGAGCCGCTAAAAGATTCGCAGCTCGGCGATTTCTTCGGCGTGAAAGACGGCGTGCTGGTCCGCTCCGTCCTGAAGGACACGCCGGCCGAGAAGGCAGGCCTGCGGGCGGGCGACGTCATCGTGAAGGTGGACGACCGCAGAGTGAGCGAGCCGCGCGACATCACCAGCGCGCTGCGCGCGGCGCGCGATGCGTCCAAAAAGACGCTGCCCGTGCTGGTCGTCCGTGAAAAGAAAGAAGTGACTCTTCAGGTGACCCTCGACGAGCAGCCCGCCCGGCGGCCTGCCGCGCCCCGCACCCGGCGGGTGACTGCACCGCAGGACAGGCTCTGATCCTCCTGCACATCTCCTGTGCCGTTGGCGGCCCGCGCTCCTCCCTCGCGGGCCGCTTTTTTGATCAACAAACGCCGCTCAGCGCAGCCGGAGCCGCGCCAGCCGCAGGCTGTTGGTCACCACCGACACCGAGCTGAGGCTCATCGCCGCGGCGGCCAGCACCGGATTCAGGCGCCCCGCCGCGGCCACCGGGATCATCACCACGTTGTAGACGAAAGCCCAGAACAGGTTCTGCCGCATCACGCGCAGCGCCGCCCGCGCCAGCTTCAGCGCGCGCGGAGCCAGCATCAGTTCGGGCCGGACCAGCGCGGCGTCGGCGGCCGCGGCGGCTGCGTCCGTGCCGGACGCCATCGCGATGCCCGCATCGGCGGCGGCCAGCGCCGGCGCATCGTTGATCCCGTCGCCGACCATGGCCACGCGCGCTCCAGTGGAACGCAGCCGCTCGATGAAGCGCAGCTTCCCTTCCGGCAGCACGCCCGCTTCCACCTCATCGATGCCCGCCTCGCGGGCGATGGCGCGCGCGGCAGATTCGGAATCGCCGGTGAGCATCCAGACGCGCAGGCCCATCCGGCGCAGCTCGGCCACGGCCTCACGCGCATCGGCCCGCAGCCTGTCGCGAATCACGAAGACGCCGGCGAAGCGCCCGTCGATGGCCACGTCGACCTCCGTCTCTCCCGGCGCGCCCGGCTCTGGCGAGGGCAGTTCCACGCCGCGTTCCGCGAGCATCTCCCGTTTGCCCGCCAGTACCCGCCGGCCTTCCACCACGCCCTCGGCGCCACGGCCCGGCCAGGCGCGGAACTCCGTTACTGCGGGCAACGGCCCGGAAGCGAAACGGACAATGGCCCGGGCCAACGGGTGCTCGCTTGCCTGTTCCACAGCCGCCGCCAGGCGCACCGTCTCGGCCGGGTCCGATCCCTCCGCGGCGAGGAAGGCACGCACCTCCGGGCGGCCTTCGGTGAGCGTTCCCGTCTTGTCCAGGACCACCGTATCCACACGCGCCAGCCGTTCCAGCGCCTCGCCGTGGCGGAACAGGATGCCGAACTGCGCCGCGCGTCCCGTGGCCGCCATCACCGCCGCCGGCACGGCCAGTCCCATCGCGCACGGGCAGGCGACGATGAGCACCGCAATGGCCGCCGGGAAGGAACCGCTGATCAGCCAGGTCAGTGCGGCGATCGACACGACCACCGGCACGAAAACGGCGGCCACGCGGTCCGCCAGCCGCTGGATGGGGGCCTTCGAGGCCTGCGCGTCCCGCAGCAGCCGCAGGATGCGTTCGAGTTCGGTCTCACCGCCAACGGCAGTGGCGCGGAAGACCAACCGGCCATCGACGTTCAGCGTTCCGCCGGAAACGCGTGCGCCAGGCCGCTTCTCCACGGGAAGCGGCTCGCCTGTCAGCATGGATTCGTCGACGCTTGATTCGCCTTCCACCACGACGCCATCGGCGGGGAGCCGCTCGCCCGGCCGGACGACAACAAGGTCGCCGGGGTGGAGCTGCGACACCGGCACCTCGGCTTCTTCTCCGCCGCGCAGCAGGCGCGCCGTCTCCGGTTCCAGCCGGGCCAGCGCGGAGAGCGCCTCGGACGTTCTGCGCCGGGCGCGTGCCTCCAGCGCATTGCCGGCGAGCACGAAGGCGATGATGAAGATGACGCTTTCGAAATAGGCCTCATGCGGATGGGCCAGCGAGTAGAGAAACGCCGCGCCCGTGCCGAGCGCCACCAGCGTGTTCATGTCCGCCGTGCCATGGCGCAGCGCCGCCCAGGCCTTCGTGTAGAAACGCCGCCCCGCCCACGCCATCACCACCAGGCTCAGCACGGCCAGAGCCGCCCACGCCGGCCGCGTGTGATGCCAGGGCATGGTGGCCATCGCCGCCGCTCCGCAGGCCAGCGCCACCACGGCGCGCCTCCGCAGGCGGCGGTATTCGGCTTCCTCTTCTTCGTCGTGGCGCCGCTGCTGTTCGGCGATGGAGCGTGCCGGCGGCGGCAGCTCGGCCTCGTAGCCGCTGTCGTTGACCGCTTCCACCAGCTCGGCCGGCGAGACGGCGCAGGCGTCGTAGACCACCGTGGCGTTGTGCAGCATCAGATTGACGCTGGCCGCTGAGACGCCCGGCACCCGCTCGAGCGCCTTCTGCACGTGCGCCTGGCAGGCAGCGCACGTCATGCCGCGCACCGGGAACGTGATCCGCGCCTGGGTTTCCGCCTTCACTCCGCTGTTCCCACTACAGAGAAGCCGATCTTCTCCACCGCCGCGGCGATGTCTTCCTTTGACACCCGCTGCTCGTCGTAGGCGACTTCAGCCGCGCCCACTTCGGCCGCGCGCACCTCCACTCCGTCGATCTTTTTCAGCGTATTGGTGAGCCGCGTCACGCAGCCGCCGCAGTGCATGCCTTCAATGCTGAGCCTCAGAACTCTGTTCATGCCCGGAAACTGGACCTCCACTTCCACCATATTGGATGTTCCCGCCGCCGCACGCGTGACTGCGGCCGCGAATCGCTGCAACGTTTTCTGGACCGGCAGGATCTATACTGGTAGAGGCGGGCCGGTTCCTTCCCATTCTGGAAAGAAGCTGACCTGCCCGGCCGCCCCCCGATGCGCGGGTTCTTGCGACACCCGCAACGCCTGCCCGTCGAGAGGCGCTGACTGCAAGACAGCCCCTGCGGCCTGCGCCGGCCGCGCCCCGTGCCGCCGGCCATGCGAGGCGTTTCCGCGAAACCGCCTCGCCATGGCGGCCGCGCCGTGCGCCCCTGAAACCGGAGCAGAACTCCGCAGGGCGGATTCGCCCGCGCCGCGAAAATGGCGCGGCAGGCGGCGCGCCGCACGGCGGCGGCGCCGCATGAGGAGGAACGGGTTCGGGGGATGCTCCACTGGATCACGCCCGCGCCGGGTCCCGCAGGGCGCTGCCCTTCCGGCCACACGGCGTTCGCCACCGCCATGCCGGCAGCCCCCGGCCAGAACATTTTGTTAGGATTTTGTACAACCCCATGCAGGACAAACTGAACATCGCCGTTTTCATCGACTACGACAACACGGAAATCGGCGTGAAAAGCACGCTTCGGCGCGAATTTGACGTCGCGCTGGTGCTCAACGCGCTCAAGGAGCGCGGCGACATCGTCGCCAAATTCGCCTACGCCAACTGGGGCCGCCACGAGGCGGCCACCCGCCAGATGGCTGAAAACGCCGTCCAGATGGTGCAGCGGATTCCTTCCCCGCGAGGCGACAAGAACGGCGCCGACATCAACCTGGCGCTGGACGCGCTGGAGATGGCCTTCACCCACGATCATGTGAACGCCTTCGCCATCGTCAGCGGCGATTCGGACTTCATTCCGCTGGTCAACAAGCTGAAGGAATACGGCAAGACGGTCTTCGTCGTCGGCGGCCGCGCCTTCACCTCCACCATCCTTCAGCAGAACTGCCACGAGTTCATCAGCTTTGAATCGCTGCTGAACGTGGCCCCCGAAGAGGTGCAGCCGCCCGCCGAACAGCAGCCGCGCGAAAGCTGGCGTGAACGGCGCGAAAAGCGCATGAAGGAACGCGAGGAGCGCCGCAAGGAGCGCGAGGCACAGCGGCAGCAGGAGCAGCAGAACCGGCCGCAGCCGCTCGACCTCGCTCTGGCCATGCCGCTGGTGGAGCGCGCCCTCCAGGTGCTGGAGCGCCGCAACGTGCAGCCGCAGCTCGGCCTGCTGAAGTCCACCATGCTCCAGCTCGACTCCACCTTCAGCGAGAGCGCCTACGGCGCGCGGAGCTTCTCGGAGTTCGTTGAAAAGCTCAAGAAGGCGGACCTGGTCCGCGTGAAGGGCTCCGGCGGGCGCTACTTCATCGAGCGCAAGCACCGCACTCCGGACAAGGCGCTGCCGCGGCCCGATGAGGCGCTCACGCTGCTGCGCGACGTGCTGGAGATCCACCGGCTCGAATTCGAAGAGAGCAGCCAGAAGGCCGAAGATCTGCTGGCGTGGATGACGGAGGAATACCCCGACTTCGACCCCGCCAACTACGGCTTCCAGAGCTTCTCCGAGTTCCTCAACTTCGCCCAGGACAAGACCGTCGTGCGGCTTGAGCCGCGCGAGGAAGGCGGCCTGATGGTGAACCTCGGCGCCGAATTCTATCCACCGGCCCCGCCCGAGTCGGAGACAAAGGAGGAAGAAGAGCTCAGCGAGCTCGACTTCTCCCAGCCGATCGTGCCCGGCCAGCCCACTGCCACTGGCGAAATTCCGCTGCCGGAAGAGCCGCCCAAGCCCCGCAAACGGGCCACGCGCAAGAAGGCCGCCGAATCCTCGAGCGGAGAAAAAACGCGGCGCACAAGGAGAAAAAAAACCTCGTAGGATGTCTGCATGGCATCCATCGAGCGCATTTTCCCGCCCGCTTCGCCGGCGCCCCGCGGGCCGTATTCGCCCGCGGTGGTGGCCGGCGATTTCATTTTCGTCTCCGGCCAGGGACCCGTGGATCCGGAGACAAACCGCATGTCCTATGGCGACATCCAGCACGAGACGCGCGTCACGCTCAGCAACGTGATGCGCATTCTCGCCGCCGCCGGCGCCTCGGCCGCCGACGTCGTCAAGTGCAACGTGTACCTGCGCGACGGCAATGATTTCGCCGCCATGAACGAGGTCTACCGCGAATTCTTCGGCGACCAGCGCCCGGCGCGAACCACCGTGGCCGTCGCCTTCGCCGACCCGCTGATGAAGGTCGAGATCGACTGCATCGCCTGGCGCCCCCGCTGAAGCGGGGCCGCCACATTCTCATACCAGCCGCGACGGCGCAACGGCGTTGGTTCAGGCCGCGGCCACATTCGGGAGTCCCGCCACTGGCTCCGCCTGTCGCAACGCCCGCAGGCCTTCATGGACGCTGCGAAGCGCCGCACGGGACTGAGCCCGTCAGGACAGCCCGGGCAGCGGCCAGAACTCGGCCACTTCAATCCGCACCGGCCCGATCAGGCCCGCCTCAGTGAGCGGCGAGTTCGCGTCCCAGTGCTTCCAGGTGGTGAAGGTGACGCGGCCGCCCGGCGGCTTGGGCTGCCCTTTCACGAACCAGTCCGGCAGCTTCTGGATCGCGTTGCCGAAACCGGCCCGGGCCATTCCTCCGGCCCCGTATTCGGCCTCCGGCGGCAACTGCTCATCGCCGATCAGGCGGTTCACCCAAAGATTGGTCACCTGCACCTCCAGCCGGTTCGCTCCGCGCCGCAGGAGGCTGGTGACATCAGCGCGGAACGGAGGCTTCCAGAACTGCCCTGCGGGCTGACCGTTGAGCGACACCTGGGCGATGACGGCCACGCGGCCCAGATCAAGACAGGCGCGCTGGGAAGGCTTGAGCTCGTGATTCCAGGCAAAGTCCGCCTCATAGCGGGCGGTCCCGGAAAAGTGGCGGACTCCAGGGTCGGAATGCCGCTGGAGCGGGATGAGCCTGTCCAGGCGAATCGAGGCCGGCGCCCCGAGTCCGGGCGGGAAAGACACCGTCCAGGGACCGGCCACCTCCACGGCCGGAGGCGGCGCGGCCTGGATCTCCGCCGCCTGCACGCCCTGAACGCGCCAGCGGCCCGGCTCCCACACGAGCAGCCCGGGCCCGGGCAGCAGGGCGATCTCCACCGCGCGGTGCGGCGTGAAGCGGGGCGGGCCCTGTTGGACCATCGCGGCAATTTCGGCCTCGCTGAGGGCCTTCGGTACAACCTCGGGTGCGCACTGGTCGCCTTCGAAGTAGCCGGCGCCATCGCTCTGGAAGGATTCGCCGACGCCCGGATGCACGGTGAAGCGGCTGCGCTGCCCGCGTGAGACCAGCCTGCCGTCGATATAAACCGAAGGCGTGTTGTCCTGGTAGACGAGCGCGATGTGCGTCCAGCCGGACAGGCCGGCCTCGACGACCAGCACCGCTTCCAGCGCGGCGCAGGCCCGCTCGATCACGCTGACGCCGTTGCGGCCGGCCACCAGGCCGCAGGCGGCGTGGCCCTGGCCGTAGAGCGTTTCGCCTGCGGGCGGATAAAACAGGAAACTGTGCAGGTCGCCCGCCGGGCTCCAGCCCGAGGTGCGCGGCGGCGTGAGCGTGGCGAACGAATCCGGCTTGCACCAGACGGAGACGGTGAACGTCCCCGACGTCTTCGCCTGACGGCCCGGCGCCGGCTGCGGGAACGGGGCCGCGGCGAGCACGGGCACCGCCGCCCCGTCGCGCGTCACTGCGGTCACGGCCCGGTGGGGCGGCTGGTTGCGGAAGACGACAAACGCGCTGCCGGCGGGATCAAGCTGGAGCGGCAGGAGGGTTCTTCCATTGCGCACCTCGAACACCGGCGCGGGCGCCATCGCTGCCGAATCCGCCAGCCAGATCTCCGGCCGCTTGCCCGCGACGCGGAAGCTCGCCACGATGTCCTCCGGCTGCCGCCGGCGGCAGGCGACGAAATAAACATCGTCATCCCCCACGCGGCGGTGGATGAAGTTCACCGGCGCATCGCCCGAGCGTGACGTGCATTCAAAGTCCGGCGGCACGCCCATCCGGGAGAGGATCTCCGCAAGCGGCAAGCCCCAGAACACACGTCCGTGGCCCAGAGTATTTTCGCGAACCGTGCTCCCATTGGCCCGGCCCCACAGCTCATCAGCCAGTTTCTTCCATTCGGCCTCGGAGGCCGAATCGGCGAGGCTCGGGGAGCGCAGCGGCCTGGGACCGGACAGCCACATGCCGGCGCGCACCAGCTCATGGAGCTTCCGCAGCACGCGCAGCGTCATCGTGCGGCGCTCGGGCAACACGAGCAGCCGGTATTCGGCGCCGCCCTCGACGCGGATCCGTCCCTGCGAGAAACCCACGCGGCGCAGCAGCGTCTCCGCGTTCAGGAAATCAAAGTCGTAGCCGGACGGAAGCGGGGGGTTCAACGCTTCGGGCGCCGGTGTATCGACGGGGGCGTCCTCGCCGGTGAAGTACAGCAGGTCGGCCGCGGGCTGGCCCTGCTGAAGCAGGTACTGGCAGCGGCTGAGGTAGTCGATCCACGGCCCGGCCTTCTCAAACCACGTGTTTGTCCGGTCAAAGTGAAAGCCCCACGGGCCCATCGTCATGCCCGGCAGCACGGAGGGATGCGGCTGATGAGCGTAGCGGTGGAAGATGCAGAGCGTGAGCCCGTGCGTGTACATCCAGTCGCCCTGCGCCTTCAGCGCGTAGGGGTGCTCCTGCCAGCGGGAAAACATGGGCGCGCCGGTGAACGACTCGGCGCCCACAACGGAATGGCCCTTCAGATGAGCCACGGAAGAGGCGAGCTTCATGCTGCGGTCCAGTTCGCCGCGGCGGGCGAACCAGAACTCGCCCATCGGAATGTCCACGCGCATCCCGATCTGCACCTCGTCGAACGGCCCGCCGTCGTAAGGCTCCGTATACGACTTGATGCCGTGACGGTGGCAGAGCTCGCTGAAGCGGCCGTAGTAGTTGTCGGCCATCAGATCGGCCTGCACGCGGCGGACGTCCCACAGAAACCTCTCTGTCGTCTCGACGCTGCCGACGATGCGGCCGGTGAAGGCTGGCAGATATCTCAACAGGTCGTAGCCGGCCCGGCTGCGGAATTCCTCGGCGAAGCGGTCGGTCCAGTTCTGCATGCCGACCTCGTAGCTGTCGATGAGTCCGCCAGCCAGCCCGCGCCGGCCCAGCCGCTCGAGGTCTTTCAGAATCGGGCCGAAGAAGCCCTGGAAGTGATGATCCATGGCCGCGGCACTGTACTTGTCGCACTCCAGCCCGGCGCCGCCGTCCGGCGCTGGATGATTGGTGCGCGCGGTGGTCGTGTAACCGATGCGCAGAACCGTCCACATACCGGCGGGCGCGTCCCATTCGAGGGTTCCATCCGGACGCATGCGGGAAGTGAGATCGACGATCCGTCCAGGGTCGATGGCGGAAGCGGCCGGTGCGTCTGGCGTGGGTGCGTCCAGCTCGGAGGCGCGGCCCCGTGAATGGTGCAGGTAGTTTGCCTTCACTGCCCAGTTCTGCAAACGCGGCGCGCCGGACAGCCGCAACACGGACACGCGGCGGGCCTGCGGCAGCGTGATGCGGAAGAAGCGGCCGCGCACGGCCGCAAACGATGCACTCACCGGGGCCAGAGGCCAGCCATCGAGCACGTTGCCCGTGTTGAGATTCAGATCACAGGCCTTCTCCCATCGCGCGCCGTCGGCCGAATGCTCGAGCGACGCGGCGCCGCCGGGCGCGCCAAAGCCGCCTCCGCCCGGGCCGGCGGGCACGGCGTAAAAGGAGACAGAGCGCACCTCCACGGGTTCAGTGAATTCCACCGTCAGCGTGCCGGGCGCATTCTGTCCGCCCGGAACCACCGTGACCCCGCTGCGGGGATCATCGCCGAACAGCGCATCGATCTCAGCCGCGCCGAGCTCCACCGGCGCGGCGCCCTGCTGCGTGGCCGCGCGGGCGGCCCGCACGAGCGGCCGCTGCGGCCGCTCACCTGCGGGTGCCGGGAAAGCGACGACGGCAATGTCGCGGTAGAAATTGAGCCGCGCCGGAGGCTGCGGCAGCGGAAGCTGGACGCGGCGCCCTCCTTCCACGGTGCGCTCAGTCCAGGTGACGACCTTCATCGAGTGTTCGGGACCGTTCCACGGGCCGCCGCTCGACGACCAGCCCGGGCAGTTGTGGAAGTCGCACTCGATGCCCAGCCGTTCGGCTTCGTTCAGCGCGTGCACGAGCAGCTTCAGGTGCTCCTGGCTGCCGTAGTCCACGGGACCTTTCGGGATGCCCGTGCCCGCCTGAAAGATCTGGACGCCGCGCACGCCGATGCGCGCCATCGCTTCCAGGTCGCGCGTGATGCCGTCGGCGGTGATGTTGCCGTTCATCCAGTGCCACCAGGTGCGCGGGCGGGCCGAGGCGGGAGGATCGGCGAAGGACTTCGCCACAACCAGAAGTCCGCCGGGCTGCGTCTGCGCCGAAAGCAGGGGCGGGGCGGCGGCGCCGGCCGGAATCAGATGAAGAAAAGTGCGGCGCTTCATGAGCATGTCCTCAGCATGGAAATCAAATCACATTCAGGGCCGGCCTGCGTGCACGCCGGCACGGGGGCGGAGCGCTGACGCGCTCCGCCCCCGTTTGCCGGCCTGCAACCGGCAGGCTCAGAATTGCAGTCGCAGCGAAAGCTGCACGTTGCGCGGGTCATTGGCCTGGGAAGGCGAGACGACGCCGAAGTTGGCCGATCCCAGCGTCGTGTTGGGCGCGCCGAACCACGGCGTATTGGTCAGGTTGAAGGCTTCGGCGCGGAACTGCATGCGCACGCGCTCGGTGATCGGAAACATCTTGAACACGCTGAAATCGACCAGCGGCGCGCGCAGCGTGCGGATGTTCGGGAAACGCACGCTGAGCGTGCGCAGCGCATAGGGATCCTGCACGAGCCACGCCACCGGCTCATCGGCGCTCGCGCAGCTCTGGCGCACTCCGGCCAGGGTGAGCGTGCAGGTGTTGAACCAGCGGGCGCTCGTCGGGTTGTTGATCCGGGGATTTACGCCGGTGCTGACGGCCCCGCCCGGCGCGTTAATGGGCAGGCCGGTCTGGAACGTCGCGATCCAGTTCAACTGCCAGCCGCCGATCACCTGCTTCACCACTCCGCGGGACGTCTTGCCGAACGGCAGCTCGTAGCCGCCGCTGAGGGTGGCCCGCTGTGGCGTGTCGAACGAGGTGAGCACCTTGGCCAGAGCTCCGAACGGATCCTGCGCGTTCAGGTAGCCGACCGCCTCCAGCGTCTTCGAGATGGTGTAGCTGAACAGCGCGTGGAAGCCGTGCGAGAGCCGTTTTTCGACGCGGAGCTGGAAGCTGTCGTACCAGCTCTTGCCGATGGTGCGGTTGGCCTCGGTGATGTCGTTGTATTGGGGGAAGGGCCGCAGGAGCTGCTGCTGCGGCACGGTGGCTCCATTGAAGGCCGTGCCGGGGAGCAGGCCTGCGAACGGGTTCGGCACTTTCGTCAGAAGCGCGTCGCGCAGTGCCAGCTTGTCCGCCGGAACGGCGTTGATGCCTTTCGAGGTCTGAAGCGACAGCGTACGCGAGCCCACATAGGAAACGTCGATCAGGACGCGCCAGGGCAGCTCGTGCTGAATCCCGAAGGAATACTGGTGGACGTAGGGAATCACCCGCTGCGGCCAGGAATAGGTGAAGCTCAGGCCGAGCATCGTCGCCTGGCGGCCGAGCGGCTGAATGATGCCGCTCGGATAGGGGTTGTTCCACTGGCCGGCAGGCGTGAGACCGCCGTCGACGGATTCGACGTAAGGCGTATCGATGCTGAAGCCGTTGAACTGGCCGACGTCAAAGGTGGGCAGGTAACTGATGCCCCAGCCGCCGCGCAGCACGGTCTTCGAGGTGAGCTGGTAGGCCGCCCCGATGCGCGGCTGGAAGTTGTTCAGGTCGCGGTCAAAGGGCAGGCGGTGGCTCGAGTCGGTGAACAGGAGCCGCCCCTTGAGGTCCAGGCCCGGAACCTAGAGCGGGCTGGACGCGGTCCAGTCGAAGCCGCGGTTCTGCCGGTCGAACCGCTCCGTGATCGGCGACTCATAGTCCCAGCGCAGGCCGAGATTCAGCGTCAGCCTGTTGGTGATGCGCCAGTCGTCCTGGAGGAACAACGCGGAGTAGCGCGAGCCGAGCGCAAGATCGGGCCGGATGGGAACATAGCCGCTGGCCGGATATCCGAGCAGAAGCGACGCGAACGCGTTGCCCGCCGCCGCCTCCGAGCGCAGCGGATCGCGCTGCGTGAAGCCTTTGGTGAACGAGAAGACGCCGAACCACGAAGCCGGGTTCTGCTGGTTGTCCAGCTTGAGGCGGCCTTCGAAGCCGAACTTCAGCGAGTGGCGGCTGATCACCTTGTTCAGGGTCTCCTGAAGCGACCACTGGTCAGAGAAGCTGAACACGCTGCCCGAGCCCCAGTTGGGCCCGAAAGTGGTGTAGTCGGTGTAGGTGATGCGAGGGAACGACTTCCGCGGCAGTTGCGCGCTCAGCGAGGCCGGAAAGCCGAGCTGCGCCGGGTCGAACCCGTCGGCGTGGTGGGCCACGGCGAATTCGTGGCGGATGTAGCCGATGCGGAAGCTGGACACAAGCGACGGGCTGAGCGTCGAGGTCAGGTCGATGCCGCCGCCTTGATTGATCCGCCAGTGGTTGTACCACGCCGAAGCCTCCCGCGGGAATCCTGCCGTCGAGTTCGTTTCGTGGCGGTTGCTGTGCAGGAACCGGCCGAAGAGGCGGTGTCTGGAACCGATCACCTGGTCGATGCGGAGCACGTGCTGATCGTAAAGGTCCGTTCTCGGGTTCGGGGCGATGACCAGATTGAAGAAGCCGCGGGCATCGCCGGCGGTGTTGGGCCTGGGGATGTAGTTCAGCAGATTCTTTGACACCGGGTCCCAGCGGATCTGCGGAATCAGGTTGCCGGGGAACGGATCGCGCACCCAGCCGCTGCCGGAGGCGCGGATCGTGGCCGGGTCATAGACGAGAATCGGCTGGCCGTTGGCCTGGACGGTCTTCGAAAAGTCGCCGGCGCGCTGTTCGAGCGTGGGGACGGTCATCGTCTGAGGGAACGGGATGCTGCTCTTGATGCGCTCCCAGGAGTACATGAAGAACGTCCGGTTGCGGCCGTCATATACCTTGGGAATCCACACGGGCCCGTCGAAGCGCAGGCCGGGCTGGTTCCAGCGGAAGCTCTGCTTGGGCGAACCCGCACGGTTGGCCTCGAAAGTGTTGGCGTTGAGCTTGTCGTGCCGGAAGTAGTGGTACAGAGCGCCGTGGAAATCGTTGGTGCCGCTACGGAGGCTCACGTTGATGACGCCGCCGCCGGTGCGTCCGTACTGCGCGTCATAAACATTGGTCTGCACCTTGAACTCTTCGGTGGCGTCCGGGCTGGGCACGAAGCTCAGGTTGCCCGGCTGGTTGGTTTCCGTGCCGGTGTTGGGGACGCCGTCGATGAGGAATTCATTGGTGAACTGGCGGCCGCCATTGATCGAGAACGAGTCCATGCCGCCGTTGTCAAAGGGGCGGTTTGACCGGCTGGCCAGGCTCGGCGTGTACTGCACGGCCGGGGCCAGCACGGCCAGCATGAACGGGTTGCGGCCGAGCAACGGCATCTCCGCCACTTTCTGTGAGTCGATCACCTGGCCGCGCGCCGCCGTGCTGGTCTCCAGCAGTTCGGCCGAAGCCGAGACGACGACGCGCTCGGTGACGCCGCCCAGTTCCAGTTGAAAGTCGATACGCAGCCGGTCACCGACGCGGACCTCGACGTCCTCCCGCACCGCGCGCTTGAACCCTTCGCGTGACGCCGATACCGTATAGCGGCCCGGCGGGATGAACGGCGCCACATAAATGCCTGACTCGTTGGTCTGCGTGGTGATCAGCGCATTGGTCGCCAGGTTGCGGATTTCGACAGTGACCCCCGGCACGACGGCGCCGGTGGGATCCGTCACGGTTCCGTTGATGGTTGCCCGGAACTCCTGGCCGGACAGCCACGGGGCCGCCACGGCCAGCAGCGCAACGAACAGGGGTGCTCGCAGTCTCATCGTTCGCACACCTCGCAGGTGAGATGACTTCGGCGGCACGCCCGCGCGAAACGGGCAGAGGCAATGCCGCGCACCCTGGCCCTGCGGCCCGGCCACGACTGGCAGATGCCTCTCATCCCTCCCCTGGCGCCGACCTGCCACCTCCGCCTGAAGCCGAACAGGCTCTGTCAACGGATGCTATTGCGGCTGTTTTCGGACCGTCAACAGAAAAATCGAAACGGTGGCCGGCCGGCGCGATGACAACCGCGGGCAGCGCCGCCGGAAGGCCAATGATGGGAACCGCCAGACCGCGTTTGCGGGCGCCGTTCCGACTCTGTGGCCATTGGCCGTTGCCGGGGCGGATCGAAAGCCGCCATGCGGCTGGACCCGGCCCGTGGTGGCGCGACAGGTGATTGAGGAGACAGCATTTAGCTGCCAGAACCAAAGTGAAGCCTTTTTCACCAAGGCACAATCCGGGAGCATTTTCGACGTAAAACCAATCCGCCGGGGCAGCCTTCACCTGCCCGAAGCGGTCCTCTCATAACAGACCCGCTGATCCTGAAACAGGATTACCGCCGGGTACGGTCCGGCAGTTCGTCCGGAGATCCTGTGTTTGATAGCGTCAAACCAGACGGCGCCCACAAGGATCGACTTCCATGGGTGGAGCCGGGGCCTGTTCCAGGGGACCGTTCGGGACAGCCGCAGGCGGACGAAACGGGTCTGCGGCACGGCGTGGATCATGGGGCTTGCATCGAGGAAGAGAGTCGGCATACTGTGAGGGCGAAGAGACGATGACGACGGCGGAAGACCGGGATCCGTATTTCATTCAGTCCGTGGCCCACGCGGTGGACGTGCTCCGCGCGTTTGGTACACCCAAAGAAATCCTGCGGCTCAAGGACGTGGTGGAGCGGACCGGCCACAGCAAGAATACTGTCTTCCGGGTCCTGCACACGCTCGAACGGACCGGCCTGGTCGAGAAAGTGGGCCCGCGGGAATACCGGTGTACTGTTTACCAGTACAGGATGCGAAAATACAAGATCGGCTATGCCGCCCAGGGATCGGATTATCTCTTCTCCCAGCAGGTGACGTACGGGCTGAAGCAGGAGGCCGAGCGCCTGGGAAACATCGAACTGCTCGCGCTCGACAACCGTTATAACCCAAAAATTGCGCTAAAAAATGCCGAGGTTTTCATCCGCGAGCGGTGCGATCTGGTCATCGAATTTCAGACGAATGAAAACATTGCTCCGATCCTTTCGGCCATGTATCAGGAGGCTCGAATTCCGGTAATTGCCGTCGAAATTCCGCATCCTGGGGCCGTCTTTTTCGGCGCCAACAACTACCAGGCGGGCCTGATGGGGGGCCGCGCTCTCGGGCGGTGGGTAAACGAGCACTGGGACGGCCAGGCCGATGAAATCATTCTGATGGAGCTGCCGCGCGCCGGTCCGGTACCCAGGGCCCGCCTCACCGGCATCCATGCGGGCATCGTCGAAGAGGTGCCGCAACTGGCCTCCTGCCCGGTGACCTATCTCGACGGAGACGGCTGCTTCGAGCCGAGTTTCCGGGCCGTGAAAAGACACCTGCGAAACTCGCGGGCGAAGCGGCGCATTGTCAGCGGCATCAACGACGCCAGCGTCCTGGGCGCGTTGCGCGCGTTCGAGGAATGCGGCATGCAGGAGGTCTGCGTGGCCGCCGGGCAGAACGCCGCGCCCGAGGGCCGGGACGAGCTGCGGCGCGGGTCCCGCTTCATCGCCTCCGTGGCCTATTTCCCCGAGCGTTACGGCGTCTGGCTGCTGAAGCTGGCCGACGACATTCTGACATTCAGGCCGACGCCTCCGGCCGTCTTCGTCCGGCATCAACTGCTGACGGCAAAGAACGTGGACCAGTATTACCCGGCCGACCAGCTCGTGCTCGGCGGATGAGGTGCGGACTCCTCCCTCGCACACCAGCCGCCGCCGGGCGGCGGCCTCTCCCATCTGGACCTGATAACCGCTGTCCGTTGGGCGGCTTGGCGCGTCGCCAGGCCGCTCCCGGCGTCGGAGATGGCTGGTTACTGAAACACCCTGAATTGAAATCTGCGAGCCGTTCATTCTGCGTAAGCGGGAAATCGGTGTCTGCTGTCTTTCAGCATCCTGTCAGGGGCTGAGCGCCTGCCCGGCGTCATGACGGTTTCCCCACGTCATGAGGCCGCGCCGGAACTCCCATTCGACGTTGCCCGCCGGCGGTAGAGCAGCCACAGGGCTGCCAGAGCCAGGGCCGCGGCCGGCGGCCACCACGTCCGGCGTGCCGTTTCGACCTCGACCGAACGCAGCAGCATCGCGGATTCCCGGGCCGCCAGGGACGCATTCTCTTCCTCGCTGAGAATCTCCACCTGGAACAGTTCGCCGCCGACCGGCAGGACTACCGTACGCAGCACGCTGCGGCGCCCGTCGGGCTCTACGATTCTCTCCTCCCACTCCGATCGCCGCCGCGCAGTGCCGGCCGGAGCCGCGCTGAAGATGGCGAACCAGCGCAGATCGTCCGGGCCCACAACGGCCAGTTCGCGGCCCTCGATGCGATTCCCGGTGGCCGCGAGAAAGCGCCGCATTTCCACGCCTTGAATGGCCGCCATGCCCGCCGGCACACCCAGTGTCACGTCCGCAGCCAGCCGCAGACGCAGCGGGCCGCGCTGCCAGGAGATCTTCGGGAAATCTTCCGGCCGGTAAGTGCCCTGCATTTGGCGCTCTCCCTCCGATTTTCGCGCTGCACCCCCGACGGTGGCGGCCGCCTCTGCTACCATAACGGAACGATGCATCCAGCACAGCCGCAACCTGTCGTTCAGATCGAAAACGGACCCGATTACCGGGAGAACTATTCCAACAGCGTCCAGCTCCGCATGAGCCTGTGGGATTTCCTGCTGACGTTCGGCCTGATGCGGCAGCAGGCGCCCGACAAAGTAGTCATCGAGAACTTTCAGGGGATTTATCTCAGTCCGCAGCAGGCCAAGGCGCTGCTGAACGTGCTGCTGACCCACGTACAGCAGTACGAGGCGGCGTTTGGCGAGATCCGGCTCGAACCACAGGCCGGCGGCCCGGTGCAGTAGCCCGCGAACCGGAGGCGCCGACACACGGTCCCACACTCCGGCAACATTTCGGAAGCCGCCACCCGCCAAACCCGCCAAACAAGGAAAAGGGGCGCGCCCCGCTGGGGCGCGCCCCTTTCGAATCAGCCGGCAGGCCCCGCCCGTCAGAACGACAGGCGCAGCCCAAAGCGGAACTGCCGCGAGGAGTCCGCGCTGGTGATGGACATGAAGTTCTGCAACGGGTTCGGCTTCGAAGTATCCAGCGAGCCGTCCGGCCGCAGCTGCATGACGGCTGAGTTGCCGGACGGGTTGCCCCAACGGGCGTTGTGAGCCACGTTGTAGGACTCGGCCCGGAACTCCAGGTTCAGCCTCTCCGTCAGGCGGAAGATCTTGAACAGGCCGGGATCCAGCCGCCAGAAGCCCGGACCGTACAGGGCGTTGATGCCCATCGAGCCCGGGATGTACTGCGGGTTGTTCCTGTCGAAATAGAACAGCGGGTCGCGGAAGCTGGACGGGTCGTAATAGGGCTGGCCGGGGCCCTTGCCGCCGAGCTTCTTCACCGGGCCGATCTGATGGGCGGTCTGCGTGCAGCCGATGCACTGGAGCGACTGTGCGCTGCCGGTGACCGTGAACGGCGTGCCCGAGTAGGCGCTGAACATGCCGCTCAGCCGCCAGCCGCCGGCGACCGCCTCGGCCCACCTGTTGGCGATGTTGAACCTCCGGCCCTTGCCGAAGGGCATCTCGTAGACCCAGCCCATGGTGAACATGTGACGGCGGTCGTAGCTGGCCGGAGAGTAGTTCCGCCTGAGCATGCCCTCCCAGTTGAAGGCCTTTGGACCGGTCCAGCCGGTGTCATCGGCCATGTTCAGGGCCTTGCCGAAGGTGTAGGAGACGGTGAGGAAGAGGCCCTGGCTGTAGGACTTCTTCACGTTCACCTGAAGCGAGTCATACGCGCCATAGCCCCAGCCATCCCACATGTTGGCAGCGACGGTCTTGCCGTAGAGCTTGGCCAGCGGCAGGTTGGCGGTGCTGACGCCCAGACCCGGCCCCACCGTGTTGATGTTGCGGTCCATCAGCTGGTGGATGGTGCGCGTGGCCACGTAGCCGGCGCTGGCGACGATGTTGTAGGGGAGCTGACGCTCAAGGGTGAAGTTCCAGCTCTGGATGTAGCCGCGGTGCAGCATGCCGCCCCACGGGCTGCGCGGGCCCATGTCGAAGCTGAGCGGGAGCTGGAGGATGCCGGTGCTGATGTCCGGCGTCGGAACGTCCGGAATGCCCTGGTCGATTGTATTGAACCAGCCGAAGGTGGACACGGTGGGCACCCACGAAGCAGACAGCGTGGCCGGGTAGAGGCCGCGCAGCGGACGGCCGAACGGGATCGGATCATACGTGATGCCGTAGCCGGCGCGTACGACGTTCTTGTCCCCGATGCGGTAGGCGAAGCCGACGCGCGGCGCGAACAGCTTCTTGCTGACCTCGATGCCCGCATTGCGCGGCACATTGCCGAGCCCGCCCAGGTAGACGGTGTTGGTGTAGGGATCCCACCTCTCGATGCCGCGGTCGCCGCGATTGATCAGCGGATAGTATTCGTAACGCAGGCCAAGGTTCAGCGTCAGCCGCCGATTCACCTGCCAGCGGTCACGGAAATACCAGGCGAGCTGCCATTCACGGGTCTTCATCAGCAGGTACTGAATCGACTTGTTGTACGAGCTGACCAGACCCAGGAGCGCTGCCGCATAGGCATTCGGTTCCCGTGCCGGCTGGCCCGGTACAATCGTGACTCCGCCAGAGAAGCTGATCGCACCGCGAGGATTGGCGGTCTCCGGCTGCCAGTGGTTCAGCTCCAGGCGACGCGGCTCGAAGCCCCAGCGGAATTCGTGTGCGCCGACGATCTTCGAGAAGTTCGTCTGGTAGGTGTAGCTACGCTCCTTGCGGAACAGCGGGGCCCAGGTGGCGCCGACGCCGATGTAGCTGAAGCCGAAGCCAGTGATTTGCGGCAGGCCGCCGTAGCGCGGGTCGTTCGCATATTGCCGGCCGCCATTGGTGCCCGGAATCTTCCATTCATCGAGGCCCACGTTCTTGCCCATGCCCGGGATGCCTACTTCCTGGTCCATCCGGGTGTAGCCGAACACGCCGTCCATGTAGAAGGTCGGCGAGAACGTGTAGTTGTACCCGCTGGTCACCAGTTGCGTAGTCGTGTCGCCGAAGCCCTCGGTGCCGAGCGCCGAGCCGCCCAGGTCGCCGAACGGATACACGCCGCTGACCGGCGCGTCCATGCGGCTGTACTTGCCCCAGACCATCAGCTTCGACGTCGCCGCCCAGTTCGACTTGAAGTCATACTGGCGCCGGCGAAGGCTGAGCACGCCCGAGGCGAAGTAGTTGCCCTGAAGGTTGTTGGGGTCGGTTGGAGAGACCTGGTTCGGCCCGGGCATCTTGGCGTAGATGTCCGGAAAAATCGGGTTCCATCGGGACTTGGGAACGACGTTGCCGGGGAACGGCTGGCGGTTGGCCGCCTGGTTGGGCGGGGCGGTCGCCGGATCGTACACGATGGAGTAGCCCGCCCACTTGCTGAAGTCGCCGTTGCGGAAGTCCTGCGGGGCCACCGAGTAGTTGCCCGAATAGCCGGTGCCTTCGTAGGTCCCCTCGAACGAGAAGAAGTAGAACAGCTTGTCCTTGATCACCGGCCCGCCCAGCGTGCCGCCGAAGATGTTCTGTGTCGTCTTGGGCATCTTGAACGTCGCCGAACGGAAGTACGGGGCCGTGTTCAGGCGGTTGTTGTTGTGATACTCGAAGGCCACGCCGTGCAGCTCGTTGGTGCCGGATTTGGTGGTCACGGTGATGGCCGCGCCGCCGGCCATGCCCTGCTCGGCATCAAACGAGTTCGTGCTGATGTTGACCGTCTCGATCGACTCGACCGGCTGCACGTAGGCCACATGGTGCGGCAGCCAGATGTTGATGTTGACCGCGCCGTCAGTGAGCGTGTTGTTGTTGTTGCGCGGCGTGCCGTTGATGTTGGTGGTCAGCGCGCGGCCCGGAGTGTCCACTACCGCGTTCTGGAAGCTGGCCGGGGTGGCGCCGGGGACTAGGTTGATCAGCGTCTGGTAATTGCGGTAGCCCGGCAGCGGCATGTTGGTGACCACCGAGGACGAGATCTCGGCCCGGACGTCGCTCTTGTCTGTCTGGAGCACGGTGGCCGCCGCCGACACGGTGACCTGCTCGGTCATCTGGCCGACCTCGAGCCTTGCATCCACGCGCGTGACAGTGTTGATGGAGACCTCCACGCCCGTGCGGGTCAGCGTCCGGAACCCTGGCGCGGAAAACTTCAGTTCATAAGTGCCCGCCGGGAGGTTGGGCACGGTGTAACGGCCCGCTTCATCGGCCTCGAGCTCACGGGTGATGCCGGTGGCGGGGTTGGTAATGGTGATCCTGGCCTTGGGAACGACCGCCCCGGTGGGGTCCTCTACAACGCCAACGATGGAGCCGTACAGGACCTGCGAAAGGGCAGGCGCCGCCATCGCGACAAGCAGAACGGCGAGGGCGGCTAGAGTGATGGCAATGTGTCTTCGCATGGGTGACGAGACAACCTCCTCCGAGATATTAGAATGCATTACGCGATCTTGGTCAAGCCTGCAATTTTTGCAACGGTGCTTCGAAAAATCAGAAAGCGCTTGCATATGCCCCACGTGCGAGAGATGGGGCCTGACTTACTTTCTGGAATCACGAATCTCGCGCAGCGCCGGCGCCAGATCCTTCGGCAGGTAGATGGAGAAGACCTTCCCGCCGAGGCCGCGCGCCAGGCTGGTGAGCGCGTCCGTCTCCTCCGGCACGTGCGGCAGGCTGAAGGCGAGATGAAAAACCCGCGGCGCGCTTTCCCGCAACGCCGGGTCGATCTGCCGGATCCTCGGGCCGCCCCGCCATCGCGCGCCAATAAAAATGAGCGCGTCCGGCGCCGGATTCGAATGCAGACGGCGGCGCACCAGATCTTCGAGGAAATCGCCTGGCAGCGGCCCTGACAGGAGCTTCTCGTAAGGGATGGTGCCGAGATCGACACGCGCCAGTTGACGCGCCAGCCGCCTCACGTCCTCCGGGCCAAGCTGTGTCTGCTCGAAGAGGACTTCACGCCGGGAGAGATCGAAGACGACCAGAGAGGCCGAGCGGAAACCGCCGTCCCGGAGCACCACGCTGAGCGTACTCAGCAGCACCTGCCGGTCCCAAGGCGACAGCCGCGTGACCACCCGGCGCGGGCGCACCGGCGAGGCATGGAGAAAGATGGCTGCATGACCGCGGCCGTCTCCGTTGAACCCGTGCCAGAGGCCCGCATCGAGAGCGGCCACCGTTCCGGCGGGCTGCGCGGCGCTGTCTTCCCGCACCTTCACCGTCCACTCGCGCCGGCACTCGGCACCGCCGCTGGCGATGAGCATCGCTTCCACCCGATACCTGCCACGGCCCACCAGCCACCCGCCACCCAGGTTCATCTCCACGCGCCGGAGGTCCGCTTCCGCCGGGGGCTCCGGCACGGTCAGCCGCTGCACCAGATGAACCGGCCGCCCGCGCGGCTCGAGCGGTGTGACGCGGATCACCGTGATCACCTCCCGCGGCGGCTCGCCTTCCAGCAGCATGGCTGCCGGGGCCGAGACACTGTAGCCCGCCCAGACGCGCAGGCCGTAGTCGAGAAACGGGCGGAAGGGCTCGAACCGGCAGGCCATGAGGCGTGCCGGCTTCCTACCCCACTGCGAGGCGAACGCGGCCGCGAGCTGTCGGCCCGCGTCCGTCTCCGGATCCACCGGCCACTGGGCGGCGGCGGGCAGGGCAAGCGCCAGAAACGCGGCCAGGGCAGCTTTCACATCGGCTCCTGCTTTCATGATGCCCGGCAGGGCGGCCCAGGCGCACGTGGCCGCGCCGCAGGCGCCGGAATGCCGTCCAGAAGCGGGTTTGGAGCCTCCGGGATACGAAAAAGCCCGAAAAAACGCCGGTTTCGTGCGTTTCCCCCTTTACACCGCCGGGCTTCTTCCCTTATGATTGTTCTGCGAACGGAACCATCGAACAATTTCGGTTGGTTTTGTTTTATTCAATCCGGCGCCGCCGCCACGGCGCGCCGGCGAAGGGAGAGACGCTGAAAGCATATGGCCGAAGTCAAGAAGATGACCCAGACGCAGCTGGTGAACGAAATCGCCACTGCCACCGGTATCACCAAGAAGCAGGCGAAGGCCGCCCTTGAGAAGCTGGTCGAGATCGCCATCGCCCAGACGAAGAAAGCGGGCGTTTTCGTCATCCCGGGAATCGGCAGGCTGAAGAAGGTGGAGCGCAAGGCGCGCATGGGCCGCAACCCGGCCACCGGCGAGCCGATCAAGATTCCCGCCCGGAAGACGGTGAAGCTTACGCTTTCGAAGTCGATCAAGGACGCCATCGTCCCGCCGAAGCCGAAGAAGTAACCACGGACCGCCACCGATCACGGCCCGCGCTGCCTGTGCGTAGTGCGGGCCTTTTTGTGCGCAGTGTTCCGGCGGGCGATGAAATGGAACGCCCCGCGCGCCTGCCTGGGCAACGCGGGGCAATGTCGCTCGAGAACCTGGAATCACCGCCTGGACTTGCCGGCGGCCGACCGGCCAGACACAGGATGGAGGCTCAAGCCTGCTTCTTCTCTTCCGGCTTGGCGGGTGTCTGCTCTTCCTTCAACGCGTTCTTGAAGTTTCTGATTCCTTCCCCGAGGCCTTTTGCCAGTTCCGGGATCTTCTTCCCGCCAAACAGCAGGACGGCGACCCCTAGAATAATCAGCAGTTCGGGTAAACCAATGGACCGCACAGGGCCTCCTTTGTCACCTTCATTGTAGGGACCGCAGGAAACAGGCGTCAAGCAAGCCCTCGCGGAGGCGACGATGAAGAAGCGAAAGAAACCGGAGCGGGCGGAAGCCGGCGCGAAAGCGCGCCGACAGGCACGGCTGTTCGTCGGCACGCCGCCACCGGCGCGAATCATCGAACCGAAGCCGCGCAAGCCGCCCCGCCACCGGAAAAAGCAGGAACCCGAAGATTTCGACCCGGTCTGAAGTGCATGGCCGTCCCGGCTGAGAGGATTGCGGGCGCAGGCGGACATTATCTTTGATTGCGCAGTCCGCTTGCCCTTCCGGCCCTGTGCGTCGCCGGCGGGATCGCCGTGTGCCGCCTGGCAGGCCTCACTCCCGTCGAGGCGGCCGTGTGCCTGGCGGCTGGCGCGATGGGCTGGCTGGCGGCATGGCGAACCCAGGGGCAAGCGGCCAAACGGTTCAGCGTGTCGACGTTCTGGTGCGCCGCGGGCGCGCTCACGGCAGCGCTGCAACCGCCGCCGTCACCTCCGCCGGATCCTGCCCCCGGACGAGTGGAAGGCTGCGTGGTGGAGTCTTCCGTGGTTCGCAATGACCGGTTCCAATTCACCCTGGAGGTGGCGCCAGCGGCACGCGTGCGTGTCTCGATGCCGCCGGACCGGCAGGGCGCTTTCCCTGCTCCGCTGCTGTATGGGCAGCGTGTGGCGGCCGAGCTCCGGCTGCGGCGCCTGCGCGGCTATCGCAATCCCGGCGCCTGGGACGCGGCCGCGTGGATGGCGCGCCGCGGCATCTTCTGGAACGCCGTTCCCGCGGGCAACCGCACGTTGGAGCGGCTGCCTGGCTCATGCGGCTCACCGTGGCGGCGCGCGCTCGGGCGGTGGCGGGCGGCGCTGCTCAACAGGATCGATCATGTCTATGGCGGCGATCCCTACCGGGCGGCGATGATGCGGGGCCTGTTGCTCGGCGACAAGAGCGGCATCCGCAAGGCCTGGATCGAAGACTTCCGTCGCACCGGCACGTATCATGCGCTGGTCATCTCCGGCAGCCATGTCACGCTGGTCTGCGGACTCTTTCTGCTGTGGCGGCGCATCTCCGGCTTCGGCTGGAGAACCGTTCCGCTGGCGGCCGCCGCCATCGCGTGGCTCTATGCGTTTCTGGCGGGCAGCGATGCTCCCGTGCTGCGCGCAGCGGCCGGATTCACGCTGTTCGCCGCGGCCTCGCTGGTCTACCGGCGGCTGCCGCTGCTGAACACGGTGGCGGCCGTGGCCGTCGCCTTTCTGGCGCTGGATCCGGACCAGCTCTTTGACGCCAGTTTCCAACTCTCGTTTCTTGCCGTGGCGGCGCTGGCGGCGCTGGCCGACGGCCGGCCCGCCGCGCCCCGGCCGGATCCAGCGCGGATGTCGGCGCAGCTTGAGATGCGGCTGATGGCGGAGACGCTCCACGAACTGTTCCGCCTGCCGATGCGCACAGCGATGCACGCCGTCGAGGCCGTCCGAAGCGCGTTCCGCTTCGTCTGGACGCTGTTTCTCGCCTCTGCCGCCGTGCAGCTCAGCCTGGCGCTGCCGATGGCGCTGCTGTTCCACCGGCTGTCGCTGTCCGGGCTTTCGGCCAACGTCGTGGCGGTGCCCTTCATCTCGCTGGCGATTCCCGCGGGCTTCGCCGCCGTGTTGACCGGATGGCGGCCCGCCGCCGAGGCCGCCGGACGGATGCTGGACGCGGCCAGGGCGGCCGCCGCCTGGCATGTGCGGTTTGAGCCGGACTGGCGCATTCCGGATCCGCCCCTATGGCTGGCGGCCGCGCTGGTAGCGGCACTGCTGGCCTGGACGGCGTCGCGCGGGCGCCGCCTGCGGTGGATGGCCGCAGGCGCGTATCTTGCCCTGCTGGCGCTGCTCGTCTGGCATCCGTTTGCGCCACAGGCGCGGCCCGGAATGCTGGAACTCGCCATGATCGACGTTGGCCAGGGCGAGAGTCTCCTGCTCGGCCTGCCCGATGGAGGGTTCGCGCTGGTCGACGGCGGTGGGCTGCCCCGGCAGGGCCGCCGGCGCGCGGATCCATTCGACGTCGGCGAGGAGGTCGTCTCGCCGTACCTCTGGCATCGCGGCATAAGGCGTGTGGAGGTGATTGTCGTCACCCATCTCCACGAGGATCATGCGGCGGGCGTGCCGGCGCTGATCGACAATTTCCGCCCGCGCGAAGTCTGGTCGGCCTTCGCCGAAGACACGCCGCTGTGGCGTTCAATCCATTCCGCGGCGCGGCGCGCCGGCGCGCGCATCCGCGTCCTGAAGCAGGGCGACGAGTGCAGCTTCGGCGGCCTCCCGTGCCGCGCGCTTGCTCCGGCGCGCGGGCAGCCTTGGTCGGGCAGGCCGCAAAACAACGACTCGCTGGTGCTCGAGCTGCGCCACGGCCGGCACACGTTTCTGCTCACCGGAGACATCGAAGCGCCGGTCGAGGCGCGCCTCGCTGAAGAGGGGCTGCTCGCCCCGGTGCAGGTCCTCAAGGTGCCACACCACGGAAGCCGCCGCAGCGCCACCGAATGGCTGCTCGAGCGCACTCGTCCGGCAGTGGCGCTGATCAGCGCCGGCGAAGGCAACAGTTACGGGCTGCCGCATCCGGAGACCGTCGGACGCCTTCGCGCAGCGCGCGCGCTGATGCTGCGCACGGATGAGGAGGGGCTGGTGACGGTCCGTAGCGACGGGCGTTATCTGGAGGTGGATCGCGGAGGCGGATCAGCCCTGCTGCGGAGGTTCTTCGACTGGCAATGACGGGTCCGCCGGCGGCTCTTCGCCGGCGGCCTCGGCCTCGGCCGCGCCCTCGGGCCCGGCCTGCAAGGCTTCGCGCAGGATGGCGACGGCCCGCTCGAGCTCGTCTTCCGGTACCAGCAGTTCGTAGGGGAGATTGGGCAGCGGCGTGGCGCCCTGGACCACCACGTCGATGCCGGCGGCCTCGAGCAACGGCTTGACGGTGGCGAGTTCGATCTCCGACAGTTCGAGCTCCAGCCCGTCGAGCACGAGCGGAACAAAGCGGCGGTCGTCGGCCGGCTGGGATGGTGTGGTCATTGAGCCTCCGCCTTTATTTTATCGGGAAAGGGTGGAAATTCGACCCCGAAGGGTAGAATAAAAGGGAGGAGGCTCTCTCAATATGGCATTCGATACCGAGGAATATACGAGCAACGCGTTGTGGTTTTTGGCTGGCGCGGCCGTCGGGGCCACGCTGGCGCTGCTTTTTGCTCCCGCGCCCGGCCGCGTGACGCGGCGCAAGATCCGCCACGTGGGCAAACGGGGAATGCTCGCCGCCGAGCGCGCCGGCGAGGAGCTGATGGAGAAAGGCCGCGAAGTGTATGAGAAGGGCAAGCAGTTGGCCGATGAAGCGGCCGAGCTGATCGAGCGCGGCAAGAAACTCGTGGAGGGCTAGCCCGTATGCGCCTGTGCGATTTCCGCAACGAGCCCTACACCGACTTCTCCCTGTCCGAGAACGCCGAAAAGATGCGGGCGGCCCTGTCCGCTGTCCGCGCCGAATTCGGAAAAGAGTACGACATCCGGATCGGCCGGGCCCGTCATCGCACCGGTGCTCTCCTCAAATCCATCAATCCCTCCCGTCCTTCGGAAATCGTCGGCCTGCACCACAAGGCCACGCCAGAGCTGGCCCGGGAGGCCATCGCCGCCGCCGATGCCTACTTTCCGAAATGGGCGGCCACGCCCGTGGACGAGCGCGTCGCCATGCTGCGGCGCGCCGCCGCCATCCTGCGCCGCCGCAAGATGGAGTTCGACGCCTGGATGGTGTACGAGGCCGGCAAGACCTGGCCCGAGGCGGAAGCCGACACCAGCGAAGCAATCGACTTCTGTGAGTATTACGCCCTGCTCGCCGAGCGGATGGCCCATCCCGAGCCCCTGGTGCAGCTGCCCGGCGAACGCGACGAGCTGCGCTACATCCCGCTTGGCGCGGGCGTCATCATTCCGCCGTGGAATTTCCCGCTGGCCATCCTGACGGGCATGACCACGGCGGCGCTTGTCAGCGGCAACACGGTGGTCATCAAGCCAAGTTCCGATACGCCGACCATCGCCGCGAAATTCGCCGAGGTGCTCGAAGAGGCGGGCTTTCCGCTGGAGGCGTTCACGCTGCTGGTCGGCAGCGGCGCAGAGGTCGGCGACGTGCTTGTCGAGCATCCGCGCACGCGTTTCATCTCGTTCACGGGCTCACGCGAGGTGGGGCTCCGCATCAACGAGCTCGCCTCCAGAGTGGTCCCGGGCCAGATCTGGATCAAGCGCGTCATCGCCGAAATGGGCGGCAAGGACGCCATCATCGTCGACGAGGAGGCCGACCTCGAGGCCGCCGTGCAGGGCGTTCTGGTGAGCGCATACGGCTACCAGGGCCAGAAGTGCTCGGCCTGTTCGCGCGCCATCGTCAGCGAGAAGGTCTACGCGGAGTTCCTCGACCGGCTGGTGGCGAAGGTGAAGGAGATCCGCGTCGGCCCGGCCGACGATCCGGCCAATTTCATGGGCCCGGTCATCAACGAGCGCTCGATGAATTCGATCCTTGGCTACATTGAGATCGGCCGCGGGGAGGGGCGGCTCGTCGCCGGCGGCGAGCGGCTGCCGGGCGAGGGCTACTTCCTGGCGCCCACGATCTTTGAAGGCGTGGACCGCAAGGCGCGCATCTTCCAGGAAGAGATCTTCGGCCCGGTGCTGGCGGTGACGCCGGCGCGCGATTTCGACCACGCGCTTGAGCTGGCCAACGACAGCGAATACGGCCTTACCGGCTCGGTCTACACGCGCAACCGTGAGAAGATCGAAAGGGCCAAGGACGTCTTCCACGTCGGCAACCTGTACATCAACCGCAAGTGCACCGGCGCCATGGTGGGCGCACACCCATTCGGCGGATTCAACATGTCGGGCACGGACTCCAAGGCCGGCGGCCCCGACTATCTGTTCTGGTTCACCCAGGGCAAGTCGATCGGCGAAAAGATCGCCTGATCCGCCGGAACCGGACGGGGCGTTGTAGAATCAATTTGTAGCCCCGTCCAAAAGGGGACCATCAAGTCACAGAAACAGGGTCAACTCTGATCCGCGTGGCGAACGGCGAGGCCTCCCAGCCTCGCCGTTCTCCTTTTTGGGGGCCATTTGCGATAGGATCTTGTCACCATGACCGGGGACCGCCGCAGTTTCCTCGTTTCCGCCTTTGCTCTGCCCGCCCTCGCCCGCGCCCTGGAGCTGCAGGCGCCGGCGTCGCGGCGTCCGAAGCTGAAAATCACCGATGTGCGCACCGCGCAGGTGATGGCCCACGGGCTTCAGCTGCACGTGCGCATCTACACCGACCAGGGCCTCTACGGCCATGGCGAAGGCACGGACGCCGTGCAGGGTGGCGCGGGCATCGTCCGCATGTTCCGCCGCTTTCTGGTCGGGCAGGATCCCCTCAACGTCGAAGCGCTGTGGGAGCGGATGCGCACCGCCGGCATCTTCGCAGGAGCGCAGGGAGGCCAGTACCTGGCCGCCCTCAGCGCCGTCGAAATCGCCCTGTGGGACCTGGCCGGCAAGGCGCTCGGCTTGCCCGTCTACCAGCTCCTTGGCGGCAAGGTGCGCGACCGCGTGCGGCTCTATTGCGATTCGGCCAACCATCATCCCGACGACCCGCAGGCGCGCCCGAAGCTGAAAGAGATCGAGGCGATGGGCTTCACCGCCGTCAAGATCGACATCGACGAGGCCAATGACCCCAACCGCTGGGACCGCGTCAACTGGACGGCCTCCAACGCCGAGATCGACCGTATGGTGAAAGAGGTCGCCTTCGTGCGGGAGACACTGAGCCCGCGTGTCGACCTCGCCGTCGACATGCACGGCCGCTACGACGCGCCCACCGCCAAACGCGTGGCGCGCGAGCTGGAACGCTTCCGCCTGTTGTGGCTTGAAGAGCCGGTGCCGCCGGAAAACATCGACGTGATGCGCGACGTCCGCGAGTCCACCGCCACGCCGATCTGCGCCGGCGAGAACCTGTACCTCCGCCACGGCTTCCGCGAGCTGCTCGAAAAGCGCGCCGTCGACATCATCATGCCAGACCTTCAGAAGTGCGGCGGCCTGCTCGAGGGCCGCAAGATCGCCGACATGGCCCACGTCTACTACACGCCGTTCGCGCCGCACTGCGTGGTGTCGCCGATCGGCACGATGGCCTCCTGCCACGTCTGCGCCGCCGTGCCGAACTTCCTCGTGCTGGAATGGCACTGGATCTCGCGGCTGGAGCTGTGGCGCAATTTTGTGCGCGAAGGCGACATCATCGACCGCGGCTTCGTCACCGTGCCCGACCGTCCGGGCCTCGGCGTGGAAATGAATGAAGAAGCGGCGCGGAAGGCCCAGGCGCCGGGCACGCCGTGGTTCGAGCCGGAAAAATAGCGCCGCCTATCGCAGCACTGTCCTGCGCACGGCCGCGTTGTCGCGCTCATCGGCGGCGCGCACGGCGATGGTGAACTCGCTGCCCGTCGACGGCCTGGGCAGCCGCACGACGTATTCATGTTCGGGCGAGTCCGTGATTCGCGTGGTGGGCTCGGCGTCTGTCCACTCGCCACCGTTCAACGAGACTTCCGCGTACTGGAGCGCGGAGAGCGCGTCCCGGGCGCGGAAGCGGACGACGATCTGGCCGCCTTCGATCTGCGCCCGGAGGTCGAGGATCTCCGGCGGGGTGTTGTCGATGAGAAACGCCTCGCTCTCCATCTGCGCAGTGAGTTCCTCGCCGGGATAATTGTCAGGCCGGTCGCTCAGCGTGAGGCGCACGCGGTAGCGCCCGTCGGCGAAGCCCGCGCTGTCCCAACTGTAGCGGCTCTCCCGCAGCCCGTCTTTCAGCGGTTTCCACTCCCGCTCTCCTTCGCCGCGGATTTCGAGCCGCGCCTCGAGCGTGTCGTTGTTCGGATCGAGCGCGCGCCAGCGGACGCCGATCCAGCCCTTGTCATAATTCATCGTCACCGATGAATTCTCCGTGGGCGTTGGCTGCGCGGGGCCCGAAGATCGGCGCTGCGAGGCGCCCAGCGCCGGCAGCGTCAGATTCTTCGAGGCGGTGAGCGCGGCGGCCGAAGACGGGAACCGGTAATTGAAGGGCGTGATTTCGATCTTTTCGATCACCGGCGCGAGGTTTTTCGCCTGATACGCGGCTTCCACGAGCCGCAGCCTCGGGCTCGCCCCGGACGGCGCGCCCTCCATCACCACCCGATATTGCAGGAAGCGCGCCGGCGGCGAGGCAATGCGTTCGCCGCGCGCCGCGTCCACCTCCGTCCAGGGGCTCCAGTTCTTGCCGGGATCTTCGACGTTTCCACTGCGCGTTTCAATGCGGATGCGGCCGCCATTGAGCTCGGCCTCATGGCGGAGCCGGCCCCAGTAAGTGAACGCGCCGGCATCGAGCACGTCGCTTTCGTAGGTCCCGGACCTCGCCAGCTCCGGCCCCAGCGTGTACACCATGCCAGGATTCGCCGTGGCCGCCAGCACGGCGCCGCCGGGCGCCGGCGCGAGCGCGGTGATCTGCTGGGGATCGGCCTCCACGAGCGTCGTGAACGTCTGCGGCGAGTCGATGCGGTAGATGACGCCTTCGCTGCCCGTTCCGGCCAGCAGCGCGCCGTGCCCGTCCAGCGCCAGCGCGTAGACGGTGGCGGAGCCGTTTGACCAGATCAGACGCGGCTCGCCATCGGCGCCGATCCGCCAGATCTCGCTTCCCGCCGCCTGCGCCGCCACGCCAATGGCCGGCGGCGGAGCGGCCGCCGGCCGCTGCTGCTGCGGTTGTGCCTGGAGCTGCGCCTGCGGCTGGGCGGCAGGCTGCGGCGCCTGCACGGGCGCCGTCTGAACCGTCACCGGGGAAGGGGCAGGCTGGCCGGAAGGCGGCCGCCGTGAGCCCACGGCTGCGGCGTACACGGTCCCGTCAGGCGCTGCGGCGACCGCGGTCACTTCGCGGCGGCCCGTCTGCACCAGAACAAATCCCTGGCCTTTTGGATCGATGCGGAGAACGACGCCCCCCGGCTCTGTGCCCGCGATCAGGTTGCCCCTGGCGTCGCGGACGAGCGAGCGCACATGGGATTCGGCCGCGTCAAAGAACACGCTTGCCTTGCCGTCGGCGGTGATGCGGACGACCTGGCCGGGATCGCCCGTGGCCGCCAGCACGGCGCCGCCCTCCTCCGCCACCAGCGCCCAGATGTAGCGCGGCTCGAGCTGCGCCAACAGCGCCGCCTTGCCGTCCGGGCTGATGCGGAACACCTTGCCCTCCGGGCTGAGCCCGGCATAGAGAGCGCCCTGCGGCCCGGCGGCAAGCGCATAGACGGCCCCGCTGCCCAGCTCGGCCAGCACCGTGCGGCGGCCCTGGGCGTCCACACGATACACGCGGCCATCGCCGGCCCCGGCGTAGGCGCCGCTGCCCGGCGCCGGCAGCAGGCTCCAGAGGAGCGGCGTTTCCATGTCAGCCAGCCGCTTCCAGGCGGGCGCCAGAAACAGCGCACCGTCGCTTGACAGGGCCAGCGCCTCGCGCTTGCCCTTTTCGAAATCAGCGGCCTCGTTCTGTTTCCAGACCTTCGTTTCGACGGCCCAGGCCGTGCACGCGGCTGCCGCCGCGAGGATCCAGACGGAATGGGATTTCATGGGGCGGATGGTTTCCTATTCGACTTTCAGGTGGAGCACCGCGCTGCCGCTGACCAGGCTGCCAAGCGGAATCTCCCCGAGCGGGAGCACCGATTCCGGCACCGCCAGCGCCCGCTGAGGAGCGCGCGGGTTCTGCATGACGGCCAGCACGGACGGAGGCACGTCTCGCATGGGCTGGTCTTCGACGTAGACGGTCGGCTTGCTGGTGACCAGCGAGAAGTACAGCCGGTCATTCGCTTTCTCCTGCGCCAGCAGCGACGCCGTCTGCGCCAGACCGAGCTGCCGGTTCATCATGGCCGCCATCGCCTGCGGGCGGTTCAGTAGTTCGGCGTTGCTGACGAGAATGCGGTGTTCGCCCGGCGGCAGGCTGGCCGGCACGCGGAATCGGAACTCGCGCGTGATGCGCTCGCCGCGCCACGGCCGCAGCGCCACGCGGGCGGTGATCTCCTCGCCGGGCGCGGCCTCAGACCGGTCCAGCCACGCGCTTTGAATCACCGCCTCCAGCTTCTGCGGCTCCATCTCCAGCACGACGTCCACTCGTTTTACCTTCGGCTCTCCGTCCTGGCTCTGATACAGGCGCTGGAAGCGGTCGGCCCACCAGGCGGCCAGTTGCATGGGCGCGGGCATCGGCCCGGCGCCGGAAGCGATCATCGTGGACAGCCGCAACGGCGCCAGCCCTTCGCATTCCACCGTGCCCTGCAGCCGGTAGGTGGCTTCATCGGCGGCGCTCGAGTTGATGTCCTGAAGAGTGTTGTAGGTGGTCAGCATCATCAGGAAGGGCGTCCAGCGGGGGTGCACGAAGACGCTGTAGCGGTACGACTTCTCTTCCACCGGCCCGCCCGCCTGCGGCCGCGTGCGCACCTTGAGCGAAACGGGAATCGTCCGCGCCTGGGCGCCCAGCTCGCCCATGATGCCGGAATGGCGGTCCTGCCGCAGCGCGCCGACGATCTCGGTCATGTTGGCGAATTTGTTGGGTTGGAACTGCGAGCTCAGCACCATCAGCACCTCGCCCCGCGCCATCGGCATGTCCACGGGACCCAGATTGAAAAAGCTGTGGCCAAAGCCAAGCACGCGTTTGCCGTCGTTGTAAGTGACCGTGCCCAGGCCGGTGACGGTCATGTCTCCGCTGACCAGCACGCCGGCAATCGCTTCGCCCGGCTGGAGAGCGTTCTGCCATCCCGGGGCGGGCTTTGTATCATAGACGGCCCCGGCGGCGCCTCCGTGAACGGCCGTCACGCCCATCTGCTCGAAGAAGGGCTGGAAATCGCGCAGCGTGGACTCGTGGAATCCCGCCATCGCCAGCGGCGTCTCGATCGGCACCAGCCGCACGCCGCCACCCAGCAGCGAAGCCGGAGGGGTAAGCTCGGCCCGTTCGGCGAGCGTCTGCGGCGTTTTCTGATTCAGCGGCCGGGATTCGTCGATCGCGCTGATCTCGAGCATCTGTTCGATCGGCGTGATGCCGCAGATGGCGTCCGGGGAAAAGACGCTGATGCGCAACGCAATGGCGCCCACCAGCTTGCCATCGACATATACGGGACTGCCGCTCATGCCGCCGGCCACGTTGGTCTGGGCCGCTTTGCCGCCCAGCTTGGCCAGAATCACGTCCTGGCGCGGGCCCCAGGCGTTCTTCCACAGTCCAATGATCTCCACCGGCACCGGCTCGGGCTGCGAACCCTGAAAGACGGTCCAGGCGACGCCCCGCATGCCGGGGCGGATCTCGGCCGCCTTGAGAATGTCCACGGGTCCGGCCGTCGGGCGCGCCGGCGGCTCGCCATGCCAGGCCGGCGCCTCTCCGTAAGGGCTGTGGCGGACGCCCGCGATGTCTGCGCTTTTAGCGCCCTGTGCCGCCGCACAGGCCGCGGCGGCAAATCCGCACAGTGCCGCCCTGAAAATGTTCATGCCAGCTCTCTTTCCGTGCTGCGGTATTCCAGCTCTATCTCAATTATCGGTTACTTCTGTGGATGCCGCAGAACGGCCTGTTGTTCCGCCTTTTCACTCTCAGGGCCGGCGGCTGGCATGTTCGTCGCCGGCAGCGGCGCCGGGAACCGGCAGCCCGGATACGGGCGCGGGGCCTGCGCACCGGTTCGCGAAAGGTCCAGCCCAGGCAGCGGCGCATCCATCAGGTGCACGGCATCGGCCTGGGCGATCTCCGGCAGCAGCGCATAGGCCTGCTCGAGGACGCGCAGTTTGGCCCGTTGCGCGTCGTTGAGGAGACGGCGCGCACGCTCCCGGATCTGCGCATCCGTGGCACGCGCCTCGCGGCAGATCGCCTCCAGCTCCAGATAGCGCACGCCGAGCGCGGAAGGATCCACCGTGGGCGCAAGCGTCACCTCGCGAATCTCGCGCTCCACCTGGGCGACGCGGCGCACCTTGGAAGAGATGTAGCGCTGCCACTCCAGCTCGAGCCGGCCCAGGTCCAGGATCTGGTCGCGCGTCAGGTCCAGATACTGGATGAGCCTCACCGGCAACTGGATGGGCACGTCCCCGATCTGCGCCCGCGCGGGCGCCGTCACTGCCAGAACCACGCAGAACCACGCCATTCGTGTCATCGTTCCCCTCCAGCGGCCCGGCGCGGGGCCGCGGGCCCCGCACGGGTACAATAAAAGATCTCCCCCTCTACTATGCGCATTGGTCTTTGCCAGATCAACCCGACGGTCGGCGACATGGAGGGCAACGCGGAGCTGATCCTCGATGCCGCCCGCCGCGCCGCCGGCCGGGGCGCGGATCTGGCCGTCTTCCCCGAACTGGCGCTGACCGGATATCCGCCACGCGACCTGCTCGAAAAAGCGTCGTTCCGCGAACGCTCCGTGGCCGCCCTGGACAGGCTCACCAAGGCGAGCGCCGACCTGCCATGCGGACTCGTGGTGGGCTACGTCGGACTCGCGCCCGAGGGCTCGCGCCGGCCGGCCACGAACTCGGCGGCACTCATCGAAGGCGGGCGGCTCCTGTTTACGCAGGCCAAGATGCTGCTGCCCACCTATGACGTTTTCGACGAAGGCCGCTACTTCCAGCCCGCGGCGTCGCAGACGGTGTGCGAATTCCGCGGCCTGCGGCTGGGCATCACCATCTGCGAAGACGCCTGGAACGACAAACAGTTCTGGGAGCGGCCGCAGTATGACCGCGACCCGGTGGAGTCGCTGGTCTGGCAGGGCGCCGACGTGATCCTCTCCATCAACGGCTCGCCTTACGACATGACCAAGCGGGCGCTGCGGCGGCAGATGTTCACCGCCATGGCGCAACGCCACCGCCGGCCGCACGTCTACGTGAACATGGTGGGGGGCAACGACCAGCTCGTCTTCGACGGTTCGAGCTTTGTCGCCGCCGCCGACGGCCGCATCTCCGCCGCCGCGCCGTCCTTCGCCGAAGACATCGTGATCTACGACGCCCGCACGGGCGAGGGCGAGCACCGCCCTTCCCACGCCGACGAGCTCGAGGCCGCTTACGGCGCGCTCGTGCTCGGCACGCGGGACTACATCCGCAAGTGCGGCTTCCGCGATGTGCTGGTCGGGCTCAGCGGCGGCATCGACTCCTCGCTCGTGGCCGCCATCGCCACAGAGGCCGTAGGCGCGGGGCATGTCACCGGCGTCTCCATGCCCGGCCCCTATTCGTCGGATCACAGCCTCACCGATGCGCGCGCGCTGGCCGAAAGCCTTGGCATCCACTACGAGGTCGTCCCGATCACGCCCGCCTGGCACACCATGATCGAGACGCTCGCGCCGGTCTTCCGCGGCGCGCCGCCGGATGTCACGGAAGAAAACATCCAGTCTCGGCTGCGCGGCCTGGTGCTGATGGCGCTGTCGAACAAATGGGGCGCGCTCGTGCTCACTACCGGCAACAAGAGCGAGCTCGCCATGGGCTACTGCACGCTGTACGGCGACATGGCGGGCGGGCTCGCCGTCATCAGCGACGTGCCGAAAACGATGGTCTACGAGCTGGCCCGCCTCGTGAACCGGCGTCGCCCCGGCACGATCCCCGAGAATGTCTTCATCAAGCCTCCGTCAGCCGAGCTGCGCCCGAACCAGAAAGACTCCGACTCGCTGCCCGAATACGACATCCTGGATCCGATCCTGAAGGCCTACATCGAGGAGATGAAGTCGCCCGCCGAGATCGCGGCCGGTCTCGGCCTCCCGATCGAGCTGGTTCGCCGCATCATCAATACGGTGGACCGCAATGAGTACAAGCGGCAACAGGCGGCGCCGGGACTCAAGGTGACCACCAAGGCGTTCGGCATGGGACGCCGCTACCCGATCGCACAAAGGTTCTCCGAATGACACTCTCCAGACGAGTCGCAGCCCTGGCCCTGCTGCTCGCCCCGGCCGGACTGCTCGTATCCTGGCAGGGCGAGCCCGAACGCGTGGGACCCCTCCCCGGTGGCGGATTCCTGCTCAATTCCGGCTGGCTCCTGCGTCCGGCAGGGCAGCAGATTCCCCTGAGCACGATGCCCATGGCGAGCGCGCTCTCGCCGGACGGGCGCTGGCTGGCCATCCTCCAGGGCGGTTATCTTCCGCCAAAGGTCAGCATCCACGATCCGGCAACGCTCGCCAAGGTTTCCGAGGTCGCCCTGCCGGACGCATGGCTCGGCCTCGCTTTCGCGCCGCAGGGCGGGCTGCTGTATGTGAGCGGCGGCTCGCGCGCTGCCATTTACGAGCTGGCGCTTTCGCCGGAGGGCCGGCTCGAGCGTCGGCGGGAGTTCCCCGTCGTGGACGAAAAAGAGCGCAAGCACACGGATTTCCTCGGCGACATCGCTCTTTCGCCCGGCGGGCGCCTGCTGTATGCGGCGGCGCTGCACCGCGACCAGATTCTCGTCATCAATCCGCAGACGGGCCGGGTGATCGAGCAGTGGAAGACGGCGCACCGCCCCTATCGCATCCTGTTCCATCCCGACGGAAAGAGCTTCTTCGTCACCGGCTGGGGCGACGGGTCCCTGCGGCAGCATTATTCGGACACGGGCGAAGAGATCGCCCGCTACTCGACCGGGCCGCAGCCGATGGACATGGTATGGAGAACAAAACCGGTGCCGGTGGAGCCCGGCGAGGAGCCCCTGCCTTACACGGCGCGCCTGTTCGTGGCCGTCTCCGGGTCCAACCTGGTGCAGGTCTTCGGGCTGACGGCCGGAGGACTCCTGCGGCGCGTGGAATCGATCAGCGTCGCGCTCTACGGCGATTTCCCGGAAATCGCCGGGATGACGCCGAGCGCGCTGGCGCTCTCGCCGGACGAAGAGCGGCTCTATGTGGTCTGCTCGGACGCGAACGCGGTGGCGCGCGTTGACCTGAGCGGACGGCGCAGCGTGGTGGAGGGCTTCATTCCCGTGGGCTGGTATCCGCTGGCGGCGCGCGTGCTTCCCGCAAACCGGCTGCTGGTGCTCAACGGCCGCGGCTCGCGGTCTTTCCCCAACCCGCAGGGCCCGAACCCTCTTGTCCGGCGCGCCATCGTCCACGAGGGCAACGTGGCCGTTCAGTACGTGGCCGCCATTCAGCGGGGCAGCGCCTCACTGCTCGATGAGCCCGCCCCGGAGCGCATGGCGGAGTTCACCGAACAGGTGCTCGCCAACAGCCCCTGGCAGCGGACCCGCGCGGCGCAGTCTCCGCCCGAAGGCCATCCGCTCGAACGCGGCGGCGAAGACTGTCCCATCCGCCATGTCATCTACGTCGTCAAGGAGAACCGCACCTATGATCAGATCCTGGGCGACCTGGGCATCGGCAATGGAGACGCGTCGCTGACGCTGTTCGGCGAAGAGGTCACGCCGAACCATCACAAACTGGCGCGCGAGTTCGTCCTGCTCGACAACTTCTACGTGAACGCCGACGTCAGCGCCGACGGCCACAACTGGTCCAGCGCCGCCATCGCGCCCGCTTACGTGCAGCGGATGTGGCCAAACTCCTACGCCGCCCGCCGCCGCCACTATGACTACGAGGGCGGCGAGCGCGCCGCCCTCCCCCCGGCGGGCTACATCTGGAGCAACGCAATGCAGGCCGGCCTCAGCTTCCGCAACTACGGATGGTGGGTGACCAACATCACGCCGGCGCCGGCCACGGGCCGCCAGATCGCCGCCGTGCGCGACCCGTCGCTCGCGCAGCACACCAACATGGACTACCGCGGCTTCGACCTGGACTATCCGGACGTCGAGCGCGTGAAGGTTTTCCTGAAGGACCTGGCCGAATTCGAGCGCAGGGGCGACATGCCGCGGTTGATGACCGTCCGGCTTGGCAACGATCACACCTCGGGCGTGAGCCCGGGAAAGATCGCCCCCAAATCGGCGGTGGCCGACAACGACTATGCGCTCGGGCTGCTGGTGGAGGCTGTCTCAAAGTCGAAGTTCTGGCCGCAGACGGCGATCTTCGTGCTCGAAGACGACGCGCAGAACGGCTCGGATCACGTCGACTCGCACCGCGCCCCTGCCTTCATCCTCTCGCCCTACACGCGCGGGCGGGGCATTGACTCGACGATGTACAACACCGTCAGCATGCTGCGCACGATGGAGCACATCCTCGGCCTGCGCCCGATGACCATCCACGACGCCACCGCGCGCCCCATGTGGAACGCGTTCCATTCGAAGCCCGACCCGCGTCCTTACAGCGTGGAGAAGCCGCGCGTTCCTCTCGACGAGCGCAACCCGAAGGCGTCGCCGCTGGCCGCCCGCTCGGCCGCGCTGGATCTGGGCGAGGCTGACCGCATCGACGATGACGAAATGAACGAAATCCTGTGGCGCGCGCTGCGCGGGGGCGATCCGCCGCCTCCGGTGCGCAGCTACTGGGGACGATGATGCCGCACACCTATCTCGTCTTCGTCTGGCACATGCATCAGCCCTTTTACAAGGACCTGGCCACGGGAGAATACCAGCTTCCGTGGACGCGGATGCATGCGCTGAAGGACTACTACGGCATGGCGGCGATCCTAGACGAGTTCCCGAAAATCCGCCAGACCTTCAACCTGGTCCCCTCGATGCTCGTCCAGATCGAGGAATACGCCGAAGGGCGCGCGGCCGACCCTTTCCTTCGGCTGGCGCTCAAGCCCGCCGAGGAGCTGACCCCGCCCGAAACCGAGTTCATCCTGAAATACTTCTTCCAGGCCAACCCGGGGCGCGTCATCAGCCGCTATCCGCGCTATCAGGAACTGTACGAGATGTGGCGCGCGCAGCACGGCGACCCGGCCGGGCTGGCTCGCCGCATGGGCCCTGGCGGGCTGCGCGACCTCCAGGTGCTGTCACAACTGGCGTGGTTCGACGAGATCTTCCTCGAAACCGACGCCGAGGTCCGCGCCCTCGCCGCCAGAGGCCGCGACTACACGCTGGCCGACCAGCAGTTGATGGGACGCAAGCAGCAGCAGATCTGCGCCCTGGTGATTCCGACCTACCGGCGGCTGGCCGCCTCCGGACGGATCGAGCTTTCGGTTACGCCCTTCTACCACCCGATCCTGCCGCTGCTGTGCGACTCCAACATCGCCAGCGTGTCGCAGCCCGGCGCGCCCCTGCCACGCCGTTTCCGTTACCCCGAAGACGCGCGCGTCCAGATGCAGTCCGCGCTGGATTATGCGCGGCAGAAGCTGGGCGTCGAGCCAGCGGGCATGTGGCCGAGCGAGGGAGGCGTCTCAGACGAGGTCCTGGCGCTCGGCGCCGAACTCGGCGTGAAGTGGATGGCCACCGACAACGGCGTGCTGGGCGCCACGCTGAACCGGCTGGCCGGCATCAGCGAAACCTGCCGCCCGTACGTCTGGCGCCAGGGCGGCCGCGAAATGCGGCTGATCTTCCGCGACCACTTCCTGAGCGATCTGATCGGCTTCGTCTATTCCCGCATGGATCCGGCCGCGGCGGCGCATCACTTCCTTGAGCGCATCCGCGATAACGCCCGCGTGGTGCACCGCGAGGGGCGCGACGCGCTCATCCCCATCATCCTCGACGGCGAAAACGCCTGGGAATACTACGAGCGCAGCGGACGCCCGTTTCTCAAGACCCTCTACCAGCTGATCTCGCAGGATCCGCAGATTTCCGCCGTCACCGTGAGCGAGGCGCTCGAAAGGCTGCCCGCGGTGGAGATTCCGCGCATTCATCCGGGCTCCTGGATCAACGCCAACTTCGAGGTCTGGATCGGCCATGAGGAAGACAACCTCGCCTGGGAGTATCTGCTGGAAGCGCGCGAGACCTACGACCGCGTGACGCAGGGCCCTGAAGGCGCCTCGCTGAGCGAGGCGGACCGGCAGCTCGCCTATCAGGAGCTTCTCATTGCCGAGGGCAGCGACTGGTGCTGGTGGTACGGCCCGCACCATCACAGTGAGAATCGCGCCGAGTTTGACCAGCTTTTCCGCAGCCATCTGGCTCAGGTCTACCGCGCGCTCGGCAGGACGCCGCCGGCGTCGCTGTCGCGGCCCATCGGGCGGGTTGCGGTGGAGGCCTGGCAGCAGGCGCCCCGCGGATTCATCGAGCCGGCGGTCGACGGCGAAATTTCCAGCTATTTCGAGTGGCTGGGCGCGGGCGTCTACCGGCCGGACACGCGGCAGGGCGCCATGCATGGCCGTGCGGCGCTGCTCGAAGAGTTGCGCTACGGCAGCGACGGCAGCCGGCTGTTTGTGCGCGCTGACATGAAGCAGTCGATCGCCGGCGGCCTGGCCGGACTCGAGCTGCGGCTCACGGTCCGCGCCTCGAACGCCGAAACGGAGTTCCGCTTCGCGCTCACGCGCGAGGGCGCGCATCTGAGTTCCATGACCGGCCGAGGCTCGCGCCATGCGCTGCCGCACGTCTCCTGCGCCTACCTGAGGATCTTTGAGTGCGCCGTGGATCTTGAAAGCATTGGCGCCCAGCCTTCGGCGCCGTTGCAGATCCAGGTGTCACTGTGGCGCGATGGGCTGCCGCTGGAGGCCGCGCCGCCGCACGGCTGGATCGAGTTTGTGCCCGGCGAGCCCGCCGAGTGGGAATGAGTCTTATTTGTTTGGATAGGCCGAGTACTTGTTCAGCAGGCTGATCAGTTCCTGCGCCGCCCGCGGCACGCCGAGCTTGCCGCGCAGCACTTCCTTTCGGTCCACATTGGAGCCGTAAAGGGCCTCATCCACGTCCCGGTCGTCGCGCATCGTGGCGCCCTGCAACATGATGCCGCCGAAGACGCCGCGCGAGCGCGACCAGGCGAGGATCTCGGCGCGCATGGTGACGTCCGTCTGCGCGCTGGTGGAGCGGCCCACCGGGCCCGCGGCGGCGGTGGCATCGGCACCGAGCGTGAACTTGCTGGAAAGCAGCCGCTCCATGCCGCTCTGGTTCATCACCAGCATCACGATGTCCACTTCCGCCACGCCGATCTGTAGCCCAAAACTGCCGCCCTCAATCCGCACGCCCACCGGCCCGGTCCATCCTTTGCCGTCCGGCATGCGGCAGGAAGCAAAGCCGCGGCCGTATTTGCCTCCAAAGATGAAGCCCGCCTTCTTGGCGCCCGGGATGATGATGGCGCAACGCGCCCTGGCGAACAGATCCTGCGGGATGGCCCTGTCTTCAATCGACATGATCTCCTGCAAGACCGTGGCCGCCGCCCTCAGACGCTCGTCCTCCGCTTTGCCCGCCCACACGGACAGGCACGAAAACAACAGCACTGCTGACAGTTTCTTCATGAGATTCACCGGTCTCTTCATGGTAACGCCCTGCTCCGCCGCAGTGTGAACGCAGAGCAGGGCGTCTTGATCCGGCGGACAGGCAGGCCCGCCTCAGAATCAGAAGGTGTAGCGCAGGCCCATCACGATGCGGCGGTTGCCGCCATCGGTGTTGCCTTCCAGGCCCCACGCCGTCGAATTGACGCGCGCTTCGGGAATCCCGTAGTTGCGCGTGTTCGAGGTGTTGTAGAACTCGCAGCGGTATTGCAGCGTGTTCGACTCGCTGATGCGGATGTTCTTGACCACCGCGAGATCGAGGTTGTTGATGCCGTCGGCGCGCAGGATGTTGCGGCCGGCGTTGCCGATCGGGTTCGCGGCAGTGACATTGGAGAACAGCGTGCGTCCGCCCGCTGCCAGAATCTCCCGCAGGGTCATCCGCGACAGATCCAGGTCGGTGGCCACGTTGGGACGGATGGCGTTGCCCACCAGCGCATCAATGCCGGAGAGACGGAAGCCGGGATCGATGCCCGCCAGCGGACTGAACGGCGCGCCGGACTGGAAGGTGAGGAAGCCCGATACCTGCCAGCCGCCGAGGATCCGCCCCACGGCGCCTTTCTGCTCACGGAGGAACGGCAGCTCGTAAACGCCGTTCACCGAGAAGCGGTGCGGCCGGTCATAGGTGGAGCGGCCGCGGTCGGCGCGCCGGTTGTAGCTGTCCTGCGCCACGGCGACTTCGCCGGAGACCGACGGGTTGAAGATCTCGCTCGCCAGGTCGATAAACGAGCTCCAGGTGTAGTGCGCCGCCATCGTGAAGTTGTTCGACAGGCGCTTTTCGAGGCTGGTCTGGAGCGAGTGATAGATCGAGTTGGCCGCGTTGGCCCGCAGTCGGCGGACGCCCTGATCGGCGTAGAGCCGCTGACGGCCCTGCGACCCCGGGATCGTCGGGTTGCCGTCAATCGTCTGAAACAGGGCCGTGCCCTTGGTGGCGATGTATCCTGCCGTGGCCACCCAGTCCCTGGCGATCTGCCGCTGGAACTGGAAGGAGAACTGCTCGGCCAGCGGCGCCCGGAAGTCGCTCGCCACAATCGTGCGCGGTACCTGGAGCGGGTCCGGCGGCGGCGGAATCACGCCCTGGAAGCCGAGCGCGTAAACGTACTGGTAGCTGTTCGGCGTGCGCGCCGGCAGGTTGTTGACCTGCGTGAAGGGGAAGGCGCTGAAGATGTTCAGGTAGATGTTGTTGAAGATCAGATCGTAGGTGCGCGAATAGCCGCCGCGCACCACGGTTGTGTCCGTGAGACGGTAGTTGAAGCCGAACCGTGGCGCCCAGTTGTTCCTGTCCCGCGGCGGCACCGGCGTGAACAGGAACCGGGGATCATTGTTGTTGGCCGCCACGACGCGCCTGTTGATGCCGGCCAGCCATTGCGCCGGGTTGCCTGGGGTCTCATAGCGGAGGCCGTAGGTCAGCGTCAGACGGTTGTTCACGCGCCACTCGTCCTGGACATAGAAGAAGTAGTCGTAGTAACGGTAGGCCTGCCAGCGGGGCACGCCCGGCAGAAAGGTGTTGATGGACGCCGTCTGCGCGATGTCGTCGACGAAGTCCTGGAGCGTGTTGTAAGAGAGCCGGCCGCGGATCGTCGGGTTGAAGTCCTGGATCTGGTCCTGGCGGCGGAAGTCGATGCCGAATTTGAAGGCGTGGCGGCCGCGGAGCCAGGAGAAGTTGTCGGCGAGCTGATAGTTGTTGAGCACCTGCGCCTGGGGCAGGTTCACCGCGAGTCCGAACGCCGTCCGCGAGGCCGCCGCGTTGAAGCCCGTCATGCCGAGTTCGGAGATCTCGATGTTCGGGATGGTCTCGGCGCGGGGATCCTGAGCGCTGGTCACTGAGGCCAGGCGCTGGAAGTTCAGCCGCAGTTCGTTGTAAACGGTGGGGCTGAAAGTCGAATTCAGGCCGGCCGCCGCCGCCTGGCGCCGCGCGGGTGTCCGCGACAGCAGGCCTGGCGGAACGGCCTGGCCGCCCACGCTGATGCGGTCGTCAAACATGTAGCGGCCGAGCAGGGAGTGTTTCTCGCTCAGCTTGTGGTCGACGCGGCCCATCCACTGCCAGACGTCGCCGAGATTGGCGGCGGCGCCGCTGAGCGTGCCGAGCGGAACGTTGTAGGCCTGCCCGCCCAGCGTAAAGGTGGCGGTGCGGCCGGTGGGCGTCTGCGCCGGCGGGACGAAGTCGAGCAGCGCCTTGACCTGCGGCCGGTTGCCCGCCACGTTGCGCAGAATCGTCTGGCCTTCCGCGGTCGGCGCCGCGCCAATCGCGGTGCCGCTGGCGAAGCGGCGGTCCGTCCAGCGCAGGATCGAGCCGAAGAAGAACGTGCGGTCCTTGCGGATGGGGCCGCCCAGCGTGCCGGCGAACTGGTTCTCCACACGCCACGGGGCGCGCGGGAAGTTCCGCTTGTCCAGATTGCTGCGCGCATTCAGCTTGTTGCCGTTGTAGAACCAGTAGGCCGAGCCGTGAAACTCGTTCGTGCCGCTCTTGGTGACGATGCTGACCACCGAACCGGCGGCGCGGCCGTATTCGGCGGCAAACTGGTTGGTAACGATGCGCATCTCGGCCACCGTGTCCGGGTTGTTGATCTCCTGCACCAGGCCACCGATGCTGGCGTTGTTCGAGTCCTGCCCGTCGATGAGAAAGTTGTTCGAGCGCGTGCGCATGCCGTTCACGGAGAACGACACGCCCCCGCTCGTGAAGGCGCTGTTGCCCGAGCTCAACTGGCTGACGCCCGGGATCTGGAGGGCCAGGTTGAGGATGTTGCGATTGGGCGCCATCGGCAGATCCCCGATGCGCCTGACATCGAAGTTCGTGCCGACTTCAGCGTTGGTCGTGTTGACCAGCGCGGCATCCGCGGTGACGGTGATCACCTCGGTCATGCCCGCCACTTCCAGTTTGATGTTGAGCTCCACGTCCTGCCCCACACGCAGCGTGATGGGGCCCTGGATGTAACGGCTGAATCCGCTCCGGGTCACCGAGAGTTCATAGGAACCGGGCGGGAGAAACTGGACGCGGAAGACGCCTTCCGTATTGGTCGTCGTTTCGCGCGTATCGTTGGTGGACAGGTTGCGGACGCGAACCGCGGCGCCCGCCACGGCGGCGCCGGACGGATCGCGGACCGTGCCGAGGATATCGGCGAAGGTGGCCTGCGCGCGCACTGCCGGCATGGACAGCACGGACAGGCAGGCCACAACGGCGGCGGAGATCAGCTTGTTGCGCATGGAAAACAACCCCTCTGGCGCAGCTGGGCTGCGCGAGAATTTTGCCTTAGTCTAGCACAGGAGGGCGTCTGTGGCGACGCCCGTTGGGATAACGGTCAGCTCCGCCGGCCGCCGGCGCTCGATGGCGCCAGCAAAGCGCGCGCCGCAGCGCGTCCGGTGCGGATGCAGTCCGGCACGCCGATGCCTTCGTACGCGTTGCCTGCCAGCTCGAGCCCTGGCTGTGCGCGCAGCCGCGCGCGGATCTCGTCGACTCTGTGCGCGTGGCCCACACCGTACTGCGCCATCGCCCGCCGCCAGCGCCGCAGGCGCGTGAAACGCGGGTCGGCGTCCCACCCCAGAAGCTCTTTCAGCTCGGCGCGGACCTGCCGGATCAGATCGGCATCGTTTTGTTCCAGCACCGTCTCGCCGCCCGCGCCGCCCAGAAAGCAGCGCAGCACGGCATGCGTCTCCGGCACGCGATAAGGAAACTTCGCGCCCACAAACGTGCAGGCCACCAGCGCCCGGCGCTCGCGCGCGGGCACCAGAAACCCGAAGCCGGGCGGGATGCACCCGCAGTCTTCCCGCCGGTAACCAAGGGCAAGCGTCACCGAGGAGGTGTACTCGATCCCTTCGAGCAGTTCCGCCAGACGGGCATCCAGCCCGCGCACCAGCGCGCCCGCCGCCCAGGCCGGGCAGGCCAGGATGACGCCGGGGGCCTGGATCTCCCCGCCATCGAGCACCACCCGGTAGCCGCCCTCGCAGGCCTCGACGGCGAGGGCCCGGGCGTGCACGATGCGGGCCCGCGGACGGATACGTTTTTCGAGCTCCTCCGTCAGTTGAGCCAGGCCGTTTTTCAGGGTGCGGAACAGAGGCGCGGTCTGGCCGCCGCGCGCCCGCGCGGCGCGGCGCGCCGCGAGCACGCCGCGCGTCAGGCTCCCGTATCTCCGTTCGAGTTCCGCAAAGCGCGTCAGCACGCTCTCCACGCTCAGCCGGTCCGGGCTGCCGCCATAGACGCCCGCCAGCAGCGGCTCGGCCAGATAGTCAACCGCCTCCTGGCCGTAGTGGTCAGCGATGAACTCCGCCACGCTGCGATCCCGGGCGGCGGGCCGCGGCCGGCGGAAATATTCGAGCCCCATCCGCAGTTTCGTGCCCCAGCCCAGGAGCGGTGAAAGCGCCAGGGGCAGCACGCGCGTCGGCACCATCATCATGAGGCCGTCGGGCAGCGGTACCAGCCGTCCGCTGCGAACCACATAGGTGACGCGTTGCTCGTCGAGCGAGGAGATCAGCTCGTTGCCCAGACCGAGTTCACGGATCAGCTCCTCGGCGGCCGGTTTGGCCGCGAGGAAACTGTCCGGCCCCCCTTCCAGCACGCACCCTTCGACAACTTCCGTCTGGATGACTCCTCCAAGGCGGGGTTCTGCCTCCACGAGCACAATTTCCGCCCCCGCCTTCGTGAGCTCGTAGGCCGCGGCCAGGCCGGTGATGCCGCCGCCGATAATGGCCGTTGCCGCCACCTTACGGACGGAACTCCCTGACGATCTGGACCACCGCCTTCACGTTCTCCACCGGCGTCTCCGGCAGAATGCCGTGGCCGAGGTTGAAGATGTGGCCCGGCCTCGTGCCGGTGCGCTTGAGGATCTCGATGACCTTCGCCTTCAGCTCCGGCAGCGGGGCGAACAGCGCCGCCGGATCGAGGTTGCCCTGAATGGCGGCGCGGTAGTTGATGTCCATCCACGCCTGGTCGATGTTGAGCCGCCAGTCGACGCCCATCACGTCGCCGCCGGCGGCGTGGAGTTCCTTGAAATACCCTGCGCAGCCGGTGCCGAAGTGGATCACCGGAACGCCGGTGGAGCGGATGCGCTCGATGAGCGCGCGCGAGTAAGGCTGCACGTAGCGGACATAGTCGTCCGAGCCGAGCGCGCCCACCCAGGAGTCGAACACCTGAATGGCTTTCGCGCCCGCGGCCACCTGGAGGACGGCGTATGGCGCGAGCACGTCGACCAGCTTGCCCATGAGCCGCCGCCACAGCGTCTCGTCGCGGTACATCAGCGTCTTCGTCGTCAGGAAGTGCCGCGACGGACCGCCCTCGATCATGTAGCTCGCCATGGTGAATGGCGCGCCCACAAAACCGATGACGGGCACCTTGCCGCCAAGAGCGGCGTTGACCAGCCTGATCGCCTCGCCGACGTAGCCGAGCTCGTCCGTGTTTGAAGTCGAGAGCACGTCAACGTCATGCGATGTACGCACCGGATTCTCGATCACCGGCCCTTCGCCGGCCACGAACTTCAGGTGCAGCCCCATCGGCTCGAGCGGGAGCAACAGGTCGGCGAAGATGATGGCCGCGTCCACGTCGAGGATCTCGACCGGTTGCAGCGTCACCTGCGCGGCCAGGTCCGGACGTTTGCACATCTCAAGGATGGAGTGGCGGGCTCGAATGGCCCGGTACTCCTTCAGATATCGGCCTGCCTGCCGCATGAACCAGACGGGCCGGCAATCGGTCGGCCGGCGCCGGCAGGCATCAAGGAAACGGCTGCTCATGGGAGGTACACGCATGCGTTCTCCGATCTGTCTTCACACAGAAAGACCTGGAACTGTTTCGGCTTGTGGCGGGCGGTCCATTCGCGCCCGAGGACGAAGTACGGTTTGGTCCACGCCTCGCTGTCCAGCGTCTTCGGCGCCAGCACCGACACGCTGAGCATCCCCTGGACGGGGTAACCGGTGCGGGGATCCATGATGTGGCTGTACGTCCTGCCCCCGGCGACGAAGAAGCGCTCGCTCGTGCCCGAGGTGGACATGGAGAAATCCCTGAGATAGAACTCCGCGGCCGTGCGCGAGGGCTGCCGGGGGTCAGGAATCGTCACCTTCCAGCCCCGCGGCTCCGAAGGAGGCGCCCCGATGCCGTAGATACTCGACCGGCCGGCCGAGATCAGCGCGCTCGCTACGCCCCGCGCACGCAGAATGGCGGCCATCCGGTCAACGGCGTACCCTTTGCCGATGCCGCCAGGGTCGATCTCGACCGGCGCAGTGAATCGCACCGTGCGCGCCTGGGGATCCAGTTGAATGTGACGCCAGCCGATACGGGTCAGCGCGGCCCGAATCTCGGCGCGGTGCGGCACGCGCCCCTCGCCTTTGTAGAAGCCCCACAGCTTCATGAGCGGGCCCACGGTGATGTCAAAGGCGCCTTCGCTCAGGCGGCTGTATTCGACGCACCGGGCCAGCAGATCGAACAGCTCCCGGCTCACCTCCACCGGACGGCGTGGCGCTTCCCGGTTCACCAGGCTCCATTCGGAGTCGGGGCGGTAGTTCGAAAGCAGGTGATCCAGCCGCCGGACTTCCTCATAGGTCTCCTCGATGGCCGCGTCCACGGCGAAACGGTCCTGCCCATAGGCGACCACGGTGTAGGTGGTACCCATGGCATCAAAAGATCGCTCCAGCCGCACGAGCGGGCTCTCGGGCGGCGTCGACGCCGACAGCGAAACAGCGAGTGCGCAGGCAACAAGCCCGGCCGCGGTGAGACGGACAACTCTTTGTATTGTCGAGAGATGCACTGGACATGCCGGCGCCGCGCCTCGCGTCTGCGCCTGATTTTAGCCTACAACCCGCAGCCGCGCCGGATCAATGAAAGTTCGCAATTTCTTTCTGCGAAGCCGGCAGGGAGCGTCGCCTGGTCCGGAGATTTCGACAGTTGTCGCAGGTGGCGGGCGGGCGGCCCGTTGGAGTCAAATGCAGCAGGGATGCGTTGTCGGGCTCGGCCAACCGCCCATTCCGCGCTTCTGAGCCGCGAGTGAAGCGCCGCGCGATGCTGGCAAACCGAGCGGCCACGGCAGCTTGCGGCCTTCAGCCGTGTGAGCAACCGCTGGTTCGGCCCGACCTGGCGGGCGAGATCCATTCATGGCTCGCAAGCCGCGAATCCATCAGCGCGAATCCGGAGCATCACCCTGGCCCAGTCGAAGCAGCCACGTCAGGCTGACCCCTTCGGACGGCCGCGCCGGATGCGCCGCCGCAGCCGGCTGAGCGCCTCGCCGCCGGGCAGTTCTGCCGCGGGCCGAAAGCGGAGCTCCGGCATCCGGAACAGCTCCAGTCTTTGCATCAGGTTGCGGCGGAGGTAGTGGCGCGCCGCCTGGAGTCCTTCCAGCGCCTGCTCCTGCTGCTCGTCCGTCCCCGAGACGACGACCAGTACTTCGGCACGGCGCATGTCCGGGCTGACGATGACCTCGGTGACCTCGACGCCTTCCACGCGAGGGTCGTCCAGCTCAAAACGGATCAGCTCGCTGAGCTCTTCCCGCATGGTCTCCGCCACGCGGCGGCTGCGCAGTTCGTCCATGCTGCTACTCCAGCCAGTCCACCGTCGCCGACAGCAGCGCCGGGCCGAGGAAATCGGCGGCCACGCGTTCGGCGGCATCGAGCACTTTGGCGGCGTTTTCGCGGGAAGCGGAGATGGTGACAGCGGCGATCACGGAGCGGTTGAGCAGGTTCTGGTCGTCGATCTCCGCCACCGCCAGGTTGAACCCGTTGCGCAGCCGGTCCTTCAGACCGCGCACCCAGTGGCGCTTCTCCTTGAGCGAATGAGCCTCCACCAGCTCGAGTTCGAGCGTGAGCACGCCAATGGCTGCCATGATGCGCCCCCTGCGGCGTCAGACGCCGAGCTCGGGCGCCACCTTCTCCTTGACGAAGGCTTCGATGATGTCGCCCGGCTTGATGTCCTGGAATCCGGCCAGGGCCATGCCGCACTCCTGTCCCTGCCGGACCTCGCTGGCGTCGTTTTTGAAGCGCTTCAGCGACTCGATCCGGCCGGTGTAGACGACCACATTGTCCCGCAGCAGGCGCACCTCGGCGTCGCGCGGGACGACGCCCTCGACGACAACGCAGCCCGCCACCGTGCCCACCTTGGCGATGCGGAAGATCTCCTTGACCTCGGCACGCCCCTTGAACACTTCGCGGTAGACAGGCTCGAGCATGCCGACCATGGCTTTCTTGATCTCGTCGGTCAGCTCGTAGATGATCGTGTGCAGGCGGATGTCCACCTTTTCCTGCTCGGCGCGCTCCTGCGCCTTGCGGTCCGGGCGGACGTTGAAGCCGATGATGATGGCGTTGGAGGCATCGGCCAGGTCTACGTCGGACTCGGTGATGGCGCCCACGCCGGCCGAGATGACGCGGATCTGCACCTTCTCGGTGGACAGCTTCTGAAGCGTCTCGGCCAGCACTTCCGCGGTGCCGCCGACGTCGGCCTTGAGGATGATGTTGAGCTCCTTGACTTCGCCCTCGCGCAACTGCGTGTGGAGCTGCTCCAGCGAGACGCGCGTCTTGGCCTGCGACGCCTCGCGGGCCTTCTGTTCCCGGTATTCGGCGATCTGGCGGGCCTTGGCGACGTCGGTCACCACCTGAAGCGTGTCGCCGACCTCGGGCAGGGCCTCGAGGCCGACGATTTCGACCGGCATCGAGGGTCCGGCTTCCTTCACCGGCCGGCCGCGGTCGTCAAACAGCGCGCGAACCTTGCCAAAGACGGCGCCGCAGAGGAAGTGATCGCCCACACGGAGCGTGCCATTGCGGACGATCACCGTGGCGACCGGCCCGCGGCCCTTGTCCAGCTTGGCTTCAAGCACAGTGGCCACCGCCGGGCGGTCCGGGTTGGCCTTGAGGTCCTGCATCTCGGCCACCAGCAGGATCATTTCCAGCAGGAGGTCGATGTTCGTCTTCTGTTTCGCGCTCACCGGGACGAAGATGGTGTCGCCGCCCCATTCTTCGGGCATCAGGCCGAGATCGGTGAGCTGCTGCTTGACGCGCTCGGGCTGGGCCTCGGGCTTGTCGATCTTGTTCACCGCGACGATGATGGGCACGCCGGCGGCGCGGGCGTGGTCGATGGCCTCTTTGGTCTGCGGCATGACGCCGTCATCGGCGGCCACGACGAGCACAACGATGTCAGTGACCTTTGCGCCGCGGGCGCGCATGCGGGTGAATGCCTCGTGGCCGGGCGTGTCGATGAAGACAATCCTGCGGCCGTCGAGCTCCACCTGATAAGCGCCAATGTGCTGCGTGATGCCGCCCGCTTCTTTGTCGGCCACGTTGGTCTGGCGGATGGCGTCGAGCAGCGAGGTCTTGCCATGGTCGACGTGGCCCATGACGGTGACCACGGGCGGGCGCGGCTTGAGGTCGGCTTCGACCTCCGCCAGCTCCACCTCCTGCACGGCCTCCTCCTCGTAACTCATGCGCGTCGGCCGCGCGCCGAAGTCGCGGCAGAGGTCCTCGGCGAGCTTTGTCTCCAGCGGCTGGTTGATGGTGGCGAAGATGCCCTTTTCGACGAGCCGTTTGATGACGATGCTCGCCTTGACGCCGAGCTTCTCGCTCAGCTCCTTGACGGTGATGCCTTCCGAAATCGGGATCTCCTTGTCGACCACCGGGAGCGTCATCGGCTCCTGTTTGCGGCCGAACGGCTTGAGGATGCCCTCTTTTTCGAGCTCGCGCTCGCGCTGCGTGGGCCGCTTCTTCCCGGCCTCGCGCCGCACCTCGGTGGCCGGAGGCGGCTCGAGCACAGGCGTGGTGGAGTGAGGTCCGCGGGCCCGCACCGGCCGTGCTCCCGGAGCAGGCTGGCCGGGGCGGCCCGGCCCGCCGGCAGGCCGGCGGGCCCCCGGGTAGATCGGCTGGCCCGGCACCGGCATGCCGGGCCTCGGGGCGGCAGGCTGCCCTGGCATGGCCTTCGTGGGCGTCGTCTGGGTCTTGCGAAGCTTCTCGATCAGGTCAGGCCGCGGGGGAACCACGGGCCGCGCCACCGGCTGCCCAGCTAGCGGCCGCGGCGCTGTCTGAGCGCCGGGCGCCGCCTGGGCGCCCGCTCCTGACGGGGCGGCCGCCGTGGGGGCGGCGGGGCGCGTCGGCACCTGCGTGACCGGAGGTTTCGGGATCCCCGGCGCGACGATGGGCGGCCTCGGGATCTCGCCGCCCGGCAGCGGCTGCCGTGGCCCGGAAAGGATCTGGCCCGGCCGAACCGCCGGAGGCCGCGGGATGGCAGGGGCCGCCTTGCCCGGGGTTGGCGCGCCGGACGCCGCCGACGGGGCCGGCCTCGCCGGTTCGGCAACCTTCCGATCCACTGGCGCTGCCGGGACGGCCGGAACCCCCTTTTCCGGCGCGGGTCGGGGAGCGCCAGGCCTGGCCGGAGCTACCACAGGTGGGGCGGGCTTTTCGGTAGGCTCGGCCGGCCGTCGCGCCACGGTGGGCGGCGCCGCCACCGGGGGCTTGGGAATTGCAGGTGCAGCCGACCGGGGCTCGGCGGCGGTCGTCGGCGGCGCAGCCGCTCTGGGAGGTACGGGAATCGGAGGCACGTGAGGGGTAGGCGGCGGAGCCGGCCGCGCAGGGCCGCCCGCGACTGGTGGAACAGGAATTTTCGGAACTGCAATGGCAGGCGCGCTGCCTGGCGGCAGGATCGTGCCGGGCTTCGGAGCGCCAGCCGACGCGGGCCTCGCTGCGGGGGGATGCGCTTCTTCGACGGGTGGTTCGGCCACAGGCGAGGCCGCTTGGGATGGCGCTTCGGCCTCAGCCGGAGAGGCTGCCTCCGGGGGAGGCGGGGCCGTCTCGGCCGCAGGCGGCGGGGCCGGCTCCGGCTCGCCGCGGAAGTGGGCGCGGATGCGATTGGCCAGCTCGTCTTCGATCGAGCTCGAATGCGTCTTCTTCTCTGTCACCCCGAAGCGGGGCAGGAGGTCGATGATGACGCCGGGCTTCACCTCCAGCTCGCGAGCCAGCTCATTGATGCGAATCTTGCTCATACGTGGGACGCCGCCCCGCCGCGCAGGACTGGCCCTTCAACTCCTTCTCCGCACTCCCTTCGGTCACTGTCCGGCTGATGGTTGCTCTGCTAGACCCGTGGATTTCATCGTATCAGATTCATCAGCCGAAATTTCGTCCTCCTGGCCGGACTCGGGCACCGGCGAAGCCGCCTGCGGCTCCGGCTCCGCGGCGGCCTCCCCGGCCGCAGGCTGCGCCTCTCCAGCCGGCGCCGGGACCTCCGTTTCCGGGGCAGTTCCGGCAGGCGGTTCCGCCGCTGCGGCCGCGGCCTCCGGCTGCGCGCCCCCTTCCAGGTGCTGATAATATGCGTTCACGGAAATTCCGATTTCCGAGAGAAATTCTTCCGTAATTCCCTCGATTTCCAGCAGCTCTTCCGGCGTCATCGAGCCCAGTTTTTCCACCGAGCCCACGCCGCCGGCCAGCAGTTTTTCGAGCGCCGCCTCGGAAAGCCCGTAGTCGAGCAGCACGCTCACCGGCGTCCCCATCGCCATGGCGGCCATGCTGGCCTCCACTTCGCGGCGCTTCTCTTCTTCCGTCTTGATGTCAATGCGCCAGCCCATCAGCTTCGCCGCCAGCCGCACGTTCTGCCCCTTCTTGCCGATGGCGAGCGAAAGCTGCGAATCGTCCACGATGACTTCCATGTATTTTTCGACCGGATCCAGCACGGACACGCGGCTGATTCTGGCCGGGCTGAGCGCGTGGGTGGCGAAGACCACCGGATCGTCGCTGTATTCGATAATGTCGATTTTTTCGCCGCGGAGCTCGCGGATGATAGACTGCACTCGCATGCCTTTCATGCCGACGCAGGCGCCGACGCAGTCGACATCGCGGTCGCGGCTCACCACGGCGATCTTGGTCCGCTCGCCGGCCTCGCGCGCGCAGGCACGGATGACCACGGTGCCGTCGTAAATCTCCGGCACTTCCTGTTCAAACAGACGCATCACCAGCTCGGGCGCGGCGCGCGAGACGATGACGCCGGCGTTCTTGCCCGTTTTTTCCACGCTCTTGATGACGCAGCGGATGCGCTCGCCCACGCTGAAGCTCTCCAGCCGGCTCTGTTCCTTCTTCGGAAGCCGCGCCTCGGCCTTGCCGATCTCGACGATAATGTCCGGGCCTTCCATCCGCTTCACCGTGCAGTTAACCAGCTCGCCGATGCGGCCGGAGAACTCGGCGCAGATGTTGTCGCGCTCGGCCTCGCGCACCTTCTGGAGGATCACCTGCCGCGCCGTCTGTGCAGAGATGCGCCCCAGCGCTTCGGTCGGCTTCGGCACGCGCACGGTGGCGCCGACGGCGGCTTCCGGGTCCAGCTTCCGCGCCTCGGCCAGGGAGATCTCTTTGGCCGGGTCCGTGACGTTTTCCACTACGGTTTTCACCGCGTAGATCGAGAAATTCCCGGTGCGTTCGTCGAAGTCCGCTTCCAGTTCCTCGCCGCCGCGGAACTGCTTCCGTGCGGCCACGAGCATGGCGTCCTTCACCGCATCGAGCACGATCTGCGGATCGATGCCCTTCTCCTTGCTCAGGATCTCAATCGACTCTTTGATGGATGCCAAGCGACTTGCTCCTCTCGCTGCGCATTCGCGGGCGAACCGGCCGGTTCACCACTCGAATTTCAGATTTGCCTTTTCGATGATTTCCATCCGGACGCGGATGGTCCTGCCTGCACCGGCCTCCAGCACCACGCAGCCCTCATCCAGTCCCCGAAGGACGCCCTCCCAGCGGCGCTGTCCTTCCACCGGTTCGCTGAGCTGGAGGCGCACTTTCTGGCCCCGGCAATGGTCAAAATGTTCCGGCCTGCTCAGCCGGCGCTCGACGCCAGGCGAGCTCACTTCCAGATGGTAGCTCTCGCCGGGAACCACGTCCTCGGCGTCGAGCACCGCGCCCACCTGCTGCGAGATCAGCTCGCAGTCGGCCAGCGTGACGCCGCCTTCCTTGTCGATATAGATCCGCAGCACGCGGTTGCGTCCGCTGCCGGCCAGCTCGACGTCCCACACGGAGAGCCCTTCGCGCCGGGCGGCGCGTTCGGCGATTTCCGTGACCCGCTGGATCACCCTGTCTCGTGTGGCCGATGGCATCGTTGGCTGATTCCGCCCCGCCACAGCGGAAAAAACCGCTGCGCGGAGCCCGAAATTCCCGGTTGCCGACCCTAACAAAAAAGTGGGCTTACGCCCACTCGCAGGGTTCGACAATTTCAGTATACACCACCGGCCCCTTGAACTCCTGACGCAACCGCCCAACAATAGGGGCGGAAGTTGCGGCAAGTCCGAAAGGAGGCGCCCGATGAGAAAACTCGCCTATGCCGCCGTGATCATTGGCAGCTTCGCCATCCTGTTCGCCGTGGGCCAGGCGTGGCGCCTGAAGCCGGAAACGAAAACCAGCCGGATCCTGCACAAGGGCGACTATGCCCTGCTCGTCACGCCGGCCGGCCAGGAGGTCTGGCTGGCCGTGAAACCCGACGACTGCTACCCCATCCAGAAGGCCGTCGTGGAAAACAACCAGGCGTTCCTGAAGGCCTGCGCCGATAACCAGACCGCCTTCCCGGTGCCGGCGGGAACGCGCGTCAGGGTGTTGGCCGAGAAGGTGAGCCGGCGCCAGGTGCAGATCCTCGAAGGGCCGCTGGAAGGCCGCACCGGCTGGGTGGAACACGAGTTCCTCTCGCCGGACCCCCGGCCGAAGCTGTGAGGCTCAGCGCCTGCGGTGCTGTTCGCGCAGCACGGCGGGATCGTCCATCCGCGGAGGCGGCTCGGGATCGGCCGGGTCTTTCGCCCTGGCCGGGTCGAAGATCTCCGGCTCGGGCGTGATGGCATCGAACGGCGCAAAATCGGGAATGCTCGAAAAACAGTCGCCCAGGTCGGCAGCGGTGGCGTCAAACAGGTTTAGCGGCGGCAGCCCGAGAATGCGGAAAATCGTCTTCAGCAGCGCCGGAAAACTGGCGTTCGTCGCGGAAGCGTAATTTTTCCGTGCAAACGGACTGACGACCATCAGCAGCGTGCGGTGGCTGTCGATGTGATCGACGCCGCCCTGCGCATCGTCCTCGGTGATGAATACGGCCATGGTGCGCCACCATCTGGTCTTCGAAAGGTACTCGAGGATCCGCCCCAGCGCATAGTCGTTGTCCGCCATGAAGGACGCCCGGAACGGGTAGCCGTCGCCGGGCCGGGGCCGCGCCAGGTGATCATTGGGCAGATGAATGTAGATGAAGCGCGGCAGTTCCCTGCCGGGCCTGACGTAGAGCTCCTCGATTTCGCGGATGAAAGCATCGGCGCGGTACTGGTCCGGAATGTTGGTGTTGTACTGCGGATACTGGCGCGAAGTGTTCTCCCACAGCGGCCGCGGCATCGGCACATTGGTGAGGAACCGCGCCCCGGTCGGCATCAGCCCGGCCTCCTCGACCACGCCCGCCAGCTCGAAGCCCTCGCCGAAGTTGCGGAACGGGATCCCGTGCCGTTCCAGGTGGTGCCACAGTGCGCCCGCCTCGAGCTGTTCCTCGGGGTGAAGGCTTGAGTTGCTCTGGGCAAACTGAAGCCTGCCGGGCGCGGTGGTGGGAAAACGGAAGTCCTTCTGCCCGCCGTAGGAGGCCATCAGCGACGATTCCGTCCAGGCGTTCGGATATGAGCCCACCAGCCAGTGATGGCCATCGACGCTCACCTCGCTGTCGGCATAAAAGTTGTCGCTGAAAGCGAAGCGCTCCACCAGCGCATGGTGGTTGGGCGTGATGTTGTAAAACTGCTTTTCGAGCCGCGTCCGCAGCGAGTCCTGGTCGATCTCCACCCAGCCGCGGCGGCCGAAGCGCGCCAGCTCCGGCGCGGCGCGCAGCTCGCGCACGGCGTCGCGCGTGACATCGCCGAGCACTTCGTCGTAGGTGCGGTTTTCCTTGACGATCAGCACCACGTGGCGCAGCTCGAGCGGCAGCGGCCGCGGCGTCTCGGCCACGGGCAGGAACCCGTTGTTGGCCATCACCGCCTGGGTATGAAAAGAGATCGCCCGGCTGAGCGGCGCATCATAGACGCTGAGCAGCCCCTGGCGCAGCTCGCCCTGAAAGCTTCGTTCGAGCGGCGCCGTCTTCGTCGCGTTCGGCCCCGTCCCAAGCCCCTTGGCGCTGGCCACGAAGTAGCGGCCGCGGTCCACGGCCACCGCCGCCGGCCACCACCCGGCGGGCAGATGACCGGTGAGACGGTTGGTGGCCAGATCAATCACGCCCACCGCATTGATGCCCGCCTCGGCCACCAGCAGGCGGCCGTTCGGCAGGTCGAGCGCCAGCCCCACCGGCAGCACGCCGCGGTAACTCTCGAGCCGCGGGATGCGCAGCTCGATGGTCGCCTTCTCGATCAACGTCACCGCGTCGATCACCGTCACCGTGTCCTGATGCGCGTTGCTGACATAGATCGACCCGGCCGTGGCGACAACGCCGGACGGGCTCGCTCCGCCCAGGCTCTCCGGCCCGAACGGCCTGCCTGTGCGCACGAACCGCACCACGCGTGGCTGGGAAGGCCTGGCCACGTCGATCACACAAAGCGAGTTCGACTCCTCCACGTTCGGGTCGCCGAGGCCGGGCACAAAAACCTCCTCGCCTCCCCCGGTCAGGCGGCGCGCGCCCGTCTCCGCTTCCTTCGAAGGGAAACCGAAGGCCGGAAACGGAAGCCCCGTTCGCCGCGCATCCTCGGCGCTGGCGCCCGGCACGGGCCGGTACTCGAACATTCCGATGTTGGTGACATAGAGCCGCTGGCCGTCAGGCGAGAGCGCCGCCTTGAACGGGAGCCGGCCAGTGCGGACGCTGGCGATCATCCGCCCGGAGCGCGCGTCGAAGACGGCCACGCGGAAATTGGCCTGGTCGACGACATAAAGAATGCGGCGTCTGGCATCGTAAGCCAGATCCCCGGAGTAGCTGTCCCGCCACGGGCCCTGGTTGAGATCCAGCACGCGCCGCACCTGCCCGCCCGGCAGGCTGATCTCACGAACGCGGCCGGAGTTGCCCTCGGAGGCAAACAGGCGGCGGTCGTCGGCGAAGGCAAGGCCCATGAAGACGCTGCGCCAGTCGTCTTCGTCCCGCGCGGCCTTCTCCTCGCGGGTCCTGGCGCGCAGCTCCCGCGCGCGCCAGGGCTCGGAGCTCATGTCGAGCACGGTGAGAGAGAAGCGGTTCGGCCCGCCGTTGGCGGTTACCGCCAGCCGGCCGTCCGGGCTCACGGCGAGCCCGAAGGCGCCCGGTCCGGTGTTGAACTGGCGTCCCAGCGGTGTCAGGATGCGGCCGCCGGGGAGGATGGTCTCCGCTCCCGGGCGCCGCGCGGCCGGGCGCGTGCCCGCGGGCGGAAGAAAGTCGGCCGCCTGCGCGGTGGCGACCAGCAGGACGGGCCACAAAGCCCGCTGAAACGTGCTCACTTCTGATAGCCTGTCAAAGCGGATTCCCCCGATGCAACGAAGGCAGTTTCTCGCAATCCCTGGAGTGGTTTTCATGGACTCGATGGCACAGACACCCGAGGCGCCCCGCGGGGCGCGTTACTTTGTCCTCCAGCAGTACTTTCTCCGCAACGGCGGCCAGCCTGGACGCCTGCACGCCTTTCTCGAAAAGGGCCTGCTGGCCGCGTGCCGCCGCCTGAAGGCGCCGCCGCCCGCGCTCGTGCTGGAAGCGCTGGTGGCGCCCCACATGCCGCAGGTGGCCTGCCTGACGGCTTACGCGAGTCTCGACCAGTGGCTGGAGACCCGCGCGCGCCTGGCCGCCGACGAAGGCTTCCGCGCCGCTCTTGCCGCGCTCGAGCAGGACGCCGAGCCCCCGTATGAGGACTACAGCGAGGTCCTGCTGGAGGCAGCGCCTTATACGCCGCCCCTGCCCGAAAGCCTTCCGGCCGCGCCGCAGCCGCGCATCTTTGAGCTGCGCCTCTACCACAGCCCGACCGAGCGCCAGCTTCGGGCGCTGCACGAGCGTTTCGCCGGACCCGAGATCCCGATCTTCCACCGCGTGGGCATCCATCCGATCCTTTATGGATCCACGCTGGCCGGCCCGCACAAGCCCAACCTCGTCTACCTGACGCCGTTTGATTCGCTCGCCGCGCGCGAAAAGGCCTGGAACGCATTCTCGGCGGACCCCGAGTGGGCGAAGGTCCGCGCTGAATCCATCGCCCGTCACGGACAGATCTCGAGCGTCATCCAGATCTCGCTCTATCGCGCCGCATCCTATTCGCCGCTGCGCTGAGCAGCTAACGGGCTTCCGACGCCGGCGGCTGGATCTCCACTGCGGGGCTGGCCGCCTCGCCGGCGGCCACCTGGCGGCGGATCTCCTCAATGACTTCCTGGCGGCGCTCGGCGTTGTCGAGGTTTTTCTCCAGATACCGCAGCGCCGCGCCAACCACATCGCGGTGATGCAGGGATGCGGTGAAACCTTCCTGCGTCGTCAGCCGCAGCCAGAGCTCATGGAGCCGGTCGATGTCCTCCGGCCACAGGCGCGGCGGGTGCGGACCCAGGTTGACAAACGTCGAGGGGCGGTCCGGCGCGATGATTTCGAGTGAAAACGGATGGCGCGGCTCGGGCAACTGCTCCCAGGCAAGCCCGATGCGCCGGGCCAGCTCTTCGCTGGGCATGGCGCGCGAAACGCCCGTCACCAGCCGCGACGCCTTGAGTTTCTGCGCCGTGTGGACCATCGCCATGAAGGGATCGGTGGCCGGAACCACCAGCAGCTCCACCGGCTTGCCTTCTTTCTCCGCCAGCGCCACAACACGGGTGAACAGCTCGCGCTCGTAGTCGGTGAACAGTTGATCCTGGGCCAGCTCGTGCTCGCCGGCGCCCGCATCCACCGGGCGGACCGTCATCACGACAATGTCCTGGCGGCGGATGTTCGTCTTGCGCAGCACCGTCTTCAGGTGGTCCATGCGGTTGTAGTCGCGCACCGCCACCAGCACGCAGCCCGGCCGCGCATGCACACGCTGCGGGTCGACGTCCGGCTCGTGGTCGAGGTTGAACTCTTCCATCGCCTGTGCGCCGCCCGTCTGCCGTGCGTTCACGCGTTCCGACAGGCTGAAGACGATGAACAGCACCGCCGTCAGGCTCAGGCCGTAGATCGTCGCGATCTGCTTGGTGAGCAGGTTGGTGACGGCCACCAGCAGCAGCGCCGCCGTCGTTACGCCCAGCCCGAACGGGATCTCCACGCCGCCGATGTGGAAGTTGAGCGGGAAACGGTACTCCTGGTCCTTCCGCTGGAAGCGCAGCGCCAGCACCCCCAGCCCTTTCAGCGCGAAGCTCCACACCACGCCGAAGGCGTAGGCCTCGCCGAGCAGGTAGACGTCGCCGCGGGACGCGAGAATCGTCAGGATCTGCGCAGCGGTGATGATGCCAATGATGCGGTAGGTGGTGCCGAAGCGCGAGTGCGGCCGGCGGAACCAGTTCGTCAGGACGCCGTCCTCGGCCACGCGGTTCAGGACGCCGTTGGCCCCGATGATCGAGGTGTTCACGGCGCCGGAAAGAATCAGCGCGCCGACAATGACGACGAAGATGTGGAAGCCAAGCCGCAGGATCTCCGGACCGGCCAGATAGGCCGTGAGCCCGCCGATCAGGTTGTCGAAATATCTGGGCCGGACGTCATCCGGAATCAGCATCACCGAGGCGAAGGTGACCCCGCCGGTGGCCACCAGCGCGTAAATGCAGACGAGATTGGCGGCGCGGATCAGGTTCTTCATCTTCGGCGCCGCAATCTCGCGGTAGACCTGGGCCAGCGTCTCGAACCCGCTCATGGCGAGCAGCGTGTGCCCGAAGCCGATTACCAGCGCCGCCGGCCACAGCGTGGGCCAGAAGGTGCCTTCCAGCCACCCCAGCGAGTGCGACTCGAAGCGGATGTTGTCGAGCGTCGGCAGCGGCGGCAGCGAATGCCTGCCCTTCAACAGCATCGTCAGCGGCGCCCAGATGAGCAGCACGCCCACCATCACGGTGGTGATCTGCATGATGCGCAGCGCCTTGCCCGAGCTCTCGTGGATGCCCTTGACGTTCTGCCGCCAGAAGTACAGCGTGACGGCGACGCCAAACGTCACCGCAAAGGCCGCCGGCGGCAGCCGGAAGCTGGAGTTGAGGTGAGCCGACAGCTCGTTGATCAGGCCCGCGAGATAATGACCGGCGGAAACCGATGAGATCGGTCCGGTGAGCACATAGTCCACCACGAGCGCCGAGACGGAGAATTTCGCCGTCGTCGGGCCGATGGCGTCGCGCACCACGACGTAAACGCCTCCGCGGACGAACATGCCGCAGCTTTCCAGATAAATCGAGCGGATGGCGAAGCCGAACAGCAGCACCGCCAACACAAACCATGGCGCGCTCTTGCCAAGGGCGTGTTCGGCGATGCCGCCGACGTAGAACATCGTCGAGGCCAGATCGCTGAGCACGATCGCCGCGCCGCGCCAAAACGAGATGAATGAAAGCGCGACCGTCGTTGCGACGACGATCTTCGGAAGGCTCTTTTGAAGCTGCTGGGAAGGACTTCCAGGATCCGACATAAAAGCGGTGCCGGAAAAAACCGGCCGCGTTTCCTATCTTACGATCAAAGCATGAGCGAAGACCGCGGCGCGCAGCTCGCGCGCGAGGTCGCGGCCGCGCTGCGCGCCGCCGGCCACGAGGCCTGGCTGGTGGGCGGCTGCGTCCGCGACCGGCTGCTCGGCCGGCCCGTCCATGACCGCGATCTGACCACCGATGCCACACCAGCCGAGCTCCGCCGCCTGTTTCCCGACGCACTCGAAGTCGGCGCCCACTTCGGCGTCGTGCTCGTCCGGCGCGGCGGCGCCGAGGTGCAGGTGGCCACCTACCGCAGCGAGGGCGGCTACCGCGACGGCCGCCACCCGGAGCAGGTCCGCTTCGAAAAGGACGTCCGCGCTGATCTGGGCCGCCGCGACTTCACCATCAACGCCCTGCTCGAAGACCCGTTCACCGGGGAGGTCGTCGACCACGTTGGCGGGCTCGCCGACCTCCGTGCCCGCCTGATCCGCGCCATCGGCGGTCCGCACGAACGCTTCGCTGAGGATCATCTGCGCATGCTGCGCGCCGTGCGCTTCGCCGCCGAGCTCGGATTCGAAATCGAGCCGCGCACCTTCGCCGCCATCCGCGAACTTGCGCCCGCCATCCTGCGCATCTCGGCCGAGCGGATCCGCGACGAACTGACGCGGATCCTCACCGGCGCCGCGCCGCGCCGCGGTTTCGAGCTGCTCGACCAGACCGGGCTGCTCGAACCCATCCTGCCCGAGGTGGCGCGCATGAAGGGCGTCGAGCAGCCGCCGGACTACCACCCTGAGGGCGACGTCTGGACGCACACGCTGGCCATGTTGGGCCTGCTGCGCAACGCGCCGCTCGACCTCGCCTGGGGCTGCCTGCTGCATGACGTGGGCAAGCCCGTCACGCAGACATTCGAAGACCGCATCCGTTTCACCGGGCACGAAAAGGCCGGCGCCGGGATGGCCCGCCAGATCCTTGCGCGACTGCGCTACCCGAAGGACCTCGTCGAACGGGTCGCCTGGCTGGTGGCCCAGCACATGCGTTTCAAGGACGCGATGCGCATGACCGAAGCCACCTTCCGCCGCTTTGTGCGCCAGCCCGGCTTCGACACGCTGCTCGAACTGTACCGCATCGACCTCGCCTCCAGCGGGCGTCCTCTGGAGATCTACGAGCAGGTCCGCCAGCGTCTGGCCGCGCTGCCGCCCGAAGCGCTGCATCCGCCGCCACTCGTGCGCGGGCGCGACCTGATCGCCATGGGCTACGAGCCGGGACCGGCGTTTTCCCGTGCGTTGAAGGCGCTCGAGGAAGAACAGCTTGCCGGCCGCGTCAGGACTCGGGAAGAAGCGGAGCAGTTCGTCAGGCGAGTCTTGGAATCACAAACCACCTGAGCGTGCCGCGCGGCCGCAGACCGGCGCCTTCGGCATCGACCCGCATCACCGCGCCTTTCTTGAAGTCCACCGCGAGGCCGGGCGCGCCGAGCAGGTAGCCGGCGAGCTCGCTGCACAGCGGCTCGTGAGAAGAGCAGAGCACGGAGGGCTGGTTCGAGTACAGCCGGATCTCCTCCCAGGCCTCCTGCGGCGTCGAGCCGGGGGAAAGCGCCCGCGCCGGCACGATCATTGCGTCCGGGGCAAGCACGTCGCGTGCAATCTCCGCCGACTGGCGCGCACGCAGATAGGGGCTTGTGAGGATCAACGCGGGGCGCACGCCGGCCCGGGCGAGCCGCCGCAGCAGCGCGCGCAGCTTCTGTTTGCCCTCGCGCGTCAGGGCGCGGTCGGCATCGGCCTGGCCCGGGCGAGCATCTTCGGCGATGCCGTGACGCAGCAGCAGGATCTCCACGCGAGCCTCCGTACCGTATTGTGGCATACTGCCCCGAGGTGATCTTGTTGAGCGAAAGAGGGTTCTGGGAGGACGGCGCGCGATGGTGCGCGCTCGGAGCAGCCGCGGCCGCGGCCGTCTCCATTGCCGCTTCGCAGATCCTGCTCGCTGCGGCGCTGGCCTGCCTGCTGCTGGCCCGAGCGCGCTGGTCCGCGCCCCACGGCTGGCCGCTGCTCCTCTTTTTCTTTCTCTGGACTCTGGCCGCAGTGACGCTCAGCGATGCGCCCGCCGCGGGCCTGCCGCAGGTGAAGAAGTTCTACGCCTGGCTCACTCTGTTTGCCGTTCTTTCGGCGGTCCGACATGTGGAAGACGCCCGCTGGCTCGCCTGGGGCTGGCTGGCGGGCGGCGCGCTTTCAGCCCTGTGGGGTTGCGGTCAGTTTGCGGTGAAATATCTGGCCGCGCAACACGCGGGCGCGGATTTTTATGCCTCGTATGTGGCCGCGCGCATCACCGGCTTCAACAGCCACTGGATGACGTTCAGCGGACAGATGATGATCGCGCTGATGGCCGGTCTGGCGCTGACGCTGTGGGCCTGCCGCGAGCCGCGGCGCCGGCGCGCGGCGTGGCTCTGCCTGGCGGTGATGGCCGTGGCGCTGGTGCTTGCCATGACGCGCGGCGTCTGGATCGGCGCCTTCGCCGGCGGACTCTATCTCTTATGGCAGTGGCGCCGATGGGCGGCTGCGGCGCTGCCCGCCGCCGCAGCCGCCGTGGTGCTGCTGGGCCCGGCGGCGGTGCGGGAGCGCGCCCTTTCCGTCGTGCGTCCCCGCGGGATCATGGATTCAAACCTGCATCGCATCTATACGTGGCGCACGGGTGTCGAGATGATCCGGCGGCATCCCTGGTTTGGCCTCGGTCCGGAGCGCATCGGCGCGCACTTCCGCGAGCATGTTCCCGCCGATCTACCGCCCGACCCTCCGCCCGGCTATTATGCCCACCTGCACAACATCTACCTGCAATGGGCGGCCGAGCGCGGCGTGCCCGCGGCGCTGGCGGCGGTTCTGTTTTTTCTCTGGCATCTCGCCTCCGCCTGGCGCAGGGCGCGGAGCCAGGCCGCCCTGGCATGGGTCCATCACGGCACAGTGGCCGTGCTGATTGCCGTTCTCGTCACCGGGTTTTTCGAATACAACCTCGGCGACAGCGAAGTGCTGGCGATGACGCTCGGCTGGATGGCCCTGTCAGACCGGCTCGGGCGGCTGGCGGCGTGAAGCTTCCCTGGCGGCTCGCCGGGCGCCGCGCCTGGCGCACTGGATGAGGGCCTGCACTTCCGCCGGCTCCAGCTCGCGCCATCGGCCGATTTCGAGCCTCCCGATCCGCACCGGCCCGATGGCCGTTCGCACCAGCTTCAGCACCTTGCTGCCCACCGCCTCCACCATGCGGCGAACCTGCCGGTTGCGTCCCTCCGTGATCGTGATCTCGAAAAACGTCCGGCCGCCGCTGTCGCGCAGCCGGATGACCTCGGCAGGCCGCGTGCGACCGTCCTTCAGCTCCACGCCTTGGCGCAGCGCCGCCAGTTGCCCGTCGGAGAGCACCGTGGACGCCTTCACCAGATACGTCTTGGGCACGTGGTACTGCGGGTTGGTGATCAGCTCGGCAAACTCGCTGTCGTTGGTCATCAACAGGAGCCCGGAGGTGTCCAGGTCCAGCCGGCCCACGGGAAAGATCCATTGGCGGGTCTTGCCAAGCAGGTCGTACACGGTGGGGCGGCCCTGCGGGTCGCGCCACGTCGTCAGATAGCCCTTCGGCTTGTACAGCAGCAGGTATTTTTTGCGGCCCTCGAACAGCGGCTTGCCGTCCACGGTGATCCGGTCATGGTGGAGGTCGACCCAGACCTCTGGATCGGTCTGCGCGCGGCCGTTGACGCGAACACGTCCCGCGCGGATCCAGGCAGCCGCTTCGGTGCGCGAGCAGAAGCCAAGTCTGGAAAGCGCCCGGTCGAGCGTCTTCAGCACCCGTTTTTCCGGCGCTGGCCTGGGCGCGGAAACTTTCTTGCGGGGCTTCAAGCTTCGGATTGTAGCGCGCCCGGCTGCCCGTTGCCTTCGGCGGCGAGACAGGCGGGGATCCCGACGCGGTAGGAGGGGTAGCGCAGCGTGAGTCCGTGCGCGCGGAAGACCGCGCGGCCATCGACGCGCCGGTTGGCGCGCAGCGTGCGGTGCAACTGCGCCGGCGGCGCCGAGACGGGCATCGGACAGCCCAGCAGATCGCAGACAAAGGCGGCGATGTCGCGCTGCCTTGCCGGCTCTTCATCGGCCACCGGCCACGCGCCGCCGATCCGGCTCTCCAGAGCCGCCTCGATCAGCGCCGCGAGGTCGTCCACATGAATTCGCGATATCCACGCCGAGCCGTCGCCTGCCAGGCGGAAGCGCCCGGCGGGAATCGAAACGTGGACACCACGACCCGGCCCGTAAATGGCCGCGGGACGCAGAACGATGGACGGACACGGCGCCGCAAGCACCATCTGTTCGGCGGCGAGCCGCAGGCGCGCCTCCTCGGTTTGCGGTGCGGGGGCGGTGGTCTCATCCACCCAGCGCTGGCCGCCGTACACGGCGGTCGTGGAAAGATACACGATGCGCCGCGCCCGCGCGCCGATGGTCTCCAGCAGTTCTCGCGTCACGTCGCGAGGGCCTTCCAGCACCGGCACGGAGTGAAGAACGAGCAGCTCTTCCGGCAGCCCCCGTTGCAGGCTCGTCAGCGATTCCTGCTCGCGAAAGTCGGCCCGGATCTGTCGAATGCGCGGGTCATCGCTCAGGTGGCGGAAACTGCGCCCGGCTGCGATGACGTCCGTGCCACGGGCGGCGAGCCGCCGCGCCACGCGGCTGGCCGTGTACCCGCAGCCGAGAATCAGCACCGGCAGGCTCATCGGAAGGTGCGCAGCCGCGGCTCGTCGAGGTGCGGCACGGCGTTGAAGCAGGCCAGGGCAGGCACTCCGTCGCGCACGTCGAGAATCGTGAAGTTCGCATTCAGCGCCGCGCCGGCCATGCGCATGATGGGCAGGGGGGCGCGGCTGCCAAACAGGAACGCTACCGCGATGGCGGCCGGCGTGGCCGAGGTGAACACCGCGGTGGAGCGGGCCTCGCCGCGAGCAGCGTCACGCAGCGCCTCCTCTACCCGGCTGATGAATGCATCCCAGCTTTCGCCCTCGAAAGGGTAGCGCTGTTCGATCCACGCGCGGACCACCTGCGTGTCCGCGGGCGTCCACTGGCGGTGGATGGCGCCGTCGCCGGAGCGCATGCGGGCGAGCATCTCCTCATGGCGGGCGCGGAACTCCTCGTCATGGGCGGCGATTTGCGGCGCGATGCCCGCATAGACCTCGTCGAGATCGAACTCGCTCCAGCGGGCATCGATTTCGCATTCCGGCGTGGCGGCGCCGGCTTCCAGGAACGCCTCGCGGACCACGGCGGCCGTCTCCTGCTGCCGCCGGAGCCCCCCGGCGACCCAGCGGTCGAAACGGATTCCCTCGCGCAGGAAAAACTGCCCCAGCCGCCGCGCCTGCTCCCGCCCGAGAGGTGAGAGGCGATCATAGTCGTCGCGCGTGCCGGCCTGGCCGTGGCGGATGAGGAAAATCGTGCGGGTGGACACCGGAAACCCTGATTTTCCCATACGCACCGCCTCACGCACCGGGGAGACGGCGGCGCTGCCTCGTGCTGATTGCTTGCAGCGGAGACAAAACACGCAGCCACAATCGCTGTCCGGGCTCAGCGTGGATCAGGTCGCGCCGGAAGGCCGCCTTCGGCCGTTGCTCCACTTCGGCCCGGCAGGCGGGCGAGCATCAGCACCGCAAAGATCACCCCGTACAGGGCCGGTTCGCGGATGTCGGACTTCACCAGCCACCAGAAATGCGCCACGCCGGCCGCCGCGGCAACATACACGAGACGGTGCAGGCGCTGCCAGCGCCGGCCGCCCAGCCGTACGATCCAGCCGCGCGTCGAGGTGACGGCAAGCGGAACCATGAGGGCGAAGGAGACCATGCCCGCGGTGATGAACCGCCGCTTCAGAATGTCCCGGCCCATGGCGGCCCAGTCAAAAAACTGGTCCAGCCAGACATAGGTGGTCAGGTGCAACGTGCCGTAGAAAAACGCCATCAGACCAAGCGTGCGCCGGAAGCGGCCGAGGCCGGGCGCTCCCAGCATCCGCCGCAGCGGTGTCACCGCCAGAGTGGCCAGCAGAAGCCGCAGCGTCCAGAGTCCCGTCTGGTGGGTGATTTTCTCAACGGGATTCGGCCCAAGGCGGCCCTGAAACAAGCCATAAATCAACGCAAGAAAGGGCAAAAAAAGAACAATGACCAGTAGTGCCTGCGCACAGAAATCTCGTGAAAACCGGGTTTCCTGTCTGCGGCCCATCAATAGTATTTCCGCAGGTCCATCCCGGCGTACAGATGCGCCACCTCGTTGCCGTACCCGTTGAAAAGAAGCGTGTCCCGCTTGAACAGCTCGCCGATGCGACGCTCCTTTGCCTGACTCCAGCGGGGATGATCCACCAGGGGATTCACGTTCGAATAAAAACCATATTCCCGGGAGTTCGCCATATTCCATGTGGTGGGCGGCTGGTTTTTTACGAGCCGGATCCGGACGATCGACTTGATTCCCTTGAAGCCGTATTTCCACGGGACGATCAGCCGCAGCGGCGCCCCGTTCTGGTTCGGCAGGATCTCCCCGTAGAGTCCGACGACAAGCAGCGTCAGCGGGTGCATCGCCTCGTCCAGCCGCAACCCTTCCACGTAGGGGAACGGGATGCCCGCCCAGGACGCCAGCGGCATCTGGCGTGGATCGTAGAAGCTTTCAAAAGCCACGAAGCGGGCGTTCGAGGTCGGCTCGGCCTGCTTTAGCAGCTCCGCCAGGGGAAAACCGATCCACGGCACCACCATCGACCAGCCTTCCACGCAACGGTGGCGGTAAATGCGCTCTTCGAGCGGCGCCAGCCGCAGCACCTGGTCGATGTCATAGGTTCGCGGCTTATGGACTTCCCCATCCACCCGCACGGTCCACGGCCGGGTGCGGAGGCTCGAGGCGTGCCGCGCCGGGTCTTCCTTGCCGGTGCCAAACTCGTAAAAGTTGTTGTAGCCGGTGACGGCCTCATACGGCGTCAGCTTCTCGCCCTGGCCGTAGCCGGTCTTGCGGACATTTTCGAGCCGTTGCGCCGCCGCGGCCGCCGGGGGCGGGGCCAGCAGGCAAGCCAGCACGCGTCGGCGGCTCAGGTACACGGATTTTGGGGTCACCATCGACCACGGCAGTGAGTATCGATGCCTGGGCAACAGGGTCATGGCCGTCCTCTGTCTGTTCGATGCGCGCCGGCGGCGGCGCGGCGCGGGGACTGGCCGGAATCAGCCCCGGAAGCGGAACCGGGCCTTCTCCACCGGTACGCCTGCCACCTCGATCCGCCGCAGGTCCCGCGTCCCGACGCCGAGCTGTTCCGCCAGTTCGAGGAAGCTGTCGCAGCGCTCAAACGGCGGCTCGCCGCGCACGGCCATCGGATCGAACCCCATGCAGGCGGTGGCCACCGCGTCGGTGCAGACGGGATTCAGCCCTGCAATCAGCAGCCCCGGATGCACCGGGCGGACGCCGTGGATCCAGGGCCCTTCGCCGCCCGCCATGGTGTCGATGCCGTCAATCACCGTCAGATGCACGGGCAGCGCCGCCGCCAGGTCAGCCACGATGCGCGGCATGCGCCATCTGTCATCCCGGGGCGTGCCTTCTTCGCGCGGCTGCGGTGCGCTGCGGGAAGGCGGCCGCCGCCCGAAGTGCATCACCATCACGCGCCCGCTCCGGGCGGCGGCCTCGTCCGGCTCGTCCCGGCCGGCGTAGTCGCCATAAATGGTCAACGGCGTGGCGCCAAACATGTTTTTCATCCCCAGCGTCACGCCGCAGGTGGCATGCTCCTTCAGTTTGGCGACACTCACCACGACGTCGCAGTCGGCATAAGCGTGATTGAGGTCGAAGCCCGGAAACAGATGCCCTCCGCGCGGGGTCGTGAACCGCGCATAACGCCTCCCGCTGCCGAGCGTGTTCGTATTTTCGAACAGAACCTGCGGCGCCGCCGCGGCCCACGGCGCCGGGTCCCACCCCGCAGCCAGCAGGAACTCCTCCATCGGCTCATCCGAGGAAAAGCACCCTTCCGCCACCTGGATCCGCCTCGCCCCGGCGTCGCCCAGCAGCCGGATCAGCGAGCCGATCACGGCCGGGTGCGTGTACTGCGCCTTTTCCGCCGGAACCGTGCCCATGCGCATCGCCGGCGAGCCGGTGAGGTTGATCTTCATCGTGACCGTCTTGCCGCGCACCAGCCGCCCGGCGCCGCCCAACTGGTCCAGCAGCCGGCGCAGCGCCTCATGCGACTCGGCCCCGTAGGCGTCGCACCTCGCGATGGCCACGCGCGCCGAAGGCGCCTCCGCGGCGCCGGCGGGCATGGCCGACGCCGCGCCCGCGGCAAGAAAGGTCCGCCGCGTTGGCAACTCCCTCGCAGTCTCAGTCATCCCATTTCCCCTCCAACATCACGGCACAATAATGCTCAAACGGCTCGAGCGGGATCTCCCAGCCTCCCGCTTCCCGCCTCACGGCCGCCGCCTGCCGCGGCCGTTCCGGCGATTCGATCCAGGCAGCCTGCACGGGCCGCCAGACCTGTACAACCACACGATGGGCCACGCCCCGGCGACTGTAGTTGATCAGATGCACAAGAAGCTCCCGCCGATCCGGACTCGCCGCCGGCCAGGCGAGGATCGAACCCGGGTTGAACAGCCGCACGACGTCGTTGCGCCGGCTCATCAGCAGGTGCGCGTCCTGGGCCAGCAGGTATGGATCGTCCCACCCGCTGCGGCTGAGCGCGACGCGCCCACGGCCCAGCATGCGGACGTCAAAGCGCGGGTGTGGTTGCCCAGCATCGGCCAGCCCCCGCCACGCGCTGGCCGCCTCTGGCAGGCAGAGCAGCAGCCCGCCATTCGAGACGAACTGTCGAAACCGTTCGAGCAGCGCCTCCCCTGGCAGCTCCTGATCAACGTACACGGCGGCTGCCATTCCGTCCAACGCCCCGGCGGCAGTCTCCGGCAGCGACGCCCGCCAGGGCAGATTGCGCCTCGCCGCCAGGTTCAGCAGCTCGGCAGCGGCCTCGGCGTCCGGGCCGGCAAAGCGGCTGATGACGAGCAGGCGCGCGGCCGTGCGCCAGACGGTCTGATCCGCGCGACCCGCCCACCAGGCAGCATCCCTGGACAACCGCCGCCACCACTGCAGGGCCGCCTCATTGTCCCGGGCGATGCCCGCTGCCACCTCGGCCGGCAGCCACAACGGCCGCCGCGCCCCGTGGGCCCACGCCTCTGACTGTGTCAGCAGCAACAGCCCGAGGTCAGCGCGCCCGGCCTCTTCCGGCGGATCCGACCGAATCCATACCTCGGCCTGCGGCGCCAGATCGCGCGCCAGGCGAATGCGCCATCCATTGGCATCCAGCCATGGCAGGCCCGTGGGGCCCGCCTCGGTGGCATCCCCAGCCGCCCCACCAACGCCAGGCCAGACGGCATCGCCGATCAGAATGCGCTCGCCCGGACTGCGCCAGTCGATTTCCCCAAGCCGCTGCCAGCGGGGCTGACGAAGCACCGGGAAACGCTGCCGCAGCGCGGCCTCCAGCTCCGGAGATGCGGAGCCGGGAAGCAGGATGCAATTCCAGGGCATGCCCTCCAGCAGCCGCGACAGACGGGCGTCCTGCCAGACGTCCGGCCATTCCAGCGGGACGAGGAGTGTGCGCGTCTGCATGGGGATCTCCCATCGTACCCGCGCCCCGGGGCTACTTCCTGCTGAAGCCCGGCGCTATCGACAGCGCCAGGTAATTGACCACCTGCGCCTCGTTGCGGCAGGCATCGAGATAGGCGTTGCGCAGCAACTGTTCCTTGCGCGTGCGCAGCGTCTCGCGGATGTTCTGCTGCACGCGCGGATCGTTCAGCTCGCGCTGTCCGGCCGGCTCGCGGGCAATCAGCTTCAGGATCTGCCAGCCGCCCTGTGTCCGCAGCGGCGGCGAGATCTGCCCCGGCACCAGCGACATGATCACGCGGCGCGTTTCGGGGTCGGCCTGCTGGAGCGCCGATTCGGGAATGAAGCCCATGTCGCCGCCGTTGGGCGCGCTCTGCGGATCCTCGCTGAAGGCCTGCGCCACCTTGGCGAAGTCCTCGCCCTGCTTCAGCCGGACTTCAATCATCTGGATCTTTTTCCGTGCCTGGTCTTCGTTCTGCGCCTTCGACCCCGAAAGGTTCCTCACGTTGGGCGAGGGGCCGGACGTCACCACAATCCGCGCGATATGGTAGTTTGTTTCCGGGAAGCGGAACATCGCCTGGTTGGCGTTGTAGAAATCGGCCACGTCCTTGTCCGTAATGACGATCTGATTGCCGATTTCCTTGTTCAGCAGCTTCTCGATGGACAGCGAACGCCGGATCTGGCTCTTCAGCTCCTCAAGCGTCATGCCCTGCGCATCGAGCTGCTTCTGGAATTCCTCCTGCGTATAGGGAGCCTTGATCTCGTTCAGGCGCGCTTCCACATCCTCGTCGCGGGCCAGCAGGCCGAGCTTTTCGGCGCGCTGGAGGAGGATCTCTTCGTCGATCATCGCCCGCAGGAGCTCCAGCTTCTGGAACAGGACCTGGTCCTGCGTGGCGCCTTCCTGCTGCTGGGGGAACTGCCGCTTGTATTGCCTGTCCAGATCGGCGTAGGTGATGGCGCGTCCATTCACCGTCGCGGCAACGTTGGGCGGGACGCTTTTCTTGCAACCTGACAGGGCGGCCAACGCTGCCGCGGCCAGCAACAGGACGGTGGTTCTCGCCTTCATGGGTTCGCCCTATTCTACCCAACGGGCGCGAGCGCCAATGGGACAGCGCGGCGTCCGCCCCGGCCGCAGGTCCTGCCGCCGGGGCGGCGCCCCCTGCCGCCCGGAATCCGGGCCTGGCTGTGCGGGCAACCCTGCCAGGATCCGGGCGAAACCTGAAATCTCATGCAAGGAGTTCGCGGACCTTGTCAAGGTCGGCGGGTTCGCCGAACTTCGCCGTGCGGATGTCCGGCACAATCTGCTTCATCAGGCCGCACAGCACCGCTCCGGCGCCGACCTCGATGGCGCGCCGCACGCCCAGTGCGGCGAGCGCCCTCATCGAATCTGTCCAGCGGACCGCGCCAGACACCTGGCGATGGAGCCCGTCGCGGGCCTCGGCGCCCGTGGTCACGACCCGGGCATCGACATTGTTGACCAGAGGCACGGCCAGGTCGGCAAAGGCGGTCGCGTCCAGATCCGTTTTCAGGCGCTGCTGGGCCGGCAGCATCAGCGGGCAATGGAACGGCGCGCTCACCGGCAGCGGCACCACGCGCCGGGCGCCGGCCGCCTTCAGCATTTCCGAGGCGCGGGCCACCGCACCGGCATGGCCCGCAATCACCACTTGTTCGGGCGAGTTGAAATTCGCCGCCGTCACCACTTCTCCCTGAGCGGCCTCAGCCAGGATCTGTTCGAGCCGGTCCATCGGCGGCCTGAGCACCGCGGCCATCGCGCCCACGCCGGGCGGCACCGCCTCCTGCATGTAGCGGCCACGGTTGCGCACCAGCCGCACGGCATCGCGGAACGCCAGCGAGCCGGCGGCCACAAGCGCCGAATATTCGCCGAGGCTGTGGCCCGCCACGAACGACGGGCGGAAGCCTTCCTGCTCCAGCACACGCAGGGCCGCAATCGAAACCGCGAGCAGCGCCGGCTGCGTGTTCTCCGTCAGCCGGAGCTCCTCTTCCGGCCCCTGAAAACACAGCCGCGAGATCGGGTAACCCAGCGCGTCGTCGGCTTCTTCAAACACCCGCCGCGCCACGGGCCATGTCTCGGCGAGCGCCTTGCCCATGCCCACGGCCTGCGAGCCCTGGCCGGGAAAAAGAAAGGCGATATCGGACATAGAAAGCCTTATTTTCGCACAGCGCAAGCTGCGGCCGCCGTGAAGGCTCCCGCCTGCAAGTAACTTCCGCCCCGGCGCAGGGCATCATTGAAGGTAAGGAGCCCTGCATCCGTGCGTCTCACCGAGATCTGTGTCCAGCGGCCTGTCTTCGCCTTCATGCTGATTCTCTTCCTGGCGGTGATGGGCCTGTTCAGCTTCTTCGACCTTGGCGTCGACCTCTTCCCGCGCACCGACCCGGCCACCGTTTTCATCAACACGCGCCTGCCGGGCGCCAGTCCGGAGGAGATGGTCTCGCAGGTGGTCATGCCGCTCGAAGAGGCCGTTTCGGCCATCAGCGGCATCGACGAACTGCGCGCAATGGTCACCGAGGGCTCCTGCAACCTCATCGTGACCTTTGTGCTGGACAAGGACATCTCGGAGGCGGTGGAGGAGGTCCGCGAGAAAGCCGCCGGCGCCGTCCGCCGGATGCCGCCGAACGTGCTTCCGCCGGTGGTCCGCAAGGCCGACCCAGATTCGGACCCGGTGGTGACGATGGCCCTCAGCGGCGACGTCAGCGTCCGCGAGCTGACCGAAGTCGCCGACAAGATCGTCCGCCGCGGACTGGAGACCGTCGATGGCGTCGCCGCCGTCAACATCAGCGGCGGGCGCAAGCGCCAGATCAACATCATGCTCGACCTCAACAAGCTCAACGGTTACAACCTCACCGCCCAGGACGTGGAGCGCGCCGTCCGTTCAGAGAACGTCGAAGCGCCCGGCGGCCGCATCATCCGCGGCCCCCAGGAGATGGGCGTGCGCACCCTGGGCCGTGTCGAGCAGGTCGAGCAGTTCAACAACATCATCATCAAGAACGTCAACGGCGTGCCTATCCGCGTACGTGACGTGGGCTACGCCGAGGACGGCATGGCCGAGCGCCGCTCCTTTGCCTACTATCAGGGCAAGCCCGCGGTCCTGCTCGACGTCCAGCGCCAGACCGGCACGAACACGGTCCGGGTGGTCGACAGCGTCGTGGCCAAGGTCGACGACATCAACCGCCAGTTGCCCCCGGGGCTGAAGCTTTCCGTCATCAAGGAGACGGCTACCTACATCAAGAACTCGGTTCACAGTCTCGAAGAGCACCTCGTGCTCGGCTCGCTGCTGGCCTCGCTGATCATCTGGTTCTTCATTCGGGACTTCCGCACGGTGCTGATCAGCTCGGTGGCGATCCCGACGTCGATCATCACGACGTTCTCGATCATGCGGTATCTCGACTACACGCTGAACTCGATGACGCTGCTGGCGCTCACCCTCGCCGTCGGCATCGTCATCGACGACGCCATCATCGTGCTCGAAAACATTTACCGCTACCTGGAGAACTTCCCGGGCATCGATCCGAAGCGCGCCGCCATCGACGCGACGAAGGAGATCTCGCTGGCCGTGCTCGCCACCACGCTTTCACTGGTGATCATCTTCGTTCCCATCGCCTTCGTCAGCGGCTACGCCAAGCGCTACCTGAACCAGTTCGGCTGGACGATGTCGTTCTCGATCCTCGTTTCGATGCTCGTGGCCTTCACGCTGACGCCCACGCTCAGCGCCCGCGTGCTCAAGCTCAAGCGGAAGAAGCACGGCGAAGAGCCGCACGGCCACCGCGAGCAGCCCTGGGAGCGGTTCTACCTGCGCATCCTGCGCTGGTCGCTCGACCACCGCCTCGCCATTGTCCTGCTGTGCATCGTGACCTTTGGCTCCACCTTCATCCTCGGCCGCTTCATCGGCCGGGACTGGATGCCGCAGGAGGACCAGAGCGAGCTGGGCATCTCGATGGAGATGCCCGAAGGCTCTTCCCTGGAAGCGACGGAAAAAGTGGCGCTTGAGATCGCCTCGCGTGTTCAGAAAGTGCCCGGCGTGGTCACGGTGGTGCCAGCCAGCGCCGGCTTCATCGACCGGGTGACCATGGCCCGCATGACCGTGCTGCTGGTTCCGCCCAACCAGCGCGGGCCCCTCAACGAAACCGCCCAGCAGATCCGCGCCATTCTGCGCGACTACTCCTACGCGCGGCCCGCAGTGACCTTCCCCAACGTGCTGGGCGGCCGCGACACCTTCGCGCCGATCCGCGCCTCGCTGATGGGGCCGGACTTCGACCAGCTTGTCCCGCTGTCGCGCGAACTGCTGGAACGGCTGCTCAAACAGCCCGAGCTGGCCGACATGCGCGCCAACCTGAACTTCAGCAACCCGGAGCTCCAGGTGGTCATCGACCGCCAGCTCGCCAGCGATCTCGGCGTGCGGGTCAGCGACGTGGCCAGCGCCGTGCGCCTGCTGATGTCCGGCGAGGACGAAATCACCACATACAAGGAGCTTGGCGAGCAGTACCCGGTCACCATGCGGCTCATGCCCGGCCAGCGCGACGACCCCGAAGTGCTCAGCCGCCTGCTGGTTCCCTCGGCCAAGCTGGGCCTGATCCGGCTGGACTCGATCGCGCGGCTCGAGCGCGGCGTCGGTCCGTCGCGCATCGACCGCGTCGGCCGCCAGTACGCCGTCTCCTTCTACGGCAACCCCGCCCCCGGCTATACGCTGGCCGAAGCCGCCGCGGCCGTCAACCGCGTGGTCAACGAGATGGATCTCCCGGTGGGCGTGCGCCTGGCCTTCTCCGGTCAGGTCAAGATCCTCGAAGAGACCACCGCCAACATGGTGCTGGCCATCAGCCTGGCGTCCATCTTCATGTACATGGTGCTGGCGGCGCAGTTTGAAAGCCTCGTCCACCCGTTCATCATCCTTCTCACCCTGCCGCTGTCAGTGCCGTTTGCGCTCCTCAGCCTGATCGTCACCGGACGGTCCCTGAACCTGTTCAGCGCCCTGGGCATCCTGCTGCTGCTGGGCATCGTGAAGAAAAACGGCATCCTCCAGGTGGACTACATGAACCGCCTGCTTGCCATGGGCAAGCCCCTCCGCGAAGCCATCCTCGAGGCCAACCGCGTCCGGCTGCGGCCCATCCTGATGACGACCTTTTCCATCGTGGCCGGCCTGATCCCGACGGCGCTCGCCATCGGTACCGGCGCGGCCACCCGCTCCGCCATCGCCGTCACCATCATCGGCGGCCAGCTCCTCTGCCTGCTGCTGACCCTGCTGGTCGTCCCGGTGGCGTACTCCTATGTCGAGGACGTGAAGGCCTGGCTGGCCCGCCGCCGCGCCGCCGTGGCCGAGCTGCCGGCCGCGGGGGATTGATCTTTGCCGGCGCTCATGCTCAACTGGAAACAGATGGCGAAGAAGACGAAACCGCGCTCCACCCGCCAGGCCCGGCCGAAGGCCGAAGCGCCAGCGCGCCCGGAACGCAGGCGGAACGCGTGCGTCGTCTGCGGCGCGGAAGTGGCGCCCTTTTCGTCGGAGAACCTCTGCTGGGTGTGCCGCCGCCTGAAGATCAGCGCCTGGCGCGAGATCGACTCCCAGGCGATGATGCAGGAATAGGCCGCCTTCACGCCGCCTTCCATCCGGCCGGCCGGATTCTGCGAAAATGAGCCCTGGGAAAGGACGCGCCGCTGGCGCGGCGCGCCGGCCTGATCCATGAAGCTTGCCACGTTCATGACGTCCGCCGGTGCGGCGCTGCCCGGCCTGGTCCGCGACGGCCGGATCGTCAGCCTCCAGCCCGCCGGTTTCAGCTCGGTTCTGGAGATCATTGCTTCCGCCCCGGCCTCGCTCGACCGGATCCGCCGTTTTCTGGACTCGTGCCCGGACGCCGGCCTGCCGCTCGACTCCGTCACCCTGCTGGCGCCTCTGCCCCGGCCGCCCAAGATCCTGTGCGCCGGGCTGAATTACCGGGACCATGCGGCCGAGGCGAAGATGGAGATCCCCGCGGTGCCCACCATTTTCAGCAAATTTCACAACACGATCATCGGACCGGGGGCGACTATTTTTCTGCCAAAAAATTCAAAAAAACCTGATTATGAGGCGGAATTCGCTTTTATTATCGGTTGTGGAGGCCGCCATATTCGCGCCGAAAACTGGCGCTCCCATGTCTTCGGATACATGTGCTTCAATGACGTCAGCGCCCGGGATTTCCAGCTTGCCACCTCCCAGTGGCTGATGGGCAAGACCTTCGACGGTTTCGCCCCGACGGGGCCGTGGATCACCAGCGCCGACGAAATCCCCGATCCCCACGCGCTCGATATCGAACTTTTCCTGAACGGCGAGCGGATGCAGGCGTCCAATACGCGGGAAATGATCTTCAAAATTCCGGACCTCATTGAATTCATTTCCAGCGTGCTGACGCTCGAGCCAGGCGACATCGTCGCCACCGGCACGCCCGCGGGCGTCGGCTTTTCGAAAAAGCCCCCGCGGTGGCTCCGGCCGGGCGACGAGGTCGTGGTCCGCATTGAAGGACTGGGCGAACTTCGCAACCCGGTGGCGGCTGAACCGTGATGCGCTTTTCCCGCCGCACGCCCGCCTCGTTTCAGCCCAATCTGCTGGCCGCCCGCGTTGCGGCGCTCCGCCGCGCCGGCGCGCCGCTCGTCGACCTCACCCTGTCCAACCCCACTGCGGCGCGGCTCAGGTACCCCGAAGAAAGTCTGCTTGAGGCGCTGCGCGACCCGCGCGTTGTCCGCTACGAGCCGGACCCCAAAGGCGCCCGCGAAACGCGCGAGGCCATCGCCGAATGGCACACGCGCCACGGGGCGCGGCTCGACCCCGATCACCTCGTCCTCTCTTCCAGCACCAGCGAGGCCTACTCGTGGCTGTTCCGCCTGCTGTGCGACCCCGGCGACGCGGTGATGACTCCGCGCCCATCTTACCCGCTGTTCGAATGCCTGGCCGAGCTGGACGCCGTGCGCGCCGTCGCCTATCCGCTCATCGAAGAATGGGGCTGGCGGCTCGATCTGGCCGTGCTTGAGGCCCGGCTTGACGCCCAGACCCGGGCCATCGTCTTCGTTAACCCGAACAATCCCACCGGCACATATCTGCACCCGGAAGACTGGTTGCGGCTCCAGGAGTTCGCCGCCCTGCGCGGCCTGGCCGTGATTGTCGACGAGGTGTTCTTCGATTACGCCTGGACCACCGCCACCCGCGTCACCTCTCTCGCCGGGCCCCACCTCGCGCTCACCTTCACCCTCAGCGGCCTGTCCAAGACGGCGGGCCTGCCCCAGATGAAACTCGGCTGGATCCACGTTGCCGGCCCGGAAGAGCTGCGACGCGAGGCGCTGGAGAGGCTGGAATGGATCGCCGACGCCTATCTGCCCGCCTCGGCCCCGGTGCAACTGGCCACGCCGCGCTGGCTCGAGCTTGCGCCGCGCATCCAGCAGAAGATTTTGAATCGCGTCCTGTTGAATCGGGACGCGCTCGTCGCCGGGCTGGGGCAGGACTCGGCCTGGCGCGTCCTGCCTGCCGCCGGCGGCTGGACGGCCATTGTGGAAGCGCCGCGCATCCATTCTGCCGAGCAGTGGGCGATGCGCTTCCTGACGGAAGCGTCCGTCGTCGTGCAGCCCGGTTATTTCTACGACTTCGAACGCGAAGCGCTGCTCGCCGTCAGCCTCCTGCCGCCCCCGGAAGAGTTCGCCGAGGCCGTGTCGCGGCTTCAGTGGATATTCAGACATGTTTGACTGGAATTGCCGCCGGCCGGTAGACTCGTCCGCAGGAGCTGATTCATGCCGACACCGACGTCACGCCCCGCCTCCATCGCCACCCGCGCCTTTCTTCTCGTCGGCCCGCCCGGCTGCGGCAAAGGCACGCAGGCCGAACGGCTGTCGAAGCACTTCGGGATTCCCGCCATATCCACGGGGGAAATGATCCGCAGCGAAGTGCGCGCCGGCACCGAGCTGGGCAGGATCGCCGCGGGCGTCATGATGACCGGCGGGCTGCTCAGCGATGAGCTCGTCAATCAGATCGTCCGCGCGCGCCTCAGCCGCCCCGACTGCCGCAACGGGTTCCTGCTCGACGGCTACCCGCGCACCATCCCCCAGGCAGAATACCTGGCCGGACTGATGGCCGGGCTCGGCATGTCGCAGCCGCTGATCCTGCACATCGACGTGGCTGACACGCTCCTCATCGAGCGCACCTGCAACCGGCGTTTCTGCCCCCAGTGCGGCGCCATCTACAACCTCATCACGCATCCTCCTGCAAGGCCTGGCCTGTGCGACTCCTGCGGCACCCAGCTCCATCAGCGGGACGACGACTGCGAAGACACCGTCCGCAACCGCCTGGCCGCCTATCAGCTCAGCACCGCGCCGCTGATCCAGCACTATGCCGCCAACGGCAACTATGTGCGCATCGACGGCTCGGGCTCGCCCGAAGACGTCTTTCAGGCAATTCTCGCTGCGTTGGGGTGATCCCCCCGTTTGCGGGGGCGGCGCCCCCCCGCAAAGGACCCGCCTGCATCCCGCAACGGGTGTCTGGGCCTGAACGGGCCTCTCCGGGCATAAAGGAAGAGTCCACAGGCGGCCGGAGACGGCCGCCGGCAGGTTCTGGGAAGCCCGGCACGACGCCGGGCAGCAACCCCGGAACCGGCAGTGCCATGAGGAGGTCCGATCCATGCCTGCTGGCCGCCCGAAAGCCAACCGCCAACTGGCCCACTGCCGCGAGGCAGGCCTGAGCTGCCGGGAATGTGTCCATCAGGCAGCGGCCAGCCTGGTGCAGATCAGCGCGGACCTTGACAGCGGTCTGGCGCGGCAGATCTTCTTCCTCATTTATCCCGAACAGGCATGCGCCTCCATGGCGACCGAGTTCGTCCAGTCCATCCACCGCCAGGCGGACGGACGGCTGGCGGCGGCGGGCCTGCCGCCCGCTGCCGTCCCGGCATCCCGGTGGCAGGCCGCGGTGGCCTGAAATCCTTCGTCTCCCTTTCACCGGCTGGATCGTTTCAAACCCCTGCGGCTCAGTGTGTAAAGGGATTCAGATTTTTCTTGAATTCCAGTCGTCTCGGTAATATAATCCTGCTAACCGTCACCTCGCTCCTCCGGGAGCTGGCGGCGACCGAACGACTGAAAGGGGTATACAGCGAATGAGAACGCATTGGATGGCGCTGCGCCGCATCGCCGGGGCAGCGATCCTGCTGACGCTTGTTGCGGGTCTCTCGTTCGCCCAGCAGATCTCCGGATCCATCACTGGCGTGGTCAAGGACACGCAGGATGCGGTGATTACGGGCGCGCGGGTGACCCTCATCGATCAGGCAACCGGCGGCACCCGTTCCACCACAAGTGGCAACGATGGCGCCTTCGTGTTCACGCCGGTACTTCCCGGCACGTACACAATCACTGTCGAGGCGCCGGGCTTCAAGAAATACGAACAGAAGGACGTCAAGGTGTTCGCCAGCGACCGCGTCACGCTCGGGGATCTGATTCTCAGTGTCGGCGCGCTCACGGAAACCATCACAAGTGGAAGCCAGCGCCGTGCAGGTGAGCACCCAAGGCGCCGAGAAGGCGGGCATCCTCACCTCGCGCCAGGTGCTGGACCTCGCCATGACCGGCCGCAACTTCCTGGACCTGGCCCGGACCATCCCGGGTGTTGTCTACACCGGCGGTCTGGGCGGGATCTGGGCGAACGGCAACCGCGGCAACCAGAACAACCTTCTGCTGGACGGCGTGACCAACGTCGATACCGGCTCCAACGGCGGCGTCCTCGCCACCACCAACATCGACATGATCGCCGAAATGAAGGTGATCACCAACGCCCAGCCGGCCGAGTTCGGCCGTTCTTCCGGCGCGCAGATTCAGGTGGTCACCAAGTCCGGCACGCAGCAGTTCCACGGTACCGGCTACATCTTCCACCGCCATGAGGGCCTGAATGCCAACACATGGCGCAACAACATCGAGGGCCGGCCCCGCCAGCTCTATCGCTACAACTTCGCCGGCTGGAACCTGGGCGGCCCGGTCTACATCCCGGGCAAGTTTAACCAGGACAAGAACAAGCTGTTCTTCTTCGTGGGCATGGAATGGCAGAACCAGCTTGTCCCGAACGCGCTTCGCAGCGTGACCGTGCCCACCGAGCTCGAGCGCAAGGGCGACTTCTCCCAGTCCCGCGAGGGCGGCGGCAGCCCGGTGGTCGTCAAGGATCCGCTCGCTGGCGGAGCCCAGTTCCCGGGCAACGTCATTCCGGCCTCGCGGCAGGACCCGGACGGCATCAAGATCCTGAACTGGTATCCGATGCCCAATGCCGCCGGGCGCGACCCGAGCTTCAACTACCAGACCCAGGTCTCCGACACCTACCCGCGCCGTGAATACGTCTACCGCGGCGATTACAACATCAACGACAAGTGGCGCGTCTACAGCCGTTACATCAAGACCTACAGCCAGACGAACAAGAACTACGGCCAGTGGAACGCCGACTACAACATCCCGTTCGCCCCGATGAACTTCGGCGATCCGGGCTGGAGCTTCATTACCAACGTCACCACGGTGATCAACCCGACGCTGACCAACGAGTTCATTTTCGGGTCGTCCAAGAACAGGCTCAACATCGATCCCGTCGACGACACCTTCTCGCGCGCCAAGCTCGGGCTCCGTTACCAGATGCCCTTCCCTGACGCCGACAAGCTCGGCCTCGTGCAGAACTGGCGCTGGGGCGGCGTACCCAACTCGCCCTTCACCGGCTTCAACGGGACGCCCTTCCGCAACTTCAACCACACCTACGACATCACCAACAACATCGCCAAGGTCATGGGCGCGCACACGCTCAAGTTTGGCATCTACCTCCACAAGAGCCTGAAGGACCAGACCGCCTTTACCAGCGTGAACGGCAACATCTGGTTCGACCGCGACGCCTCCAACCCGTTCGACACCAACTGGGCCTGGACCAACGGACTCACCGGCACCTACCAGCGCCTGCAACAGTCCAACATCGTCCGCAACGGGCAGTACCGCTACTGGAACGTTGAATGGTTCGGCCAGGACTCCTGGCGCGTCACGAGGAAGCTCACCATCGACTATGGCATGCGCTTCTACTGGATCCAGCCGCAGTACGACAAGGCGCTCCAGACTTCCTCCTTCAACCCCGCCCTGTACAACCCGGCCAATGCCGCCCGACTTTGGCAGCCCTACCGCGACCCAAACACCGGCGCCGTGCTCGCCATCAATCCCGTCACCGGCCAGACCGGTCCCCGGGCGCTCACCGGAGCCATCGTCAATGCAGGGGGCGGCTTTGTCGACGGCCTTTACGCCAACGGCATGGGCCGCGCCGGCCGCGACGGTTACCCGAAGGGCCTGATCAACGGCCAGGGGGTCCTGTTCGCTCCGCGTATCGGCATCGCCTACCAGTTCATGCAGAAGACCGTGCTCCGCATGGGTGGCGGCATCTTCTATGACCGCTTCCAGGGCAACCCGGTCTTCGACATGCTCCCCAACCCGCCATCGACCAACAGCCCGCAGTTCTATTACGGCCAGCTCGCCTCCATTCCCCCGGCCAGCGCAGGCATCTATTTCCCCGCCAACGTCAACGGCTTTGACAAGAACGGCGAGATCCCGACCACCTACAACTGGAACGTCTCCATCCAGCGCGAGCTACCCTTCAACGTGCTGTTTGATGTCGGATACGTGGCTTCCGTGTCGAATCACATCATCTATCGCCGCAACTTCAACGCGGTGCCCTATGGGTCGGCCTGGCTCCCGGAGAACCAGGATCCGCTCAACCCGAATCCGCAGTTCGACGGCTCGACCACGAAAAACGTTCTGTTCTACAGGCCGTTCCAGGGCTATGCCAACACAAACATCATCGCCTTCGGCGCCAACTCGAACTACCACTCGCTTCAGATGAGCGCCAACCGCCGCTTCGGACGCGACCTGACCTTCGGCGTCGCCTATACCTGGTCGCGGGCCCTCGGGACCACCACCGACGACTACACCACCAACCATCCGTTCAACATGCGGGCGGCCGACTACGGGCCGCTCTTCTACCACCGCACCCACAACCTGGTGTTCAACTATGTCTACAATCTGCCGAAGTTCGCCAAAGGCGACTCGCTCGGAGCAAAGTTCCTCGGCCACGTCGTCAACAACTGGCAGATCTCCGGCATCACCACCATGCAGACGGGCCAGCCGGACAATCTCAGCTTCTCGATTGACGGCGTGGGCAACCTGAACGAGCGCTACACCGGCTCGGTCGACGTAAGCCCGCGTCCGGTGATCACCGGCAAGTTCAACTACACCAAGGGCGACTACGCCTGGATCGATGCAAACGCCGCTGGTTTCAGGCTGCCTCCGCTGAAGGGCAGCCAGGGCTTCGACAGCGGCCCGCGCGTCGTCTACCGCCCCGGCGACCACAACTGGGACATCTCCGTCTTCAAGAACTTCCCCTACTGGAAGAACGACGAGAGCAAATACATCCAGCTCCGCGTGGAGATGTTCAACGCCTGGAACCACACGCGCTTCAGCGACTTCAACCGCTCGATGGTCTTCAGCCGCGACGGCACGCGCATCATCAACCTGCCGAACGCACTCGGCGGCAACGGCGGCCGCTTCGGCTTCGGCGCGCTGACCGCCACGCGCGACCCGCGCATCATTCAGCTCGCGGCCAAGTGGTACTTCTGAGCCACGCGGCCGGCGCGATATCCTGAAACCGGAATGCTGGGATTCGCGCTGCTGGCAATGACACTGGCCGTCCCCCAGCCGGACCTGCTGGGGGACGGCCAGCTTGCTCTTGCACGTGGCGATTTCGACCGCGCCGAAGCGCTATTCCGCGAACATGTCCGCCGCTTCCCCGGCTCGGCCGAAGGCTGGTCGAACCTCGCCGCCGTGCAGGCCCGCCGCGGACGTTACGACGAAGCCGTCCCCCTCTATGAACGCGCCCTCAGGGCCAACCCGAAACTCGTCCAGGTTCATTTCAACCTCGCGGTAGCCCTCGGCCAGTTGAAGCGTTATCCCGAAGCGGCGGCGCATTTCCGTGCTTTCCTGAAAAGCTTCCCCGGCGACGCACGGGCGCGCCAGCTTCTCGGGCTATGCCTGATGGAGTCCGGCGACCTGCGCGCAGCTCTGGCAGAACTGGAAAAGTCCTACCATCTGAACCCGAAGGACGGCAGCATTCTCTACGCGCTCGCCTACGCCCATGCACGCGGCGGCGACGAAGACAAGGCCGCTGCCTACCTGGCAAAAACCGAATCCAACCCGGTGCAGGCGAAACTCATCGAAGGGCTCCTGCTGTACCGCCGCGGCATGTGGGCCGAAGCCAAAGAGGCCTTCCGCGAGGTGGTCTCCAGGCGACCCGACTTCCAGCCCGCAGTGGCCGCGCTCGGACGGCTTGAGCTGCTCGAAAGAAATGACGCTGCCGCCATTCCACTGCTCGAACGGGCCGTCGAATTGAACCCTCATGATGCGGAATCCGCCTATCAGCTCGGCGTCCTCTATGACCGCAATGGAGATTCTGAAAAGGGAAAGAAGATGCTCGAACGCGCCATCCGCCTGCGGGCCAATTACGGCGATCCGCACTACCAGCTCGGCCGCATCTATCAGCGCGAGGGCGATCTCGAGCGCGCTTTGCAGGAGCTCGAGATCGCAAAGAAGATCCTGCCGGACCAGGAGGCGGTCCGCTTCGCACTGGGCCGCCTGTATCAGACGCTGGGGCGCACGGCCGAGGCCCGCGCCGAGTTTGAGGAGGTCCGCCGGCTCAAGGCGCGGGTGGTGGAGCGCGACCGGCTGCGGGTGGAGTCGGACGCGCTCATGCAACAGGAGCCGGAATCCCGGTGATGAGAGCCCTGACAGTGCTCGCCGTGGCTTCCTGCCTGGCCTTCGGGCAGGGCATCGCCAGCCGCGGCGTCAAGCCGCAGGCCAAGCCGCGCGCCTCCGGTCTTCCCTGGCACGCAAAATTCACAAACATCGCCCGCGAGGCCGGCCTCAACCAGATCCTGCACTACGGGGGCACGGAAAAGTCCGATTATGTCCTGGAGACGTCCTCCGGAGGAGTGGCCATTTTCGACTATGACAACGACGGCCTGCCCGACATTTTCCTCGTTGTCGGATCGAAAATCACCAATCCGCCTCCGGACGCCGTCAGCCGCCTGTACCGTAACCTCGGCGGCCTGAAATTTGAAGACGTCACGAAAAAGGCGGGCCTCTGGCGGGAGCCCGGCTGGGCGCAGGGCGTCGCCATCGGCGACTACAACAACGACGGCTGCATCGACCTGTTCGTCACGTACTGGGGCGACAACGCCCTCTACCGCAACAACTGCGACGGCACGTTTACCGACGTCGCCGAACAGGCTGGCCTGCTTCCCCGGCCGCGGCCCAGGGTGCCGCGCTGGGGATCGGGCGCCACGTTCGTCGACATCGACCGCGACGGATTCCTCGATCTCTACGTTTCGAATTACATCGATTTTGATCTCGAAAACACGCCCAAACCGGGTGAAAATCCCAACTGCAACTGGAAAGGCGTTCCCGTCTCCTGCGGACCGCGCGGACTGAAAACCGCCCGCCACTGGCTGTATCACAACCGCGGCGACGGCACCTTTGAAGATATCAGCGGGAAAGCCGGCATTGCGAAATTTGATAAGAGTTTCGGCATGACCGCCACGGCCTTCGACATTGATGAAGACGGCTGGCAGGACATTTACAATGCGTGCGACTCCACCCCCAGCCTGCTGTTTCGCAACAACGGCAACCTGACCTTCACCGAGGAGGGAATCGAACGCGGCATCGCCCTCAACGACGACGGCATGGAGCAGGCCGGCATGGGGCTCGGCATCGGCGACGTCAATCTCGACGGGCGCCTCGACATCTTCAAAACGCATTTCGCCGACGATACCCATGTGCTCTATGTCAATGACGGCAGGGGCATGTTCCACGACATCACCCTGAAGGCCGGCATCGGCGTCGAGACCCGCCGCGTCGGCTGGGGCACGGGCATCTACGACTTTGATCACGACGGCCTGCCGGACATCTTCATCGGCACCGGCTGCGTCTATCCCGAAACCGAGGCCGCCCTGCCGGCTTACCCTTACAGGACCCGCCCGATGCTATTCCGCAACCTCGGCGACGCCCGCTTCGAGTGGCTCGAGGAAGAAGCCGGCCCCGCCATGCTGGAAAAACACTCCGTGCGCGGCGCCGCTTTCGGCGATCTCGACAATGACGGCGACATCGACATCGTGCTCTGGAACCGGAACGAAATGCCCTCCCTGCTGCGCAATGATCTTTCCGCCGAGGGCCGCTACTGGGTCCAGCTCCGGCTGGTAGGGACAAAATCAAACCGCGCCGCCATTGGCGCCCGCGTCGTGCTCGAATACGGCGGAAAAAAGCAGGCTAAAGCCGTGCTGTCCCAGGCCAGTTTTTATTCCGCCAACGACCTGCGCCTCCACTTCGGCCTCGGCAACGCCCGTCAGGCCCGGGCCACCGTGTTCTGGCCAAGCGGGCTCGTCGAAATCTTCAATCTCGACACCATCAACACGTTTCACACTCTGAAGGAAGGCGCCGGATTGCCGCCAACGCCATGACCCCGGAACGGCCGGGCGCGGCTTGGGCCGTCCAATCCATACTCAGACGTACAGAAGCGTTGAATCCGTGTTTCGAGTGAGTTATGATTCTGCACGGGGCGTTTGCTCGCGACGCCAGACTCAGGTTGCTCCAGGAGGTTCCCGTTGCAGCATTCCCGTGGAAAGCTCATCGTTCTGGCAGCCAGCACCTCCGAATCGACGGAGTATCAGCGCAGCACCTGGCGGCAGATGCTCCTTGCAACGCTGCCGGACAAGTACGCCCGCTTCATGGGGACAGACTGGTCTACCGCGGTGGAGGTCAACCCGGATGGCACGGCAAAATACGTCCCCCACGGGCTGCGTGTCATTGAAGCCCTGCTGGTGCGGCATTTCGGCGAGGAAAACATCGTTGTCTGCTATCCGGATCAGCTCCCCCTTTTTGTCGGCGAAGAAACGCGCGTCATCGGCATTCATGCGCATAATCCCCTGGGCATTACCTTTGCCACCGATGTTTACGCCGGCTTTTATGGCCGCGATTGCGAGCCAATCAATGCGGCGGAATTCCGCCGGCTGATCGAGCATCCGGTAATCGATCAACACCGGCGCCATCTGAAGTTGATCGTCGGTGGCCCCGGCGCCTGGCAGATCGCGCACAAGGGCCTCCAGGCCCGGTGGAAGATCGACACGCTCGTCGATGGCGAGGCCGAGGAGATCGCCGTCGATCTGTTTGAGCGCGCCGTCCGGGGCGAGGAGCTGCCCGCGCGGGTCGAGTGCAAATCGCCGAAGCTCGAATCCATTCCCGCCGGCATCAACCGCTCCACCTTTGGCGTCGTCGAAATCACGCGCGGCTGCGGCCGCGGCTGCCAGTTCTGCTCAGTCGCCCTGCGCGCCGGCAAAAGCATTCCCCTCGACCACATCCTCGAGAACGTCCGCCGCGCGGTGGCCCAGGGCGCCGATACGATCACGCTCTGCACCGAGGATCTCTTCCTGTACGAGCAGGGAAAACGTTTCACCACCAACCTTCCGGCACTGAAACGGCTCTTTGAAAGCGTGGCGGCCGTGCCCGGCGTCAGGCACATCATGATGACGCACGGAACCATTGCTCCGGTGGTCGTGCAGCCAGAAATCGTCGAAGAGCTCCACCTCGCCGTGGACAAGAGCGTGAACCAGCACCCGGCCTCCACGCACCCCGAGCACCGCTACGCGATGATGTTCGTCGGCCTGGAGACGGGCTCGGTGCGGCTGTTTAAACAGTTCATGAAAGGCAAGAGCTACCCGTTCCGCCCCGAGCAATGGCCCGATGTGGTGCTCAAGGGCATGGAGATCATGAACCGCGCCAACTGGTTCCCGATGTGCACTTTCATCATCGGGCTCCCGGGCGAGACGCGCGAGGACACAAAGCAGTCGCTTGACCTGCTCTACGCCCTCAAAGACGCCAAATGGTGCGTCATTCCCACGCTCTTCGTGCCGCTGGAGGACACGAGGCTCGCCACCAGGGACGGCGCAAAAATCGCCAATCTGACGGATCTCCAATGGGAATTCTTCTTTACCTGCTGGCGCTATAACATCGATTTCTTCCGCCGTCAGCGAAGTGTGCAGTGGAAATTCAATCTGGGAATTCCCATCTATTACTACCTCCTCGGCCGGAAACTCTTCGGACCGGCGATGAAATGGCCACTTTTCCGGCTGGCCCATTTCCCGGAATGGATCCTGCGGCGGAAGCTTTACCTCGATTTCTCCAACGGCGCAAAGCCCGTGTACACGACTCCGGCCGAGGTGCCTATTCCGGAGGAGCGCCGCCGCCCCGAACTGCCGGTGCTCTCCTGAGCAGGGTTGCGGCCATCAACAGCACCGCGGCCGCTGGTACTTCATCCGCAGCCGCTCTTCGCTGAATCGCCGCCACTCGTCTCCGCTGGCGGCGCGCCCGTGGACGCGCAGGTGGCGCTCATAGGCGCGTTCATCGGCCAGCTCGCGCAGAATCTCCTCCAGCGTGTACCACAACGCCCGCAACGCTCGCCTCATCCCAGCTCCTCCGCTTCCAGTTGCGAAGGCACGAACGGCGCCTCGAAGCTGCGCGCCTCGCGCGTGCCGCGCAACAGGCCGGCCCAGATGCGGATGGAATCGGCCAGGATCGCCGCCACCAGCACCAGAAAGATCCCGCAGACCACCGCGTCCAGGCGGTTGTTGAAGATGAGCTGCCTGGTCTGCGCCGTCTGCGGTCCCGCCTCAAGCAGTCGCGCCTGGGCGAGGAACCCGACGCGCGGCGCGTCACTGAAGATCTTCTGCCAGGCGCCACTGAAGGTCACCGTCACCAGCCAGGCGAGCGGCATGGTGGTGATCCACATGTACCTCGCCCCGTGCATCTTGATCAGGATCGTTGTCGCCACGCACAGCGCCACCGCTGCCAGAAGCTGGTTGGCGATGCCAAACAGCGGCCACAGCGAGTTGATGCCGCCCAGCGGGTCCAGCACGCCCTGCACCAGGAAATAGCCCCAGGCGGCCACGATCAGCGCGCTCGTCAGGAGCACCGAGGGCATCCAGCTTGTCCTTCCGAGCGGCTTCCAGACATGGCCGAGGAAGTCCTGCAGCATGAAGCGGCCCACGCGCGTGCCCGCGTCGATCACCGTGAGGATGAACAGCGCCTCAAACATGATGGCAAAGTGGTACCAGAAGCGCAGCACGGCCTCGCTGCCGGCGATGCGCGAGAAGATGTGCGCCATGCCCAGCGCCAGCGACGGCGCGCCGCCGGTTCGGAAAAACAATGTCTCCTCGCCGACATGCCGCGCCAGCGTTTTCATCTGCTCGGCCGTCACCGGATAACCCCAGCCCGTGATCGTCGCCGTCGCCGCCTCGGGCGTGGCCCCGACGATGCCCGCGGGCGAGTTCACCGCAAAAAAGACTCCCGGCTCCAGCGCGCAGGCCGCCACCAGCGCCATCACCGCGACGAAACTCTCCAGCAGCATCGCCCCATAGCCCACCGGCCGGATGTGGCTTTCCCTGGCGATCAGTTTTGGCGTGGTGCCCGAGCTGATCAGCGCATGGAAACCACTGATGGCGCCGCAGGCGATCGTGATGAAGCAGAACGGAAAGATCCTGCCCGCGAAAATGGGCCCGGTACCGTCGGTAAACTGCGTGAGGGCGGGCATCTGCAAATCCGGCCGCACCGCCAGCACGCCCAGCCCCAGCAGCAGCACCACGCCGAGCTTCACGAAGGTGCTCAGATAGTCCCGCGGCGCCAGCAGCAGCCAGACCGGCAGCGCCGAAGCAGCGTAGCCGTAAAGGATCAGCGCCACCGCCAGCGCCAGCCCGCTCAACGTGAACCACGGCCCCAGCACGGCGTGGTGCGCCACCCACTCGCCGGCGAAGATCGATGCGACCACCAGCAGAAACCCGATGACGGACACCTCCAGCACGCGGCCCGGCCGCCAGTAGCGCAGATACAGGCCCATGAAGACGGCAATCGGCATCGTCGCCGCAATCGTGAACGTGCCCCACGGGCTGCCCTTGAGGGCATTGACAACCACCAGCCCGATCACCGCCAGCAGGATGATCATGATCAGCAGCACGGTCAACAGCGCAATGCCGCCGCCGATGCGGCCGATCTCCTCGCGCGCCATCTGCCCGAGCGACTTGCCATCGCGCCGCACGCTGGCAAACAGCACGACGAAGTCCTGCACCGCACCGCCGAGCACGACGCCCACGATGATCCACAGGGCGCCGGGCAGATAGCCGAACTGCGCCGCCAGCGTCGGCCCCACCAGCGGCCCGGGACCGGCGATGGCGGCGAAGTGGTGGCCGAAAACGATCCATTTGTTGGTCGGCTCAAAATCGTGGCCGTTGCGCAGCCGCTCGGCAGCGGTGGCCCGCCGGTCGTCGAGCGCCATCACCTTCGCGGCGATGAAAGCGGCATAAAACCGGTACGCGGCCAGGTAGGTGCACACGGCCGCCGTCACGAGCCAGGCGCTGTTGATCGGTTCTCCGCGCCGCAGCGCCACCCCGGCCAGCGCCAGGGCGCCGACGCACGCCACGGCCATCCAGAGAAGCGTCCGAACGATTTTCCCCATTGACAAGATTCTACAGGCCGGTACGCCTGTCCCGGCGTCCCCGTGCCCGTTTTCGCTTCGTTTCGCATTCCTGCCGCGAGCCGGCAAAACCGTATGCTGGAATCAGAGTCTTGATGCGGATTTCTGCTCTGGCTGTTCTGATGATCGCCATCCTCGCGAGCTCGGCCTGCCGGAACGGGCCGCTCGGGCAGCCGCCGCGCGCGCTGTCGAATCCGTCGGAGGCCGACGACGCGGCCCGCTTTCTCGCCGGAGTGCCCGGCCGCGGCACGAGTCCATTCAAGCCGCTGGAAGGGGACGCGGCCTGGAAAGAGCATGCGCGCCGGCTGGATGAGATGTTTCGCGATGACCGCGAACACCGCCTCGACGCCATGAAGGAGTTTGCCCGCACCGAGCTCAGCCGCCCGGAAGATCTCGGCTGCCCGGTATTCTACCCGTTCAGCGGAGCGGACGCCCTCTCCGTGCTTACCTTTTTCCCTGGCCGGAAAACGTACGTGATGGCGGCGCTCGAGCCGCCCGGCCGCGTCCCTCGCCCGGAGGATTTCCCGCCGGAGGAACTCGAAGCCCGTCTGCTGCCGCTGGCCAACACGCTGGCCTCGCTTCTCAGGAAGAGCTTCTTTGTGACCCGGGAGATGGACCGGCAGTTGCGAGGCCAGATCACCGATGGCGTTGCCCAGCCACTGCTGATCCAGCTTGCCCGCAGCGGCTACACGATAACCGGCTACGACTACATCCAGCTTGATGCCCACGGCCGCCCCGTGCACCGGACGCCGGACGTCCGGCGTGCGGAATTCGGCCACAACCGCGGGCTGCGGCTCGATCTCACGGATCCGGAACAAGGCCGTCCGGTGACCCTTTATTACATCTCCCTGAACCTCGACGATGCGCACATGCGCGGCAACGACGCCTTCGTGAAGTTCGTCTCCTCGTTCGCCGCCCCGTGCACGATGCTGAAGGCCACGTCCTACATGCTGCACGACAGCCGCTTTTCGCGCATCCGGTCGCTCATCCTGAGCCGCTCGGCGCTGATCCTCCAGGACGACTCGGGCGTCCCGTGGCGGTATCTGGCCGGTGCGGAGTGGGACGTGCAGCTTTACGGCGACTACGAAAAGCCCTACGGGAAGTCCTTCCAGTTCCGCGCGCAGCCGGATCTACGCGCCGCCTATGACGACCCCGCGCGGCGTGTCAGGCCGCTGAAGTTTCGCATCGGCTACGGCGCCGGGCGGGTGAAATCGAACCTCCAGGTGGCGCGGCGCGCGCACTCGGCCCGCTAGCTCACCGCCGCACGAGCCGGATGTTGCCGTTGGAGGTGCTCAGATCCATCTCCTCGCCGCCCGCGCCGAGCCGCCCCTCCAGACGGTGTTTGCCCCATTCGCGGGCGGCGACTTCAAAGTCGCTGGTGATGCGGCCGTTGCTCGTGACGGCGCGGATCCGCGCGTTCACCCCATCCGGCAGCGCGAGGGTGATGGAGGCGTTGGAGGTGACCACGCGGAGCGGGTTCTGGGCCCACCGGTCGAACTTCAACGTAATCGAACCGTTCGAGCTGCGGAAGGAGAGTGGCGCGCCCTGGGCCGGTTCCCGGATCTCGGCGTCGATGGCCCCGTTGGTCGTCTCCACGTCGGCCTTGCCCCGCAGCGCACTCACGCGGATCCGGCCGTTGCTCGAGCGCGCGAAGAAGGAGCCGCTCACGCGATCCAGCTCCACGGCCCCGTTGGAGGTCCGCAAGGTCCAGTCGCCCGCCACGTCCCAGGCGCGGATCCCGCCGTTTGAGGTGGTCGCCTTGCCGCTGCCCTCCAGCGACTCGAGCGTGACGGCGCCGTTCGAGGTGCGCGCCTCCTCAACGATGACGCGCCGCGGCAGGCGCACCGTCAGGCTGGCACCGCAGTTGCAGTTTGTCTCCGGCCGCCGCACGCGGACGCGGAGCGAACCCGCATCCGCCACCACGTCCACGTCCATCTGATGGACGATCTCCTCCCGGGAGGCGTACTTCACCGCCTCGATGGATGCCTCTTCGCGGTCCCACCCAAAGAGCTCGATCTTGCCGTTGAATGTTTCCAGCGAGACCCGGGCGCCGGCCGGCAGTTTCTCGGTGGCTGAAAACGGCTCCCGGTAGCGCTGGGACTGGCCCCATTCTGACGGATCGACCCAATCACACCCGCCCAGCACGGCCAGGGCGGCCGCAGCGGCCGCAGCAGTCAGCATGCGCATGGAGCTCTCCTCACAGAACCTATTACGGACGGGGAAGGCCGAAAGTTCCTGCATGCTAGCCTAACTCATATGAGGAAGTTGATGGCCCTGAACCGGGGCGAGATCGCGATCCGCATCTTCCGCGCCGCCAACGAACTGGGCCTGAAGACCGTGGCCATTTACAGCCAGGAGGACCGGCTCAGCCTGCACCGGTTCAAGGCGGACGAAGCGTATTTGGTGGGGCAGGGGCTCGGCCCGGTGCAGGCGTATCTGGACATTGACGGCATTGTGGCGCTGGCGCGGGAGAAGGGCGTGGACGCCATTCACCCCGGATATGGTTTTCTCAGCGAAAATCCACGGCTGGCGCGAGCCTGCCAGGAGGCGGGCATCACCTTTGTCGGCCCCAGCCCGGAGCTGCTCGAACAACTGGGCGACAAAACGGCGGCCAGGCGGCTGGCACGCCGCGCCGGCGTGCCGACGCTGGACGGCAGCGATCATCCGGTGCGCACCGTGGCGCAGGCGCGCAAGGCCGCCGAAGCCACCGGCTACCCGCTGATCCTCAAGGCCGCCCACGGCGGCGGCGGCCGCGGGATGCGCATCGTCCACCGCAGCGAGGATCTGGAGGCGCGCTTCCACGAGGCCAGCCACGAGGCGCAGGCCGCTTTTGGCAGCGGCGAGCTGCTGGTGGAGCGCTACATCCGGCACGCCAAGCATGTTGAGGTCCAGGTGCTCGGCGACACGCAAGGCAATCTGGTGCACCTGTGGGAGCGGGACTGCTCGGTTCAGCGCCGTCATCAGAAGATCGTCGAGGTGGCGCCCGCCTTCAGTCTTGAGCTCGATCTCCGCCGGGCGCTGTGCGAGGCGGCGCTTCGGCTGTGCCGCGCGGCTGGATATTACTCGGCCGGGACGGTGGAGTTTCTCGTCGACACCGAAACGGGCGAGTGGTTCTTCATCGAAGTCAACCCGCGCATCCAGGTCGAGCACACGGTCACCGAAGTCGTCACCGGCATTGACATCGTGCGCGCCCAGATCCAGGTGGCGCAGGGGCTCCGGCTGCACGGCCCGGAGATGGCCATCCCGCCCCAGGAAGAGATCCGCGTCTTCGGAGCGGCGCTTCAATGCCGCATTACGACGGAAGACCCCGCGAAGAACTTCGTGCCCGACTACGGCCGCATCACCACCTACCGATCACCGGCAGGCTTCGGCATCCGCCTGGACGGCGCCTCCGCCTATGGCGGCGCGGTGATCACGCCTTACTACGACTCATTGCTTGTCAAGATCACCGCCTGGGGCAACGATTTCCGCATTGCCTGCCAGCGGATGGACCGCGCGTTGCGCGAATTCCGCATCCGCGGCGTGAAAACCAACATTCCCTTCCTCGAAAATGTCGTCAATCATCCGGTCTTTCAGGAAGGAAAAGCGACGACGACATTTCTTGACAATCACCCGGAATTGTTCCGCTTCCGTCCGCGGCAGGACCGGGCCACGCGGCTGCTCACCTATCTGGCCGAGGTGGCGGTGAACGGCAATCCGGAGATGGCGCGCCGCCGGCCGCCGGAGGCCGTGCGCCAGCCTCCGGTGCCGCCGCACAACCCGGCGCCGCCCCCGCCGGGCACGCGGCAGCTGCTCGAGCAGCTCGGCCCCGAGGGCTTCGCGCAGTGGGTGCTGAAGCAGAAGCGGCTGCTGTTGACGGACACGACCATGCGCGACGCGCACCAGTCGCTGGTGGCCACGCGCCTGCGCACCTATGACATGCTGGCCATCGCCAACTTCTACGCGCACTCGCTCAGCGGGCTGTTTTCGCTCGAAATGTGGGGCGGGGCGACGTTCGACGTCGCCATGCGCTTCCTGCTCGAAGACCCGTGGGTGCGCCTCCAGAAGCTGAGACGGGAGATTCCGAACATCTGCTTCCAGATGCTGCTGCGCGCCTCCAACGCCGTCGGCTACACCGCCTATCCTGACAACGCCGTGCGCCGTTTCGTGGAGGTGGCCGCGCAGGAGGGCATCGACATCTTCCGCATCTTCGACTCGCTGAACTGGCTGCCGAACATGAAGGTCGCCATGGAGGCGGTGCGCCGCACCAACGCCGTCTGCGAGGCGGCCATCTGCTACACCGGCGACATTCTGGACCCGAAGCGCGACAAATATCCGCTCCAGTATTACGTGCGCCTGGCGAAAGAGCTCGAGAAAATGGGCGCGCACATGCTGGCCATCAAGGACATGGCCGGGCTGGTGAAGCCCTACGCCGCCTACCGGCTGGTGAAGGCGCTCAAGGACGAAATTTCGATTCCCATCCACTTCCATACGCACGACACGTCGGGCGTCAACGCGGCCTCCATCCTGAAGGCCGCCGAGGCGGGCGTCGACATTGCCGACGCGGCCATTTCGTCGATGAGCGGCTCGACGTCGCAGCCGAACCTCAACTCGATCGTCGCCGCGCTCCAGCACGATCCGAAGCGCGCCACCGGACTCGACTTCGAGGCCCTCAACACCTGCTCGGACTACTGGGAGACGGTGCGGGCCAACTACGCGCCCTTCGACACGGCGCCGCGCTCGGGCACGGCCGACGTTTACATCCACGAGATGCCGGGCGGACAGTACACGAACCTGCGCGAGCAGGCCGAAAGCCTCGGCTTGGGCCACCGGTGGCCGGAGATCGCGCGGATGTATGCCGAGGTCAACCGCGCCTTTGGCGACATCGTCAAGGTGACGCCGTCGTCGAAGGTGGTGGGCGACATGGCGCTGTTCCTCATCCAGCACGGCATGACGGTGAGCGAGTTTGAAAACCTCGGGCCCAACCACTCGCTGAACATCCCGAACTCGGTGGTGGAGATGTTCGAGGGCGCGCTCGGCGAGCCCGAGGGCGGCTGGCCGCCGAAGATCGCCTCGGTGATCCTGAAGGGCCGCAAGCCGCGCCGCGGGCGTCCCGGCGCGAAGCTGCCACCGGTGGACTGGGAGGAGACGCGCGCGCAGATCGAGAAGAAGACCGGACACAGCCCCTCAGAGACCGACCTGCTCAGCTATGTGATGTACCCGGACGTCTACGTGAAGTTCGACCGGGCGCGCGCGGCCTACGGCGACCTGACGGTGCTGCCCTCGCCGGCCTTCTTTTACGGACTCAGGCCGGGCGAGGAGATCACCGTCGACATCGAGCCCGGCAAGACGCTGATCATCAAGTACACGGCCACCGGCGATCCGCACCCCGACGGCACCCGCACCGTCTTTTTCGAGCTGAACGGGCAGCCGCGCGAGATCACCGTGCGCGACCGCTCCATCAGGGCGGAGGCGCGAGCGCAGCCGAAGGCCGACCCCGCAAAGGAAGGCCACGTGGGGGCGCCAATCCCCGGCGCGGTCACTTCGATCGCCGTCGAGCTGAACCAGATGGTGAAACAGGGCGACAAACTGCTGGTGCTTGAAGCGATGAAGATGCAGACCACCGTCTACGCGCCCATCAGCGGCAAGGTGACCGAACGCCATGTCACCGTCGGACAGACGGTGGAACCGAAGGACCTACTGCTGGTGATCACGCCGGTCTCCTGACCGGCGCCATCAGCGCTGCGGAGATGGCTGCGCCAGCGCCGCAGCCGGGGCGCGCAATTCCGCTCATGCGCTCCTCCGGGGCTCCGATAAGGGGTTCGAGGAGAGCGTTGCATGGCATTTGTCGACTGGAAACCCGAATACAGCGTGGGGCACATGGAAATCGACCAGCAGCACCAGAAGCTGGTCGCCATCATCAACCAGCTTTACGATGCGATGAAGGCGGGCGGCCGGCCCGAGGAGCTGATGCGGATCATGGACGAGCTGGTCAGCTACACGCGCTATCACTTCGCCCACGAGGAGAAGCTGATGGAAAAGGCCGGCTACACGGATCTGGCGGCGCACCGGCGCGTGCACCGGGCGATGGTGGAGCAGGTGGAGAAGCTCCGCCGGGAGGCGGGTTCAAGCCGGGCGGGCTTTTCCATCAAGCTGATGGGCTTCCTGAAGAACTGGCTCACGGACCACATCCTGGGCACGGACCGCAAGTATGCGCCGGTGCTGAAGTCGGCCGGCGTCTGAGGCAGTGGCGCGGCGGCGCGGGCAGTGGTAGACAGGAGTCATGTTGCGACTCCTGTCTTTCTGGATTCTTCTGCCTCTGCTGGCGCCGGCGCAGTCTCAGCCGGGGCTCGACCCGGGGATGAAAACGATCGTCCAGGTGGCGATCGTCACGCGCGACATTGAAACGTCCGCCAAACGCTGGGCGGCCGTGCTCGGCCTGCCGGCGCCCTCGATCACAACGACGCGGCCGGGCGAGGAAGTCAAGGTCGTCTACAAGGGCAAGCCATCGACCGGGCGAGCCAAACTGGCCTTCTTCCGCCTGGGCCAGGTGGTGCTGGAGCTGATTGAGCCGGTGGGCGGGGACACCTCCTGGCGGCAGTTCCTCGACGAACACGGCGAGGGCGTGCAGCACCTGGGCTTCCAGGTGGAACAGCTCGACCAGGCGATTGCGCGCGCGGCGCAGATGGGCATGCCGGTTCTCCACCGCGGCCGCTACGACCGCGACAACGGAGACTATGTTTACATCGACAGCGAAAAGCTGCTCGGCGTCACCCTCGAGTTCCTGCACTCGGATAAAAAATAGCCGGGCGGCGCGCCGCCGCGAACCGCCTCAGTAGGAATACGGGTGCAGGACCATGGTCAAAAACGCGATGAGCACCTCGCCTTCGTTGAAGGCGCAGTGGCCGAAGCGCAGCACCGGGTAGCGCACCAGCAGATACGACCTGCCCGCCTGGGAGACCTTCTGTGCATACAGCGACTCCTGCCACGCCGGCACCACCGGATCCCAGGCCGTGTGCAGCGTGACGAGCGGGCGCGACAGTTTGCCGGTGGTCTGATACTTGGCCAGCTCGTTCAGCGCCGCCGGGGCCGCGGAGAACCGGGCCACACGCAGGTTGAGCAGAAAGTCGTTCAGCGAACCGGAATACCAGCGCCGGCTATTGTCAAACGGATTGCCGCCGAGCGTGGCCAGTGCGTCATTGGTTGCGAACACGTTGTACCAGAGCGCTGATAGAACTGCCTCGCCGGCATTGGCCGGATTCAGGCCGATGGGAATTTTGCCCGTCGAGACAAGCTGCGCTGTTTTGAGCGGGCTCGCCTGGAGCGCAGCGGCGATGGCCGGAACGTAGGTACTGTCCCAGCCGGTCATCAGGCTTTCGGGGATGGTGATGTTGCCAGGCGTCCAGGCACTGCCGAGCACGTTCGGAAAGAAATAGTCAAACAGCACCCGAACGTCACCGAAATAATCGATCTGCTTCCGGAAGTCGCCGATGGGGCCGCAGGCGGCCAGCCCGCCGTTCAGCCTGTCCGGATTCGCCTCCAGCGCCTTGGCCGCGACCAGGCCACCTTCAGAGACGCCGGTGACGAAGACCCGCGCGGGCGTCTGATGGAACGTGTCCTGGAAGATGCCGATCAACGCCATCGTGTCGGCGACGCCCTGGAGCACGGCCAGCCCGTTCTTGGAAAAGCTGGACGCCGCAAAGCCGAAGCCGTATTGCGTGATCAGATCCGGCAGGGATGGGCCGCCGGGCAGCGTCAGGTGCGCCTTCCAGGCGTCCGGCCCGGCGCCCACAGGCACATACCCGTGGGCGAACAGCACGAGTCCGCCGTTCCAGCCGCTCGTGGGCATGCAGACGAGGTAGCGGGCGCCGTTGGACGCCGTTCCCTCCTTGCAGTTCGGGGCCGCCGCGGCCGAAGATGCCAGGGCCATGGCGAATGCAAGAATCGCGAAACAGACCCAAAGCTTGCGCATGATTCCTCCTTGGCGGGACGTGTCCCTCTGAAACGCCCGCGCCCAAGTGTAGGGCAGCCTGCGGAGAAATGGAAGGCGACCGCCGTAACAGTACGGCTGGAACTTCGCGGGAGGCGGCTCAGGTTCTGTAGCTGGCGTTGATGTCGATGTAGCCGTGCGTCAGGTCGCACGTCCAGAAGGTGGCCTTGCCGCTGCCATCGCCGCGGATCACGAACAGGATTTCCACCTCGCTGCGGTCGAGCGCGTGCTGAAGCGCGGCCTCGTCGAACGGCGCCGCCAGTCCGTTGCGGCAGACGCGCACTCCCTGGAGGAAGATGTCGACGCGCGCCGGGTCGAAGTCGACGCCGGAATAGCCGGCCGCGGCGAGGATGCGGCCCCAGTTCGGGTCGCTGCCGGCGATGGCCGTCTTGACAAGGGGCGAGTTGGCGATGGCGCGGGCGATGCCGGTGGCGGTGCGTTCGCTGGCAGCGCCCTCCACGCGGATCTCAATGAACTTCTTCGCCCCCTCGCCGTCCCGCGCGATCTGGCGTGCCAGCGACTGGCACACTTCGTCAAGCGCGGCCTGAAAGGCCTCGCGGCCGGGGCGCTTCCCGCTGGCCCCGTTGGCCATCACCAGCAGCATGTCGTTGGTGGACATGTCGCCGTCGACGCTCAGCCGGTTGTAGCTGCGCTCGACGGCCGCCTTGAGATGCGCGCGGAGCTGGCGCGCCGGCACCTCGGCATCGGTCATCACGAAGCCCAGCGTCGTGGCCATGTTCGGGTGGATCATGCCGGAGCCTTTTGTCATGCCGGCGATGCGCACGCCGCCGGTTTCGGCGAAGGCGACCTTGCGTACAAGGTCCGTGGTGAGGATCGCGTCGGCGGCGTCGAGGAAGCGGTCCGGGCTGAGTCCGGCCACAAGCGCGGGCAGGGCGTTGAGGATCCGCGCCGGATCGAGTTCGACGCCGATGACGCCCGTCGAGGCCGGCAGGACTTCGGCCGGATGGCAGCCGAGCCGGCGCGCGGCGGCTTTCGTCGTCTGAAGGGCGACGCGCTCGCCGGTGCGCGTAGCGCAGTTGGCGTTGCCGGCATTGACGAGCACGGCGCGCGCCAGGCCGCCGGTCTCCTCCAGGTAGCGCCGCGCCACCACCACGGGCGCTGCCTGCACGCGGTTGGTGGTGAAAACGGCCGCCGCCCGGGCGGGCGCGTCGGAGACGATCAGCGCAAGATCGTCTTTTTCCACTTTCCGAATTCCGGCATAAACCGAGGAATAACGGTATCCTGCGGGCAAATTCACGGCTGATTTTCTCCCAGAATGTCGCGTTCCGTAATCCGGTGGCCGTTGAGAAATGCGGCCGCGTCCATGCGTTTTTTCCCTTCCGGCTGGAGCTCGAGGACTTCGAGCACGGTCCCTTCGCCGCAGGCGATCAAGAGGCGGCGGCCGTAGGAAAACATCTTGCCGGGGACGGCCGGCGATTCGGTCTCGGCGGGGCGGCAACGCCACAGATACAGGCGCTGGCCGCGCCACCACGTCCAGGCGCCGGGCCACGGCTGAAAACCACGCGCGCGGTTGGCGATCTTTGCGGCCGGCCAGCGGAAGTCGACGAGGCCGTCCTCGCGCTTCAGGATCGGGGCGAGCGTAGCCCGGGAATGGTCCTGCGGGACGGGGGTGATGGTTCCCGCTGCCAGGCCTTCCAGCGCCTTGACCAGAAGCCGCGCGCCGAGTGGCGCGAGCCGCGCGGCCAGCTCCGGGGCAGTCTCTTCCGGGCCGATCGCGACAGCTTCCTGAAGGAGGATGTCGCCGGTGTCGAGCCCTGCGTCGATCCGCATGATGGTGACGCCCGTCCCCGTTTCTCCGTTGGCGATGGCCCACTGGATGGGCGCCGCGCCGCGGTATTTCGGCAAAAGGGACGCGTGGACATTGAGAATGCCAAGCGGCGGAATGTCGATGATCGCCTGCGGGATGATCTGCCCGTAGCCGACCACGGCCATCGCATCCGGCTTCAGTGCCGCGAGCTCCTCGACCGAGTGGCGGATGCGCTCCGGCTGGCGCACTTCGAGCCCAAGCCGCAGCGCCGCTTCCTTCACCGGGGGCGGCTTCAGCTCCTGTTTGCGCCCTGCCGGGCGGTCCGGCTGCGTGTAGACGGCGCACACATCATGCCCCGCCTGCACCAGCGCCTCCAGCGAGGGCACGGCGAACTCAGGCGTGCCCAGAAAGACGAGCTTCACCCTTTCAGAATAGCCGCGCGACGGCGCGGTCAGTCCGCCCGCAGCGGCGCGCCTGGCGCGGCGGCGGCGCGCTTCGGCGAGCCACGTTCAATCTCCCGCAGCGCGATCTGGCCCTTGCGGACTTCGTCGAGCGCGACCGTGAGTATGCGCAGCGCTTCGCCAGGGGCGTGGAAGCCGACCGAGTTTTCGGCCTCAACGTAATCGATGAAGAACTGGGCCTTGCGCTGCGCTTCCCAGGCAGGTTTCAGTTGCGCATCGGCGGCGCCCGCTCTGCGCGCTTTCTCCGCCTCGTCGATCAGGTCCATCAGCGCGTCCATGGCGATATTGCGCGCGCCCATGAAGCGCTCCTGGATCTGCTCGGCGCGGGCCTTGATCTCCTGTTCGGAGAAGCGGTGGCAGCCCTGGCAGGCGCGGTTGATGTTGAGCAGCGGGCTGCGGACGTGGTGGTCGCTGATCTTCATGCCGCCTTCGCGCTTGTAGGGCATGTGGCAGTCGGCGCAGGCGACGCCGGAGCGCGCGTGGATGCCCTGATTCCACATCTCGAACTCGGGGTGCTGCGCCTTGAGCGCGGGTGCGCCCGTCAGAGCATGGGTCCAATCCTTGTGGTTGACTTCCTGATAGTAGGCGTAGGCGTCGTCCACCTTCAGTCCCTTGTGCCACGGGAAGACGAGGCGCTTCTTGTCGCCCTGGAAGTAATACTCGACGTGGCACTGGCCGCAGACGAAAGAACGCATTTCCTGGGCCGAGGCCATCGTGTTCGGATCGTAGTTCTGTATGCCCTGGGAGGCTTTGTAGGCGCGGATGCCCTCAATGAAAGCAGGGCGGGTGACGCGCAGGGCCATGGTCTGCGGGTCGTGGCAGTCGATGCAGGAGACCGGGTGCTTGACGTTCTTGGTGGCCTCGGCGTAAGGCATCGCGTTCATCTTCTCGAAGCCGGCGAAGATGTCGCCGCTGCCGAGCTTCTTCATGAAGACGTAAGTGGAGGCGTGGCAGTTGAGGCAGGTGCCGGGCTGTTTGAAATCGAGCACGCGCTTGGTGTAACGCTGATCGACAAGCATGTAGGCGTGGCCGCGCTCCTCGCGGAAGTCCGCGGCGAAGGCATAGCCCGCCCACATCTTCTTCAGGCGCGGATCTTCCTCGATCTTTTCCTGCGAGACGCGGTCGCGGGGGTCGGCCTGGGTGGGATTTTTCGGCAGCGCTTCCGAGCCGCCGTAGCGCGTGCGAGTCATGTCGACGGTGCGGCGGTAGGAGTCGTACTGGAGCGGGAAGTTCTTGCCCCAGACCGCCGGGTCGTCGGTGTCATCGGTGACCTCGACGACGCGGAACCACGTCTGGCGGGCTTCCTGTTTGTGCTCGAAGATGTTGATGAGGAGCGCCGTGATGCCGATGGTGAGCATGGCAGTGACGGCGATGGCAAGATAAACGCGTTTATCGATTCTCATGAGACCCGTATTTCTCCTCTGGCTTGCGGCTCAATGGGCATGGCCGACATTTCTGTGGCAGGCCACGCAGTCGATTCCCTCTCTTCCGTGGCGCGCCGTGCGCATGGAATCCGTGATGTCGCCGTGGCACTTCAGGCAGGACTCATCCGCGACGCGCTTGTTGCGGCCGGTGATCTGGATTTCATCCGGAAAACGGCCAGTGGTGAAAGCCAGCGAATGGTTGAATCCGTTGAGCGCCTTGGTGAAGTACTTGGGAACGAGCCCCGGGGGTGTGTGGCAGTCGTTGCAGACGGCGGCGCTGCGGTGGCTGGAACGCAACCAGCCCTCGAACTGGGTGCGCATGACGTGGCAGTTGACGCAGGCGCCGGGGTCGTCCGTCATATAGGAATGGCCGCGCGCGTAGCCAAAAGTGAACAGTGCGATGCCGAGCAGAACGCCCGCCGGCACGGCAGCGGCGAGGAGCGCCACGGAACCCTTCTCTTTCATTCAAGGGGAGCTTATCATGGCCAGGCGGCGGAGGCGTGTGACTGTGGTCACAGAAGACGCAAATCAGCCCTTTTACTCTTGATAATGATGTATTTACAGACTCCTGCCCGAATCCGGCTGGCCCTCTTCGGCCTCAGTGCAGCAGCCGCCGTCCTTTTTGCGCAGAACCCGCCGCCTCCGAAGGCCGCCGGCGTGCGTGTGACGGGCAGCATCCGGACGCGCGTGGAGATGTGGGACTGGTTCGAGGGCAACGCGGACAATCGCTATGCGTTCAGCGGCAACATTTTGCGGTTGAGCCTGGCGCAGACGCGCGGCAATTTCGACTGGCAGCTCGAGCTGGCGGCGCCGTTCCTGCTGGGGTTGCCGGAGCGGGCCATCGGGCCGGCGCCGCAGGCGCAGTTCGGGCTCGGGGCGGCGTATTTCGCCGCCAACGATGCGAAACAGAACACGGCGATGGTGTTTCCCAAGCAGGGCTTCGTGCGGTGGAAAGGGCTATTCGGCGATAAGACGCAGAGCCTGCGCGTGGGGCGTTTCGAGTGGATGGACGGCGGCGAGGTGGCGCCGAAGGACGCGACGCTGGCGGCGCTGAAGCGGGACCGGGTGAACCAGCGGCTAATTGGACCGTTCGGGTGGACGCATGTGGGACGGAGCTTCGACGGATTTCACTATGCGATGAACCGGCCGAAGCTGAACGTGACATGGGTGGGGGCGCTGGCGACGCGGGGCGCGTTTCAGGTGGACGGATGGGGGCAGTTGAAGACGGGCTTCACGACGGTTTCGGCGACGGGGCAGACGGGCACGGCGAAGAGCGCGGGCGAGTGGCGGCTGAGCGGGATCTACTTTCACGACTGGCGTCATGTCCTGAAAGTGGACAACCGAGCGCTGGCGGCGCGGCAGCGCGACTTCGCCAACATCCGGCTGGGGACGTTCACGGCGCACTACATGCACCACTGGCAGACGCGCGCGGGATCGTTCAACGCGCTCGGATGGGGCGCGTTGCAGGTGGGCCGCTGGGGGGTGCTGGACCACCGGGCCGGGGCGGTAAACATCGAGGGCGGCTGGCAGCCGCCGGGGATGCCGCAGCTGAAGCCGTGGCTGGAGGCGGGGTTCGCGCACGCGAGCGGAGACAAGAACCCGAACGACATGCGGCACGGGACATTCCACCAGCTTCTGCCGACGCCGCGGCCGTTTGCGCGGACGCCGTTCTACAACATGATGAACAGCGACGATTTCTTCGGGATGCTGACGGTGCGGCCGCATGCGAAGGTGGCGGTAAGAGGCGAATTTCACGCGGTACGGCTGGCGGAACGGAATGATCTCTGGTATGCGGGGGGCGGGCCATTTCAGCCGTGGACGTTCGGATTCGCCGGGCGCGGGACGGGCGGGGCGCGGTCGGTCGCGAACCTGTGGGACGTGAGCTGCGATGTAAACGTGAACGAGCACGTGGCGCTGGCGGGCTATGTGGGCCACATGCAGGGCCGCGCCGCCGTCGAGCGGATTTATCCGCGGGACGGGAGAGGGAACTTCGGGTATCTGGAACTGACGTACCGGTTTTGAGGTGAATTCATGCGAGTCATTCTTCTTCTGATCCTCGCCGCCGGACTTGCGGCGGCGCAGCGGAAAGCGCCGCTACCGGCGCATCCGGACATCGGGGGCGCGAGCGGCGAGTGCATCGAATGCCATCGCGGGATTTCGGCCGAGATCGTGGCGGACTGGGAGAAGTCGAAGCACGGAACGCGGCAGGTGCCGTGCGTAACGTGCCACAATGCCGTGGGGGCGAACTTCCTGCGCAAGCCGGGTGCGGAGCAGTGCGTCGCCTGCCACGCGGTTGCGGTGGACAATCTGCGCGAGCCCGCCATGCGGGGCAAGGATTGCTTCTCGTGCCACACGCCGCATGGATTGAATCCGCACCTGAGCCTTTGGCCCAAGCCCGCACGGGCGAAAGGAGGAACCGCGAAATGAGCGTCATGACAAGACGGAAGCTGCTGCACCTGCCGGTGGTGACTTCGGCCGGCGCGCTGGCGGGGCTGGCGGACTGGATGCCGCTCTCCGCCTATGTTCCGCAGGAGCCGGACCGGTGGGTGAAAGCGGTGTGCCGTTACTGCGGGACAGGTTGCGGCGTATATGTGGGCGTGACGCGGACGCCGCAGGGCGCGAAGGTGACGGCGGTGAAGGGAGACGCGCAAAATCATAACCGCGGATTTCTGTGCGTCAAGGGGGCAAAGCTCGTCGAGATTCTGGACGCGCCGTCGCGCCTGAAGCATCCGCTGATCCGGAAAGACGGCAAGCTGGTCCGCGCCACATGGCAGGAGGCGATGGATCTGGTGGCAACACGATTCCGCGAGGCGATCGAGAAGCATGGGCCGGACTCGGTGGCGTTCTACGGCTCGGGGCAGGCGCTGACGGAAGAGACCTACGTTGCGAACAAGCTGTTCAAGGCGGGCATCGGGACGAACAACGTGGACGGCAATCCGCGGCTGTGCATGGCGTCGGCGGCGGGCGGCTACCTGACGGCATTCGGCAAGGACGAGCCGATGGGCTGCTATGAAGACCTCGACCACGCGGATGTCTTCCTGATCATCGGCTCGAACATGGCCGAGGCGCACCCGGTGCTCTGGATGAGGGTGCTCAACCGCAAGGAGAAGAACCCGGCGGCGAAGATCATCGTGATCGATCCGCGCCGGACGCGGACGGCGGCGTGGGCGGACCTGCACCTGGCGTGCAAGCCGGGGATGGATCTCTCGATTCTGAACGCGATGGCGCACGTCATCGTGAAAGAAGGGCTGGCGGACGAGGAATTCATCCGGAGGCACGTGGTCTTCGGGCAAGGGACGGAAGCGAACAGGAGCTGGGAGGACTACAGGAAATTCCTGGAGGCGTACCCGCCGGAGCGGGCGGCGGCGGACTCGGGGTGCAGGGCTGAGGACATCGTCACGGCGGCGCGCTGGTTCGGAGCGCGCGGGCGGGAGGCGATGTCGCTGTGGACGATGGGGGTGAACCAGCGGACGCAGGGCGTGTGGCTGAACAACCTGATCATGAACCTGAGCCTGATCACGGGAAAGATCGGGCGGCCTGGATCGACGCCGTTCTCGCTGACCGGGCAGCCGAACGCGTGTGGTGGCGTGCGCGACGGAGGTGCGCTGTCGCATGCGCTGCCTTACGGGCGGCTGGTGGCGAACCCGCAGCACCGGGCGGAGATGGAGAGGCTGTGGGGGCTGCCTGCGGGCAAGCTCAGCCCCAACCCGGGCTACTCGGCGGTGGATCTGTTTCAGGCGCTCGATGCGGGGAAGGTGAAGTGCCTGTATGTGATGTGCACGAATCCCGGCCACAGCCTGCCGAACGCGAACCGTTACCGGAAGGCGATGGCGTCGCCGGACACGTTCCTGGTGGTGGCGGATGCGTTTCATCCGACGCGCACGACGGAACTGGCGGACGTGGTGCTGCCGGCGGCGCTGTGGGTGGAGAAGGAAGGCGTGTACGGCTGTTCGGAGCGGCGGTATCAGTTGCTGGAGAAGGCAGTGGAGCCGCCGGGCGAGGCGCGCGCGGATCTGGACATTCTGCTGGAGCTGGGGCGGCGGCTGGGGCATGAGAAGCTGTTGCCGTTCCGGAACGCGGCCGAGGTCTGGGAAGAGATCCTGAAGGTGGCGAAAGGCACGGCGTACGACTTCAGCGGGATGACGAGGGAGCGGCTGAAGCAGGCGCACGGGCTGCTGTGGCCGCTGCCGTCGCCGGACCATCCGGGCACGAAGCGCCGCTATGTCCGGGGTGAAGATCCGCTGGTGCCGCCGGATCATCCTGAGCCGGTTTTGTTTTATGGCAGGCCGGACGGCAAGGCTGTAGTGTGGATGCGGGACCAGAAGGCGCCCGCTGAGACGCCCGATGTGGAGTATCCGCTCACGTTGAACACGGGGCGGGTGCTGGAGCACTGGCACACGGCGACGATGACGGGCAGCGTGCCTGCGTTGAAGGCGACGCGGCTGGAGGCGGTGGCGGAGATGCACCCGGCGGACTTGAAGCGCCTGGGGCTGAGTGACGGCGATAGGGTGCGCATCACGTCGCGGCGCGGCTCCCGGGTCTTCACGGTCAAGGAGAACGAGAACGGACGCGCCGGCTCGGTGTTCGTGCACTTCCATGATCCTGAGCGGCTGGTAAACGAACTGACCGTGGATGCATACGACCCGGTGTCACGCGAGCCGGAGTTCAAGATCGCTGCCGTGAGAGTGGAGAAAGTGGCGCGCTGAGGCGCGGCTCAGTCTGGCAGGGCGAACGCGTAGTACGTGCTGCCCGAAGGGTTGCCCCACTTGCCTCCGCCGGCGCCAATGACGACGAATTGTTTGCCATTGGCCATGTAGGTGGCGGGCGTCGCGTTGCCGGCCGCATCCATCTGGTACTCCCAGAGAAGCCTGCCGGTGCGCTTGTCGAAGGCGCGGAATTTCGCGTCGTGATTCGTGGCGCCGATGAAGAGCAGCCCGCCGGCGGTGACAATGGAGCCGCCGTAGTTTTCGCTGCCAGTGTTCGACAAACCCTGTTTGACCAGCGCGGGGATTTCGCCCAGCGCAATGCGCCAGGCGTACTCGCCGGTATTCAGGTCGAGCGCGTTGAGCGTGCCCCAGGGGGGCGTGATGGCGGGATAGCCGTCCGGATCGGTGAAGCGGGTGTAGCCGTCGAGGCGGTACTTCAGGTCGATGGGCGTCGGCGTGCGCGGGGTATCAGTGACTTCTTTCTCTTCGCCCTGGAGGATGTAGGCGAGGATGGCGTCGATGCTGGAGGCGCCGAGATGCGCGTAGCCCGGCATGCGCCCGGCGCCTTTGAGCACGAGGTTGCGGACCTGCTCCGCGCCACGGCGTCCGGCGAGGTTCACGAGCGAAGGGAACTCCGGTGGCGAGCCGGCAAAGTTGTCGCGGTGGCAGGAGGCGCAGTGGCGCTGATACAGCGTGCGGCCGGTGACGCGTTTCTCCTCCTTCCGCTCGACCAGTTTGATGATCCAGGCCATCTCGTTTGAGTTCACATAGAGCAGGCCCGTTTCCGGATCCCAGGTGGCGCCGCCCCATTCGCCGCCGCCATCAAAACCGGGAAACAGGATGGTGCCCTGAAGACTGGGGGGAGTGAACTGGGGGCCGTTGCGGTAGCCGCGCAGGCGGCGGAGCACATCGGCGTGCGCCTCCGGCGTGCGCCGGGTGACGATGTCTTCGGTGAACATCTGCCGCGCGAAAGGCGGCGGGGCCAGCGGCAATCTCTGTTTCGGCGCGGTCCACTCTCCTTCCACGTCCGAGGCGGGAACATCGATTTCCTCGAACGGGAACAGGCTCTCGCCGGTGACGCGGTCGAACACCCACACGTGGCCGCTCTTGGTGATCTGGGCGACGGCGTCGATGGTGCGGCCGTTTCGCTTCACCTGGACCAGCGTAGGCGCAGTGGGGAGATCGCGGTCCCACAGGTCGTGGCGGACGAACTGGAAGTGCCACAGGCGGCGACCGGTGGAGGCTTCGAGCGCGATCAAACAATTCGCGAACAGATTGTCGCCGTGGCGGTTGGCGCCGTAAAAGTCGTACGTGGCCGACCCGGTGGGCGCAAAGACGATGCCGCGCGCCTCGTCCAGCGCCAGCCCGCCCCACGAATTGGCGCCACCGATGTACTGCCAGGCTTCTTTGGGCCAGGTCTCGTAGCCGAACTCGCCCGGGTGCGGGATCGTGTGGAAGATCCAGCGCAGGCGGCCGGTGCGGACGTCATAGGCGCGGATGTGGCCGGGCGCGGCGGGCAGCGACTCGCTCACCAGGCTCCCGATGATCAGCAGGTCCCTGTAAACGACCCCCGGCGTGGTCAGCGTTACCGTCAGGCCGGAAGCGTCCCGGCCAAGATTTTCGCGCAGATCGATGCGCCCGCCGCGGCCGAAAGAGCGCACCGGTCTGCCCGTGCGCGCGTTCAGGCACCAGAGCCAGGGGCCGGCGGCAAAATAGAGCCTGCGGTCGCTGCCGGACTCCCAGTAGTTGAACCCGCGGTGGCGGAACTTCGCAGCGCCGGGGTCCCGGCCTTCATGCGGGTCGAAGCGCCACAGCGGACGACCGGTGGCGGCTTCCAGCGCAAAGACGCGGAGCCGCGGCGAGCTGACGTAGACAACGCCGTGCCGCATGAGCGGGTTGCACTGCATCTCCGTGCCCGGGCCGGCATCGCCGGTGTCGAACTTCCAGGCCAGCGCGAGCCGGGAAACATTTCCGGTGTGAATCTGTTTCAGCGGCGAGTGCTTCGTGTTGCTGTAGCCGCCGTGATATACCGGCCATTCCTGCGCTCCGGCGAGCAGGGAAATCGAAAAGAGGAAAGCTCTGCCCAGCATCTGGAATGCCGCCATTATAGACTGCGGATGTGAAGCCGTGTCTTTTGGCGGCGTTGTTGGCCGTCCTTGCCTCCGCGCAGGAACGCTTCCCCAAACCCGACCCGGCGCGCGCGTTCGCCCCGTTAAAGATCTTCGACAGCCAGGGCTCGCCGGTGCGAACGCCGAAGGAAGACTGGGACGAGGCGCGGCGGAAAGTGCGCGAGGACGCGCGGTGGGCCGCGTGGCTCTCCGCCGAGCGCGCCGAATGCGACTCATGGATGGACGCACACCCGACGGACCGCGTGGAATGGGTGGCGGGCTGGTGGCACGATTATGTCGACGAAAAGACGGGCGCATTTCTGCCCTGGACCGCCGTGCCGCCGGCAGGCGCTTCGGAGAAGGTGCTGGGCGGATGGGTCTTCGGATTCCGCACGCGCCACACGCAGAAAATGGTGCAGGCGGCGCGGCTGTGGCGGATCACCGGGGAGGGCCGCTACGCCGACTGGGTGATCCGCCAGCTCGACTATTACGCGGACAACTACGAGAAATGGCCTGTCCAGACCGAAAAGAGCAGGGCGCGGCTGATGTACCAGAGCCTGGACGAGGCCAACGTGCTGCTGCGGCTGGCGGAGGCGGCCCGGCTGGTGGAGGAGCGGGCCCTGCCGGGCAGACGCAGGGACTGGGCCGAAAAGCTGCTCCGCCCGATGGCGCTGCTGCTCGACGAGACCTTCCAGCGCGTGCACAACATCGCCGTGTGGCAGCGCAGCGCCATGGCCGTGGCCGCGCTGTATCTACGCGACAGCGAACTATGGCGGCGCGCCATCGACGGGCCCTTCGGACTGAGAAGGCAGATGGCCGACGGGGTCACCAGCGATTATCTCTGGGTCGAGCAGTCGTTCGGATACAACTCCTACGTGGTTTCGGCGGTGCTGCCGCTGATGATCGCCGCGGGGCTGAAGGGGCAGCTCGACGGGCTGCGGCGGGAAGCGGAGATCGCCGAAAACCTGATGCTCGCGCCTTCGGTGCTGCGCTTCCCCGACGGGCGGCTCCCGATGCCCGCCGATACCACCGGCGGCTTCCAGCGCTGGCCGAACGAGGCGCTGATGGAGTCCGCGCGGCGCGTCTTCCCCACGCGGATCGGTCTAGAGAGAGCGTGGAAACGGCTGAGCTGGGACACGCTGCTCGACCCGCCGGAAGAGGCGCCCGGCGCGCACGAGCCGCCGCTGCCGGAGGTCGCCAGCCGGAACCTCGAATCCAGCCGCATGGCGGTGCTGAAACAGGGCGAGTGGCAATTGTTTTTTCACTACGGACAGCTGGATCCTTCCCACGCGCAGGCCGAAGCGCTGAACTGGGAGGCAGCCTGGGGCCTCGTGGACATCACGCACGATGCTGGCACCGTTGGCTACGGCTCGCCGCTGCACCGCGAGTTCTACACGCGCGGTCAGGCGCACAATGTGGTGCTCATCGACGGCGAAGGCCAGCAGCGCTGGGCGCCAGGCGAGCTGCTCGGTTTCGACGCGGCGCGCGTGGCGGCGCGGCAGCCGCACTATCGCGAAAACGCAAGCGTCGAGCGCGACCTGCGCATCACCGGCGGCGCCGTCGAGGACCGCGTAAGGGTGGAGACGAGCGACATGCGTCCTCACCGCATTGCCCTGCTGCTGCACCTTCAGGGGCGCGTGCGGCTGCCAGAGACGTTCCGTGAAAATCCTGAATTCGCGCTCAAGCACTGGGAGGGCGCGCGCACGGCGGAGTTCCCCAATGAAGCGGTGCTGCTGGTCGACTATCCGGGGCTGCTTCTGGAAGTGAAGGTATCCGCGGCCGCGCTGCTGCGCGTCACCCATGCGGCCACGCCCGACGTCCCGCCGCACCGGCGCGAGTCGCTGTGTTTCGAAGTGGAGGGCCAGCGGGCGGAGTTCGTCTCCACGCTCCGCGTCGTCAGCCCGGCCGCCGCGCCACCGCCGGCCGCCGCCGGCGAGGAGCGCGCCGAAGCGCAGCGGCGGCGCGTGGAGCTGAACCTGCTGGGCGCGGCCGACACCGAGGGCGGCGAGAGCCGCCGCAACGAGAACGTCCAGTTCAACCTGGTGGACAACAATGCGCTGAAGGAGCTGAACGTGCGGCTGGGCGTGACGGCCACCATCGTGCGCGAATTCCTGCCCGACCGCGGCTATTTCGGAGCGGAATTCGGCAACGTGCCCGTGGCCCCGCCCCATGTGGCGCCTGTGCGCAGCGCCGGCTTTCATGGCGAGCTGCGCTGGGGGCACCTGAACAGCGCGACCAGCGCGCGCACGTTTTTCCAGGCAGGCGACGTGAAACCGGCGCGCGAAAATGAAGCCGGCTTCCGCGCCGGCGGCCGCGCGTGGCGCAGCGCGTGGTGGCAGACGCACGGCAGCCTGCGGCTGATCCGCGGGCAGGTGAACGGCAACGTACTGGTGCCGCGCGCGGACGAACGCACCGCGCTGGCGTCCGACGCGCGGCTGCGCGCCATCGTGCAGCGGTTCCTCGACGCCTACCCGCGCGAGGCGCCCAACCGCACCGACATCAACCCGCGCATGCTGAACACGAACTCGCCGCAGAGCATCGACCACCGCATGGGCGGCACGCGGATCGACCAGAAACTGGGCGAGGCCGATTCGCTGGCGCTTCTCTACGACTTTGTCTCGCAGGACGTGGATGCCTTTCAGCTTGTGGCCGGACAGAACCCCGATTCGCACATCAAGAACCACCGCGCGCGCATCACCTGGACGCACGCCCTCGACGCGCGCACGCTGATGGAATGGACCGCGGGCTTCGACCGGCTCGGCACGCTGCTCGTGCCCGAGCCGAACGCCGTCGGGCCGATGGTTTCCACCGGCGGCCTGGAAACGCTGGGTCCGCAGGCGATCATCCCGCTTGACCGCGCGATGAATGTTTTCCGCTGGGCGGGAGCGGTCCGCCGGAAGCACCCGCGCGGCCACTGGCAGGCGGGTCTCGAGATCAACCGCCGGCAGATGAACGGCGCGGAGACGGACGCTCACCGCGGCTACTTTTCGTTCGGCAACGACTTTGGCCGCGATGCCATCACGAATCTCCGCATGGGCACGCCTTCACAGCACATCGTCAGCATCGGCGACGTGCACCGCGGTTTCCGCTCGTGGGAGCCGGCGGCCTACGCGGGAGGGCGGCGGCGGCTTGGCGCGGCGACCGACGTGACCTACAGCCTCCGCTGGCAGGCGGCCACGCGTCCTGTGGAAGTGAACGGACGCAATGCCATCCCCTATGACAGCGATCTGAACAACTGGGCGCCGTCGCTGGGCGTGGCGCGCCGGCTGGGCGCGCGCGGCGGCGTCTTCCGCGCGGCAGCGGGCGTGCAGTACGGTGAGATTTTCCCGGTGACGTACTCCCAGGTGCGCTTCAGCCCGCCCGGCAGCGTGAAGATTGCCGTGCCCGCGCCGGACCTGCTGGATCCGCTCCGCGCCGATCCGCAGAAAGTCAAGGGCAACATCTACGCGCTCGACCCCCGGCTGGCCACCCCGTACAGTTATCAGTACAACGCGAGCTGGGAACGCGAGATCGGCCGGCTGGCACGCCTCGAGGCGGGCTATGTGGGCAGCCGCTCGCACAAGCTGCTGATCATGTGGTACCGCAACCGCGCGCGTCCCGTCCCCGGCATCCCGCTCACCACGGCCACTATCAACGACCGGCGGCCGGATCCCTCCGTGGCCGACGTGCGCTGGGTGCTGAACGGCTCGCAGGGCTATTACGACGCGGCGCGGCTGACGCTGATCGTGCCGGACTGGCGCGGGCTGAGCTTCGAATCCGCTTACTGGTTCAGCAAGGCGATGGACCTGGGCAGCTCGTATACGAATACTGCCTATGACGCCGACTCGCGTCTCTCGCGCAGCCAGTGGGAGTATGAGACGCGCGGCGACATGAAGGGCCTGAGCGATTTCGACCAGCCCCACGCCTTTCTCTGGCGCGGCTCCTGGAGGCTGCCATTCCGCCAGCACGCGCTGCGCGGCTGGACCGTGTCCGGCGTAACGCTGCTCAAGAAGGGCACGCCGTTCACGGTGGTCTCCGGCAGCGACGCGCCCGGCTACGGCAACGTGGACGGCAACGGCGGCGACCGCCCGAACCTGCTCGACCCCTCGATTCTCGGCCGCACCGTCGGCAACCCGGACACATCGCGCGCTCTGTTGCCGCGCGCTGCCTTCGCCTACATCCGGCCGGAGGAGCCGCGCGGCAACCTGGGCCGCAACACGTTCCGCAAGGGCGGCATCGCCAATGTCAATGCCGCAGTGAGCCGCACCTGGAAAACCGACGCGGGCATCCTCGTGCTGTTCCGCGCCGAGAGCGTGAACCTGACCAACACGCCGCAGTTCGCGCCGCCGGGCTTCGAGCTGGCGAATCCGAACTTCGGTGCGATCACCAACACGCTGAATGAAGGCCGGACGTTCCGCTTCAGCCTTCAGGCCGGCTGGTGAGCGGGTCCCGCTCAGGCGAGCAGCTTTTCCATCTTCGAACCGCGGCGGATCATCGTCTGGGTGCGGTCCGGTCCGGTGGAGACGCAGCCGACTTCCACGCCAGTGCGCTCTTCGAGAAACGCGATGTAGTCGCGAGCGGCGGCGGGCAGGTCGTCGTAACTGGTGATGCCGGTGGTGGGCGTCTTCCAGCCAGGCACCTCTTCGTAGACGGGCTCGATCTTTTCAAGCAGCGCATTCTCGGCCGGCATCTGCATCGTCGTTTCGCCGTGGACGCGATAGGCGACGCAGACCTTGATGCGGTCGAATCCGTCGAGCACGTCGAGCTTGGTGATGATGAGCGAGTCGAAGCCGTTCACCATCGCCGTATAGCGCAGCAGCGGCACGTCAAACCATCCGCAGCGGCGCGGGCGGCCGGTGACGGAGCCGAATTCATTGCCCGCGCGGCGGATGCGTTCGCCGTCCTCGCCGTGTTCCTCGCTGGGGAAAGGCCCGCTGCCAACGCGCGTGATATAGGCCTTGGAGACGCCCAGGATGCCGTCGATCTTCGTGGGCGCCACGCCGGTGCCGGTGCAGGCGCCGCCGGCGGCCGCCGAGGAAGAGGTCACGAACGGATAGGTGCCGTGATCGATGTCGAGCATCGTTCCCTGCGCGCCTTCAAACAGCACGCGCCGGCCGGCGCGGATCGCGTCATTGAGCAGTTGCGCCGTGTCGCAGACCATCGGACGGATCTCCTCGGCCATGCGGCGGTAGTCTTCGCGGATGGCGTCGAGATCCAGCCGCTCTTCCACATGGAAGGCGCGCGCGATGGTCTGCCTGTCTTCGGCCAGATAGCGGAAGAGCGTGTCGAAGACCGGAGGATTCAGCAGATCGGCGATGCGGATGCCGCGGCGGCCGATCTTGTCTTCGTAGCAGGGTCCGATGCCGCGCGAGGTGGTGCCGATGGCGATGCGATCCGGACGGTTCTCGCTCACCTTCTCCGCCAGGCGGTGGAACGGGAAGATGACGTGAGCGCGGTTTGAGACGGCGAGCTGACCGCGCACATCGATGCCGGCGGCCTCAAGCGTGCGGATCTCTTCGAGCAGGGCCTTCGGATCGATGACCACGCCGTTGCCGATAACGGCCCGCTTGCCCGGATGAAGGATGCCGCTGGGAATGAGCTTCAGCACGAAGCGCCGGCCGCCCACCTGGACGGTGTGGCCGGCGTTGTGCCCGCCCTGATAGCGGGCGACGATATCGAATTTTTCGGCGAACAGGTCGACGATTTTGCCCTTGCCTTCGTCGCCCCATTGCGCACCCAGAACGATCAGATTGCTCATGAAGGAAGGCCCAAATCAACGATTGTAGCGCAGGCCCTGGACCAGGACCGGCTTCGCAGAGGCCCGGCGCCATGGCCTGGACGCACGTCTCCAGGCCCGGCCATTCCGCAGTGAAATGGCGGCGGGCGCGTCCACCGGCACAGGAGCGTGCTCCGGCCTTCGGCGGGCGGCGCCGCGCCTCAGTCAGCCCGAAGAATCCAGGTCCCGCTCCGGCCAGCCGAGTCCGACCATCTACCGCTGACCGGCCGCGTCCGAGCCAGTTCGAACATTTCGGCCAGGGGCATCTCTGCCGGAAGTCGAATGCGGGCGCTCCAGGTTCCCTCGTAACGTCCGCCCTTCAGTACGTGCGCCACCCAGGATCCATCCCAGCCGCGCCTCCGTTTGCGCGCGTTCCATGTTCCCTCCAGCAGAACCCTGCCAGGCTGTAACATCAGGGTCCACCGGCCGCCGGATTCTTCGTCGTCCCCGTAGTCGCGGGCAGTCCACGTGCCTCGAATCGCCCGGCCGGAGGCAGACGCCTCCCATGTGCCGGACCAGGCCCGCCGGGGCTGCACGGGCTGCATCAGCATCGCAGCCAGCAGAAACCTTCGCGAAGGCGGCGCCGGCATGGGAGCATTATAAGCGGAGGAACGGATGGTATATCGCGCCAGTGAGCCGTATGATGGCCGCAGGAGGAGATGCCGTTGACGCGGGCGTTGCTGGGCGTTCTCTTTTTGACGGGCGGCATGGCGGCTTTTTGCGCGGCCCAGACAGCGATTGAATATGGCGGCGCCGCCGGCGCGAAGACCGCAGGCGCCGGCGCGAAGAAGATCGGCGATTCGCTGGGCAGAATCTTTTCGAAGAGCGGAGAGGCCCTGGACGCTTCCCGCCGCAACGGCGCAAGAAGTCCTGCCGGCTCCACGGCCGTGCGGCGTCCATCGTCTTCACCGTGGCCAGCCGCTGTGGATCCAAAGACAGCGGAGACGACCCGGGCCACGGCCGAGGCCTTTGCAAAGCTGGAGCCGGGTGTCTCTGCGGCAGAACTGGAAGCACTGCTCGGACCGCCCTCTTTTCGCGTGCTCATGCCGCTGGATGGAAAGCTGGTGGAGCTGCTCGAATACACCGCGGGCCGGAAACCGCTTGGCACCGTGCGCGTCGTGGACGGGAAGGTCGCGGAAGTGCGTCCCGCTTCTCCGGAAGTCGGGCCCTGAGACCGTCCCGTGGGCCGGCGCACTTCCCGCCGGCGCGGCCGTCCGAGCCGGAGGCCACGCCGGCCGGGGCGCTTCCGGGCATCCGGGTGTTATGCTGGCCGCGGTTGAGGTGTCACCGTGAATTGTCTTCGTTCCACGCTTCTGATACTTTGCCTCGCAATGGCGTCCTGCTCCTCCGGCGGGCAGGCCGATGTCTGGGTGACGACCGGGGACCAGCACAAAGTACTGGAGAAGCAGGCGGCGGCCGGGTTTTCTCCGCGGCAGGATCCGGCCGTGCCGGTGGTGATCGTCGCCGACTCCATTGTGTATCAGACGATCGAGGGTTTTGGCGCATCGATGACGGATTCGGCCGCCTGGCTGATCCACCGCCGCGTGCCCGAAGAGCAGCAACAGGCGGTGCTCGAATCGCTGTTCCACCCGGAAAAAGGCATCGGCGTCAGCTTCCTGCGCAATCCGATGGGGGCCTCGGATCTGGCGCGCTTCCACTACTCCTATGACGAGCTGCCGCCGGGCGAAGAAGACCCGCGGCTTGAAAAGTTCTCCATTGAGCACGACCGCGCCGACATCCTGCCGCTGCTGCGGCTGGCGCTGCGCATCAACCCGCGCCTGCGCATGATGGGCACGCCGTGGAGCCCGCCGGGGTGGATGAAGACCAGCGGCTCGATGATCGGCGGCTCGCTCCGCCGCGAAGCCTACGCGGTATTTGCGCTGTATTTCCGAAAATACGTGGAGGCTTATGCGGCCGAAGGCGTGCCGGTTCACTATATTTCCGTGCAAAATGAGCCGCTTTATGTTCCGAAAGATTATCCTGGCATGCTGATGACCGCGGCCGAACAGACGGATTTTCTCAAGAATTACCTTCTGCCGGAACTCGAAAAAGCCCGCCTGCCGGTGCGCGTGCTCGTCTATGACCACAACTGGGACCGGCCGGACTACCCGATGGAAGTGCTCTCCGATCCCGTGCTGAAGGCCTCGCCGCTGATTGCCGGCACGGCGTGGCACTGGTATGGGGGCACGCCGGGTGCGATGACGGCGGTCCACGAGATGGATCCCTCGCGCGGCCAGTACGTGACCGAGGCCAGCGGCGGGACGTGGATCCAGGACCAGGTGAAAGCGGACTTTGAGGCGATCATCCACTCGATGCGCAACCAGGCGCGCACGTTCGTCAAATGGGGGCTGGCGCTGAATGAGCGGCGCGGGCCGAATGCGGGCGGCTGCAACACGTGCACGGGCCTGATCGAGGTGAACGAATCCACCGGCGCGGTGAGGAAGACGATCGACTATTACACGCTGGGCCACTTCAGCCGCTTCGTGCTGCCAGGCGCGGTGCGCGTGTTTTCGACCAACGCCCCGGGCCTCATCACCGCCGCGTTCGTCAACCGCGACCGGAGCCGCGTGCTGGTTGCCTACAACCAGACGTCCGCGCCGCGCCGCTTCCAGGTGGAGTGGCGCGGGCAGTGGCTGCCGCTGGAACTGCCGGCGCAGAGTGGCGCCACCGTGGTCTGGCATCCGGGCCTGCGGCCGCTGCCGGAGCCGGCGGGAAGGCGCCGCCTGCCCGGCAGGCAGCCCGAATTCGTGATGGACTCGACCAGCCGGATTCTCGCCTCCAACTACACGGGCATCCACGGGCTCCGCACCGAGCCGTGCACGGACGCCGAAGGCGGATTCGACCTCGGCTACTCGGCGGCCGGAAGCTGGGCCGGTTTCCGGAATGTGGACTTCGGGAATGGCGTGACCGCAGTGGAGGCGCGCGTGGCGAGCGCCGGCGCGGGCGGGACGCTCGAGTTCCGGCTGGATTCGCCTGACGGGCTGCTGATTGCCCAGGTTCCGCTGCCGGTGACCGGCGGCTGGCAGGCATGGACCACGGTGAGCGCCCCAGCGGCGGGCGCGGCCGGGCTCCACGACCTGTATGTCGTCTTCAACGGCGCGCCTGGAGCCACGGGGCTCGGTAATCTCAACTGGTTCCGCTTCCGCCGCCAGTGAGCGCGCTCAGCGCGCCGCTTCCCACGGCTCCGCGGTCCAGCTATCCAGCACAAGGTCGCCGCGCAGGAGCCAGAGCCGGCCGCCGGCGCGGATCTCAAAGCAGCTTTCATCAGGCGTGCGCCACTCGGCCAGAACCTCCTCGACCTCAAGGACAGACTCCCCGAGCCGGAAGCGCAGCGGCCGCTCGCTGGCTCGGAAGCCGGCGTAGAATTCGACCTCCACGGCAAACCGCTGCGCGCCGCGTCCGTGCATCGCTCCCATGGCCTCATGCTACGCTTTGACTGTGGTGACGTTGTGTGACGCCTTTCTGGCGCAGGGCGAACAGGGGTTTCAGGATCTGTTGCGCCGGGTTTCCATCAGCCGCCTGCGGACTTATCAGCTCTACGAAACGCTGAAGGTGCGCACTCATCTGCACAAGCTGAACAGCGAGACCTTCCGCAAGGCGGCGCCGCGGCTGTGGGCGCGGATCCAGCAAGGAGACAACGGCCTGGCGGCGGACCTCGCCCAGGCCATCCTGGTCTGCCACCTCGACATGATCATTGCCGCGCTGGACCTGCTGGGCGTGCCCCACCAGGACGGCTTTTTCGCCAAGGACACCGACGTCAGCGCCTACCTTGCCGACGGATGGCAGCAGCGCGCCTGGGACGCGCTGAAGGACCGCTTCCCGCCCACCGTGCTCGCCTTCTATCTGAATCACCTGGGCATTGAAACCGGCAGGGCGCAGGGGATCTTTCAGCCCCAGTCGTGAAGACGCCGGCAGGGAATCCGCCGCGCGCCTCAGCCCGGCAGCAGCTTGGTGATGTCGTTGTAGAGAACGAACGCCACCACCATCATCAGGAAGACGAAACCGAGTTTGAAGATTGCTTCCTTGAACGAGAGGCTCAGGTCGCGCCGGATCATCATCTCGATCAGCAGCAGCAGAATGACGCCGCCGTCGAGGATCGGAATCGGCAGCAGATTGAAGATGGCAAGGTTCAGGCTGACCGTGGCCATCAGGTTCAGGAAGGCCGGGGCGCCTTCGCGGGCGGCTTCGCCGGAAAGTTGCGCAATGCGAATGGGCCCTTCCAGCGAGCGGGCCGAGCTGCGGCGCTCGAGGATGGACTGAAGGAACTGGTAGATGAGCGTTGCACCGCGCGCGTTCTGCCGCAGGGATTCCCGCAGCGCTTCCGGCAACGAGAGGCTGACGTAAGTGACGCGCGGCGCCAGCTCGACGCCAATCATCCAGCGGGGCCCGGCGGGCCCTTCCTCGGAAAGGGTCGGCTGAAGCACGACGGCGTGCTCCCGACCGTCCCGCAGATAAACCACTTCCACCGGGCGGCCCTCGCTCTGGCGGAGCGTCTCGTGGATATCATACACGGTGTAAATGGGCCGCCCGTTGATGCGCAGCAGCAGGTCGCCGCGCCGGAGGCCCTTCTTTTCGGCGTCATAACCCGGTACCAGCCCGCCGACTTCGATCTGGGTTCGCTCGGACCAGCCGGCCACGCCCACGCCGGTCTTGGGGTCGAGCTCGGGCATGACGGCCAACGAGATCTTCTCCCCGCCCCGCTCAATGACCATGGGCAGGGGCCGACCGGCACTCACCACTTCCCGCATCACCACTTCTTCCCACGTGGGGTTGGTGCGGTTCTCCAATTGGACGATCACGTCGCCGGGACGCAGGCCGCTCTTCGCCGCCGGACTGCCTGGCTTTACGTAACCGATAACGGCCGGGCCGCTGGCGCTGGCCAGCTTCGGATAGTGCACCATGTAGAGCCCGGTGAGCAGAACGACGGCAAGCAGGATGTTCATCGCCGGCCCGGCGAGCACCACGATCAGCCGCTGCCAGCGGGGCTTGGACGTGAACCCGTCCGGGTCCGGCGCGTCGCCAGGCTGTTCGCCGGCCATGCGGACGTAACCGCCGAACGGGATCCAGGCGATGCGAAACTCGGTTTCGCCGGAGCGGAACGAGGCAAGCTTCGGTCCGAAGCCGATGCTGAACGTGGACACGCGGATGCGGAAGAAGCGCGCCGCCCAGTAATGGCCCAGTTCGTGGATGATGATCATCACCCCGATGAGCACCAGCAGCCACCAGAGATTGTGTAAGAAAACCATGAGGCAGTTCGTGTCTTGCCGTGTCAGGCCATGATCCGTGCTCCAGCCCGCTCGCGCGCCACTTCAGCGGCCACGGCGCGAGATTCACGGTCGATTTCCAGCAGCTCGCCGATGGTCGACGCGTTCCTCAGCGGCACCCGCGCCAACGTTTCCTCCACCACCTCGGCGATGGCCGGGAACGGAATTTCGTTCCGCAGGAAAGCTTCCACCGCCACCTCGTCGGCGGCATTCAGCGTGCAGCCGGCCGATCCGCCGGCCCGGTGCGCCTCGTAGGCCATTCGCAACAGCGGAAACCGCTCCGGATCCGGCGGGAAAAACTCCCAGGTCCGCGCCTCGCGCCAGTCCAGCCTCGGCACCGGCGCGTCCCAGCGCTCCGGCCAGGTGAGCGCGTACTGAATGGGCATGCGCATGTCAGTGGCGCAGACCTGTGCGATCACGCTGCCGTCGTTGAACTCGACCATGGCATGCACGGTGGACTGCGGATGGATCACCACTTCCACCTGCGACGCGTTCAGGCCGAAGAGCCAGCAGGCTTCGATCACCTCGAAACCCTTATTCATCAGCGTCGCCGAGTCGATCGTGATGCGCGGGCCCATCTTCCATGTTGGATGATTCAGGGCCTCCTCCCGCGTCACCCGTTGCAGCTCATCCCTCGGCGTGTTGCGGAACGGGCCGCCAGAGGCGGTGAGGATCAGTTTGCGGACGTCGGCGCGCGCACCGGCGCGCAGACACTGATGGGCGCCGTTGTGCTCGCTGTCGATGGGGATGAGCTCTGCGCCGTGCCGGGCCACCGCTTCCATCACCAGTCGGCCACCGGCCACCAGCGTCTCCTTGTTCGCCAGACCAACGCGCTTTCCCCGGCGCACCGCCTCGTAGGTGGCCTCCATGCCGCCGACGCCGACAATGGCCGAGACGACGATATCGGCTTCCGCCGCCGTGCAAACGTTGACATAGGCCTCCGGCCCGGCCATCAGCTCCGGCGGCTGGACGCCCCGGTCTGCCAGGAGCTGCCGCAAGCGGTCGAGGTCAGCCGGGTTCGCGACCACAGCCACCTCCGGGCGGAACTCCACGATCTGCCCGGCGAGCGTCTCCAGGTTGCGGCCGGCCACCAGCGCGAACACGCCAAAGCGCTCCCGGTTGCGCCGAACGACGTCCAGAGTGCTTGTACCGATGCTTCCGGTGGAGCCGAGGAGCGTGATCCGCTGCATGGGGCGCGCGTCCGCCATCATAACACCAACGCTCTCCATCTGTTTCGATGATCTCGCCCGGCACGGGGTCGTGACAACCGTCCAGGCTCAGGGAATTCACTGTCCGTCATGGCCCTTCATCACATGATGGGAGGAGGACGGAAATGAACCTGTCGGCTTCGCTTTCCTTTCGGGAGGTTATGACCCAGAGGGCGCCGGGGAGGAGAATGCTTCAGGGGTCTTTTTGAGGTTAGTCTCGCTTTGGTGGGAGTTGCCTCCCCGGCTTACTTCCAATCTTAGAAGATCCTTTCCCGAATTGCAAGCACTTTTTTCTATTTTTTGGAGCGGGGCACGACCTCGACTCCGGCGATCCGCTCTAACACCTTGATCGTACTGCAAATATCCTCGTCGGCATAGCCTTCGGCCATCGCTGCCCGGAACATCTGCTGGGTGAGGGCCGTCAGCGGCAGCGGTACCTGCATTTCAGCCGCCGTTTCCATCATCAGGCCGATGTCCTTGTGCATCCAACGCACTGAAAAATTGGTAGAAAAGTCCCGGCGGAAGACAAACGGCGCCTTGAACGAGGCGATGCCGCTTTTGGCGGCTGAATTGTCCAGGATGTCCAGCATCAGTTCTGGATCCACGCCCGCTTTCGCGGCCAGCACCATGCCCTCGTTGAACGCCTGTAACATATTTGAAAGAATCAGGTTTTGGCTCAGCTTTGCGTGCAGCCCCATGCCCGGCCCGCCGCAATAGTAGAACCGTTTCCCCATTACCTCCATGATCGGCTTCAATTTTTCATAGATCTCGCGGTCGCCGCCAACCATGAAGGTCAGGGTCGCATTCTCCGCGCCCGGCTTCGAGCCGGTGACCGGCGCATCGAGGAAGTAGGCCTCTTTGGCGCGGAAGGCCTGATACGCCCGGCGCGCATAGGCCGGCGAGACCGTGCTGCAATCGGCGACGATCACACCCGGTCGCGCGCCCTCGATCAGTCCGTTCGGTCCAAGCGTCACCTGCTCGCTCATGGCGGTGTCGCCGACGCAAAGGAAGATGGCATCCGCGTTCTCGGCCACCTCGCGCGGCGTCGCGCAGGCGCGGCCCTTGCCTTCCCTCGCCAGTTGTTCGGCCTTGGCGGCGGTGTGCGACCACAGCGCCACCTCGTGGCCCGCACTCAGCAGGTGCCGCGCCATTGGGCCGCCCATGATTCCGAGACCCAGAAAGCCCAACCGTGCCATGAATCCCTCCCTCAGCAAGACAGGATCCGCCACGTTGTCACCGTTGCCTGCACTGAGCCGGGCGGAGACAACGCACGAGAACTTTCGATTGTATGCCCCGGCGCCTGTATGAGACAATCGCGGCTTCATGGCCATGTCCGCCCGTCCCCGTGTCCTGATCACCAAACGCGTCTTCGCCGAAGCCGTCGAGTTCCTCCGGCAGCAGTTCGAAGTGGACTACAACGCAACGGACCGCGTGCTGCCCGCCGCGGAGCTCATCGACCGGGCCCGCCCCTGTCAGGCAATCGTCAGCCAGCTCACGGATCGGCTGGACGCGGCCGTCATTGCGCGGCTCCAAAGCGTGCGCGTCATCGCCAACGTCGCCGTCGGTTATGACAACATCGACGTGGCCGCCGCCACCGCGCGCGGCATCGCGGTGACGAACACACCCGGAGTTCTCACCGAGACGACCGCCGACTTCGCCTTCGCGCTGCTGATGGCCGCCGCGCGGCGCATCCCGGAAGCACATGCATTCGTCCATTCGGGCCAGTGGAGCACGTGGATCATCGACCTGCTGGCCGGCCAGGATGTCTACGGCAGCACGCTGGGAATCTTCGGCCTGGGCCGCATTGGCGCTGCCGTGGCCCGCCGCGGCCGGGGCTTCGGCATGCGGATCCTTTACTGCGATGAGCGGCCTGCGCCGCCAGAGCTGGAGAGCGAGCTCGCCGCGCGGCGCGTGTCGAAGGAAGAACTGTTGCGCGAATCGGACTTCGTCAGCCTGCACGTGCCGTTGACTCCCGCCACGCGGCACCTGATTGGCCGCGCCGAGCTCGCGCTGATGAAGTCCACCGCTATCCTCGTCAATACGGCGCGGGGTCCGGTGGTCGATGAAGAGGCGCTGGCCGAGGCGCTCGAGCGGCGCATCATCTGGGCCGCCGGCCTCGACGTCTTTGAACAGGAACCGGCGGTGCACCCGAAGCTGCTTGAGCTGCCCAACGTGGTTCTGGCCCCGCACATTGCCAGCGCCAGCTATGCCACGCGCCGGCGCATGTCGATGATGGCCGCCGAAAACGCTGCGGCCGCGCTCCTCGGGCGCCGCCCGCCGAACCTGCTCAACCCGGAAGTCTGGCCGGAGGAGGCACGAACGTGAACCGCCGCCGCTTTCTGCACCTGATCGCCGCGGCGCCGCTTTCGGCGCGGGCCGACGCGGGCAAGAAGTACCTCATCGTTCATGCCGACGATGCCGGCATGTGCCATTCGGTCAACGCGGCCACCATCGAGGCCCTGGAGAAGGGCCTGGTCAGCTCGGCTTCGGTGATGATGCCCTGCCCGTGGGTCCAGGAGTTCGCCGACTGGGCCCGGTCGCATCCGGAAAAGGACATCGGCCTGCACCTGACGCTCACCAGCGAATGGAAGTATTACCGCTGGCGCCCCGTCGCCCCGTGGGACAAGGTCCGCGGACTGATCGACCGGGAGGGCTACATGTGGCGCGATGTCCGCTCGGTGGCGATGAACGCCAGGCCCGAAGAGATCGAAACCGAGCTGCGCGCGCAGATTGAGCGCGCCCGCGAGTATGGCATCCGCTTTACCCATTTCGACTCGCACATGGGCACGCTCTTTGCGCGGCCGGACTACTTCGCCGTGTATACGAAGCTGGCCGATGAATACGGGGTCCCGTGCATGCTGCCCCGGCCGAACGAGGCCAACGCCGCCGACCTGAAGGGCTATCCCATCACGCCCGAGATGCTGCGCGAGAAGGAGCAGGCCGGCTTCCGCATGCTGGACCGGCTTGTCACCGGCGTGCCCGGCCGCACGCCCGCCGAGCGGCGCGAGAGTTATCTGAAGCTGCTCGAATCGCTCAAACCGGGCGTCACGAAGCTCATCATCCACCTGGCCAAGGATGATCCCGAGATCCGCGCCGTCACCAGCAACTGGGAACAGCGCTGGGCCGACTTCCTCTTCTGGACGGGCGACGACGCCCGGCGCGCCCTCGAAAGGCACGGCATCGAGCTTTACACGTACCGCCGCCTTGCCGGATCATGAGGAGCATGAGACGGCGCGATTTTCTCACCGTCCTGCCCGCGGCAGCAGCCGCGCCGGCGGCGGGCGCGGCGCCGAAGCTGGGCGTGGACCTGTTCAGCCTGCGCTCGCAGCCGTGGACGGCCTTCCAGCACCTGGACTACTGCGCGAAATTCGGCGTGCGCACGGTGCATTTCTCGGAGATCCGCTTTCTCGGATCGCTCGACGACGGGCACGTGCGCGAGGTGGGCGAACACGCGCGCCGGCTGGGCATCGAGCTGGAAATCGGCATGCGCTCCATCTGCCCCACCTCCACGGCCTTTGACCGCAATGCCGGCACGGCCGAGGAGCAATTGCTGCGCGTGATGCGCGCCGCCCGCATCGCCGGCTCGCGCCTGGTGCGCTGCTTTCTGGGCACGTTCAACGACCGGCGCACGCCAGGCGGCATCGAAGCGCGCATCCGCGACACCGTTCCGGTGCTCCGCAACGTGCGCTCGCAGGCGCTGGACATGGGTCTGAAGATCGCCGTCGAAAACCATGCCGGCGACATGCAGTCGCGCGAGCTGCGCACGCTGATCGAGACCGCCGGGCCGGACTTTGTCGGCGCCTGTTACGACTCCGGCAACCCGTGCTGGGCGCTCGAGGACCCGCATGCCGCGCTCGAAACGCTGGCCCCGTATGTGCTGACGTCTCACATCCGCGATTCCTATCTCTGGAACGACTCCGAGGGCACGCAGGTCAACTGGACGCGCATGGGCGAAGGCAACGTGGACATCGGACGGCTGCTGAAGCGCTTCCTCGAGCTCTGCCCCGGCAGGGCCATGTCGCTGGAGGTGATCGTGATGGGGCCGCGCCCGTATCCCTGGCGCAGGCCCGAATTCTGGCAGGGCTATGAGAGCGTGCGCGCCGCCGACTTCGCCCGTTTCCTCGATATCGCCGCCCGCGGCACGCCGCAGCCGCCGCGCCCCGCGCCGCCGAAAGACCGCGCCGCGCAGGTCGAGCGCGAGGATTTCGAGGCCTCCATGCTCTGGACGCGCAACTTCCTGGGCCTGGAACGGATCTAACCTCCCGTGCGGTTGCTTTTCGTGGCGATGGGTCTGCTTTCTTTCACGCTTTTTCCGCGCGCCGGGGCGCAGTCGCTCGTGCGCGACGTGCGCGCCGCGGCCATGCAGCAGCGTTTCGATGCGGCGCGCCAGGCGCTCGAGCAGGCGCGCCGGCAGGGCGTGCCGCAGCCCGTGTGGCTGGAAGCCGCCAGTTGGCTGGCCCGCGGATATCTGAACGCGAAGCGGTACGACGAGGCCGAGCGCGAGGCGGCCGCGGTTCGCGAGCAGGCGCTCGAGCTGCTCAAGTCCCGGAAGCTCGACGAGGACCGCTCCCTGCCGATTGCGCTCGGCGCGGCGCTCGAGGTGCAGGCGCAGGTGCTCGATGCGCGCGGGCAGAAATCGGAGGCAGTGGCGTTTCTCGAAGAGGAGATCCGGCGCTGGCAGGGCACGAGCATCCTCACGCGCCTGCGCAAGAACCTGAACCTGATTTCGCTCGTCGGCCGCCCGGCGCTGCCGCTCGCGGTGAGCGAATCCCTTGGGGGAAAGACGCCCGAGCTGGGCTCCCTGCGGGGACGGAATGTGCTGCTGTTTTTCTGGGCGCACTGGTGCGGCGACTGCAAGGCGATGGCGCCGGTGCTGGAACGCATCGCCCGCGAGCATCCTCAGCTCGCGATCATCGCGCCCACCCAGCGCTACGGTTACGTGGCGGGCGGCGAGGAGGCCTCGCGGGAGGAAGAGTTGCGCTACATCGAGCAGGTGTGGCGCGAGCACTACGCCCGAGTGCCGGGGATGACGGCGCCCGTGAGCGAGGAGAGCTTCGTTGTGTGGGGCTGCTCCACCACGCCGACCCTGGCCCTCATCGATACTCGAGGCGTCGTGCGGATGTATCATCCGGGCAGCATGAGCTACGAGGAGCTGGCTGCCGCTCTGCGCTGAGCCGGCCAGCAGGGGCAGGCCGGGCCAACAGCGCCTCTGCCAGGTGCAGACTTCTCATCCCCCATCGCGGGCCTGCGGCTCCTGGCGGGTGCCCGTCTCGTTCAGCACAACGATGTCCACGCGGCGGTTGCGGGCCCGGCCGGCTTCGGTCTCGTTGGGAGCGATGGGCGCGGTGTCGGCGTAGCCGGCAATGGCCATGCGCTCACGGGGGATGCCGAAGCGCGTGGCGAACAGTTCCAGCATGGCGATGCCGCGGGCGGCTGAGAGCTCCCAGTTGCTGCGGAAGCGCGAGTTGTGGATCGGGGTCGAGTCCGTGTGGCCCTCCAGACGAATCGGATTGGGCACTTTCTTCAGCTCCAGTGCGATGTTTTCAATCACCGGCAGCGCCTGGGGCTGAATCGCATCGCCGCCGGGCGGAAAGAAGGTGGCTTCCTTGAGGCTGATGACGAGGCCGCGCCGCTCCATGCGCACTTCGACGCGCCCGTTGTCGATTTCCGTCTTCAGTTTCTCTTTCAGCTCCTTGAGCGACGGCAGCAGCTCCACCGTGCCGTCGGGCTCGGGCGGCGGCAGCGGCGGCAACTGGATGGGCGCCTGCGCGCGGGGCTTGGGGGGCGGGGCGTTCTTGAGCAGACGAGACAGGACATGGGTCAGCCGGCCCTCCTCCATCGCCTCGCGGAAGGCCTGCGAAATGCGCGCCGCCTGTTCGCGGTCCATCTGCGAGTGCGAATAGAGCATGACGAAGAAGGCGAACAGCAGCGTAATGAAGTCGGCGTAGGAGACAAGCCAGCGTTCGTGGTTGCTGTGCTCCTGCTTTGGGGGGCGTGGCATGGCGGCATCCTCAGGCGGCGCGGGCGGCCTCGGCGGCGCGCGGCTTTTCGCGGGCGGCCCGGTCGAGGTAGGCCTCCAGTTTGGCGCGGATCATCTTCGGGTTCATGCCCTCGACGATGCCGCAGACTCCTTCGAGGATCAGTTCCTGCCGCTGCCGCTGGCGCGCGGCGCGGGTCTTGATCTTGTGCGCCGCGGGCAGAAAGAGCAGGTTGGCCGAGCCGACGCCGTAAATGGTGGCGACGAAGGCGGCGGCGATGCCCTTGCCCACCTTGTCCATGTCCTTCAGGTCGCCCATGACGATGATCAGGCCGAGCACGGCGCCGATGATGCCGATGGTGGGCGCAAACCCGCCGGCGCTTTCGAAGACTTTCGCTTCCGCCTCGGCCCGGTGCTCGGCAGCGTCCATTTCCAGCTCCATGGTGGAGCGGATCTCCTGGAGGTCCATCCCATCGACGGCCAGCAGCATGCTTTTGCGCAGGAACGGATCTTCGATGGCGAGCACGTCCTGTTCCAGCGATACGATCCCCTGCCGGCGCGCGGCCTGCGAGAAGCTGACCAGTTGCTCGACCAGCGGGCCGCGGTCGTCGGCGGGCTCGAACAGCAGGTCTTTCACCCGGCGCGCCGCCGCCCGCACGAGCGCCATCGGGTTGGCCACCAGCGTCGCCCCGAGACAGCCGCCGAAAACGATGAGCGCGGCCGATTCGCCCAGAACATCGCCCGGCTTGCCCCCTTCGAGCAGATAACCGCCGAGGACGCCCGCCACCGCCACGGCGAGCCCGGCCACGGTTCCGAAATCCAGCCGTCCGCGCTTGTCCTTCGCCGCCATGCCGGCTCCCCGCGCCTACCCTTCAGGCTCCGCGGCGTCTGCCATCCCTGGCCCTCCCCCAGTGACCCTCCGCTTGTACACGATCACTCTCTCGACCACCTCCTCGGCCCGCTCCCGCACGCGCACCTTTTCGCCATTCGTCAGGGTCAGCACCGTGTCGGGCGTCTGATCGACAAACTCGATCAGGTCCGCGTTGACATAGAACGGCGTTTCGTTGATGCGGGTCAGGCGGATCATGCGCGCCTCGCTATGGCCTTATCGACACGAACGGCGGGATCTTGAGCCGGAGCGGGGGAAGTTCAGGACAGCAGCTCGAGGATCTCGCGCAGCTCCCTGCGCACGCGCTCAAGGATTGCCGCGGCGCGCTCAGGGTCCGGCGCGAACAGGTGCCGCTGGAGCAGCTCCACCGGGGGCGGCGCCGCCTTGGCGGCGGCGGGCGGCGCCGAGGCGGCCTGGCGGGCCTCGCGCTCCTGCCGGCGCTGCTGGCGCATTTCGGCCAGGGCCGTGCGCGCACCTTCAATCGTGTAGCGCTTCTCCCACAGCAGGTGCTTGATGGCCAGCACCGTCTCGATGTCCTTGCGCCGGTACAGCCGCTGGTTCGTGCCGGACTTCTTCGGACTCAACTGCGGAAACTCGGTCTCCCAGAAGCGCAGCACCGAGGGCTTGACGCCGGTGAGGCGGCTCACCTCGCCGATGCGGAAATACAGCTTGTCCGGGATCTCGACGGGCTGCGGATGCGCTGCGGCGGTCGCCATGGCCGAATGCGTGCCTACCGTCATCCTAAATCCAGCCGCGCCCGGCGTCAACAGAAATGATGGGAAATGTTTTATTCCCGCCCCGCCCGCCGGGCGTTACCATGGAGGCATGGCCGTGCTGGCCGGCATTCATCCCGTGCGCGAGGCGCTCCGCGCCGGCCGTCCGCTGGAGCGCGTCTCCATCGCCCGCGGCGCCGCCGGAGCGCGCCTTCAGGAAATCATCGAACTCTGCCGCCAGGCCGCCGTTCCGGTGCGGTTCGAACCGCGCGAGGCGCTCGACCGGCTGGCGCGCAATGTGCCGCACCAGGGCGTGGTCGCCGTCACCGCCGCCGCGCCGGCGGCCCGCCTGGAAGACGTCCTCCCGCTGGCCGGACTGATCGTGGTGCTGGACGGCGTCGAGGATCCGCACAATCTCGGCGCCATCCTCCGCACCGCGTACGCGGCCGGGGCCACCGCCGTGGTCGCGCCCGAGCGCCGCGCCGCCGGGCTCACGGAAACGGTGGCCAAAGCGGCCGCCGGCGCGCTCGGGCTGATCCCGTTCGTGCGCGTGTCCAACATCAATCGCGCGCTCGAACGGATGAAGCAGGCCGGTTTCTGGATCTACGGCGTCGACGAACGGGGCAGCCAGGCCTACTACGAGACCGACTACACCGATCCGGCGGCGCTTGTCTTCGGCGGCGAAGGCAGGGGGTTGCACGAGCTCACGCGCAAGAGGTGCGATTTCCTGCTCCGCATTCCGATGTCGGGTCAGATCGCCAGCCTCAACGTCAGCGTCGCCGCCGGAATCGTGTTGTTCGACTGGCGCCGGCGCACGAAGCGGCCCGCGCCGCCTCCGCCCCCATAGACCGGGTGATCAGAGCCGCAGCCGCCCGCCAGCCAGCTCCTCCACCGGAATGATGCCCGTCGGGTAACGGCCCGTGTAGCAGGCGTAGCAGTAGCCTGAGCCATCATCGTCGACGGACTTCATCAGGTTTTCGAGCGACAGGTAGGCGAGCGTGTCGGCGCCGATGAACTGGCGGATCTCCTCAATGGACTGGTTTGCCGCAATCAGCTCGCGTTTGGTGGGCGTGTCCACGCCGTAATAGCAGGGCGACATCGTCGGCGGGCAACTGATGCGCAGATGCACCTCGCGCGCGCCCGCGTTGCGCACCATGCGCACGATCTTCTGCGACGTGGTGCCGCGCACGATGGAATCATCGACGAGAATCACCCGCCGGCCGCGCAGGATCTCGCGCACCGGGTTCAATTTCAGGCGCACTCCGAAGTCGCGGATGGCCTGCGAGGGCTCGATGAAAGTGCGGCCCACATAGTGATTGCGGATCAGCCCGTGGCGGAAGGGAATGCCGGACTGGGCCGAATAGCCGATAGCGGCAGCGACGCCCGAGTCCGGGATCGGCACCACCACATCGGCCTCCACCGGCTTCTCGGTGGCCAGCAGCCGACCCATCATTTCGCGCGAATACTGCACGCTGCGGCCGAAGACGATCGAGTCCGGCCGCGAGAAATAGACGTGCTCGAAGACGCACTGCGAGCGCTTCTTGGGCACGGTGAAGAACTCGCGCTCGAGTCCTTCGGGACCGGCGACGACCATCTCGCCCGGCTCGACGTCGCCGATGTGGGAGGCGTCGATCAGGTCGAAGGCGCAGGTCTCGCTGGCGAAGACGTAGGCCGGCCCGGTGCGCAGGTTCATCCGCCCGATGGCCAGCGGGCGGAAGCCGTAGGGGTCGCGCGCAACGATGATGCGGTCCTGGGCGAGGAAGACGAGCGAGAAGGCGCCCTCGATCATCAGCAGCGCCTCGCGCAGCGCGCCGGAGATGGTGCGCTCGGCGCTGCGCGCCACCAGGTGCAGGATGACCTCGGTGTCGCTGGTCGCCTGGAAGATGGATCCGCTCAGTTCGAGCTGGCGGCGGAGTTCGGCGGCATTGGTCAGGTTGCCGTTGTGGGCGACGGCGATGCGCCCCTTGGCGCAGGTGACCGAGAACGGCTGCGCGTTGAGCAGCGCCGTCTCGCCGGCGGTCGAATAGCGCGTGTGGCCGATGGCGAGATGGCCGGGCAGCCGGCGGAGCACGTCGGCGGTGAAAATGTCGGCCACATGGCCCATGTCCTTGTGGCAGTAGACCATCGTTCCGTCGCTAGTGGCGATGCCGGCGCTCTCCTGCCCGCGGTGCTGAAGGGCGTGCAGCCCGAGGTGGGCCAGGCTGGCTGCCTCGGGATGCCCGTAGACGGCGAAGATGCCGCACTCTTCGTGCAGCTTGTCGAGCTCAGGAGGACGGAGCCCGTCAGACATGGATCTCCTCGCCGGCATGGAGCCATTCTTCCAGCGCGGTGGCCCAGCGCTGCTTCAGGCGGCCGACATCGGCGCGCACCAGCTCGCGGCCGCGGTTGCGGATGCGGAGCTCGCCGCCGCCGGTCAGGCCGATGCGCACCGCGGGCGCGCCGTGGCGGGCCGCAATTTCCTCCACCAGTTCGGGCCGGGCCGTTGAAACCACCACGCGCGAGGGGCCCTCGTGGAACAGCAGCAGTTCCGGGCGCAGCTCAGCGTCCAGCTCGATCTCCGCTCCCAGGCCGAAGGGGAACGCACACTCGGCCAGACACCAGGCCAGGCCGCCGTCGCTGACATCATGCGCCGATTCGGCCGCGCCCGCGCGCACCATTTCGCGCACCGCCCCCTGCACGCGCTTTTCGAGTTCGAAATCCAGCCGCGGGGGCAGACCCCACAGCGCGCGCAGCACCCACTTGGCATACTGCGTGCCGCCCATGCGGGTCTCGTCGGCCTCGCCGATGCCGCCAATCAGATAGATGGCGCGGCCCGCCGTGCGGAAGCCGATGCCGGGCGGCTCAAACAGCGGCATCACGCCCACCAGCCCGAAGACGGGCGTGGGGAAGATGGCCTCGCCGAGAGTCTCGTTGTACAGGCTGACGTTGCCGCCGGTGATGGGCGTTTCAAAGACCCGGCACGCTTCGGCCATGCCTTCGATGGCTTCGACGATCTGCGCCATGATCTCCGGCCGCTCGGGGTTGCCGAAGTTGAGGTTGTTGGTGGCGCCGACGGGCTTGGCGCCCACGCAGGCCAGATTGCGGGCGCATTCGGCGACGATGAGCCGGGCGCCTTCGCGCGGATCCAGATAGCAGTACCGCCCGTTGCCGTCGAGCGCCATGGCGATCATCGTGCCCGTCTCTTTGATGCGCAACACGGCGGCGTCGGCGCCGGGACCTACGACGGTATTGGTTCGCACCATATAGTCGTACTGCTCCCAGATCCAGCGCTTGTCGCACAGGTCCTGCGAGCCGGCCAGCGTGAAGAGATCCGCGGTCAGGCCGGCCGAGGCGAACGGCGGCGCCTCCATCGGCGCCTCGCGCAGCGGCCGCGTCCAGGGGCGCTGATACACGGGCGCCTCGTCGGCCAGCGGCCGGGCCGGGATCTCGGCCACCACCTGCCCGTGATGTTTCACCCGCATCATGCCATCTCCGGTGACACGGCCGATGATGCGCGCATCGAGGCCCCACTTGCGGAACACGTCGAGCACTTCCTGCTCGCGGCCCTGGTGGGCGACCAGCAGCATGCGCTCCTGACTTTCGCTGAGCATGATTTCGTACGGAGTCATGCCCTCTTCGCGCTGCGGGACGTGCATCAGGTCGATCTCGATTCCCGTGCCGGCGCGGCTGCCCATCTCGCAGGTGGAACAGGTCAGGCCGGCCGCGCCCATGTCCTGGATGCCCGCCACCGCGCCGGTCTGCATCGCTTCAAGGCAGGCCTCGAGCAGCAGCTTTTCCATGAAGGGATCGCCCACCTGCACGTTGGGCCGCTTCTGCCGGCTCTCTTCGGTGAACTCGCCCGACGCCATGGTGGCGCCGTGGATGCCATCGCGCCCGGTCTTTGCGCCCACGTAGATCACCGGGTTGCCGACGCCGCAGGCCCGCCCGTAAAAGATGCGGTCGCGGCGGGCGATGCCGAGGGCGAAGACGTTGACCAGCGGGTTGCCGCTGTAGCTCGGCTCAAACATCGTCTCGCCGCCCACGGTGGGCACGCCGAAGCAGTTGCCGTAGTGGGCGATGCCGTGGACGACGCCGTCGAGGATGCGCCGGTTGCGCGGGCCCGTCCTCCCGTCGTCGAGCGGCCCGAACCGCAGCGCGTCCATCACCGCGATGGGCCGCGCGCCCATGGTAAAGATGTCGCGCAGGATGCCGCCCACGCCGGTGGCCGCGCCCTGGAACGGCTCGATGAAACTCGGGTGGTTGTGCGACTCGATCTTGAAGGCGATGCACCACTCGTTGCCTTCCGCATCGTTGCCGAGCGTGACGATGCCGGCGTTCTCGCCCGGGCCCTGCACAACGTAGCGGCCGCGCGTCGGCAGCTTCTTCAGGTGGACGCGCGAGCTCTTGTAGCTGCAATGCTCGCTCCACATCACGCTGAAGATGCCGAGCTCGGTCAGGGTCGGCTCGCGGCCGAGAATCGAGACAATGCGCTGGTATTCGTCCGGCGTCAACTGGTGGGCCGCGACGAGTTCCGGAGTGATTTCGCTCATGGGTTTACCGCGTGCGCCCGGCGAAGCAGCGCGCCAGCGATTCGAACACGCGCAGGCCGTCGGCCGAGCCGAGCAGCGTTTCCACCGCCCGCTCCGGGTGCGGCATCATGCCGAGCACGTTGCGCCCGCGGTTCAGGATGCCCGCGATGTCGCGCAGCGAGCCGTTCGGGTTCTCCAGGTAGCGGAAGGCGACGCGGTCCTCGGCCTCCAGCTCGTCCAGCGTGCGCTCGTCAGCAACGTAGCAGCCCTCGCCGTGGGCGATGGGGATCACCACCTCCTCGCCCTTCCGGTAAGCGCAGGTGAAGGGCGAATCCGCCGTCTCCACACGCAGCCGCACCGGCTTGCAGATGAACTTGAGCCCGCGGTTGCGCACCAGCGCGCCCGGCAGCAGGCCGCACTCGGTCAGGATCTGGAAGCCGTTGCAGATGCCCAGCACCAGGCCGCCCGCCTGCGCGTGGCGTTTCACCGCTTCCATGATCGGAGAGAACTTGGCGATGGCGCCGCAGCGCAGATAGTCGCCATAGCTGAAGCCGCCGGGCAGAATGACGCAGTCGGCGCCCTTCAGGTCGCGGTCGCCGTGCCAGAGGAATTCCGCTTCATGCCCCGCCACGCGGGAGGCTGCATGCCAGGCGTCGTGGTCGCAATTGCTGCCCGGAAAGACAACGACGCCGAACTTCATCGGAGGGAAAGTTCAGTGTAACAGACCCGGGCCGGCGGCGGCTTCACTCGGCCGCGGCCGGCGCCGCAGCCTTCTTCTTCGACGACCGCTTCTTTTCTGCCGGCGGCTGCCGGTCAATCTTGCGGATCATCGGCAATGCGATCTCGAGCACGAACTTCTTTTCGCCGAGTTCGTCGAACTTGATCGTGATGTACTGCTCGGTGCACTCGACCACCTGTCCGGGACCGAAACGGGTGTGCTCGACCTGTGCGCCTTTTGCAAAGGGGGGTTTGGCAGCCATGGCAGGGATGGAAATTCCTCGACATTCGTAGCATAGCAAATCGCCTGCCACTTTGTCGAACGGCCCCGCCAAACAGTAGATTTTCAGTGCCGCGGATGAAGCCCGCCCTGGCCCGCATTCTTTTCCACGGTATCGACGTGCGAAATTTCGATGAACGTTTTCAGCTTCTGGCCCAGCGCCGGATCGAGCTTTTCCAGCTGTGCGCCCACCTGCCGGGCCCGCGCTCCCTCGCCGGCCATGACGAGCGCGAACCCCAGGTAGTACCAGGCCGGCGCGAGCGTGGGATCTTCGCGAATGGCCTTTTCGTAGCATTCGATCCCGCGCCGCGTGCGCCCCGTCTTGCCCTCGACGAACCCCAGGTGAAGCCAGGCGCGCGCATGCGACGGCCGCAGCTCCACGGCGCGCGTGAAATAAAAGCGCGCACCGTCGAAGTCGTCCGCCCACAGGTGGCCGAGCGCGCGCTGGTATTCCTCTTCGCCGCGGCGGTCCTGCCGCGCGTTCCATTCCGCCAGGCCGAGCCGCATCGTGTCGTGCATCTGGTCGAGCCGCGCGATGGGGATGCCAAACTGCATGGGCGCGCCATCGACCGTTTTCACCGTCAGCCACCCGAGCAGGCGCCCGTGTTCATCGTAGAGCGCGCCGGGCCGGACTCCTTCGGGGGCATCGAACTCGAGCCGCGCGATCCAGCCGAACCCGCCGGACTCTTTCACATAGCGGACGCGCGCCTGTCGGCCGCAGCTCTGCACCGTGCTGCCGATTTCCGGCGCGCGCGGCGCTCCGCCCGGCGCCTGAAAACCCACAAACAGCTCGGCGACGCCCGCGTCGGGGTCGTCTCCGCTCACCCACAACACCGGATACATTCCGCCGCGGGTGTCAAGGTAGGTGGCGCTGGCCGCTCCCACGAGAGCCTCCCGGGCAACGAGCACATGGCCCGCGTGAACGGGCTCAGCCGCCCATGAGCCCCGCAGCGCGCCACTGGCGTCCCAGGTGAGCAGCTCGCCGCCCTGGAGCGCTGAGGCGAGCGCCAGCAGTGCGCACAATCTTCGCGTCATGCCATTCCCCGGGACGCGCCCGCCGCGTCGCGCGTTGCACCCCATTGTACGATGGTAGTTTCAGCCTGAAAGCGCGGATTTTCCCGAAATGGACACTGGAAGTCTGGATCTGAAAAAGACCGTCAATCTGCCTTCCACCGGCTTCGGCATGAAGGCCAACCTGCCGCAGAACGAGCCAAAGATGCTCGAACGTTGGCGCCGCGAGCGCATTTATGAGCGCATCCGCGAGGCCCGGCGCGGCCGCCCGATGTACGTGCTGCACGACGGCCCCCCGTACGCCAACGGCAACATTCACCTCGGCCACGCCTTCAACAAGATCCTCAAGGATTTCATCGTCAAGTGGAAGACGATGACCGGCCATGACTCGCCCTACATTCCGGGGTGGGACTGCCACGGGCTGCCCATCGAAATCAAGGTGGACAGCCAGCTCGGGCCGCGCAAGGCAAAGATGACGGTCTCGCAGATCCGCGAGGAATGCCGGCGCTACGCGGAAAAATACGTGCGCCTGCAAAGCGAGTCGTTCCAGCGGCTCGGCGTCTTCGGCCGGTGGGACAACCCGTATCTGACGATGAGCGCCGAATACGAGGCGATCATCGCCCGCGCCTTTGTCGACTTCCTGGCGCAGGGGTCCGTGTACAAGGGCCTGAAGCCGGTGCACTGGTGCATTCACTGCCGCACGGCGCTGGCCGAAGCCGAAGTCGAATACGAAAACCACACGAGCCCGTCGATCTGGGTGCGCTTCCCGCTGCGCTCGGATCCTGCCGCCATTGACCCGCGGCTGGCTGGCCGCACCGTGTACGGGCTCATCTGGACAACCACTCCGTGGACGATCCCCGCCAACGTCGCCATCGCCTATCACCCTGCGTTCGAATACTCCGCCGTGGAAGCCGATAGCGCGGTCTACATCGTCGCCAGCGAGCTGGCCGAGGCCACGGCGCAGAACTGCGGCTGGCAGCAGGTGCGCGAGGTGGCGCGCTTCGCCGGCGCGCGGCTGGAAGGCGCCGTGTTCCAGCATCCGTTCCTCGAGCGCGAATCGCCGGGCGTGCTGGCCGACTATGTGACGCTCGAACAGGGCACCGGCGCGGTGCACACCGCGCCCGGCCACGGCGCCGAGGACTACCTCACCGGGCAAAAGTACGGCCTGCCGACGTTCTGCCCCGTCGATGCCGGCGGCCGGTTTTATCACGCTTCGGGCGCGCCCGGCCGGCTGCCGGAGGCGATCATCGGCAGGACCGTGTGGGAGGCCAACCCGGTGGTCAATGCCATCCTCCGCGGGGCCGGCGCGCTGCTGGCGGAGAAGAAGCTCGAACACTCCTATCCGCACTGCTGGCGCTGCCACAACCCCACCATCTTCCGCGCCACCGAGCAGTGGTTCATCGGCATGGAGCTCAACGGCCTGCGCCAGAAGGCTCTCCAGGCGATCCGCGAAGTGAAATGGCACCCGTCCTGGGGCGAGGAGCGCATGGCCAACATGATCGCCACGCGGCCCGACTGGTGCATCTCGCGCCAGCGCGTCTGGGGCGTGCCGATCGTGATCTTTTACTGCGAAGACTGCCACGAGCCGCTCACCGACCGGCGCTTCCTGGACCGCGTGGTGGAGCTGTTCGCCGTCCACACCGCCGACGTCTGGTACGACCGCAGCGCTGAAGAGCTGCTCGGGCCCGGCGCCCGCTGCCCGGCCTGCGGCGGCACGCGCTTCCGCAAGGAAGATGACATTCTCGACGTCTGGTTCGACTCCGGCGCCAGCCACCTCGCCGTGCTGCACGAGGGCAACGGCCTGCCCTGGCCCTGCGACATGTATCTCGAAGGCGGCGACCAGTACCGCGGATGGTTCCACTCCTCGCTGCTGGTCGGCGTGGGACTGCGCGGCCGCGCTCCCTACCGCGAGTGCGCCACCAACGGCTGGGTTCTCGACGGCGAGGGCCGGGCGATGTCGAAGTCGCTCGGCAATGTGATCGCGCCCGAGGACATCATCCGCAACTACGGCGCCGACGTGCTGCGGCTGTGGGTGAGCTCGGTCGCTTTCCAGGAGGACGTGCGCGTCTCCGAACTGATCCTCACCCGCCTCACCGAAGCCTACCGCAAGATCCGGAACACGTTCCGCTACGCGCTCGGCAACCTGCACGACTTCGACCCCGCCGTCGACGCGCTGCCCGGCGGCGAACTGTTCGAAATCGACCGCTGGATCCTCTACCGCACGGCGGAACTCGTCGCCCGGTGCCGCGTCTGGTATGACGAGCTCGCCTTCCACCGCGTCTATCAGGCGGTCTACAACTTCGCCACCACGGACCTGAGCGCCGTCTACTACGACATCCTCAAGGACCGCCTCTACACGAGCGCACCCAAATCGAAGGCCCGGCGCAGCGCCCAGACGGCGCTCTACCGCGTGCAGCACGCGCTGGTGCGGCTGTTTGCGCCGGTGCTGGCCTTCACCTGCGAAGAGGCCTGGTCGCACATGCGCCGCCTGCCCGGCGATCCCGACAGCGTCCACCTCGCGCTCGCGCCCCTGCCGGAAGAGCTCACCGCCGGGCTGCCGGAAGAGCATGCGCGGCTCAGCGCGGACTGGGACCGGCTGATGGAGGTCCGCGAGGTGGTGTTGAAGGCGCTCGAAGAGGCCCGCAACGCGAAGCTCATCGGCGCGCCGTTGGAAGCCAGGATTCTGCTGGAAGCGGGCGGGGACCTCTACGACCTGCTGCAACGCTATCAGCGCGAGCTACCGTCCCTCTTCATCACCTCGCAGGTGGTGCTGGAACGCGGCGATTCCCTCCGCGCGCGCGTGGAACGCGCCGAGGGCGCCAGGTGCGAGCGTTGCTGGAAGTACACGTTGGACATCGGCGCCGACCCCGCGCTGCCCACCGTCTGCGCCGCCTGCGCCGCGGCGGTGCGCGAGATCCAGGGAGCGTGAGCCGTGGCGCGGCGCTGGCCCTGGGCGTTGGCGGCCGCCGTCGTCGCGCTGGACCGCTCCACCAAGCATCTCATCGAGACGCGCGTGGCCGAATGGGAGGCGATTCCGGTCATCGACGGTCTCTTCCGCATCATCCACACGCGCAACACGGGCATCGCGTTCAGCCTGTTCGCCGACCAGGGCGCAGGGTCGGGGGCGGCACTGCTCACCGTGCTGACGGCCGCGCTGACGCTTTTCGTGCTCGTCCTGCTCTGGGGCGCCTGCCGCAGGCCGCAGGAGCCCTGGACGATGGCCGCCGCGCTCGCGCTCATCAGCGGCGGCGCCGCCGGCAATCTCTTTGACCGCGTGCGCTATGGCAGCGTCACCGATTTCCTCGACTTCTCCATCGCCGGCTGGCACTGGCCCGCCTTCAACGTCGCCGACAGCGCCATTACCTGCGGCGCGCTGCTCATGCTGGCCAGCCTCTGGCGCGCCCAGCGCTCTGGAATGCGGCCTATGATTGGGGAAAACGGCAAAGAGGAACGCTGATGAGGACCATCCCGCCCGAACGGTCTGGCTTGCTTGCCTGGAAACAGAGCCCGGCGCAACCGCGGCACTACGAGCTGCGCGCCGGCGAGGACACGGTGGCGGAGCTCGAATTCCTGAAGACTTTCGGCACGCTGGCGCACGGCCGGACGGCAGAGCAGAGCTGGACGTTCAAGCGCACCGGGTTCCTCTCCCCTGTCGCCACGGCGCGCGTGGAAGGCAGCGGGCAGGAGGCCGCCGTTTTCCACCCGGACTTCTCCGGCACTCACGGCCAGATCCGGCTCTCCGGCGGGGATACCTTTGAATTCCGCCTCGCCGGCGTGTGGTCCCGGCAGGCGCTGCTTGTCGACAACAACCGCCGCGAAGTGTTCCGCATCCATCTCAAGGGGGACGCCGCGCTCGGCGCCGCCGTCGAGGTGCGGCTGCCGGAGACGCCGGAGATCACGCTGTTGCTGCTGATGACCTGGTATGTGTTGGTGCTCCAGATGCAAGAAGAGGCGCTGAGGGCTCAGTCGCGGTGAACATCCGGCGGGTGGTTTACGCGGCCGCGCATGCAGGCTTCCCGGTGGAGGCCCCGCTTGGAGGCGGAGCGGCGGTGGCGAGGATGCTGGAGGCCGAATGGCGCCGCACGCGGCCCTTTGAGCTCGAGATGGTGACCCCCGCCATTCTGGGCGAGGCGGCCCCGTCCGGCCACGAGCTGGCCTCGCTGGATGAGCGCGGCTACGCCGCCTTTTGCCGCGCCTTCAGCCAGGCGGCCACGCGCCTGATTCTCGAGCACGACCCGCGCGAGACGGCCGTGCTCATCAACGACATCAGCGAGGCGCCCGACTTCGCCGCGCTGGCCCGCGCGGGCTTCCGCATCACGACCATCTATCACGTCGATGTCGTCGCCTACATTGCCGCCATCTATCTGCGCGGTCTTGTGGACGCGCGCCGGCTGGCCGCAGCATGGCGTATGTCCCAGAAGGCGGGCCTCGCAAGGGCGGCTCCGCTGATCCTGCGGCTCATCTTCGAGCGGCAACAGCAGAGCCTCCTTCATTCGCAGGCGGTGATTGTGCCGAGCAGCGGCATGCGGCGGATTCTGCTCGAAAGCTGGCCCGAGGCGCGCGCGGAGCGCATTCATGTCCTGCCGTGGGGCTCGCCGCCGGCCGCCGGAACGGCCGGCGATGTGGGGGCGTTGCGGCGCGAGTTCGATGTGCGACCCGATGAGAGGGTGCTGCTCGCGCTGAGCCGCATCAGTCCGGAAAAGGGCCAGGACGTGCTGCTCGAATCGCTGCTCGAGTGGGAACGCGCGCGGGGCGGCGATGTGCCGCCGCTGCGGGTCTTCCTTTGCGGCGCGCCCGCCTACATGCAGGGCCGGGCGCACATGCAGCGGCTGAAGCGGCTCGCCGGAAAGCTGCGCCGCATCCGCGCCGAATTTCCCGGCCATGTCACCGGGGCGCGCAAACAGGCGTTTTTCGCGCTGGCGGACGTGTTTGTGTTTGCGTCGCGGCATGAGAGCTACGGGCTGACGCTCATGGAGGCGCTGGCCGCCGGGCTGCCGACGGTGGCGATGGAAAGCGACGGCACGCGCGAGATTGTCTCTTCGGAGTTTGGCGTGCTGGTGCCGCGGGGCCAGGCGCGCGGCGGGCTGTGGCGCGCCATCGAGCGAGTGCTTGAGGACGCGTTCGCCCGGGCGCGCATGGCGGAAGCGGCGCGTGCCTATGCGGCGGCGCGGCCTTTCTCGCTGGCCGCGGCGCGGCTTGCGGAGATCTGCGCCGGCTGAAGACTCAGGCGGGCGCCGGGACGCGGACGCGCCGCAGCAGCGCGCCGGCGATTTCGCCAAGCGGCAGCACCTGCTGCGCCGCGCCGAGGCGGATGGCCTCGCGCGGCATGCCGAAGACGACGCAGGTCTCCTCGTTCTGGGCGATCGTGTCGGCGCCGACGCGGCGCATTTCGAGCAGGCCGGCGGCGCCATCGGCGCCCATGCCGGTCAGCAGCACGCCGATGGCGTGCGGGCCGGTTTCGCGCGCGACGCTGCGGAACAGCACGTCCACGCTCGGCCGCTGATAGCAGACCTTGGGCCCGTCGTGGAGCCGCGTGCGCCACCCGCCGCCTGGCGCGCGTTCAATTTCGAGGTGCCGGTTGCCGGGCGCGACCAGGGCCAGCCCGTTTTCCAGCCGCTCGCCGCCTTCGGCCTCTTTCACTTCCATCGCGCAAACCCTGTTCAGCCGCTGCGCGAAGGTGGTGGAAAAGCCCGGCGGAATGTGCTGCGTGATCACGATGGGCGGCATCTCGGCCGGCAGCGCACTGAGGACGTGCTCGATGGCGACAGTGCCGCCGGTGGAGGCGCCGATGGCGATCACCTGCTGCGGCGGCGCGCCGCCCGATGCCGCCCTGGCCTGCATGGGCGCCGAAGGCGGGGACGCGGGCCGGGGAGCGGGGGCGGGCGCGGGCGTTCCGTTGCGGCGGAGGCGCGCCGCGGCGGCCGCGCGAACGCGTTGCGGCAGGTCGTCCTTGAGGTCGGCCACCGAATACGGGCCGCCCGGCTTGGCCAGCACGTCCACGGCGCCGCGGTTCAGCGCTTCCAGCGCCGCCCGCGTCGAGCTCTGTGTCAGCGAGCTCACCACGATCACCGGCAGCGGATAGTGCTTCATCAGTTTTTCGAGAAAGGTGAGCCCGTCCATGCGCGGCATCTCGACATCGAGCGTCAGCACGTCGGGCCGCAGCGACACGATCTTGTCGCGCGCCACAAAGGCGTCCGGCGCGGTGCCCACCACTTCGATGTCCGGCTGCTGGTTGAGCACGTCGGCCAGCACCTTCCGCACGATGGCCGAATCGTCCACCACCAGCACGCGGATCTTCTTCGTCTCCGTCATGAGTCCTCCCCGCAACACAGCGTCACCGCCACCTCGCCCTGCTCGAGCGGCAGCCGCAGCCAGCTCCGCTCCGCGCACACGCACGGCCCCGTGCCGGCCTCCGGCGCCTGGATGCGGAGCCGCCCGTGCGGCTCCAGCCGGCTCATCGCCGCGCCGCACATCATATTGGCCAGCTCGGCCGCCATCAGCAGCTCGTCCTGGGGCCGCACGTCCTCCGCGTCGATGCCCAGAAAGGCCGCCGCCAGCCGCCGGGCGGCGTCGCCCGACAGCGCCACCCGCAGCTCGCCCCGCAGGCTGCCGTCAAAGCGCGCCACCGCGCCGGTGAGCACGCCCTCGGGCGCCGGCCCGGGCTGCGGCGCATCCACCGGATACTCAAAGCACATCGTCTCGAGCACCTCGAGGGCGGCTTCCTCGAGCGCCTTCCAAACCTCCGCTTCACTCAGTTTCGTCTCTGCCATGGCCTCAGAAATCCGCCTCCGCGCCTCCGTCCGGCGCGCCGAGCAGCGAGGAAAGCACCTCGCTCAGCCGCTCCGGCGGAAACGGCTTCCGCACATAGTCGCTTGCGCCCAGCCGCAGCAGCGCCCCGACGCGCTGCTCGGTGGAGTCGGTCGAAACGACCACCACGGGGATGGCGCGCAGCTCGGGGTCTGCTTTCAGCTCGCCGATCAACTGTTCGCCGTCCATCACCGGCATGTTGATGTCGGTGAGGATCAGGTCCACCGCCGGATGCGCCGTCTGCGCCCGCAGCTTGTCGAGCGCCTCCCGGCCGTTGGACGCCTCCAGGATCTCCGCGGCCGGAAAACCGCTGACGGCGATCGTCCGCTTCACAAACGCGCGCATGACCGGCGAGTCATCCACGATCATCAGGCGACCCGGCATTCCACACCTCCTTCCTTCACCCCTCCCGGCGCTGCCTTCAGCTCGCGCGCCGCGCCCGAGGGCGTCGACACCGTGCAGCGACCGGTCGCCACCTCCAGCCGCACCGTGCGCGAGACCGCTCCGCCCACGTCCTCCCCGTGCACCAACACCCCCGCCTTCCAGAGAATCTTGCGCACCGCCGCGTAGTTGCGCTTTCCGATGTTGAACACGCCGCCCGTGTCCACTACGTTGGCCCCGCCCGCCAGCCGCACCAGCAGCCGCCGCTTCTCGGCGCCCCTTTCATAGGCGGCGCGGAACAGCAGCGGCGTCCCGGTGTCAGCATAGCGGTAGGGATTGGCCCGGCCCTGGGTGTCGCGGTCCACCGAGCTGTCCGGCAGCATGAAGTGCAGCAACCCGCCCACCTTCGCCACCGGATGCCAGATGACGACCGCGATGCAGGAGCCCAGCGCATAGGTCACCAGTTCCACCGGCTCGTCCGTCACCCTGCAATCTCCCACGCCCACAACCACGGTTTTCAACTCGCGCCTCCCCTGACGTCCCTCCTCAGGCGGCCGGCTTGCGGTAAACGGCCGGCTTCACATACTCGAGGCCATGCCGCACGCCCATCAGCCCTTCGCTGTGGCCGATCAGCAGCCAGCCGCCCGGTTCGAGCCGCTCCTCAAAACGGCGCACCAGCCGCTCCTGCGTCGGCTTGTCGAAATAGATCATCACGTTGCGGCAGAAGATCACCGCCATCGGCGGCAGGAACGAAAAATCCTCCATCAGATTCAGGCGGCGGAACTCGACCCGCGCCCGCCATTCCGGCTTCACCCGGACGCTGCCTTCCCACCGGCCCGTGCCGCGCTGAAGGTAGCGCTGCGCCCACCCGGCCGGCAGCTCTTCCAGCCGCTCGGCCGGATAGATGCCCGCCTGGGCCTGCTCGAGCGCGCGCGTCGAGATGTCGGTCGCCAGCAGCCGCAGGGCGCCAATGCGCGCCCCCAGCGACTCGGCCGCAGTGAACAGGATCGAGTACGGCTCCTCGCCCGTCGAACAGCCCGCGCTCCAGATCCAGAACGAGGCTCGCCGCGCGAGCGCCGGCAGCACCTGCGCCCGCAGCAGCTCGAAGTGCTGCGGCTCGCGCAGAAAACTCGTGTGGTTCGTTGTGAGCGCGTTGATCAGCCGCTCAAGCTCGAGCCCGGTGCGGTCCGCCTTCACCGCCTCGAGATATTCGGCGATGCTGGCCAGACCGAGCTCCTGCACGCGCCGCGCCAGCCGCGCGTTTACAAGCGCCTCCTTGCCCGGCTTCAGATCCAGGCCGAAGGTCCGGTGGGCGAGCTCGCGGATCTGGCGAAATTCGCGCTCGCTCAGGCCGGAAGCGGCCGGCGGCGCCTGATGCCTCCCCGGCGCCGCGCCCGGCACGCCCTGCGTCCCCATCGAGCTCTTCATCCCCATGCCTCCCCTCAGCCCCGCACCACCGCGCCCGTCTCGCCGGCGATCGCCGCCAGGTCGAGAATGAGCCCCACGCGGCCATCGCCAAGGATCGCCCCGCCGGCAAAGCCGCGCGCCTCGCGGAAGGCCGGACCGAGGCTCTTGATCACCACCTCCTGCTTGCCAGCCAACTCGTCCACCAGCAGGCAGAACACCCGGCTGCCGCTCTCGCCCACAATCACCAGCCCCTCGCTCGCCTCGCGGCAGCGCGCCTCGATGCCGAGCCGTTCGGCCAGCCGCACCAGCGGCAGCAGCCGGCCGCGCACCATCACCATCTCGCCCTTGCCCTCCACGGTGAAGATCTGCTCGGGCTGCGCCCGGAACATTTCCCGCACGGCGAAGATCGGCACGATGAACCGCTCGCCGCCCACGGCGACAATCAGGCCGTCGATGATGGCCAGCGTCAGCGGCACCTTCAGCAGAAAGGTCGTCCCGGCGCCGCTCGTCGAGACGATCTCGATGCGGCCGCGCAGCCGGTTGATGTGCTTGCGCACCACGTCCATGCCCACGCCGCGGCCGCTGACGTCGGTGATCTGCTCGGCCGTGGAAAAGCCGGGCTCGAAGATCAGATGGTAGACCTCGTGGTCGCTCAGACGCGCCTCCGGCGCCACCAGGCCGCGCTCGACGGCCTTGCGGAAGATCCGGTCGCGGTCGAGGCCCCGGCCGTCGTCGCTGATCTCGATGACGATCATGCCCGCCTGATGCGACGCCCGCAGCCGGATCCGCCCGGCGGCCGGCTTGCCGCGGGCCTCGCGCTCGGCCGGCGGCTCGATGCCATGATCCATGCTGTTGCGCAGCATGTGCACCAGCGGATCATGCAGCTCTTCGACGATGGTGCGGTCCAGCTCGACGTCCTCGCCGTAGAGCTCCAGCTCGGCCAGCTTGCCCGACTTGCGCGCCAGATCGCGCACAAGCCGCGTCATGCGCCGGAAGAGCTGCCCCACCGGCACCATCCGCATCGCCATTGCCGTCTTCTGTACTTCGCCGGTGACCCGCGCCAGGTTGGCCAGGTCGCGCTGGAGGCGCGGCGACTTCACCTGCCCGAGCTCAGGATTGTGGCGCAGCATCGTCTGCGCGATCACCAGCTCGCCCACCATGTCGACCAGATACTCGAGCTTCGCCGTGTCCACCTTGACAAGCGCCGCGTCGGCGCCGCCCGCCCCCGCGCGCGGTTCCGGCTTCGGCCCGGCGGCCGATGCATCGGCGGCCTCCGCGGGCTCCCGGTCCTCTTTCCGCGGCCGCTCTTCCGGCTCGTCTTCAGCCGGGCCGCCGGAAGCGGCCGCCTGCACGCGCGCAATGAGCGCGTCCGGCGGCGGCGGCTCGGCCACCGCACGGCCCGCCGCGGCCGCTTCGATCGTGTTGAGCCACAGCGCCAGATAGTCGCCCGCGGCCAGAATCACGTCCACTGTCTGCGGCCGCAGCTCGAGCTGCCCGTTGCGCGCCAGATCGAGCAGCGTCTCGGTCTCGTGCGCCACGCGCTGGATCACCTGGTAGTCGAGAAACCCGGCCAGGCCCTTGATCGTGTGGAAGCTGCGGAAGGCCGCATGCAGCGTCTCCGGCGTGTGCGTCCCCTGCTCGATCTCGAGCAGACAGGCCTCGATCCGCGCCAGGTGCTCGCGCGCCTCCACCAGGAAGTCCTGCACGAGCTCCGCATCCTGCGCCAGAAAGTTCGGCGCCGCGGCCGCTTCCATGCTCTCCGACAGCGCCTTCAACCCGTCCTCGGGCCCTGCCGCGCCGCCCGGCCCGGCAGGACGGGCCGGCTCGCCGGCCAGCCCGCCCTGCACGTTCTCCCTTTCCTTCTCCATGGCCTCTCCGCCTCGTCAAGCCGATCGTCTGGAGTCTGAGGCCCGTGCGCCTCAGAAGTCGCGAAAGTCCTCCTCGAGCGGGATCTCCATCCGCGCCGCCGTCTTCACGCCCACCGGACGCGCCGCCGAAGCCGCCGCCCGCCGCGGCCGCTCGGCCGGAGATGCGGCACCGAGGCCCTCGTCCTCGCCGGCGCCGACGAGCTCGCGCAGTTTCTCGACCGCCGCCTGAAGGTGCTGCGCCTGCGCCGACATCTCCTCGCCGGCCGAAGCGCTCTCCTCGGCGCTGGCCGCGGTCGACTGCGTCACCTGCTGCATCTGCGCCACCGCCCGGGCGATCTGCTCGATGCCGCGCGCCTGCTCCTGGCTGCCCATGTGCACCTCGTTGGTCAGCACCCGGATCTTCGAGGCGTTCTCGAAGACGCGCGTGATGCAGGCCGCCACCTCGTCCAGCCGCAGCTTGCCCTCGTTGGATCGGACGATCGATTCCTCGATCAGGTCCGAGGTGTCCTTGGCCGCCTGCGCGCAGCGCTGCGCCAGGTTGCGCACTTCGTCGGCCACCACCGCGAAGCCCATGCCCGCCTCGCCGGCCCGCGCCGCCTCCACGGCCGCGTTCAGCGCGAGGATGTTCGTCTGGAAGGCGATCTCGTCAATCACCCGGATGATGCGGCTGATCTTCTCGCTCGAGGCGTTGATCTCCTTCATCGACTCGATCATCTGGTCCAGCTTCTCGTTGGTCTCCTTCAGAAGCTGGTCCGCCTTCTCGGTCTCGCCCGCCGCCAGCGAGGCGTTTTCGGCGTTCTTCTGCGTCATCGAGTTCAGCTCCTCGGTCGAGGCCGAGGTCTGCTCGAGCGAGGCCGCCTGCTCGCTGGAGCCCTGCGCCAGCGCCTGCGCCGAGCTGGACACCTGCTGCGCCGCGCCCGCCACCTGGCGCGCGCCGTCGGCGATCTGCGCCGCAATCCGCCGCAGCATCCGGTTGGCCCCGCGCATCACCCAGAAGGCGGCCGCCGCCACCGCCGCGCCGCACAACACGAGCAGCAGCTCCAGCCACGTGGTCAGGCGCGCCTGACCCGTGGCCCAGGCGGCCGCTTCCTCCATCCGGGCGCGCTGCAACCGCACCAGATCCCCGGACGCCTTCTGCATCTGCCCGAGCAGCGGACGGAAGACAGCCGCCTCCATCCTGGTCGCCTCGTCGTAGCGCTGCGCCGTCAGGTGCCCTTCAAAGACGCGCGTCTGGCGGCTCCAGTCCTCCGTCGCCACCTTCATGCGCCCGAGCGCCTCGCGGCCCTGGGCGGTCTCAATCAGCGGCTCGAGTTCGCCAAGCGCCGCCGCAATCAGGCGGCCCGCCTCTTCCATCTGGTCCTGCGACGCACGCGCACCGGCCGCGTCGCCGGTCATGCTGGCCAGCAGCGCCCCGCGCAGCGCCGCCTGCCCGGCCGCCACCTGTTCGCTGACGCGCGTGGCCAGCTCGATCTTGCGCGTCTCGCGCAGGGCGGCGTTCTCCAGCAGCCGGCGCAGCTCCGAGATGCTGTACATCGACACGCCGCCGACCAGCAGCAGGAACCCACCCACGAGCCCGAGGCTCAGATAAATCTTGCTGCCAAGATTTTTCTTCGAAATCGACATGTTCCTGTCCCTTTCCTTGCTCGCTGAAATCCGTTCTGAATCACCCTCCTGCGGCGGCTCGCCGCCTCAGGCCTCCGCCGGCGCCGCCTCCTCGCCCGCCGGCAGATGCTCGAGCCCGGCCAGCTCCTGCGCCGTCATCACCTGGTCGATGTCGAGCAGGATCTTCACCCGCCCCTTCACTTTTGCAAGCCCGAGCACGTATGGCAGCTCGACGCCGTCGCCAAAGGAAGGCGTGTCCTCGATATCCTGCTCGTGGATGGTGAGCACCTCGCTGACGCCGTCGACGATGACGCCCATCAGCAGCGGGTCGCCGCCCGTGCGCCGCCGCACCTGGAGGACGACGATGCAGGTGCGCGCGGTCGCCTCCGTGTCCGGCATGCCGAACTTGCGCCGCAGGTCAACCACCGGAATCACCCTTCCGCGCAGGTTGATCACACCGCGCACGTAGTGTGGCGTCTGCGGGACTTCGGTGATCTCCTGAAGCCCCATGATCTCGCGCACCTTCAGCACCGCCACCGCGAACTCCTCGCGGCCGAGGTGGAACACCAGGTACTTGCCCTGACGGCCCGCCGCCTGCGCACGCGCCGTCTCCGCGCCTTTCACCATCTGCTCCATGTCCTTTCTGTTCGGGATTCGCGCCAGAGGCGTTCGCCTGAGGCGCGCCCAAGGCTCTTATCGGAAAGAGGGGGCGGCGGGAGAGAGAAAATGCGGTTGTGATATGCTGGCGGCGCGGCCGGAGGAGTCCGACTCCGCCGGCCCACGAGGAGGCTCCATGCGTGCTGGGATTCTGATCCCGATCCTGGCGGCCGTGGCGCTGGGCCAGCCGGCCGCCGGACCGAAAACGCACCTGAAGGTCGGCGACACGGCGCCGGACTTCGCGCTCCGCACCACCGCCGGCGACGAATTCCGCCTGTCGGCGCACCGCGGCAAGACCGTGGTGGTCGCCTTCTTCCCGGCCGCCTTCACCGGCGGTTGAACGAAGGAGATGACGGCGTACCAGGCTGGTATCGCTGAATTTGAGAAAACGGGCGCGGTGGTGATTGGCGTCAGCACCGACAACCTGCCCTCGCTTCGCTACTGGGCGCAGGAGGTGCTGAAATTGAGTTTTCCGCTGGCCAGCGACTTCGCCCGGCGCGAGGTGGCCCGGGCCTACGGCGTGCTGAACGAGGCGAGCGGCATCGCCAACCGCACGACGTTCGTCATCGGGCCTGACGGCCGCATCGTCCACATTGAGGAAGGTTCAGCCGCGCTCGACCCCGAAGGGGCGCTGACGGCCTGCCGCCGCACAAAGCGCGCTCCCTAGGGGACGGCGGGCGGAGTCTTGCCTCCGGGCCGGCGGCCGCCGAGCGCGGCCGCGACCGCACGGACCAGGGGCTCCTCGCAGCCTGCGGGCGTCCCGCCTTCGCACTCGATGCGCCCGCTCCAGAGGGTCTGGCCGCGGGCCACGCCAGTCAGCCGCGCGGACACCGTCCACTGGCCGCCGCGGAGTTCGAGCCGGCCCTCGAGAAGAACGCTGGCACCGAGCCGCAGCATCACATCGTCGAGCGTGAGATCACGGCCGGAAAAGGCTTTCATTGTTTCATCCGGTACAATCGCCAGTCCCGGCATCTCCGCGAGGCGGCGCCGCAGCCCGCGGCTGAATAAGTCGCCGAGGCCCGGGTCAGCCGGGCAGGAGAAGTCGGCGACAGCGAGCGTGGCAATGGGGGCCTGCGCCAGGCGGCGCATGGAGCGGGACTGCCACCAGCCGAGCAGAACGCCGGCCAGGGCCAGCGCCGCCAGCGTCATCAGGAGACGCCGGCCGCGGCCGAACGGCCCCTGGGGCCGTGGATCGCCGGGCGGCGGTGTTTGTGTGGGCATGCTCATCGCGGCCTGCCGCCGCAGGTCAGTATCGCCACCAATAGTACGCCACCTTGAGCCATTCGTTGTAGACGCCGAGGAAGCCGTGCTCGTTCTCCCACCAGGTTTCGACCCGGTAGCGCCGGTCGGGCACGCCGAAGAAGAGGAAGCGCACGGGGCCGCGGCCGAACACGCGGCCGAAGATCATCCGGCAGCGCCGCGTGTGGATGGCGTTGGTAACGACGATGACGGAGGACGCGGGCTGGCGGGCCAGATGCTCGCGGAGGGCGCGCGCCTCGTCGAAGGTGCTGGTGACGCCCCCGGGGAAAAGGATCTCGACGATTTGGCCGCGGGGCACGCCCAGCTTTTCCAGCATGGCAATGCCGAGATCAGTGACGTTGGGCACGAGTCCCATCTCGACGGCGCGGGATGATTCACTGCGGGCAATGGCGATGCGCAGCCCGTAGCCCTGCCTCCAGAGTTCGGCCGCCGCAGGCGGACGCGTGTCGAGGTCGCCATTGAGCAGGAAGATCAGGTCGGCGCGCCGGGGCGTGTCCGTCTGGACGAGCAGCGTGCCGGCCAGCGCCATCAGGCGCCAGCGCCCCGCCCAGACGGCGCCGCACAGGATCGCCACGGCCGCGGCCGCCGCCAGCCATCGCCATCTTGCGGGCATCGTCATCACATCAACCCCATGCCGACAGGGAGGAAGAAACGCGCCGCCTCAGTCTGCCGACGGTGCGCCGGCGCGCATCGCTTCCACCAGGGCGCGCAACCGAATCATTTCGTCGCGGATTTGTTCGACCGCCGCTTCGAGCGCCTCCAGCCGCTGTTCCATGCTGAGGCTGGCGGCCGGCGCGGCGGCGGCCGCTGCCGGAAGGCTGCCGCCGAACAGGTGCATCCAGCGGTATTCCTTCGTGCCGGGCTGGCGCTCCATCTGTGCCACCAGCGGCTCCGGCTCGCGCCCGGCCAGTCGCCGCAGCGTGTTCATCACCGCGTCGAGGTCCGGAAACTGGTGGAGGCGCTCGGTTCGCGTGCGCAGCTCGCCCGCCGTCTGCGGCCCGCGCAGCAGCAGCACGGTAAGCACGGCCTGTTCGCTGGGGCGAAGCGCGAGCCGTTCCACCAGCAGATGGCGGTATTTCCTGACGCGGCTGCCGGGCTCGGCCGCCGGGCGCACCCAGCCCTTCTGCTCCAGCACGTCGAGGGCGGCCAGCACGGCCGGCTCATCGTAAGCCGTCACCGGCTCCCGGTTGGTCTTCTGGTTGCAGGCGTGGACCAGCGCGCCCAGCGAAAGCGGGTAATATTCCGGCGTGGCCAGGTCTTTTTCGGAAAGGGCCCCGAGGACGCGGATCTCCACGTCGTCCAGCCCCATGGTCGTCATGATCCGGCGCCTCCTCTCTGCCATTGAAGCAGACGGCGGCCACGGCGCGCCGGAGCGGCCGCTTCCGCGCGGCCTTGCGCCGGCCGCCGTCTCCATCCGGCTACAATTGAGGTTCGCTCATGCCTGGCGAGGCCTACCCGGGGGACCTTCTCGAATCGCTCTGCCGTGACTTCGGCATCCAGCGCTCGTATTGGGACATCTGGGGGCGGCAGCACGAAGTGCCGGAGGAGACGCTGCTGCGGATCCTCGCCTCGTTGGGGCTGGATACGTCATCGCCGGAGGCGCTGGCGCGCTCGGCCGGGCAGCGGCGCCAGCAGCGCGAGCGGCGTCCGCTGGAGCCGGTCGTGGTGCTCAGCGTGAACGACGCCGGGCCGTGCGTCCCGTTGCGCGCGCCCAGAGGCAGCCGCGCCGCGCTGGCGCTGTACCTGGAAGACGGGACGGCGCACCGCTGGGATCTGTCGGTGGAAGAGTCGCCGCAACAGGTGCGGCTGCCCGTTCCGCTGCCCGCCGGATATCACGATCTGGAGGCGGTGGTGACGCTGCCGGACGGCAGCGAGCGCCGCGCCGCCGGCCGCGTGATCGTCACCCCGGACCGCGCCTGGCTGCCACCCGTGCTCGAGCAGGGCGGCCGCGCCGCCGGCCTTGCCATCAGCCTGTACGGCGTGCGCTCGTCGCGCAACTGGGGCGCGGGCGACTTCACCGACCTGGCCGCGATTGTCGAGTGGGCGGCGCACGAACTCGGCGCCGGTTTCATCGCGCTCAACCCGCTGCATGCCATCCACAACCGCCAGCCGTACAACACGAGCCCCTACCTGCCGCTGTCGGTCTTCCACCGGAATTTTCTCTATCTGGACGTCGAGGCGGTGGAGGACCTGCTCCTGTGCCCGGCGGCGCGCGCGCTGGTGGCCTCGCCCGCCTTCCAGGCCGAGCTGGCCACGCTGCGGGCGGCCGAATTCGTCGAATACGAGCGCGTGGCGCGGCTCAAGAAAGGCGTGCTGAAGCTGCTGTTCCGGCGCTTCTGGCGGGAAGAATGGCAGCGCGACACGGAGCGGGCGCGGCGCTTCCGCCGCTGGATGGCGGCTCAGGGCGAGCTGCTGGACCGGTTCGCCGTCTTCTGCGCGCTCGACGAAACGCTGCACCGGCGGGACCGCAGCGTGTGGGTCTGGACGCAGTGGGAGCCCGCCTTCCAGAACCCGGATTCGGTCGAGGTGCGCCGCTTTGCCCACGAACATTTCCGGCTGGTTCTGTTTTACAAGTACGTCCAGTGGCAGATCGACCTGCAACTGGAGAAGGTGCAGCGGCTGGCGCTGCGGCTGGGCATGCCGGTGGGGCTCTACCACGACCTGGCCCTCGCCACGGACCGCTGCGGCGCCGACCTGTGGGCGCACCGCCGCTTCTTCATCAAGGGCTGCCGCGTGGGCTCGCCGCCGGACGACTTCGCGCCCGGCGGGCAGGACTGGTCATTTCCGCCGCCCAATTCCGAGGCCCACCGCGAGGACGGCTACCGGCTCTTTACCGAGACGATCCGCCGCAATGCGCGCCACGGCGGCGCGCTCCGCATCGACCATGTGATGCGCCTCTGGCGGCTGTTCTGGATCCCCGACGGAATGCCGCCGTCGGCGGGCACCTATGTCAACGAGCGGTGGGAGGACCTGGTGCGCATTCTGGCGCTGGAGAGCGTGCGCGGGCGCTTTCTGGTGGTGGGCGAGGACCTCGGCACCGTGCCCGACGGGCTGCGCGAGGCGATGGAGCGCTTCGGGATGCTCAGCTACCGGCTGTTTTATTTCGAGAAAGGCCCCGACGGTCTGCCGCGTCCCTGCGCCGAGTATCCCCGCACCGCGCTCGTGTCCTCCACCACGCATGACCTGCCGACGCTGGCCGGCTTCTGGGCGGGCCGCGACATCGAGGTGCGCCGCGAGGCGGGCATCCTGAACGATCACGCTCAATACGAGCAGCAGAGGCAGCAGCGCACGGAAGAAAAGCGGCGGATGATCGAGGCGCTCGTCCGTGACGGATTTCTGCCGGCCGATTTCCCGCGCGAGGCGGCCTTGTGGAGCGAGCTGACCGGCGAGCTGCACAACGCCATCATCGGCTACCTGATGATGACTCCCGCCATGCTGATGCTGCTCAACCAGGAGGACCTGACCAAGGAAACCGAGCAGCAGAACCTGCCCGGCACCACCTGGGAATACCCCAACTGGCGCCGCAAGATGCTCTACACCGCCGAGGAGCTGCGCACCTCGCCGAAGGTGCGCGACTTCACCCGCATGATGCGCGCCTGGATGGAGCGCAGCGGGCGGCTCAGCGCAACGCGCTGAAGGGAAGGTCGAGGACCGGGTAGCGCTGCCAGTCGCGGTAGTCGAAGTGCCACCATTCGTACTCGTAGACGGTGAAACCTTCGGCCTCCATGGCGCGGCGCAGCAGGTCGCGCAGGCGGCGCGCGCGACGCGGTCCGCCGCGGTAGGACGGCCAGGCGCGTTCGGTCATTTCGTCGTATTCGCTCGGCATCCGGACGGGCCGGCCGGTGCGCAGCTCATAGAGCGAGACGTCGACGGCGCAGCCGCGGTTGTGGCGCGAGCCTTTCGCCGGGTCGGCCACGTATTGCTTCCTGTCGTCGGGCGTGGCGTCCCAGAACAGTTTGGTGACGCTCCACGGGCGGTAGGCGTCGAAAACAACAATTCCATAGCCTTTTGTTTTCACCCGCCGGTGCGCCCGCGCCAGCGCCTCGGCCGCCGGCCGCTGAAGGAACGCACGAGCTTCGCCGTAGACCGGCCGGCCGAGGAAATTGCGGCTGGTGGCGTATCGGATGTCCAGCCGGATGGTGGGATCGAGCCTGACGATCTCCACCAGGTCCGGCACGGCCGTGGCCCCAGGATCTACAGGCGGCTGGACCGCGGCGAGCAGGAGCGCCACGAGCAGGACCATCACTCCAAGTGTACGCGGCGCCGCCACGCCGGCAGCCGAGATAGACTGGACGGTTTCGGCGCCGGAAGCGGTAGTCCGCCTGGCGCCGGAGGGGACGGGCGTCATGCAGTATTCCATCAGCCGGGGAGGACAGACCTACGGACCGTATCCCGAGGAGGACATCCGCCGGATGATTTCCGGGCGGAGGATTGTTGCTTCGGATCTGTGCTGGACGCGGGGAATGCCGCAATGGCAACCCGTGAGCCAGGTGATCGGGGTTCCGGCCGTGGCGGCCGTTCAGCCTCCCACAGCCCCGCATCGTGCGGCGCTTCACGCTCCCCGGGGCCGTGCCACGCGCCGGGACCGCGCCGGCAGCGGCCGCCGCCTGGCCCGCCCCGCCCGAGCTGCACTGGCTTGTCGTGTTGCTGCTCGGCTGGATTCCATGCGGTATTTTGGTCTGATCTGGGTCTTCGTCCAGGCCAATTTCGTGAAAAAGATCGATCCTGCAAGTCCTGCCCGCGGATTTTTCATTGGTTCTCTGGCAGTATCGCTCCTGACGTACCCGGCGATGTTTCTTGCCTCTTTCGTGGACCGGCCCGGGGTCGCAGTCATGGCGCTGGCGCCGCTGTTGATGCCGGTCTCGATCGCACTGTTTTTCCCCGGAGTTTTTCCATGCGGCGCTCGCTTCTGCATCATTACAGTACGGTGGAAAATATCGGACTTCGGCTAAATTCAGTACTGACGTTGTTCTTCATCGTTCTCTATTTCCAGTATCATTTCAGCCGGATTACGCGCTGGAAGCGCACGGGAATTCTCCATTGAGATGAAGCGCTTTCTGCTCCCCGCGTGCGCCGCCGCTGCCCTGGCCGTCCTGTACGCGGCAGACCCGGCGACAACTCCGGTCTACCCGTCATGCCTGTTCCGCCTCTGCACCGGTGTGAGCTGCCCGGGATGCGGAGCCCCGCGGGCCGTGCACGCGCTGCTGCATCTCCGCTTTGAGGAGGCCTGGAAGCTGCATCCTTTGTGGACGACCGCCGCGCCGCTGCTGGCGCTCTGGGCCGCATGGCGGATGCTGACGCGAAGAAAAGGGAGGACAGGGTCTTGAGCCGGACTCAAACCGCCGGGCGCGTGGCCGTGCCCGGACGCGTGAATCTGATCGGCGAACATATCGACTACCACAATCTGCCGGTGCTGCCGGTGGCCCTCGACCGGCGCATCATCGCGGACTGGCGCGCGCTTGAAGAGCCGGTGGTCCGCGCCGCCAGCGAAGGATTCGCCCCGCGCGAGTTCCGCCTGGCGGCCCCGGTAAAGCCCTGGCCGGCAGGCGACTGGGGCAACTACGTGAAGGCCGCCGCGGCAGCGGCGCTCGGCCGCTGGCCGCTCGACCGAGGCGTGGAGCTGGAGATTCGTTCCACGCTGCCCGCGGCCGCCGGCCTCTCATCTTCCACCGCGCTGATGACGGCCTGCGCCCTGGCCCTTCTTCAGGCCAACGGCGTCGAGGCCGGATTTGAGGAGTTGATGGAGATCCTGCCCGAAGGCGAATATTTCGTCGGCACGCGCGGCGGCGGCATGGATCATGCGGCGGTGCTCGCCTCGCGCGAGGGCTGCGCCCTGGTGGTCGAGTTTGCCCCGGTGCGGGTCACGCCCGTGCCAATTCCGCCAGGCTGGGCCTTTCTGGTGGCTGACAGCGGGCGGCGGGCGGAGAAATCGGCCGCCGTGCGCGAGCAGTACAACGAGCGGCGCTTCGCCGGACAGCGCGCGGCCGCGCGGCTGGGCTTTTCCAGTCTTCGCGAGGCGCTTGAACGGGAAAGCGCCGAAGAGCTGGAACGCGCGGCGCAGCAGAAGCTGGAGGGGATGGAGCAGCGCTGTTTCCTGCATGTTGCCGGCGAGGCGGCGCGCGTGCGCCAGGCGGTGCAGGCGCTGCAAGAAGCCGATGCCGGACGCTTCGGGCGTCTCCTCGATGAGTCCCACGCGAGCCTGCGGGACCTGCTGGGCGTGAGCACGCCGGAGCTGGACGCGCTGACCGCGGCGGCGCGCGCCGCGGGCGCCCTGGGCGCGCGGCTCACCGGTGCGGGCTTCGGCGGCGCGGCGGTCGTCCTCTGCCGGGAGGAAGACGTGGAACGAGTCGCGTCAGGGCTCGAAGCCCGTTATTACGGCGGTGCCGCCGGGCCGCGGCTGTTCCGCGCCGTGCCCTCCGCCGGCGCGCTCGAGCTCATTGCCAGAGCCGGCGAATGACGTGGATCAGCACCAGGCCGCTCGCCACGAACAGGGCGCCAAGGGCGGCTGCGTAGTGCAGCCGTCCGTACAGGATGTTGCCCACGGTGAACAGAGCGGACCAGATGACGATGCTGCCCGAAAGCCATCCGAGCAATGACAGCGGAATGTTGTCGGCCTGCGACCATTCGGCCGCTTCCTGCTCGCTGATGCCGGCCATCTGGCGCACCCGCCGCCACCCGGGGCCGGCCGGATGCACCTTGCGGTAGAAGCGGATGAGCGCCTCGCGGTCGGTCTGCGGCCCCAGATACGCCACCACCAGCCAGCAGACGGTGGTGCAGAGCACGGTGAGAAACAGCTCCTGGTGGGTGCCGATGCGGATGTCGTGCCGGCGCAGCGCAAGGAAGACGAGCGACATGCCGAAAGAGCTGATCATCGCGGCGATCTCGCACCAGGCGCTAATCCGCCACCAGAACCAGCGCAACAGATAGAGCAACCCGGTACCCGCGCCCACCTGAAGCATGATGTTGAAGGTGTCCTGGGCCGTCTCAAGGAAAAACACGAGCACCGAGGAAATGAGGAACAGCAGCACCGTCGAAATGCGGCCCGCCATCACATAATGCTTCTCGTCGCGGCCCGGCCGCAGGAAGCGGCGGTAGAAATCATGCACCAGATAGGAGGCGCCCCAGTTCAGGTGGGTAAGGATCGTGGAGGAGTTCGCTGCGATCAAGCCGGCCAGCATCAGCCCCATCCAGCCGGCAGGCAGGAACTTGAGCATCGCCGGATAGGCGATGTCATGGCCGATAAGCGACGGGTCGACGTTCGGGAACGCGTGCCGGATGTCAGCCAGCGTGGGGAAAACGATGAGCGAGGCCAGTCCGGTAAGCATCCACGGCCACGGTCGCAGGACGTAATGGGCGAGGTTGAAGAAGAGCGTGCCGCCGAGCGCGTCTTTTTCGGATTTTGACGCCAGCATTCGCTGCGCGATGTAGGAGCCGCCGCCCGGCTCGGCGCCCGGATACCACACCGCCCACCACTGAATGGCCAGGGGCATGATGAATACGGCCGTGGCCAGTTCCCAGTTGCTCGAGAAATCCGGCAACAGGCTCAGATAGTTCAGCCCGCCAGGGCCCTGCATGGCGCTGACCTTCTCCACCAGGCCCGTGAGACCGCCCACCTGGGGAAGCGTGACCGCGAAATAAGCAGCCGCAATCACCGAGCCCATCATGATGAAGAACTGGATCATGTCGATGACCAGAACGCCCCAAAGGCCCGAGTGCGCCGCGAAGACCACGTTGAGCAGACCCACCACCAGCAGCGTCTGCCAGCGTTCGAATCCAAACAGGATGCCGGCGATCTTGCAGGCGGCCAGATTGACGCTGGCCATGATGATGCAGTTGAAGAAGAAGCCCAGATAGACCGCGCGGAAGCCGCGCACGGCGCTGGCCGCCTTGCCGGCGTAACGGAGCTCGTAAAACTCGAGATCCGTAAGCACGCCGGAGCGCCGCCACAGGCGCGCGTAGAAGAACACTGTCGCCACGCCTGTCAGCGTGAACGCCCACCACTGCCAGTTGCCGGCCACGCCCTGCGTGCGGACAAAATTGGTCACCAGATTGGGCGTGTCGCTGGAAAATGTCGTGGCGACCATCGAAAGACCAGCCAGCCACCACGGCACGGACCGGCCGGAGGCGAAGAACTCCGCCGTGTTCTTCCCGGACCGCTTCCCGAAGAAGAGCGCGGGCGCAAAACAGATGAGGAGGGATCCTGCGGCGATCAGCCAGTCGAGCGCGGTGAGGTTCATGGGCGTGCCTGAAGGATGAGGATACCGCAGGGGTGGGATAGGCGAAGGCAGGCAGGAAACGCGCGGCGCCGCCCGCGAAGGCGGCGCCACCGCGGAACCGCCTCAGCTCGAGTGAATTCTGCGGAAATTGGCGAGGCACTTCTCCACCGTCTCAAACGGTGGCAGGTCGTAGCCTTCCTGCTCAATCAGGTAAAATTCGACGCCGCCGACGGATTCAGCCGCGGCGAAGATGGCCTTCCACGGAGAATCGCCTTCGCCGAAGAGCACGCGGTAACCCTTTTCTTTGGACCAGTCCTTGCAGTGGATCGACTTCAGCCGGCCGGGATTCGAGCGGATCCACGCCGCCGGATCGTTGCCCGTCTCCACACAGGTGCCGACGTCGAGCTGGAGGACTACCGATTGGGGCGTGTTCTTCGCGATGATTTCCAGCGGCTTCTGCCCTTCCACCGGCCGCCATTCCATCTGATGGTTGTGATAACCGACCGAGAGGCCTGACTTGCGGGCGATCTCATCGGCCTTCGTGAGAACATCCGCGACCTTCTTCCAGCCGTCGGCCGTCGGCTCCACCTTGCCCGGGCTGGCCATGATGATGTACTTGCTGCCTAGCGTCTGGTTCCACTCGATCGTCTTCGCCATGTTTTCCGGCAGCAGGTTGTTGGCGCCGTTGTGCGTGGACAGGCACTTCAGGTTCAGCTCGTCCAGCAGCTTGCGCATCTCCCGGATCTGATCCATGGTCCAGTTGATGTACGGACCGTAAAACTCCACGCACTCGTAGCCCATCTTGGCCACGGCGCGCACGGGGGTGAAGATGTCCTTGGCCATCTCCTGGCGGACCGAATACATCTCGAGCCCGACCAGGGGACGCTTCTTCTGGGCAACTGTTGGCAGCGCCGCCGCAACGCCGGCGGCGGCGAGGAAGGATCGGCGGGAAAGCTCGCGTGTCATCATGACGTAAGAGACGATATCACAGCGCAAGGGTAGCCGCTCGGCCAAAGCTCCCGGGCAGTGCGGCGAAATCGGCGCGCCGGCCGGCGCAAAGAGCCGGCAGGCAGGCGCTCAGGTTGCCTGACCGCAAAGCGTCCGCCGCGACCGCGGGGTCAGGAACAGCTCTTGCCCTTCTTGAACTTCCTCACGCCGCCTGGGGGAGCAGCCACAGGAGCCGGAGCCGCAGCCGGCGCTGCCGTCAGTCCAGGCCCAGACGCCGGGGCCGGTCTGGCTGTTGCCTGCGACGGCGCCGGCTGCGCCGCCACTGCTTGCGGCCGTCCTGCCATCGCGTAGCCCACCACGAGTCCGAACGCCAGTACGACCGTAAACATGGCCGCCGCTGAGTGGGGCGTAAGGCGCACCTGCCAGACACGCGGCTCATGAGCGCTTGCGTTGCCCCAGACCTCGGTTGCTGCAAACGCAGCCAGCGCGATCAGGACGATCGCAGCAGCCACCAGGCCCGGTTGCACACCCAACACTTCGGGCAGCGTCTTGACGCCCATCTCGCCCCAGTGGTACAGAGGCTGAATCCAGTCATAGACCGAGCTGAACAGGAATGTGCCGGCAAACATCCCGGCAATGTAGGCAAAGGCGTCCAGCTTGCCGGACGCCGCGGCCACAGCCGATGTTCCCGGACAGTACCCCCCGATGATGAAGCCCGCCCCCAGCAGCAGCCCGCCGATGATCTGCGCGCCCAGGAAAGTTTCCTTCTGCGTCACCGCGTCGGCCTCCATCCAGCCCATGCCAGTGAGGTAAAGCAGCCCGAGCATCGCCACGACAATTGCCGTGAACATCACGCGCAAGACAGCCCAATCCTTGAAATAAAAGATCGACGTGAGCTTCTTCGCGCTGCCGAATCCGGCCCGTTCCAGGAAAAATCCAAAGAGGAGCCCCAGGAAAAATATCGCAATAAAGCCTGCCTCTTCACCGATCGCTCCTGTCGCATACAGTGGCGCTTTCATTGCCATTGCCTCCTGACGAAATAAGCCAGCGAAAACGCGGCCGCGAATACCGCCATCATGAACGCCCAACTACCCAGAGAAAGTTGCGCCCCGCCTGTCAGCGCCTGGCCGCTCGTGCAGCCGCGCGCCAGCCGCGCTGCCACGCCCGTGATGGCGCCGCCGACAAATGCGAGCATCATCCGGGACCGGACCGAGGACCGGGGGCCCCGGTCCACTTCAAACTTCAGCCGTCCCGCGGTCAACGCCCCGATCAGTCCGCCCGCAAGGACGCCCGCGAACTGAAAGACCATCCAGTCCTTCAACGGGTTCTTCCCTTCTCCGGCGTACTGCTTCAGGTAATGGTTCGTCTCCGTCCAGGCGGGCGCAAGCTTCTCGCCCGCGGCCGCCAGGAATTGGGTGAACGCCCCCGAAGCGCCCAGCCCGCTGCCCAGCACGTAGAAGGCGGCCAGCAGCGTCAGCCCGACGCCAGCGCCGGCCAGATAAGGATTCCAATACCTTGTCTCAGTCGAGTTCACAAAAGCACCTCCCAATGGCTCGCCTGTCCGGCGAGAACAAGTACGGCCCGCAGCGCCAGGCCGCCGAAGAGCACGAGCACCGGAGCAACGGCCGAGTGCGCCACCTTCCCGCGTTCCTCCAGCCGCTCCAGCCAAACCGGCAGGGCCATGCCGAGGAAGCCGACGGCAACCCAGAAGATCGCCGTATACGGGCCGCCGAAGAACAGTTCAGCCGAAGCTCTCTGGGCTTGGCCGCCCGTCAGCAAAGCCAGGAAGAACAGGGTCAGCACCACCGCCTCCGCGGCAATAAACCGCACGTCGAGCCGCGCCAGCGTGCGCCGCCATTCGTGGTCCTTTTCGATCAGCACCAACAGCGCTGCGCCCGCCGAGAGGCCGCTGAGCAGGAACAGCGGCCCCAGCAGTGGCGAGTTCCACAGCGGCCTTGCGCCGAGCGCGCTCAGCAGGATGCCCGTGTAGATGCCCAACGCCACGCCGGCGGCGATGTTCAGCCCGGCGATTTCGCGCCGCAGCGGAAACGGCGCGCCGGTCACCCACCGCTTGCCCGCGGGTCCGAATTCGCTCCACGCCGCCCACCCGAACAGCAAAGATGCCGGATAGACCAGCGCCAGAATCCATGCGCCCCATGACATCGGCGCGCTCCATCGGAATGCCGTGTAAAAGCGCCACACATTCCACTTGTTCTCCAGGTCCAGGAACAGCGCGAACATGCCGATGCTCAGCACCACTGGCGCAAGCAGCGGCGCCACCCACGCCACCGCCGGGCTCAGCCGCTCCGCCGCCGTCCGCCGGTGCATCCAGCCCGAAAGAATCAGCAGCCCGGCCGCCAGCCCACCCAAAAACAGGTAGAGCGCAATCTCCCAACCCCAAACATGAAGCACCGGAAATGTTTCTGCGTTCCGGCCCGCAATGTCCACATCGATTGGCATCATCCCGGCTACTCCAGATAGAAAAGATTCGGCCTGGTGCCCGCTTCCGCCTTCAACGCCCGGTGATTCCGCGCGCCGAGCGTCTGCACGAGCAGACTCGAAGGGTCGTCCAGGTCGCCGAAAATCATCGCCCTGCTCGGGCAGGTCGACACGCAGGCCGGCTCCAGCCCTTCCTTCACCCGGTGCAGGCAGAACGTGCACTTCTCCGCCACGCCGCGCGAGTTGATGAACCGCGCATCATAGGGGCATGCGGCCAGGCACGCCTTGCAGCCCGTGCAGAGGTTCTCATTCACAAGTACGACGCCGCCTTCGGCGTAATGGCTCGCCCCCGTCGGACAGTTCCACACGCACGGCGCATCGGAGCACTGGTTGCACCGCTCGGACAGGATCTCCAGATGCACGTTGGGGAACTCCCCGCGCGAACGCTGCGTCACCCGGCAGCGGAACGCATCCACGTCCACGCGATTCTCTACCTTGCAGGCCACCACGCAGGCAGCGCAGCCCATGCATGTGCGAAGGTCGATGGCCATCCCGTAGCGCGGCATCCGTCATGCCTCCTTCTCGATCCGCACGAAGTTGTTGAACATCCCCGTGCCTCCCATCAGCGGATCCACCGAAACCCGCGTCACCAGGGCGGTCGTGGAAGCGCCCCTGCCGGCCGTAAACCTCAGATTTCGTGCTGTGTGCCCGAAGCCGTGCACCATGTACACGCAGTCGGGACGGATCCGGTTCGTGACGCGCGCCCGCACGGGCGCGCTCTTCGCGCCGTCCTGGTTCACCAGCCGCACGCGCTCGCCGGGCCTCAATCCAAGCGAGGCAGCCACCCGGTAGTGGATCCAGACCTCGTTCTCCCGAACCACCGACCCAAGTACCCGGTTATTTGTGGTCCGGCCGAACGTGTGCAGCGGAGATCTTCCGAACAGGAGCCGGAAATAGCCTTCGGGCGGCTCGGGTTTCGGGTAGTACTTCGGCACGGGATCCACGCCCATCTCCGCAAGCACTTTGGAATACAGCTCGACTTTTCCGCTGGGTGTGTCGAATTTATGATCCGGTGGCAGCGTCGTATCCCCGGCGGGATACACGACAACGCCGCGCTTCTTCATGTCCGCCAGGTTCAGGTTCAGCCCCTGAAGGCGCCTGTCCAGATACTCTTCGATGTGCTTCCAGGGGAAGTACGCCTCGAGATCCAGCCGCTTTGCCAGCTCCTTCGCCATCCACCAGCCGGGTTTGGAATCATACATGGGTTCCACCGCCGGCTGCCGCAACGCGACGAACGGCGTCCGGAAGGCGCCCGCGTAGAGGTCGTCGTAGCGCTCCAGATATGTGCACTCTGGCAACACGACGTCGGCGTAGCCAGCGATCTCGACAGGGAGAACATCAATGACAACCAGCAGGTCCAGCGCGTGAATGGCCTCCAGCGTCTTCTGCGGCTGCGGCAGCGATTGCAGCAGATTCGTCCCGTACACCAGCCACCCGCGGGCCTTGTACGGCGTGCCCGCCAGTGTCGCGTCACAGAGCCCGGAAGCCAGCGTCTCGTCAGCCAGCGGATAGCGGTTCCCCGCCCCGTCGATCGCCGGGCGCTGCGGCTTTGGCAGCGGCGGAGCCGGATACGGGGGCACATCCACGCCCGAAGGCAGGAAAAACCCTCCCTTCGCGCCCCAGCTCCCCAGCAGCGCGTTGAGAATCGCAATCGCCCGGCTTCTCTGCGCGTCGTCGCCGTACCACGTCACGTGCCGGCCCGGATGCACGATCGCGGCCGGAGCCGCAGCCGCCATCTCCCGCGCCACCGTGCGGATCAGATCCGCCGGAATCTCCGTGATTTTCTCTGCCCACTCCGGCGTCATCTCCTGAATGGCGGCCTTGAATTCTTCAAAGCCAGTGGCGTATTTCTCGATAAACGGCCGGTTGTAGATGCCTTCGCTCACCAGAACGTTCGCCCAGGCCATCAGCAGAGCGATGTCGGTGCCGGGCTTGATGGGCAGGTACCAGTTCGCCTTGGAGGCCGCTACGGAAAACCGCGGATCCACGACGGCGATCTTCGCGCCCCGGCGGATCGCCTCGGCAAACTCCTGCACCTGCGTGTTGTGCATGTTTTCGCCCAGATGGCTGCCGATCAGCACGAGAAACCGTGTATTGGCGATGTCGGTGTTTTCGGGCGATCCGATGCCGGTGCCGAAGGTGAGCTGGAAGCCCACCTCGCGCGGGCCTCGGCACTGCGCATAGCTGGGCGCAGCGATGTTCGGCGAGCCGTACGCCTTCAGCAACTGGCTGAAAAATGAGCCGCCATGACCGTGCGTAAACAGCGCCAGCGCCTCCGGCCCGTGCTCGGCCTTGATCTTCCGCATCCGCGCCGCTACATAGTCGAGCGCCTCCTCCCAGGTGGCCTCGCGGAACCGCTCCTGGCCGCGCTGCCCCGTCCGGATCAGCGGCTTCTTCAGCCGGTCCGGATCGTAAAGCAGCCCTGTCCCGCCGTTGCCACGCGGACACAGGCGCCCCAGCGAAAGCGGATGCGCCGGATGCCCGTCCAGCTTGGTCACGACGCCGTCTTCGACCGTCGCGATCACGCCGCACTTCCAGAAGCAAAGCTCGCAGAACGTCGAGACCTTGCGGACATCGCGCGGGGCGGCCTGCGCGGGAGGCCGCAACACCAGCGAGGCCGCGCCGGCCGCAACCGCGGCGCCGCCGGCCGTGATCTGGAGGAACGTGCGTCGCTTCATGACTAACAGACCTCGTTATCCGGGATGCAGCCGCCCGCGCATTAGTGACACATTCAGAAACTCATCGCTCGGCGCCGAACGAAAAGCCCACTTCGAACTCCCATTGGCGCATCTTGAGCTGGATGGCCTGGCGTCCGGGAGCTTCCAGCGGATTGGCCCCGCGAACTTTGCTTTCAAGAGCATGGACCAGGGCGAAGTGGAAGGACTTTCCCCCGGGAAGCGCCCGGGTCATGCCCAGGGTCAGGTGCCGCTCGATCACCCCCGGCGCCAGGATGTTGAACAGCACCTCGGAAGACGGAATCGGCTGACCGGAGGTCGAAAATCCGCCGCGAAGCGTCCACTCTCGCGCCGGCGTCAGTTCCACGCCGAAACGGCCCACCGTCACGTCCTTCCATCCAAAACCCGGTCCGTTGGCGTCGCCGAGCCGCGCCTGCATCAGATTGGGCAGCATCGGATTCCCGACGGATTTCACGCTGGAATAGAGGATGCGCTGGACGTCGGAGGAAAAAGACATCCTCGCTGTGGGGCGGACCGTCACGCCAGCAGTGAACGCCGGCGGGATGTCAAACCCGCCGCTCTCCGCGAACAGGCCCCGGTAGTGATCGAACTCCCCCATCCTGATCCGCGACTGGTAGTGGCCGCCCACAGTGAGCCGCTTGTGGAGCTCGCCCATGTAGCCTGCCTTCACGCCGAAGCCCGCCGACTGCGAGGCGAGTATCCTGTGTTGGACAGGCGCGCCGGATCAGACGAGAACTGAGCGAAGGCGCCTATCCCTTCCGCCTTGAAACGCTGCCAGGCCAGAATCGGCGAGACTCCCACCGAGTGCTTGCCCGCAAAACGCTGCGCCACCGTCGGGACGATAAAGAGCTGCATCAGATCAACGCCCACGGGCTGGCTGCCGAAAACCGGAGCGGCGTAGTTCGTATTCATACCCCCGTTGCCGAATAAGGAAATGCCGAAGGAAGTGCTCTCCCTCACGCGCCAGTTGGCGCCGAACGAGGGAACCAGAAACAGACGCGAACCGCTCTCGACCGTGCCTGGCGCGAGCCCGAACGTGCCTGGAGCGCCGGACGGCGAGCCTTCCACCGTGAAGCCCCGCAGCGGGCGGAAGAAGTTCAGTCCAAGATCGTACCGATGCCCGGCCCAGTACATGGAGGCCGGGTTGTTGGCGGCCGCCAGCGCATCCTGCGCCCGCGCGGCGCAGGCGCCGGCCAGGCCCTTGCACTGGGTGCCGTATCCGTTGGAGAAGTAGCCGTCCGTGGCCCAGGAAGGGCAGGCGGAAGCTACTAAAAAGGTAATCAGACCTGTTGATATGAAAAATTTGCACATGTGCCGTGAGATGCAATTCCCCATCCTCGGTGACACAGTGGCGCACTTTTTTCTCCCTGTCTGAGCTCGGCGATTTGGCATTTCAGTACTTCTCGGTTCAGAATCCGTGCGGGCTGGTCTTGATTGCAGATACAGGAGTCCGATATAGTGATTCTTGGGCCTCTTTTGTTACACTCTTTCAGACCTGATCCCCCGCCGCGGCGGGCCCAGGCCGCGCGCGGATAGATTTTCCGAACGACCGGGAGGACTGACCTGATGGTACCCACGGAGAGCCTGTCCAGTTCTTTGCGGCAGGCGTTGGCAAACGGCGCGGCCGACGCTCTCAGGCGCGCGGGCGCATGGCTCCTGCTGCTCATGGTGACGATCGCAGCCGGCGCGCTGCCGGCATGGGCGCAGCCGGCGCATCACGGAGGCGGCGAGGCGAGCCTGGTGCTGCCGGACCTGAACCAGGCGACGTTTTTCGGCATTGGCGGCCGCAGCCTGCTGATGATCGGCCTGGTGGTTTGCGCGCTCGGCCTGGTGTTCGGCCTGTCGATTTACGTTCGGCTGAAGAACATGCCGGTGCACAGATCCATGCTCGAAGTCAGCGAGCTGATTTACGAGACGTGCAAGACCTACCTGGCGACGCAGGGCAAGTTCCTGCTGATCCTGGAGCTGTTCATTGCCGTCATCATCGTCTTCTACTTCGGCCTGCTTCAGCATATGGAAGCCTACCGGGTGGCGATCATCCTGCTGTTCAGCGTGATCGGCATCGGCGGCAGCTTTGGCGTGGCGGCGTTCGGCATGCGGGTGAACACATTTGCCAACTCGCGCGCCTCCTTCGCCAGCCTGCGGGGCAAGGCTTTCCCCTGCTATGACATCCCTCTTCAGGCGGGCATGAGCATCGGCATGATGCTGATTTCGGTCGAGCTGCTGCTGATGCTATTCATCCTGCTGTTCATCCCCGGCGACCTGGCCGGGCCCTGCTTCATCGGCTTCGCCATAGGCGAATCGCTGGGCGCGGCGGCGCTCCGCGTGGCCGGCGGCATCTTCACCAAGATTGCCGACATCGGCGCTGATCTGATGAAGATCGTCTTCAAGATCAAGGAAGATGACGCGCGCAATCCGGGCGTCATCGCCGACTGCACCGGCGACAACGCGGGCGACTCGGTCGGGCCTTCGGCCGACGGCTTCGAGACATACGGCGTCACCGGCGTGGCGCTGATCAGCTTCATCCTGCTCGGCATCAATGAACGCGTGGCCGGGCCCACATGGGCCACGATTCAGGTCCAACTTCTGGTCTGGATCTTCATGATGCGCGTCATGATGGTCATCTCCTCCGGCGTCAGCTACTTCATCAACGACATCCTGGCTCGCGCCCGCTATGGCGACGCCGACAAGATGAACTTCGAGCAGCCGCTCACCAACCTGGTCTGGATCACATCGCTGCTGTCGATCGCGCTTACCTACGTCGTCAGCTACCTGATGATCCCCGAGCTGAAAGGCGACACGACGCTGTGGTGGAAGCTGGCGACGGTGATCAGTTGCGGCACGCTGGCCGGCGCGCTGATCCCCGAGTTCGTCAAGGTATTCACCTCCACCGGCTCGCGCCATGTGCGCGAGATCGTGAAAGCCAGCGAGGAGGGCGGTTCGTCCCTCAACATCCTGTCCGGCTTTATCGCCGGCAACTTCTCCGCCTACTGGCTCGGCTTCGCCATTCTGCTGCTGATGTCGATCGCCTACTGGATGTCCACCATGGGCCTGGCCTCGCTGATGATGGCTCCAGCGGTCTTCGCGCTCGGCCTGGTGGCCTTCGGCTTCCTCGGCATGGGTCCGGTGACGATCGCGGTGGACTCCTACGGCCCGGTCACCGACAACGCGCAGTCCGTCTACGAGCTGTCCACCATCGAGCAGCTCCCGGGCATCGAGAGCGAGATCGAAAGCCAGTTCGGCTTTCGCCCGCAGTTTGAGAAAGCCAAGGACAACCTCGAAGAGAACGACGGCGCGGGCAACACGTTCAAGGCGACGTCGAAGCCGGTGCTGATCGGCACGGCCGTCGTCGGCGCGACAACGATGATCTTCTCGATCATCGTGGCCCTCACCGACGGCCTTTCGCCGGATCGCGTCGGCTACCTGTCCATCCTCCATGCGCCCTTCTTCTTCGGCCTCATCGCCGGCGGCGCGATGATCTACTGGTTCACCGGCGCCAGCTCGCAGGCCGTCTCCACCGGTGCCTACCGCGCGGTGGAGTTCATCAAGCGCAACATCAAGCTCGAAGGCACGACCAAGGCCAGCGTGTCCGACTCGAAGAAGGTGGTCGAGATCTGCACGCAATACGCCCAGCGCGGCATGTTCAACATCTTCATCGCCGTCTTCTTCGGTACGCTCGCCTTTGCCTTCATGGAGGAGTTCTTCTTCATCGGTTACCTGATCGCCATCGCGATCTTCGGCCTGTTCCAGGCCATCTTCATGGCCAACGCCGGCGGTGCCTGGGACAACGCCAAGAAGATCGTCGAGACCGAGATGAAGGCCAAGGGCACCGAACTGCATGCGGCCACGGTGGTCGGCGACACGGTGGGAGACCCGTTCAAAGACACCTCCTCGGTGGCGATGAACCCGACCATCAAGTTCACCACGCTGTTCGGCCTGCTCGCGGTGGAGCTCGCTGTCAGCCTGCGCAATCAGGGCCAGTCGGCGCTGACTCACGCCCTCGCCGTTGTCTTCCTCCTCATCTCGATGACGTTCGTCTACCGCTCGTTCTACGCGATGCGGATTGAGAAGTAAGCGCTCCTTCCTTCCCCAAGGCGGAGGGCGGCCCTCACGGGCCGCCCTTCGCTTTTTTCATAGGCAGCAAAACGCGCTGGTGCCGCTTGCCGCTGGTGCCCTGAAACGCTTCCGTCCATGCGGCGGGGCCGGAGCCCGCAGCCGGGCGAGGGGTTCGCGGGCAGGACTCCTGCCGCCATCCGCAGGACTTCGCCCGCGCTGCCGACGGTTGCCGCGCCGGCTATGCGAGCGCGAGATTCGCCTGCGCCTTCAGCGAGAAATCATCGAATTCGCCGCGCTCAAACTTCGGCCATGCCGCCGCGGCGATCATCGCCGCATTGTCGGTGGAAAGATGCGGCGTGGGGAAGTAAACCGGGGCCGGCAGCCGCCCGCTGCGGGCCGCGCGCCGCAGCTCTGCATTGCAGGCAACTCCGCCGGAGACGATCACACTGCGCGCGCCGGTGTCTTCCAGCGCCTTCTCGACGCGCTTCAGCAGTTCCTCCACCACCACGCGCTGGAACGCGGCCACCACGTTCCGCGTGGCCGGCGGCGTCACCGCCAGCCACTCTTCCAGGGTCGGACGCGGATTCCGCTTCAGCAGCTCGCGGCGCGCCGCAATCTCGGCCTCCATCTCCCGGGACTGGACCCACCGCAGCACCGCGGTTTTCAGTCCGCTGAAGCTGAAGTCCAGCGCGTTGCCCTTCATCCTGGCCATGGGAAGCGGAACCGCCTCCGGATCGCCGTAGGGTGCAATCCGGTCAAGCACCGGCCCGCCTGGATAGCCGAAGCCGAGCAGCTTCGCCACCTTGTCAAATGCCTCGCCGGCCGCATCATCGCGCGTCCTGCCAAGCAGTTGGTACTGTTCTCCGCCCGGCCAGTAGAAAAGGTGCGTGTGGCCGCCGCTGGCCACCAGCGCCAGCGCCGGCAATTCAATCTCTTCGCCCGACCTCTTCGCATCCAGCACGACCGCGTGGATGTGCCCTTCCAGATGATTGACGCCAATCAGCGGCAGCCGCCGCACGGCACAAATCGCCTTCGCGAACGTCAAACCCACCAGGAGGGATCCCACGAGACCAGGCCCGGCGGTGGCAGCCACGGCGCCGAGGTCCGCCCATGAAGCGTGAGCGTCCTGCATCGCCTGCCGCACCACAGGCACGATGGCGCGCAGATGCTCCCGCGAGGCCAGCTCCGGCACGACGCCGCCATATTTGCCGTGGACGTCCAATTGGCTGGCCACAACGCTCGACAGCACCTCGCCGTCGCGCGCCACCACCGCCGCGGCGGTCTCATCGCAGGAGGTTTCGATTCCGAGGATAAACGGCATGCGTCCACAAACGGGTATATTGTGAGAGTGGCTCACGCCTGCGCGAGCCATGTGGTACAGTTCCGATGCAGCTCTCTGACTTCGATTATCGCCTTCCGGATGAACTGATTGCACAGGCGCCGCTGGCCGACCGCGCCGCCTCGCGCATGCTCGTCGTGGACCGCGCCTCGGGCCGTTTCGAGGACCGGCATTTCCGCGATCTGCCCCGGTTTCTTCGCCCGGGCGATTGCCTCGTCATCAACGACACGCGCGTCATCCCGTCCCGTCTCTACGGGCGCAAGGAAGGCTATTCGCGCGAGGTTGAAATCTTCCTTCTCACGCCCCAGAATCCGGAGCGCACGCTGTGGACGGCGCTGGTCCGCCCGGGCCGCCACCTCCACGAAGGGGCGCGGGTCCGGATCTCGGAGCGGCTGTCGGTGGAGATCCTGGAGACGCGCGTGCGGGGCGAGCGTCTGGTGCGGGTCCACTGCGAAGGCGACCTGGATGAAGAGATCGAACGCATCGGGCATGTGCCGCTGCCGCCCTATATCCATCGTCCGGATGAGCGCCTGGACCGCGAGCGATACCAGACGGTGTTCGCCCAAAAACGCGGATCCGCCGCCGCGCCGACCGCGGGCCTCCACTTCACGCCCGAAGTGCTGGAAGCCTGCCGCGCTGCCGGAGCTGAAATCGCGCCGGTGACGCTCCACGTGGGGCTAGGCACGTTCCAGCCGCTGCTCAGCAACACAGTCGAAGACAACCGCCTGCACAGCGAGCGCTATTCCATCCCGCCGGAAACCGCGGCGAAGCTGGCCGCGGCCCAACGGCGCATCGCCGTCGGCACGACAGTCGTGCGTACGCTCGAATCGGCCGTCCGCAACGGCGGAATGGTCCCGCAGGAGGGGGAAACCGACCTGTTCATTTATCCGGGCTTCGAATTCCGCGCCGTGGACGCGATGCTGACCAATTTCCACCTGCCGAAGTCCAGCCTGCTGCTGCTCGTCTGCGCCTTCGGCGGCAAGGATCTGATCCTCTCCGCTTACCGGCACGCGGTGGAACAGCGCTACCGTTTCTTCAGCTACGGCGACTGCATGCTGATCCTATAAGCCGGATGTGGCCGGAAATCCTGCGGGATTTTCAGCCTGCGGAGAGCGAAAATGCCACCGCTTCCGGTGGCATTTCGCAACCTGAAATCGGGTGTTTTCCGGGTGCTTACCGCAGCAGCGGCGCGCTGGCCATCGCATAATCCAGAACGAGCGAGGGCGCGACGCCCAGCACGAACGTGCCCGCCACCGAGGCGGCCAGCGCCCAGCGGACGCCGGGCGCCGCCGCAGGCAGCTCGGGCAGGCCCTGCGAGGGCTCCTGCATGTACATCACGACAATGATCCGCAGGTAGTAATACGCGGCTACCGCGCTGTTCAGCAGGCCGAGAACCGCCAGCCAGACCAGATTGGAATCAAGCGCCGCTTTGAAGATGTAGAACTTCCCGAAAAATCCCGCGGTCAGCGGCACGCCGGTGAGCGAGAGCAGGAAGATGGAGAGGACCGCCGCCATGGCCGGGGAGCGGCGGCTGAGGCCGGCAAGGTCGGCGAGCTCGACGTGGCGCTCGCCCTGCCCGGCCACATGGGTCACCACCGCGAAGGCGCCGATGTTCATCAACGCGTAAGCGGCCAAATAAAACATCGCCGCCGCCGCACCAGCGTCGGACATCGCCGTCAGCGCCACGGTCACATAACCGGCGTGGGCGATGGAACTGTAGGCCAGCAGACGCTTCACGTTCGTCTGCCAGAGCGCGGCGAAATTGCCGATGATCATCGTGGCCAGGGCGACGGCCCAGAGCACCGGCTCCCACTTGTCGCGGAAGGGGACAAAAACGGTCATCAGGATCCGCAGGAACATCGCGAACGCGGCGGCCTTCGGCCCCACGCTCAGGAAGGCGGCCACCGGCGCCGGTGCGCCCTGGTATACGTCAGGCGCCCACATCTGGAAGGGCGCCGCCGAGACCTTGAATGCCAGCCCGACCAGCAGCAGCGCCGCGGCGGCGGAAGCAACCGTCGCGTTCACGCCGGACTGAGGATCCAGCAGCAGGCGGCGGATCTCGCTCAGGTGCGTCGTGCCGGCCGCGCCCCACAGCCATGCAGTCCCATACAGAAAAAACGCCGCCGCGAAGGATCCGAGCAGGAAATACTTCAGCGCCGCCTCGTTGTTGCGCCGGTCGTCCCGCAGGTAGCCCGCCAGGACGTAAGTGGCGATCGAAGAGCACTCCAGTCCGATGAAAAGCATGATCAGCTCATTGGCCGAGGCCATCAGGCACTGACCGGCGATGGAGAACAGCACCAGCGCATAATACTCGCCGGAGTCATGCCTTTCCCTCTTCAGGTAATTCGAGCTGATCAGCACCACCAGCATGCCGGCGGCGCAGACAAGGACGCGGAAAAAGGTCGAAAAACCGTCCACAACCAGAAGGCTGGAAAAGGCCGGCCCGGGGTCTGACGCTGCCACGGCGCTCAGCCCGATGGCCGCCGCCAGGGCGATAAAAGCCAGCGCGGCCAACCGCGTTCGGCTGCCGGGCCGCATGAGGGCCTCGGCCAGCATCAAAGCCGTCGCCGTCAGCGTGAGCAGGATTTCCGGCGAAAAGCGCAATAATTCCTGCGGAGAAGGCACAAAACTAACGGGCATGAGCAACTTCCTGGGCAGATTTCTGTACGGCCGGCTTTTCGAGCACGATCTCCAGCGTCTGCCGGCTCTGCTGGCTGATGGGAGGCAGGAAGGACTGCGGGCCGACGCCCATCCACACCATCATCACGATGAGCGGCATCACCAGCGCCCACTCCCGGCCATTCATGTCCGTCACATGATGGCGCACGGCGTCCGGTGCCGGCCCATAGAAGGCCCGCTGAACCAGCCACAGCATGTAAACGGCAGAGAGGATGACGCCCGTGCCGGCCAGCACCGCGTAAAGGAACCTCGCCTGTGCCGCTCCCAGCAGCACCAGAAACTCGCCGACGAAGTTGTTCAGCATCGGCAGACCGACGCTCGCCAGCGACGTAATGACGAACATCGTCGACAGCCAGGGCGCCACCGCGCCCACCCCGCCATAGTCGGCGATCTCGAGCGAGTGCCGCCGCTCATACAGCAGGCCCACCAGAATGAAGAGCGCGCCGGTTGAAATTCCGTGATTCAGCATCTGGTAGACGGCGCCGTCCAGCCCTGTCTGGGTGAAGGTGAAGATGCCGAGCACGACGAAGCCCAGGTGGCTCACCGAGCTGTAAGCCACCAGCCGCTTCATGTTCGGCTGCACCATCGCCACCAGCGCGCCGTAGATGATGCCGGCGATGGCCAGCGCGATGATCCAGCCGGCGTTGTCCCGCGCCGCCTGGGGAAACAGCGGCAGCGCCACGCGGACCAGGCCGTAAGTGCCCAGCTTCAGCAGGACGCTGGCCAGCATGACCGAGCCGGCCGTGGGCGCCTCGCCGTGCGCGTCCGGCAGCCATGTATGCAGCGGAAACAGCGGAACCTTGATGGCAAACGCGATGAAGAAGGCGAGGAACAGCCACAGGCCCTCCTGCGGAGTGAAGCGGAGCTGCCCGGTCCGGATCATGTCCACGAGCAGCGGCAGGTCAAACGTGCCCGTGCGGTTGAAGATCCAGATCATCGCCGCCAGCATCAACGCCGAGCCCGCCATCGTGTAAAGGAAGAATTTCACCGCCGCGTAGATGCGCCGGTCATGGCCCCAGATGCCAATCAGAAAATACATGGGCACCAGGGAGACCTCCCAGAAGACAAAGAACAGGAACAGATCCAGCGCCACGAAGACCCCGATCACCCCAAACAGCAGGAACAGCAGAAAGGCGTGGAACTCCTTGACGCGGTCCTCGATGTGACGCCAGCTCACCAGCACGCAGATCGGCGTCAGGAAGGTTGACAGGATCACCAGCCAGAGGCTGAGTCCGTCGACGCCCACGTGATACCGGATGGCGGGTGACTCAATCCACGGGACGTTGGTCTCAAAACTGTAGACGGCCGGATGGGCGCGCACCGGTCCGATCAGGCCGAGCGAGAACAGGAAGACAACCAGCGAAACGAAAAGCGCGAATTTCCGGACCAGGCCGGGGTTGTCCGCAGGCAGTGCCAGCGTCAGCAGCGCCCCTGCCGCCGGAATCACCAGAAGAATGTCGAGCAGGTTCACCGCATTCCTCCCCAGAAGGCCGCCACCGCGATGATGGCCGCCGAACCAAGCACCACCCAGGCGGCATAACGGCGGATGTAGCCGGACTGCCATTGCCGCAGCCCGGCGCCCACGGCCCGCGCCATCGAGCCGACGCCATTCACCGCACCGTCAACGAGCTTGGCGTCGACAACGCCCCAGAGCAGCGCGCGCGAGCCGTCGCGGATGGGGTGCACGATCATCGCGTCATAGACTTCGTCCACGTAGTACTTGTTGTAGACCAGCCGGTAGAGCGCGCCCAGGCCATGGGCGATTCGGTCCGGCAGGCTCGGCGCAGCCACATAGAACAGCCACGCCAGCAGGATGCCGCCCACGCCGGCGGCCACGGAGATCGCCACCAGCTTCTCGTCATGTTCCCCGTGGCCCGCGCCAAACAGCGGCGCCAGGTAGTGAGGCACGTTGAAGTAGCCGCCGGCCAGGCTCAGCAGCGCCAGCACCCCGAGCGGCAGCGTCATCACCAGCGGCGACTCATGCGGGTGCGCGTCGCCGCGGTACGTCCCGAAGAAGCACAGGAAGATCGCGCGGAAAACATAGAATGCCGTCATGGCCGCCGTCACCACGCCCACCCAGTACATCCACGGCGCATGAGCGTGCGCGGCCAGCAGGATCGCATCCTTGGAATGAAACCCCGAAAATGGCGGCACGCCCGCTATCGCCACCGCCGCCGCCAGCAGCACCGTGAACGTCACCGGAATCTTCGAACGCAGGCCCCCCATCATCCGGAGGTCCTGCTCGCCGCCGAGGGCGTGGATCACGCTGCCCGCGCCAAGGAAGAGCAGCGCCTTGAAAAAGGCGTGCGTCATGATGTGGAAGACCGCCGCCGAATAGGCGCCCACGCCCAGCGCGAGGAACATGTAGCCGAGCTGGCTCACCGTGGAGTAGGCGAAGACTTTCTTGATGTCAAACTGCGTCAGGCCAATGGTGGCGGCCAGCACGGCGGTGATCAGGCCGACCACGGCCACCACTTCCATCGCCGTTGGCGAGAGGTTGTACAGCGGCGCCGAGCGGGCCACCATGTAGACGCCCGCCGTCACCATCGTGGCGGCGTGGATCAGCGCGCTCACCGGCGTCGGGCCCTCCATCGCGTCCGGCAACCAGACATAGAGCGGCACCTGTGCGCTCTTGCCGGTGGCGCCCACCAACAGCAGCAGGCAGATCAGCGTCACCGTCTGCGGGTTCAGCACCGCGGCCTCCGCCTGCGCCTGGCCGAACACGGTGGGAAAGTCGAGCGAGCCGAATGTCAGCGCCGTCAGAAACATTCCCAGCGAGAAACCGAGGTCGCCCACGCGGTTCACGACGAAAGCCTTCTTGCCCGCATCCGTGGCGCTCTTCTTCAGGTAGTAGAAGCCGATCAGCAGATACGAGCAGAGGCCGACGCCCTCCCAGCCGATAAACAACACCAGGTAATTGGCTGCCAGCACCAGCACCAGCATGAAGAACATGAACAGGTTCAGGTAGGCGAAAAAGCGGTCGTAGCCATGCTCGTGCGCCATGTAGCCGATCGAATAGATGTGGATCAGCAGGCCGATGCCGGTGACCACGAGCAGCATCACCGCCGTGAGCCGGTCCACCATGAAATCGAGGCCCACGGTGAAGGCGCCGCTCTGGATCCAGGTGAAATAGCGTTCGGTGTAAGCGGCCTCGAGCGGCTGCAATCCGCTGAGCACCTTCAGCACCCAGAGGAACGACAGCAGCACGCTGCCGACGGCGAACGTGTTGATGAGCGGCTTCGGCAGCCTGCGCCCGGCGATCCCGTTGATGAGGAATCCGGCGAGCGGAAATGCGGGAATGAGCCAGAGATGATGCATCGCGTCAGAGCTTCAGCGAAGAGACTTCGTCGATTTCGAGCGTCGCGCGGTTCTTGAATACCGTGAGGATGATGGCCAGTCCGACGGCGGCCTCGGCCGCGGCCACCACCATCACGAAAAAGCTGTAAATGTGGCCGTCCACGTTCTTCAGCATGTGGCTGAAGGAGACGAAGGAGAGGTTCACCGCATTCAGCATCAGTTCGATGCACATGAAGACGGTGATGATGTTGCGGCGGACCAGGAAGCCCGCGGCGCCGATCACGAAAAGGATCACGCTCAGGATCAGGTACCAGCTCAGCGGCACCTCGGCAGCGAGCACCTGTGACAGGTCGGGCATGAGTCAGATCTCCTTCCGCGCCAGCACCACCGCGCCGACGATCGCAATCAGGATCAGGATCGAGGTGACTTCAAAGGGCAGCAGCCAGGTGGTGAACAGCGCCCGGCCCACCTCATACGGGCCGGCAGTGAAGCCGCCAAAGCGCACCGCTTCCGTGCGCGGCACCTGCGTGGCCAGGATGTAGGCGGCCACCCCGGCCAGCGTGAACAGCAGCGGCAGCGCCACGGCCGTGCGCAGCACCTTCCGCGAGGGCCGCTTCTCGGCGCCGGCGTTCAGCAGCATGATGACGAAAACGAACAGCACCATGATGGCGCCGGCATAGACGATGAGCTGCACCGCCGCCAGAAACTCGCCGCCCAGCAGAAGGTAGAGCACGGCGAGCGAGCCCATGACGCCGATCAGCGACAGCGCGCTCGAAATCGGGTGCGTCTGAAGCACCAGATTCAGCGCGCAGCCCACCGCAATCGCGGCAAAGACGAGGAAGAGCACAACGTCCATAGACTTCCCTCAAACCTCTTCAGCCCGCCAGCGCAACGATCAGGCCGGTCGCCAGCAGGTTCGCCAGCGCCAGCGGGAACATGAATGTCCACGCGAAGCGCATGAGCTGGTCATAACGGAACCTCGGCAGCGTGCCACGGACCCAGATGAAGACGAACACAAGGAAGCCCGCCTTGGCGACGAACCAGAAAAACGGGATCAGCACGGGCTTCAGCGCCGGGACCAGAAACGCGGGCGACAGCGCCAGCAGAAGAACGCCGAAAACCGGGAACGTGAACCGGTCCCATTTGCGCTGCCGCGCCGCCTGGGCCGCGTGATACAGGAGGATGAGCCCGGCGCCGGCGAGCAGCGCCACCGGAACCAGGTCACTGCCGTACTGCGATGGCCACAGCGGGTGCCAGCCGCCCAGAAAAAGCACCGTGGCCACGCAGCAGATCGTGATGATGTTCGCGTATTCAGCCATGAAAAAAGAGGCGAACATCATCGAGGAATACTCGGTGTGAAAGCCGGCCACCAGCTCGCTTTCGGCTTCTGGCAGGTCGAAGGGCACACGGTTGGTCTCGGCAAAGGCGGCAATCAGGAAGATCAGAAAGGCGAGAATCTGCGGCGCAGGCAGAGCAAAAATGGTCCATTTCGGCAGGAATCCGGCATAAAAGCCGCCCTGCAATTCCACAATCTGCCGCAGGTTCAGCGTGTTGGTTACCAGCAGCGGACTGGCGATCGCCATCGCCAGCGGCAGCTCATAACTCACCATCTGCGCCGACGAGCGCAGGCTGCCCATCAGCGAATACTTGTTGTTGGAGGCCCAGCCGCCGATGGCGATTCCATAAACGCCCAGCGAGCTCAGCGCCAGCAGGAAAAGGATCCCGATGTTGAGGTCGGTGAGCCCGATGGCCGTGCGCACTCCGAACAGCTCGAACTCCGGCGTGAATGGAATCACGACGATCGCCGATAGCGCCAGCGTGACGGCCAGCCACGGCGCCAGCAGGTAGTAGAACGGGCTCGCATAGGAGGGCACGATGCCCTCCTTGGTGAGCAGCTTGATCAGGTCCGCCAGCGGCTGGAGCAGCCCGTGCGGCCCCACGCGGTACGGGCCCGGCCGGAGCTGAATGTGCGCCAGCACCTTGCGCTCCACCCAGACGGCGTAGGCGCAGCAGGTGAGCAGCACAAAAGCCGTCAGGGCCATCTTGGTCAGCGTGAGCACGTAAAAATTCATGGCACAAGCACCTGGAACAGCCGGCCGGGCGCTTCGATCACCTCGGCGAGTTTCTTCGAATACCTGCCGAGCGTGCCCGAGGTAAACAGCGTATCACCCGAGCTCCGCACAAGCTCCGGCTGCGAGTCCACGTCGGCCGGAACGGCGGGCGGCCGGGTCTGGGCCGCGCCGCCAGTGGCGATCAGCGCCAGCGGCACATTGTAGCCCGGCACCTCGCGGCGGATCTCCTCAAACACCCTGTCCGGCAGCGGCACGCCCAGGTCGGCGCCAAGCTGCGCCGCCACCAGTGCAAGAATGTCGAGGTCCGACTTCGTGCCCATCACCTTCGGGCCGGCTTTGGTCCTCTGCAACTCGCCGCAGACGTTGGTGACCGTCCCGTTCTTCTCATACAGGCTCATCGCCGGGAAGACGATGTCGGCCTGTTCGGCCGTCTCGTTGAGGAACAGCTCGTTCACGATGAGGAACGCGTCGCGCGCGGCAAAGCGGCGGCCGCCTTTGAGCGGATTGGCGCCAACCACCCAGATGAGGTCGAGGTCGGGCGCTTCGAGCATCGCGTCGAGCGTCATGCCGGCGATTTCCACCGGGCGGTAGCCGGGCCCGAGATGCGGCAACAGGCCCATGTCCAGGGCGCCCCGCGAATTGGCGTAGTCGACCAGACAGACGTATTTCACCGGGATGTCGAGCGAGTCGCCGAAGGCAACCAGCCGGTGCACCGCGTCGCCTTTCACTGTCGGACCGTAGAGCACCACCAGGTTCCGCCGCGCCTTCAGCTCCTCGCGGAGTTCCTCCAGCCGGCCGGTCTCTTCGCCCGCGGACGCGCGGAGGCTGCGCGCGGCGTACTGATCCTCGCGCACCGGCCCCTCGGTGATGACGTAGACGGCGGACTGATGATGGCGCCAGTTGGCGCGAAGTTGCACGGCCAGCAGCGGATGCTGCTGCGCGAGATCGGCGCCGAGGACGAGCGCGGCGTCGCAGGTGTAGAGGTCGTTCACCGTCGCCAGCGCGTCCTTACGTCCGCCAACCAGCCTGAGCAGCGTGATCAGGTCGCCCGAGCGGTGATGGTCGATGTTGTTCGTCCGCAACACCTGCCGCGCGAACTTCTGAAGGTAGTAGTTCTCTTCGTTGGTCGTGCGGGTGGAGCCGATGACGGCCGCGCGTCCGTTGCGCCCGATGGAGGCGCGGATGCGGTCAGCCGCCGCCTGGAGCGCTTCGCTCCAGCTGGCCGGTTCCAGCCGTCCGCCGCGGCGCACGAGCGGCGTCTGAAGCCGCTCGCCGTTGTGCACGAAGTCGAAGGCGAAGCGGCCCTTCACGCAGAGGAATTCGCCGTTGATGCCGGAGCGGTCGCGGTTGTTGGCGCGGATGATCTCGCCGTTGCGGACGCTGAGCGTCGTCTTGCACCCGTTCGAGCAGTGCGTGCAGACCGCGGGAACATAGTTCATTTCCCACGGGCGCGATTTGTAGCGATAGGTGCCCGAGGTCAGCGCGCCCACCGGGCAGACGTCGATGCACCAGCCGCACTCGTCGCATTCGAGATGGTCGCCCCGGTTGGGAATGATCTCGGCCGAGACGCCGCGGAAGCTGAGCCCGAGCGCGCCCACGCCGAGCCCTTCGTCGCAGACGCGGATGCAGCGGTAGCAGAGGATGCAGCGGGCCGGATCGTAGAAGACCAGCGGGCTCCACTGCTTTTCGACGTCGTGATGCTTGATCTCGGTGAAGCGGCTTTCCCCGACGCCGTAGCGGAAGGTCATGTCCTGAAGCTCGCACTCGCCGCCCTTGTCGCAGACGGGGCAATCGAGCGGGTGGTTCGTCAGCAGGAACTCGAGCATCGACTTCCTGGCCTCGACGACCTTCGGGCTCTCGGTGTGGATCACCATGCCGTCGGTGGCGGGCAGCGCGCAGGAGGGCTGCAACTTCGGCATCTTCTCCACTTCGACGAGGCACATGCGGCAGGCCGCCTGAACGCTGAAGCCCTCGTAATAGCAGAAGGCCGGAATGTCGATGCCCGCCTGTTTGGCCGCTTCAATCACGGGCGTGCCCGCGGGCACGGTGACCTGCCGGCCGTCGATCGTGATCGTCACCATGTTCGCCATCGCTTCAGGCCCTCCGCGCTAACCGAGCACCGGCAGCGGCTGCGTGCCCGGCACGGGCGCAAACGCCCCGGCCCCCCGGATGCGGTCGAGGATTTCCTCGCGGAACTTGCGCACAATCGCCATCGCCGGCATCGCCGCGGCGTCGCCCAGCGGGCAGAAAGTGCGGCCGAGCATGTTCTGCGCGATGTCGTCGATCAGCGCAATGTCGCGCTCACTGCCCAGCCCGTCTTCCAGCCGCGAGGTGATCTTCTTCAGCCAGGTGGTGCCTTCGCGGCAGGGGATGCACCAGCCGCAGCTTTCGTGCGCGTAGAACTTCATCAGCCGCGCCAGCACCTTCGTCATGTCGGCAGTCTCGTCGAGCACGACCGTTGCGCCGGAGCCGAGCATGGAGCCGGCTTTCGCCAGCGAATCGTAGTCGGCCGGGATGTCGCACTCGTCGGCCTTGAGCACCGGCGAAGAGCTGCCGCCGGGGATCACCGCCTTCAGCCTCCGGCCCTTCCAGACCCCGCCGCCGATCTCGTTGATGATCGTCAGCAGGTTCATCCCCAGCGGAACCTCGTAGACGCCCGGCCGCTCGATGTGGCCCGACAGGCACACCAGCCGGGTGCCGCCGTTGCGCGGCGTGCCGAGCGAAGCATACCATTCGCCGCCGTTGAGGATGATGTCCGGCACGGCGCAGAACGTCTCCACGTTGTTCAGGATGGTCGGGCACTGGAAGGCGCCCGAAGTGGCCGGAAATGGCGGTTTCAGCCGCGGGTTGCCGCGCTTGCCCTCGAGCGATTCAAGCAGCGCCGTCTCCTCGCCGCATTCGTAGGAGCCAGCGCCGGTATGGGTCGACAGATGGAACTCCCAGCCCGTGCCCAGCACGTTCGCGCCCAGAAAGCCACGCGCGTAGGCCTCTTCGATGGCGCGGTCCATGATCTCGATGTATTCGCGGTACTCGCCGCGGATGTAGATCCAGCCGCGGCAGGCGCCGATGGCGCGCGCCCCAATGAGGACGCCCTCGATGAGCCGGTGCGGGTCATAGCCCATCAGGATGCGGTCCTTGCAGGTGCCCGGCTCGCCCTCGTCCGCATTGACGACAACGTACTTCGGCTTCGGCGAGCGGCGGTCGACGAAGCTCCACTTCATCCCGGTGGGAAAGCCGGCGCCGCCGCGGCCGCGCAGGCTGGATTTCTTCACTTCCTCGACGATGGCCTCGGGCTCCATCGTCATCGCCTTGCGGATGGCCTCGTAGCCGCCGGTTTGCAGGTATTCGTCGATCCAGACGGGCTCGGTGCGCGGATACTCGAACCGGCGCGTCAGCACCCGCTTCTCGAGCGGATGCGGAGGAACCAGCAGTGTCTGCTTCATCGTCATCTCCTCGCCCTGGCGTTGCGGGACTGCATTACTGCGTCTTCCTCAGGCTCTCGATCAGCCGGTCGAACTTCTCCGGCGTCATCTGATAGTGGAACTCGTAGTTGACCTGAAGCGCCGGCCCCCAGGAGCACGCCCCGAGGCACTCGACTTCCTCAAGCGAAAACTCACCGTCCGGCGTCTTTTCCCGGTTGCGGATGCCAAGCCGGCGGCAGGCATGCTCGAACAGCTCCTCGCCGCCGGTCAGCATGCAACTGATGTTGGTACAGACCTGGATGTGATGCCGGCCGCGCGGCTCGCGCGTCAGCATCGTGTAATAGCCGAGCACTTCCTCCACTTCGACGCGCGTCAGTTTCAGCCGCTTCGCCACCTCCTCGATCACTTCTTCGGTGACGGCGCCCACTTCATCCTGCGCGTACAGCAGCATGGGGATCAGCGCCCCTTTCTGCCGTCCGGGCGGATAATTGCCGATCATTTTCGCGAATCTGGCTTCGAGTTCCGGCGAAAACGTCATGACTGGATTCTCCCGCGGCTTCAGCGGTCCACGTCTCCAAGCACGAAATCCATGCTGCCGAGCGCGGCGATCGTATCGGCGATCAGCTTTCCTTCAAACAGCGCCGGCAGCGCCTGGAGGTTGCCAAAGCTCGGCGTGCGCATGAACACGCGCCAGGGCTGCGTACCGCCGTCGCTCACCACATAGAAGCCGATCTCGCCGCGCGGGCTCTCCACCGGAACGTAGGCTTCGCCGGCCGGCACGTGGACGCCCTCGGTGACGATCTTGAAGTGGTAGATCAGGGCCTCCATCTGCGTCTTCATCTTTTCGCGGTCCGGCAGCACGACGCGCGGCGCGTCGGCTTTCCAGGCGCCTTCCGGCATGCCCTCCAGGGCCTGCTCGACGATGCGCGCGCTCTGGCGCATCTCTTCCAGCCGGATGAGGAACCGTGCGTAGACGTCGCTGGACTGCTCGACAGGCACGCGGAAATCGAACTTCTCGTAGCTCGAGTAGGGTTCGGCCTTGCGGATGTCCCAGGCCAGACCGGCGGCGCGGATCATCGGGCCGGTGACGCCGAGGTCGAGCAGCTGCTCGAGCGGCGCGTATGCGACGCCCTGCGTGCGTTTCAGAAAGATCGGGTTCTCCCGGAGCAGAGCCTCGTATTCGTCCACCTTTTCCGGGAATCCGCGGATAAAATTGCGCACCGCGCGGTCCCAGCCGCGGGGCGGCTCCAGCGCCAGGCCTCCAATGCGGATGTAGCTGGTCATCATCCGCTGGCCGCTGAACATCTCGAAGATCCGCAGCAGCTCCTCGCGCTCGCGGAAACAGTAGAAAAACACCGTCATCGCGCCCAGGTCGAGCGCATGCGTGCCCAGCCAGACGACGTGGCTGTTGATGCGCGACAGCTCGGCCAGCAGCACGCGCATCCACTGCGCTTTCGGCGGGATCTCGATGCCGAGGAGCTTTTCCACCGGAAGGACGTAGGCGAGGTTGTTGGACAGGTTCGCCAGGTAGTCCATCCGGTCGGTGATCGTCACCACCTGCTGCCAGCCGAGCGCTTCGGCCTGCTTTTCGATGCCCGTGTGCAGATAGCCGATGTCGGGCCGGGCGCTGGTGACGATTTCTCCGTCCAGCTCGAGGATCACGCGCAGCACGCCGTGCGTGGACGGGTGCTGCGGCCCCATGTTGAGCACCATGCGGCGCGGCGCGCCCGGCGCAGCCGGCTCGATCTCTTCCAGCCTGTGCTCCATGGCGGTGTCGACGGGATTCATTGCGGATCCTCTCCTGCCAGCCGGCGCATCATTCGTCCTTGTAGCTGTATTTGTGACCGTGGACGGGGAAGTCTTTCCGGAGCGGGTGGCCCTGCCAGTAGTCCGGCATCAGGATGCGGCGCAGATCCGGATGGCCTTCAAACCGTACGCCGAACATGTCGAAGACTTCGCGCTCGTACCAGTTGGCGCCGGCCCACACGCCGCACACGCTCGGGACCACGGCGTCCCCGGAGTGCACGGCCACCTTCAGCCGCAGCCGCTCGTTGCGGGGAATCGAGTGGAGCAGGTAGACCACCTCAAAGCGCGGCTCCACCGGATAGCGGTCGATGCAGGTCACCGCCACCAGCCGCGTGAACTGGCGCTCTTCTTTCAGGAAGCGGCAGAGAGCCGCGATCCGTTCGCGGGCGGTCCACAGCACAAGCTCTCCCCGGGCGAGACTGCCGCCGGTGAGGGCCTCCGCGTCCCACTGCGCGATGGCGGCGGGAGTTTCCAGTTGCTGGATTTCTTCGGGCAGCATGGCTCGCATCAGCTCCGGGGCGCTTCATCCTGCTGCTCGCCGTAGGCCCAGTCCAGCACGCCGCGCTTCCATACATAAACGAAGCCGGCAAAGACCAGGGCGATGAAGACCAGCATCTCGAGGAACGCAAACAGCTTCAGCTCGCGGTAGACGACCGCCCACGGATAGAGGAAAATCGCCTCTATATCAAACAGGATGAACAGCATCGCCACCAGATAGAATTTCACGCTGAAGCGTTCGCGAGCCCCACCCACCGGCGGGATGCCGCACTCGTACGGCGTGTCCTTTACCGGGTTCTTCACGCGCTTGCCGAGCAGCACGCCCATTGCGATCAGGCCGGCGGCCAACGCGGCCGCCAGCAGAATCTGCGCAAGGACGGGGAAGTAGGCCTCGTAGATGGATGTGGGCATGATGGCGGATGAGCGAACGCGCGCGGCCGCGTTCAAACTTCAACTATAATGAGGCGCAGAAGAACGTGTCAAACCAGCGGCAGGGCGCGATTATCTCCATTACGATCAATGGAGAACGCCGGGAAGTTCCAGCGGGTCTGAATATCCGGAATCTGGTGGCGCATCTCGGCCTCGACCCGCAGCGTGTGGCCGTGGAGCTGAACCGCCGGCTGGTCCGCCGGCCGGACTGGGAGACCACACCGGTCGAAGAGGGCGCGTCGCTCGAAATCGTCACGTTTGTCGGCGGAGGCTGAGGTTCGCCCGCCAGCACCACGCCTCGGGAACCGCTGTTCTGCGAATGCCACTCTTCACAATTTCCATTCCGAGTCAGCTCATGATCCAGCCCATTCGCCGCTGCATCGCACGTTTCCTCAAAAAGGAACGAGCGGTTGTTTGGACACACGCCGGTCAAGGTCCTGCTCAAGACCGCCTTTTGCGTCGCTCAACCAATGAGTAGCCGAACGGCCCCAGCGGCAGGACCGTGCTGTCCCACCGGGACTTACGGTGCGCAACGCGGCCAGCTGGCGTTCCGTGCCGCGCACACCGCCAGGCCATCTCACTATCGGCGGATTACGGCCAAGACCCGGCCCAAAAGCGGCATTCAGGCTAGAAGGCGCCTCTGGTAGCATGCTGTCCAATGCCTGCCTCGCTGAGTCCTGCACGAATCATCCGCATGGTCCAATAGATTTTGCCACCCAGCATGATCAATCAGATTCGAAACAGAATTACCCGTTGGCATCGGGATGCCCGCCTTCCCGAAGCCGGCAAAGCGGAAGCTGAAAGAGATCGGCGCGGTCTGGGACCGGACCCGGGACCGGCGGCCTCCATCGAGGCAAGTCTCAGCTGGCTGGGCCGTGCCCAGGACTGTTCAGCGTCACAGGACGGCGGTTTCGCCCGCCACTGGAGCTGGATCGGCGGGTGGGCTCCCTCCTATCCCGAGACGACCGGCTACATCGTACCGACGCTGCTCGACCAGGCGCGTCGGCGGGGCGATGATCATTTGCGCGAACGGGCCCGCCGCGCCCTGGACTGGCTCGTCTCGATCCAGATGCCGGACGGAGCGTTCCCTGGAGGCGTCGTAGGCCAACAGCCGGTGGCGCCGACCACCTTCAATACGGGTCAGATCCTGCTGGGCCTCGCCGCCGGCACGCGCGAGTTTGGCGCCGCTTATGAGGACGCCATGCACCGCGCGGCGCGCTGGCTCGTCACCGTGCAGGACCCCGATGGCGCCTGGAGCCGCTACACGTCTCCGTTCGCGCTGCCCGGCGCGAAGGCTTACGACGCGCATATCAGCTGGGGCCTGGCGGAAGCCGCGCGCGTTTCCGGTGAGAAGTCCTATCAGGAGGCGGTGCGCCGCAACATGGAATGGACGGTGCGCCAGCAGCGCCCGAACGGCTGGTTCGAGCGATGCTGCCTGACGGACTTCTCCCGCCCGTTGACGCACACCATCGGCTATGTCCTTCGCGGCCTCCGGGAAGGCTATGAGTTGCTGCACGAGGACTGGATCCGCCAGGCGGCTCTTCGCGGGGCGGAGGCGCTGCTCGGCTGCCTCCGCGAAGACGGATTTCTGCCGGGAAGGCTGGACCGCAACTGGCGCCCCTGTGTCAATTGGGCCTGTCTGACCGGAGCCGTGCAGATCGCCGCGGTCTGGTTGCTGCTTGCGCCTGACGCACCGCGGGCCGCTGATTTCAGGGAAGCCGCGCGGCGCGCCAATGCATTCGTCCGTCGCACCGTGCGCATCGAAGGTCCGCCAGAGATTGCCGGCGGCGTCAAGGGAAGCTGGCCCGTGGACGGCGACTACGGCCGGTTTCAACTGCTGAACTGGGCGGCCAAGTTCGCCGTTGACGCCTGGCAGATGGAACTCGATCTTGGCGATTCCACCGCGGAAAGCCACGCCTGAACCCATCGTCCGCCACTGCGAAATTCATTCGACATCCGGACGCCGTTCTGCCGGCGGAACGGCGTCCGCTGCCGCCGGCTCCGGCATCCAGTCGCCGCGCGCCAACCCTGCGGCGATTTCCCGAAGGGCACGGCACACAACCTGGACCTGGGAGTCCGTGAGCTCGGGCTGGCTGGGTACGGCCAGGCATCGGTCCGCTACGGACTCCGCGACGGGGCAGGCGCCCGGCTGCGGGTCTCCAAATCCGGGATCCAGATGCAGAGGCGCATAGGGCAGGTGCGTCTGGATCCCAAGCGATCTGAGCTTCTCGCGCACGGCATAGCGCGGCAGCCGTGGATTGTTCACGTTCACGGGAAATTCCACGAACAGCCTTGTCAGATAAGCGCCGGGCCGGTATTGAGGAAGCCTGAGACCGGCCATGCCGTCCAGAGAGGATGCATACATCGCCTGGATCTCCAACCGGCGCCTGAACAGCCGCGGCCAACGCTGCATCTGAATCCTGGCAATGGCGGCGTCCACTGCGGTGATCGGGCGGCCCGAGGCGGCCTGCGGCGCAACAGCGCGCCACCATCGCATGGGCGCGAACAGCAGCAGATGGCCGACCCAGGGCCATGCGTAGGAAAGCGCGAACCAGAGTCTGGCCAAAGCCTGCCGCCGCTCCTGCGCCGCCGGCCAGGGTGCCGGCGGAGGCACGCTCAGAACCGTCCGCACCATCAGGGCGCCGCCCCCGCCAGCCACGGCGGTCTTGCCGGTGTTGAAGCTGAAAATCGCAACATCCGCATGGCGGCCGCAAGGCGAACCATCCGGGTGCCGGAGCAGAAACGCCGCGGCGCAGTCCTCGATCAGAATGATCCCGGCAGACCGGCAGAAGTCAAAGAATCCGCGCAAGTCGGAGAGCCGCCCGTACAGGTGGGGCACGACGGCACAGGCCGTGTCCGGCCCGGCAATCTCCCGCGCATGGTCCAGGTCAGGCGTCAGATCCGGCCGGATGTCAAAGAACCGCGGTCTCAGGCCGGCAGCGGCGGCGCGCTCGGCCACTGAACGGCACAGCAGCGACGGCATCAGCGCCGCGGTCCTGCCGGGGCTTGCGCTGGCAACCGCCTGGAAAATCGCTTCCAGCGCGGCGCGCCCACTGGCCCACAGCGACACACCGCCGCCGTAAAGCTCCGCGATTTCGCCCGCCAGCCGCTGCTTCTCGCGGCCGCACGGAGCCAGCGCACAGCGCAGCGCCGCTGCCGGCTCACGCCAGCCCCACGAAGCGTAGGTCATCGGGACGCGGTAGTACAGCAGCGCCATCACGCTCAGACCGTTCCCGCGCGTTGCCTGGACAACAGCCGGCTGCACCAGCCGCGGAAGATTTCTGCAATGCGCTCTCTTTCTTCGCTGTCGGCGAACCCCAGCAGATGGAGAACGAGGAAGAACGACACGAACTGAGCCGTTCCAAGAAGCAGTTGCCCTGCCAGCCCCTGCGGCCGAACCAACCACCAGGAGATCGCCGCCGGGGCAGCCGCCACCAGCAGCATGCCCATGCGCCGGTATTCGAAGGGAAACCATCGCACCTGCTGCGCCTGCCACAGGCTCACAAAGAGAGTGAACACGAAAGACGCCAGCGTGGCCAGCACGGCTCCCCAAACTCGGTATCTCGGGATCAGCAGCGCATAACCGGCGAGGCAGACGCCCGCGCCCGACCAGACAACGGCCGCATCCCGCTGGGGAACGCCCGCCAGAAGCAGCGCGCTGCGGAAATGCGATCCGATGGTGCGCACCACATAGGCGAACGCGATCCCGGGCACGAGCCATGCGGCAGAACGGAATTCGCGGCCTGCAAGCACACTCAGCAACGGCACCGAGAAGGCCAGCAGAAAAACGGTGAACGCCATCAGAACCAGCGCGAGGTATGTGCACACACGAACGTAGATTCTCTCTCCGTCAGGCCGTTTGATGATCTGAAACATCTGCGCGCGCCAGTAAGTGTCGAAAGGCGTCTGGAGATTGGTCACCAGCATGCCCAGCTTGTAAGCCAGCGCGTAGATGCCGATGTCGGCCAGCGTCGCGTACTGCCGCAGAAAGAAGCGGTCGCCGTAGTGGATGATCAGCATGCCAAGGCCGCCGACGCCGAGCGGAGCGCCATAGACAAGCAGCCGGCGCAGCTCGCCGGGCCGGAATGCCGTCCAGCGGTAGCCCTGAGTGACGATATAAAAAAGCGAAGCCGCCGACAGGACTACCGCCCCAATGAGGTTGCCCCACAGCATCGCTTCATACTTCCACCGCAACGCGGCAAGAAAAAACACGTTCAGCGATGCGGTCACCAGCAGGCGGCCCGCCGACATGTAGAGATAGTGAAGGGAACGGTCCCTGGCCCGCGCCAGCGCAAGGCCGACCTCGGCCGGCAGGGACGTGGAGAAGGCGCAGAACATGAGCACGAAGGCGCCCGCATAGACCCTCGTCCCGAACACGAGCCGGCTCAACAGGCCGGACAGCATCCATCCGCAGCCGAGAGAAACCAGGCCGAGCAGTACCGCCCCCCAGTAGGCGGAGGACAGCAGCACGGAGCGGTCTTCATCGCTGCTGCACGCCGCCCAGCGGTACAGCAGCGCGTCGCCAATCCGCATGCCCAGCAGCGTGCCAAAAGCGTACAGCGTCAGATCCAGCAGTTCGAGCACGCCGTAATCGGCAGGCGAAAGAAACCGGGTGTAGACCGGAAACAGCAGGAAACTGGCCGTGCGCGTCAGCAGTAGCGAGATGCCGTACAGGCCCGTGCTTGCCAGCATTCGCCGATAAAGGCCGCCGCCCTGGGAAGAGGTGAAAGCTTGAGAGCCTGATGTGGGCACGGTCTCCCGTCCGCCCGGCGCCGGGCCGTAAGGCTACTATAGCCGCCACCGGCGCGGCGGCGCAATGCACGGGCAACCGGATGCCGGAAGCGGCCCTCCGATGCCATACTGGGATGTCGCGGCCTGCCTTGCGGCCGGGCCATGGCAGGCATGACTCCTCTCATCATCGGGCTCAACGTCAATGGGTGGAATGTGGCACGCGCGCTGATGCGCGGAGGCGCCGTCCCCACGGTCATCGACGACGATCCAGCAAGCATCTTCTGGCACTCGCGGCGCCTGAAGCCGATAGCGGTCCGCGCCCTGTACGGCGAGCCGCTGCTGGAGGCGCTGGATGCGCTCCATCGCAGCGGGCATGGTTTCGTGCTGATTTCCGCACTCGAGGAAACGATTGCCTTCCTGAACCGCAGCCGGGATCGGATTCCGTCCTCGGTGAAAATCTGCTTCCCTGCCCCCGATGTCCTCGAAATGCTGCTCGACAAGCGGCTTTTCCATGAGCGGGCGGTCGCCATGGCGATGCCGGTCACCCCGATGTTCTTTTTTGAACCCTCGTCCTGGCGGCTCGTCGGCGGCCGGCCGCGTTTTCCGTGCATTCTCAAGACGCGCCGCAAAATGTACGTTGCCGGCCTGAGAAAGGCTTACCTTGTGCACGACGAGGGAGAGCTGGACGCCCTGCTGAAGGAGATCGCGTCGCTCGACGGCGTCCGCGCCGAAGATTTCCTCCTTCAGGAGTGGGTTCCCGGCGGCGATGGCGACGTGTTTTTCTGCATGCAGTATTACGGCCCGGACGGCGAACTCCGAGCGTCTTTTACCGGACGCAAAATCCGACAGTGGCCTCCGCTGGTGGGCGGCACCTCTTCGGCCGAACCGGCCGACGCGCCGGCTGTCGAGGAGCTGACCACGCGGTTCTTTCGCGCCGTGGGGATGCGCGGCCTGTGTTCCATGGAGTTCAAGAAAAGCGCCGCCGACGGGCGGTTCTACATGATCGAACCCACCGCCTGCCGCGCCGACTATCAGGAAGGCGTGGCCGTTGCCAACGGATGCAATCTGCCGCTCACGATGTATCACTGGGAATCCGGCGTGGCTGTCCGCCCGGTCTCCTCCCCGGCGCGCCGCACGGCGTGGGTCAATGCAGGAGACGATTTTCAGTCCGCTAGTTCCGCGGCCGGGGGGCGGCTGACGCTCGCCGAATGGTGGCGAGCGCTCCCGCCACACCGGGAGTGGGCCATCTTCTGCCCGCAGGACTGGGGCCCGTTTGCGGAGCTGGTCCGGCGCAAGATCGCTTCCCGGTTCCGCCGGCTCGCCGGACGTTGACGGGTGGCGCCGCTGCGGGTTCGCGGACCATACGAGACTTTGGGGTAGGCCGCCGGAGACCGCCATATCTTGCGAGTTGACTTCCCCACTCCCTTGATTAGACTTGGACTTGGACTCTGGCTCAAACAGAAAGGCAAGATCATGTTCAAAACAAAATCGCGCAGCTCTGCAACGCCTGCCGGCGAGCTGGCCTTCTCGAGCGCCGACGTCGCCCGCCTTGCCGGCGTCAGCCTCCGCCAGTTGCAGTGGTGGGACGAACAGAAGGTCGTCAGCCCCCGCCATGAAGGGCACCGCCGCATTTACGGTCCGGCGGAAGTGGCGGCGGTGAGCGTGATCGCCGAGCTGCGCCACAAGGGATTCAGCCTCCAGAAAATCCGGCGCGTGCTCCGGCCCCTGCACCGCGAGCTGGGCAAGCGGATCGCCGAGGTGGCAGCGGGCACGGACCTGTTCCTGCTCACCGATGGAAAGTCCGTTCACGTTCTCTCGGATCGCGACCGCATCATCGAGCTGCTCCTGAGCGCCCGCCAGCCCATGTATCTCATCTCGATCTCCGATCAGTACAAAAAACTGACTGGCACGCCGCGCAAGCCCGTCCGCAGCGAGGCGCCCGCCGCCGCGGCCGCCCGCCGCAGCCGGGCGCAATAGAGTCCCCTTTCGCTCCTCGGGCCGCCGCTTCGGCTCCCGCAGACCGCGGGCGCCCGCCCCGGGCGCCCGCATTTCCGCGTTTTTTTCGAAGCCTCCCGAGGCGGCGATCGTCCAAGGAAGTGTAGTCTGCTCTGCGATATACTTGAGGCAGGTCTGGGGGACCTTATTTGATATGCGCCGTTTCCGTGGGCTGTTTTTCTCCCTGCTGGTGATCGCGGCCTGTTCGCTGATCGCCGGCCGTTACGGGCCGGGCACTGCCGCCGGGCGCGCGGCCGCCGCCGTTCCCGCCGGCGAAGACGATCTGTCCGGCAGCCTGAAGCAGTTCACGTCGATCTACCGGCTTGTCGAAGAAAACGCCGCCGATCGCGTCAGCCCGGATCAAAGCATTTACAAGGGCGCCATCCCGGGGATGCTGCGCACGCTGGATCCGCACTCGAGCTTCTTTGACCCCCGCGATTTCCAGGAGATGCGCGAGGAGCAGCGCGGCAAATACTACGGCGTCGGCATGACGATCCAGCCCAAGGACAACCGCATCGTCGTGGTCGCCCCGTTCACCGGCTCGCCCGCATACAAGGCCGGCATCCGCCCGGGCGATGTGATTCTCGAAGTGGATGGTAAGCGTACCGAGGGCATGACGAGCAAGGAGGTCGCCGACCTGCTGAAAGGGCCCAAGGGGACGCCGGTGACCGTCGTCATTGGCCGCGAGGGCGTGGACAAGCCGCTCACCTTCCAGCTCATCCGCGGCGAGATCCCCCGCTACAGCGTGCAGACGGCGTTCTGGCTGAAGCCGGGCATCGCCTACATCGACATCGAGATGTTCAACGAGAACACCAGCGAAGAGCTGGAGGCCGCCTTCCGGAAACTCGGCGAACAGAACATTCGGGGCCTGGTGCTCGACCTGCGCAGCAACCCCGGCGGGCTGCTGAGCGAGGGCGTCGCCGTGGCCGGCCGCTTCCTGAAGAAGGGCCAGGTGGTGGTCAGCAGCCGGGGCCGCACGTCGCCGGAACGGCCGTATGTCGCCACCAACGGCGGAGCCGCGGGCAACTATCCGATCGTCGTCCTGGTCGACCGATACTCGGCCTCGGCGGCCGAGATCGTCGCCGGCGCCTTGCAGGACCACGACCGCGCGTGGGTCTTCGGCGACAACACCTTCGGCAAAGGCCTGGTGCAGACGGTCTTCCCGCTGTCCGAGGGGACGGGCCTCGCGCTGACTACGGCGAAGTATTACACGCCCTCAGGCCGCCTCATCCAGCGCGACTACACCAGCGGCTCTTTCTACGAGTACTATTACAACCGCAAGGAAGGCCCGAAGAACACGCTGGACGTCAAGATGACCGATGCCGGCCGCCCCGTCTACGGCGGCAACGGCATTCAGCCCGATGAGAAATTCACGCTGAAATACAACCGCTTCCAGGTGGAGCTGCTCCGCAAGGGCGCCTTCCGCGACTATATCCCGAAGTACTTCGCCGGACGCGACCTCAAACTTGGCCGGGACTGGAACCCGGACCAGGAGATGCTGAACGATTTCCACCAGTTCCTGCTCAAAAACAACTACAGCTTCACGGAAGCGGAATTCGCCGAGAACAACGACTGGGTCCGGCAGCAGCTCAAGCGCGAGGCGCTCGTCACCTCGGCCGGCCTCGACGAGAGCCTGAAATACGCCGTCGAAATTGATCCGGCGGTGCAGAAGGCGGTTGAATCTTTGCCCAAAGCGCAGGCGCTGCTCGAACTTCAGAAAAAACAGCTTGTTCAGGCCGGCAAGAGGTCCCCGCGCGATTGAGCCAGCCGTCTGACACCTCCATCCGCCCGCAGATTGTCGTCCTGGACACGGGCGGCCAGTACTGCCATCTGATCGCCCGAAAGGTGCGCGAGCTGGGCGTCTATTCGGAAATCCGTCCCAGCGAGACGCCGGCCGCCGCATTGCGCGGCGTGCGCGGCATCATCATCAGCGGCGGCCCGGCCAGTGTTTACGAGCCGGGCGCGCCCCAGGTGGATCCTGAAATCTTCCGCCTGGGCATCCCCGTCCTCGGCCTCTGCTACGGACATCAGACCATTGCCTGGCATCTCGGCGGCGAAGTCCAGCGCGGCGAGAAGGGCGAATACGGCCTCGCCTGGCTGGAGACGCTGCGGCCGGACGCGCTGTTCGAGGGCGCGGGGGGCCGCCAGCAGATCTGGATGAGCCACCGCGACACGGTCACCCGCGTGCCGCCCGGCTTTGAAGTGCTCGGCGCCACGGAAACCTGTCCGGTGGCGGCCATGGGCGACCCCGTGCGCCGCATCTACGGGATCCAGTTTCACCCGGAAGTCGTTCACACGGTAAACGGACGGCGCATCCTGGCGAATTTTCTGTTTTCGATCTGCGGCTGCCAGCCGGACTGGAGCCCGCGCGAACAGTCGGCGCGTATTCAGGACGAGATCCGGCGCGTGGCCGCGGGACGCAACATTTTCTTCTTCGTCTCCGGCGGCGTGGACTCGACCGTCGCTTTCACTCTCTGCCTGCGCGCCCTGGGCGCGGACCGCGTGCGCGCCCTCTACGTGGACACCGGGCTGATGCGCGCCGGTGAAACAGAATTCGTCCGAAATGTTTTTGAGTCGCTCGGCCGCGGCGTCTTCGCCGTCGAGGACGCTTCCGCGCGTTTTCTCGCCGCGCTCGAAGGCGTGCGCGACCCCGAGCAGAAACGCCGCATCATTGGCGAGATGTTCGTCGAGGTCCAGGAGGAAATCCTCTCTTCCGGCCGTTACCTGGAGGGCGAGTGGATCCTCGGCCAGGGTACCATCTACCCGGACACGATTGAAAGCGGTGGCACGGCGAAGGCCGATGTCATCAAGACGCACCACAACCGCGTGTCCGGCATCCAGCGGCTGATCGCCGAAAACCGCATCGTCGAACCGCTTCACTCGCTCTATAAGGACGAGGTGCGCGAGCTCGGCCGCGAGCTCGGCCTCCCCGAAGAGCTGCTCGAACGTCACCCCTTCCCCGGACCGGGGCTGGCCATCCGCTGCCTGTGCGAGGACGCCGCAAGGCCCGTCGAACGCCTGGCGGACGGGTGGCTGGCGCCGCTGCACTCGGTGGGTGTCCAGGGCGACTCGCGAAGCTACCGGCCGGTGCTGATCGTCGATGATCCTCCCGCATCGCCGGGGTTGCATGAGAAGGCCGCGGACCTCATCAACCGCAACGCCGCCATCAACCGCGCGATCGCGCTGGCCGCCTCGCACGCGCCCGTCTCTGCGCTGGCAGCCAGCCCGGCGGCCCTGTGCCGTACCCGCCTCGAGCGGCTGCGGCGCGCCGACGCGATCGTCCGCGACATCACTCACCGCTCAGGCTTCGACCGCGAAGTCTGGCAGTTCCCGGTGATCCTTGTCCCGCTCGGCACGCCCCCGCGGCCGGACTCGGTGGTGCTGCGTCCGGTGCACAGCGTCGACGGCATGACCGCCCGCGCCGTGCCCGTCCCTGCGCCGCTGCTCGACGAGATCTGCCGCCGGCTGCTCGCCGAAGAAGGCGTCTGTGCCGTCTTCCTCGACCTCACGCACAAGCCGCCAGGAACCATCGAGTGGGAATAGCCGGCTGCGCCGCTCCGCGCTACAGTCCGCGCACGAACACGACCACGGCCTCCACCTCCCTGCGCTTGTAAAAGCGGCCTCGGATGAGGACGTCCGTTTCGCCCAGCTCGCCCACACGCAGGCGTTGATACACCTGCGCGGGCGTCATGCGGTTGCCGATGCCGGTGAGCGGCTTCACGTCTCCGCAGATCTCCAGGGAACCGTCGTCGCCGTGGCACCGCGCGCAGGAAGTGAGAAAGACGTCGCGGCCCAGGCGCCATTCGTCGACGAATGCCTCCAGCGCTTTGCCCGTTGGCAACCGGCCCGCTTCCAGACGCCGCACGACGCCGCCCGAGTCGACCAGCAACGCCGCCGGCAATTCCACGCTGCCCTGTAGGGCTTCCGGCGGCAGGACAAGCAGATCCGCCTCGCGTTCCGCCAGCCGCCGCGCCGCCTGCTCCAGATCCCCGCGCGGAACCCGCTCTCCCTGCCGGAACGCCAGCAACACCGCCTCCCGCCGATGCTGCCGTTGATATTCGTGCAGGCAGGTCTTCACTCCATCAACGGTCTCAACCTGCCAGTCGGGGACCGGCGCCCCCAAGCGCAGCGGAAGCTGCATGGCTCCGAGCAGCACAGCGGCCGCGCCGACCAGAATCAAGTTGCGTGCCTGCGCCATGAATGTCTCTTTGAAGGATTATGGACCCGAAATGCGGAAATTGAAAGGGGCTGCTTCCCGGCTGCGGCAGGGGGCCGGACGGCCGGTCGGCCTCTCGGGCCCATCTTCCGCGCCGGGGGCCATGCCGGACGACATCGAGGTTCGCCGTACATTGCCACAGGAGGCAGAATGGTGAGGCCGGCTGATGTCCTCTTCCGGGCCTGGCTCACGCTCGGCCGAGGCCATGACCACCGCCTGGCGCAATGTCGGCGCCCCGAATCCGCCCTGCTGGCGGCCCGCAGCGGCGCGGGCCCAGCCCGGATGCCGGATTTCCGCGCGGGAATACGCCTGCTTGACGGGGATCCGTTTCGGACGCGATAATCGCCTTTGCGCGCGGTTGTCCGGCCTGCCGGCCGGACACGCAAGAGGGAACCCGGTGCAAGTCCGGGACTGCCCCGCAGCGGTGAGCGGGAACGAAAGCCGCACCGAAAGGCACTGGGAGCGCAGGCTCCTGGGAAGCCGCGGCCAGTAGGAACACCGGCCTGAGCGAGGCCGGTCACGCCCGCAAGTCCGAAGACCTGCCGCCGCCCCCGGGACCCGCGCCCGGCGGAAATCCAGAGAAGCTCTCGAGGGAGGAGCGAATGAAACAATTCGCCGTATTTCTGTTTTGTGCGATCAGTGTGTTCGCGCAGCGTCAACCGGACGCCGCCATTACGGGCCGCGTCACCGACCCGTCCGGCGCCGCCGTCCCGCAGGCCGCCGTCCGCCTGTTCACCCGCGATGCGGCCTTCCAGCAGACCACCACGGCGGACTCTGAAGGAAGGTTCCGCTTCGAGCGGCTCGCGCCCGCTGAGTATCTGATTGAAGCGCGCACCGAAGGGCTTGACCAGGCCAGCCCGCTCAGCGTCCGTACCGAGCCGGGGCGCGTGTCGGAAGTGAATCTGAAGCTCGACGTCCGCGGCCTCGCCACGCAGGTGCAGGTGACAGCCGCCGTCACGCCGCAGTCGACCGTCGAGTCGGGCAAGGCGATGGACATCATCGATTCGGCGCAGATGGAGCGCCGCGCTGAAATTCTGCTGTCCGAAGCGGTCCGCCTGACGCCAGGGCTGAGAGTGCAGCAGCTTGGAGGCCCGGGGTCGTTCACACGCATCCAGACGCGCGGACTGCGCGCGGCCGACACCGGGGTGCTCGTCGACGGCATGCGGCTGCGCGACCCGGCCAGCGTGCAAGGCGATGCGACCGCCTTTCTGGGCGACATGCAGCTCATCGACACGGACCGCATCGAGATCCTGCGCGGACTGGGTTCCAGCCTCTATGGCACCAACGCCACCGCCGGCGTGCTGAATCTCGTCACCGACAGCGGCGGCGGCCGCACGCGCGGCGAGATCGGCGGCGAAGGGGGCGGGCTGGGCCTTGGGCGCGGCCTGGCACGCATCGCCGGAGAGGCCGCCCGCAGCCGCCTGCAATACAGCGCCGGCGTGGCGCATCTGAACGTCAACGGCGGCGTCGATGGCGTCGAAAGTGTCCGCAATTCAAGCGCTCAGGGCCACGTCCTGTGGCGCCCGTCGGCCACGGCGTCGTTGTCAGGCCGCGTGTGGGCCACGCTCAGCACCATCGGCATCAATTCGAGTCCATACGCCGCACCGGCCGCGAATCTGCCCGCAACGACGGTGATCCCCGCCATTCCGCTGGATGAGGCGCAGGCGCGCCTTGGCGACCGCGGCCTGCCCTTTCAGTGGGGCAACGCCACCTTCGCGCCGAATTTCTTCGACCCCGACAGCCGCCGCGAAGGCCGCTTCGTCACCACGCTGGTGCAGTGGGCGCAGCAGATCTCGCCGCGCCTGAACTACCGCGTGAGCTACCAGAACCTGGACACGCGCCGAGACAACCGCAACGGCCCCGCCGGCCAGGGCTACCAGCCGCAGTGGAACTCTTCAAGCGTCTTCGCCGGCCGCATCGACACCCTGCAGGCGCGCGCCGACTACGCCGCGGCCCGCTGGAACCTTTTCAGCGCCGGTCTGGAGTGGGAGCGCGAGTTCTACGAAAACCCCTCCCGCGACGAAAACCCGAACCCGGCACAGCGTGTCAACGCCCGCGCCTCGGCCAGCCAGCGCAGCCTGGCCGTGTTCTTCCAGGATCAGGTCCGGCTGCTCGACGAAAGGCTCCAGATCGGACTGGCCGGTCGTTATCAGACGTTCGACCTGTCGCGGCCGAAGTTCGAGGGCGGATTCCCGCTCTATCAAAACGCGCCCTTCCGCACCCCGCCCGACGCGCTCACCGGCGACGTGGCCGTTTCTTACTTCCTGCCGTCTTCGGGCACCAAGCTGCGCGCCCATGCCGGCAACGGGTTCCGCGCGCCAACGCTGTACGAGCGCATGGGCAGCTCGTTCTTCTGGGGCTCGTTCAGCCCGCTCGGCGACCCGCAGCTCCGGCCGGAGCGCACCGTCTCGTTCGACCTCGGCGTCGACCAGTACTTCGCTTCCGCCCGCTACCGCGCCGGCGCGACCTACTTTTACACACGCCTGCAAGAGGTGATCGGCTACTCGGGGCTCGTCAATGACCCCTATGGCCGCTGGGGCGGCTACGTGAACATGGGCGGCGGGCTGGCACGTGGCGTGGAGCTTGTTTTCGAGGCGCGGCCGCAGCGCAACCTGATGCTGGCCAGCTCCTATACATATACAAACGCCGATGAACGGCGCAGCTCGCTCATCGGCGGCTCGCTCCGCTCCATCCGAATCTTCCCGCACATGTTCACGCTGACGGCAACGCAGCAGTTGACGCGGCGATGGCAGGTGACGGCGGATTTCCTTTCCGCCAGCGACTATATCTCGGGCTCGTTCTTCGTGGGCAGCGGCAGCCGGCCGTATGAGTTTCCGGGGCCGCACAAGCTGGACGTCACCACCAGCTACACGCTGCCCCTCGCCGACACCCGCTCGATGCGCTTCTTCGTGCGCGCCGAAAACGTGCTCAACCAGCGCTACTTCGAAGACGGATTCCGCACGCCGCGGGCCTGGGCCACGGCGGGGATGAAGCTTCTGTTCTGACGGCAGTGCTGAGGCACAGTCCAGGACCTGCCCGGACCGCTCCCCGCCCCGGGGGCGGTCCGGAATTGCACGGCCGCCGCGGAGGCCGTTACCGATATTGCAACCGGGCCAGAGAGAAGTTGACGCTGAGCTGCCGCTGGTCGCCTTCCGGCTGAAACACCGGCGAGGCGGCGATCTCGATGACATATTCGGCCGCTTCCGCCAGCGGCGCCTCAATGACGAACAGCCCGGTGCGTTCCAGCTTCCACGCGCCAAGCGAGACGCCATTGGATTTCAGCTCGATGCGTGCAAGGCTCGGCGCATATCCCTGGAGCCGGAGCTTGGCCTGGCCCGGGCGGGTTCTCGCCAGGCGGAGCCGCGCCTGCGGGCCGATCCAGCGGTAGCGGTTGCCAAACTCGCCTTCCAGTTCGTGGAAGCCTTCGAGCAGGCCCTGTTCATGGCCCGGCTTTGAAAAATCCAGGTTGTCGGGCCGGACGCCTGGATAGAGCTCGTCGCGCAACTTCGAAGGAAGCAGGTTGAAGACTCCGTCCTCGCAGGCTGCGGAGAAACCGCAGGCGGCGCAGCGCAGCTGCGATGCATCCCACGGCAGCGGCGTCAGGCAGTCCGGGCAGGCCAGGCACTCGTGCAGCGGCAACGCCCGCGGCAGCGCGCCAGGCTTGCGGCAGAGCGCGGCGAGAGTCCCGCCCAGGAAACGCGCAGCGCGCGCTTCCGTGTAGCCCGGCAGAAGCCGGAGCGCCCGGACCACGGCCTGGTTGGCCCAGCCTGCGGCGCGGGGGAACGTCAGCACGCGGCTTTCGCCAAAATGGCGGCCGATGATGGCGAGCCAGTCGCGGAGGCTGTACCGGTGGTTCTGGCGGATGCCGAAGGACTCTTCCTGCCAGGCGCCGATGACATCGGCGGCGAGATAGTCCAGCAACCCCCATCGCCACAGCGTGCGCTCCATCGCGTTCATCCGATCCGGATACGGCGCACGGTACAGGCGCAGCGACAGCAGGCGGCGGATGGGCTCTTCGGCAAAGAAATACACGCCTCCTGGCGCAAGCACGCGGTGCACTTCGCGCAGCACGGCGTCGATGTCCATGAACTGCGACAGCATCTGGAAACCCATCACAAAAGCGAGCGAGCCATCGCGGAACGGCAGGCGCGTGGCGTCGCCCGCGACGAGGATCGGGCTGCGCCCCAGATTCCACGCCGTGCGCAGATACTGGCCGTAGCGGAGCGCGTCGAAGGAGATGTCCAGGGCGTAGCCTTCCGCGTCGAAGCGGTTGGCCAGCATGTAGGACGTGTGGCCCGCGTTGGCGCCGATCTCGAGGAAAGGCGTGAGCGAACCGACAAAATCGAGGTTGCCTTCGAGAATGGCCGCCCGCCGCATGTTTTCGTCGGAATAAGCGGCCAGCGCGCGCTCCGGCTGTCCCAGCGAGGCAAACTTGTGAAAGTCCACCTGCGCCTGCTTGACCGAGAGGTCCTGGGCCCGCGTGTCGACTGGCAGTGGCTCCGCCATGGGTGATCTTCCCTTGTACTCCGCAAGCGACGCCGCTGGCAAGCCGCCAGACGGGGTTTGCGGCCGGCGCGGCCCGCTCCGCACACTGATAGATGTGCCGAAGACCGCCAGCGGGTGGATGATCACGCCGGACGAGCTGCGCCAGTGGATTCTCGAAGAAACGCCGGATTGGCTCGCCGTGAACAAGCCTGCGGGCGTGGTCTGCCACCCGTCCAAACACGGCCCGTGGTCGAGCCTGGTCGGCGCGGCGCGGCAATACCTGGGCGAGCCGGTGCTCCACATGCCCTCGCGTCTGGACCGGGAGACCAGCGGCGTGGTGGTGCTGGTCCGCCGGCGCGAACTGGCCAGCCGGATGCAGCGCGCCATCCAGGCGGGGCGCGTGCGCAAGCGTTACCTGGCAGTGCTGGAAGGCGTGCTCGAGTCGGCGCGGGACGTGGACCTGCCCGTCGGCCGGGCCGAAGGTTCGCACGTGTTTCTGAAGCAGGTAGTGCGCAGCGACGGTCGGCCCGCCCGCACCCGCTTCGTCCCGCTGGAACACCGTGCGGGGCGGACCCTGGCGCGCATCGAGCCGGAGACCGGAAGGCTGCATCAGATCCGCGTGCACGCGGCCGCCATCGGACATCCGGTGTGCGGAGACAAGCTCTACGGGCCGGACGAGCTGCTCTTCGTCGAGTTCATTCGCGAAGGGTTCACCGAGCGGATGCGGGAGCTGCTCGGCGCGGAGCGGCAGATGCTGCACGCCGAGCAACTCATCTTTGATCTGGGCAGTGACAGCCTGCGCTTTTACGCGCCGATGGCCGCCGACATGCGCGCCTTCTGGGAGTCGCTCGGCTGAGATGCGCGCGGCTCAGAAGCCGATCAGCACGCCTCCATCCACCGGCAGCACCACTCCATTGACGAAGCGCGCTGCCGGAGAAGACAGGTAGACCGCGGCCCAGGCCACGTCCTCGGTCGACCCGAGCCGGCCGAGCGGCGTGCGGCTCAGCACACGCTGTTTGCGCGCGGGATCCGAGTCGAGCGCCTTGCGCGAGATTTCCGTCTCGATGAAGCCCGGCGCGATGGCGTTGACGCGGATTCCTTTCGGGGAAAGATCCACCGCCAGCGACCGCACCATGCCCAGATAGGCGGATTTCGCGGTGGAATAGGCGAACACGCGCGACAGGCCGAAAAACGAGGTCATCGAGGCGGTGAACAGCACGTGGCCGTGACGGCGCTCGATCATCGGCGGGATGAAAGCGCGTGTGAGCGCATAGGCGCCGGTCACATGTGTGTCGAGCATGTGGCGGAACTCGGCCTCTTCCGTCTCCTCGATCGTTTTCTTGAGATGATGGCCGGCGTTGTTGACCAGAATGGTGACGTCCCCGTAGCGCGCCTTCACATCTTCCACCAGCGCGGGCACATGCGCGGTGTCGGCCACATCATGCACGGCCCAGCCGGCCTGCGGGCCCAGCTCGCCGGCCGCTTTCTCCAGAATCTCCGGGCGCCGGCCGACCAGGATGACCCGCGCGCCCGACAGGACAAAGGCGTGGGCAATGGCGCGGCCGATGCCAGTGGCGCCGCCGGTGATCAGCGCCAGCTCGCCGGCAAGGGAAAACGCTTCGGCCGGCGTCGTGAACTCGATTCGTGTTGGTTCCATGGAAGCCCCTTAACTGATATGTTAGTACATGGCCATGGAAATTGCAGCACGACTGGGACGATTTTCGTTCGGCATGGGCGACCGCTTCGCCCAGCAGGGCCGCGCGCAACTGGCTGCCTGTGTCGAGGCGCTCCGCCAGGGCGTTGAGATCACGCCCGTGTGGAACAAGAGCCACCGGGAGCACGCCATCGTCGGCAGCCGCCCGGAGAGCGTGCGGCGCGAGGCCGATGAAGCGGTGGCGGCGCTCGCCTGGCGCGGCGCGTATTTTGTCGACGCCGATCACATCCGGATGGAAACAGTGGAGGCGTTTCTCGCCGCCTGCGACTTTTTCACCATCGACGTGGCGGAGTCGATCGGCAGGGCCGCCGATCCGGCCTCCCTGGACGCATTCTGCGCCGACGCGGGCGACTGCGGCGGCGCATTCGGGCTGACGCGCGGGCAGGTGCGCCGCATCGCGGAGAAATATCTGAGCGCGGTGCAGGAAGCGGCGCGCATCTACCGCCGGATCGAGAGCGCCAGGGGCCGCGGGCAGTTCGTCACGGAAGTTTCGATGGACGAGACGGACACGCCCCAGACGCCCGAAGAGCTGCTGGTGATCCTGGCGGCGCTCGGGCGCGAAGGCGTGCCCGTGGACACGATTGCGCCGAAATTCAGCGGGCGCTTCAACAAGGGCGTCGATTACGTGGGAGACATCGGGCAGTTTGAGCGGGAATTCGCGGCCGACATCGAAGCGATCCGGCAGGCTGTGAGCCGGTATGGTCTGCCCGCGCGGCTGAAGCTGAGCGTGCACTCGGGCAGCGACAAGTTCTCCATCTATCCGGCCATCCGGCGCGTGCTCGCCAGGACGGGCGCGGGCGTCCATGTGAAGACTGCCGGCACGACGTGGCTTGAGGAACTGATCGGGCTGGCCGAGGCCGGCGGCGAAGGGCTCGCCCTGGCGAAGGAAGTCTACGCCGAAACTTTTGCGCACCGTGAGGAGCTCTGCGCGCCTTACGCGGCGGTGATCGATATGGATCCGTCGCGGCTGCCTTCGCCGGAGGAGGTCGCCCGCTGGGACTCGCAGCGCTTTGCGGCGGCGCTGCGCCATGATCCGCAATGTCCGGACTTCAATCCCCATCTGCGGCAATTGCTCCACGTTGGCTATAAGGTGGCGGCGAAGATGGGCGAGCGGTACCTGTCGCTGGTCCGGGCCTGCGGGGAATCCGTTGCGCGCAACGTGACGGCGAACCTGCTGGAGCGCCACATCCGGCCGCTGTTTCTTTCCTGACGCGCGCCCCGTTGCCGGGCCGCGGGCGGATCGGGTAGCATCGGCGGTTGCGGCGCTGCGGCGATGAATCCGGCAGAGTTTCAGAACCTGATTGCCGCGGAAGAGCGGATGTGGTGGTTTCGCGGGATGCGCGAGATCTTCCGCCGCATTGCGGGGCGTGAGCTCGCTGGCGGAATTTTTGACGTTCTCGATGCAGGTTGCGGCACGGGCGCGAACGCCGCGTGGATGGCGCACGAGTTCGGCTGGCGCGTGTCGTGCCTTGACTATGCGCCCGAAGGTCTCGCCGTGGCGCGGCGGCGCGCCGTGCTGCGGGACTTCATCCGGGGCGACATCCGCTCCCTTCCCTTCCGCGGCTCGAGCTTCGACCTGATTACCTGTTTCGACGTCATCGCGCATCTTGCACCCGGCCAAGAGCGGCAGGCGTTTGCCGAGTTCGCCCGCTGCCTGCGGCCCGGCGGGTGGCTGTTTGTGAGGGCGTCGGCGTTTGAATGGCTGCGAAGCCGACACTCGGAATTCGTCCGGGAACGGCAGCGCGTCACGCTCGCCAGGCTTCGGCGGGAATTGCAGGAGGCGGGGTTCGAAGTGCGCCGGGCGACTTATGCAAACAGTCTCCTGCTGCCGGTGGCGATCCTGAAGTTCCGCCTGTGGGAGCCGCTTGTGCGGGCGCCGGCCGCAAGCGGCGTGCGCTTCGGGCCGCCGTGGCTGGAGCGGCTGATGCTGGCCCCGCTTCAGGCGGAGGCGTGGTGGATCGGCCTCGGCAGGAGTTTTCCGCTGGGGCAGTCCGCCCTGGTGCTGGCGCGGCGCCGCTCCAATGGCGTCAGCGGTGCGCGCCGCGGCCGGGCAGCACGCCTGCAAGGGTGAGCACGGTCCGCGCGGCCGCCGATGCGTTGGGCGCCACGACGAGTTTCCAATAGAGCCGCGCGAACTGCCGAGCGGTGCTCAGTAGCGAACGCCACCGGAAAAACTGGCTCCGTCCGTGGAGGCGCGGATAATGACTCACTGGCACTTCGGCGACGCGGCAGCCGGTCATCTCGATCTTGCGGACCAGCTCGAGACAGATGGTGCCCGACGTGCATTCGAGCTCCAGGTTTTCGACGAGCGCGCGGCGGATGAGCCGGAAATCGCAATCAATGTCGCGGATGCGGATGCGGAACAGGAACCGCGCAACGCGGTTGTACACGTGGCCGATGAGGATTCGGTGCCAGGGATCCTGACGGCAGCGCTTGTAGCCGTTGACGAGGCCGACATCGGGAGACCATTGTTCCAACAAAAGATGGATCTCGGCCGGATCGTATTGCCCGTCGCCGTCGGTGTAAAAAACGAGTTCCTTCGTCGCGGCGGCGAAGCCGCTGCGGAGCGCCCCGCCGTAGCCGCGGTTGCGCTCGTGCGTGATGATGCGGAGCCGCGGCCCGAGCTCCTCGCGCAGGCGCGCGAGCACGGCGGCGGTCTCGTCCCGGCTGCCGTCGTTGACGACGATCACCTCGAAGTCGTCCGTAGCGCGCTCCAGCGCATCGAACGCCCGGCGCAGCAGCCCGGGCAGGGAGGGAGCGTCGTTGTAGGCAGGGAAAAAGGCGCTGATGCCCTCACCCACTCTCATAACCCGTTACGGTGCGTGCGGGCATCGTACCACTGAACGCCGCCGGGACGCAAGCCGCCGCGCAGCGTTCAGTGGTTCAGTCAGGAGTGAGCCTGTCGGCGTCCGCCGGCCGGGCATGCATTTGCGGTTACGTCGCAAACGCGGCCGTCATTGCCCGATGTGGACGATATCGACCACCAGGTTGGTTCCGTCCTTCAACAGCAGGGCAAAGTTGCCGCACAGCATCCGCCGGTAACCGGGCGGAGGAGGAGGAAACTGGCGCGCCAGGCCAGGCGGGAACGGCTCAAGCATCTTTTCCAGACCCGGCGGCAGCCCCTTGCCCCGTTCAAGCTGTTTCAGGATGCCCGGCGGAAACTCGCCCTTCCGGGCGATGCCCGGCGGCAGATGACCGGAGCCGGGCCGGTAGAAGTCCTGAATCAGTCGAATCTCCGCGTCCCGGAACGACGGATACGGCTCAGCCTTGCGCGGCGCCTCGGCAGCGTGGGCCGGCTCGGCGCCGCGCGCCGGATGGGGTTTGGCCCGGCCGGCTCCCTTGCCTTGAGCGAAGGCCAGACTGGCGCACAGAGCGGAGATGGAGATGAGCCGCCACATGGACTCCAGCATAGCAGCCGCGGCTATTCGTAACGCAGCGCCTCCACCGGATCGAGCCGCGCCGCTTTCGTCGCCGGCCACAGGCCAAAGAAGAGCCCCACGCCGACGCTGACTGCAACGCCCATCACCGCGGCCCACAGCGGCACGCTGGTGGGCAGGTTCGGGAAGGCGAGGGCGGCGGCCCTGGAGACGCCCCAGCCCAGGAGCATGCCAAACAGCCCGCCGGCGAAGGTGAGCACGACGGCCTCGGTGAGGAATTGCACGATGATGTCCAGCCGGCGCGCGCCGATCGCCTTGCGGATGCCAATTTCGCGCGTGCGCTCGGTCACCGAAACCAGCATGATGTTCATCACGCCGATGCCGCCGACAAGCAGCCCAATCGACGACAGCACAACCATGACGAGCGCGGTGACGCTGGTCACCTGGCGGAACTCTTCCACCATCTGCTCGGCCGTGCTCAGGGCAAAGTTGTCCGGATCTCCGGGTTTCAGCCGCCGCTCCTGCCGAAGCACGCCGCGGACTTCTTCCATCGCCTGGGCAAGCATGCCGGGATGGGCGACGACGATAAGCATGTGCTCAGTGGCGCCCGGCTCCAGCTTGCGCATCGTGTGGTACGGCAGCAGCACGCGGTTGTCCTGCTGGCCGGGGAAGGAGTTCGCCGGCCGCTTCATCACGCCGATGACTTCATACGTGTGCCCGTCTACCTGGATCGGTTTGCCGATGGCGTCGAGCCCGTTGTACAGGCTCTTGTAGATGTCCTCCCCGATGACGGCCACAGGCACGCGGCGGAGGTTTTCAAACTCGGTGAAGAAGCGGCCGGCCATCATTTCGGCCTGCCCGCCCATCGCGTACTTTTCGTCCGTGCCGCCCAGATCGATCTGAAGTACCTCGTTGTTCTTATAGCGGGCGCGGTGGATGACGTTCCAGTTGGGGAACAGATAGGGGCTCACGGCCGCCACCGACCGGCAGCGGTCCTGGATGGCCATCGCGTTTTCATAGGTGAGCGGCTTGCGCAGCAGTTCTTCGCGCGAGCGCCGGCCGAACTGGACGCCGATCTTGAACTTGAACACGACGATCGTGTCCGTGCCGAGGCTGCGGATGACGCCGGTGACCGCGCTGTCAAACCCGGTGAGAATGCTGCCCACGCCAATGATGGTGCCGGTGCCGATGATGACGCCCAGTACGGTGAGGAAGCTGCGCAGCTTGTGCTCGCGGATGGTGGCCAGCGCCAGCCGGACGCCGGCGAGAATCAGGGCCAGGTTGTGCCAGCGCGTCTTCATTTCTCCGCCCTCAGCGCCTCAATGGGATCCAGCCGTGCCGCCTGCCGCGCCGGATAAATGCCGAAAAACAGGCCGACGGCGGCCGAAAGGCCCACGCCGAGCACGACCGAGTACATCGGCAGGACCATGGGGATCGGCGTCAGATGGCGCACGGCGATGGCCACCGCCCAGGCCAGCAGCACGCCGATGAGGCCGCCCGCGCCGGCCAGCACCGCGGATTCGATGAGGAACTGCCAAAGAATGTCGCTGCGGCGGGCGCCCAGCGACTTGCGGATGCCGATCTCCTGCGTGCGCTCGGTGACCACCGCCAGCATGATGTTCATGATCACCACGCCGCCGACTACCATGAACACGCTGACCACGGCCATGGCCGTGGCGGCAATGGCGCCGGTGAGCCGGTCCCAGGCGCCCATGATCGAGTCCGAAGTAAACATCATGAAGTTGTCCTCGCGCTGCGGCGGGAGGCGGCGATAGGCGCGCAGCAGCGCGCGCACTTCGTCCATGGCGTCCTGGAAGCGCTCGCGGCTGACGGCCATGCAGTTGAAACTCAGCCAGCGGCGCGAGCTGAACTCTTTGAAAAACGTATAGAGCGGGATGTGGACGAAGCCGTCCTGGGACTGACCGAAGACGCTTCCCAGCCGTTTGGCCACGCCAATCACCTCGTAGGGCTTGCCATTGATGCGGATCGTCTTGCCCACCGGGTCCAGACCTTCGAAGAACTGGTCGCGCAGGTCGGCGCCGATGAAGGCGACCATGCGGCGGCCCTGCACGTCGCCTTCGCTCAGGTATCGACCGCTTTCCACCTGGACGCTGTTGATCACGTTGAAATTCGCCGTCGCGCCGATGACGCGCACGTCTTCCAGCCGCTGGTTGCCGTAGGTGACGTCGCCGCGCGTCGAAGCCGACATGCCGATTTCCTTCAGCAGGGTGGCGCGCTGGCGGATGAACTCATACTCGTCGGGGCGAAGCTCGGGGTTCTTGCGCAGCAGTTCGAGGAACTTTTTCGGATCCCAGTCGCCGATGAAGGCGAACCGCACCACGGTGAAACCGTTGGCGCCGAGGTCGGCAATCTTCTCCGCCACGTAGACGTCCATGCCGTGAATCACGGCCATCACCGCGATCAGCGTGGTGGTGGAGAGGATGATGCCCAGCAGGGTGAGCGCGCTGCGGAGCTTGGCGGCGCGGAGGTTGGCAAGGGCGATGCCGAAAGCCTCCTGGATCTGGACAAAGCGGGTCATCCATCAAGTGGATACGATCACCGGCGGCACTTTGTTCCGAACTGCCTCAAACCAGTCGCGCAGCACCGTGTCCAGCCAGAAACGCGCCTCGCCGCGGGCGAGGAAGCCGAGATGGCCGCCGTGATCCACCGCCAACAGGCGAAGGTGCGGATTGGAGCGGATCTCCGCGGCCGAGTAAAGCTCAAAGGGGATCATCGGGTCGTCCTTGGCCTGCACGAGCAGCGCGGGCACGCGGATACGGCCAAGGAAGTGGATGGCAGACTGCGTGGCGTAATAGTTGGGCGCCGTACCGAAGCCGAAAAACGGGGCAGTGATGCGGTCGTCGAATTCGAAGATCGTGCGGATGCGCCTCAAGTCCACGGCCGGGAACCGCTGCGGATCCATGCGGTGGCGGCGCGCGTAGCGGCGGCGGAGGCTGCGGACGAATTTCTGGTGGTAGATCCAGTTGGAGCGCTTTCCGATGGCGCGCACACAGGCGTGCAGGTCAATGGGCGTGGAGACGGCGCACACGCTTTCCACCAGCGCCGCGAAGTCGTCTCCCATCTCGCCGGCCAGCTTCAGCGCGACGTTGCCGCCCAGCGAGAAGCCGGCCAGGAAGCGCGGCCCGCGGCCCTGCCGGCGCCAGGCGTCGAGAATCGTCCGCGCGTCGTGCGTGAGTCCCGAATGGTACAGGGTGGACGAGTGCGGCTCGCTGAGCCCGCAGCCGCGCAGGTTCATGCGGTGGACGGCGAAGCCGGCCTCTAGCAGGCATTGCGCCAGCGAGATGAGATACCCGCTGCGGCTGGATCCTTCCAGTCCGTGCAACAGCAGCACTTCGCCCCGCGCCTCCCCCGCCGGTCGGTTTTCTTCGACCAGAATTCCGACACCCGGTTCGGTCTGGTAGACGACGGCGCGCGTGGGGAAACGCCGCTCCTTGAGCTGCCGGCGCCAGAAGTTGCCGGCAAGCGTCGCCAGATGGGGGTTGCGGAACAGCGGATCGAACGGGCGCAAATTCCGAGTGTAGCAGGCGCGCGCTCAGTCGCCTTCGGCTTCGGTGGAGTGCGCGCCGGGCTCAGCCGCCTTGCGCGAGAGCTCTTCGGCGAGGATGATCGCTTCGGCCAGATCGCGCATCGGCCGCCGCAGGCGCCGGCTCTCGTTGCGCAGCCGCAGGTAGGCCTCTTCCTCGGTGAGATGGAACTTGTACTGGAGGATGCCCTTGGCGCGCTCCACCAGCTTGCGCGTCTCCAGCTGCCGACGCATTTCCTCGGCCTCGGCGGCCAGCCGCGTGTTCTCTTCCTCCAGCCGCGCGCGGGCCAGCGCCCCGCCCATCTGCTCGCCGACAAAGGTCAACAGTGCGATCTCTTCCGGAGTGTAATCATGGCGCTCGCGGTGATGCACGTTGATGACGCCGATAACCTCGCCGCTGGAAATCAGCGGTACCGAGCAAAAGGCCTCGTAAGTGTCTTCAATCAGACCGGGCAGGCGGATGAAGCGTTTGTCGAGATAGGCCTTTTCGGGCAGGGCCACGACGCTCTTGTGCTCGATCACCCAGCCGGTGAGGCCCTGGCCGGCAGCAACCGTCAGGTTGCCGATCTCGGAGGCGTGCGGCACCTGGGAGGCGCGCAGCACGACTTCGCCGGTCGACGGCTCGATCAGGTAGACGAGGCAGGCGTCGCAGCCAGTCACCTGCACCGTCATGCCAATGATCTCGCCGAGCATCTCGTCGACCGAGCGGTTGGAGGCGACGATGCTGCTGATGCGGTGCAGCAGGGAAACTTCGCTGGGCAACGATTCCATCAGATGTGGTGAAGCCACTGTAATTGTAGGATAAAAGCAGGCCCGCGCGGCGTCCAATTCAAACTTTCTATCCGGCCCATATCCAGGAGTGTGACGACCTCGTTGAACCGGTTAAAAATTCTCCTGCCCGCCGCAGTCCTGCTGCTGGCGGCTTCATCCCAATGGTACCGCTTTCAGACAGGCAGGTGGGAGCTGGCCACGGACGCAGGCGAGCGCCGCGCGGCGGCCCTGCTGCGGCAGACAGTAGAGGCCGCGGCCCTGCTGGAACGCCTCGCGCCGGAGCTCACGCCGGCGCCCGGAGCCGCTGCCGAGCCGCCGAGGATGGTGATGTTTTCCAGCGGGCGGGACTTTGCGCCCTTCCGGCGCGGATCGGGCCACAGCGGGCTCCTGATCTGGACCGGAAGCCGGAGCCTGATGCTTCTGGCCGATGCCGGCGCCGAAACCGTGCGCGCGGCGCGGCACGAGCTGGTTCACTGGATGTTGCGCCGCCGTCCATTGAGTCCGCCGCGATGGCTGGAGGAGGGGCTGGCCGACTACTACTCGACCCTTGAATTCGACGGCCGCTCGGCGCGGCTCGGCCGCTCTCCGCGGGGCCACATGGAACTATTGCGAAGCCGCCCGTGGATGACCGCCGCCGCGCTGGCGCGCGTGGGACGCGCGGACTCAAAATCAGCCGCTGAAACGCCGGAGCTGTTTTATCCGCAGAGCTGGGCGCTCGTCCGATGGATGATGATCGAGGGTGGCGGAGCAGCGCGCGTGGCGGAGCTGCTTGAGCGGATGGAACGGGGCCTCAGCCAGGAGGCGGCCGTCCAGGAAGTCTTCGGAATCTCTTTGGACGAAGTCACCGCGCGGGCGCATCGGATGGCGGAGCGGATCCCCGCGGACGCCGCGCCGGATGTGCGGCCCGCGCCGGCGCCTGCCCTTCCGGGGGAAGTGCAGCGCACGGCCCTGCCCGATCCGGCGCCGGCCATTCTCCGCGCAGAGTGCCTGCTGGCGGCAGGTCTCCAACACGAAGCCGAACGGCTGGCGGCGGACATTCTCCGCCGGTATGCAAGAGACGCGGGCGCCCACACCCTGTCCGGAATGCTGGCGCTGCGGCGGCGAGAATTCGCGCAGGCGAGGTCGGAGCTCGAACAGGCCATCGCGCTGGGCGATGATTCGGCACGCGTGCACTTTGAATACGCGATGCTCGTGCGGGACACGGGCGGGCCGGATGCCCTGGTGGAGCAGGGCCTGCGCCGTGCCGTGGCCAGCGCGCCCGAATTCGCTGAAGCCTGGCTGGTCCTGGGCAACTGGCTGCTCGGCAAGGGCCGCGCCGCCGAGGCCGCCGAGGCGCTGGAGCGGGCAGCGGCGCTCGAACCCCAACGCAGCGTGGCTTGGGAAGCGCTGGGTCGGGCCCGGCTTGCCCTTGGCGACCGTGAACGGGGGCGGCTGGCCGCTGCGCGGGCCGCGCTGACGGCAAGCCGGCCAGAGGAGACCCAGATGGCTCAGGCGCTGCTGCGGGAAATCGATACGCACCCGGCCGCGCCACCGAAACCCAAACCCGCCGTGGAAACGCCCGCCGGCTGGAAGCCCCGCGAGGGCGACGCGCAGGTCTCCGGGCGGCTCGTCGAGATCGATTGCAGCGGCCCCACACTGCGCTTCCGCATTGAGGTGAAGCCCCGCACGGCCCGGACGCCGGCCGAGTCCGTCATTCTCGAAACCGACAAGCCGAATCTGGTGATGCTGCGCGGCAAGACGGCCGGCCGGCGCGAGTTTGTCTGCGGCCCCCAGCAGCCGGCGCCTGAGGTGACCGCCGGCTATATTTCCGCTCCCGGCCCGGCCACAGCAGCCCCTCAGGAGGCGCCCCCGTCAGCTCCGCCAGCTCCCGCAGCTCCAAAGAAATCTGCCGGCGCCCGGTCATCGAAGAGAACGCCCGCGCGAACCGCCCCGAAGAGCAGACCCGCAGCGCCGAAACCGCAGCCCGCGGCCGGCGAGCTGGTCTGGCTTGAGTTTCGATAAGCCGCGCGTCGGCAGAGCCGGGGAAAACGTAGGCCCGGCGGAGGAGGAGGCCGCCGGGCCCCGGTTTCAGGAAGGCGAATCGAAGGAGGGGGCTTCGATTGCTCCTCGGCAGTGTCCGACAAGCTGCATGGCCCGCGGCCCGGCTGCGGAGGAGAATGCTCCGGGCCTGGGAGAACCCCCGGGACCATTTCAGCCAATCAGGTCTACTTCTACTTAAACTCGATTTGATGAAAAATGCAATAGCCCAAGGCACAGGAATCCGGAAAAACTGATTAAAGTCCCTCCATCCGGACCTGTCGGCTCGCCCTACGACGCAGGACGGGGCACCCTGTGTCGAGATTTCCAGCGCACTGAGGCGGCATCTTCACCGGATGGCGCCCCGCGCCCGCAACAGCTCAAGCACCCGGTCGACCGGCAAGGCCTCCACCCGCCGCCCATTGCCTTCCGTGGTGGTGGCCCGAAACAGGGAATTGTAGACAGCCTCTTCGGTGGCTTCGATCACGGCTTCAAACAGTGGAGACATCGCCTCGTTGGAAAGCAGTTCAGCGGGCTTACGGGCGGTAGAGAAGGCGATGGCGTAGTCGCCGCTGCCATTGGAGCCGGCGGCACCAGTCCGGCCCAGCCCGAGCGCGGCGCGCGCAGCCAGCCGCTTGAGGTTTCGGGCATCGGCAGGGGCGTCGGTGGCAATCACCACGATCACGCTGCCGTCTTTGGGGGGTTCCGCACCGGCCCGAAGCAGGCGGCCCACGGGCACGCCGAGGATCATGAGGTCGCCGCCGTAGTTGGTCTGCACGAGCACGCCCACCGTCCAGGGCCCGGTGCGCCGGCTGGAGGTGCCGATGCCGCCCTTCCAGCCGAAGGCGACCGTGCCCGTGCCGGCTCCGACGCAGCCTTCCTCCACCGGCCCCTCGCGCGCGTTCCGGATCGCGGCAAAGACCTCTTCGCGGCCCACATGGCGGCCGCGAATATCGTTCAGCAGGCCATCGTTGGTTTCGGCGACAACGGGGTTGATGCTGCGGACGTTCTCGTTGCCCGGCAGTGCCAGCATGTAGTCGAGCAGAGCGTCCGCCACCCGGGGGACGTTGAGCGTCGAGGTGAGCAGGATGGGCGTTTCGATCTCGCCGAGCTCTTCTATCTGAGTGGCTCCCATCAGCTTCCCAAAGCCGTTGAAGACGGCCAAGGCGCCTGGCACCTTCTCGCGGAACAGGTTGCCGACGTGCGGCAAGACGGCCGTGACGCCGGTGCGGACGTTCGTCCCGCGAATCAGGGTGGTATGTCCGACGCGGACGCCCGCCACGTCGGTGATGGCGTTCCACGGCCCGGGGGGAAGCCGGCCGGGCCGGATCCCCGCCTGCCGGGCGCGGGGACGGCCGTCTTCCGCAGGGAGGATCATGGCAAGGCAAACGGCAGCCGCCCATCTACGCATGGCTTCCACCATACCGCGAACGGCCGCCTTCGAGGCACGGCCGGTTGACTACTGAATGCGGACGACGTTCTCCGCCTGGAGTCCTTTCGGCCCCGTCTTCACCTCAAACTCAACTTCCATGCCCTCTTCCAGCGTGCGGTAGCCCTGCATCTGGATGGCTGAGAAGTGCACGAAGACATCTTCGCCCGTGCTCCTCTGAATGAACCCGTAGCCCTTGGCGGCGTTGAACCACTTCACGACACCTTTTTCCTTCACGACAGCTTCTCCTGCAATCTGACATCCCTGGCTGTCCACGGTCCGCCTGCCAGCTCATTGAGAGGGGGGATTCCGCTCCGGAACGAACGAGGCACTGCGAAAGCTCGAACAGCCGGCTATATAGAAGGACTCTTCCAGAATCGCGATCGGTGCACGATTCTTGTATCCCGTCAAGGCTGTATGTCCGCGGCCGCACGGATCATCGGCAAGGCGGCGAGCTCTGCGGAGGTGCTAGCGTTGTCATCAGGTAGGACATGGATCGAGCGCCAGAGACGAACCACCCCGTGGAGCGCGGCCGCGAAGGCCGCGTCGTCTGGATACGCCTGAATTGGCCAGAACAGAAAAACCTCCTGACCCCCGCCACGGTCCGCGCCCTGCTGGACGCACTGACGGAGGCCGCTTCCAGCCGCGAGACCGGCGCTGTCCTCCTGCTCCAGAAAGGAGACGTCTTCTGCGGGGGGATCGATTATTCTTCGCTCGCTGATCCCGCCGCGCGCGACGGATTTTCGGCTGATCTTTCCCGTCTTTTCACCATCCTTTCCGGTTATGCCTTGCCGGTTGTGGCGGCAGTGCACGGCGCCTGTGCGGGCGGCGGCGTCGGCCTGGTGGCGGCATGTCATCTCGCTCTGGCGGCAACGGGAACGAAATTTGGCATCACCGACATCCACTTCGGCCTCTGGCCGTTTCCCTTTTATGCCGCGCTCACCGCTGCCGTTGGTCCGCGCCGCGCCCGCGAGCTGTCCCTCACCGGGAGGGCCTTTTCAGCGGCCGACGCCCAGGCCTATGGGCTGGTGCACGAAGTTGTTCCGGCATTCGAACTCGAGGACAGGGCTTTTCAGGTCGCTGGCATACTGGCGGGCCTCAGCGCGGAGGCGGTGTCCGCAGGTCTCCAGTTTGCCAGGAGCGCCGCCCTGGCAGATGCGGCCGCTGCCTTCGAGAGCGCGCTGGAGACGACCGATTTCGCCGAAGGTCTGGCGGCCCATCGCCAGCGGCGGCGGCCCCGCTGGCCGTCTCTTGAACGGTCCCGGGAATAAAAAAAATGGCGCGGGACTATCCCGCGCCTCAGGGGGAAAATACCGGGCTGAATTCAGTTCCGGTCCGGCAGCAGAATCAGGTCGAAGGGAGCGCCGCCGCCCTTGTTGTCCACCGCGATGATCGTGCGAATCATGCCACCCCAGGTCACCAGACGGTGGCTGTCGATGGCGATGGTGCGCGTTCCGGCCACGGCCACGCGCGCCTGATACATGCCGATGGGCAGCGAAAGATAGCCGGAGGCCGCCTTGAACGGCACGTTTGTCAGCACCGGCTGCTTGCCGCTGAGGGTCTCAAATGGCGTCGTCACATAGATGTCCACCGCCGGAGCGCCAGGAGCGGTGTGGGCGATACGCACCTTGATCCGTCCGTCCGCAGGCGCCGAATTGTCGTCTTCCAGCAGCATTACGTCGAAGCCGGGGCTGCTGCCACCGGCATAACCGACCGCGATGGCGGTATAGTCCTTGCCAGCCTGGACCGGGACTGAAAGCTGCTTCACCACTGTGTTGGTGCCGGAGACTTTGATTTCCACGGTGTAAGTGCCCGCGGGCAGGCTGAGATATTCCGAATATTCACGGAATGGCATGTTCTCCAGAACCATGCCTCCGTTGACATAGATGTCTACCGCCGGGGCGTCCGGCGACGCGTGGACGATGCGTACGCGCGCGTTGCTACCCTGCGCGAGAACGGTTCCCGCGGCCAGAGACAGGACCGCTAAGGCAAACAAAATCCGTTTCATTTTCGCTCCTTGTTCGGGAAATTCCGGTTGCAGATCCGTAAAAGGATCCGCGTTCGCCTCTATAGGTGCTCCTCCCCGGCGGCGGGGTGCAAAAAATCCGCAGTGGCAAAACGGGCGATTCAGAAGATGCGCCAGCTCAGCCCCACGCGCCAGAGCCTGGGGCTGGCCAACAGCGGCGTGGGGCTGTAGCCGGCGATGACGCGGCGGTTGAAGGCATTTTCGAGCGCCGCATGAATTTCCGCGCTGTCGCCGAGCCGGCGCCTGACTGTGCCCTGCCAGACGGCGAAACCCGGCAGCAGGAACAGGTTGCGGTCGTCTTCAAACTGTGCGCCCGAGGCCCGCAGCCCGGCGGTAACCGACGTGCCGCGCCGCTGCCAGCCGGCCAGAAATGTTCCCTGTTGGTGCGGTGTCTGCGGGATCCGTTCCCCGGTGGAAAAACGGGCGTCCGCCATCAGCCAGGCCGCTTCCGCAAAGACCGGCCCCTGGCGCCAGCCGGCCGAGGCTTCGGCTCCACGAACCGTGGCCGCGCCAGCATTGTCCCGCTGCCGGGTGATGAGCTGCGGCGTCACGCTGCGGGTAACGTTCGTGATGAGATCGCCGAGCCGGTTGTGAAACGCGGTGACGCTGAGCCGCCACCGCCCGCTTGTGATGTCCCAACCGGTCTCGACGCCGCGCAGCGACTCGGGTCTGAGTGCCGGATTGGCCATTGTCACCGCGTTGCCGACGCGGAACTCCCGATACAGCTCGTTCAGCGTCGGCGCGCGCAGCGCCCGGTAGGCAACGAGGCGTGCGCGCCACCGTCGCGCGCCCGCCGTGAGCCCCGCGCTGGGCATCCAGAAGGCAGGTGCGGCGCCGGGATCCTGGCGGCGGAGTCCGGCCGTCCACCGCAAGGGGCCGGTATTGAGGGAGAACTGTGTGAACAGGCCGTACTGCGTCTGCGAGCCGCCCCCGGAGCGGAATCCGCCGGGGTACAGCGTCTCGCGCGATTCGCCCCAGGCGTGCACCGCGTCTGCGCCCGCCAGCACGCCGAAACGGGAAGCGCTCCGTTGCCAGAGCAGCGCTCCGCCGGTCGAGTCCGCGGGCACGCTCTGCCGCGACGTGAGCCGTTCCGTAAGCCGCCCGGCGCCGACCGAGCTGAACGTGGAGCGGTACTCCTCCCGCGCATGCCAGAGGAGCCCGTTCCAAGCCGACGAGCCCGCCTGCTGCCAGTAGTTCAGGGCAACAGCCCCCATGGAGGTGGAATTCCGCGTGAGCAGCGTCCCATTGTGACGCTCTTCGGCCAGCGCGTCCGTGCGGAGGAAAAGGCGGCGTGATCCCCGGTTGTACGCAACACGCAACGCCGGCGCGAGAAACCGGACATTGGCCGGGGAGTCCACCGCGCCGCGCGCCTCGGCGGGCACGATGAAGAACCCGTCCGTGCGGAAGCCGCGCAGGCTGGCGCCGGCGCTCCATCCCTTTCGCAGGGCCGTCTCCACGCCGGTGGAGATCTGATGCGAGCCGAAGTTGCCGCCTTCATAGCCGATCCATGCGGCGCGCGCCGGTTCGCGGCTGAACAGTGCGATCGTGCCGCCCATGGAACGGTCGCCGAAGACGCTGGTCGGCGCGCCGCGCGTCACCTCGATCCGTTCGATGAGCGCGGGATCCAGCCGCGTCCACCAGACCCAGCCGCCGAACGGGCTGTTGACGGGAACGCCGTCCCACACGACCAGCGTGCGGCTCGCGCCGGTGGAACCGAGCCCCCGCAGGCTCACGCCCTGCGTGGTGGGGTTGGCCGTGAGCGAGGAGGTGCGGCGGAACAGGGTGAAACCGGGAACCATGCGGAGCCGGTCATCGAGATTGACGCCCGGCAGTGATTCGAGCCGCCGCGCATCGAGCAGCGTCGTGTGTGCGGCAGCTTCCGCGGCCACGGCGGCCGTCACGGTGATGGTGGTGCAAACAGGTTCAGGCGCGGGCAGCGGGGGTGACTGCCCAGTGGCCAGGATCGACGAAACGAGCATCCACCCAGCCATGCTCCTGGAAGCGGGCGGGCGAAGCGGAGAACACCACCATGACAGCCGGTTCATCGAGGGGACGCAAAGGAGTGGCGCGGCGGCGGGGCTCGACCAGCGCCAGATATTTCAGGATAGCGTAGACGTCATTCTCCAGCGGCACCAGCGTCTCCCATTCCTGCGAGCGGAAACGGATGCGGGCGCCGCGTCCGGCGAAGCGCCAGGCCAGATAGGCGCAGCATTCCAGCGCCCGTTCAAACCACTCCTCCAGGCCAGGCGGCGTCTCCAGGTCCAGCACCAGCGTCACCAGGTGCTCCTGCTCGCGGACGAACTCGCGTACCTGAAGCTCGCCCGTCTTGGCCGTGGCGCGCCAGTCCACGTGACGCGCGCTTTCGAAGGGAATGTAGGGGCGGATGCGGTAGAAGTCGCTGCCGAGGCCGCGGAACAGCGCCTCGGCGTCGCCGCTGACCTCCGCCAGCAGCAGGTCGAAGCCCGGCTGCGGCTCGATGGAGGGATAGACCAGCAGATCCTGGCGCATGGTGACGCGGGCGCGCCGCTCGGCAAAACCGAACGGGAACGTGGTGGAGAAGACGAAGCTGTCTTCGGCGTGGAGACCGCGCCGCGGGAACCGCGCCTCGACGGTGGTCTCCACGGCGCCGCTTCCGGGAATCACCGGGAAATACAGATCCGCGGGAAAGACCTGCGGGTCCGCGCCCGAAAGGCGGATGGAAAACGAAGGGACGCGCTTCTTGACGTTGCGAAGCACCAGGCGCGCCGGCGCCGGCTGGCGGGCGCTGACGTGTTCTGGCAGCCGCACCTCCAGCTCGAGCCCGGCGATGCTGAGACGACTGAGGAAGCTGCTGATGACGAGAACCGACATCATCGCCGCCAGCAGCAGGAACAGCAGGTTGTTTCCGCTGGCAAAGCCCGCTCCGCCTACCAGCAGGGCCGCGACCAGAAACAGGACGCCGCGCGGGGTGATGCGCTCGCGCATGCGGTGCTCCAGCCACCGCCGCGCTCCTGAGGCCGTTTCGCGCCACCAGTCCAGCATGCGGCTGGTCCCATTCTGTCATAATGGCCGCTTGCCTCCGATGTCCGCGCAAGCCACGGGCGAAGTCCGCCTCCTGCGTTCACTCAGCCTCTTTCAGCTCATCGTGATGGGCGTCATCATGGTGCAGCCCACCGCGCCCATGCCGCCTTTCGGAGCCATCAGCGCGGGCGCCAACGGCCATGTAGTGACCACGGTGCTCATTGCGATGGTGGCGATGATGCTCACCGCGCTCAGCTACGGCCGCATGGCGCGCGCCTACCCGGCGGCGGGCAGCGCCTACACCTACGTCGCGCGCGAACTCCACCCCGCGCTTGGCTACTTCACCGGCTGGAGCATGCTGCTCGACTACATGGTGAACCCGCTCATCTGCGTCATCTGGTGCGCCAAGGCGATGATCGGGCTGTTCCCGGGCACTCCCTACTGGATGTGGGCATGCGCCTACGCGGTGCTGTTCACAGGGCTGAACCTGCGCCGCATCACCGCGACGGCGCGGACCAACGAGGTCCTGACGGCCGTCATGGGCGTGGTGATCCTCTGGACGCTCGGGGCCTGCGTCCGCTACCTCATGAACCTGCCGGCGCTGGACGCGCAGCGCTTCCTGACGCCGTTTTATGATCCTGAGCGATTCTCCTGGCGGGCGCTGTCGAACGGCGCCTCCATCGCGGTGCTCACCTACATCGGCTATGACGGCATCGCGACCCTCTCGGAAGAGGTGAAGGATCCGCGCCGGAACGTGCTGCGCGCGATGGTGGCCACCTGCTTCGTCATCGGCGCACTCAGTGCCGTGGAGGTTTACGCGGCGCAACTCGTGTGGCCCGCCGCCGAGCCCTACCCGGACCCGGACACAGCGTATCTGGCGGTGGCGCGGCGGGCCGGCGGTGAAATTCTCTTTCAGACGCTCTCCTGGACGCTGATCGTGGCCACGGTCGGTTCGGCCTCCGGCGCGCTGCTGGCCGGGGCCCGGCTTCTCTATGGAATGGGGCGGGACAATGCGATCCCCAAGTCCTTCTTCGGATACTTGCACCCCAAGACGCGCGTCCCCAGCCGGAATGTCCTGCTGATGGGCGCGCTGGCGCTGGCCGGAGCGTTCGCCATCTCCTACCAGACCGGCGCGGAGCTGCTGAACTTCGGCGCATTGATCGGCTTCATGGGCGTGAATCTCTCCAGCCTGGTTCACTACTACATCCGCGAACGCGACCGGCATTGGTCCCACCTGGCAGCGCCGGCAGCGGGTTTTCTCATTTGCCTGTATCTTTGGCTGAGCCTGAGCTGGATCGCGAAAATCGCCGGGTTTGCCTGGCTCGCCTTCGGCGTTGCCTACGGCGCCTGGAAGACGGGCGGCTTCCGGCGCGACATCATCCGCTTTGAGATTCCCGCCGACGAGTAGGCGCCGGACGCATCTATGCTGGAGGAAGGTGACACTGTCCATGTTGTACGAGAAAACATCCCAGAAATCGATGGCCGAAATCGAACTTGCGCTGCGCGACGCGGCCGCGCGTCACAGGTTCGGTGTGATCCACGTGCATGATCTTCAGAAGACGATGAAGGAAAAGGGGGTGGATTTCGACCGCGAGTGCATGATCTTCGAGGTCTGCAATCCGCAGCAGGCCCGGCGCGCACTGGAGGCCAATCCGGCCATTTCGACGGTTTTGCCATGCCGTATTTCCGTTTACCAGCGGGGCGAGGATCGGGTCATCGCCACGTTCCTGCCGACGGCGATGATGCAGTTGTTTGAAAGCGCGGGGCTCGAACCGGTGGCGCGGGAAGTGGAGACGGTGGTCAAGGCGATGATCGACGAAGCGGCCTGAGCCGCCTGGGCGGTGCGCTCAGCTGGCGCGCCACGAAATCAGCTTGATCTCGGTCATCTCCTCGATCGCGTAGCGCGGACCTTCGCGTCCCATTCCGCTCAGCTTCACGCCGCCATAAGGCATCTGGTCGACGCGCAGTTGCGGGACGTCATTGATCAGAAACCCGCCTACCTCAACGCGGCGGGCGGCGCGGAAGGCCTTCCCGATGTCGCGCGTAAAAATGGACGCCTGGAGTCCGTACGGGGAGGCGTTCACGGCCTCGATCGCCTCGTCAAGCGCGCGGAAGCGGTTGATGCCCGCTACTGGGCCGAAGGCCTCCTGGGCGAAGATGCGCGTCTCCGGCGGGACGTCGGCCAGCACGGTCGGCTGCACGGTGGGGCCGCGGCGGCCGCCGCCGGCCACCAGCCGCGCGCCCGCGCCGACGGCCTCGCCGATCCAGGACACGATGCGCTGCGCCTCGGCCTCGGTGATCAGCGAGGTGACGGCGGCGTTCTCGTCGAGCGGATGGCCGATGGGCAGCTCCCGGGCGGCGGCCGAGAAGCGTTCTACAAAATCGCGGTGAATTGTTTCTTCGGCGAAGATGCGCTGCACGGAAATGCAGACCTGCCCGGAATGGGCGTAGGCGCCGGGCACGCAGCGCGAGACGGCGTCCTCGAGGTCCGCATCGGCGCAGACGATCACGGCGGAGTTGTTGCCGAGCTCGAGCGTCACGCGCTTCATGCCGGCGCGGGCTCGGATCCGCAGGCCGACGTCGGCGCTGCCGGTGAAGGTGACCATGCGGACGTCCGGGTGCTCCACCAGAAAGTCGCCGATGGCGCCGCCCGGCCCGGTGACCACGTTGAGGGCGCCGGCCGGCAGCCCGGCCTCCAGCATCAGCCGCGCCAGCAGAATGGCGGTGACCGGCGTGGCCGAGGCCGGCTTGTGGACCACCGTGTTGCCGGCCGCAAGCGCCGGCCCGATCTTGTGCATCGAGAGGTTCAGCGGGAAATTGAACGGCGTGATGGCGGCGATGACGCCGAGCGGCTCGCGGATGAACATCGCCATGCGCCCGGCGCCGGCCGGCGAGGCGTCCATCGGCACCTCCTCCCCCGCCAGGCGGTGCGCCTCCTCGGCCGAGAAAAAGAGCGTTGACAGCGCCCGCGCCACTTCCGTGCGCGCCTCCCTCAGCGGCTTGCCCCCTTCACTGGCGATGGTGCGGGCAAAGAGTTCGCGGCGTTCCTCAAGCAGCGCGTGGGCGCGCAGCAATATGGCGGCGCGTTCGCCGCGGCTCATCTCGCGCATCACCGGCGCGGCCTTTTTCGCCGCCTGCACTGCCATGCGGAGATGCTCTTCGCCGGCGGCATAGACGGTGGCGAACGGCTCGCCGTCATATGGGACGCAGACGGTCAAGGGGCGCTCCGAACGATGCTCGGCGCCGTCAATGATCATTGGATATTCGGGCAGCGGCATGGCAGCCTCCTCGAAGAAGCGCGTCAGCGCTTTCTCTGTCCCATCCTGCCAAAGGCGAATTCCTCCCGCAGCACGCGCCCGTCGGCGGAAATCAGAAACGTCGCGGTGAATGCATTTCCGCCGGGCGGGCCGAAGCGGAGATCGGAGATGGAGACGAGCGTCGCCCCGTCTGGCGCCGGCGCGGGCGTCACGCTCCAGCACTGCGCCTGGGAGAAATCGAGAAACACGCGGCCGGTTTCTGTTGCGGCCACGATGGGGCGGAAGCGTGCAATGTCCGGTTTGTAGTAAGTCGGCCCGGCATCGGGATCGAGCGGATCGCCCGGCCGGAGCAGATCGACGGAAACGATGCGCCAGAAGGAGCGCGTCTCGACGACGCCCCTCCACTGCCAGGGATTCGCCGGCGTGGGCGTGGCGAGCACGCGCCGCGGCGGCTCGCCCGAGTAGACGCGTGCGTTGAGGTGCGCGATGGCGCGGGCGTGCTCCAGCGAGCGGAATCCCACGATCAGTGCCAGCCCGGTCAGCCCCAGCCACGCCGTGCCACGCCCTGATGCGCCACGCGCGCCAATCTCGGAATCAACCAGCCGCGCCAGCATCGGCCCGAGCACGCACACCAGCAGCAGCGCCCAGACCCAGACGTCGACGATGAACAGCAGGTCGAGATGGTGCCAGCGGTTGCTGGCGGGAGTCCACAGCCGGATTCCGTAGACGTTCAGCAGATCGAGCAGCGGATGTGTCAAACCGGCGGCCACCGAGACCAGCCAGGCGCGCAGCCAGAGCCTGCGCCGCACCGGCCCTCGCCGCCGCGCGAGCAGCCACCACAGCGGCAGCGGCGCGGCCGCCACCAGTGGAAGCCACAGCAGCGAGTGCGTGAAGCCGCGGTGATGGTCCAGATAGCAGATCCAGCTCTTCGCCGCAGTGACGATGTCGATGTCGGCGAAGTTGGCCGCCGCCACGGCCAGCGCTGTTCCGTAAGGGACGTCGCGGCTGAGGCCTGTCCGCGCCAGCAGGACGCCGGTGAGCGAGTGGGTGAGATTATCCATGGAGCTTCGCCGCGTAGACCTGCGGACGCCCGCTGCGGTCGCTCGTGAAGATGACGTACCGCTCCGAGGGAGAGAAAGAGGGGTGCGGGTGAGTCCACTGTGGCCCGTACACGGTGTCGGCGGCGTTTTCCATCCAGCTCAGATTCCCGCCCAGCGAGGCGCGCGCGGCGGCGAAGTCCTCGGCCAGCGCATAGCGGGAGCGCGTCCACTGCGACCCGCGGTTCGAACTTTGCGACAGGCACACCAGGTGCCCGTGCCCGGTGGCGGCGTCGATGAGGAAGATGCCGCGGTCGGGATGGTTCGTGTCGCACAACACGCGCTCGCCGGCGCGGTCCGGCGCAATGTGCCAGGCGTTGAATTCGCAGATGAGGCGCCGCTCGCGCGTTGTCCAGCCCATGCGCCACAGCGCGCGCGGCCATTCGACATACACGATGTCGCCGGTAGCGCCCAGAAACGTTTCATGGACCACGAACTCGTCGTTCGTGTGTTCGTACAGGCATTCGAGCCCCGCGCCGTCGCGCCGCATGCGGTGCATGCGCGGCGCCGGATCGGCGGCGAACTCGAGCCACTCGGGATCCAGCGGATGAAACTGCGGGTGGATCACCGTCCGCGGAAAGCGGTGAAACATCCAGCCGGTGCCGTCGGTCCGGCCCAGCACCAGGCCGTTTTCGCCTCTGATCTTCGCTGCGGCGGCGATCCATTCCCCGTCCGCGGAAAGCGAAACCTCGCCGAGCTGCGCGTTGTCATGCCGTGCAACCAGGCGCTCTTCCAGCGTGTCCCGGTGGATGGCCCACACCGCGCCGCCGCGCACGAAGAAGACCTCGCCGCCGGCGGGGTGAATGGCCGGAGAAAAGGGATGAATCGGCTCGCCGTCGGTCCACTGCCGGATGCCGCCTTCCGGGAAGGGCTCGACGGAAAACAGTTGCCAGGATCCGGTCCGGTTACTCGCAAACAGCAGCGTCTGTTCGTCGGGCGTCAGCGAAGGGTTCAGGAAGTAGGCGTGGTGGTTAATGCACGGCGCCGCGGTCAGCTGCAGGATCTCGGCTCCGGTGGCCGGATCGCTCCCGCGCGAAAGCTCGCCCGGATGTCGCGTGCCCTTCATTTGCGAAATATCAGCATATGCTGCCAGGGCAGGTCGTGCAAAACGCGCTCAAAAACGAAGCCTTCGTGCTCGACTTCCGCGCGCGCCTCTGCGATGCTCATCTTATGCTCTTCCCGGATGGGGACGGTGGGGTCTTCCTTGCGGAATTCGACCAGCACCAGCCGGCCGCCCGGGCGGAGCGCTTCGCGGATGCGGCGCAGCATGTGCTGCGGGTGAGTGAACTCGTGATAGACATCGACGAGCAGCGCCAGATCGATCGATTCGCGGGGCAGCCGCGGGTCGGTCTCGCCCGCCTGAATCGGAATGACATTGGAGAGCTTCTTCCGGCGGATCCGCTCCTCAAGCAACCGCATCATCTCCGGCTGGATGTCGGTGGCATAGACTTTTCCCTCCGGCCCCACGGCGCGCGCCAGCAGCTCCGTGTAATAGCCGGAACCGGCGCCGATGTCGGCCACCGTCTGGCCTGGCCGAAGCCCGAGCAGCTTCACCGCCAGGCTCGGACGTTCCTCGATCTCGCGCTCGGAGCGGTCCAGCCACGCCGCGCCGGCCGCACCCATCACCGGTGCGATCACGCGCCCGGTGACCGGATGGCGGCGCACGTCGGCGGCGCAGGCCGCGGCGGCGGCCAATAGAATGAACGCGAATTGCATCAAGCGGCGGCTTGCGATATGTTGCACACTATTACTGACTCGGAGGCAAGACAAATGATGCCAGTTTTCCGACCCGTCCGGCCCGCCGCCGGCGCGCTCCTGATGGTCCTGCTGGCCGCGTCCAGCTGCGGCGGCCGGAAGCAGGACGTGGTGCACCCGGTCGGCACGCCCGTCGTGGTTGGCGATCTGAGCTACACGGTGTACAGCACCGAGTGGCGAGATGATCTGCAAACCGACCTGGGGCCGCGCAAGCCGCAGCATCGCTTTCTGCTCGTCTCGGTGAGCATCACGAACAACGGGCCGGAAGAGCACACGGCGCCACTGCTCGCGGTGATTGACAAGGACGGCCGGGAGACGATGGAGCTCGACAAGGGCGATGGCGTGCCGGAATGGCTCGGCCTGCTGCGCCGCGTCGGCAGCACACAGACCGTAACGGGCGCCCTGCTGTTCGATGTGCCTCCCGGCGACTACCGGCTGCGGGTGTCAAGCGGCGGAGACGTGGAAAAAGAGAAAACAGCGCTCATCTCCCTGCCCTACCGCGTGGAAGCGCCGGGCGCGCGTCCACAAGTGGAGCCGCAGATGCCCCCGTCGCAATAACGGAGCACAATGGAAGCGTGGGCTGGATCTGGCTGCTTGCGCTATTGTGGGCGCCGTCCTGGCAGGGCCAGCCGCAAACTTCGCGGCTGACCATTACGGGGGTGACGCTCCACTACCGGCAGGAGGACGGCCCGCCCATCCGGCCGGACTACGAATACTACGCCGGCGAGCTGCTGTATCTCAGCTTCCGCATCTCCGGCTTCCGCGTGGTGAAAGACCGCGTGGATCTGCGCTGGTCTCTTTATGCCACCGATCCCGACGGCCGCCTGCTGGAGCCGCCCGCCAACGGCGCCATCCAGGAGGAGCTGACCTACGAAGACCGCAACTGGCTGCCGCGCGTGCAGTATACGCTGGCGCTGCCCGGGCAGCTACCGCCGGGCGAATACCGTCTGCGGATTCGCGTGGCCGACGAGCTGGCGCAGACAAGCGCCGAACAGGACGTGCCGTTCCGCGTCGGCGGCAAGCCGTTCCCGCAGGTGAAAGAGCTCAGCGTGCTCAACCTCGGTTTTTATGCCGACGAAGCCCAGCGCGAGCCCATGTCCGATCCCGTTTACCGGCCCGGCCAGATGCTGGTGGCGCGCTTCCAGGTGGCCGGATTCGCGCAAGGCGAGAAGAACCGCTTCTCGGTCGGCTACGGGCTGCGGATTCTCGGCGCCTCTGGCAAGGAGCTGTTCGCGCAGGAAGAGGCCGCCAGCGATGAAGGCGAGCCGTTCTATCCGCGGCGGCTGCTGAACGGGCTGCTCACGCTCAGCATTACCGAAGGCGTGCAGGCCGGCGAGTACACGCTGGCCGTGACCGTGCGGGACCGCGTCGGCGGCCAGACCGCCGAGGCGCAGGCGCGCTTCCGCGTGGAAAAGTAAAGACGCAGCCGCGGCCGCTGAGTCCGAGTGAGACGAAAGGCCCCGGCCGGCCACTTATCTGCTGGAGGCCGCCGCGCCGGATGGCCCTGTTCCGCACACTGAGCGCCGCGCTTGTCGGCATTGAAGCACGTCCCGTGGACGTCGAAGTGGACGTTTACCCCGGCGGAACGGAGCGGGACTTTATCGTCGTCGGCATGCCGGATACTGCGGTGAAAGAGAGCCGGCAGCGGATCCGTTCGGCCATTTCGAACAGCGGCTTCCCGAATCCCAGCCAGACGGTGACCGTCAATCTGGCCCCGGCCAGCGTGCGCAAGGAGGGTGCCGGTTTCGACCTGCCCATTGCAGTGGCGATCCTCGGCGCCATGGGCCGGGTGCCGGCGCGGCACGACCAGCTGATCGTGGGAGAGCTGTCGCTGGACGGCAGTGTCCGTCCGGTGCGCGGCGTGTTGCCCGTGGCCGCCTGCGCGCGCGAACAAGGCGCACGGGCCGTGGTCGTGCCCAGGGAAAATGCCGCCGAGGCGGCGGTGGTGGAGGGGTTGCAGGTCTACGGCGTAACTCACCTGAACGAAGTTGTCGGGCTGCTGACCAATCCGGAACGGTTCCAGCCGGACCTGCCTGCGGCGGCCGCCGAGCCCTGGCAGGCCGAAGACGATCTGGACTTTCGCGACGTGCGCGGCCAGACCACCGCCAAGCGGGCGCTGGAGGTGGCGGCCGCCGGCGGTCACAACGTGCTGCTGATCGGGCCGCCGGGTTCGGGCAAGACGATGCTGGCGCGGCGGCTGGCGGGGATCCTGCCGCCGCTGACGCTGGAAGAGGCGCTGGAGGCCACGCGAATCCACAGCGTTGCGGGCGTGCTGCCGGGAGGGCAGGGGCTGTTGCGCCGCCGGCCGTTCCGCGCGCCCCATCACACCATCTCCGACGCCGCGCTGGTCGGCGGCGGCATGGGCATGCCGCGGCCGGGCGAAGTAAGCCTGGCCCACCACGGCGTGCTGTTCCTCGACGAGCTGCCGGAATTTCCGCGAAATGTTCTGGAGCTGCTGCGCCAGCCGCTGGAAGAGCGCGCTGTCGTGATCGCACGCTCGCAGATGACGCTGCGCTTTCCGGCTTCGTTCACGCTGGTGGCGGCGATGAATCCCTGCCGCTGTGGGTATTTCGGCGACCCGACGCGCGAGTGCCGCTGCACGGGCGCCCAGATCCAGCAGTACCTGGGCCGGATCAGCGGGCCGCTGCTCGACCGGATCGACCTCCACATCGAAGTGCCCGCCGTGCCCTTCCAGGAGCTGCGCACGCGCAACGGCGGCACGAGCTCGGCCGAGATGCGCGAGCGCGTGCTGGCGGCGCGGGCGCGGCAGCGGGCGCGCGGCTTCGTCAACGCCGGGATCCCGCCAGGCCGCCTGCGCGAGCTCTGCCCGCTGGACGCGGCCGGCGAGCGGACGCTCGAACAGGCGGTCAAGCGCATGGCGCTGTCCGCGCGGGCGCATGACCGCATTCTCAAAGTCGCGCGCACCATCGCCGACCTGGCGGGCGTCGAACAGATCCAGGCTAAACACGTGGCCGAAGCCGTGCAATACCGGAGCCTTGACCGCAGCTATTGGAGCTGAGGCACTTCAGCACCGCGGCGGTCATCGGGGATCCGCCGGCTGGTCATGCTCTGTCCGGTCGTCGCGGCGATCCCCCTCGAGATCCGGCGGCACTTCGCTCCGCGTCTGGCCGGACTCGGCCGCCTTCAGCAGGTGATACAGGAGGCGATTCTTCGGCAGATGCTCTTCCACCCAGTCCACGCCGGCGGCGGTGATGACAAAGTCGCTGCTGCCGTCCTGGCGCACCAGATCCTTCTCTTTCAGGTACCAGAGCGTGAACAGTAGGTGTTCGCGCGGGAAGGTCATCGTCTGCTCAAGCTCGAGCACGGAGACACCCGGCTTGTCCGGATCGGTGCGGCGGCGGTTGTACAGCAGGCAGAGGATGCCCATGCGGCGGTTGGCCTCTCCATCGATGCCGACGGCGAATTCTTTCAGGCCGAAGACGCCGATCGGCTGCATGCGCATAATGGCAAGCTCGGCATCGTACTCGGCGCGCCGTTTCGGGTCGCCCAGCACCTGGTAGGCCTTGTTGAGAAGCTGGAATTTCTCCGCGTCACCGGTGTGGGGGTTATCGGGGTGGAAGCGGGCGGCAAGAATGCGGTAGACGCGAGTGATGGTCTCCTGCTCGGCGTTCGGGCTGATCTGAAGCAGCTCGTAATAGTCGATGAAGTGGCTGGCCTCCATGGCGGTTTCCTCCTGGTGTGGCGGGCGCTTGCCCTTATGATGGGACAGGAGCACCCAGACTGTGGTCGAGCTGATTCCTCCGCCCCTGCATCCTCTCCTCCAGTTTCTCCTGATCGGCCTCGTTCTGCCGGCCGCCTGGTTCGATTGCCGCTCCCGGCGCATACCGAACTGGCTTTGCGTGGCGGGGTTCGGCGCGGGGCTCGCTGCGAACGCGGCCGTGGGCGGATGGCCGGGGCTGAAAACGGCCCTGCTCGGCTTCGCCGCGGCGTTCGGGCTTTACTTCGTGCTCTACCTGCTGCACGCGATGGGCGCCGGCGACGTAAAGCTGATGGGCGCGGCGGGCGCCATCGCGGGTCTGCACACCTGGCTGCTGATCTTCGCGGCCACGTCGATCTTCGGCATGATCGCCGCCATCGGCCTCGCCCTCGCCAAGGGACGGCTTGGCTCCACGTTATGGAACGTGTTTTATTTGCTCCGAGAGCTCGCCTCCTTCCGCGCGCCGTGGGTGCGCCACGAGCATCTGGACGTGAAGAACCCGCAGACACTCCGCCTGCCGCACGGGGTCTCGATTGCCGCCGGGACCGCCGCCATCCTGCTGCTCGTTTGGTGGAAAGCGGCGGCCCGGGCCGGTTGAGGCAGGGTTACTTCTGCTGTTTGAACTCCCGCAGTTTCCGCGCACGACGGCGGCGGAGATACAGAACGAGGCAGATGAGGGCGCCAATACCGGTCGCAATGGGAAGCCAGTTCTGATCCATAAGGTGCACTCCTTCAGATGAAATCCTCCACCATTACCCGCCCGGCTGTCCACTCAAAGCCGGGATGAGTTGCCGATAAATCTGGAGGATGGCCGGCCCGCCGGCGACAATCATGATGGCCGGCAGGATGGTGAAAAAGATGACGACCGTGAGCTTCGGCCCCAGCTTGTTGGCCTTTTCCTCGGCAAGCTGGCGCCGCCGCACGCGCATGAATTCGGCGTGTGTGCGGAGCGCCTCGGCCACGCTCGTTCCAAATCGGTCCGTCTGAACAAGGACCGCCACCAGCTTGCGCAGTTCCGGCTCCATGGTCCGCTCGGCCATATTTCGCAGCGCGTCGGCGCGCTTGACGCCCGCGCGGGTCTCCAGGGAGACGAGCTGGAGCTCGCGGCAGAGCTCGGGATGCGTGAATTTCAGCTCTTCGCTCACCTTCATGATCGCCTGGTCCAGGCCGAGGCCCGCCTCGACGGCCACCACCATCAGGTCCAGCGCGTCCGGCAGCGCCAGCCGCAGCTTCTCCTGATACCGCTCGCCCAGAACGTCCAGGGCAAGGTTGGTGAGCATGTGGCCCAGCACCGCCGCCAGCAGCACAATGCCGGCCTTCAGCACCAGCGGCAGGTTGATCACCGGCGCCAGGCTCCACGCCACGAGCGCCGCGGCGACCGTCACCAGCGTGCGGATGCCGAGAAACACCGGCAGCGCCGCGTCCGAACGGTAGCCGGCCACCATGAGCTGCCGCCGCAGCAGCGAGGCCGACATCGGATCCTGCGGCATCTTCTCGCCGACCCATTGCAGGAACTGCCGCACCCGGAACGGCTGCTCCGCCGCCCGGCGCTCGCCCGTAATGACGCCGGACACCGGCGCCGCCAACTGTTCATACGCCTCGCCGGGCTTCACATAGCTCCGGTATCCGTACCAGACGATGGCCGACGCGAGCGCGAGAAAAAAGGCGGCAGAAATGGCGATCAGCATGGGTCAGAACCTGAAATTGATCATTTTCCTCATCAGGAAATATCCCGTCACCTGTCCGGTCAGGGCGCCCAACAGCAGCCACGGGCCGGCCGGGTCTCTGGCGAGAATGCCGATATAATCCGGCGACTGGAGCTGGAGGCTGATGAACACGAACAGCGGGATCAGCGACAGAATGATGGCGGTGACCCGCGCCGAGGCCGTCGCCGCCATCACGTGGCCTTTCAGGCGGAACCGCTCGCGCACGGTGTGCGCCAGCCGTTCCAGAATTTCGCTCAGATTTCCACCGGCTTCCCGCTGTAAAAGCACCGCCGAAACGAAGAACTTTACGTCCACAAGCGGCACTCTTTCAGCCAGCCCGTGCAGGGAATTCTCGAGGGGCATGCCGAGGTTCTGCTCCTGAAAAACCCGGCGGAATTCCGAGCTCAGCGGCTCCGGAGACTCGTTGGCCAGCATTTCCAGGCTGGCCGAAAAGGCGTGCCCGGCGCGCAGCGACCGGGCGATGAAGTCCAGCGCCTCCGGGAACTGTTCCTCGAACTGCCGCATCCGCCTGGCCGCCTGCATGTTCACGTGCAAAAAGGGCAGCGCGCCGAGGATCAGCGCAAACGCGGCCGCCGTCAGCCAGCGGAACAGAAGCAGCGGATAGATCCACCCGATGATGGCCCCGGCGGCGGCCAGCGCCAGCGCGCCCAGCAGGAGCCCGCCCGCGGACCAGTCCAGCCCCGCTTTCCCGATCTGCTTCTGAAGCCCGTCGAGAAAATCCATGAGCGGGTGCCGCCGCAGCCGCCGCTCCATCTCCGAGCGGGGAATGAAAATGTCCTGGCGGACATAATCAAACCGCTCGCCCTCCAGGCCTCCGTTGTCCAGTTGCCCCAGCAGCTCCTTCTTCCGCGCGGAGGTGAGCACCTCCCACGCAAACCACGCTCCTCCGCCGATCACGATCAGCAGCACGAGAAAGATGATGGCGAACAGCGTGACGGACATGGGGCCTCAGAAGATCTCCGTGACGGACTGGAACAGCTCCTGCGGGAAATGGAATCCCGCCGTCTTCAGCTTCTCGTAGCACTTCGGGCGGATGCCGGTGGCGCGGAAGCGGCCCAGCACCCGTCCATCAGGCGCCACGCCGGTTTTCTCGAACAGGAAGATGTCCTGCGTGGTGACGATGTCGCGCTCCATGCCGACGCACTCGGTCACGTGTGAGATATGGCGCGTGCCGTCGCTGTAGCGGGCCACATGGACAAACAGATCAATGGCCGAGGCGATCTGCTGGCGGATCGACTGGATGCTCATGTTGGCGTTGGCCATGCCCATCATCACTTCCAGGCGCGAAATGGCGTCGCGCGGGCTGTTGCAGTGGATGGTCGTGAGCGAGCCGTCGTGGCCGGTGTTCATCGCCTGCATCATGTCCAGCGCCTCTTCGCCGCGGACCTCGCCGACGATGATGCGGTCCGGCCGCATGCGCAGCGCGTTGATCACCAGCTGCCGGATCTTGATGGCGCCCTTGCCCTCGATGTTCGGCGGCCGCGCCTCCATACGCGCCACGTGCGTCTGCTGAAGCTGAAGCTCGGCCGCGTCCTCGATGGTGACGATCCGCTCGGTCTCCGGGATGAACGCCGACAGCGCGTTGAGCAGCGTCGTCTTGCCGGCGCCGGTGCCGCCGCTGACGATGATGTTGAGCCGCGCCGCCACGCAGGCCTCGAGGAACTTCGCCATCTCCGGCGTCAGCGTCAGATTGTCGATCAGGTCTTTCATCTGAAGCGGATTCCGCCCGAACCGGCGGATCGACAGGCACGGCCCGTCCACCGCCACCGGAGGAATCACCGCGTTCACGCGCGAGCCGTCCGGCAGGCGCGCGTCCACCATCGGCGACGACTCGTCAATGCGCCGCCCCACGCCAGACACGATCTTCTCGATGATCCGCAGCAGGTGCTGGTTGTCCTTGAACTCCACCGGCGTGCGGTACAGCTTGCCGTTGCGCTCGACATACACCAGCCGCGGCGTGGTGACGAGGATGTCCGATATCGTGTGATCCTCCAGCAGCGGCTCCAGCGGCCCCAGCCCGAAGACCTCGTCGAGCACCTCCGAGCAGACCCGCTCCCGGTCCGCCATGCTGAGCGGCACGTCCTGCTCGTCCACCAGCTTCTCCACCGCCTGCCGGACTTCGGCCCGCACCTGCGGCTCGGGCAGCGTGGAGAGCGCCTCCAGGTTGATGCGCTGGATCAGCTCCTTGTGGAGCTTGAACTTCAGCTCCTGCAAATGCGGCGAAAACGACTGGCGGCTGAAGAGCCGGCTCACCCAGCCCGGGTCCCGTTTGGCAGGAACATTCGGATCAAAACGAAGCGGTGATGCCATCGTCCCCCATCCTCCTCAGAAATTGAACAGCGAAAACCTGCGCTTGCCCTCGCCTGGCGCGTCCAGGCCGGCCAGGGTTTGGATCATCCGCCCGATCGCCTGACGCAGGTGATTGTTCTCGGGCAGCAGCCGGCCCTCGGTATAGGCCCGGTCCAGCGCGCCATAATCGTTGGGCAGCGTCGCATAGATCTCCATGTCCAGCGCCCGCTCGATCTCTGCCGGGGCCAGCTCCACGCGGCGCGACAGCCGGTTGAGCACCAGCCGGATGTGGCTGCGCCGGAAGCCGGCCGCGCCCAGCCGGTGAAGCTGAAGCTTGGCCATCTGAAGCGCGGGCATCTCCGGCGTGGTCACCAGCACCAGTTCGTCCACTTCCTCGAGCGTGCGCAGCGAGGCCGCATCCAGCCCCGCGCCCAGGTCAGCCACCACGTAAGCGTACCGGCCGCGGGCGAACTCGAGCACCTGCCGGACGTCTTCCGGATTCGGATACTCGCGAAACAGCTCCGGCCCTGGCCCCGCCAGCACCTCCACGCCCGGAAAGCCGTTGGAGACCAGCGCGCGCCAATAGCTTTCATCCAGGTCCGCGGTGTTGCGGGCCGCGTCCAGCACCGAGTATCGGCTGTTGGCCTTCATCAGCACGCGCACCATGCCTGCCGGCAGGTCGAAGTCTCCCAGCAGCGTCGTCTTGCCGCTGACGCGCGCCAGTTCCACCGCCGCATGGCAGGCCACCGTAGTCGCCCCGCAGCCTGCCTTGGCTGAAAGGAACCCGAACGACTTGCCCTGCGGCCCTGCCGTCTTCGGCGCTGCCACCGATGCGCGCTGCGCCAGCCGTTCCAGCGCTTCCTTCATGCTCGTTTCAATCGGCGGCAGCACAAACTCGTCCGCACCCGCGCGCATCGCGCGGATGATCTCGTCCGCGCTAGCGGCCTCCTGGACGATCACCACCAGCGGCGCCGCCGGGAGCTCCTTCAGCAGCGGAATCAGTTCCGCCAGCGGCAATGGCACCGCCGCCGGATCCAGCAGCACCGCGTCCGGCTTGAAGCGGTCGATGCGGGCGAACAGCACGTCCTCAGTGGCCGCCTGCGCCGACTCAAACATCACCCGCACCGGCATCTGTCGCAACAGGGCCTGGGTCTCCTCCCAGAGCCGCGCGTTGCCAATGACAACGCCGATGCTCAGTGGCCCTTTTGCCGTCATGAAACGCTCCTGCCCAGCCATCACTCTCTACTGGCCGCGAACGGAGAAGCCGCCGCCGCTGCTCATGGTGGCGCGCCGCTTCTCTTCGCGCTCTTTCTCCAGCCGCTGCTCTTCCTTCAGCACCTCGTAAGGAACGGTCTTGCGCCCGGCCGCCTTCGGCTCGCCGGTGACTTCCACGCCCGGCGTCCGCGGCATCGCCGCCGCTCCATCTTGAATAAACTTGCCGCTCATCGTGATCTCCGGCGGCTTTTGGTCGGCCGGAATCGGCCGCACGATCTCCGGCGTCACCAGCACCAGCAGCTCGCTCTTGTCCTTGCTCTGCACCTTCGACCGGAACAGCGTGCCGATGAGCGGAATGTCGCCGAGGCCGGGGATCTTGCTAATGGTTTCCTGCAACCGGTTGTCCATCAGCCCGGCAATGGCGAACGCCTGCCGGTTTTCCAGCTCGATCTCCGTGCTCACCCGCCGCACCGTCAGCGCCGGGATGTTGAAGCCCTGGAAGGTGAGGCCGTTGGCAAAGTCCAGCGCGCTCACCTCCGGTTCCACCCGCAGCCGGATGCTGCCGCGCGGCGTCAGGTACGGGGTGAAGTTCAGCCGGATGCCAAACTCGCGGAACTGGATGGTGACGAAAACGTTGCCGCCCACGCCGCCGCCCTGCACCACCGGATAGGGGAATTCGCCGCCGGCCAGGAAGCTCGCGTCCTTGCCGTTCAGCGCCAGCACGTTCGGCTCGGCCAGGATCTCCACCAGCTTCCGCTCCTGGAAAGCGCGGATCGTCGCCCCCAGATCCAGGTCCGGGCGGAACAGGAAGACGTTGAGAGCATCGGAGAGCGTGAACGTCCCAGCGCGGATGCCGCCCTGCGGGCGCGGCGGATTGAACTGCCCGGTCGAGACACTGCCAATCGTGTTGGTGGCGCCGGTGGAAACGATGTTCGCCCCCAGCTCCAGCGCCGCCGCCCGGTCGACCTCGGCAAAGCGGACTTTCAGCAGGATCTGCGGGTCGGTCTCCGGCACCGCCACGTCCAGCAGGTTCACCACCTTCGCGTCTTTGCCCGCCACGCTGGCGGCAATCGCCGCCGCGCGCTCGGCCTCGCCGAGGCTCTCCACCATGCCGTGCAGATAGATCGTGTCGCCCTCAACCCGGAACTCAATCTTGCGATCCGGCAGCGCGGCTTCCAGTTCGCGCCCCAGCGCCGGGATCCGCGTGTCTTCCGGCGCGGGCCGCGGTCGCACGGTGACATCAAAAAACAGCCGGTTGCCGGATTTCTGCCACAGGATCACGCTCGTCTGACCCGGCCTCTTCCCGTTCAGCAGGACCTCGGTCGGCGAGACGCCCACCGCCTCCACCACCTCCGGGTCCGCCACTGACGCCCGGATCACCTCCACCGGACTGTCCAGCACGATCGACTTGCCCGAAATGAGGTGCAACTCGCGGGGCGCGCCCGCGCCGGGCTGCGCCACCAGCGGCGCCATCGTCAGGATGAACACGGCCAACCAGCGGGCGCTCATTTCCGCACCTCCGTCACCGGGCGTTCTTCCACAATCTCACCCACTTTCACTTCCTCCCTCTTCGCGCCGGCGAAGATCTGCATCGTCACTGGAATGACCACCGTCTGCATCTTCGGCGGCGGCGGCTTATAGCCGGCGGGCCGTGGCGGCAGGATCTGCTTGCCCGCCGGGCGCCCGGAAAACAGATAGGCGGTGGCGGTCCCCGGCGGCTCTGCCTTGTCCTTGTCCAGCGGATTCCGCAGCACAAGCTGGATGCGCGTTTCGTTCCCGGCCAGGGCGAGGATTTCGGCTTCTTCCGGCGTCACCAGCAGGTTCACCACCTGCACCGGCACCGGCTTGCCTTCGCGGTCCGGCTGAAGGTTCTGGCCGGCCGAGAGGACTTCAATGTTCTGAAGAATGGTGCGCGCCTGCGTGCCCAGGGCCTTCTTGGAATCGTCCGGCGGATTGCCGCAGGCGATCACATCCACCCGCATGCCCGGCAGCACGAATCCGGCCAGTCCCACCACCTGGTCCACTCTCACTGCCACCGCGCGCTTGCCGGGCGGGATGGTGACCGCCAGCCCGGCGCCGGCGCCCTTCGGGGCGAAGTTGGAATCAAGAATCGGCGAGCCGCGGTAGGTGGGCACCACGGCGGCGCGACCGACGATGTCTTCAGCCTTCTGCACGGCGCCCTGCGGCACCGGACCGCCCCATTTCACCGCCTCCACGTCTTGGGGATTCACGACGGAGCCGACGGGAAGATCGCGGACAGCAACCAGCACCTGAGCGGTGGGCCCGCCCGGCCCGGTGCCGAGCCGCCGGATGAGGACTTGATAAAGAACAATCGTCGCCCCCAAGGCGACGAGGATTGCGAAGGCAATGACGCCAATCAAACGGGACTGCATTTTCGATCCTTTCTGACTTCGTCCCCAAAATCCTGCCCGCTCCTCTCGCTCAGTTCCGGAAGCAGTCGACCGAAGAGCGTCGCCTCTTCCAGTGGCCGGTGGCGCGGGGTAGGCCCCCTGCGCCACCGGACCGGCTTCTCAACGTGGCACTGAGCTGCCCTACGATGCCGCGCTCGTAACCACGGTGTTGGTACTGGTGTAGAGAGTATTCAGCTGGGCGCTGATGCCCGTGATCGCCGTCACGACTCCCAGGCTGATGAAGCCCAGCAGCAGCGCGTACTCGATCAGATCCTGGCCTTCTTCCTCTTTCCAGAAATTCTTGAGCACTGTCATTTCTTCCCTTTTTGGCCGTTGGCTTAAGGTTCCCTACCTTCGTCCTTGGGACCTACACCCCCTCCCCGTGCGCTCGCTTGGTCACCCGGGGCGCCGGGGTACGCTCCCGGCGCCACCGGACCGGCTTCTCACCGTAGCACTCAGTTGCCCTACGATGCCGCGCTCGTAACCACGGTGTTGGTACTGGTGTAGAGAGTATTCAACTGGGTGCCGATGCCCGTGATCGCCGTCACCACCGCCAGGCTGATGAACCCCAGCAGCAGCGCGTACTCGATCAGATCCTGGCCTTCTTCCTCTTTCCAGAAATTCTTGAGCAGTTCCATTTGACTTTCCTTCCTTGGCTTGATGTTCAGCGGCCATCACTCGGACGGCCGGATGGGGATCCTTGCGGATCCGGGACCCTCTCCTCCGCGATCCCGAGATCGCAGCCGCACCCCTCGCGGGATGCCATGACCGATTCCCGCAGAGCCGCAAGGCTCGACCGGGAAAACTGAACCTGGTGGAAGCGGACCACAAGCCAGCAGGATCCGTCCACCGCTTCGGAAACGTTGGTCACCGTCCCTTCGCACCGCAGCGCCCGCTCCACAGCCGAACGCCCCGAGGGAAGCGCCACATCGAGCTGCACCGGCGAGGCCAGCTGCACCGGGTCGGCGGCTTGGCGCCGGAAGCGCAGCACCGCGCCCCACCGATCCAGCGACCGGATCACGCCAGGCACGCGCTCCAGACCGCAAGCCGGGAGACTCAGCAGGCAGTGGATTGCTTTAGGGCCGCTTTCCCTGGCTGACTGAGGTGTCGCTCCCATTTCGGTTCCGAGTTTCACCTTAAGGCCAGGCGTCGGGGAGCAACAAGCATCCTTTTGGTTAGCATAACGACGGTTAGCATCCCCGAATTCGGGATAAGTGCCTGATGGTTCTGAACCTGAGGTTCTGGTACTCCCTGAGGTAAATTTCTCTTGCCGATGTAAAGAGAAGGGAGTAGTATGAAGGCACCCAGAACGGCTGCCACCGGTCGAAGCCAGTTCGGAGGCACGCGGAGAAACAGGTAGAGGTACCAGGACGGATCGGTGGAGATGGCGGTTCTGGAGAACGGAGGAAGGCGGAGATGAGGCGGATTTTCTTCTCGGCGGAGCAGCCGCTGTTGGCCGAAGGGCTCAGGGCGGTGCTCGCCCGCTGCCCGGAGTGTGAAGTACGGGCCGTTGAGCCGAAGCCGGAGGAGTGGAAGGCGGCGATGGCGCGGTGGAAACCGGAGGTCGCCGTCATCGAGTGGTCCGGCCATCTCGAATGGGACCCGCTTGCGCTGCTGCGCGAGGCAGCGCCGCAGTGCCGTGCGATCCTCCTGCTGCGGGACGCCTCGCCGGAGACGATGTTTCAGGCGCGCGAGGCCGGCGCGGCGGGCGCGCTCGGCCTGGACGTATCGGCAGAGGAACTTGTCGACGCGGTGCGCCGCGTGCTGGCCGGAGAATTTGTTTTTGACCACGCTGCGGCGGACTGGCCCCGGGGAGCGCGCCGCGTCCGGCTGACCCCGCGGGAAAGCGAGCTCGTCGGCCTGCTGGTGCAGGGACTCAAGAATAAGGAGATTGCGGCCGCGCTGGGGCTGACGGAAGGGACCGTGAAGGTGTACCTGTGCAAGCTCTTCCAGAAAGTAGGCGCCAAGGATCGCTTTGAGCTGGCCCTGTTCGGCCTCAGGAACCTGGCCTTCCCCGGCGGGGACGGCGCCGGGCTTGCGGCTCCGGCGGGCAAGAAGCCGCGGCTGCGCTCCCTGGTCGTGACGCCGCAGGAAACCAGGACGGGCGCGCGGTTGACGGCTTGACAGCAGCCGGGCCGGCCGCACGGCACGGAGGAGAGACGGCATGGAAACCAGCCTGATCGGCGGTTTCGCGGCCGGGCTGGGCATCGCGGCCGCCGCCTGCTTGCCGCTTCTCCGCCGCGCGTTCCACACGCGGCAGCTTCGGATCCGGCTGGAAATCCCCCCTGTTGGCCGGCGGGCCCGGCTCGGATTCGATCTTCTGGGGCTCTCCGATCCAGACGGGCCACAAAGCGCCAGGCACGAGCCGGGGACCTTGCCGGAGGTTCCCGCACCGCAATTCTGGATTCATGAACGCCGCGCCGGCCGCATGGCGCCCGCGCTGCTCGCTTCCGCCGGACTCCATGCGGTGCTGGCCGCCTCAGCGCCGGAGGCGTTGCTGTGGCTTTCGCGGGCGCTCGATCCGCAGGCTGTGCTGGTGGTGCACGTCGAAGGCGCCATCCGCATGCCATTGACGCTTCAGGCACCGATGGCGCGAAACGCGGTGATGGCGAACCCCACCCGGAAGGTGCAGCGCGGGCGCGCGCGTGCCGGGCGTGCCGGGGCCGGAGCGCCGTCCGCCCGCAGGCTCGTCGAGCCTGCCATCCCCGGTCCCGGCCGCCGCACCGAGGATCTGCCCGCGTCCCCCCTGCCCTCCGCGGCAGCCGCCCTGGAGGCGCCCAGACCGCAACGGCCCTACCGCGTGGTGGCTGCCACCACGCTGCTGCAACCCCGGCGGCCCGCCGCCCAGAAAGAGTTCGTCGAGCTGCCGGCGCTGGCTGCCTGGGCCGGCCGCATGCCGGACGTTCCCCTTGTCCAGGCGCCGGGGTCGCCCAGCCCGGGCCTTGCCCAGGCCGCACCCCCGCCCCGGACTCCAGTACTGCCCCTTCGCAGCGGCGCACCGGTGCGCGCCGAACCGCCGCGGCTGGAAGAACCGAAGCTGGCACTCCCGCCGCCGGGCATCCCGGCCGACCTGACCCCGCTCGCAGCGGGCCTGCCCGGCAGCGGAATGCCGCAGATCGGCGAGCCCGTGTCCGTAATCTCCATCTCGCCCATGCCTCTTCGGCCTGGGGAGACGGTCGAGATCCCGCCGGTGAACCAGGTGGGAGGCGGGCTGGAGGCGGGCGTGCCGGGCGGCAGCGGCGTCGGCGGGGCGGCCACGCGAGCACAGGCCGCACCGGGCGGGAGCGGTTCGGGGCTGGCGGGATCGCGTGGGGGGACGAACGCGGGCGTCTCTGGCGGCCAGGCTGGCCCCGGGGCGGCGGGTACGGGCCACGGCGCGGGCACAGATCTTCCTGCTGGTGCTGGCGAGGGAACCGGCGCCGGGGGCGCTGGAGGCCGTGGCGCGGCCGGGCGCGGGCTGGCAGCCGCTGGCACGGGAGCAGGCGGTGGGACGGCGCCATTGGGCACGGGCACGGGCACGGGATCTGGTCTGAGCCCGGGCAATGGCTTGCAGGGCGGAGGGCAGGGGCCGGGCAGAGGGCCGGGCACGGGCAGAACGACCGGAGTCGCCGGCCAGGGGGAGGGCGCGGCGGTTCCGCTGCGTCTGGGCAGCGTCACCGCCCTCATGGAACGGCGGCCCGATGGAGCTGTCGTCATTCACTACCCGCCCGACGGCAATTTCGACGTCATCGTGGTGGAAGGCGCCCTGCCGGAGGCCGTTTCGAGCCTGGCCAGCCGGCTTGCTTGCCGCCCGGTCTACACGGCCTACCTGAACGTGGGTGCCGAACGGGAGTGGATGCTGAATTACTGCGCCGCGGAGAAGGCAGTGCAGGCGGCCCAGGGGATGGTGGTGACGCTCGAGGATCCGCCACCACTAAAGGCCCCCTATGTTTTGCGGGCGGAGCTGCCCCCGCCGGAAGAGTGGAAATCGGCCCAGTACCAGGCGTTCCATGGGTTCATCACCGGCGCGGGAAAGATGGAGCGGGTGACAGCGGTGCGCGCCGCCGGCAACCCGGCCGCCCTGCTGAAGCTGTTGCCCTGGTGGGAGTTCCGTCCGGCGCGGCGCGGCAGTGCGTCAGTGGAAATCGAGGTGCTGCTCCTGATTCCGCCGCAGCGCGGGCCGTGACGCAATTTACGAAGGTTATGAGCCTTGATTTTCTAAGGGAAAGACCGCACCATTGGGCTAAGGTTCGGATCCGGAGAGAGGAGGAAGCCATGACCTTGGGCAAGAGGGGCAGGCAACAGGGCGTCGTGCTGATCCTGTTCGCGCTGAGCGTGCTGGTGATTTTCGGCTTCATCGGACTGGCGTTCGATCTGGGCCGCCTGTATATCGTTCGCAATGAGGCGCAGGGCTACTGCGACGCGGCAGCGCTGGCGGCGGCCTCATTACTGGATGGAACGATGAACGGAATCAACGCCGCCCGCACGGCTGCCATCTCCGGCACATATGCAGGCACCAGCGGGGATTGGAAGAGATTCCACTTTCAAAACGTTCAGTTCCAGAACATCACGGTGGAGTTTGCGACGCAGTACGTTGCCTCCGACCCCTCCAGCGGGGACTGGACGGCAAGCCCCTCGACGGCCGCCGGCTATCGGTTCGTCCGCGTCACCGCGTCCGGACAGGTGCCGATGTATCTGTCCCCCGTTCTTACGGGTCAATCGACGGCGACGGCCGCAGCCTCGGCCGTGGCGGCGCAGGTGAAGATGACGACCATCGATCAGGGCCTTGTCCCCTTCGCGCCGTTTGCGCACTGTACGACGAGCACGACGCCGATCCCGGGCGGCTTGCCGGCGTGTAACTTAACCAGCGACCCTCGCATGGGATATGTCATTGGGCAGCAATACACGCTGCGCTGGGGGGCAAACACGTTTCAACAGACTTTCAAAAACAATCAGATGAACACATCGGAGTTGGGCACCTGGTGCCAGGGGGATGTGCAGGCCAACGGCGGACAGTATCCATATCAACTGCTGGCCATCTGGATTTATAACTCACAACTTTTGCAGCAGAAGACGGGGTTCTGGTCCAGCGACCAGGTAGCGGGCAACGCCAATAACTACGCGGACATGATTAATGGCTGGCAGGGCGAGCCGATCCAGGTGGACGAGAACCTGCCCGGTTTCGACACAGGGCCGCCACAGATCTCCTCCATTGCCAGGGCGCTTGAGGACCGGGGAAGCCTGTCATCTCCCGGTAATATTGTCTATGCGCCGATCGTGGATCCAGTGACGGGCGAAGTGCTGGGCTTCTTCTGCTTCCAGCTCCTCAGCTCCTATTCGCAGAACGGAAATTCCAACTGGTGCGCCATCTTCCAGGGGGGCTGTCTGCACGGGTCCGGGGGCGAGTCTGTGAATCAGGACGGAATCTATGAGATCCGCCTGGTGAGGTGAAGGCGATGGTGCGGAAAGATTCGAAGCAGCGCGGGGCGATCGTTGTGGAGCTGGCGTTGCTGGCCCCGCTGCTGGTGACGCTGGTTCTGGGCGCCATCCATTTCGGATACCTCTTTTACCTGTACAATTCTCTGGAAAAGTGCGTGCGCGATGGCGCCCGCTACGCCGCCAGCCGGACATTCGTGAACGCTTCGTCTTTCTCCGCGGCGATCCAGACGGTGACGGCGTACGGCTCGGTCGGCTCGAATACGCCGCTTGTTTCCGGCCTGGATCCATCCAAAGTCAGCGTGACGGTGCTTCAGTACGACGTAAACGGGCGGCCGGTCCGGATCCGCGTCGCCGTCAACGGCTGGCAATACAATGGCGTGCTTTCTCCGTTTTTTGGCACCGTTACGCTGAACGGCAAGCCATCTCTTGAGATGCCCTTCCTCGGGCTCTATCTGCCGCCAACGTAATCGGAGGGGGTGAGATGCGCAAACCGGGAATCCATCAGTTGTCCGTTCGGCGCCGGGGCGCTTCGCTCGTGGAATTCGGGCTCGGCGCAATGATGTTCTTCCTGCTTTATTTCGGCGTGATGGACTGGGCGTGGACGTTTTTCCAGCACCAGACGATCACATGGCGTGTGTCGGATGCGGCCCGCTGGGCGGCCGCCAATCGCGCCAACGACGTGACGACGATCCAGAACATCATCCTCTGCGGCACAACATCCGGGTGCGGCTCCACGTCGAACCCGTTTTTCTCCATTGGCAACATCAGCGTCCAGCTTTTTTCGAAGCAGGACCAGATCGACCCATCCGGAACATTCCCCGCCATTACCCGCTATTACGTCCAGGTGACCGTTCAGGGCTATCAGATCCGCCACTTCATCCCCGGCTTCAGCGGTACCGCCACGGGCCGCCCCATCACGTCCGTCCAGCCCATGGAATGCCAGAAGGCGGACGGCAACTGCCAGGACTGGAACTGATCTCCGGCCATGGGAGCTGCTGCGCGAACGCTGCTTCTTTCGCGCCAGAATCCCGACGGCGGCTGGGGATACCGGGCGGGTCAGTCTTCGTGGCTCGAGCCGACCGCCTATGCCGCATTCGCGCTGATCGGATCCGAGGCCGGCCGCCGCGCTGCCGCATTGCTCGGTGGCTGGCAGTTGCCGGAGGGCGCCTGGATGACCCATCCCGGGATCGGCCAACCCGGCTGGGCGACCTCTCTGGTTCTGGCGCTGAAGTGCGCGATTGGGGAGTTTGACGGCTCCTGGAGGCGCGGCGTGGACTGGCTGGCCGGGTTCCGCTCCCGGCAGATGCCGCAGCCTGGGTGGCTTGAACGCCTGCTGCGGAAGGAGCCGGTGGTGGATCAGGATCCGTCGCTTACGGGCTGGCCCTGGACCCCGGACACGGCCCCGTGGATCGAGCCCACCGCCCACGCGGTGCGCGCCCTGGCGCTGAGCCTGCCGAAACATGGGGGGCCGGGCCTGCGGGAGCGGCTGGAAATGGGCACGCGCCTGATTCTGGATCGCCAGTGCCGCGATGGCGGCTGGAACTACGGCAACAAGCGCGTGCTGGGCCAGGACCTCGAGTCGTTTCCGGAGACGACCGCGCTGGCGCTCATCGGGCTGTGCGGCCGCAGTGAGCCGCAGGCCAGCCGCGGCATCGAGTGCGCTCTGGCCCACTGGAGGCGCGGGCCGCGCGGACTGGCGCAAGCGCTGCTGCGGGTGGCCTTCCGCATGCACGGCGTGCCCTTCGATGACCGGCCTGTGGCTGTGAACGAACGCACGGAGACGACGGTGCTGGCACTGGCGCTGATTGGCGAGCCGGAGGGGCCGTGGAGACTGTGGAAAGGGGGAGCGGCATGAACCGGCGCGTCTGGCTCGCCACGGTGGCGGCTGCGGCCGGCGGCGCCTGCTCGCGCCCGCGCGAGGCCGGCTGGAGCCGCCGGGAGCCGGTGTTCGTAATTCGCGCGCGCGACTACGGCGGCGAACTGGCTGGCGAGATCCGCCGCGCGCTGGCTGAGTGCGGCATCGGCGTGCGCGGCAGGCGCGTGCTGGTGAAGCCGAATCTGGTCGAGTTCTCGCGCGCCACGGCGATCAACACGCATCCGCTGTTGGTGGCCGCCGTGGTGGAGGCGCTTGAGCGGCTGGGCGCGGCCGAGGTGCGCATCGGCGAAGGCCCGGGCCACCGGCGCGACACATGGACGCTGGCCGAAGAGGCGGGCTACTTCGACGCCATCCCCGACTTCGAACGCCGCTTCGTGGACCTGAACCGCGACGATGTGGCGCAGGCGGACGAGCTGGAAGGCCACGGCACGCTGTGGCTACCCCAGACGGCGCTCGGCGCCGACCTGATCGTCTCCATGCCGAAACTGAAAACGCACCACTGGGCGGGCGTGACGCTTTCCATGAAGAACTTATTCGGCGTCGTGCCGGGCGCGCTCTATGGGTGGCCCAAGAACGTGTTGCACCATTATGGAATCGACCGCTCCATCGTGAAGCTCGCTGGCCTGCTCTCGCCGCGTGCCATTGCGATTGTGGACGGCATTGTCGGCATGGAAGGCAACGGGCCCATTCAGGGCCGGCCGCGGCGGGCGGGCGTGATCGTTGCGGGTGCGAACCTGGTGGCGGTGGATGCCACCTGCTGCCGGCTGATGGGCATCGATCCGGCGCGGGTTCGCTCGCTGGCGGAGGCCCGGCGGCTCGGCCCCGTTGAGGAGCGTTGGATCGAGCAGCGCGGCGAGCCTGTCGAGCCGCTGCGGCAGGACTTCGAGCTGCTGCCGATGTGGCGCGGCCTGCGCGCCTGATGGGCCAGCGTTATGGCATGGGGCAGACGGGCCGCGCCAGCGCCGCAGCGGGCCGCTCAAGCAGCACGGCGGTGCGGTCCGCGTGAATCCGCCGCCAGCCGGAGCATTCCAGCACCTCCCGCAACGGGTGGTCTTCCGGCAGCAGGGCGTGGCTGAACCCGGCGCGGGTGAAACTGCCGCGCCAGCCCGGCTTTAGCAGCATCCATTTGCCGTAATCATCCAGGAATTTCGTGCCGTAAAAATCGCTGCGGCCGTCGAAAAAGACCTTCCGCGTTCCGCGAAAACGGTAGATCAGATATCCGCCATAATAGTCCGGTGCGAAGAGACGGGCTGCCGGATCGAGCCGCGCCACCGCCAGCGCCGCCCGCACGGGAAACCGCTTCTCCGGAAATTGCACGGCCTTCTGCCTCTGCGGCGTGGCGGACCACAAAACCAGGACGAGGCCCACGGCCGCCAGCAGAAGGGCGCCGTTCGTCTGCCGCTCGATCCGGCCAAAATTGGCGGATTCCTCGAAGATCTCTTTCAGGGGACGGAAGCGGCCGAGCAGTTCGGTGAAGGCGGCCGCCGCCAGCGGCAGGGCGGCAAAGGCGATGATGGGAATTCCGCGGGCGGCCCGCAGACCCGTGGCGGCCAGCAGCAGCACCACCAGGCTCCTCGCAAATCGCCGCTGCTCCAGGGTCAGTACCGCGCCGGCCATGGCAAGCAGGAAAAGGGCCAGCAGATAAATGCCGTCTTTCCCGTGAAAACTCGGGCTTTGATATTCGCTGATCTGCCCGAGCAGCTCCGGATTCGTCAGATATCGCACCAGGTGCTGGTGGAGATGCCACCCGTACGGGTTGCAAAAGGTGGCCAGTAGCGCCACGCCCGCCTCGGCTAACGCAGTGACGGCCCGGCTCCGCCGGCGGAACCAGAACTCGAGCGCATACGCGCCAGAGAGGAGGAAGGCGAGGAAGAAGCTGCCGTGGAGGTTTGTCCACAGCGCCATCAGCACAAACAGACCGAGCAGCCGCCGCGGCGAAACGCGCTCCGGCGTCTTTTCAAGCAGCCACAGCCAGCCGATCAGCAGCGGCCAGCTAAACACGTGCGGCCGGGCGTGCCAATGGATGGTGGAAGCGGTGATGGCGACGGCCATCAGCGCGGCGATCACGAAGCGGTCGCTGCCCAGCCAGAGGGCGAAGGCGCACCACATCCAGGCCGTGGCGGCGACGGCGAAAACGGCCAGGAGCACCACGCCAGCCAGGCCCATTTTCCTGTGCACCCCGCCGAGCATCACGTCCGCCAGCCACTCCCAGGCGAACCACGGCTCCCCGGTCTTTGAGAACGAGTAAGGGTCAGTGCGGGGCAAATGGAACGTGTCGAGGATCCGCTCCCCGGTGACGATGTGCCAGCCCGTGTCGGAATCATTCAGGAACCCGTCCGGCCCCAAAAGGCCGAGGGCAAGATAGAGAAGAGTCAGGGCGGCGATGGCCGGCAGGTTTGGAAGCAGCAGCCGCTGCCAGCGGTTCAGCACGAGCGGCGGCGTGAGCAGTGTTGAGTCCGACATTGTTGCAGTCGCCATGAGGCGCGGCCCGAGGCCGGACCGCGGCAAGAGGGCGTCCTCCGATGGTTGGCAGTATACCAGCAGGGGCGGGATGGGACGCCCCCGGACGGGCGGACCGCGCCGTGGATGGCTCAGGAGACGCGCTGCGACGGCGCCGTCAACTCCTCCACCGGATACCCGGCAGCCGTCCACGCCTCAAAGCCGCCGGCCAGCGGCCGCGCGTCGCGAAAACCCTGCCCGCGCAGCCGCAGCGCCCAGGCGGCGCTGGAAGCCTCGTCCGGACAGGAGCAATAGAACACCACCGGCCGC